>NZ_AFPJ01000001.1 GCF_000220505.1 Microbulbifer agarilyticus S89 | reverse complement strand
TGTTGCTTGATTCGAGAGATTAGCTTTCTGATTTTTACATCAGATGTTCTTTAACAAGGTGAAACATTTTGTAGTAATACACTGCAAGGCGAGGTTGAGTACTAACAATACTCAACATCAATAGAAATGTGTGTCTCTCAAGCACACAATCCGGTGTTTGAATACTTACCCGTATTCAAATGCAAAGTCGTTAGTAGTCGTTTGTGTTGTATGGTCAAGCGACTAAGCGTATACGGTGGATGCCTTGGCAGCTGGAGGCGATGAAGGACGTAGGAGCCTGCGAAAAGTCTAGGGGAGCTGGCACACAAGCTTTGATCCTAGAATGTCCGAATGGGGAAACCCACCTGTTTTACAGGTATCCCTAACTGAATACATAGGTTAGGGAGGCGAACCCGGGGAACTGAAACATCTAAGTACCCGGAGGAAAAGAAATCAACCGAGATTCCCTGAGTAGCGGCGAGCGAAAGGGGATTAGCCCTTAAGCTCTTTATGTTTTAGTGGAAGGATCTGGAAAGTTCCGCGATACAGGGTGATAGCCCCGTACACGAAAAGGCATTTAGAGTGAAATCGAGTAGGTCGGGACACGTGTTATCTTGACTGAACATGGGGGGACCATCCTCCAAGGCTAAATACTCCCAGCTGACCGATAGTGAACCAGTACCGTGAGGGAAAGGCGAAAAGAACCCCGGAGAGGGGAGTGAAATAGAACCTGAAACCGTATACGTACAAGCAGTAGGAGCCCTTCGGGGTGACTGCGTACCTTTTGTATAATGGGTCAGCGACTTATTGTCTGTAGCAAGGTTAACCGCTTAGGGGAGCCGTAGAGAAATCGAGTCTTAATAGGGCGTTTAGTTGCAGGCAATAGACCCGAAACCCGGCGATCTATCCATGGGCAGGTTGAAGGTTGAGTAACATCAACTGGAGGACCGAACTCACTAATGTTGAAAAATTAGGAGATGACCTGTGGATCGGAGTGAAAGGCTAATCAAGCCGGGAGATAGCTGGTTCTCCTCGAAAGCTATTTAGGTAGCGCCTCGCGTCTCACCCACGGGGGTAGAGCACTGTTTGGGCTAGGGGGTCATCCCGACTTACCAACCCCATGCAAACTCCGAATACCGTGGAGTGCAATCGCGGGAGACACACGGCGGGTGCTAACGTCCGTCGTGAAAAGGGAAACAACCCAGACCGCCAGCTAAGGTCCCAAATATCAGTTAAGTGGGAAACGATGTGGGAAGGCCCAGACAGCTAGGAGGTTGGCTTAGAAGCAGCCATCCTTTAAAGAAAGCGTAATAGCTCACTAGTCGAGTCGGCCCGCGCGGAAGATATACCGGGGCTCAAACTGATAACCGAAGCTGCGGATGCTTTTTAAGCATGGTAGAGGAGCGTTGTGTAAGCCGCTGAAGGTGGACTGTGAGGTCTGCTGGAGGTATCACAAGTGCGAATGCTGACATGAGTAACGACAAGGGGGGTGAAAAACCTCCCCGCCGGAAGACCAAGGGTTCCTGTCCAACGCTAATCGGGACAGGGTTAGTCGGCCCCTAAGGCGAGGGCGAAAGCCGTAGTCGATGGGAAACAGGTTAATATTCCTGTACTTGCAATTGCTGCGACGGAGTGACGGAGAAGGCTAGGCCAGCATGGCGATTGGTTGTCCATGTTTAAGGTTGTAGGCTGGGGACTTAGGCAAATCCGGGTCCCTAAGGCTGAGAGCTGATGACGAGTCTCTTTTTAAGAGACGAAGTGGTTGATGCCCTGCTTCCAGGAAAAACTTCTAAGCTTCAGGCAATTGTGAACCGTACTCTAAACCGACACAGGTGGTCAGGTAGAGAATACCAAGGCGCTTGAGAGAACTCTGGTGAAGGAACTAGGCAAAATGGTACCGTAACTTCGGGAGAAGGTACGCCGGTTTTGGTGATGGGACTTGCTCCCTAAGCTGAGGCCGGTCGAAGTGACCAGGTGGCTGCGACTGTTTATTAAAAACATAGCACTCTGCAAACACGTAAGTGGACGTATAGGGTGTGACGCCTGCCCGGTGCCGGAAGGTTAATTGATGGGGTTAGCGTATGCGAAGCTCTTGATCGAAGCCCCGGTAAACGGCGGCCGTAACTATAACGGTCCTAAGGTAGCGAAATTCCTTGTCGGGTAAGTTCCGACCTGCACGAATGGCGTAACGATGGCCACGCTGTCTCCACCAGAGACTCAGTGAAATTGAAATCGCTGTTAAGATGCAGTGTACCCGCGGCTAGACGGAAAGACCCCGTGAACCTTTACTACAGCTTTGCACTGAACTTTGAGCCTATTTGTGTAGGATAGGTGGGAGGCTTTGAAACTGTGACGCCAGTTGCAGTGGAGCCATCCTTGAAATACCACCCTGGTATGTTTGAGGTTCTAACTCTGGTCCGTTATCCGGATCGAGGACAGTGTATGGTGGGTAGTTTGACTGGGGCGGTCTCCTCCCAAAGAGTAACGGAGGAGTACGAAGGTGCACTCAGCATGGTCGGAAATCATGCAATGAGCATAATGGTATAAGTGCGCTTGACTGCGAGTCAGACATGACGAGCAGGTACGAAAGTAGGTCATAGTGATCCGGTGGTTCTGTATGGAAGGGCCATCGCTCAACGGATAAAAGGTACTCCGGGGATAACAGGCTGATACCGCCCAAGAGTTCACATCGACGGCGGTGTTTGGCACCTCGATGTCGGCTCATCACATCCTGGGGCTGAAGCCGGTCCCAAGGGTATGGCTGTTCGCCATTTAAAGTGGTACGCGAGCTGGGTTTAGAACGTCGTGAGACAGTTCGGTCCCTATCTGCCGTGGGCGTTGGAAATTTGAGAAGAGTTGCTCCTAGTACGAGAGGACCGGAGTGAACGAACCTCTGGTGTTCGGGTTGTCACGCCAGTGGCATTGCCCGGTAGCTATGTTCGGACGGGATAACCGCTGAAAGCATCTAAGCGGGAAGCCTCCTTCAAGATTAGATTTCCCTGACTCCTTGAGAGTCCTAAAGGGCCGTGGAAGACTACCACGTTGATAGGCTGGGTGTGGAAGCGTTGTGAGGCGTTGAGCTAACCAGTACTAATTGCCCGTGCGGCTTGACCATACAACAGAGATGGTTACTAACGATTTGCTGATCGAAGACGATCAGGGGATTGTGCGCGAGACGAGACATACAGTTCTTGCGGTGTATTACTACAGAATGTTTTACCGACTTATTTGGGGTTATCGCCGGTCAGAATCTGACCGAGGCAAACAGCGATAACAGGCAGCGCAGAGCAGAATGCTCATAAGACCAGACCAACCCAAGCCAGTTTGCCTGACGACCATAGAGTTGTGGAACCACCTGATCCCTTGCCGAACTCAGAAGTGAAACGCAACATCGCCGATGGTAGTGTGGGGATTCCCCATGTGAGAGTAGGTCATCGTCAGGCTTC
>NZ_AFPJ01000002.1 GCF_000220505.1 Microbulbifer agarilyticus S89 | reverse complement strand
AGCACGGTACTTCTCTCCATACTCAAATCCCCGCCGGCTACACAACCGCGAGCCTATCCACGGCTTCAAATTGAGTAAGCCTGCATCGGTTTTATCCCCAAACCGCAATGACGTTTTTTTAGCCGTCTTCGCAAAGCCAGTAACCACGCCACTCCCATCGAATATCCCGTAGTTACCCACAACTCTGTCCAAGGTTTCTGTGTGTAACCGGGGTGTGCATAAGTCTGAAATTGTTTATCAAATCAATCCACAAGCGACGCTCGCGCGTACTCCGTGTAACAGCGCCCCTGTGATTGCTTGCGGATTTCTATGGGGCGTTTATATTGCAAATAGGAAATGACCAAAGACCCGTGAAGGAGTCAATTATGTCCGAGATATTTAACATTCCGGTAGAGAGTGGTGATGGTACGCAGTCCACCCTGGAGGAGTACAAGGGTAAGGTGCTGTTGATTGTAAATACGGCTAGCAAATGTGGGTTTACCCCGCAGTACGAGGGCCTGGAAGCGCTGTATAAGAAGTACAAGGACAAGGGCTTCGCGGTGCTCGCATTTCCCTGTAACCAGTTCGGGCAGCAAGAGCCGGGTACGGATGGAGAGATTCAGGAGTTCTGCTCACTGAATTACGGCGTCAGTTTTCCGGTGTATTCCAAACTGGATGTCAATGGTGCGGACGCGCATCCGTTGTTTACCCACCTGAAGCAGGCGGCTCCGGGTATTCTGGGTACCGAAGGTATCAAATGGAATTTCACCAAGTTCCTCGTCAATCGCGACGGCGAAGTGGTGAATCGTTTCGCCCCTAAAGATAAGCCGGCCGCGATCGCGGATGATATTGAAAAACTGCTGTAGGTGACTGTGGCGGCGCGGCTGATGTTGCCGTTGCGCCAGCTGCTGGCTGCGAGCGCATAATGCCTATGTAGGATGCGTATCCTTTGTCAGATTATAAAGGGAGTTGTTTTTTGTTTTGAAGCTCCCTGTTGGATTGATTAATAGGATGGCTGTTGATCTCCTGCGTGATTGAAGCTTATAGTCCCTGTCTCCCGGTGCGCATCTGCATACATGTTGCTGCGTACGTGGGGGTACAGACGCTAGGTTTTCAATCAGGAATATGATGCAGCCATGTTTCCCAATCAATTCACGGACTCGGTCCAATCGAATCCGACGGTAGTGAGCTCTCAGGTCTCCACGTTCACCGTTGCCAATACATTTAGGTGTTTCCTCTCTGCTGATATGGCGAACGCCACCGCTGCCCCTCTTCTACTACTAGCTAGCCCGCTACGACTGCCGCACTGCGGCATATAATTTTATCCCCACACGTCTCAACAGAATTCCGTACTTAATTTGAGTAGCGCGTAGACAGCGACAATTGCGCTGTTTAGCCTCGGGCCAGACTAGGAGAAGAGCCCTCATGAACTCTAATAAAGATAAATTAGTCATTTTTGATACCACCTTGCGCGATGGCGAGCAGAGCCCCGGCGCATCCATGACCAAAGAAGAAAAGATTCGTATCGCGACCATGCTCGAACGCATGCGTGTCGACGTGATCGAAGCGGGTTTTGCCATTGCCAGTCAGGGCGATTTCGAAGCAGTGCAGGCGGTTGCAGAAACCGTGAAGGACTCTCGCGTATGCAGCCTCGCGCGTGCGGTAGGGCCCGACATCCTGCGCGCGGGAGAGGCGCTCAAGAACGCCAATGCGTCGCGTATCCACACCTTTATTGCGACTTCCCCCATCCATATGAAGTACAAGCTCCAGATGGAGCCTGAGGATGTATTGCGCCAGGCGGTGGAGGCGGTGAAGACCGCGCGCCAGTTTACCGACGATGTCGAGTTTTCCCTCGAGGATGGCAGCCGCTCAGAGCCCGAGTTTATGTACCGCATCATCGAAGAGGTGATCAAGGCGGGTGCCGGTACCATCAATATTCCCGATACGGTCGGCTACGGCGAGCCGGGTGAGTACGGGGCAATGTTCAAGCGGGTGATTGAGAATGTGCCCAATTCGGACAAAGCGATTTTTTCTACCCACTGCCACAATGACCTGGGGTTGGCGGTAGCCAACTCCCTCTCGGCGGTGATGAATGGTGTGCGTCAGGTGGAATGTACCATCAACGGTTTGGGTGAGCGCGCGGGTAACGCATCGCTCGAGGAAATCGTGATGGCGGTGCGCACCCGCCAGGATCTGTATCCGGTGGAGACCCGCATCGATGCCAGCCACATTGTGCCGACGTCGCGTCTGGTTTCTTCCATCACCGGTTTCCCGGTGCAGCCGAACAAAGCCATCGTTGGTGCCAATGCGTTTGCACACGAATCCGGTATCCACCAGGACGGTGTACTCAAGCATCGTGAGACTTATGAAATCATGCGTGCGGAAGACGTGGGCTGGGGACAGAACCGGTTGGTTTTGGGCAAGCACTCCGGTCGCGCCGCGGTAAAAGCGCGCTATGAAGAGCTGGGTGTGACCTTTGCCGATTCGGCAGAATTCAATGTGCTGTTCCAGCGCTTCAAGGATTTGGCAGACAAGAAGCATGAGATCTTTGACGAAGACCTGCAGTCACTGATTTCCGGTGCCGCCGAGCCAGTGGAGCACTATCAACTGGTCGACCTTGAGGTACGCAGCAAAAGCGGCAGCAACCCGCAGGCGCAGCTGGAATTGAAGATCGACGGTGAAAACCGCTCCTGCAATGCCGAAGGCAGTGGCCCAGTGGATGCAACCTTCAAGGCCATTGAGTCTGTGGTGGGCAGTAATGCAGACCTGAAACTGTATTCCGTAAATGCGGTAACCCAGGGTACTGATTCCCAGGGCAGTGTGACGGTACGCCTTGAGCGTGACGGCAAGCTGGTGAACGGCGTAGGTGCGGATACCGATATTTTGGTTGCTTCCGCCAAAGCGTACCTGGATGCGTTAAACTTGCTCGCCAGTAAAAGCAGAAAGCCGGAAGGCGTCTGAGCGGACAAGCGGAGATCAGTGTGAACGAGCTACAACGGACCGAATACCTGACGGCGCTGGGTGTTACCAGCTATATGCCCAGGTTCTGTCTGCCTCTGGCTCCGCAACCCGTTCAGGCCATTTTGCCCCCGCCGGATACGGCGGGAGCCGGCGAAGACGAGCAACCTGCTTCGGCAGCAGCACTTATGCAGGTGGTCGATGCCAGTGTCCACCAGCGCCCCGAGGTGCCGGCCAAGCCAATCGCGCCTGCACCTGTGGAAGTCGAGCGGGTAATCGGCAGCATTACCGCCGAAACCAAGTCGCCGGAACCGCCGGTGCAACCTGTTCCGGTCGCAGCCCCGGAAAAGCCGGTGGCCCCGTTTATTCTCAGCTGCTGGTGGCTCGGTGAAGAGTTGCTGGCTGTGGACAGTCGAGCGCCGGGTAGTGCACTGCCGGTGGAATCGCTGTTCGGCAATATGGCGCGGGCCTTGGGCTGGCACCAGCTACCATCCCAGCGCGACAAATTGAAGTGGCCGCTGGCGGAAAACCCATTTGCCATGGCCGCCGGCGCCAGTGACGCGCGCGAAACCTGTCGCAGCTGGCTGGAAGCCGCTTGTGCGCGGAAATCCGTTAAGTCCATCTGGTTGATGGGGGAGCAGGCCCAGTCCTTCTGTGCGCCCGTTTCCCTGGATGATTCGGTAGCGGACTGGGATGGTGCTTCTGTTGTGGCCCTGCCAAGCCTTACCGAGCTGTTGACGGAACCCGCTCGCAAACGTGATGTTTGGCAGTTGCTGCGTAAACTGTATCCTGAGCAAACCCGTAGCCAATGACCTGCCTCATCACTTGCCCGGGCAAGTTGATCATGGAAGCCGGCCCTTGAAATCCTCATCCATCCCACCTACTTCTGGCCCCGGTGTCACTGACCTCACGTTTGACCGTGCGTTAGAGAGCGATTGCGATGCGCTTGCGGCATTGGCGCGCGGTGCACACAGCCATCCGTGGAGCGCACAACAGTATCGGGATAGCTTGAGTAGCGGTCACCGCTGCTGGGTACTGCGTGCGCCGGAGGCAGTGCAAGGCCCATTATCGGGCCTCGTTGCCTGCTGCGTAACGAGTCGTTTGTTTGATGAGATTGAAATCCTCGACGTGGCCGTCGCCCCCGGGTGGCAAAACCGCGGTGTGGGAACACAGCTTTTACAGCGCGTCCTCGCTCAATGCCCCGATGACATTGCCCGGGTCCTACTGGAGGTGAGGGCATCCAACCGGCCGGCGCGTGCGGTCTATCACAAGCTCGGCTTTTCGGAAGACGGGCGGCGAAAAAATTACTATCCAAAATCCGATGGTACGCGTGAAGACGCACTCCTGATGAGTCTGATATTGTAAGCGCGCCTTGAAGCCCGGAATCAGCATGCCATCCCATACATCACAGCCGTCGTTGCTTGACGGCTCCGTCGCAGCGCATTTACGTCGACTCGCCTTGCCCATGGTGTGGGGCATTCTTGCGACCATGTCATTTAACGTGGTGGATACCTATTTTGTCGCTCAGCTCGGGGATGCGCCGCTGGCGGCGATGAGCTTTACCTTTCCGGTGGTGATGGTGATCAACGCGCTTGCCATCGGCCTGGGTGCCGGCACCTCCTCGGTGGTTGCGCGTGCCTACGGAGCAGGCGACATGCAGCGGGTGCGCCGCCTGGTTACCGATGCCACGGTGCTTGCCATGCTGATTGCCGTGGTGGTGAGTATTGTCGGCCTGATTTCCATCGAGCCTTTATTTCGGTTGCTCGGTGCAGAAGCGCGCCTGTTGCCCCTGATCACTGACTATATGGTGCCCTGGTACGTCGGCGCGGTGTTTGCCGTGGTGCCTGTGGTTGCCCTGTCCGCACTGCGTGGCATCGGCAACAGTTCTGTGACCGGTCGCATCATGCTCGGGGTCGCGCTGTTTAACCTGATCCTGGATCCGTTGCTGATTTTCGGACTGCTTGGCTTCCCGCGCCTCGAGTTGCAGGGCGCGGCGTTGGCGACGGTTATTTCCCGCGGGGTGAGCTTTTTTGTGGCGATGTATATTCTCGCGCGACGTGAGCACTTGCTCGCGATGCCAACCGCGGACTGGGCCGCGCTTAGGGAGTCCTGGACAAGTCTGCTGCATATTGGACTGCCAGCCATCGCGACCAATGTCATTATTCCCATGTCCGGTGGCGTTGTGGTGGCGCTGGTTGCCGCCCATGGCGTGGACGCGGTTGCTGGTCTGGGGATTGCCCTGCGCATCGAGCCACTGGCGCTGATTGTCTTTTATGCTCTGTCGTCTGTGGTCGGGCCGTTTATGGGACAAAATGCGGGCGCTGGTAAATTGCAGCGGCTGGATGAAACGGTTTCGGTACTGGCGCGTTTCTGCCTGTTGTTTGGTGTGGTGCTTGGCGTGGTGCTCTGGTTGGTGGGCGGGCCGATAGCGGGCCTGTTCAGTGACTCCCCGCAAGTGCTCGATGTGGCCACCGCCTATCTGTACCTGGTGCCGTTTAGCTATGCGGGCTACGGTTTCGTGATGTCTGCGAACGCCGCTTTTAATGGCCTGGGGCACCCACTTCCGGCGACCCTGATTTCGTTCCTGCGGGTACTGGGGGTCTATCTGCCACTGGCCTGGTTGGGCAACCAGATTTGGGGCATCAAGGGGCTATTTCTGGCAACACTGGTCTCCAACTGGGTTTTGGGGCTGATTGCCTGGTGGTGGCTGCGTAAACACTTGCGAGCGTACGCCAAGGATGCGTCAGCGGCGCTCAATTGAGCAGCGCCGCTAACACTTAGGCATGCGTTATCCCAATCCCTTATCCCTTATTTCTTATCCTTTGGTCATGGGCGCGGTGGCCGCCGTCAGCCAGGCTCGAGTCTCCTCGTCTACTTCATTGGCAAGGGTTGTGTGTACCTTTGCGTGATAGTCATTCAACCATTGCAGCTCGTCGTCACTCAGCAGCTCGGTATTGATCAGTTGCTGGTCGATGGGCGCCAGGGTTAAATCCTCGAACTCGAGAAACCCGGGGAAGCCCTCCCGCTCTTTGACAAAAATCAGGTTCTCGATACGGATGCCGTATTCGCCGGTAAGATAAAACCCAGGTTCGTTGGAGACAATCATGCCTGCCTCCAGGGCGACATTGGTTGTGGCCTTGCCAATTCTCTGTGGTCCCTCGTGCACGCTCAGGAAGCTGCCCACGCCATGGCCTGTGCCGTGTGCGTAATCGAGCCCCGCATCCCATAGCGACTTGCGCGCAAACGCGTCGATCTGTTCGCCACAGGTACCCGTGGGAAACTTCAGTGTGGCAATGGCGATGTGCCCCTTGAGTACGCGAGTGAAGTGATCACGCGCAGACGGTGAAGGGGCGCCGAGGGCAACGGTGCGGGTGACGTCGGTGGTGCCGTCCGGATACTGGCCGCCGGAATCGATCAGGTAAATCCCTTCTGCCGCCATCGGCAGGCTCGACCCGGGGGTGACCCGGTAGTGAACAATGGCGCCATTGCCGCGATAGCCGGAGATAGAATCAAAGCTGTCGTCGGTAAAGCCTTCGCGCTGCTCCCGCTTGCTGCGCAGTAACTGGACCGCCTCAATCTCGCCAAAATTTTCCTGGGCCACTGCGTGCGGTAACGCGGCGAGAAACTCACACAGCGCGGCACCATCGCGCACATGCGCCGCGCGGCTGCCTTCCAGCTCGGTGGCATTCTTACGCGCTTTGGCCGCGGTAATTGGGTCGCGCGCGAACTGAACCTGAATATCGCGCGTGCGCAACTGTTGCAGCGTCCAGCAATTGGTCAATTGGGGATCGGCCCACACACTTTGTACGTGTTGCCGCTCGGCTGCGCTGAACAAGCTGTCTTTGTCGTGCACCACCTCGATGTCACTGCCCAGATGCTGTTGCAGTGCCTCGCTGGTGGCACCGGTGGCGAGATACAGCGTGGCGGAACCATCCTGATACAGGAGGCCCATGCTCAGTGCGACCGGCAAGTGGGGGATATCGCTTCCCCGGATGTTGAATAGCCAGGCGCAGACTTCCGGGTTGGCGAGCCACAGGGCGTGCTGCTGTTTTTGTTGCAGCTGTTCGGCGATACGCTGGCGTTTGCTCTGGGAGTCTTCGCCGGTGAAGGTTTGCGGGTGTGGCAGTGCCGGACCACTGGGCGGGGCAGGGCGGCCCGCCCAGATTTGGTCGATTGGGTTGGTATCAAGCGCACGCAGCTCAATACCCTGCTCAATAAGGCGCTGCTTGAGGGGGGCAAGCCCGGGCTCGGTATGCAGGCGCGGGTCGAAGCCGAGTGTATCCCCGGGCTGGAGGGCGTCGCAGAGCCAATTGGCGATATCGGCCGCGGCAAGGCTCTGTTGCTCGATCGGCTGGATCCCGATTTGTTGCTGAGCCTGCAGCGTGTAGCGGCCGTCGACAAAGAGTGCGGTGCGCGCATGCGCGAGTGCGGCAAGACCGGCGGACCCGTCAAAGCCCGTGAGCCAGGCCAGGCGCTCGTCGGCAGCCGGCACATACTCGTTTTGATACTCGTCGCAGCGCGGTACCAGAAATCCCTGAACCTGCTGTTCCGCCAGAACCCGCTGCAGGGCCTGCAAGTTTTCTTGACTCATTGTTCATCTCTGTTGTGGGTGTCGCGGGCACTTGACCAGAAGCCCGCGGAGAGTCCGGTGTTCCCGGTGTGAGACCGGTTGGGTTTTTGCAGTCTAACAGCCCCAGAGATGTGTGCCGACGTGTATAATGCCCGACTGTTTTTTATCCAGTTCGATTGTTTGCATTATGGGTCAATCCTCATCTCTGGCGGGCATTAACGGCCGCCGTACCTTCGCGATTATTTCTCACCCGGACGCCGGTAAGACTACGGTGACCGAGAAGTTGCTCTTGTTCGGAAATGCGATTCAGCTTGCGGGTTCCGTTAAGGGCAAGAAAGGGCCCCATGCGCGCTCGGACTGGATGACCATGGAGCAGGAGCGGGGCATCTCCGTTACTTCCTCGGTCATGCAGTTTCCTTACAAGGAGCGGGTGGTAAACCTGCTGGATACCCCGGGGCACGAGGACTTCTCTGAAGATACCTATCGCGTACTGACCGCGGTGGACTCGGCGCTGATGGTGATTGACGGTGCCAAGGGTGTCGAGGACCGCACCATCAAGCTGATGAACGTATGTCGTCTGCGGACTACGCCAATCCTGTCGTTCATCAACAAGCTGGATCGTGATATCCGCGACCCCATTGAAGTGATGGATGAAATTGAAGAGGTGCTGGATATCCAGGCGGCGCCGATCAATTGGCCACTGGGCTCCGGCAAGCTGTTCAAGGGCGTGTACAACCTGTACACCGACACGATTCATGTGTTCCAGCAGGGCCAGGGCCACACCATTCCCGAAGACATCCAGATCAAGGGGTTGGACTCGGACGAGGCCACTGCATTGCTGGGCGAAGATGCCGAAGAAATCCGCGAAGAAATCGATCTTGTGCGCGGTGCCACGCATGAGTTTGACCTGGAAGCCTACCGCGCCGGCAAGCTGACCCCGGTATTTTTCGGTACCGCGCTGGGTAACTTCGGTGTTCGCGAAATGCTCGACGGATTCGTGGAGTGGGCGCCGGGTCCCCAGTCGCGCCAGACCAATGAGCGTGAAGTGCTGCCGGAAGAGAGCAAATTCAGCGGCTTTGTATTTAAGATCCAGGCGAATATGGATCCCAAACACCGCGACCGTATTGCCTTCATGCGTGTCTGTTCCGGTACCTATAACCGCGGAATGAAAATGAAGCATGTGCGTATCGGTAAAGACGTGAAAATTGCGGATGCGGTTACGTTTATGGCCGGTGACCGCACCCATGTTGAGGAAGCCATTGCCGGCGATATCATCGGCTTGCACAACCATGGCACAATCCAGATTGGCGACACCTTCTCCGAAGGTGAAACCCTAAAATTCACCGGTATTCCCAACTTTGCGCCGGAGCTGTTTCGCCGTATCCGCCTGAAAGACCCGCTGAAACTGAAACAGCTGCAAAAAGGCCTGCAGCAGCTTTCCGAGGAGGGCTCGACTCAGGTGTTTTTCCCTCTGGATAACAACGACATCATTGTCGGTGCCGTGGGGGTGCTGCAGTTCGAAGTGGTCGCGTACCGTCTGAAAGACGAGTACAAGGTCGAAGCGATCTACGAAAACGTGAATGTGAATACCGCGCGTTGGGTAGACAGTGAAAGTGCCAAGGAGCTGGAGAACTTCAAGCGCAAAGCCAGTACCAACCTGGCTGTGGATGGCTCTGGTCATTTGACTTACCTGGCCCCGACCCGGGTCAACCTGCAACTGGCGGAAGAGCGTTATCCCGATGTGCGCTTCTACGCTACTCGTGAGCATTAAACTGGATTGGTATCCGCTCAATTTTATTAGAGATTGTTACCGTGACTGCAGTAAAGAAAACAACGATTCCTACACCGTTACCCGATGAAATGCCGCGCGCCGGCAACTGGTTCACTCAGGGGCTCGGACTCCTGATTGTCAAGATGCTGGGTTGGCGCTTTGACGGTAACTTCCCAGCGGAGAAAAAGCTGATGGTGGCCCTGGCCCCGCACACTTCCAACTGGGACTTTGTGGTGGCTATGCCCTTCATTCTGGCGCTGAAGCTGAAAGCTTCCTGGCTGATGAAAAAGGAGGCCTTCTTCTTTCCGTTCAAGGGATTGTTCATGTGGCTCGGCGGCATCCCCACTGATCGATCCGCCGCGGGAGGCATGGCCAAGCAGGTAGCGAGTCAGTTCAAAGAAAATGAAAAAATGTGGGTGGCGATCACTCCGGAAGGTACGCGCAAAAAAGCGAGTAAATGGAAGAATGGCTTCCTGCGGATCGCGCATGCTGCAGATGTGCCTGTGTTGCTGATTGCCTGGGATTTTCCCACCAAGCGTATCTGCATTGACTCACTGTACCGCACCACCGGGAACTTTGAGGCCGATATGCAGGAAGTGCAGCGACGCTTCAGCAAGTACCGTGGGCGCAACCCGGAAAACCAGACGGAACTTGTTGGTAGCGAATGAACCTACTCATCACCGTCGGACTGGCTTTTGCGGTATTTGCACTCGTAGTCTGGGGGTTGATGCACATGCGTACGCCTCGCTTCCGTATGGAGCGGGCGCAATTCCAGCAGGGGCTGGAGGATGTGATTGCGGGGCAGGCCGACGACAATGAATGGCGTGTGCTGACCAGTTACCCGATGCGCCACGACCCTCCGCTGGAAGATTTGCGACTCGAGTGCCTGCGCATCGAGGAGGACGAGTACACCGGCAAAATGCCTTACCTGTTCTCTGACGAGGGTATCCGGCGTTTGCGCGAGGTGCGTGAGTGTCTTCTGGCCCTGCCGAAGTAATAAATCGAAAATCGTTTTACTCAATAAAAATAAATTTCCACAAGTAGTACTGGAGAAATCATGTTTAAGCACCTGGTGAAACCCGCGGTCACCATGACCAGCAGTTTAGCGGCAATGTTGGTGGTTGCTGCCACGCATGCTGCCCCACTGAAAAAAGAAGATCTGTCGGTGGCTGAGGTACTTAGAGATCGCGCGCTGGAGTTTTCCGATGCCTACAGCCTGGTGGAATCTCTCACTGTAGAAGTGGGCCCCCGACGTGCCGGTACCAAGGGCGATGAGCGGGCGGTCGCCTGGGCCCAGCAAAAAATGCAAGACCTCGGTTTTGACCGTGTGTACACCGAACAGATCGACGTGAAGCGCTGGGCGCGCGGACATGCGCATGCAGAGGTTACCGCACCCTATCCGCAGCCTCTGGTAGTGAGCTCACTGGGGTACGGCGCATCCACGCCAGAAGGTGGCCTCACAGCCGAAGTCGTTCCTTTTGCCGATGTTGAAGCTTTGATGGCGGCGCCGGCGAGTGCGGTAAAGGGTAAAATCGCCTTTATTAACAAACGCATGGAGCGTGCGCGCACCGGCGAGGGCTATGGACCGGCGGTGCAGGGGCGCAGCAAGGGTATGCGCGCGGCCGCCGAAAAGGGGGCTGCGGCAATGCTGCTGCGCTCGGTCGGTACCGATTCCGATCGCTTTGCCCATACCGGTATGATGTCTGTCGATGGCGTGGCCAACCCGGTGCCGGCCCTGGCCCTGTCGGCCCCGGATGCGAATCTGCTGGAGGCGATGCTGGAGCGCGGTAAACCGGTGCAGGTGAAGCTTGATGTACACAATGCCCCGCTGCCTGACGGTCCCTCCTTCAATGTCATTGGTGAAGTGGTTGGTCGCGAGAAGCCGGAAGAAGTAGTGCTTATTGGCGCACACCTGGATAGCTGGGATGAAGGTACCGGCGCATTGGATGACGGCGCAGGCGTGGCGATTGTGATGGAAACCGCGCGCCTGATTTCAGAGTTGCCGCAGCGCCCTCGTCGCACGCTTCGCGTGGTGTTGTTTGGTGCTGAGGAGATTGGTCTGGTAGGTGCAAAGCAATACGTGGATGCACACCAGGACGCGCTGGATAACATTATCATGGTCTCCGAGTCGGACTTTGGTGCAGGCAAGATCTGGCGCTTTGATACGCGTATTCCCGAGAGCAAGTTTGTGATTGCCGACCAGATGATGCAGCTGCTTGCGCCCTTGGGTATTGAGCGCGGAAACAATGAAACCTACGGCGGTCCCGACAGCAGCGTGTTTGTCGCGCGCGGTGTACCGGCGATGGGCCTGTACCAGGACGGTACCGATTACTTTGATTATCACCACACGCCGAATGACACCCTGGATAAAGTCGACCCGGATAACCTGAAGCAGAATGTGGCGGCCTGGGTGGTGATGTCGTTCCTGGCTGCAGAAATGGAAGGGGACTTCGGTCGCGTACCCACGGTGGACTAAGTTGCCCAATTATCCTGTTCGCCAAAAACCCCGCATTTCGCGGGGTTTTTTATTGCCTGTCCATCGCCCGGAGAGTAATTGACAAGCTCCAGGCTGGTCGTCATGCTGGGCTCACATTCAATTGGCAAGTCAAGGAATACACAATGGCCAACATTACTTTGCGGGGAAATCCTATTACCACCGTGGGCGAGCTGCCCGAAGTGGGCAGCCAGGCGCCAGCCTTTACCCTCACGCAGGGAGACCTTTCGGACCTGACCCTGCAGGACCTGGCAGGCAAGCGTGTGGTGTTGAATATTTTCCCTTCCGTAGATACCCCCACCTGTGCCACCTCGGTGCGGACCTTTAACGAGCAAGTTGCGGCTCTGGAAAATACTGTGGTGGTATGTGTCTCCGCCGACCTGCCATTTGCGATGGCGCGCTTCTGTGGCGCAGAGGGAATCGAGAACGTAAAACTGGGTTCTACATTCCGTGCGAGCTTTGGCAGCGACTACGGCGTTACCTTTGCGACGGGTCCGCTTACCGGGTTACTTTCTCGCGCTGTTGTGGTGATCGATGAAACGGGCAAGGTTATCTATACCGAGCAGGTCGCGGAAACCGCTGACGAGCCCAACTATGACAGTGTCACTGCCGTGCTGTAATTCTTTGCCGCTATCCAATAAAAAAAAGCCGCGTCGA
>NZ_AFPJ01000003.1 GCF_000220505.1 Microbulbifer agarilyticus S89 | reverse complement strand
GGGGCCGCGACCAGCGGTGTCTGTTCATTGTCCTCGTTGTTATCGACGTTCTGATCCGGGCCGGAGCTGCCGTTATCTTCGATGGTTGCCGTGTTGCTGGTTTCAATAACACCATTGGGCAGTGGTTCATCTACGATGACCGCAAACTGCACCGTGCCCTCTGCGCCGGCGGCAACGCTGCCGATATCCAGCGTGAACACATCCCCATTTTGTACCCAGCCCGCGCTGGAGTTGGCGGAATCAAAAGTCGTATTGGGAGGTAGTGTTTCGGTAATCACCACACCCTCTGCATCGGCAGTACCGTTGTTGCGGTAGCTGAGGTTAAACACCACGCTATCGCCAGGCTCTGCACTGATGCCGCCATCGTCTTTATCGATGGTCAGTTCCACATAGGTGATATCGAAGTCTTCGCTGTCGGTATTGTTGTCCGGTGTGGGGTCCGGTCCATTGGTGCCATCATCGGTGACTTCGACGGAGTTGGTCTGTGTTGGAATGGTGACGGGTACTGCGTCCGCTACCACGCCGGTCAGGGTCAGGGTGACGGAATCACCCGCCGCAAGATCACCGATATCCCAAGTCACGGTGCCCGCAACCAGATCCACAACACCACCATTGCTCGCGGTAAAGCTGGCAAACAAATCGGTATCCGGCAGAGTATCGGTGATCGTCACACCGGTGCCGTCCTGGTTCCCCTGGTTGCTCACTTCGATGGTCCATTCGAGCGTATCGCCGGGG
>NZ_AFPJ01000004.1 GCF_000220505.1 Microbulbifer agarilyticus S89 | reverse complement strand
TTGCGGGCCTCCCAATATAAGCGTGAGCCGCAATCGCGGCCTTACCAAGAACAACCCCCGGAAATCCGCTCGGGAGCCTTTTGCACCCAGACCGCAATAACGCAAAACCCGGATACAAATAACCGCGGAGACACAGGCCACCGCGGTTACGAATAATGGAGCTCATGGGCGGATTTGAACCGCCGACCTCACCCTTACCAAGGGTGTGCTCTACCCCTGAGCTACATGAGCTTACTCCAACTACCGGCAATCCAGCCGGCGCAGGCGGGGCCGCCTGCTTTCTTGCAACCTAAGCTGCAAGCTTCCAAATACCTTTCCAAGCAGGCTCCACACAATGGAATGGAGCGGGCAGCGGGAATCGAACCCGCATCATCAGCTTGGAAGGCTGAGGTTCTACCATTGAACTATGCCCGCGCTATCGCGTGCGAAAACCTCCAACCAAAAGAGCAAAACCTCTTCCGGCCTCGATGCCAGCACACAGGCATCTAAATAATGGTGCAGGGGGGTGGATTCGAACCACCGAAGCTTGCGCGTCAGATTTACAGTCTGATCCCTTTGGCCACTCGGGAACCCCTGCTCGAAAGCGGTGCGTATTTTCTACAGCGACCCAGTCGATGTCAACAAGTTTTTCCTTAAAATTCACACACTTAACTGAACTTCTTCAGTAGCCCGTGAACCAGGATGAAGATGGAGCTGACGAGAGGAGTCGAACCCCCGACCGGCTGATTACAAGTCAGCTGCTCTACCAACTGAGCTACGTCAGCATCTCCAAAATAGAGTCTCGCGACCCCGCTGTGAAACCCTAAGGCCCACTCACTTCAACGGTTGTTGATCCCCCCTGAAGTGGAGGCGGGATTCTAGGGGAAGTGATGGCGACAAGCAACAGCCTGTTGTCGTTTTTCTTCACCCCAGGCAGACATTTCACTGTTACTGCTCGGCACTGGCCTCACGTATCTCGCTACATACGTTTTGGCGACGTCCGATATCCGGGTAATCCAACTGTAGCTGCTGCCAAAACTCTTCGCCCACAAGCACTTGCGCGCCACTTTCCGCGGCAGGGGCGTCACCGCCAAGCACTACCCAGCGCTCCAGATACGTTTGCGGCTCTTCGCGGTATTCGGCGCTGAACCCACGCCCGCGCAACTCTTCAGTTAACGACTGTGCGCGCTCGATCTCGGAGAAAATACCGAAGGAAATGCCATTCTCTAGCGACCCCTTGGGGATGACATAGCTATCCACCCCGGCAGCCTGCAGCTCGCGCAGCTTGCGGAAGGCCTCTTTCGAAGAGTTCAGCGGTGCCAGGTAAACCCAGTAACGCATTTGCCCCTGCATCTCTATGTCGCGCAAATCCGCTTCGACCTGCAGCGCCTGCAGCCGGCGCACCACATCCTCACCCTGATAGGCCTCGGCAAACGGCCCGACCATAGTACACAGAGGGTCTGCGACCTTGCCGGCTTCGACCACCGGTTCCGCAGGTGACGGCGTCGCAACGGCAGGTGCCCGCGCCGCCAACTCTTCAGGATCCAACTCACTGACCAGAGATATGCTGTCAGCGCCGCGATCTGCCTGCGACACCACGACCGTCTTTGTCGGGGTGCGCTCAGTGGTCATAAACCAGCCGAACAAACCCAGATTCGCAACAACCAACAAGAAAAATATCCAGCGCATAGGGACTTCGTTGCTCTATTCCACGTAATTAATTGGGGCAGGGCACTAAATCTCTGCGAGATCCGCGTATGCCAGGCCATCCATCACCAGTTCATCCACGACCTCAACCACACTGTGATTGGGGGTTTGCCGCAACGAGGCAATGAACGCCCCATCACCGCCGGTAACCAGCAGCCTGGGCGCAGCGGCTTCTGTGCCCGACACGGACTGCAACTGCCGCAGCAACTCGCGCTGCGCCATCTCAACCGCGCCCAACACCATTAATGGCAGACCATGATTGACCGCCTGCTCGGTATTCATGCCAGGCACGAGGGGCATGCCGCGGGAGAATACCGCATCGACCTTTACCGCATCGGTATCGGCGTACAGGGCGCGCCGCATCAGCCCCAAGCCCGGCACAATGTAGCCACCCAGGTGCCGGCCGCCATCGCCCAGCAAATCCAGGGTAACGGCGCTGCCGCAATCGACCACCAGTGCCGGGGAGCTATCCCGTGCGAAAGCCGCCAGCACCGCCAACCAGCGGTCCACCCCCAGGCGGCCAATCTCCTGATAGGCGCAGGTTACACCAGCACACTCGGGCGAAACTCGGGCAAAGGCCACAGGAACGGCAAATTCCTGCTGCAAGCGCGTAGCGATCTGCTGCGCCACCTGTGCCCCGGCAACATTGCCGCAGCGCACGCGTGTTGGCCGGTGCTGAAACCAGGCATCCGGCAAATGCTCGGCGGACCACCAGGGGCCCGGCGCAAATGCCCCGCGCGTAACCACCTGAGAAACGCCCGCAGGCGCAACGCGCAACAGGCGCCACTTGCCACGGGTATTCCCCTGATCCAGCTCCAGAATCATCTCAGCCAATTCTTCGTTCTCAAACCGTTGCCTCACTGCCCCTCAGCATGCAGCGGGATACAGAGGCTCATTCAATCTACCTGTCACGACAATCTACCTGTCGCGACAAACTACCTATCACGACAAGCTTCCTATCACGACAAGCTTCCCGTCACGACGCGGGGCGCAGGGAAACCTCACCACCATGGAATACCTGCGGCTGGCCATCCACTTCCAGCACCAGTGCGCCGCTGTCATTCACCCCGCGCGCCACACCACACCAGCGCTGCTGCGCCGATTGCACGCACACCTCAGCACCAGAAAATTGGTCCAGTGCCGACCAGGCCTCGCGCCAGGGTGCAAAACCGCTCTGTGGGTAGGCCGCCAGCATTGGCAACAGCTCATCCAACATGGCCACCACCAGTGCATTGCGCGAGATTCCGGGCTGGACTTCCTGCAGGTCAATCCACGGCTGGCCAATCGCATCCGACACCGACGCCGGCAAGCGCATGTTCAAGCCAATACCGACCACTACACCACAGCGGTCGGTCAAGTCACCACTCAATTCCAGCAGCACGCCCGCAAGCTTGCGCCCGCGGCACCAGACGTCATTCGGCCACTTGAGCCGCACGTCGGGTACATCAAAGCGCGACAGCGCCCTGGCAAGCGCAACACCCACCGCGAGGCTCAAGCCCTCCAGCAACTGCACGCCGCCATTGAACTGCCAGCCGATGGAAAGACTGACCCCGGCAGCGAACGGACTCTGCCACTGTCGTCCCCGACGGCCGCGCCCGGCCGACTGCTGTTCAGCGAGCATTACCATGCCGTGGCCGCGACCACCTTCCAGCGCAGACAATACCCGCGCATTGGTCGAATCCACCAGGTCGAACACCTGCAGCCCGGATAGCAGAGCTGCTGCATGCGGTGCCAGACCACCGCGAATGTTTTCCTCAACCAGCAGGTCCAGGCCGCCCGGCAGGCGATAGCCACGTCCTTTCACCGATTCAACCTGCAAACCGAAGGCCTCGAGCTTCTGCAACTGCTTCCACACTGCCGCGCGGCTCACACCCAAGGCTTCGCCCAGCGCCTCACCGGAGTGCACATGGCCGTCCGCCAGCAGGTCCAGCAACGGGCGCAGGGTACCGAGCGCTTCATTTTTGGTGGACACCGGCGAGCCAGAGAAGTCAGGGGAACTCAAGCGTTTTACTCCAACAGATGAATTGGCCAAGCGAAATCAACGGTAAACACGAAAGTAGCGACGACCGAGAGCGGTGAGAATTTCATAGCCGATGGTATCTGCGGCCACCCCCATCTGGTCCACGGTCAGGGATTCATTCAGCACCTCGATAATTTCCAGTCGCGCGCGCTGCGCTGCAGTCAGCGTGGAAATATCGAACACCGAAGTGTCCATGGAGACACGCCCGATCATGGGCACCTCAATGCGCCGGTCATCAACGATTGCGCAGCCGCGACCACGACCACTTTGCGCACGCAGTATACCGTCGGCGTAGCCCCCGCGAACGACCGCCAGCCAGCTACCGGCGGCCACGGTTTGCGTAGCACCGTAGCCCACCGCACAGTCGGCAAAAATTTCCCGTTGCTGCAGTACTGGCAAACGTAAATTAACCACTGCACTCATAGGGTTGGTCGCCGCAGGTGTTGGGTTAATCCCGTACAGCGCGGAACCCGGGCGCACCAGATCAAAATGGTACTCCTCACCGAGATAAATGCCGGAGGAGTTAGCGAAGCTGGCACGCACCTGTGGCTGCAGGCTGCGCAGCTTGGCCAGCAAATCCTTAAACAAATTCAACTGCTGCCGATTCTGCGGGTGCGCTGCCTCATCGGCACAGGCCAGATGACTCAGGAATAACTGCACATTGGCGCCTGCCAACAGCGGCTTATCCTGCAACAGCTGATGAAATTCAACGGTGGTCATACCCAGCCGGGTCATGCCGGTATCTACCTTGAGCGCACAGGGAGCGGCGACACCATTCGCATCTGCCGTGGCCTGACACCACCGGCGCATCTGCTCGATGCTGACCAGTACCGGTATCAGCCCCTCTGCCGCGCACTCTGCCTCGCAGCCGCGGCGCAAACCGGTTAACAGGTAGATGCGCACGGCCTCGCGTGCAGCATCTGGATCCGCTAACTCTTCCGCACAAGCCTCGGCAAAACTCTTCGCAACAACAGGCTCCAGCACTGACCGCAACTGTCGCCCCTCGGCGAGAGTGGCAACAAAAAACTCCCGGCACCCGGCGCGATAGAGTGCCGGGGCAACCTGTTCGATACCCAGCCCATAGGCATCGGCCTTGACCACGGCACCGCAGCGACTGCGGTCGGCGAGCCGGGCGCGCAGCGCGCGATAGTTGGACGCAACTGCCCCCAGGTCAATTCGCAGTAGCCCTTCGCATTCCTGTTCCGATATCGTCACCGATTACCCCAACACACTCATTTCACACACGCGCTTCACGTGCGCCTCACATGCGCCCCACATGCGCCATGAAACCACCTGAAACCGCCTGGAACCACCTAGGCCGCGGTCAGCAGCGATTCCCGCCGCAACGCCCTGGCCCCCAGCAGGACTGCCACCGCCACACACAATAATGTGACCGCGGAACCCGCCAGCACCGCCGGCAAAGAGACCACTTCGCCAACCAGTAAATCCTTCAGCCACTGCTGATGACTGACCAGAGGCACCAGCTGCCAGCCTCCTTCCAGGCTCACCTGCGCCATGTCCAGTGCCATCAGCAGCACCAGCGGGGCTATCTGCAAAATACTGAGCTGAGTCTGTGCATCTTTGAACGACTGTGAGCGCAGGGCCAGCAGAATTTGCAACACAGCCACCAGCAGCGCCAGCGGCACCAGCAACAGCCCCATGCTGACAACACCAGAGAGGGTGGTCGCCTGCTGGATACCGAGCTCGGCCAGTGGCATCAGCGGCATTAATAGTACCAGTGCGGTGATCGACATCAGCGATCCGAGCCAACCCAAGCTCGCCACCGCCAGCATCTTCGCCGTGATCACCTGCCACGCCGGCAGCGGCTGCAACAACAGCGTCTCCAGACTGAGGCGCTCACGCTCGCCCGCAGAAGTATCCACAGACGTCGCGAGGCTGGCGACAAACAGGGTGAGAATCAGGATCCCGGGAACCATCGCCAGCAGCAGCGCACCTCGTGCGGATGGGGTACTGACATCCCGCATCTCCAGCTTCCATGGCGCCAGTACCTGGGTGGCAACCCCGCGCGCCACGAGACGCTGGGTGACCACCAATTGCTGCAGGGATGCGAGCCGCTCCTGCAACTGCCGCTGTGCGCGGCCACTGCTGGTATTGGTCGAGTCTACATACAGGTACAGCGACGGCGCTAAAAAGTCGCGATAGCGCTGCTCAAACTCGTCGTCGATAACCAGCACCAGGTGATAGCCCTCACCAAGCAGGCTGCGCGGCTCGTCATCGTCGAGACTGACCACCTCCATTCCGGGGCCAGCCAACTTTTCGGCCAGCACCGGCGCCTGCGCGCTTCCGAGTACCGCGACCCGGGTTACTTCCTCGGCCTTTTTCTTGATCATGAAGGTAGAGCCCCCGGCGATCATCACCGGAAACAGCAACGCAAAGCTCACTGCCATAATCAGGGCGCGCCGATCGCGCCACGCTTCTAGGAACTCTTTGCGCAACAGCGGCAACATAAGCTGGAGTTGCAACATCGTGTGTGAATTTTCTTTCGCACCGCGCTTCGAATTGGCACCCAGCATCAAACCACCTCCTCGGCAACCGGCGCGCGCTCACCGTAGGCCAGCGCCACGAAACTGTCTTCGAGATTGCCGCAGCCGGTCTCTGCGATCAGTTCATCCGGAGACCCGCGGCCGACAATTCTGCCCTGCGACATCACCAGTACCCGGTCCGACAGCTCTGCCACCTCCGGCATCACATGACTGGAAAACAGGATCGCGGTGCCAGCAGACCGCAGGCGCAACAGCGTCCGCCGCAGCAGGCGCACCGCCAGAACATCCAGCCCACGCGTGGGTTCATCGAGAATAAGGTGCCTGGGCTGGTGCACCAGCGCCCGCGCCAACGACACCTTCATCCGCTCACCCTGGGAAAACCCGCCCATACGCCGCTGCCACAGGCTCTGTAGCTCTAGCTCCTCGCTCACCGAAGCCAGCGCGGACTTGAGCGCGGCCCCAGAAAGCCCCTGCATTCGCGCAAAAATATCCAGATACTCGGCCACGGTGAGACGCTCGTAGAGCCCCTCGCGATCACCGACCACCCCCAACTGGCGACGCACGCCCTGTGGATCAAGCGCCGGGTCTACACCGCCCACCAGCACCTGCCCACTCTCCGCACGCAACAGTCCACACAGGATCCGCAAACAGCTGGTTTTGCCGGCGCCGTTGGCACCAAGCAGGGCCGTGATACGAGCATCGGGCACCTCAAAACTCAGTTCCCGCAGCACCGGCTGGCCGGCGAACGACTTACTGATACCTTGCACCTGTATCATGGCTGCGCCTCCTCTGTTGAGGCCGCAACCTCGCTCTCCGGATTAAGCTGGGGCTGTTTTTCTTGTCTCAACTCTTGTTGCACCTCTTGTTTCAACTCCTGCTGCAAAGAGGGCCCAAACATACCGGCCATAAACGGCGGGCGCTGAATATCGGCGACACAGTCCTGGTCCAGCGGCTGGCCGCCACTATTCAAGAATTCTTCCATCAGGTCCGGAATACAGCCGCGCGTACTGTTGATATGCCCACCGCCCTGCACAATAAGGTGCTGGCGGTTTTCCAGGTGATCGAGGGCCTGCTCGGCGTAGAGTGGCGGCGTGATCGGGTCTGCGCTGCCGGATATCAGCAACACCGGATGCGATCGAGGCTCGCTCACCGGGTACGCGCGCGCAGGCACCGGCCATTGCGCGCAGCCGCGTACAAATGGCTGCACAAATGCCTCGCCGAGGAAGGTGCCCGCGGCATCGGCAAGGATTTCACCGCGCTGCAGTCGGCTTACTTCTTCGGCGCAGGCCACAGAGAATGTGAGGCCCATCGCCATACTGCCCTCCAGCCTGGCAAACAGCCCAACAATACCGGACAGCGGCAACAGATTTCCTTTGGCGGCCTGGTCGATCGCGAACGGCAGATGCGCCGCCACGCTAGGATCATACAACGCGGTACGCACCGCATTCGCCAGCATCCAGCTCTCGACCGGTTCCTCAGACGGGCGGCCGGTGAATGGATCCGGGAAGCTGACCGCGCTGGCCCTATCCCAGTTCGCCAATATCAGATCCAGCGCGCTGCGCCAGTCGCCGAACCCCCGGCACACCGGGTCCGCGGAACAGGCTTGCTGCAGTTCTACCAGCGCAGCTTCCGCGGCCTGCGCGGTGAGGAAGACCTTGCTGTCGATAGGTGCAACCCCATCCAACACCAGGCTTCGCAGGGACTGTGGATACCACTGCTGGTACAGAAGTGCCGTGCGGGTGCCCCAGGAGCCGCCCCACAGGCTGATCTTTGCGTGCCCCAGTGCCAGGCGCACCTGCTCCAGGTCCTCCACCGCCTGGCGGCTGGTGAGCGCCAGTGGTCGCTCCGGATCCGCCCGGTAGCAATCGGCCAGCAGTGCGACAAAGCGCTCGATATCCGCCGGCGGTGAGTCACTCAGGCCACAATCGAATACCTGCGAACGCCCTGCGCCACGACGGTCAACAAACACCAGGTCCCGCTCGCGATTGAGCTTGCGCAGGGGATTGAGCAGCTTTACCAGATCGGAGGATGCCTGCCCCGGCCCGCCGGCGAGCAGGTACAAGGGCTCGCGCTGGGCCTCGCTCAGCGCCGGTGCCACCAGTACGGCGAGCTCCGCCGCTTGTCCCTCCTGCAAACCCGTCACGGGTATCGAATAGCAGCGCAGCGCATCCGCCCAGCCACTGCCATGACACAGCGTCGGTTGCAGTGCCGCAGCACTTGTCGGGCCCGCCTGGGCCTCGGTCAGCTGGGCAGCCACCGCTGCCCCGGCGAACAGGCACAGGGCCGCCGCCGCAATCCGTCGTTTCATTTCCCTAGTCATTCGCTACGGCTTCTTCCCTGATTGTTTTCCAGTACTGACGCATCGATGTTCATTGCCGCAGTCTACCGGAGTTTTCGCCCCATCGCTGCGCTATGCCTCCACAAGGCCGTAGCGTCAATTGGCCCCGAATGGTATTGTTTGCGGTCGCTTGATTACAGAACAACCACTGCGAACCCGCCGAAATGAGCTTTTCAGACAGAGAGAAACAACTGGTACGGGCTGCTTTTGCCTGGGGCCAAATCACCCAGAAAGAAGGCTATACCCTGTCTGACCTGGAAATTGAAAAGTCGGTACTGTTCCGCCGCCTGCTTGCCGGCCGCCCACCGCTGGCCTTTCCCCCGCCCCTGCGCCACGGCTTCCCTTGGTATGACGTGATCGAGGGTCGCAGCGAACACGTGGTAAGCGCCTCCGAAGCCTCCCCCGAACACAGCTTTATTGCACCTGGCAGCAAGCCGGGAGACACCTACATCCTGATCGACGGCGCCTTCTGGCGCGTGGCCGAAACCCTGCGCGAGCGCGAGGATTACCTGGTGGAGTGGGGTGAGTACCCGATGCAGTGGCGCTTGCAGAAGCAGTGGGAGGTCAACTATGAAATGACCCAGCAGCTGCACAACTTCCGCCAACAAAACCCGGAAGCTAACGTGGACCTGGCACCCGGCGGCGGCCAACGCGAATACAGCGAATTCCGCGTAGATGACGACCAGACGGTTTGGCTCTCGGAGTGGCACCTCACCCGTATCGGCCTGCCGGGCTGGGTGTGGGTTGGCAAAGCGGTGGATGCCGCCCCCGCAGACCTGGAACTGGCTTCCATGTGTCAGGATCAGGGTGGCCCCCTGGTACTGGGTGTTGCCGGCGCCGAGCGCGGCCCGAGCTGGCTGCGTATCGAGGAGGCCGATGGCGACTCGCGCTACATCAAGCTGGGTGAGGACCTGGAATACAAGAAGGTAATTGCTTCGGCGGTCACGGAGTTCGACCGCCTGCTGCAAGGTATTCGCGGCGAAGTACTGGAAGTGATGGATCGCCGCGGCGACGATTTACTGCGCCGCTACGAAGTCCCCATGCATCTGGCACCGCTGGAGCACTTTGATTTTGCAGATGTAAATTACGATCTGGTACCGGATAACGCCTACAACGGGTAACTCAAGGCCAGGTGAGACCTCGTAGCACTTTCCCTGGCGGCACTGCCGTTGGGGAAGTTTGCGACGCAGCGTACAGGGACGTATTCACAGCGGTTCCAAAAACAACACCCCGGTGCTACGGCGCCACTACAGGGTCGAAAGAAAAGCGGAGTTGAGAATCAGCACTACAGCTGAATCAATCCACATCCCGCCCGCGCCCCGCGCGCAGCAATTCAAACCACTCTTCGCGATCCAGCTCAAATTCCAGTGCAGACAGTGCCGCTTCCAGTCGCTGCGGGTTGCCGCTACCCAACACCGGAATCATGTTCGAGGGGTGCTTCAGCAGCCACGCCAGCGCCAGCTGCATAGGCCCATCTTCGGCATTCAGGCCGCGCGCCGCGCTCAAGCGTTTGAGCTCCTGCTGCACACGTACCGCGTCTTCATCGGTCCCACTAAACAGGCGACCGCCGGCAAACGGTGACCACGCCATGGGAATAACGCGATGCTGCTGGCAGTGGTCCAACTGACCGTCGAACATCGCAACCGAGTGCAGCAGTGACGCCTCGATCTGGTTAGCCACCAGCGGCGCAGACAAACGGGATTGCAGCAGGTCAAACTGGTGAGGCAGGAAGTTGGATACACCCAGCTGTTTTACCTTGCCCTCTTGCACCAGGGTCTCCAGCACCTCGGCCAGAGCGTCAGCATCCATCAGTGGATCCGGGCGGTGCAGCAGCAACAGGTCCATTTGTTCCACACCCATATCGCGCAGGCTGGTTTCAACGGCCATACGCACGTGGGCGGCACCGGTGTCGTAATGGTTGATGCGCGCACCGGAAGCTTCGCCGGCGAGCCGGATACTGCACTTGCTGACAATTTCCATGCGCTCGCGCAGCTGCGGCTTTAGGCGCATGGCCTCGCCAAAAAACTGCTCACAGCGGTAATCTCCATAGATATCCGCCAGATCAAACGTGGTCACTCCCAGATCCAGCATGCGCTCAAACAGGGAAACGCGCTCGGCCGGTGAGTAGCCCCAATCGGTGAGACGCCACAAGCCAAAGGCAATGCGGGAGAGAGAAAACTCAGGGGCGAGAGAGGAAGAAACGCGCTGCATAAAAAAATCCGCTGGATCAATGTGATTCCAGCGGATTTTCACATAAATAGCGGAGTGAATGATCCTCCCCCGCGGAGGCTTACCCTGGCCTAGGGTAGTTGCAGGGTTTCCGCGATATCTGCCCAGGACACCAGCTTGAAATTCTGGCTGGCACTGGGCATGCGATTGCGCCCGTCCTGCACCACCAGTAATCCCTGTGGATACTGAGCACCAAGCGCCGCACTGGAAACTTCCAGGCCGTCGGTCTCGGAGCTGCCGTCCAGTCCCTTGTCCAGGTTTATATCGACCTTGAAATGCCCGACAAACTCGCTGCCATCGCGATTAAACAGGGCATAGCTGTTGTTGCCCTGGCTGGACACCACCAGATAGCTCTTGTCCGCGGCATGATAGAAGCCCATGCCTTCCACATCCGCCGCCAAGCGCTCGCCGTCCACCGGCGCGATCAGCTGCGGCTTGGCCTCGCCAGCGAGATATGCGGCAATATCCAAGCGCCAGATGCCGCCGTCCTCTTCGCCGAAGAACAGCATCTGCATTTCGTCATCCACCACGCAGCCCTCCACTTGGCTGGCGACTTCCAGGGTGGCCAACTTGCGCAGGCTCCAATCCACATTGCCGGTGCCCGGAACAATCTGCAGCAGCTGCACAGCGCCCTCCTTGTCCGACACCCAGGTCATCAGGTCGGCACCTTTACGGTACACGCACAATCCATAGGGGTCTTCCATGTCCAGGTTGCGCAGCCCCAGGTATTCCACCGCGCCCGCAGCGGTAATACCAAACAGGCTGACGCCCGGGTCCGTGCGGTTGGTGGCCGCGGCAATGGCAACAAACTTGCCGTGCTGCATCGGGCGCAGGTCCACATTGTTCACCCGGCCGACTTCGAAGTGCTCCACCAGCTTGCCATTCAGGTCGTAAACGCTGAGACCGCTCTTCTTGTCGGTACCGAAAATCAGACTGGCGCTGGGCTTGGCCGGGTTCACCCAGATTGCCGGGTCATCGGCGGCATCGCCGCCGGAGGCCACCGGCGCGGTCTGGCCACTGGCGCGCACCCGCGGAATCTCGACCGGGCCGCGAAATGCCTGCACTTCTGCAGGCGGCTGCGGCAGGGACACCGCAAAACGATGCACCTGATCGCCCTCTTCCTCTAGCGCCAGCAGCGCCTCACCCTGCACCGCAGCGGACACCGGTTCTATGTCGGCAAGCGCTTCCACAAACAGTGGCCCCTTGGCGGGATCGTTGATATCAAAGGCCATGACTTTTTCCGCGGCGGTCAGCCACAGGTTGCCGTTGACCTCATCCAGCCATAGGCCACCGAACTCACCATCGGGCAACGCGCTTGCCGCAATAAATACCTGCCGCGCCTCATCGGTTTCCGCATCGGCATTCAGGCTCCAGATACCTAGCGGCGGCTGGGCAACCAGCAGCTTGCCCCTGCGATCATCAACCACACAGGAGGAAACCTGTTCGCCGAAATACAGCGGCCGCAGGCCGGTAAACGTCCAGGCCTGTTCGCGGGGATGCACCACATACTCGTGACCAAGACCGGTTTCATCAATCGCAAACAGGTGCGTACGCCCCGCCTGCGAGGAGAAACACATGGCGACTTGCGGGGCGTTCGTCGGCATTGCCGCCAGGTAGCGGATCCGCGGGCTCCCCTCCTCCACATCCAGCAGGCGCAGCTGCAGTTCACCATTGTCTTCGTCGTAAACCGCGATCAGCCAGCGGTCTTGCTCCAGCGGGTGCAGGGCGAAGCGCTCCACGGTGCCGCCATCCAGCGCCAACTTCTCGCTGCCCTCCTTGTCCACCAGCACCAGCCCGCGCTTCTCGCTGGCCAGCAGCAGGTATTCGACCCCGCCCAGGGCAAGTGGCGCCAATTGACTGGACACCACATCGGTGAGCGCCAGCTGGTGCTCGGACGCGATGCCTTTGGGCTTCGCCGCGTCATTGCCGATCTGCGGTCCGCATGCGCTACACAGGGCGGCGACAGCCAGTATGCTGAACAGTTTGGGTAAGGTTTTAAGCGCCATATTTGCTTCGCTTCGCAGGTTTTAACTGTGCAGGCCCGGTGTCATCGCGTGACAGACCGCGCCATTTCACCGATCAACTTATGCCGTGCCGGTGACTGACACATGGCAAACAGATGAACAATGAATTCCATGTAAAAAAATAGCAGAAAGCCCAGGCGCTCCAGGTTCCCCCGCAACGCCCAGGCCTGCTGCTGTGACCCCGTGCACCAATCTACCCAACCCTTCCGCCGGGTAATTAGCACAAACAGGTCGCCAATAGCCCTGTGTTAGAAAGTGCTATAGGTCACGCCCAGTACATAGGCAGGACCGTACTCTTCGTACTGGCCGTTGTAGCCGCGACGATTGGCGTAGAAAGGTTCATCGGTCAGGTTGACCGCGCTGAAGAACAGCTGCACACCATTTTCAAAACGGTACTTGGCGGACAGGTCCACCTGCATGTGGGTATCTTCGTAGAGGTCGAAGGCCGCGTCTTCCAGATCCACTTCCAGCAGGCGCTCGCCCTTGTAGGCAGTCGACAGACGCAGGCTCAGGGCATCGCGCTCATAGCCAACGATAAAGTTGGCAACCAGATCGGCTTGCGATGGCAGAGCAACCTTGCTGCTGCGCTCGGCATCGGCGCCCAGGCCCAGGTCTGCTTCGGAGTCGGTCAGGGTAGCGTTGGCGCGCAGCAGCAAGCCATTTTCGAAGCCGCGCGTCCAGGCCAGCTCGGCACCGCTCAGTGTGGCCTCGTCGCCGTTCATCGGCTGGAAAATTTCCGCTTCATCCACGGTCAGGCTGCCCACATACAGGCTGTAGTCCGCAGTGCTGGACACGTCCGCAGTCACAACAAAGTTGTCGATCTGCTTGTAGAAAGCACCTAAGGAGAACATGCCCAGGGCGTCCGCGTAGTACTCGAAGGAAGCGTCGAAGTTACGGGCTTCGTAGGGATCCAGCAGCGGGTTACCGGCTTCCACCTTCAACTCGCCTTCATCGTACTCGACTTCTGCCGGCGATGGATTCAGCGCGCCAAAGGACGGGCGGGACAGGGATTCGGTGTAGGCTGCGCGCAGCACGATGTTATCGCTGTAGTCGAACTTCACGTTCACACTCGGAAACAGCTTGCTGTAATCGTTCGTGTATTCCACTTCCGACACGTAGACGTCTTCGGCAATCTCAACGGCACCGGGGATCGCTTCACCGGCCTCGGCCACGCGGAAGCCCTGGCCGGAAAAATCGGTTGCCTCGTAGCGCACGCCGTAGACCAGGTTGGTGCGGCCGAAGTCGATATCGTTCATTACGTAAACCGCGGAGATATCTTCACTCATCACGTAATCGCGCGCGGAATCCAGTGCGGTGTCGGTCTCATCAATTTCAAAGCTGGCCAAGTTCGCATTGATAAACGCGTTGATAGCACTTTTACTGACGCTCGGGCCAAGGGCACCCAGGCCGTAATCGATGCCGCTGGCGGCAAAGTCGGCAAGGGTGTAGTCACCGCCGAAGCCGTCGTAGATGGTGGCATTCAGGTCGCCGGTTTTTTCCCGGCGACGCTCATGCAGGCCCAGTTTCAATTCAGACGGATTGCCAACCACTTCAATATCACGACGGAAGTCGATTCGCAGGCTGACTTCTTCGTCGTCGGTGTAGTTGTCCTCGATCACCAGCTCGTCGAGTGCGTAGCTGGCCGCATCCATGGCACTGGCATCCGCCGCAAACATCTGCGGAATTTTACCGGCGCGGGTGTAACCCAGTTCTAGGCCTTCCTGCACGAAAGTGGTGTCGCGGCGATGGGGTTCAGACTCCTCCGCGTAGGAATAGCCCAGTGCGTACTCCACGCCCCAGGTATCCATGTCGTGGGCGCCACCGGCAACCAGCGAAAGAATTTCCTGCGCTTCGTAACGGTCTTTCAGCTCCTTCTCCAGCGCTGCGTCGGACCAGATGGCGGAGTTGGCAGAAACACTGGACGGATCGTCATTTTCTTCGTCCAGCTTGTAGGAATTACGCTGGCGTTGCTCGTCGTCAGAAAAATCGGAATACAGGCTGTGCAGGTACACTTGCTGGCCTTCGCCAACTTCCAAGTCGAAATTTGCCGCGAGACCGGTACGCTCACGGGTCACGGTGTAGTCGCGCTGCTCGATTTCCGCCGCGGTGATGCCCTCGCTGCCGTCCAGCGCGGTAAATTCTTCCCACACACCGTCGGTTTCGATGTTCTCGGAGCCGAAGTTACGCTCCTGATGCGATGCGGCAACCGCGACACCCAGGGTGCGACCGTTCAAGTCAAATTTAGTGGTGTAGGTGCCGGCAAACTTCGGGCTGTTTTCGCCCTGCAGTTCGCTGTAGCCATTCTCAATACTCACCTTGTAGGTCTGACCGTCGTAATCCAGCGCATTGATGCTCTTGATCTCGATGGCACCGCCGATGGAGTCGGCGCTCATGTCCGGCGTCAGGGTTTTGAATACTTCGAGGCTGGCGAGAAGGTCCGCAGGGATGACGTCCAAAGCCACCGCGCGACTATCGGTTTCCGGCGCTGGCAGACTCATGCCATTGATGGTGGCGGCATTCAGGTTTGGATCAATACCCCGCACACCGACAAAGCGGCCTTCACCCTGGTCGCGGGAAATAAACACGCCCGCCATACGCTGCAGCGCTTCGGTGACGTTGGCATCCGGCAGCTCGCCGATGGCTTCAGAGGTCTGTACAGCGACGACTTTGTTGGATGCCCGCTGGCGCTGAATGTCACTGCGCGCATTGGCGGCCTGTGCGGTGACCACTATGGTCTCCATCAGTTCGCCTTGTTTCTTCTGGTCCTGTTTGTCCAGACCGTGTCCCGGCACTTCCTGTGCGCCCGCATTGACAGTGAGTATCGCAGCCGCAAGCGGCGCCAGCATTTTCAAGTTAAATACCGTCTTAGTCATAGTCCCCATTCCCGTTGGAGGTAGTGTTTAAAGCAGAAGCGATTGAGCGACCGGTAATTTGGCGTTTACACGCGAGCCCGATCTTTTGATTTGCGAGCGCAGGCTAGACTTGAGATATGAATCTTGCGTTACGTTTTTTTTAACTTTGTCATATTGCGCCGCTAGGCTTAGCGCCGAACCAGTCAAGAGTCGGTCAAGAGTCAGTTAGATTTAGCGACAACCTGCTTCTGGCACCGCGACTAGTCCCGAGATCGGCCCCGAAATTGGTCCCGCGATTTGTTCCGCGATTGGTCCCGCAAAGCAACACAATAAATTTTGGTGAAACATTTATGACCGACTACGAAAACGGTGACGGGGAGTCACCTGACATTCAACGCCGCGCTTTGTTGAAGTCCATTGGCGCTACCGCAGCGGCCACCGCCAGCGCGGGCTTGTTGCATGGCTGCAGCGAGAAAAGCAGTCGGCAAGACACGCACAACTTAGGCTTCCGCGAGATTCCCCACGGGCTGGACTTCAAGCATCACCTGCCAGATGGCTACAGTGCGGACCTGCTACTGCGCTGGGGGGACCCGCTGGATGCGTTTGCCGGCGCTTTCTCCCCCGACACGCTCGACGCGCGTGAACAAGCCCGCCGCTTTGGTTACAACAACGATTTTCTCGCGTTTATGCCTCTGGATCCGGATGCTGCGCCCGGCGAAGGCCACCGGCATAGTGTGAGCAACAACAGCACGCGCGGCCTGCTGTGTGTAAATCACGAATACACGCAGCCGCATTTGATGTTCAGCGGCTACACCGAAGAGAGCTCGAACCGCGGCACCAGCCATGCACATATTGCGGTGGAACAGCAAGCCTGCGGGCACAGCGTCGTCGAGATTGAACAGACAACAGAGGGGTGGCAGGCCGTACTGGGAAGCCCCTATAACCGGCGTATTTCACTGACTACCCAAATAGCGCTGGTCGGCGAGGCTGCTGGTGACACACGCCTGCAAACCAGCGAGGATCCCAGCGGCAAAAAGGTATTCGGCACGGTAGGTAATTGCGCCGGCGGCAAGACCCCGTGGGGAACGGTACTAATTGCCGAAGAAGGCTTCGGTGGCGCATTTCAGGGCGATCCGGACAATGTCGCCGACGAGGTGGAGGCACGCAATCACCACGCGTTCGGCATCGAAGCGGAAAATCGCAACTGGGGCGATTACGATCGCCGCTTTGACATCACCATTGAACCAAATGAGCCCAACCGCTTTGGCTGGATGGTGGAATTCGATCCCTATGATCCAAAATCCACGCCGCGCAAGCTCACCGCGCTCGGCCGCTTCGAGCACGAAGGCTTTACCGTGGTCAGTAAACCCAATGCACCGGTGGTGGCGTACGGCGGCGATGACGACGAGCACCAGTTTGTGTATCGCTTTGTATCGAAAGAGAACTACCTGCCGCGCAATAACATCCACAACCGTGATCTGCTCACGGAGGGAACCCTCTATGCCGGCCAGTTTCGCGAGGGCGGCAGTGGCACCTGGTTGCCACTGATATTCGGCCAGGGCCCACTAACGCCGCAGAACGGCTTCCGCAATCAGGCAGATGTGCTGATCGATTGTCGCCGCGCGGCGAAGCTGATGGGTGCCACCCCCATGGACCGCCCGGAAGATGTGGAAACCAACCCGGTAAACGACTGCACCTATGTGATGCTGACCAAGAACAGGAAGCGCAAGCCCGGGCAGGAAAATGCCGCCAACCCACGGGCGCGCAATACCACCGGGCATGTCCTGGAGATTGTTCCTCCCGGGCGAAATGGCCAGCGCGATCACACCAGCGACACCTTCCGCTGGAATACGTTTTTGCTCGGTGGCAACCCCAACGCAGAAGACCCGGCCGAGCGCGGTGCTTATGGGCAACAGCCCGGCAACCTGTCGCCACATGGCTGGTTTGCAAATCCGGACAATGTCGCTTTCGATTCCAGCGGCAATATGTGGATCGCCACCGATGGTTGTGAGGATTTCGGTTTCCACGATGGCCTCTGGGCCATGGCCACCGAAGGCGAACTGCGCGCAGCGCCCAAGCACTTTTTCGGCTGCCCGGAAGGCGCTGAGATTTGTGGGCCGGAATTCACCCCCGACGGAAAAACCCTGTTTGTCGCCGTGCAGCACCCGGCGGATGTGGATAACTCTACCTACGACAATCCACTGCACCGCTGGCCGGACAACGATCCGGACTTGCCGCCGCGGCCATCGGTACTGGCCATCCGGCGAAATGACGGCGCTACTATTGGCAGTTGATGGGATTCGCAGCTGATGGGATGCCGTAAGCCGCACGCTTGGCTAGTATTTTGTATGACCTGTGCGGTGCAGGCGCAGGACACTCAACGCACCAAGGGGCCGGCGAGGATGGTTTTGCTGACAGCATGGAAGAGCACAAACCGCGCACTTGGCAACAAGGCGCGGCCTCTGGCCAACGTACTCTTGCGCGCTGTGCTTGTGCTCACCGCAACCCTTGTGGGCGCCTGCTCCGACACTCCCTCAGATGCGCCCTCTGACGTCCCCTCGAATAATCAGGTAAGTCCCGCTCCGAGTACCCCCGATAATGGCGCACAGATCCAGCTCAATGGGTCTGGTGCCAGCTTTCCATTTCCCATTTACACCAAATGGTTCAGAGACTTCTCCGAATCGGAAACCGGTGTACAGGTGAATTACCAGGCGACAGGTAGTAGCGCGGGGATTGAGGATTTCATCGCTGGCACGGTAGATTTTGCCGCCTCCGATGCGGCGATGACGGAAAACGAAATCGCCGAGGTTAGCCGGGGTGTGGTGCTGTTGCCGGTGACGGCGGGAGAAGTGGTCCTCGCTTACAACCTGGCCGGAGTCGACGCATTGAAACTGCCGCGCGATGTCTACCCGGACATATTCCTCGGCAAGATCGACCACTGGCAAGACCCAAGAATCATCGCGGCAAATCCCAACGTTGTACTCCCGGACCTGAAAATCACTGTGGTTACCCGCGCCGATGCGTCCGGCACCTCCTATGTGTTTTCCGGCCACCTGAGTGCGATCAGCGTGAATTTCCTGTCGGCGATAGGCCAGTCGACCACGCCAAACTGGCCGAGCCGGGCCAATTTCGTAAGCGCACCGAAAAACGACGGTATCGCTGCCGAGGTGAAACAAACCCCAGGCGCCATTGGCTATATGACTTACGGTTTCGCCAAACAAACCGGCCTGCCGGTGGCGCAGCTGGAAAACAAGGTGGGTAACTTCGTCTCGCCAGGCCCCGCAGCCGGCGGTGCCGCGCTGGCCAGTGCGCAGTTTCCTACCGGCACCCTGCCCGGTAGCACAGTGCCAAACCTGATCGCCTGGGTACCAGACCCGGGTGGCAACAGCGCGTATCCGATTGTCAGCTTCTCCTGGTTGCTTTTGTATGTGGATCAAGACAACGACAAGGCCGCCGCGTTGCGCAGGCTGGTGGACTATGTGCTGGGTGATGACGCACAGGCAGAGGCCAGTGCACTTGGCTATATCCCTCTGCCGCAAAACGTGCGCGAGAAGGTACGCGAGGCCGCGCAATACCTCAAATAGCGGCGCAGGCTTGAGCCCTCTCGAGCCCCCCTCAAAAACTCTTTAGCCACCGCAGCAGGGCATGGCGGCGCCATAGCAGCAACAACACGGCAATCGCCGCGTAAATCGCGGGTTCGATCCAGCCACTCTTCACCGACCACCAGAAATGCCAGCACACCAGACCAGCGACCACATACAGCAGGCCGTGCAATTTTTTCCAATTGCGCCCCATCTTGCGCAGCAGCACCGGCAGTGATGTGATCGCGAGCAGCAGAAGAATCAGCCAAGCGCTAAAGCCCAGCAGGATGTAGGTGCGCTTGACAATTTCCTCGCCGATCAGCGACCAGTCGAGACCCAGCTCCAGCACCAGCCAGGCACTGAAATGCAGCGTGGCCCAGGCAAAACACCAGAGCCCCAGGGGCCTGCGCAGCCGATTCAACTGGCCGAAGTGCAGACTTTTTGCCAGCGGCGAAATCAATAGCGTCAGCAGCAGCAGGCGAATGGCGCCCATCCCCAGGTAATGGATCAGCTCTTTGACCGGGTCACCGCCAAGGCGCCCCTGGTTGATGGCCACAAACAGCCACAGCAGTGGTAGCAAGGCACCGAGATGCACCGCCAGCTGCAGCGAGATCGCAAGTGGCTTTTTCCAGGCTGCCGTCACTAGTAGAACTTCCTGAGATCCATATTGCGGTACAGGGACGCCACCTCCTCCGCATAGCCATTAAACGGCAATGTGGGCTGGCGCTTCACCGCAAACAGGCCGCCCTCACCAATAAACCGCTCGCTGGCCTGGGACCAGCGCGGATGGTCTACTTCCGGGTTCACGTTGGCATAGAAGCCGTACTCCTGCGGCAGCATCTTGTTCCAGCTAGTGGGCGGCATCTCCTCCACCAGTTTGATTTTGACGATCGACTTGATGCCCTTGAAGCCATATTTCCACGGTACTACCAAGCGGATCGGAGCACCGTTCTGTGGAGGGAGGGTTTTACCGTACAGGCCAACGGAGAGAATGGTGAGCGGGTGCATGGCCTCGTCCATGCGCAGCCCCTCTACGTACGGATAGTCGACGCCGCCACCGATAAAGCGATTGCGCTGTCCCGGCATTTGTTCCGGGTCGTACAGTGTTTCAAAGGCGACAAATTTGGCGCGACTGGTGGGCTGGAAACGCTTCAGGAACTTGCCCAGTTCGAACCCCACCCAGGGAATCACCATGGACCAGGCCTCCACACAGCGCATACGGTAAATACGCTCCTCCAGGCCAATCTCATTCATCAACTGCCACACATCCACCGTTGCCGGCTTTTCAACTTCACCATCCACCTGCAGTGTCCAGGGCTCGGTGCGCAATCCCTGACTGTTCTTCGCCGGGTCGGTTTTGCCGGTGCCAAACTCATAGAAATTGTTGTAATTACCCACCTTCTCCTCTGGCGTGAGCACCAGGTCGGGGACGGGTTGTTGCGGGGTGAACTTCAACGGTTTGCGCGGCGCCTGCTTGGGCTCGTCCTTGCGGCCAAACAGGTCCAGTCCCATGGCTTTCTCCCCCACACCGGCGGTGGCCAGTACGCCACTGGCAGCCAGCCCTTTAATCACACTACGGCGGGATACATAGGCCGATTCCGACGTGGTTTGGGCTTCGCTCAAGTCACTGGGGGCGGGCTTCTTGATCAGCACGGTGGCATCCTCGGGTTGGCAATTCAGGGGGTTGCTGTTGTTCTGTCGCGGACACGGAAGAATTCTTACATTGCGCGGCAGATTCAGTGACCGTATACGCAATACAGGCCCGATCAGCTCAGAAAGAATTGCTGGATACCCAGCAGTACATTGGTGGTTGCCACCGACGCAAGAATAAGCCCCATTATGCGACTGACAATACTCGCGCCGGCATCGCCGATCCAGCGATAGATCCAGTTTGCAGTCAGCAACAGCAGCAGCACAATACCCAGTACCGCCAGCATCGCACTGGCGGTATTCACCTGATGAATCGGGTCGAAACGGTGATTGTCGGTCAGCACTACCGCCGCCAACATGGCACCAGGGGAGGCAATGGAAGGGACTGCCAGGGGAAATATCGCGGTTTCATGCCCCTCGCGGATGATGTCCACCTCCTGCTCGGGCTTGCTCTCGCCAAAGATCATGGTGAGGGCGAACAGGAACAGCACGATCCCGCCGGAGACCTGGAACGCAGATAGCGGCACCCCGATGGCCTCCAGCAGGTACTGGCCGGCCAGCAGGAAGAACAGCAGGATGCCTGTGGCAACCGCCACCGCAATCAGGGCAATCTTGCGGCGCTGCCATTCGCTGTGACGACTGGTCACGGCAATAAACACCGGCAGGGTGCCCACCGGGTCGATCACGGCAAAGAAAAAGACAAAGCTACTGAGCCAATCGTCCAAGTGATCTCCTGCATGCCCGTGCTAGTATCGGAAAAATATGGGAGAGGCTTCCAACAGAGTTTAGTGCATGACAAACCATTCCCCGACCGCGCGCCGTATCGCCAAAACCATCCTCAATGGGTTTGACGCCTATTTCGCGGATTTCCAGAATATGACCCTCGGGGCAAAAGCCCGGTTTGAAACCGCGGCATGGGACGCGGTCCACGAAACCAACAAAGAACGCATCGACCTGTACAAGACCAAGGTCAACCAGGTGCTCAAGCTGGTGCACTCGGTCACCAGCAAAGACACCACGCAACTGGAACTCTGGGGCCAAGCCAAAGCCACCTACAGCCAGCTCATCGCCAACAACAACAATTATGAGATCGCCGAGACCTTCTTTAACTCGGTGTTCTGCAGCCAGTTCCAGCACGCGCATATCCACGACAGCCATATCTTTGTGAAATCCTCGCGTGCACCGGATGAAAAGCCCCTGCGCGACTACAGCATTTACATCAGCTACAACGGCCAACATGGCCTCGATGCAATGATCGAGGACATTCTGGCGGATTACAGCTTTTCCATTCCCTGGGAGAATACCGAACGTGACCTGCGCAACATCTGCGATGCTCTGCGGACCGGGCCCCTGGCGGGAAAACTCGAGTCACTGGACGATGAACACCGGTTGCGCGTAGACATGCTGGAATCGGTGTTCTACCGCAACAAGGCCGCCTACCTGGTTGGCCGGCTGATGTTTGCCGGTGAGGTGATCCCACTGATACTGCCATGCCTGAACAACGGCCGTGGAGGCATCTTTGTCGACACCCTGATCTACGACAACGACTCCACCAGTATCATTTTCAGTTTCACCCGTTCCTACTTTATGGTGGATGCGCCGATTCCATCGCGGTTCGTGCGCTTCCTGTCCACCATCATGCCGCTCAAGGAAAAGTCGGAGCTGTACAACTCCATTGGCTTCCACAAGCATGGCAAAACCGAGTTCTACCGCCATGTAATCGCCCACATGAAGGTGAGCAACGATAAGTTTGTGATCGCCCCGGGTATCAAGGGTATGGTGATGAGCGTATTCACGCTGCCGTCCTACCCGGTAGTCTTCAAGGTAATCAAAGACAAATTCGATAACCCGAAGACGGTGACCGAAGCCATCGTCAAAGAAAAATACAAGTTTGTATCGCGTGCGGACCGTGTGGGACGCATGGCGGATACCCAGGAATACACCAACTTTATTTTTTACCGCAACCGTTTCAGCGAGGAGCTACTGGCGGAGCTGCAGAAGCTGGCGCCGTCGAAACTGCAAGTGGATGACAAGTGGATCATCATCAAGCACCTGTATGTGGAGCGGCGCATGGAGCCACTCAACCTGTATCTCGACGATGCGGATGACCAGCAGACCATTGAAGCCATGGAGGAATACGGCAATGCCATCAAGCAGCTGGCGGCGGCGAACATCTTCCCCGGCGACATGCTGCTGAAGAACTTTGGTGTAACCCGACACGGGCGCGTGGTGTTTTACGATTACGACGAGCTGTGCCCCCTCACAGAGTGCAACTTCCGCAAGATTCCCGAACCCCAGACCACCGAGCAGGAACTGGCGGACCGGCCCTGGTACACCGTTGCCGAGGCCGATGTATTTCCCGAGGAATTCCGCCTGTTCTTCTCTGGCAACCCGGTAGCGCGAAAGGCCTTCGAGGATCAGCACAGCGACCTCTACGACTATCGCTACTGGCAGGGTTTACAGGAGCGCATCCGCGCCGGACGTGTGGAGAGCACCTTCCCGTACCGCCGCAAGATCCGCTTCAAGCGCCCTTCGCGTAAATCGAACCACTGACTTGAAAGTCGTGGTACTACTGGTCTTATCGCGTTCACGCACAGGGGAAAAAAGCCCGCTAACAGCGGCTATAGTTAGAGAAGCGGATTGATACCGAGGAGGTAGGAAGTGCGGTATTTTAGCGGTAGCGCACTGTGCGCGGGTGTGGCGTTGTGGAGCCTGGCGTTGACCGGTTGCGGCTATCTCCCCAGCGAGATGAATGGCAAGCCAAAGCCCGCCGATGCCAAGTCGCAGGACGCCGCTCCGGAAGTGATCAACCATGTCGCCAGCTGCAGTACCCGCGCCAAAGGCCACAAGTTGCTCTCCTTCAACGACCTCTACGTCGCGACCAACGACCCGCACCTTCCCTTCCAGCGCGCCAGTAACCTGCCCCGCAAGTTTGATGTACGCGCCTATGTGTGGGGTTTCCAGAGCTGTGAAAACCTCAGCGATTGCAACACTGGCGACCACTACTGGCTGATCGGACGCGGACCCGGCGATGACTTTTCTACCTGGGTGGTCACCCCCCAGTTCCCGCGCATCACCATCAGCTCATCCTGCCGCAACAAACTCAAGGTCGGTGAGCGCTACCGCTTTTCCTTCAGCAACGGCCAACTCACCGGCTTCAGCAAGAACTAAACCTCACGGTTCTTGAGGTAGCGATAAATGGCATCCTGCGAGCGCACATTGCGCTTGCTGTTGCGATTGGCGATACGGCTATTGGTCTGCTCCGCATCCAGCACCCGCGCCTTCTGATTGTCCTGCCACTGCAGCTCCAGAATATTCATCACCGTTTCGCGATGTTCCGCCGCCAGTAACGGGAAGGTCACCTCTACCCGGTGATCCAGGTTGCGAGTCATCAAATCCGCCGACGAGAGATACACTTGCGGGTCGCCACCGTTGTGAAAGGCGTACACCCGCGCATGCTCGAGATATTTATCCACCAGGCTAATCACCTGGATATTGTCCGATAAGCCCTTCTGCTCACACTGCAGCGCGCACATGCTGCGGACAATGATGCGCACCCGTACCCCGGCCAGATTCGCGCGGTACAGGTAGTCCACCACTTCATGATCCACCAGGTTGTTGCACTTGATGAATATCTCCGCCGGCATGCCCGCCTCTGCCGCGGCAATTTCCCGATCAATCGCCGCGAGGATATTCGGCCGATTGCTGTGGGGGGAGCTCCAGATGTGGTGGTACTCCGGACGTAGATGCGGCTGCTTGATAAAGTCGAACACATGGTAGGCGTCCTGCCCCATTTGCATATCACTGGTTAGCAGGCTGAAATCGCAGTAAAACCGTGCCGTGCTTTCGTTGAAGTTGCCGGTGCCGAAGTGGCTGTAGTAGCGATCCGTACCGTTTTCCTCACGCACAATGGATATCAGCTTGCAGTGCACCTTGAGCCCGGGCACGCCGTAGATGACTTCCACCCCCGCATCACTCAACTCGTTGGACCAGTGGATATTGGCCTGCTCGTCAAAGCGCGCCTGCAGCTCCACCACCGCGGTCACCTGCTTCTGGTTGCGCACCGCATTGATCAGTGCCGCGACTACTCGCGAGTTTTTTGCCACGCGGTACAGGTTGATGCGGATTTCCCGCACCTTGGGGTCAATGGCCGCCGATGCCAGCAGCTTGGTGATCACGCGAAAGTCATGGTAGGGGTAGTAGCACAGGCGATCCCGCTCATTCAGCCAGTCAAAAATATTGGCACTATCCGGCAAGGTGGGCAGTGGCTTGATCGCCCGATAGGTATGCTGCTTGGTATCCGCCGGAAAGCTCATAAAGTCTTTTGAATTGTGATAGCGCCCGCCGGGTGTATAGCTGTCGTAGCGCCCCATCTTCAGTTTCTTCTTGATTAGCTGCAGCAGCACCTCCGGCATGGTGGAGTCGTACACCAGCCGCACCGGCTCCGCCTGCTTGCGCTTCTTGAGGGATTTCGCCACGCGATCGAGGATATGCTGGGTGACATGCTCACCCAGCTCCAGTTCGGCATCGCGGCTGATCTTAAAGGTAAAGGCTGCCGCCTTTTCGATCGGTAACACATAGCGAAACACCTCCACCAGGCAGGCGCGAATCACATTATCCAGAACGATATAAACCTTCTCGTGTATGTTCTCGCGGTGGGGAATCGCAATAAAGCGCGGCAGGATATCGGTGGGAATTTCCAGCGCGGCAAAGCGCAGGCTGCCGTCTTCCAGTTCCAGGTAAATGCCGAAGTAAATGCTCGCCTCGTTCAGCAGCGGCATGGTGTCGCGGTCATCAATAAAGAAGGGTTCCAGCTCTGGCAACACTTCGCGATGGAAATACTCTTCCACATACTCGCGTTGCTTGGGTGTGAGCTGGCGCTCACTGATCAGGTGAATATTGTTCTTGCCGAGGTCCTCCAGTACCTTGCTGTAGGCATTGCCAAAGCGGGCATGCAACCGTGCCGCCATCTCATTGATACTGGTTAGCAGTGCGGAAAAGCGCTCTTTCTTTTTGCTGCCCTTGGTAAAAGTGGCCAGACGCCGGACATCCGCTACACGAACCCGGTAGAATTCGTCCAGATTGTTGGAGAAGATGCCAAGGAAACGCACCCGCTCAATCATTGGCACGCTTTCATCCTCTACCTCCTGCAGCACACGCGCATTGAAGGAAAGCCAACTGAGCTCTTTGGGATATAAAGGGGTGTCGTTTGCCATACTCGTTACTGCAGTTGCCGTGGAAGGCGTATCCACACTGGACTGGCTGTCGGTCGCCACGCCCGACGACAGCGTAAAATTATTGGGTTCCAAAACGGTACCGTCCATTGAAGCCATAGTTCATTGGCCGACAGTTTGCTACATTTTTATTGCAACCATTTGACAACCATAACCATGATTGACCCCGCCGACGCCGCCAACCAAGACGTCACCCACGAGCGCTTCGCAGCCCTGGACCTTGGCTCCAATAGCTTCCACTTGCTGCTCGCTGAATTTCGCGATCTGCGTATGGTGCGGCTGCATACCGATCGGGCCATGGTGCGCCTGGCAGAGGGCTTGGGCGCCGACCGCAGTCTCGATCCGGCAGTGGCGGAGCGCGCCCTGGAAGCGCTGAGGCGTTTCGCGCCGGTAATCCAGGACCTGCCGCAGGACAAAGTACGCGTAGTGGGCACGAACACACTGCGTGCGGCGAGTACCCGCGCCGATGGATTCCTCGAGGAGGCCGAAGCGATCCTCGGCGCTCCCATCGAAATAATCTCCGGTATCGAAGAAGCGCGCCTTATCTACGCCGGTGTTATGGCCGCTGCCGAGGGGCCACCCTGTTTGCGCTGCGTGGTCGATATCGGCGGCGGCTCCACCGAGCTGGTGCGCGGCATGGAAGTCCCGCGCCAACTGCAAAGCGTCAATATGGGCTGCGTGGCCTTCAACCGCCGTTTTTTCAGCGATGGCAAAATCGATAGTGGCAAGCACAACAATTTCATCCGTGCGCGCCGTGCCGCTCAGGCGGAACTGCAGGAGCTGCAGCATATCGCCGACGATGCCCTGGTGATGGGCGCGTCCGGCACCGTCAAATCGGTTTCGCGCATGTTAAACGATGGCGAGCTGCTGCCCATCTTGCGCGAGGATATCGACGCGCTGGCGGATAAAGTGGCCAAGTGCAAAACCGTCGAAAAAATCGACCTGCCTAATCTCGACCCTCAGCGACGTCCCGTGTTTGCCGCAGGCCTCGCCATACTGCACGGCATATTCCGCGAGCTGAACATCCGGGAAATGCATATATCGCCCTACGCTATTCGCGAAGGCATCGTTTACGACCTGGCGGGTCGCGCCCACGGCGGTGACCGCCGCGGGGATACCGTCGACAACCTGATGGAACGCGGCGAAATTGACCGCGACCAGGCAAAGCGCGTCGCCAATACCGCGCTGCAATTTCTCAGCCAGCTCAACCCTCACGCTCAGGTCAGCCAGCGGCGCCTACTGCACTGGGCTGCGGACCTGCATGAACTCGGCCTGGCGCTGTCCCACAGCAGTTTTCGCAAACTCAGCGCCTACATGATCGAGCACGCGGACATGGCCGGGTTCGGTAAAAGCGAACAGGAAAACCTGGCCTATCTGGTGCGCAACCAGCGCGGCGATATCAAGGCCGTGCGTGAGCACTACGGATTCCACCCCAACAATGATTTATTGTTGTGCCTGCGCCTCGCCTGTATCGTGCACCGGGATCATGTGGACCGCGCCATCGATGGCCTCCAGCTCACCGCAGATGGCCCCGGCTATCGCCTGCAGGCCCCTGAAGACTGGTTGTACGCAAATCCAGCCATTGAGGATCTTCTGTCTATGGAGGTCGAGTGCTGGGAAGAAAAATCGATAAAAGTGAAAATGATTTCCTCGTGAGCACCAACAACGCAAGCACACTCGAGCTGCAGCACAACTACGCCGATCTGGGGCCGGTCTTTGGCACCCCCACATCACCCACGCCGCTGCAAAGCCCACGCACTATCCATGTAAACCCCTCGGTAATCGCACTGCTGGGATTACCCCCGGCAAGCACCGAGGATCCCGCTTGGGCGGCGCTTACCAGCGGCGCCAAGCTGTTTCCGGGCAGTGTGCCGTTTGCGATGAAATACACCGGCCACCAGTTTGGCAGTTACAACCCCGATCTCGGCGACGGCCGTGCGCTGCTGCTGGGTGAGGTAGAACATCAGGGGCAACGCTGGGACCTGCATTTAAAGGGCGCGGGACAGACGCCCTACTCGCGGTTTGGCGACGGTCGCGCGGTTTTGCGCTCCACCATTCGCGAATATCTCGCCGGCGAGGCGCTCACCGCACTGGGTATCCGCAGTACCCGCGCGCTGAGTATCGTTGCCAGCAGTGAGCCGGTGGCACGGGAAAAAATGGAAACCGGCGCGGCTCTGATCCGGGTGGCCGAGAGTCACATCCGCTTCGGCCATTTCGAGTACCTGTTCTACACCCGCCAACTCGAGGCACAGCACAAGCTGGTGGAACATGTGTGTGCACAGTTTTTACCGGAAGTGAATGGCCTTCCGGTGCAGCAACAGGCGGAGGCATTGCTGCGCTTTACCGTGCGGCGCAGTGCAGAGCTGGTGGCCGGCTGGCAGTCCATAGGCTTCGCCCACGGGGTATTGAATACCGACAATATGTCGATTATCGGCGATACCTTTGATTTCGGCCCCTACGGTTTTCTCGACGATTACGAGCCCGGATTTATCTGCAACCATTCCGACCATACCGGGCGCTACGCGTTTGATGCACAGCCCGGTGTGGTGCTGTGGAACCTGAATGCACTGGCCCACGCATTTTCTAGTTTGCTGGATACCGAAACCCTGAAAGATTGCCTGGGCCAGTACCAGCCCCTGCTGATCGATTTCTTCGCCGGACACATGCGCCGCAAACTGGGGCTCGCCCGCGAGGACGATGGTGACCAGCAGTTGTGTGCCGATCTGCTACAGATTCTCGAGGCGGGTCAGGTGGATTATTCGCTGTTCTTCCGCACCCTCAGCCACTATTGCGGTGAGCGCCCGGCAGAGAGCCTGCACGCTCTGGTCGCGCCGGTGCAACACCAGGCGCTGGACGACTGGCTGTCCCGTTACGACCAGCGCCTGCAAAAGGAGCAACGATCAGCAACGGAGCGCAGCCACGCTATGCTGCGCACCAACCCCAAGTTTGTGCTGCGCAACTATCTTGCCCAGCGGGTGATCGAAGCCGCCGAGGCGGGAGACTACGCGCCCCTGGCAACCCTGTTCACCCTGCTGCAGTCGCCGTTTGATGAACACACTGCGCACGAAGACTGGGCGGCCCCACCACCGGACTCCGGTAAACACCTGCCCATCAGCTGTTCCTCATGACAGGAATAACCCCATGCCAGTCGCCATGCGTGTGGTCACTGCGAGCCAGTCGATAGCTTCTACACTCTCTACAACACGGTAAAGTTCCCAATGCGGAGCGTGACCTGAAAACATGTTATGGTCAGCTCTGATTACTTGCGATGGAAGCTCTTATGAAAAAACATTTCCTGGCCATGAGCGCCGTATTCACCGCCCTGCTGCTCACTACCCAGCTGGCTGTTGCCGATGTGGTGGGACGCTGGAAAACCATTGACGATGAAACCGGACAAGCCAAGTCCATCGTGGAAATCTACGAGAAGGGCGGCAAGTACTACGGTCGCGTGGTGGACCTGCTGATGAAGCCGGACGATACCGTGTGCGAAGCCTGCCCCGGTGCCAACAAAGGTAAACAAGTTGTCGGCATGGACATCATCACCAATATGGTGAAGAAAGGTGATGTGTACGAGGGCGGCCAGATTCTCGACCCCACCAAAGGCAAGGTTTACGACTGCAAGATGTGGGAAGAAGGCGGCAACCTGATGGTGCGTGGCTACCTGGGTTTCTTCTACCGTACTCAGACCTGGTATCCGGCAAACTAATTTGCGCAGCTAATTAGTAAGATCGGGTAGCGCGAAAGAAAACGAAAGAAAGCGCACAAAAAGGAGGGCCTACGCCCTCCTTTTTGTGTGTGTAGATAGCTGGGTGTGACGCCGAATACGATCAACCCTCCAGGCATCACGGGTCCTTTCTCACAGCGTTAATTAACTAGAAGCGCAGCTGCATCCGTACCGCACCAACCGTAGCATTACCACGACTGATCTCATGGGGATGCACCCGCTGCACATCCGCGGTGATACGCACCCAGGGCGTCACAAACAGGTTATAGAAGACTTCTACCCCCTCCTCATCTTCTATGAAAAATGTCGGGTCGAAGGGCATGGATGCACCAATTGTCGCCAGCCCGCGGACTAGGTCGTCACTCAGGCCATATTTAAAATAGCCAATACCCCAGCGATCCTGGGTACGGCTCGGGAACAGCCCCTGCCCGGCAAGGCCGACGATAAAGTGCCACTTCAAGGGGTTGGGATTCCCATCAGAAATGGCTCCTTCCGCAAACAATCCCCAGCCGATATCCGGATTTTCCGGGTAGTGATAGAGGGTTTGCTGTACCCGTGCGCTGAGGTACCAGTATCCATCCTTGGTCAGGATCGATTCAGCGGCCTCTGGAAGATCGATCAGCGCTGGAACAGTGGCGAGATCCAACCCTTGCTTCGAACTGTAAACACCACGGACGCCATAAAACCCTTTTTGGCCGGATAAAGTCACGGGAAAGGTTACCGAGAGGCTGGTGGTGGTGCCATCGCGAAACGGGTGACGGATAACGTCATAATCCTGGGCATTGCGTGGGTCATAGACCATCAGGGTAAATCCCGCATGCTCGGCTTTCAGTTTGCCAATTACCCCAAACAAGTATGGTGGCGTAACCCCGGTAATCGGTGCCGCAAGTGCGGTATTCAAAAAGGTATCGAGGCCACCCCCGCCAATAAGTGGCTTCTTGGCCGCAGCGTCGAGCATATTGAATTTACCAATGGAAATTCCCCCACGCTCGCCGAAACGCTGCGAAAGCGTCAGTGCCAGCTCCTGATCACTCCCACCGAGCCTGGGAAAGGCCATTGCGGTATTGAACGGAAACAGCGCCCCACTCTCCGGGTCGTTGGCATCCTCCCCGTATAGCCATTCCTGATGTGCGTTGAGTGAAAAGCCGCGCCACAACCCCGCCTTGGCCAGATCCACATTGACGATCAGGTCGCCCTTGCCCCCATACTGCCAACTCTTTTGCCCATCCCCCGCGGTGATCCCCTGGGAGAACTGGGTCAACCACAGGTCGAGGTCTACCCCATCTTCACGCGCAGCCTGCCGTTTGCCGCCGGGGCAATCAAATAGCGCAGGACGCGCGCAATAGGCGGTGCTGTCGACCGCCCGCTCGTTCGGTTGTGCGAACCCAAGGGGAGCAGTAACGCATCCCATCAATACGAATGCGATCACCCCATGTCTTAACCAATTCCTTATACGGACCGGTTTCGCAGGTATCAAGCTCCGTGGAAGCAAGGAAAAGCGCCTAGAGCCCATCACGAAATGTGAACCGGCCGTCCATCATGGTACCCACTACTTTGGTATCGGCGATATCGGAGGGTTTTACATCAAAAACATTCTTTTCCAAGATGACAAGATCCGCATACTTACCGACTTCGATACTACCTACCTTGTCTTCCATGCGTGCCTCATAGGCGCCACCCATCGTCGCCGCGTACAGGCATTGCTCAAGCGTGATTGCCTGGCTCATTGGCGGGAATACACGCTGGTCACTGGGGTTCGACGGATCCCGTCGGGTGACGGCCGCCTCACATTGGCTCAGTGCACCCATATTCTCGGGACTGGTACTGGGCACATCGGCAGCGATACTTACATTGGTACCGCCGTCAATAGCAGTCCTTATCTGCTGAAAATACTTGAGGGTTCTCTCTTCCCCGATGGCCGCGCGCGTTGCCTCCATCCCACCAGCCCAGGTTGTGGCCCAGATGGGCGTGATATTTACTGGAATTTTATTTTCCAGCACGCGCTGCATGTCATCCGGGTGTACAACAGTGAAATGCTGCAGGGAGTTGCGCGCATCGACATTGCCATCTTTCTTCGAGGCAAGGAAGGAATCGATGGTGTCACGCACCGTCTGAGAGCCGTCCACATGTACAGAAACATCAAAACCCGCTTTATTTGCTGCTTTAATGACTTCATCTGTACGTTGCGCCGACACACCGCGTTTCACCTTCTTTTCGGGCTTGTCAGAGAAAGGCTCAATCATGACGGACGCGTGGCTCGTGTGCACGCCCTCAGGGTGTATTTTGATTCCAGTTACTCGAATCAGATCTGAGTCATACATGCCTTTCAAATTACTGACATTTTCTAGCAACTGATCAACCGATTGTGTATCTGTCTTGTAGAGAATTTGCATAAAGGTGCGGAGTTTGAGTGCTTCCTGCTTCCGCTGCTCATCCAGTAGTTTTAGCGCGATTTTGTAGTCATCGAAGTGCTTCGCAAGGTTCTTGATATTCGGTGTGGCTAAGCCCTGGTTTATATAACCCGTGCAGCCATGGCTCGCTGCCAAGTCATATAGATTGCGCTGACTTTCCTCAATCATCTCGTCTGCTTGCCAGGCACCAGACTCGACAAAGGCCTCCATCCATGCAAACTCTTTTGCATTCCCTGTGGGGTTGCCATTTTCATCACGCACCCATTCGATCAGCCCGGGAATGGGATCCGGGGTATCTTTATTAACGCCCCCCATCTCCATGGCCTTACTGTTCATCCACATATCATGCATGGTGTAATCAATCAGCATCACTGGACGATCGGGGACAATTGCGTCGAGATCCTTGGCCGTTGGCGGTTCATCCATCAGCGCGGGATTCCAGCCGGATCCGCGGATAAACTTTTCATCAGGATTGGCTTTCGCGTACTGCGAAATTATTTCCAGGTAGTCAGATTTTGATTTGGCGTCACCTAACTTTGCGCCGAGCCCCATCCAACCCGATGCAATCAAATGCTCATGGGCACTAAAAAAGCCTGGCAGCAACATTTTACCCTTCAGGTCGATTTGCTTGGTTTTATCACCGACAAATTTGGCAGCACCCTTTGCATCGCCTACATAGCTGATTTTATTGCCAGTAATGGCTACCGCACTGGCCCAGGGCTCAGCCGCATTCATCGTGTAGACTTTTCCGTTAGAGAAGACAATATCAGCATGCCCTGGCGTAGCATTTACGAAAGCACTAAATAAAAGAAACCAGCCCATTAAAGCGGCTGTAATAAAATAGCTAGAGCGACTTTGGCGTATCTTGGGTCTCATGACAGTGGCACACCTGAGGTTAACAGTCACCGGCTTATCGGTGCGAGTAGCCTGTGACATTGGGTATACAGACAGAAGCCAACACATACCGTGTAGACGTCGAAATTTCCTTCACGATCTTGTCTCGACCTGAAGTTTTTTAACTATAGAGGAAGACTTTTAGGGAGGGAGAGGGAGAGGGAGAGAGAGTGACGCGTGCAGGCACAAAAAAGCCCCACCGGTTGGGGCAGGGCTTTTTGTTTCCACTAATTCAGGCAGAAGTTTTCACACCGGCAAACCAGTGCGCCAAGGCTCACTTTTCCACCACTTCCACCTTATCCACTTTCTGGAAACCGCGCGGCAGTTTATTACCGCGGCGGCCGCGCTCACCCTGATAGTGCTCAAGCTCGGAGATCTTGATGCGGGTGTGACGCTTTCCGGCGTGAATCAACAGCTGATCCTTGCCTTCCAGCACCGCAATTCCCACCAGCGTTTCTTCACCACTGGCGGCGCGCGCGGCGGGGATGTTGATGATCTTGTTACCCTTGCCTTTGGATAGCTCCGGCAGCTCGGATACCGGGAACACCAGCATGCGCCCTTCACTGGTCACTGCCGCGAGCAGCGCCTCGTCGGGATTTTCGATTTCCTGCGGCGGCAATACGCTGGCGCCCTTGGGCAGGGTCAGCATGGCCTTACCGGCCTTGTTGCGCGATTGCAGGTCGGCGTACTTGGCGATAAAGCCATAACCCGCATTGCTCGCCAGCAGGACTTTCTGATCGTCCGCGCCCATCAACAGGCCTTCAAAGGTAGCACCGGAGGGCGGGTTAATGCGCCCGGAGACCGGCTCACCCTGGCCCCGTGCAGACGGCAAGGTGTGCGCGGCAATGGCGTAACTGCGCCCGCTGCTGTCGAGCAACAGCGCCGGCTGGTTACTCTTGCCGCGAGCGGCAAAGCGGAAGCCATCGCCGGCCTTGTAGCTGAGGGACTCCGGGTCGATTTCGTGGCCCTTGGCCTGGCGAATCCAGCCCTTGGCCGACAGCACCACGGTAATCGGGTCAGAAGACAGCAGTTCGGTTTCGCTGAAGGCCTTGGCTTCGGCGCGCTCGACGATGGGCGAGCGGCGGTCGTCACCAAACTCTTTGGCGGCTTCGAGCAATTCTTTCTTGATCAGGGTCTTGAGGCGACGCGCGCTGTCCAGGGTCTTGGTCAGCATATCGCGCTCTTTCTCGAGCTCCGCCTGCTCGCCGCGGATCTTCATTTCCTCGAGGCGCGCCAACTGGCGCAACTTGGTATCGAGTACGTATTCCGCCTGTACCTCAGACAGCTCGAAGCGGCGCATCAGCTCCTGCTTCGGTTCCTCGTGGGTGCGGATAATCTCGATCACCTCGTCGATATTCAGGAAGGCGATCAACAAGCCATCCAACAGGTGCAGACGCTTCTCGACCTTTTCCAGGCGGAACTGCAGGCGGCGTCTTGTTGTAACGGTACGGAAGCTCAACCACTCGGACAGGATCTTGTCGAGGGATTTAACCTGCGGGCGACCGTCAATGCCGATCATGTTCAGGTTTACCCGGTAGCTCTTTTCCAGGTCGGTGGTGGCAAACAGGTGGTTCATCACCTGCTCCAGATCCACGCGGTTGGACTTGGGCACAATCACCAGGCGGGTCGGATTTTCGTGGTCCGACTCGTCGCGCAGGTCGCCCACCATCGGCAGTTTTTTCGCCTGCATCTGCGCAGCGATCTGCTCCAGCACCTTGGAGCCACTGGCCTGGTGCGGCAGCGCGGTAATCACGATATCGCCGTCTTCCTTGGTCCATACCGCGCGCATTTTCACCGAGCCCTTGCCGGTCTCGTACATCTTGTGGATATCCGCGCGCGGCGAAATGATTTCCGCCTCGGTGGGCATATCCGGGCCGTGGATAAACTCGCACAGGTCACTCACCGTGGCCTTGGGGTTTTCCAGCATGTGCACGGTGGCATTAACCACCTCACGCAGGTTGTGCGGTGGGATGTCGGTAGCCATACCCACCGCAATACCTGTAGTGCCGTTCAACAGGATATTCGGTACCCGTGCCGGCAACACCGCCGGCTCGTCCATGGTGCCGTCAAAGTTCGGCTGCCAGTCCACGGTGCCCTGCCCCAGCTCGGACAGCAGTACCTCGGAGTACTTGCCCATGCGCGATTCGGTGTAACGCATCGCGGCGAACGACTTGGGATCGTCCGGGGAGCCCCAGTTACCCTGGCCATCCACCAGCGGATAGCGGTAGCTGAACGGCTGCGCCATCAGCACCATGGCTTCGTATACGGCGCTGTCCCCGTGCGGGTGGTACTTACCGATCACGTCACCCACGGTTCGGGCAGATTTCTTGTATTTGGCGCTGGCTTTCAGGCCCAGCTCGCTCATGGCGTAGACAATACGGCGCTGTACCGGCTTCAAACCATCACCGATATTCGGCAGGGCGCGGTCCAGAATCACGTACATGGAGTAGTCCAGGTACGCCTTCTCCGTGTAGTCCGCCAGGTGCTGGCGCTCGGAAGCATCAAAGACTGAGGGCTCGGTCATACTGCGAGAGTCTCGTTATTCTGTTGGGGACAGGTATATATAAGAGGGGGATTATGGCCGACACAGACGAGCGGTTCAAACGAGGCTGGGGCTGGTCGCCAGAGCCCTTTTCGTGACCTGTGTGGCGCGTCCGCTACCAGCGGTAACGCGGCCATGGACTGCGGCACGCCCTGCCCCCGGGGCATCCAAACCCGGCGATCTTCGTACTAAAGTAAAACGACAACTATCCTGACCTCAGGTTGAGTGCATAGAAGTACGGCCCGGAGAGATGCTGCGCTGGCCTGCGTTACGCAACTAAATATCCATGATCGATAAAACACACAAAGGTGCGCGGGTGAAGAAACTCCGACTGATTCTCGGCGACCAGCTCAATCACAACCATTCCTGGTACCGCGATGACGATGCCGACACCTGGTACTTCATCGCCGAAATGCGCCAGGAAACGGACTATGCCAGGCACCATATCCAGAAGGTGGTGGCCTTCTTTGAGGCTATGGCCGAATTTGCCGCATGGCTCAAGGCGCGCGGTAAAAATGTGATCCACTACACCCTGGACCACCCAGACAACACACAGAAACTTGGTACCAATATCGCCGCGCTCGTCGCGAAGCATGAGTTTGCCTGTTTTCAGTACCAACTGCCGGACGAATACCGGCTCGACCAGCAACTGCAACAGCTCGCCGATGATCTGAGCATTACCACCGAAGCATGTGATAGCGAACACTTCCTCACCGAGCGCAACACGCTGAGCGAATTCTTCGAGGGCAAGAAAAGCCTGCTGATGGAGAGTTTCTATCGCCATATGCGCAAGCAGCACGATATTTTGCTTACCAGCGCGGGTGAACCCGAGGGCGGGCAGTGGAATTTCGACCAGAGCAACCGCAAAAAGTGGAACGGAAAACCAGAAATCCCCCACGAACGCGGCTTTCGCAAGAATGTAGCCAAAACCGTATCACGTCTGGAAAAGGGCGATGTTGCCACCATTGGTACCATCGACCCGAAGCAATTCAGTTGGCCTACTTCACGGGAAGATGCACTGGCTGTGCTGCGCCATTTCTGCAGCGAACTGTTACCGCACTTTGGCGACTATCAGGATGCCATGCACGATCGCGAGGTGTATTTATTCCACAGCCGCCTCAGCTTCGCGCTCAACAGTAAGTTATTGCATCCACAGGAAGTGATCGATAAAGCCATCGAGCACTGGCGTGCGCACAAATCTGAGATCGACATTAGTCAGATTGAGGGTTTTGTACGGCAGATTCTTGGCTGGCGGGAGTATATGCGCGGCATCTACTGGAAATCCATGCCCGGCTACCGCCGCTGCAACCGCCTGCAGAACCAAAAAGCGCTACCCGATTTCTACTGGAGCGGTGACACGGACATGCATTGCCTGCACCACGCCATCCGCAACAGCCTCGACAACGCCTATGCCCATCATATCCAGCGCCTGATGGTGACCGGTAACTTCGCCCTGCTCGCGCAGGTACACCCGGATGAGGTAGATGCGTGGTATCTCGGCATTTATATCGATGCCATCGAGTGGGTGGAAATGCCCAACACACGGGGCATGAGCCAATTTGCCGATGGCGGACTGGTTGCCACCAAGCCCTACGTCAGTAGCGGTAGCTATATCCACAAGATGAGCAATTACTGCGACTCGTGCCGGTACAATGTAAAAGAGCGCACCAGCGATGATGCCTGCCCCTTCAACAGCCTGTACTGGCATTTTATCGAGGAGAAACGCGAACTCCTGGCCCACAATCCGCGCATGTCGATGATGTTTCATCAACTGGACAAGATGTCCGACTCAGACCGTAAAGCCCTGCGCAAACGCGCCAGGGCAATCATCCAAGACCCGGATAAATTCTAACGCTTGCGCCGGCTGCCAAAGTGACCCGCGTCGCAACTAGTTCGAAAATTCTACGCGCGGATCGCTGCTGTCCGTACCAATATAGTCGGGTGCACACTGGATGAAATCCTGCTGACTGAGCCCGGCCTCGATCAGGAACAGCTGGACGTTGCGGCTGCGGCGGTTCGACAGCTGCAGTAGCTCTTCGCGCATACCGCGGGGCGGATCGCGGAAGAACTCACGGGCGGTTTCGCGGGCGGCGGCCATCGCCTGTGCCTCATGGGGGAACATCATCCGCAAGTCCTGGGTCGTCGCCACGCCACAGATACCCGGCCGCGCTTTCGGGTTATCCCGCAAGGTTTCGACCATGCCGCTCAACTCGGCCTGCGCTTCGCCACTCAGCTGGTCGCTGCCGGGCGCAAACAACAAGTCGTCAAAACGTTCCGCACGGAAGCGATCCCAGGCCAGCTTGGCAAGGCTGTAAAAACCGATTGGGGTAAAGTAGGCAAACAACGATTCGAGAATCGCCCGCTGCAATACCTCACTAAAGACAAACTGAAAGTTAAAGTCGGGATCGTATAGATCTCCGGTGACCGGCATTTTGATCTGCACATCACCGTTACCGTCTTTGAGCAAGGCCAGGGCAAAACTGAGTGGGATAAAACTTCTTTTCACTTCGAGGTGGTCAGTATCTTTTACCCGACGTATTTTTATTTTTTCCAATCCCATGTTGGCCAGTGCATCGAGTTTGTTATCTTGCACTGATAGATTGAGCACGGCATCCAGCTGCCCCTGCAAAATCTTGTAGCCAAGCAGGCGCGCAATATACGGTGTTGCCGGGATCAAATTGGCGCCCTCAACATACCCCAGAAGGCCACCATCCCAATGGTTGTTCTCGCGCAAATTGATATGGCCTGCCAGGTGCATTTCACTGAAACCACCGGGGCTGGCCCGCAATATCAGGGTCGCCGCAGCATCTTGGTAATAGTTACTCGCGCCACGCAACAACACATTGATGTGCCGGATGGGTAGTTTTGCGTGATAGCGCTCACTTTCATCGAGCCACAAAAAAGCCCCCTGGTCGACGTACACTTCGCGTATCCGGTAACGAAAACGGTTGGCCTTGCGGGCGATATCACCGCGCTGGTACTGGTAACGATCCGCCTCGGGAGTACGGTTGCGAAAGCGCTCCCAGGCACCCAGGTCGCCCTCAATGCCGCGCGCCAAAATACTCCTGGGCCTCAGCACATTGATGCTGTCAATCGCCAGGTGCTTCTCTGCGGATTCATACTCAAAGCGGGCGACACTCAGGTGCTGGATCTGCGTATTCCACTGGAAGTTCACAAATTCTGGCGCGCGCGGGCTGCGCTGGAACAGCTTGCTGTTGGCTACTTCCAGAGACAGGAAGCCCATGCGGTTTTTGGTGTAGGTAACTTGGCGTGCCTCGGCGAACTCCAGTTCCAGCAACCGCACTCCGCCGGTGTCATTGATGCCCGCACGATGCAGTTGCACCCGATCCAGCACCAGCGCGCGCGCAGCAAAGTCGAACCGGCCAGACGCATTCAGGTCCTGCAACTCCAGGCAATAACGCACACCGGGAACATACCCCTCTGGCAGGCAACCACCGACCCCACCGAGGCGCAGGTTTTCACTGACTAACTGCCCTTCGCCAAATCCCAGGAAATCCGCCTCCAGAGATTGCACCGCCAATAGCGGTGATGCCAGGCCCGCGGGAAACCCCGCCTGCGTGATGCGCAAGCCGTCCACGGATACATGGCGCAGATTTCGCATGGACTGCGGATTGCGCAAGTCGCTCAGTGACATCCGGTGACCGCTGTGCAGAGTAATCGTGCCCACATCGAAGCAGGGCGCCAAAGGCTTTTCGCCAATACGCATTTCCGGCAGGCAGCCGCTCAAGCCGGTAATTTCCCCCTCGGCAACCGCCAAAGTACCCGCGGACACAACCAGTCCGTCGACATCCAGATAATCGAACCCCAGGCGCCGACTCCCGCCCTGCAGCAACACGAAATCATTGACGGTGATATGCCCACTACTGCGCAACGCGGTATCTGCTTCGCCCAGTACCAGCGTCTGCTCACCGGGGATTTGCAACCGACCCACGCGGATACAGGTTTTCGCGCTGGCACCTTTGCCACTCCCTAATGGCAGGCAACCAGCCCCGCCCTGTGCGTCGAGGTCCGCCACCCTCAGTCGCCCGCCACCGGACCATGCCAACGCGCGCCATTGCAAATACCCCAGCTCCAGCGAAGGTGGCCGATTTAATGCCGGCAGCACACGCAATTGGTTTGCCTGCAGTGGCCCCAGTCGCAACCGCTCGTTTCCGCTACTTGCGCCCGCCGCGCCAGTGAGTGCAATCAGGTTGTCACCGGTCAGGGCGATCACGCCCCAGTCGAGGCAGCCGGCCCACAAGGTGCTGCGATCTCCACCAGACGGCGATGCCGCCAGCCAGTCTTTCGGCCCGCAACCGCGCAGTGCATTTAGGCGCACATCCGTCAGGTTAAGTGCCAGAGAACGTCGCCCGCCCATCTGCACAAAACCGACATTGGCAATCGACAACTGCGCCAGTTCCAGCTGTGGTGGACCGGTTTGGCTGCCGTACAGCGCCACCTGCCCAATGCTGATTCCGTCGCCACGGGATGTGAGATCGCGACTGCGTACACACTGGGGCAACCCCCGCTTGGCAGCCCGCTCGGCAGCCCGCTCGACAGCGGATTTGTCGGGCCAACAAATATTGATACTCGATGCCTGCAGGGCATCGAACTCCCAGTCTGCCCGCGCGAAGGCGACCGCAGGCAGGTCCACACGCATGGAGAGGCTGGACAGGTCGCGGATGTCCGCGGTGAATTCACCGCTGTGTCCGCCTAACGAAAAACGCTCCAGGGCAAGCTGGTTCAGGTCGGCAAAAAAGCGGTCGCCCCAATATTTCAGCGTGAAGGTGTCGCCGGTGCCCAGCGCCTGTAGCTCGACACACCGCTCTGCCACCAGGCAAAAGGCCGCACCGGCAAGCGATGCCCCGGGCAGCTTGAAGTGCGCCATGGCTGGCTGGGATTGCAGCCGAATTTCCGCCAGCGGCAGCGCCAGGCTGGCCAGAGTCAGGAGCGATTCCCCCGTCGCGCTGGTGACAATCGCATGATCCAGGTTGAGTGCCGCCGCATCCAGTTTGAAACGGAAGGCACTACCTTCAGGTTGCTTGTCGCGGGAAATGCGTGTGCGACGTTCGACGGCGAGATGCAGGGGCTGCTGTTGCTGCAGATTGCGAATATCAAAACAGCTCGGGGTCCGCTGCCCAACTGGCGCGCTGCCCTTTACATCGTCCTGGCTATTTTCCCCGGCGACCAGCAGCTGCCAGGATTTGGGCAGGCAGCCCTGTAGGCTTGCCAACGCCAGCGCGTCCAGTTCCACCTGCGTGCTAATGGCGCGCAGGTTTTTGCCGATAGCGGCGGCTTCACTGGTCGCGGCTGGCTGACCCGGCGTCGAACTCCCGCTCGCCGGGGGTGTACTTCGCACTATGCCTTTTTCACTACCCTCGTCATCGGCAATTACTTCTGTCGCGGTAAAGACGCTGTCTTCGTTTCCCCACCAGTACTCCTCGCCGGCGGCAAAGTACTCACCCGGCGCAAGCAATTCATTACCTCGTTTGAACAAGCCTGGTCCTACGCGCAACTGGGACAGCACCAGCCCCGTCTGCTGGTCACTGGTTGCCGCCAAATGGTCGTCGAGCACCAGCTCATCCAGGGACAGCTTCCCGAGAATGGCATAAGGCGAACTGGGGCTGGCATCTTCGCCCTGACGCTGCCCAGGGACATTCTTGTTATCTGCGTCGCCGGCCGCCGAGTCGGCGCGGAATACAAAACTACCCGCTCCATCTAGCCCCACCAGGCGTGTGCATAACGGCGACAGGCGGTCCGGCAACAAGCCATTGGGTGCACATCCGGCAAACGACTGCAGTGAAAAATCGTCGGCGAGGATCTCCCTGTCAGCCGGTGCAATCCGCAACCGCGCCCACGCCAACTGGGTTAACTCGGCGCGCTCCCCCAGGCGCGGCTGGGCCGCTGCCTGCGTGACGGCCTGCCGTCTTTGCTCGAACTGCACATGCGCCAGCGAAAACGGCCCGCTCTCCAAGGCCCATGCTTGCGCAGGCCAGCCGTTGCGCGCGTGCTTGCGCGGGAACTGCATGGAGAAGTCTTCGCCAATAGCAAGCTGCGAGAGATTCACGCACTGGTCGGGGGTATCCCACAGCACCCCCGGCAAGCAGCCGTCAGCCGCATCCAAAGACGTATCACTCAGGCCAAGGCGACGGGTTTTGTTGCGGTACTGCAAGACGCCAACCTGCAGCTCGTTGATTTTCAGTGGCTGCGGATGGGGGGCGGTACCGACCAGGTCCTCGATTTCACCGCCAGACAGCACCCCGTCATTAATTTCCATTCCAAAGCTGTCGCGCCAGGCAAAGCGCGTGGCCTGGGGCAGATCCAGAGTTCCCGCGGTCACACAGTAATGCTGGTCGGCGTTGCGCCAGGCACTCGGGCACCAGGAGAAGCGCTGCGCACTACCACTTTGCCATACCAGCGTTTTGTCCGGACGATCAAAGTCGAAGTTGTTGATGGTGATGGTTTCGGCGCGCCAATTCGGCAGCTGGCGGTTTTGATAGCGCAGGCGAACCTCTTCCCCACTCAGTCGGTGCCAGGATATTTCACCCTGTTTGCCAAATGAAAACTGTCCACGTTCCGCGAGGTCTAGTCGTCGCGCGCTACCGCAATGCCCGCTGATCTGATTCAGCGCCGGCACCGCCTCGGCCCAGCGCGCAGGTGAACAGCCGGCAAACTTGCGCGCGTGGGTATCCGCCATGGTGAAATGATTGCCGGGCCGGTCAAAATGCACGTCTTGGGTATGCAAGTGCACCAGTGCAACGATCGGGTTTTCCTCTGCAGCCGGCCGCTGCGTCCCACCCTCGGTGGGGGGCTGGTAACCAAGGCTGTACTGGGAAACCATGCCGTCGCGCTCGTCCCACGCCAGCAGGTTATCCAGCTCCAGCTCGTCAGCGCCAATATCGAAATTCAGCGGCTCCTGTGCCTCGCGAAAAGCGCTGACAAAAAATTCCTTCAGCACCAGCTTGCCAATGCGGAAACAGGTCGGGCTGGTCCACTGGGGGCGGTGGAGATAGCAGACTACGCTGTCGTGCACGGTGGCATCGGCCCATTCCAGGCGCCAGTTTTTTGGTCGTTTGGGCCCCTCATCGAGCCACCAGCCACCGATCTCCCACACGCGCCCATGTATTTTCCCCGGGTGGGATTCCAAATCCATATAGGCGCCGTGCAACTCCATCTGTCGCACACGGATTTTGCCGCGCAGCAGGTGCCACCAACTGAGCCCAAGAGACATTTCGCGAACGCGAAAACCACGCTCAAACTCATTGCGCATTTCTACATTGCGCAGGTGCGCTTGGAGCCGCGGCAGCGATACGTTCACATAATCAATGCGCGCTTCCAGTCCCCGGTCATGCAGCCAACGCTGCACCATGCCGGGAATAACAATGGAGACAAAAAGATTCAACACTGCGATGACCACCAGCAAAATCACCAGCGACCACAGCAGTCGGTGTAGACCTCTGCGTGCAGGCTGCCGCGCCGGCGGTACGGGTGGTGAACTGGACGTTGCTTTGGACATCAAATCTCAGCGCAAAAAGAATTCAGCGCAATGCCCACCATTTATTGGCGAATGCTGGTGAGGAGTTGCGGGCTCCTTACATTAAAGACCAGGCAGGCACGTGCGGATGTCGCGCAGGGCAACCAAAAAAGCATTTATTGCCACTTTATTCTGCGTGTAACACGCCAGATCTGCGTGTCGCAAAAAATCCGGCGGCCAATGCTTCGCGGCAAAGTCCACAAAACGTGCTATTCCGCCAACGCCCGTTACACTGTTTATATTTCAACCAAATTGGCACAAATGGTTGCAGGTCAGCGCACACAGGCCAATGTGTGACCGAGCACGCAGGAAGCAACAGGGACGCGCCGGAAATATGCACAAGCAAACTCACTGTCAGGATCTGGTACTGATTGGCGGCGGTCACAGCCACCTTGTGCTTTTGCAGCAGTGGGCGAAGCAACCGCTGCCCGGCGTGCGCCTGACACTTGTCTCGCCCCAGGTGCAAAGCCCCTATTCCCCCATGGTGCCCGGCCTGATTGCCGGACATTACAGCCATAGCGATATCCACATAGACCTGCCGCGGCTTTGCCAGGCCGCCGGGGCACGCTTCATTCACGCGTGCGCGCACAATATTGATCCACTGGAAAATCGGGTGTCGTTACTGGGCCGTCCGGACCTGGCGTTTGATTTCCTTTCCCTAGCGGTGGGGGCGTCGCCGTGTCATGACATTCCCGGTTCGGAGCTTGCGGTGCCGGTCAAGCCGATCGGGCAGTTCTATCGCTACTGGGAGCAGCTCAGGCAGCAGATACATCGCAAACACCAGCCATTGAAGCTCGGTATCATCGGTGGTGGTGCAGGAGGCTGCGAATTGGCGATGGCGATCGCCTGCGCACTGGAGGAGCCGCTCTATAGCGGCCGCGTGGAATTGCACCTGGTGCAGTCCGGAAAGAAAATTCCCGCCGATTTTCCGTTGCTGGCGCGCCGCCTGGCCGCGCGGGAAATGGCGCGCTTAAAAATTCAGGTGCACAGCAACTGGCGCGTAACAGAAATCACCGCGCGTGGAATCTACAGCGATGAAGGGCGATTTATCGCCCTCGATAAGGTCTTGCTGTGTACCGAGTCCTCGGCACCGCCGTGGCTGGCACAAGCGGGCCTGGCCATTGATCAGCGCGGGTTTGTCCAGGTGGACGACTACCTGCGCTCCATCAGCCACCCGCACATTTTCGCTGCCGGGGATGTGGCCGGGACCAGTGCTGCTCAGCCCAAATCCTCGCAGGCGGCGCGCCAGCAGGGGCCAACCCTGTTTCACAATGTGCGCGCAGCACTGCAAGATGCATCACTGAAAAGCTATCGCCCACGGGGCCGCTTCCTGCAGCGCTTGAGCTGTGGCGATCAGCAGGCGATCACGGCTTACCGGGGCCTGGCGGCGGCGAGCACACTATTCTGGCATGCCAAAGACCGTGCCGATCGCCACTTCGTGGATCAGATCAATCACTTACCGCTATCCCGTTTTGTCCGCAGTCGCGCTGCAAGTGTGCACCGTGCCGTCGACGAAAATACGCTCGGGGATGGCGCACTGGGGAGCGACCTGTTTGATCAGGCACTGGCGCGGCTCGCGCAATCCGCCACCAAGCAATCCACCACCAACCAATCCACCACAAAAGAGACCCGTGAAGAAGACGCTCTTGCGTGCGCGCGCAGCAGCGCGTTAACGCCCACCACCAGCGCACTCGAGGTGCCCGATGACAAATTGCTGGTGCAACACGCCGAGCAGCTGTGTGCGCCGGTACAAGACCCGTGGCTATTTGGCCGCCTCGCAGCACAACACAGCCTCTCGCCACTGTTCGCCCTGCAGGCTCAGCCCGTTTCCGCCCAGGCACTGGTCACGCTGCCAACCCAGTTACCCAATGCCTCCGCCGCCCTCGCCAGCCGCGATTTACAACTGATACTCGACGGCGCTGCGCGCGAACTCAATCAGTATGACTGTACCCTTGCCGGGGGACAGCTCCTCGAAGGCCCGGCGGCGCAAATCGGCCTGACGCTCAACGGCAGTGGCAATCGCAGTTTGTTGACAGGGCGCGGCCGTGTGCACGCTGGCGACTGCCTGATTCTCACCAAACCACTGGGCAACGGCGCACTGTTTGCTGCCCAAGCACAGGGCAAGGCCCGGGCGCGCTGGCTGCAGCAGGCACTGGATACCATGTTGCAAAGCAATCTGACTGCAGCAAATATTTTTGTGCGCAATCGCGTGCGTGTCATGACGCCCGTGCATCGCGCGGGCCTGCTCGGGCAAGTAGTAGAAATACTGCGCTGGCACGCGCAGCCGCTTGGTGATGCAATGCACCCGGCACAGGCCGCGAGCCTGGGCGTGAGTATTCTCGCCGATGCACTGCCATTTTTAACCGGCGCCACCTACTGCGCTGAACACGCGGTACTGTCCTACCTGCATCAACACAATGCACGCAATTACCGGGCGATACAAAACCCCGGTTTCTGGCAAGGAAAACCACATCTACCCATGCTGGTAGATCCGCAAATTTGTGGTGGCCTGCTGGGTGCTGTGCCAGCGCAACATGCGGATCAATGTATTTCTGCACTGCACGCAGCGGGGTGGCGGCACGCTGCCGTTATCGGCTTTGTGGACACGCTGGGCATGGAGAGTGGCCCGCACCCACACGCCATCAGCCAACCCATCTATTTGGCAAAAGGCAGTGACTGGAAACAGCTCGCAACCAATCACGCTGCCGTAACGCTGTAAATCCCACTCTGCATGCGCGGGCATACGCCCGCCTGCACCAGCGCCACGGCTGGAATTTCCTTTCACCCGAGACCATTTCTGGTGTAACCAATCATTGATTGCCAAACACAAATCGTACAGGGATACTGCTGGTATCTGGTTGGATAGATGTGTCGCGACTTTTCTATTCGACCATGCACCTGTCGATCGTGCACACGGGGCGCGCCGGTGCAGTAAAAATATTATAAATCGGGTCACACAGAGCGCTGCGAAGAGCCAAAATACATACGCTCTACAGGAAACTCTGTTATGAAAAAAATCGTCATTATTGGCGGCGGCGCCGGGGGACTGCAGCTCGCCACCAGTCTTGGACGCCACTTCTCTTTCGGTCGTTTTGGTCGCCGCAAAAAATCGCCGGCGGCACAAATAACGCTGGTGGATAAAAACCGCACCCATATCTGGAAACCACTGCTGCACCAGGTTGCCACTGGCGCGCTGGATTCAAGCCTCGACGCCCTCAACTATCAGGTGCATGCCCGTGCCCATGGCTATCAGTTCGAGCTGGGCAGCCTGAAAGCGCTCGACCGAAAAAACAAAACGGTGGAGCTGGCGGAAGTGCACAATGCCGATGGCGCACCGCTGGTGCCGGCACGCAAACTCGACTACGACTACCTGGTAATCGCCCTCGGCAGCCAAAGCAACGATTTCCATACACCAGGTGTGCGCAAACACTGCCAGTTTCTCGACAGTGCTGCGCAGGCGCAAAAGTTTCACAGTCGCCTGCTCGATCAATTCCTGCTACTCGACAGTCAGGTGGTAGCGTCGGTGCAGATTGCCATTGTCGGCGGCGGCGCCACCGGCGTGGAGCTGGCGGCGGAGCTGGTGGACTCGGTACAGGAGATGGGCCATTACAGTCGTATCAAAAATGGCGACCTCAAGGTAACCCTGATTGAGGCCGGCCCGCACCTGCTACCGGCACTACCGCCGCGTCTGGGTAACAGCTCGGAAAAGGAACTCACCAAGATTGGCGTACGAGTACTCACCAGTACCCAGGTCGCGGAAGCAACCAGCTCTGGCTTTGTGACAAAGGACGGAGAAGAAATTCCCGCAGCCATGCGCGTGTGGGCCGCTGGGGTTAAAGCTCCGGACTTCCTGCAGCACCTGGACGACCTGCAACTCAACCGACAGAACCAGATAGAAGTCGCAGCGACCCTGCGCAGTGTCACCGACCCGGCGATCTTTGCCCTAGGTGATTGTGCCGGCTGTGTCGACGGGCATGGTGTAAAAGTGCCGCCACGTGCGCAGTCCGCCCAACAAATGTCAAAGACACTCAGCGAAAACCTGATCCGACTGGTGGAAGCGGATAGCAGTAGCGATGCCGACGGCGAAGAGGCAACTTTGCAACCCTTCATTTACAAAGATCGCGGTTCGCTGGTTTCCCTGTCCAAGTTCGACGCCGTCGGCAACCTGATGGGCGGGCTGGTGAAGGGCAGCCTCACCATTGAAGGCAGATTGGCGGGCGTTGCCTACCGCTCCCTGTATCGCATGCACCTGGCGGCAATACACGGCTGGCCCAAGGCCATGCTGCTGTACGTCATCGGCCAGGCCAACCGCTTCGTAAGCCCGCGGCTCAAGATGCACTAGCGCGCCTCTTTGCTGAGCTCGCCGCTGCCGGTACCATGGCAGAAATTTCGCTAGGTAGCGGCGGCACGCGCAGTAATGACCACTCCACCACGGATTTCCCCCACCCTCAGCAACCCGACACTGTCTGTTCTGGCCCTCGCGGTCCTGGCGGGCTCTGCCCAGGCACTGGGCGAAGATCCAGCCACCGCGCTGGAACAGGTTTCCGTGACCGCAGCGCGGACCCCGCAGCCCCTGGTTTCTCAAGCGCCTTCCGTCAGTATCGTCAGCGGGGAAACCCTTGCCGCGATCGGCGCGGTGCATCCCAGCCAGGCCCTGTCCTCGGTACCGGGAGTGAATATCAATCGCGGCAATGGCCAGGAAAGCCTGATCGGCCTGCGCTCCCCGGTACTCACCGGTGCCGGCAGTTGTGGCGCTTTTGCAATCACCCAGGACGGTATTCCGGTACGCGGCACCGGCTTCTGTAACGTCAACCAGCTGTTTGACACGCATTTCGAACAGGCTGGCCGCATCGAAGTACTGCGCGGCCCCGGTACCGTGCTGTACGGCTCCGACGCGCAGCACGGGGTGATCAACGTGCTGAGTGCGGCCCCGGTGCAGGGGCGTGAATCCTCAATAGGAATCGAGGCTGGCGCCAACGACTACCAGCGTGTGCAGCTGACGCACAGCCAGGGCGACGACCAGGGCGGCACGCGTGTCGATTTTACCGGCGCGCGCGACCGCGGTTACAAGGAAGACTCCGGCTATGACCAGCAGAAACTGCAACTGCGCAATGACCGGCAGTGGCAGAACTGGTCCATCACCGCACTGCTCAACCTGAGCAACCTGAACCAGGAAACCGCGGGCTACGTGGTAGGCAAAGATGCTTACAGAGACGACGCGCGCAAGCGGGAAAACCCCTATCCCGAGGCCTTCCGCGACAGCCGGGCGGCACGGGCGCAGCTAAAGCTGCAGCGCACCCTGAGTAATGGCGATGTCTTGCAAATCTCGCCTTACGCCCGCTACACCGACATGGCATTTCTGATGCACTTTCTGCCTGGCACTCCGCTGGAGGAAAACGGCCAGCAAGGACTCGGGGTACAAACTGCACTGCGCCAACAGATTGATCCGGCGCTGACGCTGACCAGTGGCGTGGACCTCGAATTTACCGACGGCTGGCTCAAGCAGACTCAGCAAGGTGGCTTCTCGGTGTTTCCCGCCGGTAAGCACTATGACTACTCGGTGTCCGCAGCCGTCGCGGCGATTTTTTCCCAGGCGGACTGGCAATTCGGCGAGCGCACCACCGGCAGTATTGGCGCGCGCGGTGAATACCTGCGCTACGACTACAACAACCAGATGATTGGTGGGGATACCCAGGACAACGGCGATATCTGCAACAGCGGATTTACCGGCGCCATTGGCTGCCGCTATTCCCGCCCGGACGACCGCCAGGATGACTTTGCCAACCTGTCCCTAAACGCTAGCCTCACCCGTCAGCTGAGCGAACAGTTTACCGGTGTCTTGCGCCTGGCGAGCGGTTTCCGCGCGCCACAGGCAACCGAGTTGTATCGCCTGCAGAATGGCCAGACCCGCGCCGACCTGGATTCAGAATCCATCGACAGCCTGGAAGCCAGTTTCCGCTTCACCGATGACACACTGGGCTACAGCCTCACCGGGTTTTACATGGAAAAGTCGGACGTGGTGTTCCAGTCATCAGACCGCCTCAACCTGAGCGATGGCGAGAGCCGCCACTACGGTCTGGAATACGAACTGGACTGGCGCTTCAGCGAGGCTTGGCGACTGGCAGCCAGTGGCACCTTTGCCCGCCACCTGTACACCAATGATCTGAGCGCACCGGGAGCAGGCCCTATCGCCAGTGATGGTAACGACATCGATACCGCGCCGCGCGCCATACATAACCTCAATTTGGCATGGCAGCCGACTGACGCCACGCAGATCGCCCTGCAGTGGCAGTACACCGGCGGCTACTTTACCGATATTGGCAACGCCCACCGCTACGGCGGTCACCGGCTATTGCACCTGCGTGCCCAGCAAGCCCTGGGCAACCGCACATCGGTTGGTTTGCGCATCGAGAATTTGGCGGATGTGGATTATGCAGAGCGCGCCGACTACTCCAGCCTGGGCGGTGGTGACCGCTATTTTATCGGCGAGCCACGCAGCGTTTATGCGGACGTAGAATTCCGTTTTTAATCGGGCCATGAAGCGCGCCTGGTCTCAGGGCCTGATCACCACAGGCCCACCGCGGTTGATACCCGGCGCCTTCCAGGTTTCTTCCCAGAACAGTTTCCACTGCATTGGCCAGCTGAGTCCGCAGCGCACCTCACCCTCGGCAAAGCGATAATCGATGCACGGCACGTCGATTGCCGGGTTACCCACCTCGGTGAATTGTGGCTGCCGGTAGCGGTAGTAATCAATCAGGTAGCGCAGGCCATCGTCGATCTGCCGGTAACGAAAGCGCAGTCGCGTCGGTGTATTGGTGACCCCGGTCACGCCCTCGCCTTCGCGGTACCAGTCGACCAACTCACCGCGGGCACCATAGATCCGAGTGGTAGTCAGCAGGCTCTGTTGTTCGTCATTGCCATTAAAGGTCGCGATTTCGGTTTCACGCAGCTGGCCGCGGGTGTTATAGCGATAGTTGGTAACGGTGGTCGCTTCGGGAAATCCGTTGTCATCATTATCCAAGTCCATTTCCACGCGTAACAACAGGTCATCAGTGGAATAGCGGTAGGTGAAGGTACGGCGGGATTCCACCACACCGTCGGCATCCAGGTCGAAGGCCCAGCTCTCCTCGCGCAATCGCCCATTGCTCTCATACAGGAACTCGTAGGTGTTGATACGGTCCACCTGGCCATCATCGTTATCGTCGAAGCGCACCGTTTCCCTCAGCAACCGGGCGCCAGCGCCATAGACATACAGCACCTGTCGTCGCCGATCGATCACGCCGTCTGCGCGGAATTCCACACCGTCATCTTCGGTTTCCAAGACTTCGAATGGCTGGCCGATATCGTTATAGAAATATTCGAAACGCAGGCGGCGCTGCACCAGACCATCAGCATTGCGGTCCGATTCTTCCAGCCGTAAACGCAGCAAGCCATCTTCGTCGTACAGGCTCTCTATGGCGAAAATCGCATCCACTTCCCCGCTGACGGTGAAATCCTGCTCAAATACATACAAATCGAGATTACTGCCTGCGTCGTAGCCAAACACGAAACGGCGTTGCTCCTCAGGCAGCACACGCCCATCCTGCTCGATGATTTCCACCAGCAAGCCGTGGTCACCGTAGAAGCGCTCGGAGGTATAGAAGAAATTTACAATCCCGTTTTCTTCGAGATCAGTTTCACGCAACACGAACACTGCGCGGCCGAGGTCGTCATAGGTATATTCCAAACGCTCGCGCCAACGGTCCAGATCGTCCGGGAACAGCGAATAGCGTATATCCCGCGGCAACCCCAAATCGTTATAGCGCCACTGGATACGCTGTTCGATGATGTCGTCGTCATTGAAATCGCGGGTTTCATCCAACAACACCAAAGTCGGGATCAAAAGACCCAGGGCATCGTAGAGGTACAGCAGGGGTGCATCCAGCGGCAGCTGGTAGCGGATTTCAAACTGGCTTTTGATTGCCGGGAGAGAATCGAGTCCGCGGCGATAGGGGAAGGCATAGAGGTCAAAATCGAAATTGACGCTGTAGCCGCGCAGCTCCGTGTCCCAGTCCGTCAGGTCAATACCGTTACTCGGGTCCTGATCGCGGTCGAGGATCAGAAAGAACAGCATCATATTGGACGCCAGATCCAGCGCATCTACCCGCTGGTGGTCCTCCAGCGCCACCCGGAATTCCCACTCCTCGGTGAGGGGAAGTGTACCGGCGAGATTAAACGGACTCATTCTGGGCCGGGCGAGTGCCGCACCCAGTTCGACACCACCCAGTGAGAATCGAATGCGCTCTCCCTGGCGGTAACGGAAGCGCCCCTCGTCATCGGTCAGGCCGGAGAAGCTCGGCGTCTCGTAAAACAGCCCCTTGATGTCACCGACAAACACACCGGTTTTTTCCTCACCGGTATTCGCGGTGCCAGCACTGATCGTAGCGGGGGTATTGGTGGCACTGGTGGTGGCCGCGCGTGGTGCTTCGCCGGGGCGAGGGGCACTGTTATCATCGTTGTCGGAACGACAGCCGGCAACGCAGATACATAGAATTAAGGGGATTCCCGCTAACAGCAGCCAGCGGCGAAAATCGACACCCGGTAAAGCGAGCCTGAATGGCACTGGGCACTCCTTGTCGAACTACAACTAAAAACTCCGTTCGCATCAGAAAAAGTATTGCCGATATCCCCTGTCACGGCCGCTCGCACTACGCGGTAAAGCACCTTTTGACGCAAAATGGCCGATATCCTTCGACCTCAGGATGAGCATGCCGCCTGCGTAAAAAAATGTACGTCAGGCGCACGAAAAAAAGCCCCCGGCAGCGGCAGCTAGCGAGGGCTTTTTCATGCAGGCGCGGAAAGGAAAATCAAATTTTCCAGGACTGCACCTTCTCCAGTCCGTGTTCGGCAACCCACTGGTTCAACTGCTTCGGATTACGCTTTTTCTTCTCGATGGTGGCGTTGGTGTAGGGATTGCGATAGTGGCCAGTTTCCAGCTTTGGCTCCGCCGGCTTATTGGTCGCGGGCTTGCGACCCGCACGGCGCGGCGTTTCACCATCGCGCTTTAGGGCACGGGCAACACGCGCCTTCAGGGAGCGCACATATTCCGGCGCGTCATCGTCACTGAGTTGAGCGACCAGCCAATCTACGATCATTTCGCCACGCGCCGGGAAGAACTCCTCTTCCTTCATATTGTATTCGGCCGCCAGGTTTACCAGCGCTTTATCAAAGGCGATAACGCCCTGTTTTTTACGCTCGGCCTGAGCCATCTGCTCCTGCAGCTCCTCAATTTTGGCCTGGTGTGCAGCGATTTGTTGTTCGATCTGATCGTAATCTTGAAACATATATATAGAGCCTCGATATATATTGTGCATAAACGTCTTCTAACTAGATGACGCGTTTTATTTTGTACTTGGATGCGGCAAGCCGCTTTGAATTGAAACAGCAAATAACGAAGAGTACGAAATTACGGGGTAACCCCCCCTATTCCGCGCTGATATATTCCCCATTAATGCGGCGATCTGTCCTGTATTTGCGAATATGCAGCCTTTACACATAAACAAGACACACCAAATTGCAGTTGGTATGCCACAGGTATCACGGATCTTGGGCGGTTTGACCCAGTAACGACTGACAATCAGGATTGCTGGAAACCACAGCGAACAACCGGTACAAATTAGCCTTGGGAATAATAACCGACTTACGTCTAATTATCTGAATTACAGAATTAGAATAACTAATCAGGTAGACAGCATTACTAAATCGTAAACCCGAACAAGACAAAAATAATACCGATTTCCGATATTTCAAGTGCACTTAGGAAACTATTCCTCGCTGACTCTTCGCAGACGGCACCACAAACCTCCAGCGGCGCTCCCAGCGAGGGCTGCGCATAATACTGGTTTGATATTCAATAGCCAACTATTACCCACTTGTTTGTATATGCTTTTGCGTTCATCGATTCCGTCGATATCGATACTGGGATATTACCAAGCAGTTGCTAAGCACGCCGGCCGCACATTTGTCTCCAGACTGCCAAACCACTGTTCTATTCTTTTGCTGAGGATGAGGACTTTCGCCACCAGGGGATAAAACAAGGGGATCGAGCACATGCGTAAAATAAGGGATATCCACCATATGCCCACACTTGCGGCACTGATGACACCCTTCCCCTATCACATCGATATCGACTCCCCCATCGAGGCCGCCGAATCACTGATGGAGGAACACCAGGTACATCACCTCCCGGTCACCCGTGACGGAGATCTGGAAACCATTATCTCCCGCGGCGATATCGATCGCGTCCAGTCCCCGGGGCACCGTCTGGAAGAACAGCAGCTTTACGTGCGTGACCTGTGTGCCCGGCGCCCATACATCGCCGATATCCACGATCCGCTGGACAGGATTCTACTGGCCATGGCGGACACCGGGATCGGCTCGGTGCTGGTGATGAAAGAGGGTGAGCTCGCGGGTATCGTCACGGTGACGGATGCCCTGCGATTCTGCAGTGAATACCTGACGGACCTGACGCAGGAGCCCGGTGACGACATTGCGTGACAGGCCCCTCTTTAGGGCAGACGCCATAACTGGCTCAAAGACCGGCTTCAGGACCAGCTCCAAGACCAGGTTCGAGACCAGCTTCACGACCCGCTATAACGGCCACACCCACAACAGGGTGGGCACCGCGACCAGAATGACCAGTATTTCCAGCGGCAATCCCATCGGCCAGTAATCGCTAAATTTAAACCCGCCAGGGCTCAGGATCAGTGTGTTGTTCTGATGCCCCACCGGGGTGAGGAAGGCACAGGACGCACCAATCGCCACCGCCATCAAAAAACTGTCGGGGTTCACATGTAGCTGCTCCGCGGCACTGAGCGCAATCGCGCACATCACCGCCGCGGTAGCAGCATTGTTCATAAAGTCCGACAGTGTCATGGTGACCACCAAAATCAAGACAAGCGCGTACAGCGGATTCTCCTGCGCCAGGTTTTCCAGCATGGTTTTTGCCACCACATCGGCGGCGCCCGTGGAATCCATAACCTGCGCCACGGCGATTAATGCGCCCAACAAGACCACCACGGAACCGTCCACGGCTTCGTAGGCATTGCGCAATGGCACCACTTTCAGCGCCATAAACGCGAGCACACAGGTGGCAAACGAAATGGCGGCGGGCAGCAGGCCGAATGCGGCACCCGCTACCGCCAATGCCATGGCTACGAGTGCCACGTATGCCTTTTCCTTATTCGGCATACTGATATCGCGTTGCGCGAGAGGCACGCAGCGTTGTTCGTTGGCAAAGCGAGCCAGGTTCTCCTCACTGCCCATCATCAATAATGTGTCGCCACTCATCAGTGGCGTGGAGCGTAGGCGTTTCACGGAACGGCGCCCCTGGCGCGACAGCGCCAGCAGGTTCGTTTCATAGCGCCCCGCGAGGCGTAAATGTTCAGCACTGCGACCAATCAGGTAAGAGTCCGGCAACACCACCAGCTCGCGCATCACCAGGTCATCTTTATCTCTGGTGCGCTTGTCGTCACTGTCTTTCCTGGTTTCCTTTTTGCTTTCCTTGCCCGGCTCTGGCTCGCCGTCCAGCATATCGGCAGATTCAGCAATGGTGTCTTGTGCCGCATCGGCGGCCGATGCTTCTTGCGCCGCGGAGGAAGGGGCTTTGGCCGCCTCAACCGGCGGCGTGTCCGCGGCCAAACTGAGCCCCAGACTGGACAGCACCGACGACAGGGATGCGGGCTCCGCCTCAATCAACAACAGGTCGCCAGCCCGCACACGCAGGCCGGGCATGGCGGTGGATACCCGTGCATTGTTGTGCACCAACCCGATCACCTGGGCGTCGTCGTCGCCAATCATTTTCACCAGTTCGGCGAGGGACTTGCCAATGGCAGCGCTCTTGTCCCCCACCAGCGCTTCGGTGAGGTAGGTACCGGTATCGAATGTGTTGGCCCCCGCCTGGGTACGCGCCGGCACCAGTCGCCAGCCAATCAGCGCGACAAACGCGATGCCCACCAGCGCCACCACCACCCCCACCGGGGTAAAGTCGAACATGCCGTAGCCGCCGGCGCCGGTATTGGCACGGAAGCCAGAAACGATCAAATTCGGGGGAGTGCCGATCAGGGTGGTCATGCCGCCAAGGATGGTGCCAAACGACAATGGCATCAGAACCTTGCCCGGGGGCAACTGGTGGCGGTCGGCAAGGTCGGTGGCAACCGGCATCAACAGGGCCATGGCGCCGACGTTGTTCATAAACCCGGACATCGCTGCCCCCAGAGCGGTCAGCGTGGCGATGGCCATGGTAATGCCGCCGCGCTTCGGCACCACATTTTGCGCCAATGCATCCATTGCACCGGTGCTTTGCAGGCCGCGGCTCAGGATCAACACACAGGCCACCGTCACCACCGCCGGATGGCCGAAGCCGGAAAAGGCATCTTCGGGTTCGATCAAGCCGGTGAACACACAGGCCAACAAGGATGCCAGCGCCACCATGTCGTGACGCCAGTGGCCCCAGATAAACAGGCCGATGGTGACGACAATAATGCCAAGAATCGTAATCTGGTCGAGGGCCATAGAGGAAGAAGATTCCGCTTCTGATTCGGCCCGAAGAAATTCATTGGGCTATCCACAAACATAGTGGAAAAGCACCATGCGTATCGATAAACCTGGGAAAACGTGGGAAAAAAACGTCGGCAAACGAAACCACAGACATGAAAGCAGGGAGTCAGTCCTACCGGTGCAGTCCCAAGGCTGCCGTCCTACTGGTTAGACAGCTGCAAGCGTTTGAGGCCAAAGCGCTTGGACAGGATACGGTCGCGCAGCCAGCGCGGCAGCCAGCGGGCCATCCACGGCAACAGCCGGCTCTTGTTGCCAATGCGCAGGATCGACCCCGGGCGCTTGCGCAACAGCTCCGCGGCCAGGCGTTTGGCGAGGTCTCGGGCCAGAGTGGCATTCTGCTGGGATTCCACAGCGCGCGCACGCACATGGTCTTCACTGCGCTTGTACCAGGAATCCGGTGCCAGCAACCCGCGCAGGGAAGTCTCGGCATGACGGCCAAATTCGGAAGCAATAGCGCCGGGCTGTACGGTAACCACACGGATACCAAACGGCTTCAGTTCCAGGCGCAGTACATCGGACAGGGTGTGCAGGGCAGACTTGGACGCACAGTAGGCGCCGGAGAACGGCGTCGGCATCACCCCGGAGACAGACCCAATATTACAAATCACCCCACTGCGGTGCGATTTGAGCAGCGGCGCACAGGCGCGCGCCAGGGCCATGGGGGCGAATACATTAGTGTGAAACTGGGCTTCCAGCGCACGAGTGTCCAGCTCCAGCAGCGGGCCCATCTGCCCGTAACCGGCATTGTTGACCAGGATATCCAGGCGTCCGTAGGCCGTCTTGATGGCGTGCACCACACGGTTGATATCCGCCTGGCTGTTAACGTCGAGGGATTCCGTAGCAATCCCCACATCCGCCAGTTCCAGCAAGCTTTCGGCACGGCGCGCGGTGGCAATCACAATGGTGCCCCGCGCGTGCAGAGCCAACGCCAGCTCGCGGCCGATGCCGCTGGAGCAGCCGGTAATCAGCGCTACCCGATCTGGCACCACGTAGCCGCGACCGATCTGCGCCAGGCTCTCGGCGGCAAAACCCTGATCGGAAGGGCGGAAGCGGTTGGCGGGTAGCTTGCTCACGTGTACTGCTCCAATAGTGCGCTCTGTCTCAGTTGGCTGGGCTCAGTTGGCAGTTTCCGGGGACTGCTTGAAGTAGGGGTTCTGGATCAGGCCAAATACATTGCCGAACGGGTCGAGGAAGCTGGCCATCAGGATACCCTCACCAACATCAACAATTTCCCCATGCAGGCGGGCGCCCAGCTCGCTCATGCGCTCAACCTGTGCCGCGATGTCCGTGACACCCCAGTAGGCCACTACGCCATCCGCGCGGCTGATCACATTGCGCGCGCTGGGGTCGAGCCCCAGCTCAAAGCCACCGACATTGAAACCCACGTAGCATTCCGCATCAAAATACGGCTCGGTTTCAAGCAGGGTGGTATACCAGGCCTTGGCTTCCTGCAGGTCGGTAACGCCGTAGATAACACTTTGTACCCCAGAAAACTGACTCACCTAAGACCTCCCTCGGGCGATTTGTTTCCGGCGTCCAGGCGTCTCAAGGGACCATTGTCGCCGGCTTATTCTTGTTTGTTTTTCGGCCAGGAAGAGACGCTATTGCAGCTCCTGTTCCAGCTGTTCGAGCAGGTCGAGGGGTTCGATCTCTTCCCCTTCCATATCGTCGTTCCAGTTGATACCTACCAGCAGCACATCCTGGTGCATGCCTTCCAGCCAGTCATCCATAAACTCTTCGAGATCGATCGGGACAACTTGGTAGCTGGACCAGTCATCGGCGACATGCGCCTCGGCATATTCCCGCTGCGACCAGAACGGCATGACGTCGGTATCGGCACGACGCTCCGATTCACACAGGGCAAAGCCCTCTTCACCTTCCAGTGCCCATACGCAGCCCTGCTCTACCGCTTCCGGCAAAAAGCGGGCGCAGTTTTCCTCAAAGTCGTCTCCGAGAGGTTCCAATTCCATACCGGCTAGCCTTAAAAATGATGCTGGCAGTTTACGCCAGAATGGGGTGGATAAGTAGAAACTTGCGCTGGGATGCGATTCTTGTGCGAAAGCCCCACTATGGAAAGCACTTAGAGCTGCAAGCGATGCCCATTTTCCTTGAGCCAGCGTCGCAGCTGTTTGTAGTCAGGACATAGGCTGGCCACCAAAGCCCAGAATTCGCGCCCGTGATTGTGATGCCGCAAATGACAGACCTCGTGGATCACCAGGTAGTCCACCACGGGCTCCGGCGCCAGGCACACCAACCAGTTGTACTGAAGCTCACCGCGGATGGTGCAGTGTCCCCACTTACTGCGTGTGCGCCGCACTTTTACCGACGAGAATTGCAGCCCGAGCAAGCCGGCAAACTGCTGCGACTTGCCGGTTAATAGCGCCAGCGCCTCGCGCTGATACAGCTTCTGCAACGCGGACTGGAGCTGCCCCTCATCGGGCTGTTTGATGCGGCTATACAGCTGGATGTAGCCATCGCGTATGCCGGCATCGGCGGCACAGGCCGCGCGGTCCAGCTCCAGGGTTTTACCCAGCCAGGGAAACTTCGCTCCGAACGCGAAGTGATGTTCAGGAACCTGCGCCTGGCGATGTGCGAGGCCACGCAACTGGTCGCGCACCCAGGCAATATTGTCGCGCAGGAACTGGTGGCCATGGCGCTCGGCACAGCGCTGCGGAATCCGCACTTCCGCACCTTTCTCCGTCACCACTAACCCCAACCGCTTGCGCCGTGGCGAACGTGAAAGGCGGTAGGAAATATCCTCGAAGGTAAACAGGTCCCCGGTCACACGATTTACTTAAATTAGAAAATTTGGAACAGAAAAATTAGCGCGCCGGAATCGGCACCACGGCCATGGTGATGCGGGAAATACAATTGAGCTTACCGCGTGCGTCGTGAATGCGGATTTCCCACACCTGGCTGGTGCGGCCAATGTGCACTGCGGTTGCCTTGCCGGTTACCTCGCCGTCGGCCACAGGGCGCAGGTGATTGGCATTGATCTCCTGGCCAACACAGTAAAATTTCTCGGTATCCACCACCATGTTTGCGGCCATGGAACCGAGCGTTTCCGCCAGGGCGACGCTGGCGCCGCCGTGCAGGATACCGAACGGCTGGCGGGTGCGCTCGTCGACGGGCATGGTGCCCACAATAAAGTCATCGCCGAGCTCGGTGAGCTGCATTCCCAGGTAGGTCGGCATACTGTTTGCCATGGATTGGTTTGCAGCATCCAGGTCAATGTCGCCGTGCCAGATCGCCATATCATCACCTCTCGATATTTCTTCAATTAGCGTGAGAAATATCAGTAAAACAGCAGCGGATTGAAAGCACCAAAGCCGCCAAAGCGCATCATCTCACCTTCCAGGTGGCGCATCTCCCGCCGCAGGCTGCGGCGCTGGCTACGCAGGGCGCGGGCCTCTTCTTTGGTCTCAGCCTTTTCCAGGGCCTCTTCGATACGATATATCTCTCGTTCGGCATCTTCGTAGCGGTCAACCAGCGCATTGTACTGTTGCTCCGCCTGATACACCGCGAGGCCACGCTCGTAGTTGACGAGGAACAGGTCAGCAGTGGGGCCGGTGCACACGCCTTCATAATCGCGTCCGCGACGCCCCACCACAAAGCCGTTTTCCGGCGTGCAGTATTGCTCCACCCCCGCTTCATGGCCTTGCATCCAGGCATTGGTATCGGTGCGCACTCCGTACTCATGGCACTTCTGCGCAATTTTGTACACGGTTGCCTGACTTCTACCACGCGCGCCATCCTCGAGGCCGCGCTCGTACCAGAGCCCAGCCTGGCACTCACTTTCAGAGATTACCGCGCAGCCACTGCCGAGCAGAATCCATGCGGGCAAGGCAATCAGGGCGATCAGCTTCCAGCTTTTTATTGGGGTGGTCATAAGGGGTTCCGCCATTAATACCTGGCCATTCAAAACCGCGCTCGGTGAACCGGTGCTGAATCAGCCGAACCGTTTGTCGGCGACAAATGGGTTGGTCTGGCGCTCCTGACCAAATGTGGACATGGGACCGTGGCCGGGGATGAACTTCACCGCATCGCCCAGGGGCCAGAGCTTTTTGGTGATGGAGTCGATCAGGTCCTGATGGTTGCTCATGGGGAAGTCGGTGCGGCCGATGGAACCGGCGAAGAGGACGTCGCCCACCAGGGCGAGGCCGCTGTCGCGGTGGAAGAAAATGACGTGCCCAGGGGTGTGTCCGGGGCAGTGCACGACTTCGAGCACTTCGTCGGCAACGGTGACGGTGTCACCATCCTTGAGCCAGCGATCCGGGGTAAAGGTTTCTACCGGCGGGAAGCCATAGGCCTGGGCCTGGGCGACAATTTTTTCGATCCAGAACTGGTCGGCTTCCTGAGGGCCTTCAACGGGGAGTTCGAGCTGACGCGACAATGGCGCGGTGCCGCCGACGTGATCGAGGTGGCCGTGGGTCAGGAGGATTTTTTCCAGTTTGAGGCCACGCTCTTCGACGGCGGCGAGGATGCGGTCAATGTCACCACCCGGGTCAACCACGGCGGCGCGCTTGCTTTGGTCGCACCACAGCAGGGTACAGTTTTGCTGAAACGGGGTGACGGGGACCGAGTGAAATTGCAGAGCCATGGGGGTACCTGTTTTATCTTCGGTGGCGAGTATAACGCCCGCGGTCTCGTCCGGCTAAGGTAGGTTGGGACTCTGGTTCTACACCGGTGGCAGCACCGGCAGCCGGTCCTCCCTCGCAAGACACGCCGTGAACCCATCCATGGGGGCTCTTCCGCGAGGTCCCTCTCGCGGAAGGTCTTGCGAGGGAGCACCCGCTACCGGCGCCTTCGATTCAGGCGTTTGCGGCTAAATCACCGCTTCCGATGTTCTTTTTAGCGGGCTCGGGCGGCGTGTTGAGGACTTCTTCAATACCTCTCTCACATCTTCGACCAGATTCTTGTGTACCAACTGGCTCTCCCAGTAGCCGTCATGGGACACCAGTTGTGGCCCCCAGCTGGCAGCGGTCCAGTCGGACAGCGGGCGGGTTTCAAAGTCGCGGTAAACGGCCTGGTTATAAGAGGGGCTGAGGGGTTTGAGGGGCCAGCCGAACAAGTCGTCCGGGTGGTAGAAGTTTTTCCAGCGGAAGTTGTAGCCGCGGGTCTCCGAGGTGACGGCCTGGATCTGGTCGCGGGCCATGCCGGCGGTCCACAAGGGGTTGCTGGCGCCCAGGGTGTACCAGTGCGTGAGCGTCTTGCCACGCAGGAACAGGTCTTTGGCAGACCCTTTGTGCACACCCTTGGGGCCGCCGTCGCGCCAGATACCGTGACTGATAGTGGGCCGCTGGGCGTCCCACAGGTAGTTGGACAGGTTGCTGCAACCAATGGAGTGGGTGAGCAGGATAACCGGGGTGTTATCGCTGGTAGCTTTGGCGGCGCGCTCAAAGGTCTGGTAGATCGCCTGCTGGCTCTTGTCGTAGTTGCCGCCACGCTGGTGTATGTCTGCCAACTGGGCAGAGGCTTCGGCCAGGCCGGCCAGCATAAACTTGCGCGCGCGCAGGTAGTCCATATCGCGCTTTTGCATGGCATCGAACACGCGCTCGACATTGGGCTGCAAGTGCGCGTCGCACAGGATGGTCTCGGTATGAATCCGGGTCCAGTCGTCGCCCAGTGCCGCCTCGAGCGCCTGGAACAGTGGCTCGGCGAAGTCTTCGTTTACCGCCCCCATACCGGGTGCCGTAAGGATTACTAGATCGGCCATATTCGCTCCCCGTGATTATTCTGGTTTTGTTTTTATTGGATACGAATACTTCTGCGGGGTTGCCCGCGCATCCTGAGTGCTGTTTGTTTTTACGCCACTCTTTTCCTAACGAACGGTGGCGCAACAACCACAAACAGAAAAAACTACCACTGGACGGTCACAATGGGAAGATTCGCGCCAGAATTGTGCCCTGATCGGCGTTTTTACACGCAATTTCACAAAACTTGGCGTGAAGAGAAAATAAAAGGGAACTGAAACGCCAGGGCACCGTCAAAGGATACAGTTCCCCAAATCGCGTTTGCATGTCAACGCATGGCGATAGGACTCTCTCATCGTATCTTTGCTTCAAGCCGGCCCTGCGCCGGCTTTTCTTTGCCCGGCAGATACCCGCTGCCAGAGCACCCCAACAGAACACGCTCTGGCGCTGCCACCCCATGCGCTCATCCTCCCCCTGCAGGGGGGAGGTGAACGAAATTCCGGGCTGGCACACTAAGACTGTACAATTGTGCCTCCCGGGGTGTGGTGTGTGGGAACCCCGGTCAATGTCCCGTTGATTGGTCAATGCCATGCTCCTAGCCTCCAAGTACAGCCTACCCGACTGCCCAGAACACACGCTGCAGAGGCCCCGGCTGCTGTCGCTGCTGGAACAGAGCCAGAGTGACCAACTATTACTGGTCACTGCCCCAGCCGGTTACGGCAAGACCACCCTGGTCACCTCCTGGGCACTCGAACAGGACAATCCAGTTGCCTGGTACTCCCTGGACGGCGGCGACAACGAGCCCGGCCAGTTCTGCCGCTATCTGGTAGAGAGCGTGCACCGCGCCACCGGCAACGGCGTGCCGGAAACGAGCAAGATCCTTGCCGCGCAACACAACCTGGACCCCTCCCTGGTGATCAGCCAGATGCTGGCGGAACTGCGCCAGCTCCCCAGCGAGCTGCGCATCGTGCTCGACGACTACCACCAGATCGACAACCCCATCGTCCACGATGCCACCCGCTTCCTGCTGCGCCATGCGCCTGCGGGTATCGGTATCGTCATCACCAGTCGCAGCCAGCCGCCGCTGGGCCTGGGCGCGCTGCGCCTGCAGGGCCGACTACTGGAGCTGGGGGCCGAAGACCTGGCGCTTACCATCGACGAAACCACCCAGTTACTCACACGCCGCTTGCCGTTCACCCTGGGCAGCGACCGCGTGGCCCAACTGCACCAGCTCTCTGAAGGTTGGCCACCGGCCATTCAAATGTTCGCGCTGTCCGTGCGCGACCAGGAAGAAGTGGACCGCTATCTGGGCGAACTGGAACAGGGCCACGCCCATATCCTCGACTACCTGGCCGAAGAAGTACTGGAACGCCTGGAGCCGGAGTTGCGCCAGCTGCTGGCACGTACCTCCATCCTCACCCGCGTCAACGGCTTGCTGGCGGAGCGCCTTAGTGGCCAGACGGGCGGCCAGCAACAGCTGGAAACCGCTGCCAGTCGCGGCCTGTTCCTGCAGGCGCAGGACTCCAGCCGCCAGTGGTTTCGTTTCCACCCGGTATTCGCCCGCTTCCTGCAGCGCCAGCTCTCTGACGGCAGCCAGCTTACCCAGTTGCACCAGACCGCCAGTGATACCTGGCAGGAACTGCAGCAACCGTTGGAAGCCCTGCGCCACGCGCTGAAGGCCGAAGACCGCGACCGGGTACACCGCCTGCTCGCCGAGCAGGGCGAGCAGTTCCTGCGCGAAGGCCAGTTCCGAGTGCTCAACGACAGCCTCAACTGGCTGGGTGAAGACCTGATCAAGCGCCACGCCTCGTTCACCCTGCTGGCCGCACGCCTCGCCCGTGACAGCTTCGATTACGAGCGCTGCAACAAGCTGCTGGCGGCCGCTGAGAGCTGGCTGCAGCGTGAAGATCCCAAACAATGGGAAGACTTTGAAGGTGCCTTTGCCGCGATGCGCGCACAGGCGTCGGTGTCCCGCGGACAGATCCTCAAGGCCAAAGAGTATGCGCAGGAGGCTCTGGACCTGCTGCCCAAAGACCAGGTCAGCGAACGCATTGCCGCCCAGCTGGTCATCGGCGAAACCAGCTTCTGCCTGGGTGAGCTGGACCAGGCCATGCACCACATGGAGGCCGTGGAAAAGGCCACCCTTGCCCAGCAGGATATTCCCAATGCGGCCTGGGCCCTGTGCCAGCAAACCGAAATCGCCTTTGCCAACGGCCTGCTGAAGAAAGCCGCCGCGCTGCAGGCGCGCGCGCAGCGTCTGATCGAAGAGCACCACCTGGTCGGCCTGCCGATTTCCGAATTTATTTACCGCTTGAAAGGCCAGCTGCAGTGGGAGGCCGGCGACCTGGACGGCGCCGCTGAATCCGCCCGCCGCGGTATGCAGATTAACCGCAAAGTCGGCGAGCGCTGGCTACTGCCTGAGTACACACTGCTGCTGAAAGTAGCCCTGGCGCGCGGTGACAAAGACGAATGCCTGGAGTGGATGGAGCGTGTCGAGCACCTGCTCTCCGGCGAGCAGTATCACCGCGACTGGGTTGCCAACGCCGACGCGGCGCGTATGCGCGTGTGGCAGGCACTGGAAAACACCGAGGCGATCGCCACCTGGCAGGAACAGGCGGATCCGGTTGCCGACCGCCCCAGCAACCATTTCGAACAGTGTTATGGCCGCAACCATGTGCGCGCTCTGATTTCCCTGCACCGCTACTCCGATGCCAACCGCCTGCTGGGCCGCCTGCAACAGGTTGCGGAAGAGTGCGGTTTAATCACCGACCAGCTGCGCAATCATGTTCTTGCCGCCCACCTTGCCTGGCTGCGCGAGCGCCGGGAAAAAGCACTGGAACACCTGCGCGCCGCGCTCACCATCATGCTCGACAGCGAACTGAATGCGAGCTTCCTGCAAATCGGCAAGCCGATGATTGTGCTGCTGAAAGCCGCCCTGGAAGACACCGGTGAGCAGGCGCTAAACGAAGCCCAGACCGAAAAGGCACAGAAGCTCATCAAGCTCGCGCAACAGCAGCCGGAGCTTGGCGGCGGCATCCGCATCGAACTCGATGAAACCATCGTGCGCGAAATCCTCGCCAGCGATGCCGTGCCCGACTTCCTGCGCCACTCACCGCTTACACCGCGCGAGTGGCAGGTGCTGAACGCCATCCACTCAGGCCTTTCCAATGAGCGTATCGCGCGGCACTTCAAGGTAGCGCCCAGCACCATCAAGACCCACATCCGAAGCCTCTATCAGAAACTCGATGTGAAAGATCGCCAGCAAGCGATTGCACTGGCGGAACAGCTGCTGCGCTCGGTGCAGGACAAGCCATAAAAATTACTTTTACCCAGCACCCCGGTAGTAAGTGTATTGAATTCTTTTACCGCATTTCTCGCCCAATGATGATGTCGCTGGGCAGCTTTTTGCAGCTGCTGGTGGACAGGTTTAAGTGCGGGATTGCACCGAAAAGAGCGCGATATTTTTGTGCCAGCAGCGCTGGCAGTTATTGCAGTCACGCTGGTACCAGCTTCGGGTAGACTGGGGGCGGTGATTGAGTGGGGACCTCCTCCAGATCCGCCCCCAAAAATGACCGACCTTTCGGTCAGAACCGGTATTTAAGCCGCCAGATTCTCCCCCTCCCCCCCCGATCAGGGGGGAGGTACGCCGCCTCCGGTATCGCCATACTCACCCTAACCTAATAAGTATCCATCGACGGACTCTGGCATGAGCGGTATTCAGAAAGACAAATCAAACGGGGAATGGTGGCGCAACGGCGTTATTTACCAGATCTACCCGCGCAGCTTCTGCGACGCAAACGGCGACGGTATCGGCGATCTGCCGGGTATCGTGGAGAAGCTCGACTATGTGAAGTCCCTGGGCGTTGATGCCATCTGGATCTCCCCCTTCTTCAAATCGCCGATGGCAGATTTCGGCTACGACGTGTCTGACTATCGCGATGTTGACCCGATCTTCGGCAATCTGGACGACTTCGACCGGGTAATTGACAAGGCTCACTCTCTGGGCCTGAAGGTGATTATCGACCAGATCCTGAGCCACACCTCCGACCAGCACGCCTGGTTCGAAGAAAGCCGCGCCAGCCGCGACAACGCCAAGGCCGACTGGTACGTGTGGGCAGACGCCAAAGATGACGGCAGTGCGCCTAACAACTGGATGTCCAACTTCGGTGGCAGCGCCTGGCGCTGGTGCACCCGTCGTCGCCAGTACTACCTGACCAACTTCCTCAAGGAGCAGCCGGACCTGAACCTGCACAACCCGGAAGTTCAGGAACAACTGCTTGCGGATCTGCGCTTCTGGCTGGACCGCGGTGTCGACGGTTTCCGTCTGGACGCCATCAACCACGCATTCCACAACCAGTCTCTGCAGGACAACCCGGCACGCCCGGTGAAGCTGGACAAGAACGGCCTGCCGCCGGTGAACAGCTATGAATACCAGTGGCACATCCACGACAAGTCTCAGCCGGAAAACCTGGTATTCCTGCAGCGCGTACGCGAGCTGCTGGAAGAGTACCCGGGTGCAATGACCGTGGGCGAAGTGGGCGACGACAATACCCACAAGATTATGGCCGAGTACACCACGGAAAACCGCCTGAACATGGCCTACTCCTTCGACCTGCTGTCTGAAGACTGCAGCGCGCAGTTCCTGCGCGACACCCTGGAGAAGAACCGCCAGGTAATCGAAGAAGGCTGGCCTTGCTGGTCCATTTCCAACCACGATGTACCGCGCTCTTTCACCCGCTGGAACAAGGGTTTCGACAACGAAACCGCCATGGCGCGCGCGCCACTGTTCCTGCTGATGCAATTGATGTTGCGCGGCAGCGTATGCCTGTACCAGGGCGAAGAACTTGGCCTGCCGGAAGCCGATGTGGCATTCGAAGACCTGCAAGACCCGTACGGCATCAACCTGTGGCCGGAATTCAAAGGCCGTGACGGCTGCCGTACCCCGATGCCGTGGTTTAACGGTGGCGAGATCAATGCCGGCTTCTCCAAGGTAAAACCCTGGCTGCCGGTTGCCGAAGAACACTACCACCTGGCCGCCTCCGTGCAGGAAGACGACCAGCATGCAATGCTGAACCGCTTCCGCGCCCTACTGAAGTGGCACGCGGACCTGCCGAGCGCCCTGGCCACTGCCAGCCAGAACATTCTGGAAACCGGCGACGACCTGCTGGTGTTCGAGCGCGCCGGCGAAGGCGACGCAGAGCGTTACTTTGTGGCCCTGAACCTGGGTCAGGAAGCGACTGAAATTGCACTGCCAGCCGCGTTTGCCGGTAGCGAAGACATTACCCCGGAAGGTTTCGCGGGTGCACTGAACGGCGACAAGATTGAACTGCCGACAGCCGCGGCACGGGTCTTCCTGAAAAAGTAAGCCCCAACACGCAAGCCAACGAAAAGTAGCCTCACAGAAGGAAAGGAAAAAAACACTGACCTTATTGAGAATTTGGCGTTCCTGTTAACGCCTGTACGCCGCCTTTAGCGAACCAGTCGCGAAATACAGGTTCAAAAGGGGTACCTCTCAATAAGATCGTTAACGTAGTTGCTCTCTCGTCGAAGCACGATTTCCAGTTTTCTGGAATTTTTTGAAGCCGGCTGTTTAGCCGGCTTTTTTTTGCCTCGCATTTGCGTGTGACTATAAAGTTTTATTTCTATCGGCGCCTCTGCTCATTCCATTTCAATGTAAAAAGCGCCAAAACCAGACCCTACCATGCCTCTCACTTGCCCTGACGTCCGCGCCACGCGGGCCGAAGGGCAGGCTCATCCCGCGGCCAAACCGGGACACACCGGCGCGTCGCTTTGGGGAAATTCAAAGGTCGAAATTGTGCACTGTCGTGCAGGGGTGCGTTCGCCCCGCAAAAAGGCTGCCGCCTTTCCGCACGCCCGACACACTGCCGGCCGGCAAATTGCTCGCGAGAGCAGATGAGGTATGCATGCAAGGCTCTTCCATCTCACGGAACTTTTCACTGAAAAGCTTTTCGCTCAAAAACCTTCTCAAGAAAATCGCAGTCGGTGCCAGCTTGGTGTTGGCCGCATCTGCGATGTTTGCGCCGGTGGCGCAGGCCGGCGACTACCCCTACCCCTACCAGCAACATAGATCCATGACCGATGGCAGTGCCTGGTGGCGCAGGGATGTGATTGGTGGAGCCCCACACATCATCATCGACATCAGCGAGCAGCGCGCGTACTTCTACAAGGGCGGCCGGCTCGCAGGTATCTCGCCGATTGCCACGGGGATTGCTGGCTACCGCACCCCCACGGGCAGCTTCCGTGTCTCGGAAAAAAATATTGATCACCGCTCCAACCTGTTTGGCCAGTACGTGGATCGGGCCGGTTATGTACGCAAATCCAGCGTGGATGTGCGCAAAGATAAGCGCCCGGCAGGCACTGTGTTCCGCGGAGCGTCCATGGACTTCTTCATGCGCTTTAACGGCGCGGTAGGCATGCATGCGGGCAAGGTTACCGGTCGCCCGGAATCACACGGTTGCGTGCGCCTACCCTGGCACATGGCCAAAATTTTTTATGAAAACGCGCCCATTGGCACCAAGGTTACGGTGCGTCAGTAAGCACGAAAAAGGGCAGCTTCCGCTGCCCTTTTTCATATGTGTTGTTTGCGCGTATGCATCAGCCGAGACTGCCGAGCACATCCTGCATCGTCCAGAAATCCCACCCCTCCGGCAGCGCCTCGCGATCCTCAGCTCTGGCAACAATGCCCCGGCGATGTTCCGGCCACGCCAGCACCGCCACCCCTTCATACCCGGTAAAACGCTGGAACAATACCGGTGCCGAAAGACTGCGCTCCAACTGCTCACACAGCGGATGCCAGGACAAAGGTAACTGGCGGCGCACCTGGGCCCAGCTACGCTCTTCTTGCGCGTCTTCCTCTTTGGACACGCTGTGTGCCGCTGCCTGATCTGTATAACGTATTTGGCTTGCAGCCAAGGCGCTGTCATCCGGTAAGCTCAGCACACCCATCGCCTGCTGTTGCGCGCACAGTACACAGGCGTCGATGGAAAGACCCAGTTCGGTACCGCGTTCGACCGGCACAAACCAGCCACTGTCCGCCGGTACTTGCCACTCACAAAAGCCACAGGTACCGCTGTCGGCCGCGTTCGGTTCGATCTGTTCCAGTGCGCGCGCCTGCTTGCCCGGCGCCCAGAAATGCGCGGTGTCTGCGGCGAAAAATTCCTGCGCATACTGGCTCACATGCCAGTGGAAATTAAAGGCGTCGGCCACCCGCTTGCGGTCGCGCGGGCCAAGGCCGCGATAGCCGCGGTGGTTGACCTTGGCCAGACAGTATTCACAGGCGTGCGGTGCACTCTCCAGCTCCGGTGCCGCCAGTGCTTCGCGGGCAGTACCAATCCACACCACCTGATCCGGCACTTCCAGAGCACCACAGCAACTGGCGAGGTGGATACGATGAAAGAATTCTTTGCGCACTTGCGGATCATCTACCGCAGCCACATCCACCGCGTACACCATCACTGGGTGCCCGCGGTACAACCAGCCATGCTCGGTCTGGTCCAGGTCAGCGAGGGTGACTTCAATTCCCTTGAGCAGCGCCTGCTCAATGGAGCTGTCCGGTATACCCGTTACCGCTTCCGACACAACGGCTTCTGCCGCGGGCGCTTCGGCAACCGCCGTATCGCCAGTGCCTCCCATACCAGAAATCGCTTGGGTCAGTGCCTCAAAGTGCCGGGAGAAGCGCTTCATTAGAACGACTCCTCAAGGATGCTGTGGATCTTGGTTTCAGAATTGGTGATCACGCGGAAAGCCACTCGCTTGGATTGCTCGATATTCTCACTGCCATCCGGATTGTATATCGGACGAGAGGAAGAATACCCGACTGCCGCCACATTCTGCATCATCCAGCCGTGGTGAGTGGTTACTTCATCCAGGGTGTACACAAAACGCAGTACCGAGCGCGCACGATCCTGCGACAGGCGCAGGTTATTGAAGTACATGGCATTCAGGTCTCGGCTCTCACCCCAACCGGAACTGGTGTGGCCCTCGATACGTACCGCATCCACCGAATCCTGAAACGGCACCAGCACATTCATATAGCGCGGGAAGAACTCCTCGAACACAATCTGGTAGCTGGCACTGAGCGCAGCCTCCCCGGTATTGAACATGGCATCCGAGTTGTTGAAGGCAACCGTGAGTGTGTCGCGGTCAATGGTGGCACCCCAGCGGGCAAGATCCGGGGCAAATTCCTGCTGCAGGGATTCATAGATCGCCAGCTGGTTTTCCTTGTAGGACATGGCAATGGTGCGGATTTTTTCCCGCTCGATCATCACCGAGCGCATCATCGCCACGGCGATACACAGAAACACCATCATCAGGCCGGCCATCAGGTCGGACACACTGATCCACGAGGACTCACTGTCGCCGCGGCTCACCGTCCCCGAGCGGGTAAACCCCGACCTCGCTGCCATCAGGCGACTTCCTCACGGGCGCGCTCCGCCGACTGGTTCAGGCGCTGCATCTGCGCCACCAGCTGGCGGTAATCGCGAGTGAACTGACCGCTGATGGTCGCCAGCGCCTGCCCCATGGCCGACATAACACCTTCCACTTCCTCTTCCATCTTGCGCTCCACCAGCTGGTATTGCTTGCCGATGGAGTTCTCGGCGTCGCCGAGGCTCTTGCGAATCACATGGCTGAGGGCATCCACCATTTCCTGGTGGGTACGCGCTTGCTGCAGTGCCAGTTCCTGCATGCCATTGCGGTGGGTGGTAACAGAGTCCTGCACCAACCCTTGAATAAAGTCCGCATCCAGGCTCGACATTTTTTCGAATGCGCCGGACACCGCCTGAATCTGCGCACCCAGCAGTTCGCTCTGCTTGGCGATGCTCACCAGGGACTGCTGCATATCGCTGGTCATTACCTGCTGCACCACATCGATGCCCTTCACGAACTGGTCGATACGTTCGCCCAGATGCGGCAATACGTTCTGCATCTGCGCCGCAACACCGCGGTAGCGGTCCAGCTGTTCGGTAACCGCCTGCATTTGCTCGCGTGCCTGCGCGTTGACGCTCTCCATACCATCGAAGAACTGCGGCACTTCCGCCAGCTGCTTATGAATGGTTTGCAGATCGCGCGCGACCTGCACCAGCCCCATTACCGCTGTATCGCAGTGTTCAGACCAGTACTCCACGCGTTCTTCATGCGCTTTGTATTCCCGGGTAAGGGTTTCCACCATGGCATCGAAGCGCGCGAAGTTTTCCCCGAAGCGGGTCATGTTCTCGCCGAACTGGTTTTCCACGCGCTCATTAAAGCGCACCACCACCTGTTCCATCTGCTCGACCAGCACCTGCGACACCTGCGTGGAAAAGTCGCGTAACTGGTTTTCACTCTGCTGCAGCTGGCGCTCCTGGCCCTGTACCAGTTCGCTCTGCAGTTGCTGCAGGGCATCGCGAATATCCGCGAGGTCGGTGACTTCGGCCACATCGCCGGGTACCGGGATAAACCGGGTCAGTGCGCGCAGCACAATGGACAGGCCGATACCGCATACGCTGGTGATAAACGCGGTTTTCAAACCATCCAGCAAGGTGGCAATACTTTCGTCGATATCTGCCAGACTGAATTCGAACAGGCCGATGATCACCCCGGTAAAGGTGCCGAGAATACCCAGTGAGGTCAGCAGCCCCGGGGCCTGCTCGACAAACTCATCTGCGCGGCGCACAAAGCGGCACACCAGCGCCAGCGCAAACAGCACCAGCATCAGCGACAGGAACCCTTCGGTAACCGCATCCGGACTCAGGGCAACAAAGACAGAGCGCAAAAATTCAGACATGGAAGCAATCTCGTGTGAAATCTTCTCGATTTAATTTTTTGATTTTCTGTTTCTCGGGAGGACTATCTAGCCCTTTAACTGCAACACAAACTCCTGCACCGAATCCCCAGAGGGCAAGCGAGCAAGGTGATGGCTGAACAGGCGGTAACCTGGCAGCAGGCGCATTAAGTCGGCGGTGCTGCCAAGACTGCGTGCACTGCGGCCATCGGCAATCGCCGTCACCGCCACGCGCTCGTCTTCCAGCACCTCAAACATTGCCGGGCGCTCTGGCTGCTGGCTGGCCTTGTACACCAGAAAATGCAGCTGGCCACCGGGGTTCATGCGCCCGGCCAGCAGTTCGCCCAGCGCTTCAATTTGCTGCGGGCTGCAGAAGTTCAGCAGGTCCCACAAAAACACCCCATCCAGCCTGGTACCGGGGTCAAAGCTGAACATGGACTCACTGAAGCCACTGCCTTCGCCGTGCATTTTCTTGCGCCACGCCAGGGACGCGTGCAGGTCTTCCACATACAGAGAGCCCACTTTCTTTTTCAGCGCATCGATATTGCGGCCATTCTTGCGGCCGCAATCCAGCACCGTAGCACTGGCGGGCAGTGCGGCAAGTGTTTTGCCGATGCCGGCAAACGCTACCTGCTCGTCATCACGTACCTGGCGGAAGTAAGCGCTTACATCCGAGGCGCCGCCGCTGCGCACCTGATTGCGTGAGGTGGTGCTGTCGTATTCAAGGAAATGTTCGGTAACGTTCTGGTCCATGCCCTCGCGCTTCATCAGCGAATTGAACAGGCTGAAGCGGTCCATACATTTCAACAGGGTCACCGTAGAGTGCCCCTTGGATGCCACCTGTGGATAACTGGAGTCGTCCACATACTCAAAGCAGAAGTCTTCCTGCAGGCGGAAACGCCGTGGCTTATTCGGTTGGTTGCGGCCGGTGTAGCGCATGGTATGCAGGATGGTGCCCTGCTTTAAATGCGGTTGCAGCAGGCGAATCAGGTGCTGGATAACATCCAGCTCCAGGAAATTGAGTAGATCCCAACACAGGATGACATCGAACTTTAAGTTCGCAGGCTTGGGGAGCAGGTGATCTTCCAGCGCTTGCAGTGGGTCGTCGCTGTGCTGGTTATCGGCCAGGTATTCCACCAGATCTTCGATGTGGCACTGGCAGTTAAGGCCGAGAAAAGCCTGAGTGGTACCGGACGAGAGTGGCCCGAGGTCGAGGATTCGGTCCCCGCTTTTGACCATCTCGGTCGTTAACGCAGCGAGGCCAAAAGAACGGTGTTGCATTGTTTATCGCAGGAATTCGGGGCGTGAGCCAGAGGAAAAAACACAACGCCGCAGGAGAGCCTGCGGCGTTGCCGCGGGGGTTAGCTGTCAGCCAGCTCCGCTTCCTTGGCCTGATCCTTGGCACTGTCTTTCGGGGCGAAAGACTTTTTCGCCACGGGCGCACTCGGCGCTTCGTCCTTCGGCGGCAGGTTCGGGTGAACCAGCTTGTCTTTGAATTCGGAATGACGGGCTTTCATCTCGTCATCGGTGTCGACCATATCCATGGAACCGCGGAACTTACCACCGTCGTCCAGCTGGATGCGCGGGGCAATCAGGTTGCCTTTCACTACCGCGGTGTTACGGATTTCAATCAGCTCGTCGGCCAGCGCATCGCCGGTCAGGGTGCCGTTGATCACGATGTTCTGTGCGTGGATATTCGCGTTGATTTCGCCTTCACGACCAATGGACAGGTCGTGACCTTCCATAATGACGGTGCCTTCGATGGTACCTTCGATGTGCAGGTCTTCGGTGCCAATCAGCTCACCGCGGAACTTGATGTTTTTACCGATTACGGAGCGATCCTTCGCCATGGATGCATCGAGTTTGTCCGCGAAAGGACGCTCAGACGCACCACCTTCGTTCATTCCAGAAAGAAAAGAGTTGGAATCCAGACTTGCGTCCGGCTTGGGGTCGAGAGGATTCGCCATTGTTCCACCTAATAACCGTAAAGAGCTTATGTTTTTTTAAGGAACGACGTTTTTAGCGTTTTTTGGTGACAGTTCCCATAGTGAGTGAGACAAAAAACCGGTCACAGGCTCACTTTGTGAGAACCTTCACAATAATTTTTTACGCGCCAAGCGACTAATTGACCCATTCGAGTAAAAAGCGCGCAACGCGCCCATTCCGGGTGCGCATGCGCACAAAAATATGACACAGAATACGCAGCGAGTTTACGCGTGAAAATTAAGCACCCGGTGTTTTCACAAAGTAATCATGGGCCGCCTTGTTCACACGCCCGGACAGGCGAATGGTCGACAACATGGTGGGAATGGCCATCACGGCGTACATACCAATAATCAAACTATTCACAATGTTCAGTGACAGCACGGCCCCCAGGATAATCAGCAGCATGTACAACACCGTGTAAACCACCTGAAAGCGTGTGCCGAACAGAAACACAAAACACTTCATGCCGTAGTACCAGAAAGTAACGATGGTACTGAATGCCAGCGGTACGACCATAATCAGCAGCAGTACCGGGCCCCAGCCACCAAAGACACTGCTAAACGCATCCGCGGTCAGGGACACCCCTGCTATGCCCTCTGCCCCCTGCCACACACCGGTGAGCAGAATAACCAGTGCGGTGCAGGTGCACACAATCAGCGTATCCACGATCGGGCCGATCATCGCCACCACACCCTCACGCACCGGCTCGGTGGTTTTCGCCGCGCCGTGCGCCAAAGATTCGGTGCCAATACCGGCCTCATTGGAAAAGGCACCGCGGCTCACCCCGGTGGCAATAACCGCCCCCAGTGCACCGCCGGCAACCGCTTTACCGGTAAAGGCATCACTCAAAATCAGCGTGAAAGCCGCGGGAATACCCTGCCAGAAGTAGGCAATCACCCCGAGCGTCAACACCAGATAAAAGATCACCATGGCCGGCACAATGCGCACCGCAAACCGACCAATACGCTGGATACGCCCGGAGATCACCACCAGTGCCGCCAGCGCCAGGGCCACGCCAAGGGAAAAATCAAACAGGAAACTATTGTCCGCGCTTACCCATCCCAGCGGCTCGGCAAAAGAGACCCGCAGCAACTGCACCGTCTGGTTCGACTGGAACGACGGCAGCAGGCCGGCCAGGCCGGCGATGGCAAACAGGTACGCCAGTGGCCGCCAGCGTTTGCCCAAGCCTTCACGAATCACATACATGGGCCCGCCTTGGATCTCACCACTGCTATCGCGGCCTCGATACATCACCGCCAGGGTGGCGGTATAGAACTTGGTGGCAACCCCCACCAGTGCAGTGATCCACATCCAGAAAATCGCCCCGGGGCCTCCGGCACTGATGGCGATGGCGACGCCGGCAATGTTGCCAAGACCCAGCGTGCCGGAAAGCGCGGTGGACAGCGCCTGGCGGTGGGATACCTGGCCGGGATCGTTAGGGTCGTCGTACTTGCCGCGCAGCAGGTCGATACTGTGGCCGAGATGGCGGTATGGGCGTGCGCGCGAGCTGATCAGCAGAAACAGGCCACCACCCACCAGCAGCACCAGCAGCGGCGTGCCCCAAGCGTAGGCGACAAAGGTATTGAGGGCGGATTCGAGGGATTGGAGGAAGGACATGAAATTGGGCGACTTCGTCAGTTTGCAGCAAACCGACGATGTTCGCCCAATCGCATTAAAATCTCAAATCAGGGCTGCAGATGCTTGTCGACGAAAGCGACGATTTTTTCGACCGTCTGCATGCGGCCCTCTGGGGTATCCAGATAATGGGTTTCGTCTTTCAGCTCCACGAATTCCACCGGCTTTTTCTCACGCTTCAGGCGTTTGTACATATTTTTGGACTGCTTCAGTGGCACGATAACGTCATCTTCGCCGTGAATCAGAAGTACCGGCGCCTGGAATTGCTCCGAGTGTCGCGCTGGGGATACTGCGCGCAGGGTATCTTTGTCTGCGTCGCCATTGGCCATCAGCTTTTCCCAATAGGCGACTACCCAATGGTGGCGACCATGGTCACGTTTTTCCGTGCGCAGCATTTGCTCCAGATCACTCACGCCATTCACGGAAACCACGCAGCGGTATTTCTTTGGGGTAAAAGCACCACCGGCAAGCGCGGCATAGCCACCATAGCTCATTCCGGCAATACACACTTTGTCCGCATTGACGATTCCTTTACGCACCAGCATTTCCACCGCATCGGTCAGGTCGTCCTGCATTTTTGCACCCCACTCACCCTGGCCTGCCAAGTAGTGCGCAAGGCCAAAACCAGTTGAGCCCCTGAACTGAGGCTGCACAACCAGGTAGCCCCGGTTGGCCAACGCCTGAGCCAACCAGTCGAAGCTAACCCGGTCGTATTCCGCTGGCCCGCCATGAGGCATGATCACGGCGGGTAGGTTCTTCAAGTCGCCGACTTTGTTTTTTGGCAGGGTGAGCAAGGTCGGAATCGTCAGGCCATCGCGGGCCTTGAAGTTAATCGTCGCAATCGGATGGACCTGATCACTGCGAATATTCGGGCGCGCCGAAGCAAGCTTTACCGGCGCCCCTTCTTTTGGGAACAGATAGTAGTCACCGGCAACCTGAGACCCTTCTACATACACCATCAGGTGCTCCCACCCGTCCGTCCAATCCTGCAGCCATACAGAGTGCCCGGCAAAATAGGCCTGGATATCTTCCATACGCTGGCTGATGGATTCATCAAAGAACCGATAACTTGGCGTAAGCCCGGAATAACGCACGCCCCAAACGCGCTGATCCAGACTTTGGTAGGTTCGCTCCACATCCGCATCGGCACGGCCAAAGCCCAAATCGGTAAATTCACCGGAGCTCAGGGACAGGGCATAGAAATTATCCCGACCACTCTCGCTGCTGGTACTGATCGCAATAACCGACTCGCGGTCGGGGGTTAATCCCATAAAGCTGATGGTAGGGATGTCCGTTTCCTTGTGATAAACGTCCACCCACTCATCGTTCTGGCGAGCCAGCAACCGATGCACATTGCGCTTATTGTCAAACAACTCATGGGCGATGACTTCACCATTCTGATCAAGGAAGAAATCCCGGGAGCTATGGCGCCCCTTGAAATGCACCTTCGGGCGCCGGGGATCCTCAAGTTCAACCCGCACCAGTGAGTAGCGCGGGTTATTGTCGTGGTGGTCTTTGGGAACATAGGCGGGCATATAGGCGAACTTATTGTCCGGCGACAGGCCAATGATTCGGCCCAGCCCGGACTGGCCGCGATAAACAACGTCGCCCGGAATCAGCAGCTGGCGCACATCACCCGAGCGCCAGTCAAAGGCGTAGGCGGTACTCAAATCGAGTTTGCCTCGAAATCCAAAGAGCCTGCGCACGTCCGAGGCCTGGAGAATCAATTCATTCTCATTAGCAAAATATATGGTATCCGGCGTCGTCGCGGACAGATTCACGGCACCCAACCGCTTACCCTCGGTTAGCGACATCACTACCGCAAAGTCTGCACCAGTCTCATCCGTCATGCGGAATGCTATTTTTTCGCCGCTGGGGGATACCGCCAACATACTTACCTTCGGTAAGGCACCATAGTCTTTTGCCGTCAGTTCACTGGCTTTGCCATATGCTTGAAACGAAAAGGTGATAGCGACAATCAGCCCAAAGCAGGCTGAAACGAGCGGAGTGCACAGCGCGCGAAGAAAGCTCATCCGGACTCTTCCTGAATTATTATTTCGAATATCTGTTTGCAGACACTTAGGTCAACGAAACAATATACCGCAAACCCTGAGTAATGTGCTCTTACACGCCATTACAGCGCCAGATACGGCTCCTGCTACAAAACGAACAGGCAAAAAAAAGCCCCTTTACAGGGGCTTAAATCAGCAATCGATATCTTTGTCTCAGGCCGCAGCGGCCTCACCGTTGTCCGCTTTGGGGCCGTTGTCCGGCTCAGCTTCGTGCTCGCGTACGAAGAACACGGAGATGGCGCCGCACACCATAAACACACCGGCCAGCATAATGATGTAGATGGCCTGGTTGTCGAACACGGTCGCCAGGATCGGGCCGGCAACCAGAGCAGACAGAATCTGCGGGGCGGCGATGGTGAAGTTGAAGATACCCATGTACACACCGGTCTTGGCTGCTGGCAGCGAGTCAGACAGGATTGCGTACGGCATGGCCAGGATGGCGGCCCAGGCGATACCCACACCGATCATCGGCAGCATCAGGCCAACGGCACCGCTCGGTACGGTTACTTCGGTAATCAGCAGGTTCACCTGAGTGGCATCGCCACCTTTGAACAGTACAAAGCTCATGTAACCCAGGCCACCCAACAGTAGGGACAGCGCGTACGTCGGCTTGCGGCCGATGGTGTGCGCTACGCGCGCCAGCACGATGGAGAAGAGCGCAGCAAACAGCGAGTAAGCGGCAAAGATAATACCTACCCAGTCACCAGCGGCGCCTTTGGCGGCGGCGATGTGTGCGGGGATTTCGCCAACGGTGGCTAAGTAATCGTGATCAAACCACTTGGCTTCCACACCCCACACGTGCTGGGTGATGGCCGGGGTGGTGTAGACCCACATAATGAACAGGGAGAACCAGGAGAAGAACTGCACCACCGCCAGCTGACGCATGGTTTTCGGCATGCTCACCAGCAGGGCGAAGAAACCGGCTAGGCGCTGTGGCAGGGATTTGCGTTCGGCGCGCTCGCGGGCCACTTCTTCCGCGTCGATACCTTTGTACGCGTTGTACTCTTCCGGCGGATATTCCTTGGTGCGAAACACGGTCCACAGCACCGAGCCCAGCAGCACCGAAGCACCGATATAGAAGGCCCAGATAACAGAAGGCGCAACTTCACCGGCCTGCGCGGTATTTTCCAGCCCAATCACGTTGGTGAGGATAAACGGCAGCATGGAACCCATGACCGCGCCGATGTTGATCAGCAGGGACTGTACCGAGTAACCCACGGTGCGCTGCTCGGAAGGCACCATGTCGGAAACCAGCGCGCGGAAAGGCTGCATGGTGACGTTGAAGGCGGCATCCATCAGCGCCAGCATCACACCACCAAACAGGATGGGTGCAATAAAGGCCACCACAATGCTGGCATTCGGCATAAACGCCATACCCAGCGCCGCGGCAATGGCACCGAACAAAATGTAAGGGTTACGACGGCCGAAGCGGCTCCAGGTGCGGTCAGACGCAGAGCCAACAATCGGCTGTACGATAAGGCCCATCAGCGGCGCGACGATCCAGAACAGGGACAGGGAGTGCAGGTCGGCACCCAGGTCCGACAGGATTCGGCTGGCGTTGGCGTTTTGCAGAGCAAAACCAAATTGCACCCCGAGGAAACCGAGGCTGACATTCCACACCTGCCAAAAGGGAAGCTTGGGCTGTTTCTTCATCGCTGTATTCGCCTGTTTATTGTGGGCTAGCGCACGCGCTTGCCGGCCAATTTGCCGCCTGCGCACTGTGCGCTGATTACCGTATTTCTGGTTGTGGATGAATTCTGTCAGCCATCACAAGCCCAGCCATCCTCCCTAGAGGGGGCGGAGTTGGGGGTACACCCGCCGGAAAAGTGTGCAAAATGCCAGCAACGCACAAAACGCACAACAAACCATAAAGTCCCTATATCTACACTTTAAATATTTAAAACCGAGCAAAGTCCTTATTTAGGGTCCTAACATAAAGTGTTAACAAAGTCCCACAATTGGGACATAATCGAACAAAAGCGGCTTAAAATCCCATAGAAAGGACATTATGGACTACACCGCGAAATCCCCTGCCGCCGTTGCCGAGCTCCTCGGCCAGCGCCTGAAGCAGGCCCGTCTCAACCTCGACCTCACCCAACTGGAGGTGGCCGAGCGTGCCGGCGTGGGCCGCAAAGCGGTAATGAATGCGGAGAAAGGCAAGGTCCAGCTGGAAGCGCTGGTCGCCATACTCCAGGCCCTCGACCTCACCACCCAGCTGGATAACTTCCTGCCACCCCAGCCCCCCTCGCCGGTACAACTGGCCAAGCTCCAGGGCAAACAGCGGCAACGGGCCTCCGGCCAGCACAAGCAAGAGGGCGATCAAGACACGGATGAGGACACAACCGCATGGTAATGGAAGTCATCAGCGTGCACCTGCCGGACGGCCACGGCCCCAATGGCGAGGCCAAGAGCCACAACGTAGGCGCCGTCAGTTTTGATACCGACACCGGCCTCGGCGCCTTCGAATACACCCCCGAATTTATCGATACCGGCATCGAACTGTCGCCACTCAAGATGCCGCTGGCCAAGCGCATCTATTCTTTCCCGCAGCTCAGCTTCGACACCTACCGCGGCCTGAACGGCATGATTGCCGACTCCCTGCCGGACGACTTCGGCAACGCGGTACTGAACGCGTGGATGGCCGCCCAGGGCAAACAGCCCGCAGACATCACCCCACTGCAACGGCTGCAATACACCGGCAAGCGCGGCATGGGCGCACTGGAATACGCCCCCGCCACCCGCCTCAAACACCTGAACGCCTCCCAGCACATCGCCATCGACGAACTGGTGGGCATTGCCCAGGAAGTGCTCGACAGCCGCGCAGGCTTCCAGGTGAATTTAGGCCCGAATGGAAACGACGAGCGCGCCGCCCACCCGGAAGAAATGCTCGCCCTGCTCTCCGTGGGCATGAGCGCCGGCGGCGCCCGCCCCAAGGCGGTACTCGCGTTTAACCAGGACTTCACCGAAGTACGCTCCGGGCAGACCGACGTGCCGGAAGGCTTCACCCACTACCTGATGAAGTTCGACGGTGTAAGCGAACACAACAAAAACAGACAAACCTTCGGCGACCCCATGGGCTTCGGCGCCATGGAATACGTCTACTACAAAATGGCCACCGCCTGCGGCATCCACATGATGCCCAGCCACCTGCTCACCGAAGGCGACCGCCGACACTTTATTACCGAACGCTTCGACCGCCGCGGCAACCACAAAACCCATATCCAGACCTTAAACGGCATTGCCCACGTGGATTACAAGGTGCCCGGCTCATACTCTTACGGCGAACTGTTCGCCGTGGCGCGGCAACTGAAACTCCCCGCCACCGATGCCGAACAACTGCTGCGCCGCATGGTGTTCAACATCGTCGCCCGCAACCACGACGACCATGCCAAGAACTTTGCCTTCCAACTCAACGGTAAAACCTGGCAACTGGCCCCCGCCTACGACCTCGCCTACAGCTACAAGCCCGGCAGCCGCTGGGTGAACAGCCACTGGATGAGCTTAAACGGCAGGCGGGACGACTTTACCCGTGCAGATTTATACAGCCTGGAAACGGTGAGCCCGCTGTTTAGTAAGCGGAAGATTGATGGGGTTGTTGAGGCAGTGGTGGAACAGGTTTCGAATTGGCGAGAGCTGGCGAGAGAACACAATGTGCCGGAGTCGCTAATTGGTGAGGTAGAGGGGAACCTCAGGCTAGCACTGTAAGTGCAAAATTAGCCACGGTGCCATGTCCAGATCTAGACATCCATATTTAGACACTATGTCTACATAAGGATGCTTATGGCCGCATCTAGACATAATGCCTATATCTGCGGCTTTTGAATGAAACTGTTAGTCAATAAACGGAACTATAGGGAGTTAGTTTGAAAGCAAGAAATATTAAAATTGAAAAGGAATTAGTAGCTTATATTCGAAATATTGATGAATATAGGAAATCTTTACAGCGCCAATCAATCTGGTTGTTTGTAGCCATTCTCGGTTGCTGGAGCGTTTCTGGAAGTATCGGGATAAAAATATTTGCGTACGTGATAACCGGCTTATATTTTTATTCTCTGGTCTTTTCCGAGATCACAGTTAAGAAGAAGTTTAATGATTTCGAGAAAAATATAGAGAAAATGATCGCGGGAGCATACATAGAGGGACCCTCGAAAACTAAATATGAAGAGATCTTAGGGTTAGTTAAGGTAAAAAGAAAAAGTTGGTGTCAAATTGTAAAATCGGCACCAATGTTTATCTTATGTTTGGTGTTTCTAGCATGGTCTATATACGAGCAATTCACTCTAGTAGCTGATGGCTAACAAAGCGCTGCGGTCCGACGTCTAACTTTGTACACTTTATGCGCGGCCGCTTCGTTCCCATTATTGCGCATAAAGCGCCCAAAGTTGGCCGCGGCTGAGCGCGGCGTTATGCAAAGAATAGTAGTTAGAGCAATCTATGAAGATATCTCGAATAATTATTAAGAAATTTAGATCCATAGAAAAGGCAGACATTTGGGTTGGATCAATTAATGCAATCGTCGGTCAGAACAACTCAGGGAAATCTTGTCTACTGCGAGCTCTAAATGCTTTTTTCAATTACGAAAAGGAAGAAGATGCATTTAAGAATGGTCTTCATAGTTTTAGGCCAAGAACAGTATCAAAGATAGAAGTTCACTTTGAAGATTTTGACCGGGCGAGGATGCCAGCTAGGTATATCCACGGAAATAAGGTCATAATAGAAGCCAGCTTTACTCAAAATGCTATAGGTTGCAGCAGATCGATCAAATACAAATCAGGTCGAGAATGGACTCAGGATGATGGGTGTTTAGCATCGGTAAAAACCCAGATCGAGTTTATACTAATCCCTCCAAATAGAGATGCAAATGCTTTAGATCAAGCTGAATCAAGCGTACTGCAGCTTCTTGTCGAGGAGAAAATGAAGGAAGCTACTGAATCTAGAGATAACTATACCGTTAAATTTAAATCTGCCATTCAATACCTTGAATCAAATGCGTTAAAGAAAATAGCTAGCGACGCCAAAGCAGAATTTCCAGTTAAAAAGCCTTTCAATATTACAATCAAGTACTCAAAAGATATAAGTTATAAAGATTTCTTACCCGATGTAGGAATACAGATAGACGAATCAGGCCTGTCTCACCCACTTATAGAATGTGGGTCAGGCATACAAAGCTTAACGATAATTTCTCTGTACAACCTACTGGGGAAAGCTAGGGATGAGAATATTATTATTGGCCTTGAGGAGCCAGAAACCAATTTACACCCTCAGGCCCAAAAAGAACTTATTGACTATTTCAAAGAGCTGGTTTCAACGGAAAATATTTTACAATTTTTCTTTACTACTCATTCATCTCAAATGATCGACCAGGTTGACCATACAGAGATTGTCTCATTTAAGAAGGTGGCTGATTCTTCGCGTGGCTTTATTAGTAAAGTTAATAAGCTCCCAGAAAATTTCTTTGATAAATATGACCTTGATGACTTTAAGTATTATCAATTTTATCGCTATCGAAATAGTGACTTCTTTTTTTCTAGCTATATCGTCGTTACAGAAAGCAAAAATGAAGTTGAAGTCATAAAAAAAATTGGAGAGACCTCTGGTAAAGACTATGAAGTTAATGGACTTTCCTACTTGAATTTAGAAGGCGTTGACAAAGCAAAATATACAATCTACCTCCTCAAGGAACTTGACATTCCATTTTCACTTATCGTCGATAAGGACTTTTTCTTCCCATATGCAAATGATGATTACGCATCAAGCTTAAACCCAAAAGGTTTCCCGCAATACAAAGCTGAATACAAAGATGAAGATCTTGTTAAAGACATAATACCTAGTGCTACCGACAGGGAAAAACTACTCAGAAATCCCAACGTAAATCACACAGAAAAATTGAATTTACTTGAGAGCCACAACATTGTCTCTATGCGCTGGAGCTTGGATCTTGATCTTGTGGCTATAAACGGTGCAAGAGAGGAGTATTTTAGAATTTTAAGAACTCCGCTTGCGGATCAAACTTCCCAGTATTTGACAGCGCAGAGAAAGGCAATCAAAAAAATCGATAGGATATTGAGAGTGTTTGGTAGTTTAGAGCCGGCGAACTGGCCCTATTCCTACTCTCGAATTAAAAAAGTCATGAATAAGATAGCTAGAGACTTGGACCATACATAACAAGGTGCTGCTGTCGGACAACTTTTCCTCAGAGCGCGGCGTCATGTAAAACTTAAGTTAAGCAACATGAAAAAGTTTCCTGTTTTCGCGATGTCCGCGCTTTTATTCGGATGAGCAAACCAAAGAGAATTTTGGTTCATGAAGTAGTCCAAGACGATACCATCAACAGGGAGGCATGTGAGGGATTTTCTCCTAGCGGAAACCCATGTGCATTCCCAATGCTGTATAAAAGAAAGCCTGCTCAACGATGCTTGATATACAAGTGATTCATCATCGATAGCCTGCCCCATGAGGCTTCGAACTAACAATACATTGCCAAACAACAATTCAATTACATACCATTAGTTGTAGGAAAACCTGATGCACGAATATGAAGTAAAGCGGCTTAGAACAAGATCTATATTCAAGATTATTTTTGTTGGCATGACCTTGTCGATAGTGCCGCTATTTGCAATATCAGGTGTACTCGCATCAATGGGTTTAGTAAAGCTCTATTGGGGTAGCGAGCCGTTAACTGGTGGTAGCGCGATAATTGGAGGTCCTCTCGTCGGCCTATTTATAGCTGTAACTTTCAGCTTCTTTGCCGCAACTCTTACATCACTAGGCCTTATCCTGTACGGTAAAAAACGCACGCTAAAAGTGTATTACTACCCCATGGAAAAGAATGAACCGAGCTAACACTGCGCAAACATAAGCTCTGACTCTACAAATCATTAACTTAGCCATTTAAGGAACGACATGATTAAAAAAATATCACTTCTTTCAACTTCTTTGTTGTTGGCAGCCTGCGGCTCCATGAAGACTGTCACGAAGTCGAACTTTGAAATTGGCTACGACTTGTACAAAAATGACACCAAGTGCACAAGCACTACCAGGATTTATAGCGGCGTAACTTATGACTTCTGCCGCTTCCATGCGGAAAACACTGGATCATCGAACAATGTACTCGTTTCAGCGTTTTACGTATTTGATATCGCGTTCTTTTCACCCATCGCAGATACAGCCTTACTTCCGCTGACTATTTATCAACAAGTTAGCTACGGAAATCCGGATGTTCATGTACCTCGCTAGTAAGAAACGCTACATAACTCTTAACTAGCACACGCTTATTTCGTACAGGCTGACAATCAACATATGATCTCATCAGAGACTGCTGAACACTACACATGGGGTAATGCCTGCGACGGCTGGCACCTGGTGAGATCGCCTAACCTAAGTGTGATTCAGGAGCGCGTACCTCCCGGCTGTGGCGAGGTACGCCACTTCCACAACTACGCAGAGCAGTTCTTTTTTGTGCTATCCGGTATTGCCACGATTGACGTAGACGATACGACGCATTTACTACATCCGCAGCAAGGTATCCATGTACCCGCGGGCACACCCCATCAACTTCGCAATGTACATGGCGAGGATCTACTATTTACCGTTACCTCTACCCCACCGAGCCATGGGGATCGAGTGGTAATTGATTAACGGTAAACTGTGCAATGCCTAAGTATTTCCTCTCCCCCACAAGACTCGTGCATTTGGTGCTGCTGATGTTAGTTGGCACTCCTTCACTTGCTGTGGAGATCAAACCATTTACCTCCGATGGCTGTAGCGCCTTTCCGGACGGAACCATAGAACAGGAAGAACTGTGGCTGGAGTGCTGCACAGCGCACGATTACGCCTATTGGAAGGGCGGCACCTTTAAAGAGCGCGAGGCGGCAGACGAGGCGCTGCAGGCCTGTGTGGAGAAAACCGGTGAGGAAGAGATTGCGCTGCTGATGCTCGGCGGTGTGCGCATTGGTGGCACCCCCTACCTGCCCACGGACTTCCGCTGGGGTTATGGCTGGCCCATGTGGCGCGGCTACAAGGCGCTCACCGACGAGGAGTTGCTAGCGATCAAACGCAGCGAAGCTGCTCGTGAGGAGCAACTAAACACTGAAAAGACTGAAAATATCGATAACCAATAATCCTAACGAAAGTACAGGGAGTAGCATGAAGAGACTAATTGCAGCAGTAGTACTGACACTGATGAGCTCAGTGTCGGCGGCGAATGAGCTGATTGGGGTTTGGAAACTGGTTTCCGGGAACTATGCGGATGGCAGTGGTACGCTGGTGGACTACAAGGATCTCGATATGCAGGCGCTGAAGGTCATTTCCACTTCCCACTTCAGCTTTACTTCCATGAAGGGCGCTGACTTCTGGGCGTCCGGAACCGGCACTTACGAACTTGCAGATGGAAAGTACACCGAGACCTTGCACTACAATTCCTTCGGTCAGGCGGCCGGAGCGAAGTTTGCGTTTAACACCCGAATCGAAGATACGCACTGGTACAACGAGCGCTGGAAAGACGGCAAGCGCGTCGAATACGAGGTCTGGCAGCGGGTTGAATAACGTTCTCTTATTGGGAGGGATCCGACATGAACGTAGGCATCTTTATTTATGACAACGCCGAGGTGCTGGATTTTTCTGGGCCATTTGAGGTGTTTTCCACCGCCAGCCGCTTATCCAACCCGCAAAATGCATTTAACGTATTTTTGGTGGCGGAACACAAACGGCCGGTAATGGCCCGTGGCGGTTATGGCATTAACCCGCACTTCACCTTCGACAACCACCCACCGATGGACCTGCTGATCGTGGTGGGCGGAGTGCATACGGAGGCGGTGAAAAACCCTAAGGTGATTAAGTGGGTGGCCGAGGTTGCTCCCAAAACGCCCCATGTAGCTTCGGTGTGCACCGGCGCGTTTATCCTTGCCGAGGTCGGGCAGGTCAGTGGCCTGCGCGTGACCACCCATTGGCAAGATCTGGCGGACCTGCAGGAAAGCTATCCCGATCTCACGGTGTTGGCGGAGCAGCGCTGGGTGGAGGACGGGAAATTTGTAACGTCCGCCGGGATTTCTGCTGGCATCGATATGAGCCTGTATCTGGTTGCCAAACTCGTCGACTTAGCGCTAGCGGAAGCAACCGCCAAGCAGATGGAGTACGACTGGCAAAAGCACGCGCTGTAATCAAATTTAGCGTGCACTCCCGCGTCGGTTAGCGACGCTTGCGCCCGCCTTGCCCAGCCGGCTTCTTGCCCAGAAAGATCGCATGGCGGGCGCCCTTGCCCGGGCGTTCGCGCACGGTTTTAACCTCGACCTGATAACCCGCTTTTTTCAGCCGGTTGGCGTACACCGCATCCGGTGAGGCCGACCACACCGCCAGCACGCCGCCCGGTACCAAGCTTTTGTAGATGCTGCTGGTGCCCTCGATGGAATACAGCCAGTTGTTATCGGAATGGGTCAAGCCCTCGGGGCCGTTGTCTACATCCAGCAGCACGGCGTCGTATTCGCCACTGCGGTTCACCAGCAACTCGCCGACATCGCCGATATGCTCGACGACGCGACTGTCATCCAGCGGGCGCCCGGCACATTCCCCCAGTGGCCCGCGGTTCCACTCCACCACTTCCGGGATCAAGTCGGCGACGATCACCTCCGAGGAATCGGTCACCGCGTCCAGCGCTGCCGCCAGGGTGTAACCCATACCCATGCCGCCCACCAGCACCCGGGCATTCTTCTTGTTGTCGAGGTGTGCACAACCCAGCACCGACAGTTGCTGCTCGCTGTTGAACCGGCGGCTGTTCATCAGCTCGCCACGGGGGCCAGACAGGGAGATGGAGAACTCCTGGTCCCGCTGGCGCAGGGTAAGCACGCCGCCGTTATTGGGGACCTGGGCGGTGCCGAGTTCAATCCAGGGTTTCATAATGCGTGCTCGCTAAAAGGGGTTGTGCGCTTAGTAGTGCCGTTAGACGGGGCGCGCACTGTAGCATACGTTGGTTCGCTGGGCTGGTGACGTTATGATGGCCCATTGCGCCTTCTGTCATGAACGACTGTCATGAGTGACGGGGCCACCCCCAGTCTAGCCCCGCTTAGCAGTACGAGCACCAGCGAACCATGAACCGAAGAAAGAAGGTCAACCAGATCCTGAAGAAGAAGGCCAAGAAGGCCAACGACAAGCTGAACCCGAAAAAGAAGCCGCGTTATATCTCCAAAGCGGAGCGGGCCAAGCAAGAGCAAGAGCAGGAAGGCAACACGGAATCAGATACCAATAGCTAACGGCCGAAGAACTCACTTCTACCGTCCCCATTAATACAAAGGAACGCGCTATGGATTTAGGTGCCTTTTCAATTAGCCTCACCGTGAAGGATATCGAGGCATCCAAGAAGTTTTACGAGAACCTCGGGTTTGAATCCATGGGTGGCGACTGTGGGCAGGGGTGGACCATCCTGAAAAATGGCGACCATGTCATTGGGTTGTTTCAGGGTATGTTCGACAAGAATATGCTCACCTTCAATCCCGGCTGGGACCAATCCGCACAGGCAACCGACGCGTTTACCGATGTACGTGCACTGCGTGATGAACTGGTAAAACGCGGAGTGAAAATTGCGAGCGATAACGCTACCGGCGACTCTGGCCCCGGTAGTATTGTGATTGAAGACCCGGATGGCAATCCGATCCTAATTGATCAACATCGGTAAGCCAGGCGAATTAGAAAAATTAGCCGCAGTCTGCCAGACATTTTTCAAAGTTTTACAGGTAATAAAAAAAGCCCCGGGTTTTACCCCGGGGCTTTTTGTTTTGTGATGCCTTGCAGAAACTTAGTGCAGGACGATCACTTCGTTTGCGTCGAGGTTCAGTACTGCGGAACCGCCGCTCACGTTGACCACATCACCACTGGTGTGGCTGTTGTACTGGCCGTCGGCCAGACTTAGACTGCTCACGTTGATGGAGGTGCTGCCACCGCGGTTTACCGCAACCATCACGCTATCGGAGCCAGAAACACGCTCGAATACGAGGATGTCGCCGTTCACCCAGCGCTCGTTGTAGCTACCGGAGGCCAGCGCCGGGCTCTGGGCACGCAGTTCTGCCAGTGCCTTGATCATCAGGAACGCATCGCTGGTTTCGCTGAAGGACGGCATGGCTTCACGGTTGTACGGATCGTGACCGATCTGGCCGTCGCCATTGGCGTCGAACCAGGCGGAGTTCTGCTCACTTCCGTAGTAGATGGTCGGGATGCCCGGCAGGGTCATCACCAGCGCCATACCCAGGTTCTGGCGCGCGTCCGCCAGTGCCTTGCTGAAGCCTTTACCGGTACGACCGTTATCCACAGCACCGGAGGTCTGCAGGAATACGCTGGTACGGGTTGCGTCGTGGTTGTCGAGGAAGATCGGCTGCCAGCTTTCACGGCCGTTGCCACCCATCGCGCCAGGACGGGACTCAATGTGGGCATTGAGTTCGGTCATGGTGGTGTCACCGGCGATTGCCGCTTCGATTTTGTCGCGCAGATTGAAGTCCAACAACTCAGATTTGCCGTTCGCAGAATTCAGGAACGCCATGGATACTGGGTCGTTAGCGCCTGCACCGTACCATTCGCCGAAGATGTACACATCCGGGTCAACCGCACGCACAGCATCGTTGAAGCGTTTGATAAAGCTCGGCTCGATGTGCTTGATGGCGTCGATACGGAAGGCATCTACACCGTGCTGCATCCATTTGACTGCGGCATCGATCAGGTACTGGTCGGCAACGCTGTTGCTGCTTACACCGTGGTTAAAGTCGGTGAGGTTGAACAGGGTCTTGTTGGTGTAGGCCCAGGGGTCGTCCCACTCGCCGAAGCACTGGGTGCTCGGGTCGCTGTCGCCACAGTCAGCGATGGCGCCATTGCGGTGGTACCAGGTACCGTCATCCTGCAGGAAGTCGGTGATGAAGGTGCCTTCTTTGTAGAGGGAACCGAACTCGTACTGGTCGTCCTGGTTGGAGTGGTTGAGGGCGATATCCAGAACCAGCTTCATGCCACGGGCTTCCATCTCGGCGTCCAGCTGATCGACCAGCGCCCAGTCACCCATGTGCTCGTCCACTTCGTAGAAGTCGCGACCCCAGTAACCGTGGTAAGCGCCATCGCTACCGGTGTTGTCGATATTGTCGTTCAGCGGGGTTACCCAGATGGCGGTAATGCCGAGGATCTGCAGGTAATCCAGCTTGTCGATCAGACCCTGGATGTCGCCACCCCAGTACTTCTTCCACTCGGACAGGCCACCGGCTTGCTTGCTCGCGGAAGTGCCGGCGGGATTGTTACCACCGTCATTGCTGGTGTCGCCATTGTGGAAGCGGTCCACAAATACGAAGTACATGCTGCGGTTACGGAAATCGCTCAGCGGGGTTACCGTCACTTCACAACCGGTGGCATCCACGTTGGTGCCGGCAGGAGTGTTCGGGCACTGGTCGGTGCCGTCGGGTACGCCGTCGCCATCAGTGTCTTGCGGGGCTGCGCCACAGTTTTCACCGAGACCCGTGTCTACGTTGACCAGAGAGTTGCTGTTCCCATCGACGAGAATGTAAGTCCAGCCATTGGCCGCTTCATCTTGCGCCGGGAATGCATCACTGCCCCAGCCACCATCCGGGTCGATCTTGAAGCGCGGACCACCGTTGGCATCACCGGCAGCAAAGTTACGGCAGGCCTCGTAACTATTGGTGCCTGCAACGCGCGCCAGCAGGTCGCCGGCTACCCAACCGTTATGCGTGCCACGCAGGTGCAGGGCCAGATCGGGCACAATCTCACAGCCGTTAGTATCGACATCGGCACCGACGCGAGTGTTGGGACATTGATCCGCGGAATCGGGGACGCCGTCATTATCAGAATCGACCACGCCGATGCCGCAGTTGGCGGCCATGTCGGTGGTAACGCTGCTAATGCTCAGGCTGTTGCCGTTTACCACGACTTCGGTCCAGCCGCTGGCGGATACGTCTGCTGCAGGGAACTCGTCACCGCCCCAGCCGCCGTTCGGGTCAATCTTGAAACGTGGGCCGCCACCACCGTCACCGGCGGTGAAGTTACGACAGGCGCTGTACAGGCCACCGCCGATATCGCTCAGCAGGTCACCGGGCACCCAACCGTTGTGCGTGCCGCGCATATGCAGCTGCAGGGTGACAACCACTTCACAACCATTTGCGTCCACCTGAGCACCTGAAGGCGTATTTGCGCACTGGTCTTGGCTGTCGGGTACGCCGTCGTTATCGGCATCGGGAGTGCCGGCAGGCTGAATGCTATAGTCCTTGGTATCGGTGTAGAACTCGATATCCCAGGTACCCGCGGCAATGGTGATATCCGGACCATTTTGCTGCTGGTTCGCGCCGTAGTTTTCACTCCAGTCGCCCCAGCGATCGATCTTAAATTGACCGGCAGCGGTAAATACGACGTCTTCCGCCAGCATGGTGTTACTGCCGACATCGGTCATCTGGTCTGCTTGCCAGTTGTTATGGGTACCGCGCAGGAACCACTCGGCATGGGCGGCGCTGCTGGCAAATAGCAGCAACCCGGCCACCGCCAGGGCTTTTCTGTTCATCTTCATCATCTCACCTGATTTATTTTTATGTGGTTTCACGAGCCATAGAAGGACCCTGACTGCATGGTGCGAATTCATGCGCGGGCTGACCTCCCCCCTGTACGGGGCGTGGAGGAAGTGCGCGCCAGGCCAGCAAGCACAAGGGGTTTCATGGCGTGAAAACAGGCGGGAAAGTGTGAAAAAACTCACGTAGAACCCAAATGTGTAAGGCGTTCTAAACTTGAGCAGATATTTAACCGCGCGTGAGAAAAATCGGGTGAAAAGAATGCTGATAAACCTATTTCGGTGGGCCACCGCGGGCGGCTTTTTGCTGCTGACAAAACTGGCGTTGGCGCAGAGTGTGAGTTTGCAGTCCATTGCCGAGGCTGCATCACCGCCCGAACCCGCAACCATCTTTGTGGCGAAAGAAATTGTTACGCTTTCGCCAAACAAACCGAGTGTCACGGCGGTAGCAGTGATTGGCGACCGCATTGTGGCAACGGGCTCGTTGGCGGAATTGCGGGCCGCTGCGGGCGAGCAAAAATTTACCGTGGATCGCACCTTTGCCGATAAGGTATTGGTGCCGGGATTAATTGCGCAGCACGATCACCCGATGCTGACGGCACTTACCATGTCGTCGGAAATTATTGCCATCGAAACCTGGCAGATGCCCTACGGCACTATTCCCGCAGCAAATAATGAACAGGAATATCGTGCGCGCCTGAAGGAGGCCAACGCAAAGCTGAAAGATCCCAATGAGGTATTGTTTTCCTGGGGCTTTCACCAGCTGTTTCATGGCGAATTATCGAAAGAACTGCTTGATAAAGTGAGTACCACGTGGCCGATTGTGGTGATCCATCGCTCCTGGCATGAAGCATTTATGAATACCAAGGCGCTGGAAACACTCGGCATCGACCAGGCATTTATTGATGCATTGCCAGAGGCCGCACAGAAGCAAACCGACCTGGCCAAGGGGCACTTCTGGGAAAGCGGTATGTTTACCTGGGCCCCCAAGTTAATGTCGGTAATCACCAGCCCGCAGAAGTTCCATAAGGGCCTGGAACTGACCCAGCAATATATGCATGCGAACGGAATTACTCTCGCCTCGGAGCCCGGCGGCCTCTATTCGAAGGAATTACAGGCCGCGGAAAACGCAGTGCTATCGCCACCGGACTCGCCCTTCCGCTATTACTTTATTCCCGATGGGCGTTCCATTTTTGAAGCCTTCCCGGACAATGCCGTGGCGGAGGTGAAAAAGACCCTGAGCTGGGGCGAAGGCATGACCAGCATCACCCCCGACCAGATCAAGCTGTTTGCCGACGGCGCGGTTTACTCCCAGTTGATGCAACTGCGCGAACCCTACCTGGATGGACACCACGGCGAGTGGATTATGCAACCGGAGAACTTTTCCAAGGCATTCCGCATCTACTGGGACGCCGGCTATCAGATCCACGTCCATGTGAACGGCGATGCCGGCCTCGATCTGGTGCTGGATAACCTGGAAGAGAATATGCGGCGCAAGCCCCGGCATGACCACCGCACCGTGCTGGTCCACATCGCGGTAACAGAAAAGGACCAGATCGAGAGGGCGAACAAGCTCGGGGCGATTTTTAGCGGTAACCCCTACTACCTGGTGATGCTCGGGGACAAGTACGCAAAGGTCGGCCTGGGCCCGGAGCGGGCGGATAACATGGTGCGTATCGGCGATATCGAGCGTGCCGGCATCTCCTACTCGTTCCACTCGGACATGCCCATGGCTCCCGCCCAACCCCTATTTCTGATGCACAGCGCGGTGAACCGCAAGACCGTGTCGGGCCGGCTGGCAGGGCCAGACCAGCGCGCCAGCCGCCTGGGTGCACTCAAGGCGGTAACGCTGGACGCGGCTTACTCGCTGCGGCTCGAGGAGAAAGTTGGCAGTATCGTGCCGGGAAAACTCGCGAACTTCACGGTTCTTGCCGACAACCCGGTAACCATCGCGCCAGAGAAGATCAAGGACATCGCCATCTGGGGCACCGTGCACGAGGGGCGCAAGCTGCCGATTCAGCACAACAACAGCGCGGCAAACGGGCTCGGGCCGGTACCCAATACGAAAACCCTGCAGCTGCTGGCTGATGCGATTCATGGGACCCACAGCCACTCTGGCCAGCAGCACGCGGGGCATGGCGATATCTGTATGGCCAACCGTATCTTTGGCGAGGCGCTGGGACAGATGAAATGACCACAAGAACAGCGTTTACCCGCCACAAATCTGGATTTGGACGCGGTTCTTTTAGGAGCAAAAATTAGCGCCCTTCTCCCCCTCACCAGAGGGGGATAACAAGGATCTAACCCTTGGGCACAATGGGGAAACTAACCGGAAAGTCTCGCCGAGCACTCTAACGAGTTGCCGCTGAGGCGACCCGACTGGATTCCAACAGGTGCCCGCCATGTCCAAGCCTACTCGCCGCCTGGCCGCCAGCCTGATGTTTGCGCTGACATCCACGCTCGTATCCGCTCCCTCTATGGGAATCGCGTCCTCGGCAGTCGCCGCCGCGAGCGACCTCTCATCCACGCCGCAGCTGGAGCGTGCCGAACCGCCGTTCTGGTGGGCGAGTATGGCCGAGCCGAGCCTGCAGCTGATGCTGCACGGCAACGACCTCGCCGGTGCTGAAGTCAGCCTCGACTACCCGGGCGTAACCGTGACCGGCACCGAGCGCGAACAGAATCCCAATTACCTGTTTATCAACCTGTCGGTATCCGCCGATGCCAAACCCGGCACCCTGCAGATTCAACTGCGCAAGAGCGACTGGCAGCACACGCTGAGCTATGAGCTGAAGCAGCGTCGCGCCGGCTCCGCCGAACGCCAGGGCTTTGACTCCAGCGACACCATCTACCTGATTACCCCGGACCGCTTCGCCAACGGCGACCCCAGTAACGACAACACCGCGGATACCAAAGAAGAAGCCAACCGCGCCGACCCGAACGGCCGTCACGGTGGTGATATCGCCGGTATGCAGGCACACCTCGACTACATCGCGGGTATGGGTTTCACCCAGATCTGGCCGAACCCGCTTATCGAGAATGACCAGCCGCAATACTCCTACCACGGCTACTCGGCGACAGACCTCTATCGCATCGACTCCCGCTACGGCAGCAACGAGAGCTTCCGCGCGTTTGTAGCGGCAGCCAAGGAAAAAGGCATTGGCGTTATCCAGGACATGGTGCCCAACCATATTGGCGACGGACACTGGTGGCTCGATGACCTGCCGGCGGACGACTGGCTGAACGGCAAGGGCGTCGCCAAGGGCGAATACGAATACACCAACCACGCCCGCACCGTGCACATGGACCCCTATGCCAGCCACAAGGACCACCAGCTGTTCACCGATGGCTGGTTTGTGGACACCATGCCGGACCCCAACCAGCGCAACCCGCGCATGGCCAACTACCTGATCCAGAACGCGATCTGGTGGGTGGAATATGCGGACCTGTCTGGCATTCGTGTAGACACCTATGCGTATTCCGATGCGGACTTTCTTACCGACTGGTCCGCACGCCTGATGCGGGAGTACCCCAACCTCAACATCGTTGGTGAAGAGTGGACCCGACAAGCGGCCCTGGTAGCTTACTGGCAAGCGGGCAACAAAAACCGCAACGGTTATGTATCCCACATGCCGAGCATGATGGATTTCCCCTTGCTCTATGGCCTGCGCGATGGACTGGAAAAACCGGAAACCTGGAGCACCGGCCTCGTCACCCTGTACGAGTCGCTGGCGAATGACGTGCTCTACCCCGACCCCAACAATCTAGTCATCCTTGCCGGCAACCACGATATGAGCCGCCTGTATAGCCAGCTGGATGAAGACATGGGCAAGTTCCGTATGGCGGTGGCCTATATCGCCACCATGCGCGGCATCCCGCAGTTTTACTACGGAGATGAAATCCTGGCGAAGAGCCCCAAGCGCCGCGACGATGGTGTGGTACGCAGCGACTTTCCCGGTGGCTGGGCGGGCGACAAGGTCAACGCGTTTACCGGCAAAAAGCTGAGCCGCAAACAGCGCGAAGCGCAGCAGTATGTGCGCACCCTGTTTAACTGGCGCAAGCAAAAAGACGTAATTCACAGTGGCGAGCTCAAACACTTTGCCCCCATCGACGGGCTCTACGTGTACTTCCGCTACGACGAAAATGAAACGGTGATGGTAGCCATCAACAAGAGCGACCGCGCGCGCGAATTACCCGTTGCGCACATGGCGGAAGTCCTTGGCGATAAGGCCACTGCCACCGACATCACCAGCGGCAAATCCCAACCGCTGCAGGAACTGGTACTCGCCCCGAGCGATGTACTGGTTGCCGAAATATTTTAAAAAACGACCGTACTTAAACAAAAAGACAGACGAAAGCGACGATGAAAGTAGTGAAAAGCAAAAAGCCCACCAGGCTGTTCCAAAAACTCGGCCTGAAAACTGTTTTAACAACAGCGCTGGCCGCCGCCCTGCAACCAGCATTTGCGGATACCGCGCGCAGCTACCAGGAACACACGCTGTTCGATGACAAGCTGGTGATTGAAACCAGCGACAGCCAGGTAACCCTGACCCCGCTGAACTCTGGCGCACTGGAAGTGCACTACCAGCGCGAGGGTATGAAGCAGCTGCCCTCCTTCGCACGTGCACACCAGCAACTGCAACAAGATGTGCAGGCGGAACTGAATGTTTCCACCGAAGCGCTGCGCTATTCCCTTGGCGACATCACCGCGGTGATCCACAAGTCGCCGTTTGCGATCGAATACCTGCACGACGGCAAGCCGCTGTTGAGTGAAGAGCACGGCTTCTTCGCCAACCAGACCATGCGCGGCTTCCGCTTTAACCTCACCGACGATGAGAAACTAATCGGTGGTGGCCAGCGCGTGCTGGGCATGGACCGCCGCGGTCATCGCCTGCCGCTGTACAACAAGGCGCACTACGGCTACTCCACCGAATCCGAGCAGATGTACTTCTCCATGCCGGCGGTAATGAGCAGCAACAAATACGTACTGCTGTTCGACAACAGTGCCACTGGCACCATGGACCTTGGCGCCAGCGAAGAAAGCGTGATGCAGTTTGAAGCCGTGGGTGGGCGCAGTGCCTACATCGTGGTGGCGGGTGAGAATTACCCCAAACTGATCGAAAACTACGTGGACGTTACCGGCCGCCAGCCGATGCCACCGCGCTGGGCGCTGGGCAATTTCGCCTCCCGCTTCGGCTACCGCTCCGAGCAGGAAGTGCGCGAAACCATCCAGGCCTTCAGCGACGAAGATTTTCCGGTAGACGCGCTGGTGCTCGACCTGTACTGGTTCGGCCCGGACATAAAAGGCCACATGGGCAACCTGGCGTGGGACAAAGAAAACTTCCCGCAGCCAGTCGAGATGATGGCGGAGCTGAAAGAACAGGGCATTCAAACCATCCTGGTTACCGAGCCGTTTGTTCTCTCCACCTCCGAGCGCTGGGATGAGGCAGTAGCCAGCAACGCACTGGCGAAAAACCTCGCCGGCAAACCCAAGCAGTTTGATTTTTACTTCGGTAACACCGGCCTGATCGACGTCTTCTCCGAAGACGGCCGCGACTGGTTCTGGAATATTTATCAGGACCTAAAGGCACAAGGCGTTTCCGGCTGGTGGGGCGATCTGGGTGAACCCGAAGTGCACCCGTCCGACACCGTGCACGCGATCGGCATGGCGGATGAAATCCACAACGCCTACGGCCACCGCTGGGCGCAGATGCTGTTCGAAAACGAAAAAGCCAACAACCCGGACGAGCGCCCCTTCATTATGATGCGCGCCGGTTTCCCGGGTTCACAGCGCTACGGCATGATCCCGTGGACTGGCGACGTGTCGCGCGGCTGGGGTGGCCTGCAACCGCAGGTTGAGCTGTCCCTGCAAATGGGCCTGCTCGGCTTTGCCTACACCCACTCCGACCTGGGCGGCTTTGCCGATGGCGAGCGCTTTGAACGCACCCCGTATATCCGCTGGCTGCAGTACGGCACCTTCCAGCCGGTGTACCGTCCGCATGCGCAGGAACACATCGCCCCGGAGCCGGTGTTCCACGACCGCAAGACCCGCAACATTACCCGCGAGTTCATCAAGCTGCGTTACCGCCTGCTGCCGTACAACTACACCCTGGCGTTTGAGAATAGCCAGACGGGTATGCCGCTGATGCGTCCGCTGTTCTTCGAGAACGAAAACAATCTCGAACTGATGGATAACAAGAGTGCCTACCTGTGGGGTAACGACTTCTTGGTGGCACCGGTGATGGAAGATACCCGCAGTGTATCTGTAGAACTGCCGGGCGGAATCTGGTTCGACTACTGGAACGACAACCAGTACGGCGGCGACAAGGCCGCGATCAAGGTGAGCCTTGAAACCATTCCGGTACTGGTACGCGCCGGTGCGTTCATCCCCACCGTGGCGGATATGAAAAACACCCAGGAATACTCCAGTGAATACCTGCGCCTGGATTACTACGCGCACGAGTCAGTGCAACAGTCCTCCGGCACGGTGTACGAAGACGATGGCGTAACTGCCAATGCCTTTGCCAAAGGCCAGTACGAAAAACTGCTGTTCAGTGGCGAGCGCAATGAAGCCGGTATCGACTTCACCTTTACCCGTGAAGGTGACGGCTACACCGGCGCCCCGGAAAGCCGCAATGTAGAGCTGGTACTGCACAACGTAACCCTACCTACTTCCATCCAGCAGGGTGAGCAGACCATTGCCCTGGTGAAGCGCGAAAAAGAATTGACCGAGAACACCGCCTGGTACAACAAGCGTGAAAAAACGCTGCATGTAAAGTTCCCCTGGAGTGGCGCAAGCCAGTCCCTGTCGGTCGCCCAGTAAACAAAAAGCGAATAGAGAGAAGATGAAAAAGTTTATTCAGCTCATACTCGCCTCTTCCATCGCATCCGCCACCCTGAGTGGCTGTGACAAAAAGATGGAAGCAGCGGAAAGTGCACAGACTCAGTCCAATACTGAGGTAGCGGTTGAAGCTTCTGTAGAAGGTATGTCCGGCAAGCTGGTGATCTATCAGGTGATGACCCGCCTGTTCGGCAACACCAACGCCACCAACAAACCCTGGGGCACCATTGAAGAAAATGGCGTGGGCAAGTTCAGCGACTTTACCCCCAAGGCGCTGCAGGAAATCCGCAACCTGGGTGCCGACTACATCTGGTACACCGGGGCGCTGCACCACGCGGTAGTGCGCGACTACACCGAATTCGGTATCGCCAATGATGATCCGGACGTGGTGAAAGGCCGTGCCGGCTCCCCCTACGCGATCAAGGACTACTACTCGGTAAACCCGGACCTCGCCAACGACCCAAGCAAGCGCTTGGAAGAATTCAAAGCGCTGCTCGAACGCTCCCACGCCGCCGGCCTCAAGGTCATTATCGATATCGTTCCCAACCACGTTGCGCGTAATTACCAGTCCCTAGCCAAGCCCGAGGGTGTGCGTGACTTCGGCGCGGACGACGACAGCAGCGTTGCCTATGCGCGCGACAACAACTTCTACTATGTGCCCGGTGAGCCCTTCCAGGTGCCGGTTGCGACCGACGGTTACCAGCCGCTAAACGGTGAAGCCCATGCACTGGTGGATGGTGAGTTTGAAGAAGTACCAGCCAAATGGACCGGCAACGGCAGCCGCGCCCCGCAACCGCAGCAGGGCGACTGGTACGAAACCGTGAAGATCAACTTCGGTGTGCGTCCGGACGGCAGTTACGACTTCGCGAAACTGCCGGCAGACTACGCACAAAAAGACTTCCGTGCGCATGCGGCCTTCTGGGCGGAGCAGGACGTTCCGGATAGCTGGAAGAAATTCCGCCAGATCACCGACTACTGGCTCGCCTTCGGTGTCGACGGCTTCCGCTACGATATGTCTGGCATGGTGCCGGTGGAGTTCTGGAGCTACCTGAATTCCAGCATCAAAATGCAAAAAGCCGACGCGCTGCTGCTGGCAGAAATCTACCAGCCGAAGCTGTACCGGGACTACATCCACCTGGGCAAGATGGACTACCTGTATGACAAGGTAGGCACCTACGATGCTATCCGTGCGGTGATGGAAGGCAAAGCCGGCACCGATCCGCTGGTGGAGATTCAGGAAAGCCTGAGCGGTATCGAAGACAACATGCTGCGCTTTATGGAGAACCATGACGAGCAGCGTATCGCCTCGCCGGAATTTGCCGGTAACCCGCAGGCAGGTATCCCGGCCATGGTGGTTTCCGCTACCGTGAGCGGTGCGCCGACGCTGATCTATTTCGGCCAGGAACTGGGCGAGCCGGGCGACGGCGATGCCGGCTTCGGCAAGACCAGCCGCACCACCATCTTCGACTACTGGTCTGTTCCCAGCATTCGCCGCTGGCACAATGAAGGGCAGTTCAACAGTGAACAGCTTTCCGCCGGCGAACAGTCCCTGCGTGACTTCTACCGCGAGCTGCTGACTTTCAGTAGCCAGAGTGCGGCACTCTCTGGTGAGTACCTGGACCTGCACCGCCACAACCGCGCGCAGGGTGAAAACTACTCCGACAAGCTGTACAGCTTTGCGCGCTGGGCCGGTGACGATCGCCTGCTGGTGGTTGCTAACTTCGCCGGTAGCGACAGCGCGGTGGACCTGGCTGTGCCATCTGACCTGATCAAGCGGTGGCAGCTGGCTCCGGGTAAGTACACCCTTACCAACCAGTTGCAGGAAGGTACTCTTAAACAAGGTACTGTAGAACTGGTGGTTGCCGATGACCTCAGCGCTTCCGTCGCCCTGACTGCGCCTGCGCTGTCCGGTCAGATCCTCAAGCTCCAGCACTGATCTCTAGCTCTGATACTCGCTCTGATACTCCGCGGGGCGCCTCTGCGCGCCCCGCACCTTCTTCCCACCCCTCGTCCCCGCCTGCCACACGCTCCCGTATCCGAAACCTTTCCAACCTGATACTGTCTTAGACTTCACAGTCAGTGGTTTACACTGATTTTTGGGGCGCCAAATTTGGTGCGCGGCGTTTTAAAGGGAGGATTGTCATATGGGTGGAATCAAAGAGTGGCTGGTTGCCGTACTGGTGGCCGTAGCAGTCATTGCCGGTATTTACTGGTTCGTAATCAAGGAAGCCAACCAACCCGAAACACCGGTGGCCGTGCCCGAGACGGTACCCGAAGTTCAGCCCAAAGTTGAACTGGAAGAACCGGAACCCGTCATCCCCCCCGCGCCCGAACCCACCCCACCCGCGGAAGAGCCGCGCAAGCTACCCGCGCTGAATGACAGCGACAAAGAGGCCGCCAACGACCTGGTCAGTCTCTCCAGCGATGGCACTCTCGCCCGCTGGATTGTACCCGACGAAGTGGTGCGCAAATGGGTAGCCGCTGTAAACACGGCAACCAAGGGCGACCTGATGCACAAGAACCGTCCGTTTAAAAACGTCGACGGAAAAATTGCGGTAAAAGAACTGGAGATCCGCCCGGACGGACAAAAGGTTTATGTTCTGTCGCAGGAAAACTACCAGCGCTACGATGCACCGGTACGCCTGTTCGCCATGGTAGATACCGACACCGCGGTGAACCTGTATCAGTTCTGGTACCCGCGCCTTAAGCAGGCCTATGGCGAACTCGGTCTCAAGAACAAAAACTTCCATGCAGCGCTACTCGCCGCCATCGACCAGGCACTGGCCGCACCGGAAGTCGACGGCCCGGTTAAACTGATCCGCCCCACGGTGTATTACAAATTCGAAGACGAGAAAATGGAAAAGATGCCCGGCCTGCACAAACTGATGATTCGCATTGGGCCGGACAACGCTGCACGTGTGAAAGAGAAACTGACCGAACTGAAAAGCGCTCTGGAAAACATGCCTTCCGAGCAGCAATAGTTCATTACAACATTTCTTCTAATCAGATAATAAAGCCCCGATGAACCGGGGCTTTTTTGTGTCGGACTGATCGAAGCGGTTACACAACGCCACCAGACCAGTGGCTTTCCGGCAAACTGGTTACCCCCATATAACGGGCCACATCACCAAACAGCTGATGTGTGCCGTAAATGCGCTGGCCGTTGTTGACGCCGTCACCACAATTGATGATCCGGCCCATTTGCAAGGCGCCACCGGCACCACCGGCGAGGGTCACAGCACCGGCTGCACCACCGTGCTTCGAGCCATCGCCAACTTCTGAGAACATCACCACAAGGGTGTCATCCAGCAAACCGCTGTTGTCGAGCTGCTGCAGAGTGTAGGCGAGCAGACTGTGATACCAGCGCACCTGTGCGGTGTGCGGCACATCGCCCGGGCGATGCGAGGCACTGTGGCTGGCGAATTCGTTGTACCAGCGGGTAATGGAACCAACGGTGCCACTGCCATTACTGTGTTGGATACCCTGGCTAATGGCGTCCTGCGACATTTGCCAGCACTCGTCGAACGAATAGTTCACCAGGTTGCCGTTCTCATCCCCTTTGGAAAGCTGCAGCGTGGCGACCCGGTTTAGGCCACAGGAGAAGGCGCCGACAATGTTATCGATTTGCGCGCGCGCCAAATGCGGGAACATTTGCCATTCGGTGGGTGTTAGCTGACTGGAGGAACTGGCATACGGGTCACTCATCACATTGGTGTTGAAGCTGCACTCGCCTACCTGATTCCCCGCGAGATCCCGCAAACGCTTCAGTGCATTTTCATGCAGAGTGAGTTTATCGCGACGGGCACTGTCGAGAGTGACTTCGGCAAGGCCGTCGAAGTCGTTGAGAATCGCTTCGTAATAGGCCTGTTTGTCTGCACTGCTGCCACCAGAACCGCTGCCGCCACCGCTAATACCAACGGCAAGTTTCTGCGCGGCATCCGCCGGGTCGTTGTTCGGAATCGGGCGGGCGCCGCTATCGTAACCGCGCGGCTTGGAGATCATGATGTCAGAGCGGCCGCCGGTACGCACACCGAGGCTCAATACACCTTCGTTGCCCAACTGCTCAGCAATCAAGTGATCGATACTGGCGCTTTCGCGGCTGATTTCATTGTTACCGGTAAGAATACCGCGCATATCGTTGTAGTGGGCTCCGGCACCGCTACCGATATCCAGCGTCATGTTCTGCAGCACAATCATGCGATCGTGCCAGGAAGACAGCGGCCCCAAGCCAAAGCTCAGCTCCTGGCTGCCGCTGATGGCACCCGGCCCCTGTTGTGGCACCCAGTTATAGGGCACCACACCGTTGGGATAGTAGAGGAACAGCACGCGCTGCGCATAGCCGGTATTCGCAAATACCCGCTGCCCGAGCATGCTACTGGCCACCGGCAACAGCATGCCGGCTTGTGCCAGGTTGCGCAGGAACTTGCGGCGCGACTGGCTGGTGGAGTCCTTTACGGAAGCAAAACCAAGTTTATTCAGCAGTTTCATTGTTTTTATCTCCCGAATTTAGCGACGCAGAGTAAAGGCGTCAGACAGAACCAGCGTACGCAACATGTCGCGCATGCCACCGCCATTGCGCAGGTCTTCACTGACCGCGTGGATGATCAGGTCATCACTTGTGCCTTCTTCGCGCCCAACCACGTAGCGGTAGAACTGACGTGCAAAGCAGGCTTCGCCCTGATCACTGCTGGCAATTAGCGATGCCAGCTCCGGTACTGAGTAGAAGTCGTAGCTTTCGCTCGCCGGGTCTAGCACTGTAGCCGCGCTGTACAGGCTCTTGATGCTGCCGCTATCGTCAATTTCGCGCTGCTCGCCGGTACCGATGGTTTCGATGGTGCGATACAGGGCATCACTACCGAAACGCTCGAAGCCGAAGCCAACACCGTCAATAAACTGGTGACAGGCAGCACAGGCCGGATCTGAGGTATGCCGTGCAGTGGCTTCCCGATTGCTGTCGCTGTCTTCAAACACCACGTTGAAGTCCGCGGCCGCAGGTGGCGGGAATTCCTGACACATCAGTACCTCGCGCACGTAAACACCACGCTTGATCGGCGCCGGGTTTACGGTGCTGGTGCGGGAAGCGAGGAAGCTGCCGTGACCCAGCAGGCCAGTGCCACTGCGCGCGTCACCATTGGGGAAGTTGCGAATAGACCAGTCACCATTGGTGTTTTGCAAGCCATAGTGCGCTGCCAGTTCACCGTTCGCCCAGGTGTAATTCGCAGAGAGCAACTCACTGAATGCGTTGTTGCCGCGAATATTTTCCAGCACGAAGCCGACGGTCTCTTCTTTGAATGCCGAAATCAGATCCGCACTGCTGATCGCCGGGAACGGATACTGATTGTTGATCAGCCAACCGGAAATAAAGCGGCGCAGTCCGCGTTCTGCACGCGGGTCCGCCAGCAGACGGTCTACCTGTGCGGCCACATCAAAGTTTGCATCGCTCGCAGCCAGCAACAGGGTATCGTCTGGCGTGGTTACCCAGAAGGTGTAGGAAAGCAGGGTCGCGATTTCGTAGTTGTTCAGGCGGTACAGCCCGGTCGTACTATCCAGTTCACCCAGCTCGGAACGGTACATAAAGTGCGGCGACATCAGCATGGCCTGGACAACCAGGCGGCCATCGTCCTCACTGGTGTACAAGCCGGTGTAACGATCGATTTCCTGAGTCGTCAGCGGACGACGGAACAGGCGGAAGCCAAGTGTGTCGACCACACAGCGGTTATCGCCACAGCCATCAATCAAGCTGTTAAAGCCGAACTGGGAAACCGCCATGTCGGCAACCTGCTCCGAAACCTGCTCGTACCCCAGGGTGCGGTCGTTGCCGGCCGTGAGGAAGGAGGCGGTGTCGAAGTTGCGGAACAAGCCATCTGTCGGCACCGGCCCCATCACAGACTCATCGAAGGCGATACCGAAGACGTCGCTGACGCTATTGAGGTATTCCTCACGGGTCAGCAGACGCATGTTACGCGCATCGAGGTTACTGCCATCGCAGTCGTTGCCGGAACAATTACTCGTGCTCCAGGCTTCGTCCACAATCAGGCGGGCCGTTTCATAGGCACAAGCACCCGGCTGGTCGCCCGCACAACTGGCGGTGGCATCCATCGGCATAAAGTCTTCGATGTACTGCGTGAGTACATTGAGATCCCAATTACTGCCGGTACCTGCCAGAGCCGGTGCAACATCACCCTGCCCCTGATCGCCATGACAGTTTGCGCACTGGGCCGCGTAGAAATTCTGCCCGGCCTGGTAGTCGTTATTACTGCTCGGGAAGAGTGCCACCAGCGACAAGTCGTGCTGCGGAATCAGGAGTTGCACCTGAGGCTGCGACGGATCACCGACGATGTAAGGCGCCGCATCGCCACTCCAGCCACCGAATTCGGTGCCCAAAGGAGCTGCATCTGCATTCACGGTAATCACACTGCCGATTGCATAATCGCGCTCGCCATCGGCCGTGGTTCCGCCAATCACCGACACACGCGAGGTGTCGCCACCCACCGGCGCTTCCGGAACCCACGGTTCCCAGGCACCGCCGACAAAACTGGAGGACTCATTGATGTTGCGCTGGTCACCGGTCTGCTGACCGTTCCCACTGTTGAACACCAGATTGACTTCACCATTTTCCAGATCAGCTTCGTCTACTGAATGGCTCCACCAACCTTCGGTATCGGGACCGGACATCAACAGCCCAGGCCACTGAGTGAGCGCCTGGTCCTGGCCATTTACGGTTACCCAGAGGTGGACGAATACCTGATCCCAACCTTCCGGATTGTCGTAACGGACAGCAATTCCATTAAAGCCCTCTTCCAGAGTGGCCGTTGCGGTGAACTCGCCCAACACGGCTTGCACCGTAACCGCGCCTTGCCCATTACGGGTAACCAGGCCACTTTGATCAATAGTCGCCGGGCCGCTGGTCACGGACCAAACAACCTGCCCGTATACATTTGCGCGCGTACCGTCGGCACGCACACCGTAGGCAACCAGCTGGCGACTGCTATCCAGGGCGACATTGCCGGGGGCGATTTCCAGCTTGGTAATACTGACCTCAATACCCGTGACTTCGACATCCAGAGTTTCGGTAAATCCACCCTGCTGCACGGTAATCGTCGCGGTGCCATTTTCAGTGGTACCCGCACGCAACACGATAGTGCTTTGGTTCACCGACTCCACCGTTACGATCGACGAATTGCTCGACGTCACACTCGGAGCAACATCCACCGGTACGGTAAATCCGTTGTCGTACAGTGCCAGTACATCGACGTTCAATGCGTCACCCGCATTAAGGCGATTGTCATCGGCACGCACCACGATACCAACCTTCTGCGCATTGACGCTGTCAATCCAATTGCGGAACAGAGCTTCTGCCACTGGGTTGGTATACAGGGTGCCCTTAGGCATGCGGTTGTTATCGGTGGTCTGATAGATGTAGATCAGACTGCTGGCATGATCGAACGGACGCAGGCGTGCGGCACCACCGGTGGTTTCCACGTTTACCAGACGCATTTCGTCCAACGGCGTGTCGTACTGCAGATCCATAAAGCCGCTGGCGTGACAGTGCGAACAGTTGGTGTCGAGGTAGACGCGCGCACGCTCGTCCAGATCGGCACCGGTATCTTCCGCATCAACAAAGCTGCCATGGGTATCGGCACCACCAATATTCTGCGTAAACAGTGCGATGTTGTTGAACACATCCAGCTGGTTAGCGATGCTTTCAGCACCTTCGCCGTACTGGAGGTTTTTGTTCAGCTGACGAGTATGTACCGCCAGAGGCTCGCGACTGCCACTTCCGATGTGACAGGATCCGCAGTCGGCGGCAGACTGCACGGCCCTCTGACGGTTCTCGATACCGCCGTCCATCACTGTGAGTGATTCAGTAACCAGGTCAGCGTCGCTACCATCGCTGTTCCAGTAATAGTTTGCGGCCTGCCAATTACCGGTGTCCTGCCGAAACAGCACAGACGTGGTAAATGGCTTGGCTGGGTTATCTGCGGTAGCAATGCTCTGGTGTTTTACCAGTACCGAGCCGATCGGCAGGTCCCAGTTATTGGTACCGTCGAATGTGATCTGGCTGTCGTTCGGCAGGGCAATAAAATGACGGGTATCGGAGCCGTCAAACCAGCCATCGGTGTTCAGGTCGTATTCCAGTACGCCAGAAACCGGCACCAGGTTTTGCACATCGGCGAACAATCCGGTGGCAGAAAGTTTTGCCGGTATCACCGCACTTTGCGCATCGTCATCGACAACTTTGTAGATCGTCGATTGGCCGCCGTACTCCACACCGTAGGTGGAGACCAACAAGGTGTCACCACTCAGGTCGGTACCGAATGAGGCGATATTTTCCGGGAAAGCTTCGCTGATTAACTCCTTGGCTTCGCCGTCGACAATCGACCAGATACGTTTGGTCACGTAGTCACCGAAAACGAAACGACCGCTCAGGCCTGGCAGCGAATTTCCGCGATATACCACGCCACCGATAATGGAGTAACCGGTGGGATGGGCGTAACCATCGCGCGGCGGTTCGAAATCGGTACTGCAGTTTTTAGCGGGGTCGCCACCAAGGTCACCACGGTTGTTGGTGCCTTCACACACCGGCCAGCCGTAGTTCTTCCCTTTTTCAATCAGATTGACTTCTTCGAAGCCCGCTTGGCCGACTTCGGTTTCCCACAGGGTGTACGGCGCCTCGGTATCGAAGCTCCAGCGCCATGGGTTGCGGTGGCCATAAGACCAGATTTCTTCGCGGAATCCGGGTGCACCAACAAACGGGTTATCTGCGGGAATTTCGTAGTACTTGCCGTCCACCGGCTGTGCCAGCGGTTTAATGCGGATAAAAGTACCGAGAAGGTTATCGGTTTCCTGTGCGCCGTTATTGGTGCGGGGGTCTTCCGGGTAACTCATGGTGGCACTGTGGCCGTAGGCACCATCACCAACACCGAGGTACAGGTTATTGTCCTCGGGGTGGAACTGCATCATGCCACCCTTGTGGTCCGGGCCACGCTGCGGAATACGCAGGATTTCCACATTGGAGTTGGCAACCACCTGGGTCGGGTTGCTGGGATTATCTACTGTCCAGCGCGCGAGGATCGCGTCGCCGTAACTGCCATCCGGGGCGCGTTCGTTATCGTCGGTGCCGTGGATGTAATAAATATAAATATATCCGTTGCTGGCGTAGTTGGGGTCGAACGCCATGCTGAGCAGGCCCTGCTCGTGGTAGTTGCGCACCTCGTTGTCGATATTCAACAGGGTACTCACTTCGCCGGGCGCCACATCTTCCCGGTTCGGAAAAATGAAAATGGAGCCAGATTTATCCACCACGTAGATGGAATCGTTAATGCCATCGGAAATCACCATCACCGGGGACATAAACTGGCCCTGAAGATTCGGGTAGGCGATTTCAAAACGGTAACTACCGCCGGTGACATTACCGGAAATTGGGAAATTCAGCGGCTGTTCCAGCAATGGGCGCGTGGTAGGCGGCAGATCGACTACCGGCTCGGAGTCCAGTCCGCAAGCATCAGCTGCTTGCCACTGGTTCTGGATGTAACAGGGGTTGCCGTCGTAGGTAAGGTCCGCAGTTTGCGGCGCACCATTATTGTTGAAAATGATGCTCAGTGAAGTTGGCATCACGCCATTATTCAGGTGTGACTCAAAGTCGTAACAGAAATAGTCGCCCGATGCGGTCATCGCATTGCCGGGCCAGCCCGCCAAATTATTCACACTACCGCCGGGTTGCGCATTCCAGAAATAAATATGCGGCTGTGCGTAATTACCTGGATTATCGAAGCAGATACTGGTTGGGGAATTTTCGGGCGGCGGCTCGACCACTTCGGCTACGCTAATCGCTTTGCGGGCATCGTCGAAGGTAATGCGATAGCGGCCATTACTAACCTGATAGTCAGCTGCCGGGTAAGCTTCATCCCAGTTCTCGTAGTGACTGATCTTGAAGCGCGGGTTTGCGGCATCAAAAGTCTGCTCGGTGAACCAGACACCTTCATCGGCATCGTATTCCATCGCCGTGGTGCCCCAGTTATTCGGGGTGCCGCGGAACCAGGCTTCAGACCAGGTTTGCGCGCTCGCGCTTAATGGAAGGAGTAATGCCAGCGTAAGAAAAACACGCAGGCAAAGGCTAGCAACGGAGTGAGCCACTCCGGCTTTCTTCAGGGCAGAAATCATCGCTGTGCTCCGGGAGTTATTGTTATCCGGACGACCGTCATGGTTATACATGCGGCTTTTATTATTTTACTGACGACCTCTCAGTATATTGTCACGCCCTTTTTTGGGGCGAGCTTTTACGTTACTCCTTTTTTACCGAGGCGTACCTCCTCCCCCCCGGGGCGTAGTCATCGGCCCCGCCAGAATTGTGAAAACATGCACAACTTGCAGAAATGGCAGGCAAAAAAAAGCCGATATCAGAACACTGATATCGGCAAACCTTTCGACGAGAAAGAGAGGGTTGGTTCACACAAGGATGTATGTGGACTCGAAATACGTCTTCGAAAATTCGTTACTCAATAGTTATCGCGCGCTCACCTGGCTGGTTTCGCTCTGGCCAAGCAGCAGAATGTCGAATGCAGTATCAAATTTCAGCTCGCCATTTTCGACAACCGCTTCGGTACCAGAGTAGTAGTCTTTTACTACTGCGCCTTCGGCAAATACATCACCCGCCTTTACACTTTTCGCACCGGCCGGCATATCGATTGCAACCATGACACGATCGCTTTCGGTGTCATCACGCTCCAAAGTACGGGAGAAGATGTAGGGCGCTTCGCTCAGCTGCTTGTGCACACCAGCACCTACCGCCATATGTGACTGACGGAACTGACCGAGCTTTTTCCAATGGCTCAGGATCTCGCTGGTTTCGCTCTGCTGAATGCTGTCCCAGTCCATCGGCACACGCATGGACGCATCGCCGTAGGCCTGCTCATCAATCATTGGGCGGGCAATTTCATCACCGTAGTAAATCTGTGCGCCACCCGGTGCCAGCATCAGTTTCAGAGCAGCGCTTTTCACCTGCTTGCGCTCGCGATCGAACGAGTGGTGGTCATCGTGAGAGCCCAGGTAGTTCAGGACAGCAACACCTTCCAGCTCACCACCATGCAGAATGCTGGAGTAGTCACTGAAGATATTTTCCATATCCTGGGAGGCGTGGGCCGCGAAGCCCATATTGATCAGGCTGTCGAAACCGTGGTCGAAGAAATCGACCTTGCGATCACCGAAGTCGTAGTAACGGCCTTCACTGCTGGCGAAATTGTTCACGCCGTAATGGAAAACCTCACCGACCATGAAGAATTCACGATCATCCAGTTTGTCTTGCGGATTGTTTGCCTTCCACTCAGCGAAGGCCAGGCTCGCTTCTTTCTTCAGCAGGTTCCAGATTTCCGGTTCAACGTGCTTAACAGTATCGACACGGAAGCCAGACACACCGTATTCACGCACCCAGTCGGTCAGCCATTTCACGATGTAGTATTTGGGCGCACGCGGGTAGCCGGTACGCTCGAAGAAGGCATCCAGCTCAGCAACTTCCTGCTCCAGGCGGCCTTCACGCTGCCACTTTTCGGTGAGCTGAGGCGGCAGGTCCACCGGCTCTTCGCTCTCGGTCAGGATATCTGGCAGGTTGTCGGTCAGCGCACAGGTGACATTCTGGGCAAAGCTGCTCCAATCGCACTGCGGGTTGGTACGCACCCAGTCGGACGGCCACAGCGGATCTTCGCTGGTAACTGGGCCGGTGTGGTTGATGATCACGTCCAGAAAGATGCGAACACCTTTGCTGCGCGCTTTGGCAATCAGCTCCGCCAGCTCTTCTTCGGTGCCGAAGTTGGCATCCACGGTGGTCCAGTCTTTCGGCCAGTAGCCGTGGAACGCGTAAGTGCGCTTGTCACCCTCGTCGTAGCCGTGCACGTTCTCGATGATCGGAGACATCCAGATGGCGTCGACACCCAGGTCGGTAAAGTAGCCTTCTTCGAGTTTCTGGATCACACCGCGCAGGTCACCACCGTGGAAACCGCGCATATGGGCGGCATCGCCTTTACGGCCGTAGGACAGGTCATTGTCCGGGTTACCGTTGTGGAAACGGTCCGGGAGCATGAAGTAGATGGTCGCGTTGTTCCAGAACGGATCGGTGGCCGCGCTCTTGTCGCTGGCCGGCTCAGTCTGGGCTACATTCTGCGCTGCCGGTGCTGCCGCAGAGGCGCTCTTTGCGGGCTCGACGTCGCTGTCGGTACATCCGCTCATGGTCAGGGCTGCCGCTGAAATCAGGGCCGCCAAACTGGTCATTTTTCTCATTATCTTCCCTCCGTTGTTACAGAACGGTCATCACATAACCCTAATGTACCCCGCTCCCCCCCCAGATTCATCCTCCCGCGGCGGGGCGTAGATGAAAAAATCGACGGTCGGTGATAATCTTGACTCCCCGTCCGAGGGGCCGCCCACATGCACAGACAGCCAATAACAACAGGGGCGGTGACTCTGCGTCGGAGAAGAACAAACACTGCGCAGAGAGAAAACTTAGGGACCAGATTTCCAAATTTGTAGGAGTGAACATGCAGGACAAACCCGTCGTATTCGTGGTGGTAGACCCCAACGATGAGCGCCACGTAGCCCTGGACCGCGCCCTGGCCACCGCCCGTGAGCGCAACCCACAACCCAAATTGGCCGTATTCGTCGCCGTTGACGGTGAAGCCGTGGATACCCGCGCGGTGAATGATCACCTGTTCCGTGATGAATTCTGGTTCCGCGACCAGATTCGCAAGCCGATTGAAGAGGCCGGGGTGGAGTTCGATATCACCGTGTGCTGGTCGAGCGACTGGCAGGCAGCCATCATCCAGGAATCCAAGCGCTGCAACGCAGAAATGATCTACCTGCCGGTCCACGCCCGCAGCAGCAGCCGCTTCACCTTCGCCGAATCCAAGTGGCAGGTACTGAAGCAGGCCAAATGCCCGGTAGTACTGATTCGCCCCGGTGCACAGGACCGCCGTAAGGTTGTTCTAGCTACCGTCAACTATCAGGCGCAGACCACCCAGCAACGCCAACTGAACCGCCAGATCACCGAGCGCGCCAGCTACATTGCCGAGGTATATGGAGCCGAACTGCACCTGGTAAACGCCTACCTCGACTCCATGCTATACCCGGATCGCGGCGCCCTGGCCAAACTGGCCACTAAAACCGGCGTACCAACTGATCGCATTCACGTGAAGCAGGGCTATACCAACGAAGTGGTTGCGGAGATCGCCAAAGAGATCAACGCAGAACTGGTCGTCATGGGCACCCTGAACCAGTACGGCGAAACCGGCTCACTGCTGCGCGGCAACACCGCCGAGCGTGTCATCGGCTCGCTGGATATCGATGTAATGGTGTGTAACGCGTTTACCAATACTGCGCATTGATTCAGCACCCTCTAGCCCCGCCCGTGCGGGGCACCCCCTTTCCCGCTATTCGTGCCTGCGTGCCCCTCCTCCCCAGCCAAGGCTGAAGCACGCTTACGCCAGACATCAGATACTGCCAAACTGCCCCAGCTGCAAGAGAGACAACAATGTATAACAAGCTCACCCTGGCCGCCTTGTGGCTTGCGACCCTGCCCGCGATTGCCGACGTATCACCAGCCACAAACTCCACCGCCGAGCCAAATGTGCACGTCATCCCCGCCATCCCAATGCGCACCCTGCAACGGGAACGCAGTTATCGCGTGTACCTGCCCGAGGATTACCAGAGCTCCGACACGCGCTATCCCGTGCTGTACATGCACGATGGCCAGAACCTGTTTGATAACGCCACTTCGTATGCGGGTGAATGGGGCGTGGATGAGAGCCTCAACCGGTTGTCGGCACAGTGTGGGCTCGAATTGATTGTTGTGGGTATCGACAACGGTGGCGAGCACCGCATGACCGAACTTAACCCCTACGACAACGAACGTTTTGGTGCCGGCGAAGGGGATGCCTATGTGGACTTCCTGGTGAAAGAACTGAAGCCGCTTGTCGACCGCGAATACCGCACGCTCTCTGGGCGTAAACATACTGCGGTAATGGGAAGCTCCATGGGCGGGCTGATCTCGAACCACGCCATCAACCGCTATCCGGATGTGTTCGGCATGGCCGGAATCTTCTCCCCGTCCTACTGGATAGCACCGCAGATGTTTGACTCGACTAAACGTAACCCGCGGTTGCAGGAAACCCGCACCTATCTGTTAACCGGAGCACTGGAGGGCGACGAGATGAGCGCGGGGCATCGCAAGATGCAGGCGCTGCTGGAGAACAATGTGCCCGCAGCGCAATGGCATGCGGAGCTGGACCCGCAAGGTGCGCACAATGAAGCGTTCTGGCGGGAAGAATTTCCGCTGGCAGCGACTTGGCTATTTGGTGCGCAATGTAAAAGCGAATAAGTACCGGCCGCAAAAATCCGCCCTCTGCCTACCCCCGACGCAGGAGGTCAGGTTGCAAGCAGGAGGCGGGTATTAACTAAGCACAATTATTTGGCCGCGCCCTGAATACTGGCAAGAAATTGCTCGTGGGAAGGTAGCTGCTTTACCGTACCCTGGATCAGGGTCTGCAAGCTACCCATCAAATCAGTCAGCTGACTATCACTTAGTCCGTCGGCTATCACATGATGATCCTCAGGCATTACACCCTGCCCGATAAGCACCTGCTGCCATGCGACCTCAGTAAATAAATCATCAAAATCCCTAAACGCCTTCCCAGACTTGCGAAACAACTCTATTTTCTCCTGCAGGGAATCCGGAACCGCCATTTCCTCACACTGTCGCCAGAACTCACTGTCGCGACGCTGATTAGCCTTGTAATGCAGAATGATAAAATCGCGAATGCGCTCACTTTCCACCTGAGACTGGCGATTGTATTCGGCCACCTCTTCCGCACGAATTCCGCGATGTGGAAAGCATTTTATCAGCCGCGTAGCTGTAGACTGAATCATATGAATACTGGTTGACTCCAGCGGCTCCAAAAACCCGCTGGAAAGCCCAATCGCCACAACATTCTTACGCCACGCCTCACGTCGACGACCAGTGCGGAAGCGAATTACTTTCGGGTCTGCGAGGGGTTCCGCGTCGAGATTGGAAATGAGAACTTCGCGCGCCTGCTCATCTGTCCAATGGCGACTGGAATACACTATCCCATTACCTGTGCGATGCTGCAGCGGTATCCGCCACTGCCACCCAGCTTCATGTGCAATCGACCTCGTATAAGGGACAATGGGTTTTACCAGCGCGCTGGGTACGGCCTGCGCACGGTCACATGGTAGCCAATGAGACCAATCGTCATAGCCGACTCCCAATGCTTTGTGAATTAGCATTGCAGCCATACCGGTGCAGTCAACAAACAGGTCGCCCTGTACCTCGTTGCCACCTTCTAGAACTAATTTTTCGACGTAGCCACTTTCAGGGTTGAGCTTGACTTCATCTACGGTCCCTTCAATACGCGTGGCACCCTTGGCCTCTGCATACTTGCGCAAAAACTGCGCATACAGACCCGCATCAAAGTGATATGCGTATGAAATGCCCGGCAGGTTAGTACCTTTGATCTGGCTCAAAGGGGAAAATTTATTGTTTTTTGCAGCCTGATAATTCAGCGAGTAATCCCAAAGGCTTTCCGTTCCGCCATTCTGGCGATGGCGAACCCAAAAATGGTGAAAGTCACAGAAAGGAAAATTTTTACCGATCGTGCCGAAGGCGTGCATGTAGCTATCACCCTGCGTCAACCAGTTTTCGAACTGGATACCCAGCTTGATAGTACCCTTGGTTTCACGCAGGAATTCTTTCTCGTCTAAACCGAGTGCCTGGTTAAAGTTAATGATCGGCGGGATGGTGGCTTCACCAACGCCGACGGTACCAATCTTGTCCGACTCAACCAGAGTAATGTTGATTGATTTGCCAAGCACCTTGCACATCAGCGCGGCCGTAATCCAGCCGGCCGTGCCGCCACCTAAGATAACCAGATTTTTTACTACTTTGTTATTCACGTTATTTCGCAAGCCTGTCAATGAAAGAGTCTTGTGGGATGCTGCACTGCTAATCTAGCAAAAAGTATACATTGCTCGGAACACCATCCCACATGCGTTTATAAGAACGCCCAGACAAAAAAAAGCCCCTGCAACACAGGTTGCAAGGGCTTTCGACCTAAGGTCTAGACTAACCTAGGCATTACAGCTTGTAGCTGAAGCCCATCAGGTAAGTCTTGCCGTAGCTCTGGTAGTCGCGAACCTGCAAAGAATTGTCGCCACTCAGGGTGGTAAACGGCTCGTCGGTCAGGTTCTGGCCCTGCAGGAATACGGACAGTCCTTCCAGACCACTGATGCCGGACTCCGCAAAATCGTAACCAATTTGCGCATCAACCAGGGTTTCGCCAACTACGTCCACCTGTTCGGTTTTGAAGCCAGTACCGTACACTTCGCCTTTGAAGTCATCGCGCTTACGCAGGCTGGTACGAGCAGAGAAGCCGTGGTTGTCGTAGTACACAGTGAAAGTCTGGATACTCTCAGACAGGCCTGGCAGTTCATACTCATCGCCATTCAGGTTTTCGATGTCCTGGCTCAGGCCAGTGTGGCTGGCGATAAGACCAAAACCATCAAGGCTCTCATGGAAGATGTTGAACGGCAGGGAGCCAGACAGTTCGTAGCCCTGCAGCGTACCACCGCCACCATTCACCTTACTGTAGCGAGTCGCCAGAGAACCAGCTCCAGCAGGGGCTCGCGATGGATCGTATCCAGGCATTTCAGCGATGTCGACTACGTAGTTGTCATCAAAATGCCAGTTGCTCAGGTCTTTCCAGAACAGCGCAACAGAGAAGTAACCCTCTTCGCTGAAGTAGTTTTCGTAGGAAAGGTCTACGCCGATAGCTTCTTTCGGCTCGAGCACAGGGTTACCGCCGCCCACAGACCAGAAGTTACCGTTAGCATCTTCATTGGTACCCGGGGTGACACTTACGGAAGAGTTCATCTCATCCATGCGTGCACGGGAAATGGTCTTGGCAGCACCAAAACGCACGGTCTGGGCATCGGTCAGTGCCAGCGCCATATTCAAGCTGGGCAGGAAATGACCGTAGTCGTGATCAACGTTGTTCTCAACACCGACAACCAGTCCGTCTAGAACATCACCGGCATAGCCTTCGGAGCGCTGGTCGGTGTGCACGTAGCGCGCACCCAGGTTACCTGTCAGCGGGAAGCCTGCAACTTCAGTTTCGAAGTTAGCCTGTACAAACGCAGCGGTAACCGCTTCCTGCACGGTGTAAGAACCGGTGAGGTGCTGAATACCAGTCAAAGCTTCGTCGGTCAGGGTGTAGTAACCATCGCGCAGCAGGCCGCGTGCGTCGTACGCAACCATGTCACCCATACCGATAAAGTCGAGGGACGTGCTACCCAGACGGTACTCTTCAGGAACAACCAGAGTGCCTTCAAACTCAGTCGGGAAACCTGCAAGGGTCATGTAGTAACCCTGCGAGCGCTTGGTCTTTTCGCGATCACGGTAAGAGATACCGTAGCTAATTTCATTGACGATACCAGCTTCAACCATTTGGGTCGCAGCCAGTTTCAACGAGGTCAGCTCGTCATCAATTTCCGGAGTATTCAGGAAGCCGTCCTGACCAGAGTTTTCCAGCGGAGTGCCAGTAATACCCAGGCTGTCATTCAGCGCCTGGCTCCAACCCCAAGTCAGCGGGCCACCCAGCTGGATCAGGTCAAAATCACTGTAATCCAGTTCATGAGTGAAGTTCACTCCAGTGTTGCCCGGCTTGAAGGTATAGCTCAGGTTGTCGGCAACGCCGTTGTCGTTACCACGGCCGGTACCCGCGTAGCTTTCGAAGCTCCAGATCTGACGCTCAACCGCAGAGTGGCTGACATCAAACTCCAGTTGCAGATCGTCGGTCGCTTCAAACTCGGCATTGAAGCCGAAAGAAGTCAGCTCCGCCTTGCGGCTTTCAAAATCGTTACGGACGACTACGCGCTGGCCGTCGGTATTTGCACTGGTGATAAAGCCAGTCGCAGGATCAACGTCAGCAAAATCTGCAGACAGGGAACCCTGGCCCCAAGCAAACGGCACTTCGATACCGCGCAGAATTTTTTCGTCAGCAAAATCTACGTACAGAGCATCAAAGGTTGTGTTCAGGCGGTCATTGGGCTGAGTCTGAACAACCAACATGACCGAGTCACGATCCAGTACAGAAGAACGTACGAATGGCTTGGCACCGCCAAGAATTGAGTATTGCTCACCATCTACTTCAAATTCAGGGTAACCCCAGGAGTTCCAGCGCTCTTCCTGGCTCGGAGAGCTCATGGAGTTTACAGCCAGTGCCACACCAATGGTGTCATCGGCGAACTGGTCAATATAAGAGAAGGTGAAACGCTGGCCTTGATCTTCGCCGTCTGGATTCAACTTATCGAATCCAGTCATTTCCATCTGGCCGTTGAACTGCACAGTGCGCTCACCGCGCTCCAGCGGCTTGACGGTTTGCATGTCAATCACGCCGGCGATGCCTTCAGCATCGATACTGGCCTGCGGGGTTTTGTGAACGGTAACACCGCTCATGATCTCGGATGGGTAGAGATCAAACTCAACACCGCGGTTGTCAGAGATGGAAACCTGCTCGCGACCGTTGAAGGTAGTGGCGCTCTCATTTTCACCGAAGCCACGGATGGATACACGGCTTGAACGACCGTCCAGACGCTGGGTCGCCAAACCCGGCAGACGAGAGATTGCATCAGCAATAGAGGAATCCGGCAGCTTGCCAATGTCTTCAGCAGAAATGGCTTCTACTACCGACGAGGCGTCGCGCTTGGTTCCGATAGAGTCCATCACACTCTTGCGGAAACCGGTAACAGTAATTTCTTCCAGTGAGGTGTTTCCCTCTTCCTGGGCAAATACGCCGGCTGAGCTCGCGGTCGCAGCAATAGCTACGGACAGCAGCGCCGGGCGAAAACGCTTGTTGGTCAGACTCATCATCTTCTCCCTTGGATTTATGGTTATGGTGAGTACCGCCATCCTAGGCCTACCCAATATCCTTAGCCTCCACCCCCAGGGGGGGAGGAGGAGGGAGAATTAAGGGCCGGCAGACGTTTTGAGGAGGAAATGGAGCCGGCCGAGGTCACCATCGCGGGCGGATTATACATATCGGCCAAAATTTGACCAGAGCAATTCTACACCCGCTAAACCCAGAGCCAAAAAAGGGAGAGGTTTGCTTAGCGCTCCAACCAGGCAGCAGCACCGATCAGCGCCGGATAGCCGGCCTTCAGAACCTCCACCCGGACACCTTGCAACCAGTCGCCGAGCTGGCCTTTGGTGACGAAGCGCTGTTCGAATGCACTTTCCGGCAACAGGGATTCGATGCGTGGCAGCACGCCGCCACCGAGGAATACGCCACCGCGGGCAACGTAGTAGAGGGCGGCGTCGCCGGCGGCGCTGCCGAGGAAATTGAGGAAGTCGATCAGGGTTTCGCGACACATTGGGTCGGAGTCATCCAGGCCGCGACCGCTTACGTCAGGCGGGGTCAGGTCTTCCGCCGGGCGGCCGTGCAGGGCACACACTGCGCGGTAGAGGTTTACCAGCCCGCCACCACTCAGCACATACTCGTTGTATACCGGCATCTGCTCGCGGGCGAGGATCCGCAGAAGCTCCAGCTCGCGCTCGCTGCCGGCGGAGAGGTTGGCATGGCCACCTTCGCCCGGCACCACGCGGTAGCTGCCGCCTTCGCTCACCAAGCCGGCTACTCCGAGGCCGGTACCCGGGCCAAGTACAACCATCGGCCCGCCCTGCTGCGCGGGGACATCGCGCAGGGCCCACTTGTCATTTTCCGGCAGGCGCGGCAGCGACAGCGCCAACGCGGCAAAGTCATTCACAACCAGCGCGCGTTCAAGTGAAAAACGCGCACACAGCTCTTCAGCGCGAATATCCCAGCCCAGGTTGGTCATGGTCACGCGACCGCCCTGCGGGGTCTTTTCCACCGGGCCCGCCACCGCGACGCACGCCTCTTTTGGCATCTCGCACGGCAGCGCCTCAATCCACTGACTCATTGCAGCGTAGAAGTCACCAAACTGCGCGCAGTTCACCACCTGAATAGCATCCAGCCGATAACCCGTCCCTTCCGGAATGGCCACCGCAAAGCGGGCGTTGGTACCGCCGATATCTGCGACGATTCTGGTCATGAATGCGTTCCTTGGGTCGACACGAGGGGCTCAAGGCCCTGTAGTAAATTTACAAAAGTGCTGCGAAGGCGCGCTAAGGTAATGATTTCAGACAATAAATTCCAGACCCTGAGCACAAAAAACCGCCCGAAAATGCAGAAACCAGCCAGCTTGGGAGGAAGCTTGCGCCACCCCAGCTACGTAATAAAACTACGAAACAACCAAATTTTTCGTCCGGCCTACCCCTTCACGGCACCCGCAGATAGCCCGGACACGAGAAACCTCTGCAGCGACAAAAACAACAAAATGACCGGCAGAGACACCAGAATAGACCCTGCCGCGAAGTAGCCCCACTCCGAGGCGTAGTCGCTGACGAAGAAGCGCAAGCCCACCGGCACCGTGTAGCGGGATTCATCATCCATAAAAATTGAGGCCAGGATGAACTCGTTCCAGGCCGTCATAAAGGCGAACAGGCCGGTAACCGCGATGGCCGGGCGTGCCAGCGGCAGGATGATGCGGATGAAGATGGTCCAGCGACTCGCGCCCTCCAGCAGCGCGGACTCCTCGATCTCGTAGGGCAAGGAGTCGAAGTACCCCTTCAGCATCCACACGCAGAATGGCAGTGCGGTAATGGCGTACACCAGAATCAATCCCAGCCAGGAATTCCCCAACCCCAGCCACTGCACCACGATGACATACAGCGGGATCAGCATCAGCACCGCGGGGAACATCTGCGAAATCAGGAACAGGGTCAGCCCCCGCTGGCGCCCGGCGAAGCGGAAGCGAGAAAACGCATAGGCGGCCGTGCAGCTCAAGCTCAGGCCAACGATAGTGGTAGCCACCGCGACCACCAGGCTGTTGCCGATCCAGCGCAGGAAGGGTTGCTCGGTCAATACCGCGCGAAAGTTGGCGAGGGTCCACTGCTCCGGCAACGGAACCAGGGCCAGCAGCTGCTGCCCGACACCCGCATCGGGGGGCAACTGCACCAGGGTCAGCGACTGCTGCCCGGAGAAGGCGAGGCTCACAACCCACAGCAGCGGATAGATTACGATCAGGACGGAGACAATCAGCAGCGCGAAGCGCCAGCTAAAGATATCCCGCAGCGCCCGCCTCAGCGCAACCGCTTTGCCCTGCCCCAGGCGGCCAATCACAGCATTCATCGCACCGCCTCCATGGTCCGGCTCACCCGCATCTGCCATACCGCGTAACAGAACAACAGGGCGAGGATCACGATCGAATAAGCCGCCGCGTAGGCGTACTGATATTTCTCGAAACCGATACGGAACGCCTTGGTGATCAGGATATCGTTGGCCCCGGCCGGGGCACCGTCACTCACCAGGTAGATCACGTTGAACATGTTGAAGGTCCACACCACCGACAGGATCACCGCCGGGATCAGCACCGGTTTCAGCAGTGGCAGGGTGATGGAGCGGAACTGGAACCAGCGTCCGGCGCCCTCTACTCGCGCCACCTCATACAGCTCGCGCGGTATCGACTGCAGGCCCCCGAGGATCACCACCATCATAAACGGGATACTCAGCCATACATTGGTGACCACGCCGGTGAAAAAGCTCGCGCCGATGGAGTCAAACCAGGCCACCGGCGCCACCCCCAGCACCTGCAGGCCCTGGTTAATCACCCCGAACTGCGGGTGAAACATACCCTTCCACACCAGCGCGGTAATGTAGTTGGGAATGGCCCAGGGCAGTATCAACAGCAGGCGGAAGGCATTGCGCCCGAAGATCGGCTTGTCCAGGGCCAGCGCCATGATCAGGGCCAGCCCCACGGCGAGGATGACATTGCTCGCGGTCCACAGAATAGTGATCAGCAGGGTCCAGTAGAAATTGTCGAAGTCCAGGCTGCGCGCCACGCCCTCGCCCCGCCACAGGTCGAAATCCCCAAGGATCGCGGCGTAGTTGTCGAGGCCGACAAAGCGCGACCACAGCGGGGTGTGCTCGTTGAATACCGTAGTGTCGGTAAAAGACAGGATGAGTCCATACAGGAGCGGGAAGAACACCAGCACCAGCATGCCCAGCATGGCCGGCAGAATGTACAAGTAGGCCGTACGATTGGCATGCCAGTTGGCCATCAGCCGCCGCCGGTAGCGTGTCCACAACCACAGCGCAGCCAGCACCAACGCAACGGGCACCAGCCACAGCCAAATGGGCACCTGCGCCGTGACCTCACTGCGCTCACGGGAGCGCTCGAGCCGCGCGAGATCCCCCTGCAACTGGCGCTGCAGCAAATGCAATTCGGCCTCCGGCTGCGCCGCGCCTTTGACCACTTTCTTCAACAGGTTTTTTAGCGGCACCCACACCAGGGTCATGGCCGGCAGATTGGGAATCGGCACCGCCTCTTCCAACTGGCGCCGGAACGCCATGGCCGTGTCATTATTGGCGATGCTTGGATGCGCGAAGGCGCGGGTATTCGCCGGCAGCTGGCCACCCTGAATGGCCATCCGCTCGGCCGACTGACGCCGGGTAAGGTATTCCATGACCGCGACTGCCGCCGCGGGGTTGGCCGAGCGCGCAGAAAGGAATAACCCTTCTACCGCCACCCAGGGCGCCAGCGGCCGGCCGCTTTCGCTATTCAGCGGCAATGGCACCACGCGGTAATTCACTTCAGGGGCAATCTCGCCGAGCATCCACGGGCCGCTGATCGCCATTGCCGCGCGCCCCTGGTTGAACAAATTGGTAACCAGGGCACTACTGGGTTCTTCCGGCAGAATCCGCTCTTCGCGCGCCCAGTCCACCAGCATCTCAACGGAGGCGATATTGCCCGGGCTATCCACGTCCAGGCTTCCACCGCGGCGAAACGGTCCCGGGCCGAAGCTGTTCATCAGCATGCCGTGGAAAAACGGCTCGGTGTAAACATACGTGAGGCCGAAACGTCCGGCGCTACGGTCGGTGTGTTGGCGGGCGATGGCCACCATGTCGTCGGTGGTCGCCGGCGCAGTCGCCACCAAGTCAGTATTGAGAATCAGGGCCGGGCTTTTGAATGCCAGTGGCAGGCCGTAAAGATCGCCGGCGAAGGTCATCGCGTCGATAAGGTTGGGCGGGAAGCGCTGGCGCAAGCGCTCACTGACAAGGCGATCTATCGGGGCCACCGTGTGCCCGGCACTGGCCCAGCCGCCCAGGCGGTCGTGCGCAAACACAAACAGATCCGGCCCCTGCCCGCGCGGCAGGGCGGCAGACAGTTTGTCGGCGTAGCCCCCAAATGGCACCGCCAACGCGTTCACCTGAATATCACCCTGGCTGCGGTTGAAGTCTTCGATCAACTGTTCAAAGGCGACGCGCTCCGCACCGCGGTACCCGTGCCACAGGGACAGGGTTTCCCGGGCGTTGACCTGGCTGGCCAGCAACAGCAGTACAAGCAGCCGCAATAGACACAGAGAGTGCCGGGCGCCTCGCCAGTTCAGCACTGACTGACTCCTGCCCTGGCGCACCCGGAACGGATACGCTGCTGGCTGGCGCCATCAAACAGGTACAGCGCGGTGGGATCAAAGGCGAGCTCGAGGGTATCGCCGAGGGGGAAGGCGCGCAGCCCGGCCAGTCGTGCCACCAGCTGCGCAGATCCGGCGCGCAGGTGCACCAGCATCTCCGCCCCCAGACTCTCCACCAGCTCGATACTGCCCGTCAGGCGTGGCCAGTTGGCGGGCGCACTCGCCGCGTACACCAGCTTCTCCGGGCGCAGCCCCAACAGCAGTTCCCGGTTGAGCCCCTGCAGTTGCCCGTGGGGCAGCGTGAGCAGGTCGCAGCTCAGTTGTCGGCCATCGTTCGCCACCTGCAGCAGGTTCATCGGTGGCGAGCCCATAAAGCCCGCAACAAAGGTGTTGTCCGGGTCGTTATATAGCTCCAGTGGCGTGCCCACCTGCATGAGTTCACCGCCATTCAAAATGGCGATACGAGTGCCCAGGGTCATGGCTTCCACCTGATCGTGAGTAACGTAGACCGAGGTGGTGCGCAGCTGGTGGTGCAGGCGGTGGATCACGCCACGCATCTGCACGCGCAGTTCCGCATCGAGGTTGGACAGGGGTTCGTCGAACAAAAACACCTGCGGGTCGCGCACCATGGCCCGTCCCAGCGCCACACGCTGGTTCTGGCCACCGGACAGCTGCCCTGGTTTGCGGTGCAGTAAGTCGGCAAGCCCGAGGGTTTCGGCCGCGTCGCGCACCCGTCTTTCAATACCCAGCTTGGGGAAATTGCGTACGCGCAGGCCAAACGCCATGTTCTCGAACACACTCATGTGCGGGTAGAGGGCGTAGTTCTGGAACACCATGGCGATGTCCCGGTCTTTGGGGGGAAGGTCATTGACCCGGTGACCGCCAATATACAGGTCACCGGCAGAAATCGATTCGAGCCCGGCGATCATGCGCAGGGTGGTGGACTTGCCGCAGCCGGAGGGTCCCACCAGCACCATCATTTCGCCATCGCGAATTTCCAGGTCGAGCCCCGGTACCGTCGGCGGACCGTCGTCGTAGCGCTTGCTGACTCCACGAAACTCAATATTGGCCAATGGCTCGGGCCTCTCTCATCGTCGCTGCTCCTGTTTATTATTGTCTTATTATGGATGGCAGTTCCGTCTACCTGATCTCGATTGTGCCTCAGAACACTGCCTGCGTCTTCTAGTTCATTAGGGTGACGAAATATCCCCCTGACGCGGCCCCAGAGCTGCAATTCCGCACACGTGTACTAGATTTAGCGGGCGTAGATGTACCGCGCGCAAGTAGTCGATAAGTACCTAAAGGACTCAGCGTTATGCGTCAGGCCCGATTTGTGGCTGCTCTAGCGTCATTTTGTGTTTCCCTCGCGATCCTGTCCGCCTGCTCGGTGCGACCTGTTGCAATGGATGACGCAACCATTGACCAGCGTGCCAGCGGCGACTGGCAAACGGCGTTTGGTAGCCAGGAGCCCGTCACCGACCCCATCGATCTCAACGAAGCGATCGCCCGCGCCATTGCCTACAACATGGACAACCGGCTGAAGTTGATGGAAGCGGTTGTCGCCAATCGCAACCTGAGCCTGGCGCGCTGGGACATGCTCCCGGAAATCGCCGCCAGTGCCGGCTACAACCACCGCAACAAGCAGCACTTTGCCAGCAGCGAGGATGTAAACGGCAACGAATCCCTCGCCCAATCAACCTCCCTGGATAAAACCTACAGCACCGCCGGCCTGGAACTGTCGTGGAACGTGCTGGATTTTGGCATCAACTACCTGTCCGCCAAGCAGGCGGCCGATGGGGTGATGATTGCGATCGAACGCCAGCGCAAGCTGATGCACAACGTCATCATGGATGTCGAGTACGCCTTCTGGATGGCCGCGGCCGCGCAGCGGGCAGAAGAACAATTACCCGCACTGATTGCACAAACTCGCAGCGCCCTGGAAAGATCCCGCAAGAGCGCCGAGCGTGGGCTGCGCCAGACCGAGGCCAGCCTGGCCTATCGCCGCGACTTGCTGGACCTGATGCAGCAACTGCTGGCGCTGGAAGGGGATATGCACAGCGCCAAAATGGAGCTGGCTTCGCTGATGGGCCTGCCCCCGGGCACCCCGTTTAGCGTGCGCGCTGGCCAGCGCGATATTTTGCGCAGCCCCTTTGCCGAACTGAATATTCAGGAGCTTGAACAGTACAGCCTGCGCAACCGTCCGGAACTGCTCGAAGAGGACTATCGCCAGCGCATCGCCGCCGCCGAAATCCGCAAGGCCTGCCTGCAACTGCTGCCCGGCCTGGAGCTGCGCAGCGGCTATTTCTACGACGATAACAGCTACCTGCTCTACAACGACTGGGCCGAAAGCAGCCTGCGCCTCACCTGGGACCTGCTCGGTACCGTGGTAGCCGGGCGCGACCTGGTTGGCTATGCCCGCGACAGTGAACGGCTGGGCGATGTACGTCGTGCCGCACTCACCGTTGCCGTACTCACGCAGGTGGACCTCGCCTACAGCCATATGCACCGCGCGCGTCTCAATCATGGTTACGCAGTGGAAATGGCAGAAATCGACAGCGCCCTCGCCAGTCAGTCCTACGCCCGGTGGCAATCCAGCCAGGGCACCGAGCTGGAGAGCATTCACGCCAATACCCAGGCCCTGCTTTCCAGTGTGCGACGCGACGTCAGCTACGCCGACTGGCGCAGCGCCAACGGACGCCTGAGTAATGCTGTGGGTTTCCAGCCCGAGTTCTACATCGATTATCGCCAGCCACTGCCGTTGATTGAGCAACAAGTGGCAGACATGCGCACCCAAAGCGGCAGTATCGAGTTGTTACCGGTGGGTGGATACAGCCCGGAGGGTGTCGAACAAAGGGAAGCGGAATTAAAAGAAGATGGCGCAGCGGCCGCCCACTGGTAACCCAGAAGCGCTGCAAGGATGTACCTGTGGTAACTGCTATGAACAATTCGTTACTTTCCCGCGCTGCGGTCACTCTCGTTGGCTGCCTGCTCATCGCCAGCGTGTGCTCGGCCCAACCGTTTACCGCGCCGGCAAAACTCAATGCGCTCAGCAAGGTGCAACTATCCAGTGAACTCGCCGCGCGAGTCACCGAAGTGCGCTTGCGCGCCGGTGACCGCTTCAGCAAAGGCGACCTGCTGGCAAGCTTCGACTGCACCGAGTTGCAGGCAGAACTGGAAGGTGCCGAGTCCAAGCGTGATCTCGCACGCCGGCAACGCAATGCAAATATTTCCCTCAAAAAGCTGGGTGGCAACATCAGCGAGCTGGAGCTGGTGCAGAGTGAGGCGCAGCTGGCCGAAGCCGTAGCCAATGCCAAAGTACTGAAACACCGCCATTCATTTTGTGAAGTGCGCGCGCCGTTTAGTGGCTTTGTAATCACGCGCAACGCGGAACCGCACCAGCGTGCCGAAGTGGGGATGCCCCTGTTCGAACTGGTCGACAACCGGGCACTGGAAGTCGAGGCCATCGTTCCTTCCGATTGGCTGGACCAGCTTACACTCAACAGCACGTTCCTGGTCACGATTACCGAGACCGACCGCACCTACACGGCCTCTGTGCAACGCATAGTGCCACTGGTAGACCCGGTAACCCGCACCGTGCGCGTGATCGGCACAATCGAATCTGACGCAGAAAATCCTGGCATCAACGCCCTATTGATCTCCGGCATGAGCGGCGAAGCGCAATTCTATTTTGCCCCGGATGGAGGCAACAGCCTCGGCAAGGTTGCAGCGCAACAGGTCGGGGCAAACTAGTGGATGCGCGCCTGCTGAAACGGCTCAACAGTTTTCTGGCGCTGGAAAAAAAGCTGCGCCAGGCAGCCAACGTTGCGCAGGTGGCACAGATTGCCTGTAGCGACAGTCAATTCTTGCTGAACTTTGATACCTGCCTGTTTTTCTCTGGCAGCAGGCTGACTCTTACCGCAGCCTCAAACGTAAGCGCGGTAGACAACACCGCTTGCGATACCCAGCGCTGGCAAAAGCTAGTGCGCGAAAATATCCAGCAGAGCTTGGATAAGGGTCCGCTGGAAGTCGCGATTCCTTCCCCGCCACCGATTGACCGCCAGCACGTTGACCCACAGCACACTGACTCGCAGGAAAACAACAAGGCCGCGGCGAGCGGGCAGCTTATGGTGTTGATGCCGCTGGACGCTCCAGACAATGCATATTCGCGTAAGCGACCAGACCTGGGCTGCATTGCACTCCTGCGCCGGCACCCGCTCTCGCCACAGGAACTGGAAGTTTTTCGGGAGCTGGCGGCCGCAGTGCGCCAGGCCCTCCTCGCATTGCGCGGCACAAAATCCTTTTCTCTGCGCCGCTGGATTCAGCGACGCCCGCTGATTTTTGCCGCCGCAATTATCGCCGTGAGTTTGCTGCCGGTACGCCAGAGCGTACTGGCACCCGCTAGCCTGGCCGCTATCGAGCCGCGCATCGTGTCGGCACGTACCGATGGCGTAATCCGTACAATCGACGTCCCACCGAACGCGCGCGTGGACAACACCCAACTACTGTTCACTCTGGAAGATGCGGAGGTCACCGCAGAAATTGACCGCGTGCAGCAGGAGATCGCGCTCTACAGCGAACGCTTGCGCATGGCACGCCAATATAACTTTCAACAAACCGCCGCTGGCTACAAGCTCGCCCAGGCCGAAACCGATCTATTCATCCGCAAACTCGACCTGGAGTTCCAGCATTCACAGCTGGAAAAAACCCGCATCAGAGCCCCCAGCTCCGGGGTAGCCATTTACACCGACCCGGCCGCGTGGATCGGGCGGCGCATTCGCGCAGGGGAAAAGGTCATGGAAATTGTGCAGCCGAATGCACGTAGAATTCAAATCGACCTGCCAACCAGCGATGCCATTGCGCTGCCGGAAACAGCGCGGGTGATGTTCTACGCAGAATCCAACCCCCTCACACCAATTGCAGGCCATTTGACGTACCACAGCCTGCTTACCAGCGAAGGGGAAAACCAGCCCGCCAGCTATCGGCTGCTGGCGGCCATCGAGCAGGACCAGCCACACATCAGGATCAACACCCGCGGCCATGCGCGCATCTACGGTGCACGAGTGCCGCTCGTGTACTACCTCCTGCGCAAACCCATCAGCACCGCCCGTCGCTGGCTCGGCGTTTAGGCTCTGGTATGAGGTAACTACACCAGTGTCACATGCCGCCACCACGCTACCGCTAGCCTCCCCTTCAGCGCCATCCAATGACAGCGCCTGGCGACCGTTGCGCTCTGACCTGCAGTTTCACCGGATGGAGGAAGACCCGCTTACGCAAGTCTGGCTGCTCTACGACCCACTGCGTGGGCAGTACCTGGAACTGGGAGAGCTGGAGCTATTGACCTTGCAACAATGGAATCTGGGCAGCGCGGAAGCTATTGCCAGTACGTTATCCCAGCAACAGGGCTGCAGGATTTCGCCGCAGCAAATCGAGAGCATTTTTCGCTTTGCCAGTGACAATGAGCTCCTGCAAAACAGCAGCGATGCGCTCGCACAGAAGCGTGCGCAGATCACGCCCATGCAGCAAGGTCTTGGCAGGCTGCAGAAAACGCTATTTTTTCGCCGTGCGCTGTTTGTCCCAACCCTGAGCAGCCGCCTGCTGCGTCCACTTGCCCGCGCCACAGCGCTACCGGGGTTCTACCTGCTGCTCACAGTTACCGCGTTATTCTGCGCAATATCCGTTGGTCAACACAGTACCGAATTCCTTGCTTACTTCAGCGCGAGCTGGAACCCTCTCGGTGGGCTCGCCTTTTTCATTTGCTACCTGCTCTTGAGCCTGTTCCATGAGATCGGACATGCCAGCGTCGCGCGCCTCTATGGCATTCGCGCCAATAGTGTGGGGGTTGGGCTTATCGCGTTGATGCCCATCATGTACAGCGATATCACCGATGCATGGCGACTGCCGCGCAAGGCACGGTTACATATTTCAGCCGCAGGAGTCGCATTTGAACTCTGTCTTGGCGTTGCCGCAGCATTGATCTGGTGCCTGGTAAATGATGGTGTGATCCGCACACTGATGTTTTACCTGTTCACAACATCGCTGGTAACCACCCTGCTGATCAACGCCAATCCGCTGATGAAATTTGATGGTTATTACCTGTTGAGCGACTTCCTTCGGGAAAGAAATTTGCAGCAAACAGCCACCAATACCTTGCGGCAGTGGTGCTGGGCGTTGTTGCTTCGCGACACCCAACGGCCTACCGGATACCGGCACAAGCTGCTCGGCGCGTTTGGACTCGCGGGCCTGATCTACCGGTTATTGATTTTTGCAGCGATCAGCTACGCCGCCTACCAGCTGCTGTTCAAGGCCGCCGGCATACTGGTGTTTTTCTTGTGCATCGGCCTGCTCGTGGTCCTACCTGCGGTGCGCGAGATACAAGGCTTCTGGTCACACCTGCAGCGCCAACGCCAGATCCAGTCCACACAGCCAAAAAAAACCGGGGCAGCGAAAGGTCGGCACATGAAGAGTTCTGCAGCGCAGCAAGAATCGCACACTCCAACGCGCTCTAATACGAGGCTACTGCCCATGTTTCGCTCGGCCAGTCTCTGGTGTATTGCGACGCTGCTTATACTGGCACTAGCCCCATTGCCATGGCCAATACAGCTGCCGGCAAGCACGTACTTTGAAAGTCAGCAAACACTCATGGCACCAGCGAACGCAAAATTGCGCACATTACTCGTTGCACGTGGCGAATTTGTTCGCGCCGGCCAGCCCATTGCCGAGTTGGCCGATGACGAACTTGAGTACCGAATACAGCGTACCCGCGCCGAGCTGGCGCTACTCCAGCAAAGGCAACAAGCCGATCGCTTTGCTGAAAACCTGGATGTGCTCGAGGGCGTCTATCTGCAGGACCTACTCAGCAAGCAGCAGTTACTCCGCCAATTACACACGCACAAACAGCAACTGCAGGTTCTCGCCAAGGTTGACGGCAATGTTGACTGGACGCTGCCAGGGTTACATGTCGGCCAGTTTCTCACCCTTAACCAGGCATTTCTCAGCATTGCCGCGCGAGATACGCTGGCAGGCCGCGCCTATGCGAGTACACAACAATTCTCACGGTTATCGGAATCCACCAATGCCCAGCGGCGCGGCCGTTTATTTTTGGATGGCCAGTGGCGCCCGGTAACCGTGCAGCTGCGCAATATCGAGGACATCGCCTCCCACGCTCTGGTGGACCCGGCACTCGCGTCAAACTTCGGCGGCCCAGTACAAACCCTCGCGGATGATCGCGAGCGCGCGGCTGACGCGCTGCACCTCATCAGTTTTGAATTTCCGCCCGCAGCCGCACACGCCAATGCTTCCCGACCAACGACCGCGCAGCGCACAGGTCACCTTGTGCTATTCGGCGAGCCGGTCAGCCTGGCCTACATGCTGGTACAACGCATTGCTGGCGTGTTCATTCGCGAGAGCGGCATGTGAGTAGCATGCGAGTGATGTAAGAGCGACGTTCAATCACATTTTTGGCGTGCCCAAGGAAGGGCCGACCCATAAGGCAGCAGATCCGTCTATCCACACGGAACAGACAAGAGGTACCCAATGGAACCGAAGGTATTTTCCAGGTCATCCCTGGCGCACACGATCGTAAGTCAGGGCCGCCCGCTGAGCAGCGTCCATCGCGCCCTGGAAAAGCGGATTCTGCTGGATGCCACCGTAGCCGTTGATGCCAACCAATCCCTCACGGCGTTGGCCGAGGATACGACAACGCTGGAATCAGACACCCACAGCGCGGCTGGTGTTGACCCGCAGGATAGTGAGGCACTGACACCCGCATCCGATGCGCGCGATACCCTGGTGGTGATTGACTTGCAGCTGGATAATGCCCAGGCACTGGTGGATGATTTGCTCGGCCAGGCCGATACCGTCGAAGAGGGCGATAGTAAGTTGTACCTGACCATTGGTGAGCGTCGCGTAACCCTGCTGGCAATGGATATCGATGACAGTCTGCAGACCATTACCGACTTCCTCGCGCAGAGTGGACAAAGTTTCGATGCTATCCATCTGGTCAGTCATGGCGATGCTGCAGGCATTACCATCGGCGGTGAGGAACTATCGCTCGCCTCACTGCAAGCGTCTGGCGAGGACAGCCACCGCGCCCAGCTGCAAAGCTGGCAAGCCCACTTGCGGGCGGATGCCGATATTTTACTGTACGGCTGTAATACCGCGTTTAGTGCCACTGGTGAACAATTTATCGATCAGTTTGCCGCGCTAACGGGTTCCGACGTGGCAGCCTCCGACGACGCCACCGGCAGTGCCCGGCTTGGTGGGGATTGGGATCTGGAGCAGCAGCGCGGTAATGTGGAAACTGATATCGCATTTTCCAAATTGCTGCAGGGCGAATGGGACGGATTGATGGCGGCAGGGCCAGCCAACGCCCTGAGTGTACCGGCGGAAGACCTGATCAATGAAACCACCACGATCACGGTTTCCTTTGAAAATGTGGGAGCCGATACCGGCTATGCACCAATTGTCGATACCGTACTCGGCCCTGGACTCGTCCCGCAGTCGGTCAGCGGCGGCGGGCTGAATTTAGCCTTCGAAACCTACACCTTTACCGGCGGTGCCTGGACCGACAGCAGCGGTGCCATCGTCGAGTTTCATCCCTGTGACACCACGCAATCGGGCCAGCCTCCCCTCGCCGCCAATAGCGTAGAGGGAGCGACCTGGTTGGCGATAACCCTGCCGTTTGGGTCCTACGCGCCCAACCAGCCCGCATTTGAGCTGGATATTTCGGTGCTGGTGGATGAATCTGCGAGAGCCATGGTAGGCGTGCCGATTAGCGTAACTTCACGTCCCGGGTTTTGCTTTGGTGAAGACCCGCTGAATAATCCCGACATCGACCCACCGATCGTGGGCCCGACAGTTTCCGATACGATCACACCGACGGTGCTACTGGTGAACAAAGAAGCCGTCGACGGTGATGGCGATAACCAGTCGATCAATGATGACAACGAGACGGTCACAGGCCCCAGTGAGGAAGTAGTGTGGCGCGTGAACGTCAATCTCGCCGATATGTCCACGGTGGAGAATTTGGTCATTACCGATCAAGTGCCAGTAGATTTTTTCTACCTGGGTAACGTCACGGTGACCGGTGCTGCCGGGCCCTTCACAGAGGGCGTGGACTATACGCTTACCGAACCACCGTTAGGGACCAGCACCGGTGCCGAACTAATCGTGACCTTCCTGACGCCAGTCACCGGCACCCTGTCCGGCAGTGACATCGTCGTATCCTTTGACGGCTATGTGCCAGACGTCGATGCCAATGGCAATCCAATTGTTATCAATGACGGCGGGATGGAAAGTGTCCGCAACCAGGTTGCGGTTGAAGGTACCTACCAGGGACAGGCGATTTCCGATAGAGACTCGGACATCATTACTGCGAAGGCACTTGCCACACAAAAAAGCGTGGCGCTGGTGAGCGATCCGCAAGGCAATGGGCCAACACCGGGTGATCGACTGGAATATACCTTGTCTATTCAGGTTTCCGATTATGTGCAGGTTAATAATTTGGACCTCAGCGACCTGCTTGGCGATGGCCTTGATTATGTGGATGGTTCAGCCACTTTTGAACTGTTTGAAAATGGCAACAGCGTTGGCCCGGATGCATTCGGCAGCGGCAATGTGTCAGTGACCGAGAACCCCGACCCTGGTGACGGGTCCACCAACCTGAGTTTTGACATCAGCCAGGAACTGATCGACCGCGGTATCAATGCAAACGGCACGCTCGATGGGGACTTGTTCGCCGATGCCGTCACCCAGGGCACCACCACCGTAGTGGTCACATACCAGGTGGAAATCCGCGAGCAGTATATTGGGGCCCCGCTGGCAGGCACCCCAAATGCGAATGTCGACACTCTCGACAGCGTTAGCAACAGCGCAAATATCGCCGGCGAGCTGCCCAACATCAACGTACCGCTGGAGGATGGAAGCTCCGAGAGCGTCACCATCGGTGGTGCTGATTCTGACAAGGAGGTCTTCGCGGTCAATGGCTCTTCGGCACCGGAAGATGTGGACGAGGTACGCGCGGGCGACCTGGTAACCTTCGCGGTTACCATCGAGCTGAGCAGTTTCGATCACCAGGGGCTGACGATAACCGACTACCTCCCGTTACCAGTATTTCAGGCAACCAATCCAAGCTATGTCGATACCGGTAATGGCGCCAGCTTGCCGGGGGTAAATCAATGGGGCTTTGGCCCGGCCACGGATTTTTCCGAATTTCCTCCCGGTTACCTGGACCCGGCCAATGTCACTACATCGGTGAGTGCCGGCGACAATGCCATCGATTGGCGTTTTGCTCCCATCAGCCAAGATGCCTCCAACGGCGGCACCCTGCAGATTTTGTTTACCGTAGAGGCACTCGATGCTGCCTTCGCCGACGGATTGTTTATCAATAATGTCTCGCAAGTGTCGATTGCCAACACCAATGGTACCGTGCTGCTCGATCCGGACACCGCGCCACTCGAAGTACTCTCTCCCGATATCAACATCACCAAGGGCATTGTCTCCAGCGATAATACCAACGGCGTACTGGACCCCGACCCCGCCGCACCAGTGACTTTCGATCCGGCGGGCACCGCCGCAACCGGCAACGCCCCCTGGACCGGTACGATCACCAGCCAGGACCTGGACCTGCTGCCCATTGATTCCAACCTCGACGGAGTGGACGCCGGCGACCTGGTGAGGTTTGTAATCACAGTGGAAAATACGGGCGGCGCCGATGCATTTGATATTGCGATTGTGGAAGACCTGCCCAGTGGTTTCGTGTTCCCCGCGGGCAGTACCAACCTGCAGGTATTTAATGGCGCAGGCGATGCCATTCCCTTTACCGGCAACCTGTTTGGCAGCGGACTGGTACTGACCGACCCTCAGGACAATGATCCCAGCAATCCTAATGGTGCCCTCGAAAGCGGTCGCGATGCGAATAACGGCCAACCCACCGACGACGGCACGAATCTGGTGGTCATTGTGTTCGACCTTGCAGTGGAGCCGCTGATCCGCTCCAACGAATCCGTCATCAATAATACGCAGGTTAATTCGTTTGCCGCAGTCAATGGTGGCAACAACTTTACTCTCGACGAGAATACCGGCCAACGGATCAATGACCCCAATTGGGACGATGACGCCGCTACCGACATTCGCGAGAATGACATCGCCAAGCGCTTGGTTAGTACCAGTATCAATACCCCCAACAATGCCAACAATGAAGCGGTAATTGGCGAGCTGATTACCTACGAGCTGACGCTGACGCTGGCCGAGGGGCAGAGCCCGAGTGCTAGCATTTCAGACTTGCTCAATAGCGGGCTTGTGTTTATCGACATTACCGATGTCGTCGTTTCATCCCCAGATATTTCGTCGACAGTGCCTCTCACCCCCGACGGACTCAATCCGCAGCAGAACGGGCAATCCCTGACGTTTGATCTCGGTGATCTCACCAATAGCAACCGCGATAACGATGTCGATGAAACTATTACCATCACCTATCGTGTCCGAGTAGATAACGTTATCGGCAACCAGAGTGGCGATCGCCTGGTTAACCGCGCGAGTTTTTTCTGGGATGAGACCGATGACAATATCGATAACCCGATAGGCCACGGCGATGTCTCCGCAGAACGGGTCACAGTGATCGAGCCCGACCTCCGGGTGACCAAGGACCTGATTGCACCGACCGGTGTGATCGATGCGGGTGATCCGATTACCTACCAAATCGTGATACAGCATTCCGGAAGTTCGGATACCGATGCCTACGATGCAGTGTTTACCGATACACTGCCGCCGGATTTAAACAGCGTCAGCAACCTGAGTGTTGTCCACTCTCGACTCGGTGACATCACCGATCGTTTTCAAATCACCGGCAACACGATCGAGACTATCCCCGGTCAGGACTTCGACTTACTGCTTGGAGAAACCGTTACCATTGAGGTGGATGCCATCGTCAATGATGACATCATCGCTGGCACAAGTGTCACCAATGATGCCACCACAGCCTGGACGAGCATCGAAGGCGACTCTGAATTTGAACGCACCGGTGTCGATGCACCGAACGGCCCCAATGACTACGCAAACACTGGCAGCGAGACATTCGTTGTGCAGGAGGTGGTCGCCCGCAGCAAGCTGGTCATTGACTCGTCGATCGTCACCCCCGACAACGCAATCGATGAAGTCACCATTGGCGAGGAGGCCACCTACAGCACGACCTTCCAGATACCCGATGGCGATATTCCGCTGGTACAAATCGTGGATAGCCTTCCCCCCGGACTGGAGTTTGTCAGTCTTGATCAGGTGATTGTGACGGGCCCAATCACTTCCGATCGCGGAGACCTGAGCGATCCAGACACACTGGCGCCACCACCAGAAGGAACTACCGGGGATATTTTATTTTTACTCGGCAACCTGACCAACCCACCCGACGGCAGTAACGAACCAGATCTAATCACCTTGATCTATACCGTCAGAACGCAGAATGTGGCGACGAATCAGGCAGGTACCGACCTCGTCAATACGGCCACTGCCACGTTTGATTCCAATGGCAATGGGGTCATCGATCCGGGGGATGAATCGGTCTCGGAGCAGGCAACCATCTCCGTGGTCGAGCCTGAATTGCTCGTAGAAAAAACCACGATTACTGCACCAAGTGACAATGGTGATGGCGTCTCCTACCGGATCACCATCAGCGCCGAAACCGGTCCCTTTGCCAGTGAGGCCTACGACGTCCGGTTTGAGGACACCATACCTCCGCAGATCGACGCCAACCGCTTCCGAGCGATTCTCAATAGCAATGGGGTTGCAACGGATATCAGCCGCGAATTCGAATTGGTCGGCAACACCCTCCGCACGGTCGATCGAGCGATCATTGATCTTGCGCCTGGCGACTTCATCGAAATAATCGTCAGCGGGATTCTTTTTGATACCGTTGCGGGCGAGACGATCACCAATACCGGAACCGGTGTCTGGACCAGTCTCCCGGGAATCAATGCGAATGAGCGTGATGGCAGCGATGGTAGCGGAGGCCTGAATGATTACATCGACAGCGGCTCTGTGGATATACAGGTTGCGGCGCCGCAATTTGAGAAGAACCTGGTAGAGACCAGTCAGAATGATGACCTCAATGATAACGACGAAGCGACCCTGGGCGAGTTTGTCACGTTTGAATTGGTCATCACTCTGCCGGAAACCGAATTGACCGGTTCCATCACCGATACCTATGACGCGGGTTATGAATTTATCGATTTAATTGGTGTAGTTGCGAGCAACCCGGATGCGATCGACGGAGACCTTTCCAGCATCGTTGCGGTAAACGATCCGGCCAACAATCAGGTGACCTTTGATCTAGGCACTCTGAAAAACACCAACCTTACCGATATCACGGAAACACTGACACTCACCTACCGTTTGCGCGTATTGGATATCCCAGAAAATACTGCGGGCGATGTGCTGGCCAACTCCGCAGTACTCAGTTATGACACCGATCGCGACGGCACTCTTGATACCAGCATCCAGGACAGTGATGAAATTACGGTGGTAGAACCGGACCTTGTGATCAACAAGGAAATTATCAGTGGCACACCGATCGCACTTGGCACAGTCGTGCAATACCGATTGACCGTTGAGCTGGCCCCAACAGCAACCGCCAATGCCTACGATGTGATTATCGAAGACACTATTCCTCCGCAGCTGAATCTCGACCCGGACAGCGTGGTTGTGGAGGTAACTGACGCTAGCGGAACGCGCGATATTAGTATGCTCGCGTCACGCTCGGTGCCGAGTTTTATCCTGGCGGATATTCCAGAGATTGGGCCCGATACTCTCGTCACAATCACCTATGAAGCAACGGTCACCACCGATCCGGATGCCCAGGGCACAATCGCCATCAATGAAATGGGGGTACTCTCTTCTTCCCTGGATGATGGCGCTACCGGCTCCAATTCCGAGCGGCTGTATTTTGATTTGACTTCAGAAAGCGCACCGATCGTTGCCATCGATCTTGCGGTTACCAAGGATGATGGAGGTATCAGCGCGGAGCCCGGCGATACCGTGATCTACACCATCGAGTATTCAAACCTCGGGGATGCGGATGCATCTGGTGTGGTGATCACCGATACTTTGCCGGATTTTGTTACCTTCGATCCGACCAACTCCACTCCCGGCTGGGTACTGAACGGCGATACCGTCGAGTTTGATGCAGGCAATGTGGTTGCGGGAGAAGTTTTCACTATCCAGCTTGCGGTAATCGTCGATGAACCGGTACCTGCAGGTCTGGAAGAAATCCTTAATTCGATCGAAATTACAGACGACGGTACCAATGGCACCGAGCTGGACGATACCAACAACCGGGACGAGGACCCTACCCCAATTATTGCCGCGCC
>NZ_AFPJ01000005.1 GCF_000220505.1 Microbulbifer agarilyticus S89 | reverse complement strand
CCCGTCACCATGATCCACGACACTGTTGTAGTTTTCGTCGTTAAATGTACTGACGTCCAGCGCACCCTCGCTCTTTGCGACCACCGTACTCACCACCGCATCCCCGGTAATATTCACCGCGGTACGCACCATATCCAGCAGGCGATCCACACCCATCACAATCGCAATACCTTCCACCGGCAGGCCTACCTGGCCAAGCACCATGGCCAGCATGATCAAGCCGACACCGGGCACCCCGGCGGTACCTACCGACGCGAGTGTTGCGGTCAGAATAACCGTCAGGTAACCCATCAGGCCGATCTCGATGCCGTACAGCTGGGAAATAAACACGGTGGCCACACCCTGCATAATCGCGGTGCCATCCATGTTGATGGTCGCCCCCAAGGGCACGGTGAAGGAAGCCACCTTGTTATCCACACCCAGGCGCTTTTCCACCGTTTGCAGGGTAACCGGAATGGTCGCGGCAGATGAGGCGGTACTGAAGGCAAAGGCCATCGCCGGGCGCATTTTCTTCAGCAGTTGCAACGGGTTCAGGCCCGACAGCAGCTTCAGCAGCAGCGGGTAAACCCCGAGTGCGTGCACCATCAGCGCCAGCAGCACCACACTGAAATATTTGGCCAGGGTGGGAATAGCGTCCAGGCCCAGCAGGGCAATCTTGTTCGCCAGCAGGGCAAACACACCGTAGGGCGCGAACGCCATCAGCACGCCCACCATGCGCAAAATGACATCGTTCAGGTCATTGAAAAAGGCCGCTACCCGCTGTCCCGGCTTGCCACTGCGGGAAATGGCGTAGCCCAGCAACAGCGCGAACACGATGATCTGCAACATATTGCCTTCGGCCATCGCCTGCACCGGGTTGGTGGGGAAGATATTGACCAGCACATCCGACAGCGGCGGAGACTGTTTTGCCTCAAACTGTGCGTCGCCCGCCAGATGCTCCATTCCCGCGCCCGGCTGAATGACCAGTGCCAGCATCAACGCCAGGGAGATCGCCACCGCGGTCGTCAGCATGTACAGAGCCAGGGTCTTGCCCGCCAGTACGCCAACCCGACTGCCCTCCGACAGGGCGCAGGCACCGCAGATCAGCGATACCAGCACCAGCGGCACCACCATCAGCTTGAGCGAGGCGATGAAGATCCGACCAATAATGTCGAACAGGCCGTTGGTGAGGTAGTTGTTGATAAAGGAGGTGACCGCCTCGCCCAGAATCTGGCTGGAATTGAGTACGTTGAACAGCAGGCCAAGGCCGATGCCCGCGATCATGGCCAGTACGATTTTTTTGGTAAGCCCCATGGTCCTTCCCGTTTATGCACACCTTGCAGTGGCAATTCATTATTTTGTGCAGTGTAGATACCGGCGGCGGCACGAGCACAGCGCCCGTACAGCCGGCATCCACCAATTGCCAGCGAATGCGCCACTATATCGACCTCGCCGGCGGGGGGCAAAGCGCGTTCCCCTGATGGCGCGCTCGGGTACAATGCAGCTTGATCTAACCACCACGAACTTGCGCGGAGTCAGCGTTGTACCACTCCCCCTTTGAGGCCATCGGCGATTGGCACCCTCAACCCCTGGAAGGCCTGCACGGCCAGACGCCCCCGGAGCAGCTGCTGCCCTGGTTGCTGCACCCGGGCTCGCTGACCGCCGCCCTCAAGCGTCTGGGCGCGGGCGCCTTCCGCGTACAAATACTCAATCAGGGCTGGCAGACACCGCGGCCTGAAGAGCGCCGCGCACTCAACCTGAAAGACCGCAGCCGCGCGCTGGTGCGCGAGGTGCTGCTGTACGGCGACAGCGAGCAGCCCTGGGTCTATGCCCGCAGTGTGCTGCCAGAACGTACCCTCACCGGTAAATCCCGCTATTTGCGCGGCCTCGACAACCGCCCGCTCGGCGAACTGCTGTTCAGCCAGCCGGACATCCGCCGCGGGCCCATCGTCCTCAACCGTCTCGCGCGCAACCCGCACTGCCAACAACCAGAGCTAAGTGGCAGCGCACCCCACGCCTGGGGGCGCCGCTCCACCTTCTGGCTGCAGGACAAGCCCCTGCTGGTTGCAGAGACTTTTCTGAGCGGTTTCAATCCCCATACCGCGCCGATGGCGTAAGCGCACCAGCACCTCAAAGTACTCAGCGAACACGGGAAGCCACCATGCAAGCTATCAGCCACCAGATCCAACAGCGTTGGCCCGCAGCCCTGCCGTATTGGCAACTGACACGCATGGACCGACCGATCGGCTCGCTGTTGCTGCTGTGGCCGACCTGGAGCGCACTGTGGATTGCCGCCGAGGGCTGGCCGGGCCTGCACCTGTTCCTAGTGTTTACCCTGGGCGTCATCCTCACCCGCGCGGCGGGCTGCGCGATTAACGACTTTGCCGACCGCAATATCGATGGCCACGTAAAGCGCACCAAACAGCGTCCGCTCGCCACCGGTGCCGCGACCCCCAAAGGCGCACTGATGCTGTTCGCCGGGTTGATGCTGGTGGCGTTTTTACTGGTGCTGACCACCAATCGCCTCACTATTTTGCTGGCATTACCGGCGCTGGCGCTGGCCTTCTGTTACCCCTTCGCCAAGCGCTATACCCATCTGCCGCAGGTGGTGCTCGGTTCGGCATTCAGCATGGGCATTCCCATGGCCTTTGCCGCGGTGACCGGCGAGATACCAGCGATTGCCTGGCTGCTGTTTACCGCCAACCTGCTGTGGACCGTGGCTTACGATACTTTTTACGCCATGGTGGACCGGGATGACGACCTGCAAATCGGCGTCAAGTCCACCGCCATTCTGTTTGGCGAGCTGGACAAGGCGATGACCGCCAGCCTGCAGGCCATGGTCGTCGTGGCGTTACTGATGCTGGGCGGGCGTGCGGAGCTGGGCGCGCTGTATTACGGCGGCGTGGCTGTTATGGCCGGGTTGTTTGCCTATCAGCAGTGGCTGATTCGCGACCGGCAACGGGATGCCTGCTTCAAGGCGTTCCTAAACAACAATCTTGCGGGCATGGCGCTTTTTGCTGGAATATTTGTCCACTATCTCGCGCTTTAGGTAGCCACCATGACCTGGCATTCCGTTACCCTGAACGCCTGTCATATGTTTGTCACCAAAGTGACGTTAAATGGCCACTCTACAATAGTCAGTTGAGGCTGGCGCTACAGTCTACGAGGCAGGACGCCACGAGGCGCCGCAGCGGAGGTTGTGAAGCACCGCCGAAGCGACAGCAAACTCATTTAGGGTATGGCAGGCAGATGCACAGCAAGACGATCCTTATAGTCGACGACGAAGCCCCGGTGCGCGACATGTTGCGCGTGGCACTGGAGATGGCAGATTACCGCTGCCTGGAAGCAGAAAACGCGCAGGCGGCCCACGCCCTGGTGATCGACGAAAAACCCGACCTTATCCTGCTGGACTGGATGTTGCCGGATGTCTCCGGGGTGGAACTGGCGCGCCGCCTGAAGCGCGATGAGCTCACCGCGTCCCTGCCCATCGTCATGCTCACCGCCAAGGGCGAGGAAGACCACAAGATCAAGGGCCTGGAGATGGGCGCCGACGACTATATCACCAAGCCCTTTTCGCCCCGCGAGCTGGTTGCACGACTCAAGGCCGTATTGCGCCGCGCCGGCCCCAGCGCCCCGGAAGAGCCTCTCACCGCCGGTGGCCTGGTGCTCGACCCGATCAGCCACCGCGTCACCATCAACGGCAATGCGGTGGAAATGGGGCCGACAGAATTCCGTCTGCTGACCTTTTTCCTCAGCCATCAGGAACGTGCCTACACCCGCACCCAGCTACTCGACCACGTGTGGGGCGGCAACGTGTATGTGGAAGAGCGCACCGTCGACGTACACATCCGGCGCCTGCGCAAGGCGTTGACCATCGATGGCCATGAACGCTACATTCAGACCGTGCGTGGGACCGGTTATCGCTTTTCAGTGCAGACCGTCGAACGGGTATAATCCCGCCCATCGAACCTTAGCAGCGGGCCCGCTGTACCGCCCGGCGGCGCACCGAATCGCACTTCGCTGCGCCCCCAACAAGATGGCCAAACCCTCATGCTCGATCGCAGTATTGGCGAGTTGTCGCGTTTTATCATCATAGCCCTGGGCACCACCATCCTCGGTTTCGCCAGCGGACACTGGTGGTTGGCACTGTGCTTCGGCCTCGCCGTCTATCTCATCTGGCTGCTGTGGCAACAAAACCGCTTCGACCGCTGGCTGTCCAATGGCCGCCGTGGCCCGGCTCCGACCAATTTTGGGGTGTGGGGCGACATCACCGACGATTTCTACCGGATACAACGCCGCCACCGCAAGGAAAAGCAAAAGCTGCACGCCATGCTGCGCCGGGTACAGGACAGCACCAGCGCGCTGCGCGAAGGCATTGTGGCGCTGGAAGATGACGGCAACCTGGCCTGGTGGAACCCGGTGGCCGGCGAAATGTTGCGCTTGCAGGGGGAGGACAGCGGCCAGCCCATCGTGAACTTCGTGCGCGACCCGCGCTTTGTCACCCATATGCACGACCGCATGCGCGGGGCCAAACAGGGTGACCTGCAGCCGATTACCCTGCCGGCACCCGGGGACGACTCGCGCATTCTGCAGATGGAAGTGACCCGCTTCGGCCAGGACGAAGCGCTGGTGATCGTGCGCGACATTACCCGGCTGCACAATCTGGAGCAGATGCGCCGGGATTTCGTCGCCAATGTATCCCATGAGCTGCGCACCCCGCTCACGGTGATTGCCGGCTACCTGGAGACCTTGCAGGAAAGCGGCCAGGCGCCGCGTAACTGGGAGCGGCCACTGGGACAGATGGGCGAACAGACCAAGCGCATGACACGCCTGGTCAACGACCTGTTGCTACTCGCCCGCCTGGAAACTTCCGAGCGCGATAGCGGGCGCGACCGCATCGCCGTACATGGGCTGATGGAGCGCGTCGCCGACGAAGCCCGCTCACTGAGCGGCGGCAGACACCAGGTCTCCGTGGTCTGCGACGCAGACTGCACCATTACTGGCGACGCCGGTGAGCTGCACAGCGCCTTTGCCAACCTGGCGTTCAATGCGGTCAAGTACAGCCCGGATGGCGGCCCCATCGAGCTGCGCTGGCGGGTAGACGCCAGCGGTGGCCATTTTGCAGTCAAGGATTCGGGGATCGGTATCGACCCGTTGCATATCCCGCGCCTTACCGAGCGTTTCTACCGGGTCGATGCGGGCCGCTCTCGCGAGAGTGGTGGCACCGGCCTGGGCCTCGCCATCGTCAAGCATGTGCTGCTGCGCCACAGTGCCAATATGAGTATCAGCAGTGTGCCGGGCCGCGGCAGTACCTTCACGCTCAATTTCCCCAGGGAGAAACTGACCCAGGCCAGTTCGGCCACCAGCTGATCCCATGCAGCGCGGAGATTACAGAGACAAAAAACGCCCGTCAGGGGCTTTTTTTATGCTGTTTGAAGCAGTAAAGCGAAACTTACCCTTCCAGCTCTTTGAGCGTACGCGCTTCGCCCGCTGCCGTGTACTCCACCGACTCGTCGCCCGTGAGCGGCTGGGCGGTACGCTCACGCACGGTGATGTGCACCAGTTTGCGCGCGCTGTCGCGGATCAGCAGATGCTCGCGACCTTCATCGTCCACCGGCAGGTTGCGCTCGCCGATCAAGGCATCGCGCAGGGCGCGCAGTTGTGGCGTATCGCGGTAGCGATCGAGGTCCTTGGAATACTTGAGCTTCATGCGCTCGGATTCATGCAGTGCAGCGGCGGTCTCGCGATACTTGGCAAAGAAAAACACCGCGGCGATTGCAGCGGCAATAGTGACGGCAATTTCAAACCATGGCGGCATAAGTGTGCTCCTGTGTTCTGCTCTGGGTATTGGTTGTTCAGGCTGGCTGTTCGTCGCGCAGGAAGACCCAGTCATTGCCTTTGGAGTGTTCTTCACTGAAATAATATCCAGCCACATCAAACGCTTTCAGCTGCTCCGCCTGCTTCACGCGGTTGTCGATGGCCCAGCGGCTCATCATGCCCCGGGCCTTTTTCGCAAAGAAGCTGATCATCTTGTACTGGCCGTTTTTCCAGTCCTTGAAGTGCGGTGTCACCACGTCTGCCTGCAGGTTTTTCACCTGTACCGACTTGAAGTACTCGTTGGACGCCAGGTTCACCAGCTGCTTGCTTTTGAGTTCAGCAAGCTGGGTATTCAGGGCATCGGTAATTTTGCCGTCCCAGAATTCATACAGGTTTTTACCACCGCGGTTGGCAAACTTGGTGCCCATCTCCAGGCGATAGGGTTGCATCAGGTCCAGCGGGCGCAGCAGGCCATACAGACCCGACAGCATGCGCAGATGCTTTTGCGCAAAATTGAAGTCGCGCTTGCCCATAGTTTCCGCGGCCAGCCCGGTATACACATCGCCCTTGAACGCGAGCAGGGCGGGGCGGGCATTGCCATCGGTGAACGGGCTCTTCCAGCTGTGGAAACGGTCGTAATTCAGTACCCCAATCTTGTCGGAGACCTTCATCAGGTTAGAGATATCCTGCGGACTCAGCGCCTTCAATTCCTTGATCAGCGCGGCGGACTCCTTGAGGAAGTCCGGCTGAGTAGTGTCGAGCGCGGGTATCTTGCTCTCGTAGTCGAGGGTTTTCGCGGGGGAGATAACAATCAGCATTCAGAGGGCTCTAATTCAATTCTCTAGTTGTTTGAGTCGCCTAAAGCGTAACGAGCGAGTGGCTGGAGGTGACCGCCTGCGCAGTAGCTTTATTCGGGCTTCAGAATATCCTGCCACCAGTTCAGTGGGGTCTGCCCATCGACCGGATCGTACACGTTGCCGTAGTACCAGACGCTGTTGGCACCATCGCAGGCACTGTTGAGGATCTTCTCAATCTGGTCAAACCCGCAACTCACATGAATGCTGTACACCAGCAAACGTGGTGATTCGAGGTCTAGCTCCCCACCCAGTTTTTCCAGTTGTGGAGTGAGCTGGTCGGAAAGCTTGGTGCTGTCGCCACGGCAAAAGATACGCACCGCCAGATTGCCGGAGCGCTTTACCAGCTCAAAACTGGGCTTTTCAGGATCCTCGCGGTTGACTTTGATGGTGTCACCGCTGGCAATACCTTTGATAAACGCCGGAGAGCGTACCAGCTGCACACTGTCGTCCTCGTTCACTTTTACCTGGAGGCGCTCGACCACCGGTTCCCCATCTGGATTGGTACCGGCAAACAATTCAATAATCTGCAGTGCGGTCGTCATAACCCTCTCCCCGGACTGTGTACAATAGTGTGCTATTCGCGAACCGCATTATACAGGGAGAGAACTATGTTTCCGCGCTCAATCTCAAACCGGCTCCTGGCCATCGCCACTGCTGCATCCCTCTCTGCCGGGCTGGCCGGCTGTGCGGTCAACCCGGTGACCGGCAAGAAAGAGCTCTCGCTGATGTCCCAAGGGCAGGAAGTGGCGCTGGGTGAGCAGCAATACCCCAAGGCGCAGCAGACCCAGGGTGGCGAATACCTGATCGACCCGGCGCTGCAGAGCTATGTGCGCAATGTGGGGCAGAAGCTGGCGCGGGTATCGGACCAACCCAACCTGCCTTATGAGTTCGTGGTGTTGAATAACTCCACGCCCAACGCCTGGGCGCTGCCCGGTGGCAAGATCGCCATTAACCGTGGCTTGCTGGTACTGCTGGAAGACGAGGCAGAGCTGGCGGCGGTACTGGGTCACGAGATTGTGCATGCCGCGGCGCGACATTCCGCAGCGGCCATGTCACAGCAGCAGATTCTTGGCGCCGGTATCGCCATCCTCGGTGCCACCACGCAGAACACCGGTTACGGTGACCTGATCTCCCTCGGCAGCCAGTTTGGCGGCTCCGCCTACATAGCCAAATATGGTCGTGACAACGAGCTGGAGTCCGACCGCTACGGCATGAAGTATATGGCGGCGGCCGGGTACGACCCGCAGGGTGCGGTGCGCCTGCAGAAGAAATTTGTCGAGCTGTCCAAGGGGCGTCAGTCCGGTGGGTTAGAGGCACTGTTCGCCAGCCACCCGCCGTCACAAGCGCGCGTGGATGCGAATATCCAGCATGCGAAAAAACTTCCCGCCGGTACCACCAATCGCAGCCAGTACCAGCGTGCCATCGCGCAACTGAAACGAGACGCAGATGCGTACAAGAGTTACGACGAGGCGCTAGCTGCGGTAAAGGCCAAAAATTACGACCAGGCACTGACACTCACGCGCCGGGCTCAACAGCAGCAACCGAAGGAAGCCGCATTCTATGCACTGGAAGGAGACCTGCTGGCGCAAAAGAAACAATACCAGCCGGCACTGCGCTCGTATGAAACCGCGGTACAGAAGAATCCAACACTGTTTTCCAACTGGCTGATGCGCGGCATGCTCAACGCAGAGCTGAAAAACTATACCGCCGCCGAGCGCGACCTGCAGCGTTCCACCCGCTACCTGGAAACGCCCCATGCCCACTATTATCTCGGGCAGGTTTATGAGCAGCAGGGCAACACCAAGAACGCACTGAGCCACTACCAGACCGCCGCCAAGGGCGGAGGTGACATCGGTAGCAAGGCGCAGGCGCGAGTGCAGGCGTTAAGCGGCCAGGGATAAGTTTTTCCGGGAACAGAAACAAAAAAGCGGGCGAATTTCTTCGCCCGCTTTTTTTATGCGCGATTTCCGCTGGCAACGATTACAGCTGCACGGTTACACCGAGGCTGAATACATCCAGGTCATCGAAGTCGCGGTTGGAGCCGTAGGCGACCTTGGCGGCAACATTGCGATTGAAAAAATGGGTCGCGTCGAAATAGTAGCTTTCGTCTTCCGCATAACCGGCGCCGATCGAGGTGTTTTCGTTAAAGTAAAACTCGATATCACCACCCCAGAACACGTCAGAGTTGTCGGTATCGGTCAGTGACAGGCCCGCGGTCAGGTACTGGCCACCGGACAGTGCAGTGAAATACTTGGAGGATACGCTGCGGTAATCAAAATCGTCGTCCACTTCGGCGGTAAAACCGATGTAGTCGTTGCCGTTCAACTGGTGGTTATATTGACCACGGAACAGCAGGACGGTGTCTTCGTCTTCAGGCTTGACCGCTTCCACTTCGGCAAGCAGGTTCGGAGTGAACAGGAAGCCCGCGCCGACACTGTAATCGGTGGAGAAATCATCGTCCTGCAATTCGCCGAATACTTTCCACTGGCCGGTGAAGTATTCACCACCAATGGTCAATGCATCGCTACTGCTACCGTCAGCATCGGAGTAGGCAAAACCACCGTAGATATTGGAAACCGGCAGAATGTAATTGAATTCCTTGCGCGGCCCCAGGGTCTCCAGGGCACCAAAGTAGTATTGGGACTGGAAACTCAACGTATCGACGTCGAACGCACCGAAATCGGCAGAGGTGTAGTCGACATCGGTGAAAGAATTATATTGCTCTGCGGAAGCGACCGCAGAAGCCAGCATCAATGGCAATGCTGCAAACTTGAACTTCATAGAAGTATTCCCTGTTTAAGTTACATCTGTACTTGCGTACCCATCCGATTTGCACAATGGCAAAGTCGGCGCGGATTCTATGCAAACGACAATATGGGTGCAATAAAAAGTAGAAATTGCGACACTCGTACCAAATACCAATCTATTTTTAGTATGAAGATCAAGTTCGCGGGCGCAGTGTGACAGGGCAAGTCTGAACCGAGGCTGAATTAAAAAAGGCCGCGTAAGCGGCCTTTTTCTAGCGATGCAATGTGCAAATTTTTGCGTATGCTGTTATCGCAGGTTTTGCTCATTGCCGTGGCGAATGTCCGCACCCTGAACCAGGTACACCACCTGCTCGCAGATGTTCTTGGCATGGTCGCCGATACGCTCCAGAGAGCGCAGTGTCCACAGCACATTCATTACCCGCGAGATACTGCGCGGGTCTTCCATCATGTAGGTGACCATTTCACGCACCGCACTGCGGTAATCCATGTCCACCTGCTCGTCCTCGGCGAGGGTCGCCATTGCAGACTTCACGTCAAAACGGGTATAGGCGTCGAGCGCATCGTTCAGCATTTTGCGCACAGCATTGGCGATGTGCCGAATCTCGGTGTAGCCACGCGGGGCCGAACCCTCGTCGGTCAGGGCGATGGCCATCTTGGCGATTTTGCTTGCCTCATCACCCACGCGCTCCAGGTCGCGGGCGATACGGATCACGGACATCACCATGCGCAGGTCGGAGGCGGCGGGCTGGCGCTTGGCGATAATCAGCGTCGCGTGCTCGTCCACTTCCATTTCGCAGCGGTCGATATCCTCTTCCACACGCAAAACCTTTTCCGCCAACTCACTGTCGGCGTTGGCCAGCGCTTCGACGGCGTCGGCGACCTGGCGGGTTACGAGGCCGCCCATTTCCAGCATTTCCGTCTTGAGACTCTCAAGATCTTCGTTGAACTGGCGTGAGATGTGTTGATCGAAATGCATATCCATGGTGTTTTGTCCGCTTCCCTCAACCTTAGCCGAAACGGCCAGTAATGTACGCTTCGGTCAGATCGTGCTCGGGGTTGGTGAACACGGTCTCGGTGTCATTGACCTCTACCAGCTTGCCCAGGTGGAAGTAGGCGGTACGCTGGCTCACTCGCGCAGCCTGCTGCATGGAGTGGGTGACGATGGCGATGGTGTAGTTTTCGCGCAGCTCGTGAATCAGCTCTTCGATACGCGCGGTGGCAATCGGGTCCAAGGCGGAGCAGGGCTCATCCATCAGGATCACTTCCGGGCTTACCGCGATGGCGCGGGCGATACACAGGCGCTGCTGCTGACCACCGGAGAGGCCGGTGCCCGGCTTGTCCAGGCGATCTTTGACTTCGTTCCACAGGCCGGCGCGACGCAGGCTGTTTTCCACAATTTCATCCAGTTCCGCGCGACGGCTGGCGATGCCGTGGATCTTCGGACCATAGGCCACGTTGTCGTAGATGGACTTGGGGAAGGGGTTCGGCTTCTGGAACACCATACCCACACGCGCGCGCAGCGGTACCACGTCAACCTTGGGGCCGTAGATGGCTTCGCCATCCAGAGTCAGGTCGCCTTCTACGCGACAGCCTTCAATGGTGTCGTTCATGCGGTTCAGGCAGCGCAGGAAGGTGGACTTACCACAACCGGAAGGGCCAATCATCGCAACCACCTGGTTGCGGCCGATATCCAGGCTGACATCGTGAATCGCCTGGCTCTCGCCATAAAACACGTTCACGTTGCGCATGCGCAGCTTGGCTTCATCGCAGAAGGGGCTGCCGACGGTTTCGGCAATATCTTCCTGGGTTTTCACTGAGGTGGACTCCGTGGCCGGCTTGTTGCTCAAGTCGGTGGCTGAATTGGGTTTGTCTTGCGCCGGTACTGCTGCGCCGGCGTTCAGGGTCATGCTTGTCATGGCTCACTCTCGATTCGCAATCTTAACATCCGCAGGTTACGCACACGCGCATTACCAGCGGCGCTCGAGTTTCTTGCGCAGCCACACTGCGCAGGTGTTCATGGTGATCAGGACTGCCAGCAGTACCATGATCGCGGCGGACGTACGCTCAACAAAAGCGCGCTCCGGGCTGTCTGCCCACAGGAAAATCTGTACCGGCAGCACCGTGGACGGGTCGGTAATGCCGTGCGGCACGTCCACAATAAACGCCACCATACCGATCATCAGCAGCGGCGCGGTTTCGCCCAGCGCCTGTGCCATACCGATAATGGCTCCGGTGAGCATGCCGGGCATGGCCAGCGGCAATACGTGATGCAGTACTACCTGCATGCGCGAGGCACCCATGCCCATAGCCGCTTCGCGGATCGATGGCGGCACCGACTTCAGCGCGGCACGGCTGGAAATAATGATCGTGGGCAGGGTCATCAGCGTCAGTACCAAACCGCCGACCAAGGGCGCAGAGCGCGGCAGCTCGAAGAAGTTGATAAAGATTGCCAGGCCCAGCAGACCAAATACGATGGAAGGCACTGCGGCGAGGTTGTTGATGTTCACCTCAATCAGGTCGGTCCAGCGATTCTTCGGCGCAAACTCTTCCAGATAAATGGCCGCGGCCACGCCAATCGGGAAGGACAGCGCCAGGGTTACCAGCAGGGTAAACAGCGAGCCCATCAATGCTGCGCGGATACCGGCCTGCTCGGGTTCGCGGGAATCACCATTGGTAAAGAAGGTGGTGTTGAAGCGCTTCTCCAGTTCGCCGGTAGCGAGCAGGGACTTGATCCACTCCGCCTTCTGTTCGGAGGTACGCCCGAGGAAACCCTCTTCGGACTTGGACAGGCTTTTTACATAGGTGTCCACGTCATCATCGGCGTTAAACCACAGGGTTTCCGATTTACCCAGCAGCGCCGGGTTTTGCTGCAGGCGCTCGCGCAACTCAAAGCCGGCACCGTTGGACACCAGCGAGTAGAGTTCGCGCTTGTCGCGACGGCCGCTCACCTCGGGAAAGCGCTCGCGCAGGGCGTTGCGAATCACCGCATCAAAGTTAGCCCACGCCAGGCTCTCATCATCGACGCTATCGATACCGAGGACCGCAGGATCATAAGTCACATTCAGCTCGATGTCGGTCTGCACGAACGCGCTGCTGCCCTTACTGATAATGTCGGTAAACAGCACTACGACCGCGAGGATGCCAAAAGCGATACTGGCGATCCCAAAACCGCGGAAGATCTTTTCCTTGCGGTGACGGCTGGCAAGGCGCGACTCGATACGTTCGCGCACCTGCTCCTGGGTCAAGTTGGATTGAGTCAGATCAGTCATACTGTTCCCGGTATTTTTTCACTACGTGCAGGGCAATAAAGTTCAGAATCAGGGTGCTGATAAACAGCATCAGACCAAGTGCAAAGGCAGCAAGGGTCTTCGGACTGTCAAATTCCTGGTCACCCACCAGCAGCGTCACAATCTGTACGGTAACCGTGGTGACCGACTCCAGTGGGTTTGCGGTGAGATTCGCGGCAAGGCCCGCGGCCATTACCACGATCATGGTTTCACCAATCGCGCGGGATACCGCCAGCAGTACACCACCGACAATGCCCGGCAGGGCAGCAGGGATCACCACTTTGCGCACGGTTTCCGACTTGGTGGAACCGAGACCGAGGGCGCCGTCGCGCAGGGACTGGGGCACCGCGTTGATCACGTCGTCGGAAAGGGACGACACGAACGGAATAATCATTACGCCCATCACCAGACCGGCGGCCAGCGCACTTTCGCTGGATGCCTGCAGCCCCATGGACTGGGCGAGGTCGCGGATAAATGGGGCTACGGTCAGTGCGGCGAAGAAGCCGTACACCACGGTGGGTACACCGGCGAGGATTTCCAGTAGCGGCTTGGCCACGGAACGCACTTTTTTACCGGCGTATTCCGCCAGGTAAATGGCAGACATCAGACCCACCGGCACTGCCACAAACATGGCGATGGCGGAAACCAGCAGGGTACCGGTAAACAGCGGAACCGCACCAAAGGCACCACTGGAGCCAACCTGGTCCGCACGCAGTGCCATCTGCGGGCTCCAGTGCAGGCCAAACAGGAATTCGGTGACCGGTACCGACTGGAAGAAGCGCAGCGACTCGAACAGCACCGACAGCAGGATGCCCACGGTGGTGAAGATGGCCGCACAGGCACATGCCAGCAGAATAATGCGCAGCACCTTTTCGACTTTTTCCCGCGCGCGCATTTCCGGAGAGATACGCAGGAATGCGTAGGCACCGAGACCGATTGACAGAATCAGGATCAATGCGGTCTGCATCCAGCGGCCACTCTCGCGCAGGTTCGCCAAGTGCGCCGCGGCATCTTGCAACTGCGGCGTCGCGTTGCCAACCAGGTTACCCGCGGTCAGATTCTGGATCTGTGCATACAGCAGATTTTGTCCGGCAATGGATTCTGGCTTGTCGGCGATACCGCCCATCACCAGCGCGCGGATAATCGCATCGTCAAAAATAAGCCAGCAAGCCAGAATAATCAGGGCGGGAAGACCACACCAGAGTGCGGTATGCACACCGTAGTAGCTCGGCAATGACGCCAGGCTGCGGACACCACCACCACTGCGGGCAGCGGCAATCGCGCGGCTAAAACCAGTGCCGTAGGCCACCAGTATCAGCAACAGCAGCAGGGCGAAGAGAGTAGGAGTCTGCATCGATTCGCTCGGTTATCTCTAGGTACAAAAAACGTCGGCCATTATCAACGGTTGTATCCGCAATTGCATGGCGCGGTAAAAATTGCAGGTTTCAAATACGTAAAAAGCCAAGCCCTTCTTCAGGGCTTGGCCGGTAAATCCATCTACCTTTTATTTCGCTGTTATTTAGCAGCCAAATTAGTCAGCGCATTCAGCTTGCGAACGTTGTTGGCAACCTTCTGACGCTCGGCGGTCGGCAGCGGGATCATACCCTTGTCTGCCAGGTAGCCTTCCTCGCCCCAGGCGCGGTCGTTGGTGAACTCGGCCAGGAACTGCTTGATGCCCGGTACCACGTCAACATGCGCTTTCTTCACGTACACGAACAGCGGACGGGAAACCGGGTAGCTGTTGTCAGCGATGGATTCAAAAGTCGGCTCTTGGCCTTCGATCAGGGAACCCTGAACCTTGTCGGCGTTCTGATCCAGGAAGCTGAAGCCGAAGATGCCCAGTGCGTTCGGGTTGGCAGCCAGCTTGTTGACGATCAGGTTGTCGTTCTCGCCCGCTTCTACATAGAAGCCGTCTTCACGTACGTTGTGACAGATGGCTTTGTAAGCGCTCTTGTCGGACTTCTTCTTGGCTGCGATCCAGTCAAACTTCTTACAGCCACCTTCCATCGCCAGCTCAGCGAAAGCGTCACGGGTACCGGAAGTCGGGGGCGGGCCCAGAACTTCGATCTTCGCAGCCGGCAGAGTCGGGTTTACGTCTTTCCAGGTTTTGTACGGGTTAGGTACCAGAGTCTCGGAACCGTCCGGGTTCGGCACGTCTTTGGCCAGCGCCAGGAAGATGTCCTTGCGGCTCAGCTCGAACGGCTTGGCGGTCTTGGCGTTGGCCAGCACGATGCCGTCGTAACCGATCTGAACTTCAACAACGTCAACGCCGTTGCCGTTACACATTTCCAGCTCGGACTGCTTGATGCGACGGGAAGCACCGGTGATGTCGGCAGTACTCTCGCCAACGCCCTGACAGAACAGCTTCATGCCGCCGCCGGTACCGGTGGATTCAACAACCGGAGTCTTGAACTGAGTGGCACGGCTGAAACGCTCGGCAACAACAGTGGTGAACGGGTAAACGGTTGAGGAACCGACGATGCTGATGTGATCGCGCGCTGCCAGGGCCGCGTTGGAGGCCGCAATGGTCAGGGCCGCCAGAGCCGAAGCCAGGACTTTTTTACTCGCGGAACGGTTGTTCATGATGTCTCCAAAAGTGGTCGAATTATCTGCACGCGGAGCATGCTATTTCCAACTGGTGACGATTCTATGAATGAAAAGTTACAAACAGGTTACAGTCGCCCGATCATTCCGTGACCGCTGACCGGCTCTGAGTCAGCCATCGTCGGCGACCACACCACGCTGGCGCAATTTCTGGCCAAAAGGTAGGCTGTGCTCCAGTGATAACAGAACAATAAAGATGATTTGAGAGTATTCACATGATGTTTCTGCTACGTGCCGCCGGTGCCCTGGACCGGTTTGCCAGCGGCTGCGGACGTGTTCTGGGCTGGTTCACGCTGGCCATGGTGGTGATCCAGAGCCTGGTGGTGGCGCTGCGCTATGGCTTCGACGGCGGTTCCCTGGCCATGCAGGACGCGGTGGCATACCTGCACGGCGCCGCGCTGATGCTCGGCCTGGCCTACGCACTGCAGTCCAACGCCCATGTGCGCGTGGATGTGGTGTACCGCAAGCTCTCGCCCAGAGGCAAAGCCTGGGTGGATGCGGTGGGCTGCCTTATTTTCCTGCTGCCGCTGTGCGTCTTTATCGGTTACGGCAGTCTGCAGTTTGCCGCCAGCAGCTGGTCGGTACAGGAAACCAGCAATAGCGCGGATGGCCTGGGTGGGGTCTACCTGCTGAAAAGCCTAATCCCGCTGGCCGCTGCGACCCTCGCGCTGCAGGGGCTTAGCCAGCTGGCGCGCGCGCTGCACACCCTGATGCAGGTGGAATCCAGCGATAGCTCCTCCCAGATTTTGCACGAAGCGGCCGCAAAACCTGCGCCACATGCACCCGAACCCGGGCAGCAACCGAGCCCGCTGGTGCGCGAAGCCGCCGGGGAGGCCAGCGCATGATGGAGCTGATCCCCCTGCTGATGTTCGTAGCCGTGTGTGCGGCGCTAATGGCCGGCTACCCGGTGGCGTTCACACTCGGTGGCACCGCACTGCTGGCTGCCGGGCTGGGCATTGTCGGCGGCGTGTTCGATGCCGGCCTGCTGCGCGCATTTCCCGACCGCCTCTACGGCATTATGCAAAACGGTACCCTGATGGCGGTGCCGCTGTTTGTGTTGATGGGCGTGATGCTGGAGCGGGCGCGGATCGCCGAAGACCTGCTGGTGAACTTGGCACGGGTGTTTTCCGGAATTCCCGCCGGTATGGCGGTATCGGTGGTGGTGGTGGGCGCACTGCTGGCCGCCAGTACCGGTATTGTTGGCGCCACCGTGGTGACCATGGGCCTGATGTCCCTGCCCACCATGCTGAAACGTGGCTACTCCCCCAAGCTCGCCACCGGCACCATCTGTGCCACCGGCACTCTGGGCCAGATTATCCCGCCGTCCATCGCCCTGGTGCTGCTCGGTGACACCCTGTCCAATGCCTACCAGCAGGCGCAGCTGTCACAGGGTATCTTCAACCCGAAACCGGTGAGTGTGGGCGACCTGTTTATGGGTGCGATTATCCCGGGGCTGTTACTGGTCGCCGCCTACATCCTGTACCTGCTGTTTATTGCGCGCCGCGAACCGGCAACGGCCCGCGGCACCAGCGAACAGGTGGACCTGCTGCAAACAGTAAAAAGCCTGTTCCCGCCCATCGCGCTGATGCTGCTGGTACTGGGCTCGATCATTACCGGTGCCGCCACGCCCACCGAGGCCGCGGCGGTCGGCGCGCTGGGTGCCGGTATCCTGGCCTGGGGGCGCGGCGCCCTGAACTGGTCCCGCGCCGGCGAAGTGGGGCAGAGCACCCTGCAGGTCACCGCCATGGTGTTCGCGATCCTGATCGGTGCCTCGCTATTTTCGCTGGTATTCCGCGGCTTTGGCGGTGAGGAAGTGGTCACTCACTTCTTCGAAAGCCTGCCAGGCGGCGTGGTCGGCGCAACCCTGCTGGTGATGCTGGTGATCTTCCTGCTCGGCTTTATCCTCGACTTTATCGAGATCACCTTCGTGGTGGTGCCGATTGTGGGTCCGGTACTGCTGGCCATGGGCCTGGACCCGGTGTGGCTGGGCGTGATGATCGCGCTGAACCTGCAGACCTCCTTCCTCACCCCGCCATTTGGCTTCGCGCTCTTTTACCTGCGCGGCGTGGCGCCGGCGGAAGTGGCCACCGGTGCGATCTATCGCGGGGTGGTACCGTTTATCGCGATCCAGTTACTGGTGATGTGCCTGCTGGCCATGTGGCCGGCACTGGCGACCTGGCTGCCCGCCTATGTGACCTCCTGACCCGCTGAACCAGCGAACAGCACCCGGCCAGCATTGAGGGCACATCAGAATGTGTGCCCGGTGCTGGTCATTAAGTGCCCAGATTGTGTTAGAATGCGCCACCCGATCGCGGTGAGCGAAAAACCACCGCCGGGGCAATAAATCTAAGAATTTGTGAGCACCTGTGATGTCCGCCATTGATGAAGAACCGCAACCAAGCGGAACCCTGACCCTGCAGACCCAGTCCATGCCCCGGGATACCAATCCCCAGGGTGACGTTTTTGCTGGCTGGCTGATGTCGCAGATGGACGTCGCCGGCGCCATCCTCGCCCAGAGTATCGCCCGCGGCCGCGTGACCACCGTCGCCGTCGGCAGCATGGTGTTCCTGCGCCCGGTTCCGGTGGGCTCGACGGTGAGCTGCTACGCCGAAGCCGTGGAAGTGGGCCGCTCCTCCATCAAAACGCTGGTGGAAGTCTGGCTGACCCGGGTCGACACCGGTGAACAGGTAAAAGTGACCGAAGGGGAGTTTGTGTTTGTGGCCATAGATGACCGCGGACGCACCCGCCCGCTGCCCTGATTCATGACAAAATGGCCGCGCTGCAACCGGGCAGCCCGGCCCCGCTTGCTCCGCCCGCCCGCTTAATGCATCGCCCGATATACCGCAGAAACAACTTCACCGTAGCGACCTACCGGGAAAAAATCACCGATAAATTTGCCTGCGCTGCTGCCGGTTTGTATCACCGGCGAATGTTTTTTATTGGTCAGCAACACAATGCCCAGGTCATGTACGGGGTCGATCACGGTTAGGGTTCCGGTCCAGCCGGTATGGCCATACGCCTGGTTGCTGGCGTGCTCGCCGAACATCCACTGCATACTTTCATCGCCATTAGTTCGCCAACCCAGGGCAAACGTGGGCGCATCATCTGATGGCGCCAGGAATGCGTGGATGACACCACGGTCGAACAGTTCAACCTCTCCGTAGCCTCCGCCATTCAGCATCACCTGCAGCAATACGGCCAAATCGCCGGATCTCGAAAATAGGCCCGCATGGCCGGCAATGCCGCCCATCGAATAGAAGGCCTTTTCGTCGTGGACCTCGCCTCGAATCGTCGCGGTGCGAATATTGGTGAAAGACACAATGCCGTCGCGGGTATTGCCGAGCAGTTCCGTCGCGGCAAATTCTTCTGGCGCAAACCCGTTTTGTAGCGGATTGAAGTGGGTGTGGCGCAGCTGCAGGGGTGCATAGACACTGCTGTGTAAATACTCGTCCAGTCGCTGCCCGGTAATGCGCTCAACAATCATGCCCAACAGCATGTAGTCCACATCGCTGTACACGCTTTTACTGCGCGGCGGATACGCCAGCGGTGTCTGCACAATCATTCGTTCGGTTTTGCTGCGATCCTGCGAGTAGAGCTGCTTGGCCACCGTCGGGTTGTGGTATTGCGGGTCCGGCATAAACCCCGCGCGATGACGCAACACATCCTCCACGGTCACCAGATCCTTACCCCGGATACTGTCGCCCTCAAGGTCGCGGAATTCCGGCAGGTAATCGCGCACGCGCGCGGTCAAATCCAGCCGTCCCTCGCTTACCAGCTTTTGCAGGGCATAGTTGGTAGCGTACATTTTGGTATTGGAGGCCAGATCAAACAGCGTGTCGGTGGTCATCGGCACAAAATCTGGCAACGGCTGACCGCCGTCAAACTTCTGTCGATAACCGTAGCTGCTGTTTTTCACGATCTTGCCATCGCGAATGACCAACAACACCGCACCGGGAAAGCCGGCGGCGATGGACTTGGTAATCAGCGCATCTACCTCGCGCAGCCCCTCCGCAGAAAACCCGGCCTCCTGCGGCGAGTCAGCGGGACGCAGCTCGGGATAGGTAGGGCGTGGCTCGGGAGAGGCGGGCGACGCAGCCAACGCCGGCAATGCACTGCAAAGCAGGCAGCAGGAAAGCACCCACAAGCGCAAATGCGTGATGGAATAACGCATGGTTCTTCTCTCTCCTAAGCCGTTGCGGTATCGGTGAGTGCGATTCAGTGCTGGTTGATCGCCCGTGTCTGGTAATACGCCTCTTCACTGATTTTGTGATAGGGGATTACCTGCGAGTCGAAATCCTGGAAGGCCTCGTATACCCGGTTGAACTGCGGATCCTTGGCGGCGGTTTCCTGCATGATGCCCTGGTTGATTTCCTTCAGGTGCGCGATCACCTCATCCGGTAACCTGCGCAGTTCCACGCCGTGCTCTTCCACCAGCTCTTTGAGAGCGCGATTGTTGCGCGCGGTGTATTCATCCAGCATATCCTGGTTGGCATCACGCGCGGCCACGCGCACGATGGCCTGCAGATCTTCTGGCAGTTTTTCGAATGCGGTTTTGTTGATTAGGATTTCCAGCACCGAGCCCGGCTCGTGCCAGCCCGGGTAGTAATAGTATTTGGCGATCTGGTGGAAGCCGAAGGCGAGGTCGTTGTAGGGGCCAACCCATTCGGTGGCATCGATCACGCCGGTCTGCAGTGCGGTGTACAGTTCACCACCGGGGATGGTTACCGCAGTGCCACCGGCGCGGTTCAGGACTTCACCACCGAGCCCCGGGATACGCATCTTCAGGCCTTTCAGGTCGTCGACGGAATTGATTTCCTTGTTAAACCAGCCCGCCATCTGCACACCGGTGGAGCCGCCGGCCATGGGGATCAGGTCAAAGGGCGCGTAGAGTTCTTCCCACAGTTCCAGCCCACCACCGTAATGCAGCCAGCCATTCATTTCCTGCGCATTCAGGCCAAACGGTACCGCGGTAAAAAACTGGGCCGCGGGGATTTTGCCTTTCCAGTAATAGGCCGCACCGTGGCCGGCCTCCGCCGCACCGCTGGATACCGCACCGAACACGCCCATGGCGGGCACCAGCTCGCCGGCACCAAACACCTTGATCTTCAGGCGACCGTTGGACATGGCAGCCACATTCTTGGCAAAGCGCTCGGGGGCGCTGCCGAGGCCGGGGAAGTTCTTCGGCCAGGTGGTAACCATCTTCCACTCAAAGGTCTGCTGGCCGGCATTTTCCAGCGCGGTCACGGTGTGCTCCTGGTCCGAGCGGGAAATCACCAGACTGCCGAAGGTGAGTACTAGCAAAGCCAGCAGAGAAAGGATAACGGCGGGGTACCAGTTGAGTTTTTGCATGCTGATTCGATTTATCGTTATTGGGCCAGTTATGCGACCAGGCCGGGGCTGCTTGTTATGGGGGGACGTTATCACCCTGCATTTCGGCATTCAAATAGACTGCCCCGTCACTTTGCTGCCACAATAGCGCGGCTGGCGGTGACATTACAGGAGTTTGCCCGTTTGATTGCCTCTGCAAAGTCTTCCTTCCCATACGAGCCTCATCAGCACAAAAATCCATCAAAAAAAGTGAGTACGCCATGAAAATGTCTTCTTTTTTCGTTGGGGCACTTGCCTGTTCAACGGCCTTTTTCGCCTTCGAGTACTTCCGCACTTCCACAGCCGAAGAGGACCGCGAAACTCGCATGGTGGTTGATCAGCGCACTTCTCCCGCCCCTGTCACCTCGCAGGGACTGGAAGCTCGTCAGCCGCACCCAATGAGCGCGAGCGAAGACGATATGGGTGCTGCAGATCTGATTGCCAAAAAACAGGGCGCAAGCGTGTGGGAAAGGTTGTGCAGCAATAGTGACGATGGCTCTTCTTGCACCGTCAACCCAGACCTGAACGTGGCTAAGGTGGTCTTCGATAGCGAGCTCCGCGCAGCCAGAAGTTCTGAGGCCGCAATCATTCTTGGCAGTAGCAACTTCAGTGAAATCATTAATGGTATATCGGGAACGGATTCCGCCAGCATTATGAAGTCAGTGAATTTCACTCAAAGGGCAAGCGAGCTCTTCGGACACATAGACCCGACAATGGAAAGTGACTTCTCCTGTAATAACGATCTGTGCCTTGCGAAAATTCACGCACGCTCTGAGGAAAACTGGGCCGCGTTCCAGCAGGAATTTTTTACCGGGGAAGCCGCGGGAAATCTATTGGTCTATCCCGACCCACAAGAACCGCATGCCTATCGGGTGTTGTTGGCCTTGGGGGATGGTTTGCCGGTAATCATTGGCTCTAATGCCCCAGTATCCGGCTCGCCTACACAATAAGGGGAATTGGAGATCGCGAGCAATGTCACCACCCCGGACACGCTGCTTGGGGTGGCGGATGCGCGTTCACGCATCCAAGTTTTCAGCGCTCAAGCCTACCAGCTCGACCCCGCTCACAGTGCTTACAGCGGCTGCAGCTTGGCCATGGATACTACCAGCCATTTGCTGCCGGCGTCGTCGAAGTTGACCTGTACCCGCGCGCGCGGGCCGGAGCCTTCAAACTGCACGACGGTGCCTTCGCCGAATTTGGCGTGGTCCACACGGCCACCCAGGGCCAGTGGAGGCAGGTCATCATCGAAGTCTGGGGCCGGGTCGGAGAACTGGCCCACTCGCCCGTAATTTGGCTGGAACAGCGGTTTGGAGACTTCGGTTTTCAGGCGCACCTCGTGGATATACTCCACCGGAATCTCGCTCACAAATCGCGACGGCTTGTTGTAGGTCTCGCTGCCGAACAGACGGCGGCTTTCCGCATAGGTGATGTACAGCTTCTGCATGGCACGGGTGATACCCACGTAACACAGGCGACGCTCTTCCTCCATGCGCCCGGGTTCCTGGGCCGACATTTTGTGCGGGAACAGGTTTTCTTCCACACCGGCCATAAATACCAGCGGGAATTCCAGGCCCTTGGCGGAGTGCAGGGTCATCAACTGCACCGCATCTTCAAACTCGTCCGCCTGGCCTTCGCCGGCATCCAGGGCGGCGCTGTCGAGGAACTGGTTCAGCAGGGGGATTTCCTCTTCATCCACCGCTTCGCCATCGGCATCGGCGGTGGGAATTCCGTCGAAGCCGCGGCAGGCACTGACCAGTTCCTGCAAGTTTTCCACACGAGTCTGACCCTTCTCGCCTTTCTCCTTGCCGTGGAATTCGATCAGGCCGGTCTGCTCGATGGCGAGCTCGGCGATATGGTCGAGGGTCTTGTCGGTGCTCTCTTCATCCAGTGCGTCGATCAGGCTGAGGAAGTTCGCCAGCGCATTGCCGGCACGGGCAGCAAGCACCTTTTGCTGCAACATCTTTTCCGCAGCGCTCCACAGGGAACAGCCGTGCTCGCGCGCGAACCCCCGCACCGTATCCACGGTGCGCGCACCGATGCCGCGGGTAGGCGTGTTCACCACCCGCTCGAATGAGGTGTCGTCGTGGCGGTTGGTCATCAGGCGCATGTAGGACAGCGCATTCTTGATTTCCATACGCTCGTAGAAGCGCTGGCCACCGTAGATGCGATAGGGCACCTGCTCACGCAACAGGCCCTCTTCCAGCACCCGCGACTGGGCGTTGGAGCGGTACAGAATGGCAATGCTGTCGCGGCGGTTGCCGTCACGCACCCAGTCCTGAATGCGCTCGACAATAAAGCGCGCTTCATCCTGTTCGTTGTAGGCGGAATACAGGGAGATCGGCTCGCCCTTGTCGCCCTCGGTCCACAGCTGTTTGCCGAGGCGGCCGGAGTTGTGCGCAATCACCGCATTGGCAGCGTTCAGGATGGTGCTGGTCGAGCGGTAGTTCTGCTCCAGGCGTACCGTCTGCACCTCTTTCAGGTCCGCTTCGAAGTGCTGGATGTTCTCGATCTTGGCGCCGCGCCAGCCGTAGATGGACTGGTCGTCATCGCCCACCGCGGTGATCGCACATTGGTCGCCGGCAAGCAGGCGCAACCACGCGTATTGAATGGTGTTGGTATCCTGGAATTCGTCCACCAGGATAAACGGGAAGCGGCGGCGGTAATGCGCGAGGATGCTGTCGTTGTTCAGCAGCAGTTCGTGGGCCCGCAGTAGCAGCTCGCCAAAGTCCACCACACCGGCGCGCTGGCAGGCCTCTTCATAGGCGCTGTAGATACGCACCATGGTCTGCAACCATGGGTCACCGGTCAGCTGGATATACTGGGGACGGATACCCTCATCCTTCTGCGCGCCGATCCACCACTGGGTTTCCCGCGGCGACCACTTCTTCTCGTCCAGACCCAGTTCGTTCTGCACCCGCTTGATCAGGCGCAGCTGGTCGTCTGAATCGAGAATCTGGAAATTCTGCGGCAGCTTCGCTTCCTGCCAGTGCGCGCGCAGCAACCGATGGGCGAGGCCGTGGAAGGTACCCACCCACATGCCAAAGGTGTTTACCCCGAGCAGTTCCTCGATACGCCCGCGCATCTCGCGCGCGGCCTTGTTAGTAAAGGTCACCGCCATAATGGAGTAGGGCGACGCCCCCTCCACCTGCATCAGCCAGGCGATACGGTGCACCAGCACGCGGGTCTTGCCCGAGCCGGCACCGGCCAGAACCAATTGATTGCCCGGAGGCGCGGCCACGGCTTCGCGCTGGGGGTCGTTGAGGGGGTCTAAAAGTTCAGATACGTCCATGGGGCGGATTGTATCAGGGGTGGGGGGAGAACTGGGTATATAAACAGGGTTTGTGGGCGGTCTTTTTCCAGTGCAGTGGCGGACCTGCTACCGGGTATCGCCTTGCGGGACACGCCGTAAACCCATCCCTGGGGGCTCGGCTGCGGCCGTCCTGGCCGCAGACGGTCCCACAAGGCGATACCCGGCATCAGGCCCTTCACATCAAGCTCCGTGACACCAACACTCGCCAGCACCGAGCCATGCCGCTAAACTGCACAACTTGAACCATAGAAGGTGTTGTCGTGAAGCCAGCGGAAGTCACGCAAAAAATCAGCGAACAGCTGAGTTCCATGCGCAAGTCAGAGCGCAAGGTTGCGGAATATATCCTCGCCAATCCGGGCGAAATCATTCATATGCGTATTGTCGATCTCGCCACCGAGGCACAGGTGAGCGAACCGACCGTGGTGCGCTTCTGCCGCGCCGTGGGCTGCTCTGGCTTCCAGGAATTCAAACTGAACCTGGCCCAGCAGCTGGCTTCCAGCCCGAGTTTTGGCCAGATCGCGGTCACTGAAACCGACTCCATCGCCGAATACAAACGCAAGGTATTCGACTCCACCGTCGATACCCTGCTGAACGTACGCGACAAGATTGATGGCCGCGCCCTGGAAGCGGCAATTTCTGCCATCGCCGCCGCCAAGCGCGTGGAATTCTTCGGTTTTGGTGCCTCCGGTGCCGTGGCTGCCGACGCCCAGCACAAGTTCTTCCGCCTGCAAATGGCTACCGCCGCCCACTCCGACCACCATATGCAGAGCATGTCGGCCATGAGTATGCAGCCCGGCGACGTGGTGGTTGCCATCTCCCAGAGTGGCCGCACGTCCTCGCTGCTGCGCTCCATGGAAATGGCCAAGCAGCAGGGCGCCACGGTGATTGGCCTCGGCCCCAGCGGTTCACCCATGACCCGCCAATCCAGCATCCCGCTGGAGGTGGATGTAGAAGAAGACATCGAACTCTACACCCCGCTGTCTTCCCGCATCGCCCACCTGGTGGTGATCGACGTGCTCGCCATCGGCGTTGCCCAGCGCAAGGGCCCGCAGCTGCAGGAACACCTGCTGAAGCTGAAACAGGGTCTGTACAATTTGCGCGAAGAGAAGCACTAGAAGAAAAGCACTAACAGCAACGATCTGCTTTGAACACGCCCCTCTTGGTAGCGATTACCCCATCTCTGCAGAAAAACCACTGACCGCATATTCCCCAGCGCCCATGGCATCTGCCGGGCGCGCCCGCTACTATGCCGCCGCCCGCAGGTAATCTGCGCCGGCGCCCAGGCTGTGACCATTGGCTCGCGGACCCTAACTTGCGGCCCATATAAAGCGCTGTCGCCGTGCCTCAAGCTTCCTTATTTACCGGTTTGTTATGCCCCCGAATTTCTTCGACGCCGACGGCCGTCCGCCGCGCTGGCTCGCCCCCTGTCTCGCTGCGCTGGTAGCGCTGACGCCATTTGCCATCGACACCTATCTTCCGGCCATTCCTGCGATGGCGGTAGCGCTGGGCGTGGAAGTCGCACAGGTGCAGCACTCGGTTTCCAGCTATCTGCTGGGCTTTGCCCTGGGACAGCTGTTTGGTGGCCCGCTATCGGACCGCTGGGGGCGAATACTGGTGGGGACCATTGGCCTTAGCGTGTTTATTGTCAGCACCACACTGATTCTGTTTGCCAACAGTGTGGAAATGCTGGTGGCGCTGCGCTTCTTCCAGGCCGCGGGCGGCGGTTTTGCCACGGTGATCTGTGGTGCCATCGTGCGCGACCTGTATCACGGCCGCGAGGCGGCGCGCATCATGTCGCTGATTGCCACCATGATGCTGATCGCACCGATGGTGGCACCGGTAATCGGCTCCACCCTGCTGACCTTCGGCGACTGGCACGCGATCTTTATCTTCTTGCTGGTCTACGGCCTGGCCATGATGGTGCTGGTGCGCGGCATTCTGCCGGAAACGGTGTCGCGCTTTCGCCGGGCGCGGCGCCAGCGCCAGTCCCGCCGCAGTATGTTTCAGGGCTATGCGGAAATTTTCCGCACCCCACGGGCACTGGGCTTTTTGTTTGGGCAGGCATTTGTCAGCGGTTGCATGTTTATCTACATCACCACCGCGCCGTTTGTGTTTATGGAGCATTTCGGGGTCAGTCCGCAGACCTTCCCGATTCTGTTCGGCAGCTGCGTGCTGGGGCTGGTCATTCTGGTACAGCTGAATATCCGCCTGCTGAAGGTCTTCGAGCCGCGCCAGATCCTGCTGGCGGGCATCGCGCTGCAACTGGTGTTTTGTGCGCTGCTGCTGGCCAGCACCCTCTACTACGGCGCGCAGCAACCTCTGCTGGCGTGGATGATCCCGCTGGTGCTGGCAATGTCTACCATCGGCCTGATCACGCCGAACTCGGCAGCCTGTTACCTGGAGTTCTTCCCCTCCATCAGCGGTACCGCGAATGCGCTGTTCGGCGCCTCGCTGTTTATCTTTGGCGGGGTACTTGGCGGGACGGTGAGTGCGGTGCACACCGGCACCCTGGTGCCGATTGCGCTGGGTATGTTGTGCTGTTCGGCCGCCGCGCTGTGCCTGGTGCTATTTGTCGCGAAAGCGCGCCGGCCGATCGAGATTTCAGAGAGGAAGTGACGGCGCGGGTCAGATCAGCCCCTCGGCCTTGAGTGCTTGCTGTACCCCCGGGCGCTGGGACATACGCGCGGCGAAGGCCGCTAGCTGCGGCCAGGCGCTGGTGTCGACTTCAACAAGTTTGCACCAGTTATACACGGTGAACAGATAGGCATCGGCGATGCAGAAATCGTCGCCCATCAGGTAGTCGCCTGCCATGGCGTCTTCGATGTACTGAAAGCGCTTGGCCAGTTTCTTGCGCGCCATGTCCTTGTCCGCATCGCTGCCACCCCAGAACAAGGGGATGAAGGACTTGTGCACTTCTGTCGCCAGATAATTCAGCCACTCCAGCACCCGGTAATGCGCCAGCGAGCCATATTGAGGTGCCAGGTTTTTTTCCGGTTTCTGTTCGGCGAGAAACTGTACGATGGCCGGGCCCTCGGTCAGTAATTCTCCCCCCTCCAGCTGCAGGGCCGGCACCTGTCCCTTGGGGTTGACCTCGGCAAAATTACCACCGCCATCCATTTCCTTGGTTTTCAGGTTGACCTTGCACAGCGCCAGGTCGATACCCGCCTCACAGGCAACAATATGGGGTGACAGCGAGCAGGCGCCGGGGCTGTAAAAGAGTTTCATTGGGATCTCCAAGGCTGGCAAATTGCCTCCAGTATAGCCGCGAGGCGATGGCAGCAGCGCAATCAGAGCAGAACTGCTTTGGCGGGGCAGCGCAGGCGGCGAGCGCGGTTAAACCGCGCCAGCCGCAGCCAAATCGGGGATGATCAGCGCAGGAAACGGGAGGAGTAGAGGGAGCGCACCTTGTACAGCAGACTCTTCTTCTTGCGCAGGTACTTGTTGCCGTTGATCACGGTGCGCAGGGTGGTGCGGATCTTGTCCCGATCGCCCTCAACACCGGCGGCGTTCATAAACTTGAAGAAGTCTTCTTCCAGGTGCTCCATACGCACCGTCACCCAGTTGTCGCGGTTGCGTAGGAAGAAGGCCACGTTGTCCTGCACCGTGTCGACCATCAGTCGACAGGCATCCAGCGCCGTTTCCATATCGGGCTTTTTGCGACACATCAGAATGCCGTGATAGAAATGTCGTGCTATGCAGATTACGCCCTGCCAGCGATCGCGGTAGCTACGCGCGATTTTCTCTGGGTCACGGGTCAAGTGCACATAGAAGGTGTCTTCGTCGTCGTACATTTGATCCAACGTGCCCAGGAACCAAACGAGTCGATTATCCGATTCGATGTGGTTGTCCGGGTACTCCAGGCGGCCCTGAATCTTGCCCTCGTGAATTTCGTGGCCACAGGTCATGCCGTCGATGTGCGTGCAGGCCTCGGCGAACGTCGTAGATCCAGAGCGCCCCGTCGTTAGTACAAAAATCCGCATAATTATCTCTTACCGCAATCTAGTTGCCCGGTGTTCCACAACCCCATCCAACACCCGGTGCCTCAGCATTTTGGGTATCGAAATATGGCCTCTCTCGCGGGCAAAAACGTCTGCGGGATAATACGCTGACCGCGCCATGCTTATCCACTGGCGCAGTCAACGCTGCGGACTTGGTCTCATTGACGCTACGCGGATGTCCGGTCAGGCGCCGCGGCCGTGGGGGGCGACGTAATCCAGTTCCGGGCCAACGGGCACGATACCGGTAGGGTTAATGTTCAGGTGACTGGCGTAGTAATGGGTTTTGATATGGTGGAAATCCACCGTCTCCGCAACCCCGGGCCACTGGTAAAGCTCGCGCACATAGCCCCACAGGTTCGGGTAATCCGCCAGGCGCTGCTTGTTGCACTTGAAGTGGCCGTGGTACACCGGGTCGAACCGCACCAGCGTGGTAAACAGTCGCCAGTCTGCCTCGGTGATACGGTCTCCGGTGAGGTAGCGATTGTCCGCCAGCCGCTGTTCTAACTGCTCCAGCACCTCAAACAGGCGGTGGTAGGCCGCCTCATAGGCCTGTTTGCTGGTGGCAAAACCCGCACGATAGACGCCGTTGTTCACGTTTTCGTAGACCAGCGCGTTGGTGGCATCAATATCGCCGCGCAGATCCTCGGGGTAGAAGTCCTGGTCATCTCCGGTCAAATCGTTGAACGCGGTGTTGAACATGCGGATGATTTCCGACGACTCGTTACTGACGATGCAATTGCGCTGCTTGTCCCATAGCACCGGCACTGTCACCCGCCCGGAATAGTCACCGCGATTGCGGGTGTACACCTGATGCAGGAATTCACTGCCAAACAGCGCATCGCCGCTGCTGCCTTCGTCCTGATTGAAGGTCCAGCCATGTTCGTGCATGTAGGGGCTAACCACAGACACGCTGATGTAGTCTTCCAGTCCCTTCAGCTTGCGGAAAATCAGTGTGCGGTGTGCCCAGGGGCAGGCGAGGGAAACGTACAGGTGGTAGCGGCCCTTTTCCGCGGCAAAGCCGCCCTCGCCGCTGGGGCCGGCACTGCCGTCGGCGGTCACCCAGTTGCGCAGCTGCGCCGCTTCGCGCTCAAACTCACCACCGCTTTTGTCGGTTTCGTACCAGCGATCTTTCCACTCGCCTTTGACCAAAAGTCCCATGATTGTGCTCCGTTCTGAATATGTGGTTCGCGCCTAGCGGTTTTTTACTTTCGCCATGGCGTGATCAAAGCTGAACTTGCCCGCGCCGGCACACGCCAGGATTAGGAAACCACCGGCGATGGTGATGTTTTTCATAAACATGATTTGCTGCATCTGATCGCCGGGCACATTGTGGAACAGCCAGGCACTGACAGCACAGAAAACGGCAAACGCCAGCGCTACCCAACGGGTGAAGAAACCAAACAGGATTGCCAGGCCGCCGCCCAGCTCCAGCAGAATGACCAGCGGCAACAGGAAGCCCGGTACACCCGCAGCTGCCATATATTCCTGAGTGCCCGCGTAGGCGCCGATCTTGCTGTAGCCGGCGACGATAAACATCACCGAAATCAGAATGCGCCCGATCAGTTTGCCGAAATCACACAGTGCGCCGTTTTGCATAGCAGAGTCCTCGTAAATAGCCGTTGAGACGGAAAGTGTATGGAGTGACAACGCTGTTCAGTGTAATTCGACTTTTCGAAACAAAAATCGCAAATTATTGGCACAAAGCTACGATTTTTTCGGACTTTGACGTGATGTTTCCTTGGAGGGCGCTTTGGAAGGCGTTATGGAAGGGGCTAACGACGGAGCTGTCGAAGGGCTTACCAGAGGGATTGTCAGAGGGTATCGCCAGCCTCGCCGGCGCTAGCCGACCAGCCCGGCGAGGATCTGGTCCATCACCCGCGAGGCCTTGCCGCCCTCGCCGCCGGCAACCGGGTGGTAACACGCGCCATGCAGGTGTTTGACCATGTTTTCGATATGGAAGAACTGGATGTTCTCCGGGTGGGGGATTGCCACTTGCTCGGACCCGCTGGCACTCTCCAGCACCAGGGCGGCATCGGCGAACACGGAAAAGCGGATGCTGCCGCGACTGCCGTGAACCACCACTTCATCGCCATACTCGGCGCAACCGAAATTCCAGAAGCCAGAGCCGGTGGCACCACTGTCGAATACCCAGCATGCGGATACCGCGTCTTCAGCGTCGTACAGATTTTGCTGGTTGACCGCGATGCCCTTGGCGTCGCGAATATCACCCAGCAGATAAATGAACAGATCGAGGCCGTGGCAGGCCAGGTCAACAAAGTGACCACCACCGGATACGGCAGGATCGGTGCGCCAGTTGTATTCCGCGGACAAGTCCGCGTCAGATGGAGCCCGCGCATAACTCCAGTTGATATGACGCACGTCGCCGATTTTGCCTTCATCCAGCCACGCCTTGACCTGCCTGAAGCGCGGCAGCGAGCGCCGGTAATAGGCGACAAACAATTGCGCGTCACGGCCGGCAAACGCCGCGGCGATTTCCTCGCACTCGGTGAAATTCAGCGCCATGGGTTTTTCCAGGCAGCAGTGCTTGTCGGCGGCGGCGATTTTCAGCGCGTACTCGTGGTGGCTGCCCGGCGGCGTCGCCACATAGATGGCATCAATTTCCGGATCCTGGATCAGCGCATCGGCATCGGCGTAGGTCTTCGGCACCCCGTGGCGCGCGGCGTAATCGGCGAGCTTTGCTTGGTCGCGACGCATCACCGCCCGCAACTCAGAGCCCTGCACCTTGTTAAACGCGGGGCCGCTCTTCAGCTCGGTGACATTGCCGCAGCCAATGATGCCCCAGCGGATCGGGTGCTTGTCTTGTTCCATTTCTTACACTCTGTGTCTTAAAAGCCCTGGTCTTAAAATCTGTGGTCTCAGTCCAGTGGCGGCAGGCTCTCGCGCAGGGCGCTGAGCAACATATTGGCGGCGGGGCCGGCGCGATCGCGGTCGGCAAAGAACAGGTACACCATCACGTCCCTTTCCCAGGGCTCCTCGGTGCGCAGCGGCAACAGGCGGTCGGCGCAGAGCGAATCGCGAATGCGCGGCTCCGGCAACCAGGCAAAGCCCAGGCCGCGCTCGATCAGGTCGATTGAGGTGTGCACGTTGGTAACGGTAATGCGCTCATCCGAGCCCAGCCAACCCGCATCCTGGCGATTCTTCAGCGCGGAATCCCGCATCACGATCTGCCGCGTTGCCTTCAGGTCCTCGCGGTTTACCGGGCGGCCCAGGTGGTGCAACGGATGGTCCGGGCGCGCCACCGGCAGGAATTTCACCCGGGTGAGGGGCTCGCCGACGAACCCCTGGGGGGCGCGGGCGGAGAGAATAAAGTCCACTTCCTGCTGCAGCAGCAGCTCTTCGCCGCCGGACAACACCGTCTCGCGAATTTCCAGCCGCGTATGCGGGTAGACTTCGGCGAAGCGCTCCACCGCGTTAAACAGGGCGTCGTAGTCGAACAGCACATCCACCGCCAGGCGCAGCTGGGCCTCGGTGCCGGCGGCAAGGCTGGCGGCAACCGACTCCAGCGCTTCGGCTTCATTCAACAGGCCGCCTGCACGGTTTAGCAGAACGCGCCCGGCGTCGGTCAGCTCCGCCTTGCGTCCACGCACTTCCAGTAGCGGAATGCCCAGGCTTTCCTGCAGTTTGTGCACCGCGTGATTAATGGAAGACTGGCTTTTATGCACGGCTTCCGCGGCCTGCGAAAAGCCGCCGTACTCCACCACTGCCTGAAACATGCGCCACTGTTCCAACGTTACCTTGGCCATAGACCGTCCCTTGTCCGGATGCGATCAAAACCGATGCGCTCGAAGCGCCCTGCGGCTGATCTGTCAATTTGTTCGAATATTAGCTGCGATTTTTTGCCATTTTCAGGCGATTTTATCGGCTTATACTGCCGGAAATGGAGGAGCATAACCATGCAAAACGTCACACAGAACAGCGCCAAGTCCACCGAAATCCGTCCCGCAGCGCGGGTAGTGGCGGGGCATCCTTCCGCGGATGGCGCCGGCGTGAAGATTCATCGGGTCGCGGGTTTCCAGTCTGCAGACTTCAGCCCGTTCCTGATGGTCGACGAGATCCGCTCGGAAAATCCCGACGACTATATCGCCGGCTTTCCGCCGCATCCGCACCGCGGCATCGAAACCCTTACCTATATGCTGAGCGGTGAATTCGAGCACCAGGACCACCTGGGTAATCGCGGTGCAATCTCCCAGGGCGGCGCCCAGTGGATGCGTGCCGGTCGCGGCATCATCCACTCGGAAATGCCCTCCCAGGGAGATGGCGGGATGCACGGCTTTCAGCTGTGGATCAATATGGCGGCCAAGGACAAAATGGCCGACCCGGGCTGGCGCGACGTACAACCGGAGCAGGTGCGCGAGATCAACCTCGACACGCAGGGCTCAATGATTCGCCTGATCGCGGGCCAGTGGCAGGTCGCCGGCGAACCGGTTTCCGCGCCGCTACTCGATACCTCCGCCAATGCCGCGGTCGCCGATCTGCGCCTCGCTGCCGGTGCCGAAGCCGAGTTACCGTTGCCGGCATCGCACACCGTGCTGGTGTATATCTACCGCGGTGCGCTGGATACCGGGCGCGGTGTGGTAGGGCGCGGCAACCTGGTGCTGTTTGGTGCGGGCGAAGCGCTGCAGCTGCGCGCCGCCGAGGGCGAAGTCGGCGAAGACACCGGTGTATTGATCCTGCACGGCAACCCGCTGAATGAACCCGTCGCCCATTACGGGCCCTTTGTAATGAATACGCGGGAGCAAATCGAGCAGGCGGTGCGCGACTACAATAACGGCACCCTGACCGATTAAGTTCAGCCGGGAAATTGCACTCGCATTACGGCGCTTTGTAGGGCACGATCCGCGCGCCCTACAAACCCAATGCAATCCCGGTATGGAGATTCCGCGCTCACATGGATGTCTATTACACCTTTTGTTTTATCGCCGCGGCATCCGTGTTCCTCGGGTTTCTCAACCAGTATGTGCTCCGCACCCAGACCACCATCGCGATTACCGCGGGTTCACTGGCGCTATCGCTGATCGTTACCGGGCTAGGCAAGCTGGAAATCGTCGAATTGCGCGACTGGGCAGCACAATTGCTGCCGTTGATGAACCTGGAAGACCTGTTGCTGAAGGGCATGCTCGGCTTCCTGCTGTTTGCCGGTTCCCTGCATATCGACCTGTTTATGCTGCGCAATCAGAAGGTCGAAATCACCGCCCTGGCAATCTTCGGCACCCTGATTTCGACCTTTGTGGTGGGCTACCTGCTGTATTTCCTGTTCGGATTACTCGGTATGCCGGTGGCGCTGGTTTACTGTTTGCTGTTTGGCGCGCTGATCTCCCCAACCGACCCCATTGCGGTGCTGGCGATCATCAAGAGCCTGAAAGCACCGTCGCAGGTATCCATCCAGGTGGAGGGGGAGTCGCTGTTTAACGACGGCTTCGGCATGGTGGTGTTCGCAGTGCTGTACGCGCTGGCGTTCCAGGGCACCGAGCCTACCTTTGCCGCGATCAGTCACCTGTTTATGGTGGAAGCATTTGGCGGCATCGCCCTCGGGCTTGCCATTGGTGGCCTGTTTCACTGGCTGATCTGTTCCACCAACGATCACAGTCTGGAATTGCTGCTTACCCTGGTGATCCCTACCGCCGGTTTTGCCACCGCCAATATCCTGGGGGTTTCCGGCGCGCTGGCCATGGTGGTGTCGGGCATCATCATCGGTAACTTTACCCGCGAACGCGGTTTCTCGCGGGTGAGCCAACACGAGCTGGACAACTTCTGGGGCATCACCGAAGAATTTTTGAACGGCATCCTGTTCCTGCTGGTGGGGCTGTTCCTGATCACAATCGACTTCGAGCCCATCGACTATGTGATGATCGTCGCCGCCATCGTGATTGTGCTGATCGGCCGGGTGACGGCGGTGAGTATTCCGTTCCAGTTCCTGAAACGCCACCGCCGTTACCACCCGTATACCGAGCGCATCCTGATCTGGGGCGGACTGCGCGGTGGCCTGGCCCTGGCCCTGGCGATGTCGATTCCATCCGGCGTGCTGATTGGCAGCAGCGCGGCGGGTAACACCCAGGACCTGCGCCACCTGTGGGTAGTGATGACCTATGGCGTGGTACTCTTTTCCATCGTGGTCCAGGGCTCCACCATTGCCCCGCTGATACGCCGCAGCCGCGAGGCGGATTTTTCCAGCAACACGCCCACCCCGAAAGCGGGGCAACAGGCGTAAGCCGCGCGGGCGGGAAATAGACCTCCAGCTTTAAGACCACTGGATGCCGGGGGGCATCCGACTCCAGCACACACAAAATTCAACAAGCGTTATGGCACAAGACAACTTTTTACTTCAGACCGTGATTTTTCTCGGCGCCGCGGTGATCTCGGTACCGCTGGCCAAGCGACTCGGCTTCGGCTCGGTACTGGGCTACCTGGTGGCCGGCGTGCTCATCGGCCCCCACGCCTTTGGCCTGGTAGGCGACACCAGTGACGAGCTGCATTTTGCTGAATTCGGCGTCGCGCTAATGCTGTTTCTGATCGGCCTGGAACTGCAGCCCAAGAAACTGTGGGCACTGCGCGGCGCCATTTTCGGCACCGGTGGCGCCCAGGTGCTGCTGACCGCACTGGCGGTGTCGGGGCTGGCCATCGCGCTGTTTGGCTTTGACTGGCGCAGTGCCACCGCGGTCGGCCTGATCCTGGCGCTGTCTTCCACCGCCATCGTGCTGCAATCCCTGTCGGAGAAAAACCTGCTGAAGACCGAGGGCGGGCGCAACGCGTTCAGCGTGCTGCTGTTCCAGGACATCGCGGTGATTCCAATTCTCGCCCTGCTGCCCCTGCTGGCGACAGTCGAAATTGCCCCCGACCCCGACGACCTGCAGGGCTGGAGCTATGCCTTCGCGGTACTGGGTGCGGTGATCGGGATGATACTGGCCGGGCGCTATCTGCTGACACCGCTGCTGCGCATTGTGGTCGGTACCCGTACCCGCGAACTGTTCACCGCCTGCGCGCTGTTGATCGTGCTGAGTGCCGCGGCGCTGATGAGCTGGCTGGAACTGTCGCCGGCGTTGGGGACCTTTATTGCCGGTGTGGTGCTGGCGGAAAGTGAATTCCGCCACGAGCTGGAAGCGGATATCGAGCCGTTCAAGGGCCTGTTGCTGGGGCTTTTTTTCCTGGCGGTGGGCGCCACCCTGGATCTCGCGCTGGTGATGCAAAAGCCGTTGTTGCTGTTTGGCTTGCTGCTGCTGATGGTGCTGGTGAAGTTTGCGATCCTGTTCGCGCTGGCACGCATGCGCGGCATGGCGAAAGGGGAAGACTGGCTGTTTGCGCTGTCGCTGGCGCAGGCCGGTGAGTTTGGTTTTGTCCTGCTGGCTTACGCCAGCCAGAACCACGTGCTGGCAGCGGATGTCAGCAGTATTCTGATCGCACTGATTGCGCTGTCGATGGCCCTTACCCCGCTGCTGCTGCTGGCCTACGAACAGTTGATCCAGCCGCGCTTTTTCTCTGGGCCGCAGCTGCCGGATGTTGCCGACAGCGACCCGCAGGACGATGGCTCGCCAGTGATCATTATCGGTTACGGCCGCTACGGCCAGATCGCCGGGCGAATGATCAATGCCTGCGGCTTCGAAACAACATTGCTGGAACACAACGCAGAACAGCTGGAGATGGTACGTCGCTACGGCATCAAGGCCTACTACGGCGATGCCTCCCGCGGTGACTTGCTGCACGCGGCCGGCGCCGATAACGCCAAGCTGATCATCCTCACGCTGAGCGACCAGGCGGCGTCGCTGGATATCATCGCGCGCATTCAAAAACACTTCCCGCACCTCACCATCCTTGCCCGTGCGCGCAACCGCATGCACCAGTATGCCTTGATGGAAGCGGGGGTGAAGTATATCTACCGCGAGACCGTCGACAGCGCCATCGAAATTGGCGCCGGCGCACTGCAACTGCTGGGGCTGTCCAAGCACCAGGCCCTGCGCGCGGCCCGCAAATTCAAACAGCACGACCAGCGCATGCTGGAATCGCTGTTCCCGTACTGGCGTGATGAGTCGCAGCATATTGCGCAAACCAAGATCTACCGGGAACAGCTGCTGCAGGCACTGCGCGAAGACCGACGGGATCCCGACCTGCACCTGGACCACCACTGGGACGACGGCGATAGCAGCCAAAAGAAACCGGAGAAGAGCGGTAAAGCCGTGCAACCGGGGCTCTAGTGCAGCAGCTGCGACCTGTGGATAACCGGTGTCGGTTGCGGATTACTTTTTCTTCGGAGATGCGGTGCTACCCGCCAGGATACCGCCGTCGACCATCAACTCGGTGCCGGTGACGTATTTGGACTCGTCCGCTGCGAGATACAGGGCGGCGTAGGCTACATCCATGGGCTCGCCCATGGTGCGCAGGGGAATATCTGCAGCGATTTTCGCAATCGCCTCCTCGCGCTCCGCCCCCTGGCCCAGTATTGAATCCCACAGCGGAGTGAGGATGGCGCCGGGGTGAATGGAGTTGCAGCGAATCCGGTACCCCTGTTGCGCACAATACAGGGCAACCGATTTGGTGTGGTTGCGAATCGCCGCCTTACTCGACGCGTAGGCGGCGGCGCCGGGGATGCCCACATTCCCCGAGCGGGACGACAGGTTAACAATGCTGCCGTGCGCAGCCTGCTTCATCAGCTTGATTGCCGCCCGGCACCCCATGGCCACGCCCTCGACATTGACCTGGTGGATTTTCTGCCAGCTGGGCAGGTTGAAGTTCTCCGGGTCGAACGGGCCCTCGGTCTCCATAAACCCGGTAATGCCCGCATTGTTGACCAGGATATCCAGCCGGCCGAACTTTTGCGCAATGGCGCTGGAAATTGCATCCCACTGGGCCTCTTCGGCCACATCCAGATGCATGTAGTGCGCCGCACTTCCTATTTCAGTGCACACCGCCTGGCCACGGGTGTCATCAATGTCGCTGACAATCACCGTCGCCCCTTCCTGTGCAAACAACTCGGCAACCGCACACCCAATGCCCTTGGCGGCGCCAGTTACCAGCGCGACTTTATTGTCCAGTCGATGCATGTCGTGCGCTCCCCATCATCAGTTTTTCGCTGCCCCTGCTTGCCGCGGCGGTACCGCAAACTGTGCACGCAAATAATCCAGCAGTCGCTTGAGCTGTGCTTCATCCAGCTTATCGACAAACCCGGGCATCATTTTTTCTTCACCATCAATGGTGCGACTAATGCCCTGCAGTATTGCCTGGCGTAAGTTGTGGTCGTCCGCCGCGCCAACGGTCGAGTTGCGGATCAGTGAGGGGTAATACCCGTCCTTGCTGCCAGTTCCGTCCACGCCGTGGCAGGTCGCACAAAAGCCCAGATACAGTCGCGCGCCGTCTGCCTGCTTCCTCGGGTCGATATCGCGGGACAATGGGTTGCCGCGCAGGATGACCACATCAGTGGCGGGATTACCGAGGCTCTGCCGCGGCAACCGCACTCCGCCCTGCACCGGAGGAATGTCACGCAGGTAGGTGACGATTGCGGCGATATCGCGGTCGTGCATATTGGCAAGGCTGTTTTCGATGGCCTCTGCCATGGAGCCGCCCGCTTGGGCCAGCCGGTTCACATGCCCGGTTTTCAGGTATTGGGTAAGCTGCTCGGCGGTCCATTTGCCAATACCGCCGATGGGATCGGGGGTGATGTTGTACGCTTCCCAACCGTCCAGTACCGGGCCGCCGGCCAAATATCCTTTTTTGGTTTCATCAAACGCTTTCGCCTGCAAGGCGATACCGCGCGGCGTATGACATTCACCGCAGTGCGACGGCCCCTGTACGAGATAGGCGCCGCGGTTCCACGCATCACTTTTCTGTGGATTCGGTTCAAAGGGTTTGTTGGGCGTAAACAACAAGTTCCAAAAATAGATGGGCCAGCGCGCGCTGAGCAATTGCGGGATTTTATTGGTTGGCGGGACTTCATGAACCGGGGCGACGCCGAACAGAAAATACGCATAGAGTGCCTTGATGTCCTCATCGGTAATCTTTGCGAAGGAGGGGTAGGGCATCGCCGGATACAGGTTGCGCCCATCCTTGCCAATCCCTTCGCGCAGCGCCCGGTCAAATTCCTCGAGGGTCCAGCCGCCGATGCCGGTGGCAATATCCGGGGTAATATTGCTCGAATACAGGGTTCCCAGAAATGGCACCTGCAGTGGCCGACCACCCGCATAAACAGAGCCGTCTTCTGCGGTGTGGCAGGCTTTGCAGTCAGCGGCAACAGACAGGTAGCGACCCTGTTCAATCAGGTCGGCCCGGTTTAACTCTTTGTTCACGGAAGCGGCTGCAGCCTCATCCCAGATTTCCTGAGCAACCACTTGCCAGACCGCCAACAGGACCAGAGCGGCACAACCTGCCATTAGCCGTAGGGCATACCGGTGCATCGCTGCTCAGCCCTCCCTGACCAGGGTATCTGCCAGGCGCAGGGCGAGCGCGGCAATGGTGAGGGTTACATTGACGGTTCCTACGGAGGGCATCACCGAGCTGCCTGCAATAAATAGGTTCGGATGATCGAAGGTGCGACAGTCGCTATCGACAACCGAGTCTGCCGCGCTGCTACCCATGATCGTGGAGCCGGTAATGTGGTTGTTGGGGGCAAACTTATCCGCAAAAGTGACTTCCGTACCCCCCATCAGCTGAGCAATTTCTGCGTAGTGCTTGCGGGTGTGTGCAGCACTTCTCACCACATAGTCATCGATCGCATAGGTGATTTCGGGGCGCGGAATACCAATGGCGTCTTTTTCGGTGCTGCTGGGCTGGATGCGATTTTGCGGCTGCGGCAGGATTTCGTGGAAGCTGTTGAATTCCACATACGTCGCGGCGCGCTCGCGCAGCTGCTCGGTGAGTTGCAGTACGTTCCCTGTCTCCGTCTGTTTCAGAACCGCCATGGTTGCTTTGTGCACCGCAGAGCTGTTCGACAGATGCAGTTTCTTGCCCGCAAATTCACTGCGAAATGCCCCGTCCCGGAAGCCCACCGCCGAGGTCATTTCCTGCGGCCCGCGCCCAGGCCACAGTCGCTCATCGGCATAGAAGTGGACGCCTGTACCGGGATGGTCCATCAGGTTACGCCCCACCATATCGGAGCGATTGCCGATCCCATTCGGGTGGTTGCGCGCCTCGGACATCAGCATCAGTTTTGGCGTCTCGATGCCGTTCGCCGCCAGTACAAATTTCTGCCCGGTTACGCGATGGCTCTCGCCGCGGGGGTCCTTGTATTCGGCCGCCACGATTCGGTCACCCTCGGTAACCAGCCGGTTGACCACGGCGCTGTCGATCAATTCTGCGCCATTGGCCTCAGCTTTTTCCACATGGACGATGCCGTTGTACATCGCACCAATCGGGCAAATGGGCATACAGTTGTTGTTGCCACAACAGGTTGGCCGACCATCGTAAGGCCGGCTATTGCGGGCCACCGGTTCGGTAACCACTCGCCACGCGGGGTTGTGTCGGTTCATGCGCGCCTTGAGTCGCGCATCGTTGTAAGAGAGGGGTAGCGGTTGCATGGGGTAGGCCGCACTGCGCGGGGAACCCAGCTCCTCATCTTGCGGCCCCCACACACCGAGTTCCTGTTCCGCGCGGTAATACCAGGGCTCCAGGTCGGCATATTCCAGTGGCCAATCGCGACCGACGCCATACAGGCTTTTCAGCTTGAAATCATTCGGCAAAAAGCGCCAGCAGGCAGCCGCCCAGTGCCAGGTAGTGCCGCCGACCGAGCGAATGTACTGTTGATTGAATTTGTGGCTGCCTTTGAAGATCAGGTAATTGTTGGCGAATTCACCGTACTCGGGGTGGGGCGCCCACCGCGGTGATCGGTAGGCGGCCATGAAGTCGGTTTTATCCAGCTGGTTGCGAAAGCGCTCGACGGTGCGCCAGCGCGCTACCCGCGGCCCGGCCTCGAGGATGAGTACGGATTTCCCGGCCCTGGCCAGCTCGTTGGCCACCAGAGCACCAGCCACCCCCGACCCGATTACGACATACTCCGCATCCCTGCTCGCCAAACCTAGACCCTCTTGAATTTCAGCTGTGGTGCCCTGGCCCAGTCGCCGGGTTTGCCGGTGCAGTAGCTTGGCACTGGCAGGGCATCCGAGGTGAGCCGGTACATGAGTGCGCGCTCATAGGTCACCAGGGTGGAGCCAACGGTGCCGAGAAACCACGCGACAATAATCAGTTTCGCTACCGGCGAGTTGCGTTCGGCCTCATTGGGATCGTCGGGCAAAAGGTCGAGCTGTTGCGTGAAGCTTGGGTACTGGTCATTCAGTGCAACCAGCAAGCGCGCCGCAACACGCCTGTCCAACGGTGTGCCGATGGGCAGCGGATGAAATAGTTTCTGGGACACGGAAAAGAACTTTTCCAGCCGGTGCTGTACGCTCTCGGCTCTGTCCGGCATGCGCTCCGACTGGGAAAAAACCGGCGCCATACTGCCACCCATGAGGCTGGCACCCAGTACCAACTGGTGACGAACAAACCGGCGCCGGGCGGGACAGCTCGGCGCTGCGCTCGCGGCCACACATGCCCGCTCACCTTTGCAAATACCTGAGCCCACACCGCCCTCACAGAGTAACTCGCCATCCGTTACTGGCAGTATAGATAAGGCTGACTACTGGCCGCCGGAAAGAACGGGTACGCGGAGTTAAAGAAATAATTAGAACGGTGGGTTACATATGTGGCCTGCAGCGGAATGAGAATTGCGGGTCGAGCAACCACCCTCAAGGTGCCTGCTCGACAAAAATCAGGGAGCGGGTATCGAAGCCGAGGGCTTCTGCGCGGCGGATAAAGCGCTGTTTCACCGTCTCATCCACCGTGGGTGTACGCGCTAGTAACCACAGATAGGAACGGCTCGGACCCGCAACCATTGCGTAGCGATAGTCCTCATCCAGATCGAACACGATATAGGAGCCGTAAAAGGGACCGAAGAAAGATACTTTCAGGTGACCAACGTCGGGCGCGCCAACGAAATATGCCTTGCCCGCCGCCTGCTGCCACTTGCCCTTTTCCGCATCGAAGCCGCGATTGACCACTCTGACGCCGCCATCTTCCAGCAAAGTGTATTCAGCAGTCACGCGGCTCAAGCCGCGCTCAAATGAGTGGTCCAGGCGCGCGATTTCATACCAGCGCCCCAGGTACCGATCGAGGCTGAAATTATCCACCGGTGTGATTCCCTCGGGAATACCGGTACAGCTTGCGAGAAGCACGCTGACAACAAGCACCAGGTGCGTGAAAAAATTCTTCATCGGAGTCACAACATCATTGTTAACCGCCAAGCCACCACTTGAGCACCAGCGACAGGCTGCCGAGCGCGGCTACACTCGTCATCCAGATCAACACCATCCAACCCAGGCGTTTCCAGGCGCTCGCTGCAGTTTTCATCAGTGGTACCCCTCGGTGCCCACCTTGCCGCGGAACACCCAATATGCCCAGCCGGTATAACCCAGGATAACCGGGATAATAAATACCGCGCCCACCAACAGAAACAGCTGGCTATCCCGCGGTGCGGCCGCCTCCCACAGGCTGATCGACGGCGGGATCATATTCGGGTAAATACTGATACACAGCCCAATAAAGCCTAACAGGAACAGGGCCAGCGCCATGACAAACGGCAACAATTCACGCCCCTTATTCAGGCTCCAAAAAAGTACCCCGGTGCAAATCGCCACAAGCAACGGCACCTGCGCAGTGAGTAAAACCTGCGGCATTTCAAACCAGCGGCGCCAGTAGTCATTATGCAGAAACGGCGTTGCCAGGCTAACCGCAATGATTGCTGCGACGGTCGCGGCGGCCAGCCAGTAGGCCAGGCGGTGAGCGTGGCGCTGGCACCCGCCTTCGGTTTTGCGGATCAACCAGGTGGCACCCAGCAACGCATAGCCAATCACCACCGCCACGCCAGTGAGAATACTGAATGGGCTCAACCAGTCCAGCCAACCGCCGGCATAGGCGTTGTTCTCGACCTTGATGCCCTGGAGTATCGCACCGATGGTAATGCCCTGCGCCAGGGCGGCCACGGTCGAGCCAATATTGATGATCAGGTCCCACAGCGGCTGATGTCGGGGGTCGCGCCAGCGGAATTCAAACGCGGCGCCGCGAAATACCAGCCCCAGCAGCATGGCAATCATCAGCGGATAGGTCGCCGGCAAAATGATGGCGTAGGCGAGGGGAAACACCGCCAGCAGGCCGCCACCACCCATGACCAGCCAGGTTTCATTGCCATCCCAGAAAGGTGCGATGGAATTGATTGCCTGGTCCCGTTCATGTCCCGGTTCCAGCACCGGCGAGAGGATACCCACGCCCAGGTCGAAGCCATCCAGTACCACATAGGCGAAAATGGCGAAGCAAATAAGCCCCGCCCAGATCAGCGGCAAATCAAGTTGTTCCATCGGAACCTCCCGCTGGTTGCGATGCATGGGGTTCCAGGCTGGCTGCTGGGGTAATACCCGCCGCATAGGTTGGCACATTTGGAGGTTCCGGCTCACCGCGATGCGGCGGATTCGCCATCAAGCGCAACAAGTAGTAAATCCCCATGCCGAAGATTGCCGAGTACACCACAATAAACGCAATCAGTGATGCCGCGACGGCAGGTGCATCCAGGGGCGAGGCCGAGTCTACTGTTTTCATCAGTCCATACACCGTATACGGCTGGCGCCCCACCTCCGTGGTTATCCAGCCGGCGATCACCGCCACAAATCCAGACGGGCCCATAAATACTGCCGCGCGATGTAGCGCCCGCGACTCGAACAGGCGTTTTCGATGGCGTGCAACCAGGCTCCACAGGCCCAGTGCCAGCATCGCGAAGCCGATCGCCACCATCACCCGAAAAGACCAGAACACCACAGCCACCGGGGGCCACTCTTCGCGCGGGAAGTCCGTCAGGCCGGGTAACGGAGCATTTGGGTCGTGCTTGAGAATCAGGGAACCCAGCTTGGGTATTGCCAGCTGGTAATGCACGGTTGCCGCCTCTTCATCGGGAATACCAAACAGGATGAGTGGCGCACCATTCGGACTGGGCTGAAAGTCACCCTCCATCGCCAGTACCTTGGCCGGCTGATGCTCGAGGGTATTCAGGCCATGTAGATCACCTGCCACAATCTGAATCGGGGTGACGATTACCGCCATCCACATCGCCATGGAAAACATTTTGCGCGCGCCAATATTGGCGCGGTCCTTGAGCAGGTGCCAGGCACCGACGCCACCCACCGCAAAGGCGGTGGTGAGGTAAGCGGCTATTACGGTATGGGTGAGCCGGTAGGGAAAACTCGGGTTGAATATGACATCCCACCACGAACTGCCAACAATAAATTGCCCCTGGTCATTGATCGCAAACCCCGCCGGGGTCTGCATCCAGGAGTTGACGGAAAGAATCCAGAATGCAGATACAAAGGTGCCCAGGGCCACCATGCAGGTGGCGAAAAAATGCAGCCCCTTGCCCACCTTATTGATACCAAACAGCATCACCCCGAGAAATCCCGCCTCGAGGAAAAATGCGGTGATCACCTCATAACCCATCAGCGGGCCGATCACCGGCCCCGCCTTGTGGGAAAACTCGGACCAGTTGGTGCCAAACTGGTACGACAGCACGATTCCGGAAACGACCCCCATTCCAAAACCAACGGCGAAGATCTTTAACCAGTAGCGATATAAATTGGCATAGACGCCACGCCCGGTCTTTAACCAGAGGCCTTCGAGCACCATCAGGTAACTCGCCAGCCCAATAGAGAACGCGGGAAAGATAAAATGAAACGAAACGGTAAAGGCAAACTGCACCCGCGCCAGAAATACGGCGTCTAAATGCTCAAACACGGCTGGTCCCTCAGGCAAAGATACGTATTTCGCACCTTCAAAAGTAGTCGCTATTTGGCACCTGTCTAGCGTGGCTATTGGCTTTTGCTTGGTAGCGAGAAGCAAGAGGCGAGAGACGATAAGCGAGTGACGACCGCAGGCAGCCCGCAACGATGGTGTCGCCAGCCGACGTCGGTATCCGTGCCGGTGTGGACCTGGAGAGCAGCACACTATACTCCCTGACGATTCCGGCTCGGTCCGGCACTACTCTTTTACCTGAGTTTCATTCAGAGGTTTTTTATGGCTCTCTTCAATATGTCAATCAGTAAAGTTTTCCTCGCACCGTTTATGGCGCTAGCCCTGATCAGTGCGCCCTCACAAGCGGATGAAAGTAAAACAATCGCGGAGAACGCCGCGAATGCCGAGGCCCTGTCTACGCTGGTTGCTGCCGTGCAGGCGGCCGAACTGGTCGATACACTGAAAGGCGACGGTCCATTCACCGTGTTTGCCCCAACCAATGATGCCTTCGCCGCGCTACCTGCGGGTACCGTGGAAATGTTGTTGAAACCGGAAAACAAGGACAAGCTGAAAAAGATCCTCACCTATCATGTCGTTCCCAGCAAAGCGACTGCAGAAATGGTAGTGGGACTCATCAAACAAGGCGGTGGCCATGCCAAAGTGAAAACCGTGCAAGGTGACGAACTTACCCTGAAGCTGATGGGCGACAAGGTGACCGTAACCGATGCGAAGGGCAACACCGTAAACGTGGTGCAGGCCGACATCATGAATTCAAATGGTGTGGTACATGTGATTGATGGTGTGCTGATGCCGAGCAAGTAATTGCCTGATACACACTAACGGTAAAAGCGAAAACGGCAGCGCAACCAGCGCTGCCGTTTTCTTTTTTCTTTTGTACCAGCGTCCGTCGAAAATTGGTTGACCAATAATCCTACTTTACTGGTTTATTACTTTACACTCAGCGAACACTGCACTTAGTCTCGGGAGTATCGTTATTCGCGGGAAAACATAATGATAAACCAGCACAGCAAACACAAAACTTTTCACCTCATCGCAGCGGCCAGCGTCAGCATTTTGTTGTCTTCATGTCATAGCGGACCAGAACAAAAGCCTGCCACTTCGCCTGTTTCTGGGAAAGCGGCGGTGGTAGTGCCGGGAGCGCTGGTGGACCTGAACAACTGGAAGATCACCTTGCCCATGGACAGCAATGGTGACGGCAAGATTGATGAGGTTGGGCCACCCAATATCATGCGCCTGTATGAGCCCCGCTTTTTCTACGGCAACGAACAAGGTGAGCTGGTATTCGCCGCGCCGAACAAGGCCATGACTACCGCGAATTCCACCAATACCCGCAGTGAGCTGCGGCAGATGATCGACCCGGTGAAATCCAAGACCAAAGCACCCGGTAATAATTTTGTGCTGGCTTCGCACCCCAGGGCGCATGAATACGGCGCGATTGGTGGCCGCCTGTCAGCAACCCTGGCGGTCAATCATGTGGCTATCGAGGCGGCGCACCCCAATAAAAAACCGGCGTTCTCGGTGGTTGTCGGGCAAATCCATGCCGGTAAAGACCCGAGCATGCTCGATGCCGGTTTTGGTTACGGCAACGAACCACTCAAGATTTACTACAAGAAGTGGCCGGGTCACGAATACGGTTCCGTATTCTGGACTTACGAGCGCAACCTGGAAAAAGATAACCCCAACCGTACCGATATTGCCTACCCAGTGTGGGGCAACACCTGGGAGTCCGCGGAGAACCCGGGAGACAAGGGCATCAAGCTCGATGAATCTTTTAGCTATACGGTCGATGTGATCGACAATGTTATGCAGCTAACCTTTGAAGCGGCAAATAAACCGCGCGTGGAATACACCATCGACCTTGCCAACAACGTTGACGCCTACGGTGAAGTCGACCCACTGGATAACCCAGCTGGCTATAGCGGCGACTGGTTTTACTTTAAAGCCGGCGCCTACAACCAATGCAGCAGTAAAAACCAGCAGGGTATGTGGTATGCAGGCTGTGCAGGCTCAGGGGTCTGGGAGCAAGACCGTGCACAAGGTCACTATGCGCAGGCGAGCTTCACTGCCATCGAACTAGACTGACTGGTGAAAATTTCCAGATAATATATAGCCCGCGCGTTTTGCGCGGGCTATTTATTTGGTGGCTGTATCAGATTATGGGAATAACTATTCCACGGTCACCGATTTTGCCAGGTTGCGTGGCTGGTCCACATCGGTGCCTTTCAGTAGTGCCACGTGGTAACTCAATAGCTGCAGCGGTACCGTATACAGAATGGGCTGCAGACTTTCCGGTGCATCCGGCACCTCTACCACGGTAAGTCCTTCCTCACTGTGGAACCCGGCCTCGGGGCTGGCAAAGACAAACAATTCACCACCGCGTGCGCGCACTTCCTGCAAATTGGATTTCAGTTTTTCCAGCAGCTCGTCGTTCGGCGCGACGACGATCACCGGCATATCCGCGTCGACCAGGGCGAGCGGCCCGTGCTTGAGTTCACCAGCCGGGTAGGCCTCGGCGTGGATATAGGAAATTTCCTTGAGCTTGAGTGCTCCCTCCAATGCAATCGGGTATTCCACACCACGCCCAAGAAACAACGCGTGATTTTTTTCCGCGAAGGCTTCACTGGTGGCTTTTACCAGCGCGTCCAGCCCGGTGAATTTTTCCATCAGTTTCGGCAACTGGTGCAAGGCGCTAATCAACTGCGCTTCGCGCTCGCCATCCATGCCGTTGGCCTTGGCCAGCGCGATACAGAAAATTTGTAGCGCAACCAGTTGCGTGGTGAAGGCCTTGGTGGAGGCAACACCGATTTCCGGGCCCGCTTCGGTCATCAGGTGCAACTCGGACTCACGCACCAGAGAGCTGTTGGGCACATTACAGATGGTCATGGAGGCGAGATAGCCCAGCTCCTTGGCCTGACGCAGGGCAGCCAGGGTATCGGCGGTCTCGCCGGACTGCGAGATGGTGACAAATAAAGTGCCGGGGCGCACCGCGGTTTTGCGGTAGCGAATTTCGCTGGCAACTTCCACGGAGCAGGGCACACCGGCCCAATCCTCAATCCAGTAACGGGCAACCAAACCGGCGTGATAGCTGGTGCCACAGGCGACGATCTGTACCTGTTTTACCTTCGGCAGGATTTCGTTGGCGGCAGTACCCAGAGCCTGTGACAGCACCGAGTGCTCGCCAATACGCCCGGCCATGGTCGCTTCTACCACCTTGGGCTGCTCGAAGATTTCCTTCTGCATATAGTGGCGGTAGCGACCCTTGTCGGCGGCATCGTGGCCACCCTGTAGCTTGTTCACCGGGCGGCTGACTTCCTCACCGGTTTTGTCCCAGATCGCAATGGCGTCACGGGTCACGTCTGCCAGATCGCCCTCTTCGAGGAATATAAAGCGGTCGGTTACCTGCTGCAGGGCCATGGGATCGGAGGCAATAAAGTTTTCCTCGATACCGACGCCAATCACCAGCGGGCTACCCAGCCGTGCACACACCAGATGCTCGGGCTCTCTGGCAGATACAACCCCGAGAGCGTAGGCACCGTGCAGCCTTTTGGTTGCCGCGGATACCGCTTCGAGCAGGTCGCGCCCCTCGCTGGCAAGAGCGTGGATCAGGTGCACCACCACCTCGGTATCGGTTTCCGACTGGAACTCGTAACCTTTGGCGAGCAGCTCTTCGCGCAGCTCCTGGTAGTTTTCGATAATGCCGTTGTGCACCAGGGCGAAATCGCCGGACACATGTGGGTGGGAGTTTTTATCCGAAGGGACGCCGTGGGTAGCCCAGCGGGTGTGGGCAATACCGAGCTGACCGGAAGTGGAGCTCTCATCCAGCGCGGACTCCAGATCGGCGACCTTGCCCTGGGTTTTGCGTAGCTGCAATTTGCCGTCGCCGTTCACCAGACACACGCCGGCGGAGTCATAGCCACGGTACTCCAACCGGCGCAGGCCTTCGAGAAGGATTCCAGTTACGTTGCGCTGCCCCAGGGCACCTACGATTCCACACATGTTTATTTACCTCGATTATCCATTACTGTGCGCGCGCTACTTGGCGTCCGCGCAAATCACCCGCAGCCCTCGGCTTTCCAGCTGCGTACAAGTCTTGTCGTCAATGCCGCTGTCGGTGACCAGGGTGCCGAACATCTCCCAGCTCAATTCCAGATTGGGAATACGACGTCCAACCTTGCTGGACTCCGCCATCACAATCACCTCACGGGCGACATCCGCCATCACCCGCGACAGGCCGATCTGTTCGTTGAAAGTGCAGGTACCGCGCTCGAGATCGATGCCATCGGCGCCGATGAAGGCCTGGTCAAAGTCGTAACCGCGCAATACCTGCTCGGCGACCTGGCCCTGGAAGGCCTCGAAGTGCGGATCCCAGGTGCCGCCGGTCATCAGCAGGGTGGGTTCGTTTTCCAGTTCCCGCAGCTGATTGGCCACGTGCAGGGAATTGGTCATCACCACCAGGCCGCGCTTGTGGTTGAGCTCCGGAATCAGGCCGGTAGTGGTGCGGCCGTAATCGATGACAATGCGGTTGTGGTCGCGGATCAGCTCTGCGGCGGCGCGGCCGATGGCGCGCTTGGTTTGCGACAGCGGGTCTTCCGCCATCAATTCCCGCGGCAGGGGAATGGCACCGCCGTGGCGACGCAGCAGGAGGCCGCTGTGCTCCATAGCTGCCAGGTCCTTTCGAACCGTAACTTCCGAAGTTTCGAACCGACGCGCCAGCTCCTCGACACTGGCTTCACCGGCATCGTTGATCAGGCTCAGTATCAGATGCCGCCGCTGCTGGGTATTACGTTTCGACATGCTCTCGCATCTTTCGTTTCGAAAGTAAAGGATAGCAAAACGAAACTTATAATCACACCGTGATCTCTACGCCTGTTCCCCGCCCGTTCCCCGCCTATTCGCCGGGCTCCAGCTGCTCCCGCAGGACCTGTAAAAAGCGCGCCAGCTCACCGCCGGTCACCGCGCGGTGGTCGGCGGTAATAGACAGCGGCAACAGCTTGCGCACCCGCGCCTTACCCTTGTGCGGCAAAACCGCCTTGTGCGCACGGCCCGCGCCGACAATGCAGACCAGCGGCGGCACCACCACCGGGGTGGCAAAGCGGCCCGCAAGGCTACCGAAGTTGGACAGGTGGATAGTGGCACCCTGCAGGTCTTTCTGCGGAATAGCGCCATCTTCCGCCTGCCGCCTAAACCGGGTGATCGCTTCCTGCAGGTCCTGAGTTGAGAGTGCCGCGACATCCCTCAGCACTGGCACATACAGGCCTCTGGATGTATCCACCGCGAGCCCCACATTGACCGGGGTTTGCGGCTGCAAGGTGTCGTTGCTGAAGTGGGCATTCAGGTTCGGCTCAGCCGACGCCGCCGCGGCCAGCGCCCGCAGCAAACGCAGGGTGGTATTGGTACCCTTGGGCCAGCGCGAGATATCTACCTCGTCACACAGGGTCATGGGACAGACCTGATCGCGGCTTTGCGCCATCGCGAGCGCCATGGCGCGGCGCGCGGGTTCGGCTGGAGTGACAGTGGGACCAGGAGAGGGAGCAGGAGAGGGAGCAAGAGCTGGAGCAGGAGCGGACGGTGTGCTTGTTGTGAGCCCAGTGCCGGCGGCAGCGCGCACCTCGGCCTCACTGAAACGGGAACCCTTTGGGTGAAGCTTTGCAAGGTCCACACCCAGTTGCCGCGCCAGAGCGCGCACCGTGGGGGTTGCGCTACGCGGGCGGTTAGCCGGTGGGCGTTGTTCGCGCGCCAGCGCCTGCCCGCCGGCTTCAATTTTGCCGACAACCGTGCCGGAATCCGATGTTTTCTCCGACGTTTGGGTAATTTCGCCCTGTTTAAAGCCGATAAGCGGCTGACCGGTGTTCAGGGTTTGTCCCTCTTCAACAAAGCACTTTGCCACAATGCCGGCGTATGGCGACGGCACTTCGACCAGGGCCTTGGCGGTTTCCACCGTGACGAGGGGCTGATCCGCGGCAACCCTGTCGCCTTCCTGCACCAGCCACTCGCGGATGGTGGCATCTGGCAGGCCCTCGCCCAGATCGGGAAGCTTGAAGATCTTCATGGCTGCGCCTCACCGTTGCGCACAACGTTTGCGCTGTTGGTGGGACGCGGTGGTGACCGCGAATAGCTCAGTGCAGCGCGAGCGCCGGCGAGTATGCGCGCGACGCCGGGCATGTAAGCAGCTTCCAGCTGGTAGTAGGGCATTACCGTGTCGTAACCGGTGACGCGCTGCACCGGCGCATCCAATAGGTCGAAGGCGTATTCCTGAATCTGCGTGGCAATCTCGGCACCAAGGCCAGCAAAGCGCGCGGCTTCGTGTACCACCACGCAGCGCCGGGTTTTCTCCAGGGAATCGATGATCGTGTGGATATCCAGCGGCTTGAGTGTGGCGGGGTCGATCACTTCCGCCTCGATTCCGTCGGCAGACAGTTGCTCCGCCGCCGCAAGGGTTTCCTTGATGCTGGCGCCCCAGGCAACCAGGGTCAGGTCACTACCCTCGCGCAGTACAAACGCGCGATCCAACGGCAGAGCTGCGCCATCGTCCGGCACCGGTTGTTTGGCGGCGCGGTAAATGCGCTTGGGTTCCAGGAACAGCACCGGGTCTGGGTCGCGGATGGCCGCCAGCAGCAGACCGTAGGCCCGTGCCGGCGAGGAGGGCACCACCACACGCAGACCGGGGATGTGCGCAAAAATTGCCTCGGTGCTTTCACTGTGGTGTTCCGGTGCGTGAATGCCGCCGCCATAGGGCGCACGGTATACGATGGGACAGCTGAGCCGACCGCGGGTGCGGTTGCGCATGCGCGCGGCGTGACTGAGGATGTGATCGAGGCCGGGATAGATAAACCCCATGAACTGGAATTCGGCCACCGGGCGCAGCCCCTGTGTGGCCATGCCCACGGCGATGCCAGCGATCATGGTTTCCGCGAGCGGTGTATCCAGCACGCGCGCCGCACCGAAGCGCTCCTGCAAACCCTCGGTTGCCCGAAATACGCCGCCGTTCGCTCCAATATCCTGTCCAAACACCACAACTTCGGAATTATTGTTCAACTCGAACGCCAGCGCCTGGGTTACCGCCTCCACCAGTGTGATCGGATTTTCCTGCTCACCCATTTACGCGCCGGCTCCCTGTTGCTGTTCATCGCGCAATTGGTCGTACTGCTCGTACAGTCCCTCCGGCAGCTGCGCATACAGGTGATCAAACATGGCGGTGACCGGCTCTGGCGTGCGCGCCTGCCAGTTGCCCAGCGCCGCCTCCATGGTGGCGGCCAACTCCCGATCCAGATCCTGCTGCTTGGCGTCGCTCCACAACCCCTGCTCGCGCAGGTAATGATCCAGGCGTTTGATCGGTTCCCACTGCCAGGCCTGCTCGAGCGCCTCGGCGCTGCGATAACGGCTGGCATCGTCTGCAGTGGTGTGATCGCACAGGCGATATGAAATCGCTTCGATCAGCGCGGGTCCCTCGCCGTTACGCGCACGTTGCAGCGCGTCCTGCACGGCCCAGGCCACTGCTACCACATCGTTGCCATCCACCTGCAGCGCGGGGATCCCCGCGGCAACCGCTTTTTGCGCAATTGTCTGCGTTGCGGTCTGGCCGTGGCGCGGTACCGAGATGGCCCACTGGTTATTGTTCACCACAAACACCACCGGCAGCTTCCATACCCCGGCCAGATTCATCGCTTCGTAGAAGTCGCCCTTCGAGGTGGCACCCTCGCCACTACTGGCAACGGCCGCCTGCAACGGTGCACCTTCCTGTTTATGGCGCTGCTTCAGGGCAAAGGCGACGCCCACGGCGTGCAGCATTTGGGTGGCAATGGGAATGCAGATCGGTAGGTCGTTGGGGGCGTGCTGAAAGTTCTGCCCGCGTTCGTCCCCGCCCCAGATGGCGAGAATTTCCTCGATGGTGACGCCGCGCTCCAATAGCGCGCCGGTTTCACGGTAGTAGGGACAATAGACATCATCGGCGGCCAGGGCATTGCCGGTGGCGATGCCGATGGCTTCCTGACCGAGAGTGGAAGGGTAGGTGCCAAGGCGGCCGGTGCGCTGCAGTTTTACCGCACGATCATCCACCTGCCTGGCCAGCTGCATTTGCCGGTGGCAGAGGGTGAGCCAGTCGGGGGTAGCAAACTCGGGCAGTGGCTGTGTCTCCCGACCCTGTTTGTCCAGGTACTGGAGATAGGCGATATCGAAGGAAGCCTGGAGCTGCAGGCGAGGTTTATGCATCGGCGGGGTTCCTTGGATTCCGATGCTTCTAGTGTAGTTGGGGGTTTTGGGTGTCTTTGGGTTGTGGGGTTCGTTTTATTCTCAGGTAGTGGCGGCAAATCACCGGGTATTCGTTTTCGAAACCGCTGTGAACCCATCCCTGGGCGCTGCGGCGGCGACGTCCTGTCGCCGACGCTTTCGAAAACGAATACCCGGCACTTTGCCTTCGCATGGACCTGTGGACTTCGTTGGCACGCCAGGAAAGCTTTTACGAGGCACAGTTGGTTCGGCTGAAGGTGGAGTGCCGGGTAAAGGTTTTCAGGAGCGTCGCAAACAGGATGTTTGCGCCGCAGCGCCCAGGGATGGGTTCACAGCGGTCCTGAAAACCTTTACCCGGTGCTCCGCCGCCGCTCAAATAGCTTCAAAACACCCGAACTACGGAGCTCAGGACTTCTTGGTAGGCCGCTGCCAGCCACCAATATTGCGCTGCTTACCACGGGCAACAGCCAGTTCGTCAGCACTCACTTCACGGGTAATTGTTGAGCCGGCGCCGATGGTTGCACCAGAACCGATGGTTACCGGTGCCACCAGCGCCGAGTTGGAACCGATGAAAGCGCCATCGCCAATAATGGTTTTGGATTTGTTTACGCCGTCGTAATTACAAGTGATGGTGCCGGCGCCGATATTCACGCCGTCGCCCACTTCGGCATCGCCGACATAGGAAAGGTGGTTCACCTTGCTGCCGAGGCCGATTTTGGCTTTTTTCGTCTCGACAAAATTACCGACTTTTGCCCCGTTGGCAAGCTCGGTGCCCGGGCGCAGACGCGCGAAGGGACCAATGGTGCAGGCTTCGCCGACGCTGGCATCCTCAATAATCGAATTGGCTTCCAGCACCGTTCCCGCCGCCAACTGGCAGTTTTTCAGCAGGCAGTTGGGGCCGATCTTGACGCCATCACCGAGAGTGACATTACCTTCGAACACGCAGTTGATGTCGATGGCAACATCCGCGCCACAGGAAAGGGTGCCGCGCACATCGAGGCGCGCAGGGTCGAGGAGAGTGACGCCCGCTGCCATCAGGTTTTCGGTATTCTCGGCCTGCAACGCGCGCTCCAGTTCTGCCTGCTGGGCACGGCTGTTTACGCCGGCGACCTCGTTGGGGTCATCGGCGACCACACCGGTAACCGCGATATTCTCACTCACGGAGCGCGCGATCACGTCGGTTAGGTAGTACTCACCCTGGGCATTGTTGTTGGAGAGTTCCGGTAGCCATTGGGCCAAGAGATCTGCGGGTGCAGCAAGGATACCGGTGTTAATTTCGCAGATTTTGAGCGTATTGGTATCGGCGTCTTTTTGCTCGACAATCGCCTGCACCGCACCGGACCCGTCGCGCACGATGCGCCCGTAACCACTCGGGTCGTCCATCACCACCGACAACAGCGCAGGGCCCGAGACAGATGCCTCGAGCAGGCTTTGTAACGTCGTGGTTTTTACCAACGGCACATCGCCGTAGAGCACCAGCACCGTGGCGCCCTTGCGGAAATTCGGAATCGCCTGGGCAACCGCGTGGCCGGTACCCAGCTGCTCGGTCTGCTCAACAAATTGCACACCGCTATCGGTGCAGCGCTCGCGCACCAGATCGGCACCGTGGCCGATAACCACGGTAATACGCACATCACCAAGGCCCTTGGCCGCATTGATCACCCGCTCCAGCATCGGCACGCCACCAATAGGATGCAGAACCTTGGGAAGATTGGAGCGCATGCGGGTGCCTTTACCCGCAGCGAGGATGACAACGTCGATAGCCATGAGAATCCTTGCAGAATTAACAACAGGAGAAAGTGTGATTGGACACCTTTCTTTATAGATAGATACCAATCATTTTTGCTGGGTGCGGATTGTTACGGCTCAGGTCCGCGACCGCAAGGGCTCCGGCGCAACATGTTGCCGACGGTGCCTTGGGGCGCCGCAGGCAGCTTAAACAGACGAAAATCTGGCCAACTGCAGTTATTCCGACTTTTATCTCGTTCGTTGTCTATTCATTGTTTTTTGCCCGCGTTTCGGTAGTTTTTCCTGAATATCGATTTCTCTAGCGCACCCCGAACTCGCGGGTTGCGTTGCTACAGACAACCCCAGCACACCGGAAGCTCAAGATGATAAAAACCAAAGTCAGCCAGCTGGCACGCCTGATCGGCGGTGCCAGTCTCGCTCTGACCCTGCCGCTGGCCGCGGCCGCAGAAGAAGCAAAGCAGAAAGCGGACAAGTGGGATGTGAACAAGCCGCCCTACGAGTTCAAGTCCATTCCGCTGGATACCCGCGAAACCACGTGGAGTAACCTGGACATCAGCCCGGACGGCAAAACCATCCTGTTCGATATGCTGGGTGACATCTATGAGATGCCCATCGATGGCGGCAAGGCCACCTCGATCACCAATGAGATTGCCTGGAATACCCAGCCGCGCTTCAGCCCGGACGGCAAATCCATCGTCTTCGTGAGCGACCGCGATGGGGCCGACAATGTGTGGATCATGGATCGCACTGGCGATAACCTGCGCCAGCTCACCACCGAGCGTGAAAACCTGGTACACGCACCGAGTTTCAGCCCGGATGGACAATACTTGGTGGCGCGCAAAGGCTTTATGAGTGGCCGCAGCATCCCCGCCGGTGAGATCTGGATGTACCACTATGGCGGTGGTGAAGGCCGCCAGATCAAGGCACGTCTTGGCGGGGATATCGCCCAGAAGAACATTTCCGATGCGGTGTTTTCCCCGGACGGCCGCTACATCTATTACACCATCGACACCACACCCGGCACCGTGTGGGAGTACAACAAGAACTCCACCAAGCAGATCTTTGCCATCAACCGCTATGACCTGAATGACGGCAAGGACGAGACCTTTGTATCCGGCCCCGGCGGCTCCATCGCCCCCATGCCTTCCCCGGACGGCAAAAAACTGGCCTTCGTGCGTCGTCAGGACTTCAACACCGCACTGTTCGTGAAAGACCTGAGTACGGGCCTGGAGACACCGATCTACTCTGAACTGGAGCGCGACCTGCAGGAAACCTTCGGCTCCCACGGCAACTACGTACAGTACGACTGGATGCCGGACGGCAAATCCCTGGTGGTGTGGAGCAAGGGCAAGTTCCTGCGCATCGCCGCGGACGGCAGCAGCCTGCAGAGCGGCGCGCGCGAAATCGTCGCGCACATCCAAACCGACAAGCAGGTCGCCGATGCGGTGCGCTTCCCGGTCGATGTGGCGCCAGATGCGTTCGACGTGAAGATGATTCGCTGGGCGCAGAAATCTCCGGATGGCAAACAGATCGCCTTCCAGGCATTGGGTAAAATTTACGTTCAGGACGTGAAAAGCGGAGAACGTCGCCGATTAACCCGCCAGGATGAGCACTTTGAGTTCTATCCGAGCTGGTCCCGCGACGGCAGGCAAATCACCTACGTAACCTGGGATGACGAAAAGCTGGGCCAGGTACGCGTGGTATCTGCGCGCAGTGGCCGTGGCAAGGACATCACCCAGGAGCCGGGCCTGTATGTGGAGCCGAGCTTCTCCCCGGATGGTGAACAGGTAACCTTCCGCCGCTTTACCGGTGGCTACCTGCTGAGCCCCGAATATTCCCTCGAACCGGGAATTTACCTCGCCGACGCCGATGGCGACTGGCAGCGCCGTATCGCCAAGTCCGGGTACGAGCCGCACTTTGGTGCCGACGGTGAACGCATTTACTTCTCCGAGTACATTTACGGAAACGGTGGCAAGCGTGTCTTCAAGAGTGTCGACACCAACGGTAAGGACGAGCGTGAACATCTGCACGGTGCAGAAATCACCTCCTTCCGCCTGTCACCGGACGGCCGCTGGGTTGCGTTTACCCAAGACTTCAAGGCATTTGCCGCGCCGTTTATGCACACCGGTAAGTCCGAAGCCATCGGCCCCAAGGCCAGCGCGGTCAAGGTCACCCAGGTGTCCAAGCGCGCCGGTGAGAACCTGCACTGGTCCGCCGACAGCAACACCCTGGGCTGGGCCCACGGCCCGAAACTTTACGAGCGCCAGCTGAAAGATGCGTTTGGCTTTGTCGCCGGTGCACCGGAGCAGCTGCCTGAGCCCGTCAGTGAAGGAATCGACCTGAGCTTCGAGCAGCCGTTTGCCAACAGCGGCAAACTGGTGGCGCTCACCGGCGGCACCGTGGTCACCATGCGCGATTCAGAGCAGACCCAGGAAGTAATCGAGAACGGTGTGGTGCTGTTCCGCGGCAATCGCATTGTGGCGGTGGGCGCAACCAGTGAGGTGGAAATCCCGGTGGGCACCCAGCGTATCGATGTGACCGGCAAAACCGTGCTGCCGGGACTGATTGATGCCCACGCCCATGGCGCTCAGGGACGCGAGGAAATCATCCCGCAGCAGAACTGGAACCTGTATTCCAGCCTGGCCTTTGGCGTGACCACCATTCACGACCCCTCCAATGACAGCAGCGAGATCTTCTCCGCCGCGGAGATGCAGAAGGCCGGCATCATCAACGGCCCGCGTATTTACTCCACCGGTACCATCCTTTACGGCGCCAAGGGTCCCGGCTACAAAGCCAAGATCAACAGCCTGGAAGATGCGGAATTCCATGTGGAGCGTCTCAAGGACATGGGCGCAATTTCCGTGAAGAGCTACAACCAGCCGCGCCGCGAGCAGCGCCAGCAGGTGCTGGAAGCGGGCCGCAAGCACGGCATCATGGTGGTGCCGGAAGGTGGCGGTAAGTACCAGCACAATATGAATATGATTGTGGACGGCCATACCGGTGTTGAGCACTCACTGCCCATCGCCAATATCTACTCCGATGTACAGCAACTGTGGAGCCAGACTCAGGTGGGTTATACCCCGACCTTCGTGGTGGCCTACGGTGGCCTGACCGGCGAATACTATTGGTACGATCACACCGAGGTGTGGAAAAACGAGCGCCTGACGCGCTTCACGCCGGACTTTATCGTCAACCCGCGCTCTATCCGTCGCGAACGCGCACCGGATCACCACTACAACCATTTCAACGTAGCCAGCCACGCCAAGCAGCTGCGCGATCAGGGCGTTACCGTGCATATCGGTGCCCACGGTCAGCGCGAGGGCCTCGGCGCCCATTGGGAAATGTGGATGATGGAGCAGGGCGGCTTTACCCCATGGGAAGCGCTTCGTTCTGGCACCATGGATGGCGCCCGCTACCTGGGCATGGATAAGGACCTGGGCAGCCTGGAGCCCGGCAAGCTGGCGGACATCATCGTGGTGGACGGTAACCCGCTTGAAAACCTGCGCCTGTCCGAGAACATCAAATACACCGTGATCAACGGCAAGGTATTTGATGCAGCCACCATGAACGAAGTGGACGGCGACCAGCGCCTGGCGTTCTTCCATGAGCGTTTACCAGTGAGCGCCATGCCGACGCCGACCGCGGAAGCGATCCAGGAGAAACAGGAGCGACATCACTGGGTGCACTGATTTCCTGTCATCCGTAACAAAAAAGC
>NZ_AFPJ01000006.1 GCF_000220505.1 Microbulbifer agarilyticus S89 | reverse complement strand
TTTTCAGGATCCTCTAACTAAAAAGTTTTAAAGGGACTAAAGCTTAAGCTTTGTTCTTTGCAATGATTTCGTCAGCGACGTTTTTCGGCGCTTCCGCGTACTTCAGGAATTCCATGGTGTAGGTAGCACGGCCCTGGGTAGCAGAACGCAGGTCAGTGGCGTAACCGAACATTTCGGCCAGCGGCACTTCCGCGTTAACAACTTTGCCGGACGCGTTCTCGTCCATGCCCTGGATCAGGCCGCGACGACGGTTCAGGTCGCCTACTACGTCACCCATGTTCTCTTCCGGGGTAACCACTTCTACCTTCATTACCGGCTCGAGCAGTACAGCACCGCCCACGTCTGCCAGTTTCTTGGTAGCCATGGAGCCCGCGATCTTGAACGCCATTTCGTTGGAGTCAACATCGTGGAAAGAGCCGTCATACAGGGTAGCCTTCAGGCCCAGCAGCGGGTAGCCAGCCAGAACACCGTTCTGCATCTGCTCTTCAATACCCTTGTTTACCGCCGGGATGTACTCCTTCGGTACCACACCACCAACGATCTCGTTGACGAATTCCAGACCTTCAGCGGACTCGTCCTCTGCCGGCTCAAATTTCACCCAAACGTGACCGTACTGACCGCGACCACCGGACTGACGAACGAACTTGCCTTCGATCTCAGAGGTGTTGCGGATGGTTTCACGGTAGGCAACCTGCGGCTTACCGATGTTGGCTTCAACGTTGAACTCACGACGCATGCGGTCAACGATGATGTCCAGGTGCAGCTCACCCATACCGGAGATGATGGTCTGGCCAGTCTCTTCGTCGGTCTTAACGCGGAAAGACGGGTCTTCCTGAGCCAGTTTGCCCAGTGCGATACCCATTTTTTCCTGGTCCGGCTTGGACTTCGGCTCTACCGCTACGGAGATTACCGGCTCCGGGAACTCCATGCGCTCGAGAACGATTTTGGCGTCTTCAGAACACAGGGTGTCACCAGTGGTCACATCTTTCAGGCCGATAGCCGCAGCGATGTCACCTGCCAGTACTTCTTTGATTTCCTGACGGTCGTTGGAGTGCATCTGCACCATACGGCCGACACGCTCTTTCTTCTGCTTCACGGAGTTGTATACCGCGGTGCCGCTTTCCAGCTTACCGGAGTAAACACGGAAGAAAGTCAGAGTACCAACGAAGGGGTCGGTAGCAATTTTGAACGCCAGTGCCGCGAACGGCGCATTGTCGTCAGCTTCACGGGTTTCAACGGTTTCTTCTGCGTCGAGCAGAGTACCTTCGATCGCCTTAACCTGGTTCGGCGCCGGCAGGAATTCGATAACCGCGTCCAGCATGGCCTGTACGCCCTTGTTCTTGAACGCAGAGCCGCCCAGAACCGGTACGATTTCGTTAGCCAGGGTACGCTGACGGATCGCTGACTTGATCTCTTCTTCGGTCAGCTCACCTTCTTCCAGGTACTTTTCCATCAGCTCTTCGGTCGCTTCCGCAGCCGCTTCAACCAGGAACTCGCGCATTTCGTCGCACTCGTCCTGCATATCGGCCGGGATATCGCCGTATTCGAAAGTCATGCCCATGTCATCTTCGTTCCACAGGATGGCTTTCATTTTGATCAGGTCTACAACGCCCTTGAACTCGTCTTCGGAGCCAATGGTCATTTGCAGAGGTACAGCGTTCGCATTCAGGCGATCTTTCAGCTGGCCCACAACCTTGCGGAAGTCCGCACCGGCACGGTCCATCTTGTTTACGAATACCATGCGCGGTACTTCGTACTTGTTCGCCTGGCGCCATACGGTTTCGGTCTGAGGCTGAACGCCGGAAGAGCCGCACAGTACAACGACCGCGCCATCGAGAACACGCAGGGAACGCTCTACTTCAATGGTGAAGTCAACGTGTCCCGGGGTGTCGATGATGTTTACGCGATGCTGCGGAAACTGCTGCTGCATACCAGCCCAGAAACAGGTGGTTGCTGCAGAGGTAATGGTGATACCGCGCTCTTGTTCCTGCTCCATCCAGTCCATGGTTGCGGCGCCTTCGTGCACCTCACCAATTTTATGGGACAGACCAGTGTAGAACAGTACGCGCTCGGTAGTCGTGGTTTTACCGGCGTCTACGTGAGCGCAGATACCGATATTACGATAGCGTTCGATAGGCGTTTTACGTGCCACAATTGTATCCTCGATATAACGGCAAAAGGCAGCCAGGCCCGACGTTTAAAAAACTGGCCCTGCTGCCTTTCGGTTTTAATTGCCGATGTAAATATTCATCAGACTTAGAAGCGCCACTATCTTAGAAACGATAGTGAGAGAACGCCTTGTTGGCTTCCGCCATACGGTGCACGTCTTCACGCTTCTTGACCGCGCCGCCCTTGTTCTGGGATGCATCGATCATTTCATTGGCCAGACGCTGGGCCATAGACTTCTCACCGCGCTTACGGGAGAAATCTACCAGCCAGCGCATTGCCAGCGCGGTACGACGTGCAGGACGCACTTCTACCGGCACCTGGTAGGTAGCACCACCAACACGACGGGACTTTACTTCCACCATCGGGGCGATGTTTTCCAGGGACTCTTCAAAAATTTCAATCGGATCTTTGTTCAGCTTTTCTGAAACCAGATCCAGTGCACCGTAAACGATGCTTTCTGCCACGGACTTCTTACCAGAGATCATGACATGGTTCATGAACTTGGCCAGAGTCACGTTCCCAAACTTGGGATCGGGCAGTACTTCGCGCTTGGCGACTACTCGTCTTCTTGGCATGGGATTGCCTCTCTTCAGGGTTACTCTGAGATGCCGCCGCATTCGCTATTAAATAGCATCTACAAATCGGCGAGCTCAGCCTTACTCCGGTTATTCGTTAAACCGAAACGCAAATTGACCTTGGGGAATTATCCCTTAGGACGCTTGGCACCGTACTTAGAACGGCCCTGCTTGCGATCGTTTACGCCGGCACAGTCAAGTGCACCGCGTACAGTGTGGTAGCGCACACCCGGCAGGTCTTTTACACGACCGCCGCGAATCAGCACCACGCTGTGCTCCTGCAGGTTGTGGCCTTCACCGCCGATGTACGAAGTTACTTCGAAACCGTTGGTCAGGCGCACACGACAAACTTTACGCAGTGCGGAGTTCGGCTTCTTCGGTGTAGTGGTATACACACGAGTACAAACTCCACGGCGCTGCGGGCAAGCTTGCAGTGCAGGCACGTCGCTTTTTTCAACTTTGCGTTTTCTCGGCTTACGAACCAACTGGTTGATCGTTGCCATTAAAAATCACTCCAAAATAAAACGCCCCCACCAATTACAGCAGTGAGGGCCTATCGTCAGTGCGCGATATCTGGACGAATCCAAGGACCGTCAGACAATCGCACCCCATTAGCGGGGGCCGCATTCTATAAACGCGGCATCCCCGAGTCAACCACCAAGCGAAGTAAACACTCACATCGCCTGGCTATTGCGATCCGGAACTGACCGAAAGACGCCTTACAGACAGAACCTTTCAGTCAGACTACTCCGTTTCGTTGACCTTACTCCCCGGAAGATTTCAGGGCTTCGGTCAGCGCCGCTTCCACCTCTTCTGCAGACGGACCTTCGGCAAAGCCTTGGGTCTGCTGCTGAGTGCGCTTGCGCTTGCGCTCGGCGTGATAGGCAAGGCCGGTACCGGCCGGGATCAAACGACCCACCACCACGTTTTCTTTCAGGCCACGCAGGTTATCGCCCTTACCGGTTACCGCCGCTTCGGTCAGTACGCGGGTGGTCTCCTGGAAGGAGGCCGCGGACAGGAAGGACTCGGTCGCCAGAGACGCTTTGGTGATACCCAGCAGCAGGCGCTCGAACTGCGCCGGTTGCTTGCCTTCGGCACGCAGACGCTCGTTCTCTTCCACCACACGCTGGTATTCCACCTGATCACCCTTGATGAACTCGGAGTCGCCCATCTCGAGGATCTCAACCTTACGCAGCATCTGACGCACAATGGTTTCAATGTGCTTGTCGTTGATGCCTACACCCTGAAGGCGGTAAACCTCCTGGATTTCATTGGTAATGTAGCGCGCCAGCTCTTCCACGCCCTTCAGGCGCAGAATGTCGTGCGGGTTGGACGGGCCATCGGAGATCACCTCGCCCTTCTCTACGGTTTCACCTTCGAACACGGTCAGCTGACGATGCTTCGGAATCAGTACTTCGTAGTGATCCTTGCCATTGGCCAGCGGCTTGCCGTCCTGCGGGGTGATCTGCAGGCGAACCTTGCCTTTGGTCTCTTTACCGAAGGAAACGGTACCGGAGATTTCCGCCAGGATGGACGGCTCTTTCGGCTTACGCGCTTCGAACAGGTCCGCAACACGCGGCAGACCACCGGTGATGTCCTTGGTACCGCCAGATTCCTGCGGAATACGTGCGATGACATCACCCACATTCACCTTGTCGCTGTCCTTCAGGCTCAGGATCGCGCGCGGCGGCAGTGCGTAGTGCGCCGGTGCGTTGGAGTTCGCCAGGGTCAGCTCTTCGCCGTTCTCGTCGACCAGGGTCACCGCCGGACGCAGGTCTTTACCCGCCGCCGGGCGCTCTGCCGGATCGATCACCTCGATAGAGGACAGGCCGGTAATTTCGTCAGTCTGCTTGCGAATAGACAGACCTTCTTCCATGCCGGACAGCTTCACCCAACCGGCAACCTCGGTGATGATCGGGTGGGTGTGCGGGTCCCACTTGGCCACGATCTGGCCACCGTCGATGCTGGAACCTTCGTCAACGCTGATAATCGCACCGTAAGGCAGCTTGTAGCGCTCACGCTCGCGACCGGCGGAGTCCGCAACTGCCAGCTCACCAGAACGGGAAACCGCAACCAGGTTGCCCGCTTCTGTTTTCACAGTCTTCAGGTTGTGCAGACGCACGGTACCGGCCTGCTTGACCTGAATGCTGTCCGCAGCAGAAGCACGGCTTGCCGCACCACCGATGTGGAAGGTACGCATGGTCAGCTGGGTGCCCGGTTCACCGATGGACTGTGCAGCAACAACGCCCACAGACTCACCCGGGTTGGCGCGATGGCCACGGGCCAGGTCACGGCCGTAACACTGGGCACAGATACCGTGTGCAGTCTCACAGGTAATCGCGGAGCGAACGATCACTTCGTCGATACCCATACCTTCGATGCGCTCAACCCAGGCTTCGTCGATCATGGTACCGGCCGGTACCGCAATCTCTTCGCTGCCAGGCTTGGCCACGTCGCGCGCAACCACACGACCGAGGATACGGTCACCCAGGGATTCGATCACGTCACCACCTTCGATCACCGGCGCCATGGTCAGACCTTCGTCGGTGCCACAGTCGATTTCGGTGATCACCACGTCCTGCGCCACGTCAACCAGACGACGGGTCAGGTAACCGGAGTTCGCGGTTTTCAGTGCGGTATCCGCCAGACCTTTACGCGCACCGTGGGTCGAGATGAAGTACTGCAGTACGCTCAGACCTTCACGGAAGTTCGCGGTAATGGCGTTTTCGATAATCGAGCCATCTGGACGCGCCATCAGGCCACGCATACCGGCCAGCTGACGAATCTGCGCTTCAGAGCCCCGTGCGCCGGAGTCAGCGTACATGTATACGGAGTTGAAGGAGTCCTGCTCGGTGTCGTTACCCTCGCGATCCACCACCGGCTCTTTCTTGATACCGGCCATCATCGCCTGGGTAACCTTGTCGTTGGTGCGGGACCAAACGTCGATTACCTTGTTGTATTTCTCACCCGCGGTCACAAGACCGGAGGCAAACTGGCTTTCGATCTCTTTTACTTCTGCTTCTGCAGTCGCAATCAGGTCAGCCTTGGCTGCCGGGATCTCGAAGTCGTTCACACCAATGGAGGAACCAGACTTGGTGGAGAAGTCGAAACCGGTGTACATCAGCTGGTCAGCGAAGATAACGGTCGCCTTCAGACCCACCTTACGGTAACACTCGTTCAGTACGCGGGAGATCGCCTTCTTCTTCATCGGCTGGTTCACCAGCTCGAACGGCAGGCCTTCCGGTACGATGTTCCACAGCAGCGCGCGGCCAACGGTGGTGTCGTAGACGGTACGGGATACGTGCTTCTCGCCGTCTTCACCGATCACAGTCTCGTCGATACGCACCTTAATCTTCGCCTGCAGGCCAACCTGCTTGGCGTAGAAAGCACGGCTCACTTCTTTGATATCGGAGAAGGACATGCCTTCGCCTTTATCGTTGACGCGCTCACGGGTCATCCAGTACAGACCCAGTACCACGTCCTGGGACGGTACGATGATCGGCTCACCGTTTGCCGGCGACAGGATGTTGTTGGTGGACATCATCAGCGCGCGGGATTCCAGCTGCGCTTCAATGGTCAGCGGTACGTGTACCGCCATCTGGTCACCGTCGAAGTCGGCGTTGTACGCCGCACACACCAGCGGGTGCAGCTGAATCGCTTTACCTTCAATCAGTACCGGCTCAAATGCCTGGATGCCCAGACGGTGCAGCGTCGGTGCACGGTTCAGCAGTACCGGGTGCTCGCGAATCACTTCGTCGAGAATATCCCAGACCACCGCTTCTTCGCGCTCGACCATTTTCTTGGCCGCTTTGATGGTGGTTGCCAGGCCGCGCGCTTCCAGCTTGCCGAAAATAAACGGCTTGAACAGCTCGAGAGCCATCTTCTTCGGCAGACCACACTGGTGCAGACGCAGGGTCGGACCTACCACGATCACGGAACGACCGGAGTAATCCACACGCTTACCGAGCAGGTTCTGACGGAAACGACCCTGCTTACCTTTGATCATGTCTGCCAGGGACTTCAGCGGGCGCTTGTTGGAGCCAGTGATGGCGCGGCCGCGACGGCCGTTATCCAGCAGTGCGTCCACAGACTCCTGCAGCATACGCTTTTCGTTGCGCACGATGATGTCCGGCGCATTCAGCTCGAGCAGGCGCTTCAGACGGTTGTTACGGTTGATCACGCGACGGTACAGGTCGTTCAGGTCGGAGGTCGCGAAGCGGCCACCGTCCAGCGGTACCAGCGGGCGCAGATCCGGCGGCAGAACCGGCAGTGCCTGCATGATCATCCACTCCGGCTTGTTGCCGGACTTGTAGAAGGCTTCCAGCAGCTTGAGGCGCTTGGACAGCTTCTTGATCTTGGTTTCAGAGTTGGTCGCCGGGATTTCTTCGCGCAGACGCTGGATTTCCTGGGGCAGGTCGATGTCGTTCATCAGCTCCTGGATGGCTTCCGCACCCATTTTCGCTTCGAACTCATCGGCGAACTCTTCCATCGCTTCGAAGTACTGTTCGTCGTTCAGCAGCTGGCCGCGCTCCAGGGTAGTCATACCCGGATCGGTCACAACGTAAGATTCGAAGTACAGTACGCGCTCGATGTCGCGCAGGGTCATGTCCAGCAGCAGGCCGATACGGGACGGCAGGGACTTCAGGAACCAGATGTGCGCAACCGGACTGGCCAGCTCGATGTGGCCCATACGCTCACGGCGTACTTTCGCCTTGGTTACTTCAACGCCGCACTTCTCACAGATGATGCCGCGGTGCTTCATGCGCTTGTACTTTCCGCACAGGCACTCGTAGTCCTTTACCGGGCCAAAAATCTTGGCACAGAACAGACCTTCACGTTCCGGCTTGAACGTACGGTAGTTGATGGTCTCCGGCTTTTTCACTTCGCCGTAGGACCAGGAGCGAATCGTGTCCGGCGATGCCAGACCGATACGGATAGCGTCAAATTCTTCGAGCTGATCCTGGGCTTTCACCAGGTTTAACAAATCTTTCAAGGCCTTTCCTCCACTAGGGGGTAGTCATCCCGGCCAACTGCCTCTGGGGCCGGGAGGGCCGGTGGTGGCCATTGCTGCGAGCCACCACCGGTCTCTGTCTACTAAATCCGATTAATACCAGTGTTATTCGTTTTCCAGCTCGAAGTTCATGCCGAGCGAGCGGATCTCTTTAACCAGTACGTTGAAGGATTCGGGCATGCCCGGTTCCATGCGGTGGTCGCCATCCACGATGTTTTTATACATCTTGGTACGACCTTCAACGTCATCGGATTTGACCGTGAGCATTTCCTGCAGGGTGTAAGCAGCACCGTATGCTTCCAGTGCCCACACCTCCATCTCACCGAAGCGCTGACCACCGAACTGCGCCTTACCACCCAGCGGCTGCTGGGTAACCAGGCTGTAAGAACCGGTAGAACGCGCGTGCATCTTGTCGTCTACCAGGTGGTTCAGCTTCAGCATGTACATGTAGCCAACGGTTACCGGACGCTCGAAGGCATCACCGGTACGGCCATCGTACAGGGTGATCTGGCCGGAATCCGGGATGTCAGCCAGACGCAGCAGCTTCTTGATCTCGGGCTCAGCAGCGCCGTCGAATACCGGGGTCGCCATAGGTACACCGCGACGCAGGTTTTCGGACATGGACAGCACTTCTTCGTCAGACAGCTCGTCCAGCTCTTCCTTGCGGCCGCCGGTGGAGTTGTAGACTTCTTCCAGGAAGCCACGGATCTTCGCCGCTTCCTGCTTTTCCTTGATCATGCGATCAATTTTCACGCCCAGGCCTTTCGCCGCCATGCCCAGGTGCATTTCCAGTACCTGACCAACGTTCATACGAGACGGAACACCCAGCGGGTTCAGAACCACGTCTACCGGCTCACCGTTCTCGTCGTACGGCATGTCTTCCACCGGCTTGATCACGGAGATAACACCTTTGTTACCGTGACGACCGGCCATCTTGTCACCAGGCTGGATGCGACGCTTGATCGCCAGGTACACCTTGACGATTTTCAGTACGCCCGGCGCCAGATCGTCGCCAGATTCCAGTTTCTTCTTCTTGTCTTCAAACTGCTCGTCCAGCAGCTTGCGACGATCGCTCAGCTGAGCTTCCGCTTTTTCCAGCTGCTCGTTCAGGCTCTCTTCTGCCATGCGCAGTTTGAACCAGTCTTCGCGTGGCAGTTCGGACAGGATCTCGGAGGTCAGCACGTCGCCTTTCTTGACGCCTTTACCGCCGGCAACTTTCTGGCCTTCCAGAGCCGCCGCCAGACGCTCGAAGGTCGCGCCTTCAACGATGCGGTATTCTTCGTTCAGGTCTTTGCGCACTTCGTCCAGCTGCGCCTTCTCGATGGCGAGAGAGCGCTGGTCTTTCTGCAGACCGTCGCGGGTGAAGACCTGTACGTCGATCACGGTACCGCGGGTGCCGGAAGGCGCACGCAGAGAAGTGTCTTTAACGTCAGAGGCTTTCTCACCGAAGATCGCACGCAGCAGTTTTTCTTCCGGCGTCAGCTGGGCTTCACCTTTCGGGGTCACCTTACCGACCAGAATGTCACCAGCGCCCACTTCCGCACCGATGTAAACGATGCCGGACTCATCCAGTTTGTTCAGCGCAGATTCGCCCACGTTGGGAATATCCGCGGTGATTTCCTCACTGCCCAGCTTGGTGTCACGGGCAATACAGGTCAGTTCCTGAATGTGGATGGTGGTGAAGCGGTCTTCCTGTACCACACGTTCGGATACCAGGATGGAATCCTCAAAGTTGTAACCGTTCCAGGGCATGAACGCGATGCGCATGTTCTGGCCCAGCGCCAACTCACCCAGGTCGACAGAAGGACCGTCGGCGAGGATATCGCCACGCGCAACCACGTCACCGGTCTTCACGATCGGGCGCTGGTTGATACAGGTGTTCTGGTTAGAGCGGGTGTACTTGGTCAGACCATACAGATCCACACCAGCGTCACCGGCTTCTACTTCGTCATTGTGCACACGCACAACCACACGGCTGGCATCAACACGCTCGATCACGCCACCGCGCTTGGCCACGATACATACGCCGGAGTCACGCGCGACGGTGCGCTCCATGCCAGTACCAACCAGCGGCTTGTCGGCACGCAGAGTCGGCACCGCCTGACGCTGCATGTTGGAACCCATGAGTGCACGGTTCGCATCATCGTGTTCCAGGAACGGGATCATCGCCGCCGCCACGGACACTACCTGACGGGCGGATACGTCCATGTACTGGATTTCGTCCGGCGTCTTCAGGGTGAATTCGTACTGGTGACGCACGCTTACCAGGTCATCGGTAAAGCGACCGTTTTCATCCACTTCTGCGGAAGCCTGTGCAACAACGTAGTTGGCTTCGTTGATCGCAGACAGGTATTCGATCTCGTCGGTTACCTTGCCGTCTACCACTTTGCGATACGGGCTTTCCAGGAAGCCGTAGTGGTTGGCACGGGCATAGGTCGCCAGGGAGTTGATCAGACCAATGTTCGGACCTTCCGGCGTTTCAATCGGACATACGCGGCCGTAGTGGGTCGGGTGCACGTCGCGCACCTCAAAGCCCGCACGCTCACGGGTCAGACCACCTGGGCCCAGTGCCGAGACACGACGCTTGTGGGTAACTTCCGACAGCGGGTTGTTCTGGTCCATAAACTGGGACAGCTGGGAGGAACCAAAGAATTCCTTCACCGCAGCAGCCACCGGCTTGGCGTTGATCAGATCCTGCGGCATCAGGCCTTCGGACTCGGCCATGGACAGACGCTCTTTTACCGCGCGCTCTACGCGCACCAGACCAACACGGAACTGGTTTTCGGCCATCTCGCCCACGGAACGCACACGACGGTTACCAAGATGATCGATATCGTCGACCATGCCGCGACCGTTGCGGATCTCAATCAGGGTCTTCAGAACATCAACGATATCGTCTTTGCTCAGAGTGCCCTCACCGGTCTCATCTTCACGGTTGAGACGACGGTTGAACTTCATGCGGCCTACCGCAGAAAGGTCGTAGCGCTCGTCTGAGAAGAACAGGTTCTCGAACAGGGACTCGGCAGATTCTTTGGTGGGCGGCTCGCCCGGGCGCATCATGCGGTAGATTTCCACCAGTGCTTCCAGCTCGGTGCGGGAAGGGTCTGCGCGCAGGGTGTCGGAAATGAAAGGACCGCAGTCCAGGTCATTGGTATACAGGGTATTGAAGCTGCCGACATTCATCAGGCGCAGCTTGGTGATCACCTCTTCGGTGATCTCGGCATTTGCCTCAACCACAACTTCACCGGTGGCTTCATCAATTACGTCATGGGCCAGTACACGGCCGTAGGCGTAAGAGATCGGCGCTTCCAATTTTTCAACACCGGCTTTTTCCAGCTGGCGAATGTGGCGCGGCGTGATACGACGGCCTTCTTCGACGATCACCTTGCCGCTGCCATCCTTGATGTCGAAGGAGGCAACATCACCGCGCAGGCGGGAAGGAATCAGGTCCAGGCTGACGGTTTCGTCGTTCAGGGTGAACTTGCTGGTGTCGAAGAACATTTCCAGCATTTCTTGCGAGCTGTAACCCAGCGCGCGCAGCAGGATAGTCGCCGGCAGCTTACGACGACGGTCGATACGTACGTACACCAGATCTTTCGGGTCGAACTCGAAGTCCAGCCAGGAGCCACGGTAAGGAATTACCCGTGCGGCGTACAGCAACTTACCGGAAGAATGGGTCTTACCTTTATCGTGGTCGAAGAATACACCCGGGGAGCGGTGCAGCTGGGACACGATAACACGCTCGGTACCGTTGATTACGAAGGTACCGTTTTCAGTCATGAGCGGAATTTCGCCCATGTACACTTCCTGCTCTTTGATGTCCTTGATGGACTTATTCGCAGATTCTTTATCGTAAATAATCAGACGAACGCGCACACGCAGTGGGCACGCGTAAGTGACGCCGCGCAGGGTACACTCTTTTACATCAAAGGCAGGCTTGCCGAGGGTGTAGCTCACATATTCCAGTGCGGCATTGCCAGAGTAGCTGACAATTGGAAATACAGACTTGAACGCCGCCTGCAGGCCGATGTCCAGGCGCTCATCCGGGCGCGTGTCGGCCTGAGTAAATTTGCGATACGAGTCCAGCTGTATCGCAAGCAGGAAAGGCACGTCCATGACCTTAGGCAGTTTGCCAAAATCCTTGCGGATACGTTTTTTCTCAGTGTATGAGTAAGCCATTCATATTCCCCAGCTTGATCGGTGACAAGACTTCATCAGAGCTGCGGTCAGCAACCTGACGTTACGCAGCCCATCCGGGCGAGAAGTCTCTGCACATTGCGCTACGCTTTAAGGACTGACCAAAAAACATACCACCCTGTGCACAAACCTCTCGGTTTGTTTGCCGTTTACGTTGCGAACTGCTCCTCACCAGTGGCGGGAAAAGCCCCATGCCGCAAACGGCAAAAAGGCCGGCGGACAAAAGTCCACCAGCCTTTCCGCCAGCAACCGTTAACCGGTCACCGGCGGTAATGTGTAAAACCGAATTACTTCAGTTCTACAGTAGCGCCAGCTTCTTCCAGCTCTTTCTTCGCTGCTTCGGCTTCGTCTTTGGAAACGCCTTCTTTCAGCGGGCTCGGAGCACCGTCTACCAGCGCCTTGGCTTCTTTCAGGCCCAGACCGGTGATGCCGCGAACAGCCTTGATCACGTTTACTTTCTTGTCGCCAGCAGAGGACAGAATTACGTCGAATTCGTCTTTCTCTTCTGCAGCAGCTTCGCCGCCAGCCGGGCCCGCCATAACAGCAGCAGCTGCAGTTACGCCGAATTTCTCTTCCATAGCTTCGATCAGCTCAACAACGTCCTTAACGGACATTTCGGCGATCGCATTGATGATATCTTCTTTAGTCAGAGACATGAGTTAGTACCTGATTTCGTGTGAGCAGGAAACTGCTCGTAATTTCTATAAAAAGTGGATAACTGCCATTTCGCTTTTGCGAAAAAATTAAGCAGCTTCCTGCTCTTTCTGGTCGCGAACGGCCGCAATAGTGCGAACCAGTTTGCCAGCGGATGCTTCTTTCATGCAGCTCATCAGCTTAGCGATTGCTTCATCGTACGTCGGCAGGCTTGCCAACAGAGCGATGTCAGTCGCTACGCCTTCGAAGGCGGCACCTTTCAGCTCCAGCTTGTCATTGTCTTTCGCGAACGCCTTGAGGATGCGCGCGCCGGCACCCGGGTGTTCGTTAGAGAAAGCAATGATGCTGGGACCTACGAACGTCTCGATCAGACATTCGAATTCGGTACCGGCCAGAGCGCGACGCGCCAGAGTATTGCGGACGACTTTTAACCAAACGCCGTTCTCGCGAGCCTCTTTGCGCAGGGCAGTCATGTCATTCACGGTTACGCCACGGGAATCCGCAACAACCGCAGACAGAGCACCCTCAGCAGCCTGCTGGACTTCCGCGACAATCGCTTTCTTGTCTACGAGTCCAATAGCCATAGTGTCACTCCTGGATTTGAAAAAAGATTGGAATCAAATGAACCCAACCCGTTCCGGTGCAAAAAGCTCAAATCCAGTAAAAATACTGGTTTGGGCAACACCGTCTGCGTAGGCTCGCACTCACTGTTGGCCAACCTGGCCGGAGCGCGGATTAAGCGGGGAGCATTTAAACCTCAAATACCCACCGCACCTACGGTCTTTGACGGCCCGCCGCACTGCCCAAGCGATGCGGCGAACCCCAAAGTTCTTTTACAATCTGGCGCAGTAATTACTGTATGTAACTTACTTAACGTCCAGAGTAGCCTGATCGAGAACCAGACCCGGGCCCATGGTGGTGCTCAGGGTGATCTTCTTCAGGTATACGCCCTTGGCAGAAGCCGGCTTGGCCTTTTTCAGGTCCGCAACCAGTGCTTCCAGGTTTTCTTTCAGCGCGTTCGCGTCGAAAGACACCTTGCCGATGCCGCCGTGAATGATGCCGCCTTTGTCAGCGCGGAAACGCACCTGACCAGCTTTTGCATTCTTAACCGCAGTCGCTACGTCCGGGGTAACGGTGCCGGTTTTCGGGTTCGGCATCAGGCCGCGCGGGCCGAGAATCTGACCCAGCTGACCAACAACGCGCATCGCGTCCGGAGAGGCCACAACTACGTCGAAATCCATCTTGCCAGCTTTAACTTCTGCTGCCAGCTCGTCCATACCAACGATGTCAGCACCCGCTTCTTTCGCGGCGTCGGCGTTGGCACCCTGGGTGAATACAGCAACGCGTACTTCTTTACCGGTACCGTGCGGCAGGGTGGTCGCACCGCGAACAGCCTGGTCGGATTTACGCGGATCAATACCCAGATTGATCGCCGCATCTACGGTTTCAGAGAACTTAACGTTGGAGAACTCTTTCAGCAGCGCTACTGCTTCGTCGATACCGTAAGCTTTGCCAGCTTCCAGTTTTTCAGCCATTGCGCGCTGACGCTTGGTCAATTTAGCCACTTACAGACCCTCCACTTCGATACCGGCACTGCGAGCAGAACCAGCGATGGTGCGCACCGCTGCGTCCATGTCGGATGCAGTCAGGTCTGCCTTTTTCATTTCAACGATTTCTTCGAGCTGAGCACGGGTCACGGTACCGACTTTCTCGGTGTTCGGACGGCCAGAACCGCTCTTGATCTTGGCAGCCTTGCGCAGCAGAACCGCGGCGGGCGGCGACTTCATGATGAAGGTGAAGGAGCGATCGTTGTAAACAGAGATCACTACCGGCACCGGCAGGCCTGGCTCCAGGCTCTGGGTCTGTGCGTTGAACGCTTTACAGAACTCCATGATGTTTACGCCGTGCTGACCCAGTGCAGGACCAACGGGGGGGCTTGGGTTGGCCTGACCGGCCTTAACTTGCAGCTTGATGTAAGCTTCTACTTTCTTAGCCATTACAGCTTCCTCTTTAACTGGGTATTAGCGCCTGCGCTGTACACTTATACAAACGTGCAACGCTCGGCTCCCCTGTTTCCCCATCTACCCAAAGCTTTCCAGCACTTGGTTTTCAGGGACGCGAAAGCCCTCTTCCGCCGAAACGAAAGAGGGCCGAATCCTTTCAGCTCGAAATCAGCTCTTTTCTACCTGGCTGAATTCAAGCTCTACTGGTGTGGAGCGACCGAAGATCAACACCGCCACGCGCAGGCGGCTCTTCTCGTAGTTGACTTCTTCAACCACACCATTGAAATCATTAAACGGACCGTCGATAACACGCACCATCTCACCCGGCTCAAACAGCGTCTTGGGCTTGGGCTTATCAACAGAGTCGTCGATGCGATTCAGAATCGCCTGAGCTTCACGATCGGTAATCGGTGCCGGCTTGTCCGCCTTGCCACCAATAAAGCCCAGCACACGCGGGGTCTCTTTGACCAGGTGCCAGGTGTCGTCGTTCAACTCCATTTCCACCAGCACGTAGCCGGGGAAGAATTTACGCTCACTCTTGCGCTTTTGACCGGCACGCATTTCCACCACTTCCTCGGTGGGCACCAGCACCTCACCAAAGAGATGGTCCATTTCGTGCAGTTCAATGCGCTCCTTGAGAGTGTTTTTTACACGCTTCTCGTAGCCGGAGTAGGCCTGAACCACATACCAATGCTTTGCCATGGATTAACCTTTAGCCAATGATCTTGGAAGCAATCCAGCCGAGACCGGAGTCCAACGCCCAGAGAATGACCGCCATCAGCAGCACAAACACAACCACAATCAAGGTGGTCTGGGTTGCTTCTTGACGGGTGGGCCATACTACCCGGCGCACTTCATTTTGCGCTTCCCGCAGCAGATTCCAGAAGGCATTACCCTTCTCAGTCTGCACCGCCACAAACACCGCAACCAAGCAAAGCGCAACGATTGCGAGCACACGATACAGCAGGGGAATTTCGGCGTAGTAGGAATTACCGGCAACAGCAGCGCCAATTAACGCCACGACTACCAGCCACTTGAGGCCGTCAAGACGAAAGGTTTTCGCCTCTACTTTTGCATTCATACAAAGAAGCCTTTAGTGCGCCCCGATACTGCAAGGCGCCTTTATTGCCTACGACCACAAAGAGCGACAGCAGTACAGGATAGCCCAACTGCAGGCCCCTTGCGGGCATCTGAAAGTTGGCAGGCCAGGAGGGACTCGAACCCCCAACAGCCGGTTTTGGAGACCGGTGCTCTACCAATTGAACTACTGGCCTGAAACACATCCGGAAGCAGGCTGCGCCATCTCCGGAAAAAATGAGGGGCGGATCATACCACCGACCCCAGCATTTGCAAGCGCGACTACAGATTCACATTGTAGTCGCGCTTTTCACCGATTACTCGATGATTTTGGCTACAACGCCAGCACCAACGGTACGGCCACCTTCGCGGATCGCGAAGCGCAGGCCATCTTCCATGGCGATCGGCGCAATCAGGGTAACGGTCATCTGAACGTTATCACCCGGCATTACCATCTCGGTACCTTCTGGCAGTTCACACGCACCAGTTACGTCGGTGGTACGGAAGTAGAACTGCGGACGGTATCCTTTGAAGAACGGGGTGTGACGACCACCCTCGTCCTTGGACAGTACGTACACTTCCGCTTCGAACTTGGTGTGCGGGGTGATGGAGCCCGGCTTAGCCAGAACCTGACCACGCTCAACTTCGTCACGCTTGGTACCACGCAGCAGCGCACCAATGTTCTCACCAGCGCGGCCTTCGTCCAGCAGCTTGCGGAACATTTCTACACCAGTACAGGTAGTAGTGGT
>NZ_AFPJ01000007.1 GCF_000220505.1 Microbulbifer agarilyticus S89 | reverse complement strand
AACGAAGACGAGGCCTTTTTTTGTATCTGGAAGATTACTGGCTGGATGCTGAAGCCCGCTTCAGTCTTCCCCCATCCGAGTGTGTCACCAACTATAGTGGGCGCCTCTCTCGAAATTGCCATTTGTCCAAAATCGGAATATATTTGGTCATGTGACCTCTACAATCGACTCCGGAGGCGATATGGCGCGCCCAGCCCATACCCCACAAGCCACAGAAGATCAGGTTCTGCTGGAAGCAACCCTAAACACCGCCAGTCATTTGGGGCTCAAGAAAACGGAGCTGAGTAGCATCATCCATCTGGATGATCGGACGTTGCGTCGTCGTAGCGGTCTCTCGCCCCAAAGTGCTGAAGGTCAGTTGGCGCTGTTACTCATCAGGGCCTACCGCTCTGCCTTCGTTCTTATGGGGGGAGATGAGGGGGCGAAAACCTGGTTTGCGACTGCCAATCGCGCGCTAAACGGAATCCCAAAAGAGCTAGCACAGCGAATTGATGGGCTTGTGCGGGTTGTCACCTACCTCGACGCGATGCGAGGCAAGGTGTGAGGGACGTAGAGAGTAACCTGAGTGGTAAAATTCGAGAGACCTCTACGCGCTTACTTGGCCGAATCTATCGGATTATCGAGTCTCAGGAGGAGGTTGCCACTAGAAGCCTGGTCGACAGCCTGCAGAAGCAAGAAATTCTTGAAAACTTGCTGGAGCATAGTAAGCCTGTCCGACTACCGGGTAGCGACAAGCTCCACTATCTGCTTGCTACACCATTTCGTTACCCGCCGCTGCCATGGGGCTCAAGATTTGGCGGTACCGCGGAGAGTGGCATTTTCTACGGCAGCAAAACCATTGATACCGTGTTGATTGAGGCGGCCTATTATCGTCTGCTTTTTGTCAATGACATGCTCGAAGCACCTCTGGCGCCAGTCACAAGCTTTCATCAGGTCTTCTCAGCGAAATATTGCGCCGATCCAGGCGTCAGGCTCCAAGCTGAAGCATGGCGACAGCACTGGCCACAACTTTCTCATCCGTCTCAATATGGTTTCTGCCAAACGCTGGGAGCGCAGCTTCGCGAGCATCATGTACAGGGTGTGGAAACCTTCTCTGCCCGCGCGCTGATGGCGGGTATCAGTGAATTGCCTTCAAGCGAAGTGGGTTCGGGTGGTGGAGGTATCAATGTCGCACTATTTGACCCTGCGGCACTGATCCCCAGAGCGCCGACTATCGAAGCAGAAGTAACGGCTGAAACGACGACCGACGGCGTATCATTCTTGGTGAAGTCGGGTAACAGTGTATATACAGCGACCGTCAACAAATCAGTATTCCTAACTTCCGGTACCTTGCCGCTTCCTGCCTGACCCCAGCTGTTCAAAAAATGGTCCCTTTTGATGCGCTACCTTACCGAACTTAGCCTCGAGGCATTTGTTACTGCCGCAGAAAATGTCCCCTACCAGCAGATCAATTCAGACCTCTTCCCCAATGTCGATCTCTGGGTACGCCGCGACGACTTGCTCGACCCCATCATTTCTGGCAACAAAGCCTACAAGCTGATCTACAACCTTCTCGAGGCCCGGAAGCAGGGTAAAAACACGATCGTTACCTGTGGCGGCGCCTGGTCAAATCATATACACGCCACTGCAGCAGCAGGGCAGCGTTTTGGGTTTAAAACGATCGGTATCATTCGCGGTGAAAAGCCGCCGGTGTTCAGTGCGATGCTGCAGGACGCAGAGCGGTTTGGGATGGAATTGCGGTTCGTTTCTCGCCAGAAGTACCGCCAGCGGGGTGGCCAAGATTTCATTGACGTGGTGGGAGCCCCATCATCTTGTCACTTTATCCCGGAGGGCGGGGCCAATTACCTGGGGGCTCAAGGCATTCTTCTTTTGGCCGATGCGATTCAAAAAACGAAGCCGGTAGATTTTGAGGAGTATTGGGTTGCATGCGGTACTGGCCTCACGGTCGGTGGTTTATGTGCCAAATTGGGTAAAAAATCGACGGTGGTGGGTGTCCCTGTATTGAGGGCAGAGGAGCAGGTCGAGGTAAATACTCAGAAATGGGCCGCTAGATTTGCCAATGGGAGCTGTGACTTAACCATTGTGCGAGATGCTCATATGGGAGGGTATGCAAAGCAACCCGCCCCCCTTTTGGAGTTCATGGAGGTGTACGAAAAATATACTGCTGTTCCACTAGAGGGCGTCTACACCGGCAAAACTCTGAAAGCGATTACTTTGAATCGTGAGCCAAAGCCTACTGCAAAGCATTGTCGAAAAAGTGTGCTGATGATTCATACCGGAGGTTTACAGGGGCGGCGAGGTGTTTTGTTTAAATAATGTACAAGCCTCTACATGTTCCAGCTAAACAGATTAGGGTTCGACGACCATCGTTTAGCGAGGCATAATTGTAAGGAAATCAATTAGCTAGCCGAGCTTTGGGGGCATTTGTGCGTAAAGGGATTATTCTTGCTGGAGGAACAGGCTCTCGCCTTTACCCTCTTACTAGGGCGGTCAGCAAGCAGCTGATCCCAATCTACGACAAACCCATGATCTATTACCCGCTGACAACGTTAATGTTGGCTGGCATCACGGATATCTTGATTATCTCCACACCGCAAGATATGCCTGCCTTCAAGAGTCTTCTGGGGGATGGTGCAGCTTGGGGGCTAAACCTCCAGTACGCGGAACAGCCATCACCTGACGGTCTCGCTCAGGCATTTATCATTGGTGAGTCGTTTATCGGTAATGACAGTTGCGCACTGGTGTTGGGCGATAATATTTTTCACTCTCACGATTTTATGAGCGTGTTGCAGCGCGCGACTAATCAACCTAGTGGGGCAACCGTATTCGGGTATCACGTCAACGACCCTCGTGCATACGGCGTCGTTGAGTTTGATGAGTCGGGACGGGCACTTTCGATAGAAGAAAAGCCTGAGCAGCCCAAGTCAAACTACGCTGTTACCGGTTTGTACTTCTATGACAATCAAGTTATCGATATTGCTAAGTCGATAGTCCCATCTCCCCGAGGAGAGCTTGAAATAACTGATGTAAACCGCGCATACCTGGAATCTGGATCTTTGAATGTGGAGGTTATGGGGCGTGGAGCAGCTTGGCTAGACACGGGTACCCATGACAATTTGCTCGCGGCTAACCACTTTGTACAAACCATCGAGGCCCGGCAAGGTCTGAAAATTGCTTGCCCGGAAGAGGTCGCATACCGGATGGGCTACATCAGTGCAGATGACTTGAAGGCACTTGCACAGCCTCTACTCAAGAGCGGCTACGGCGAATACTTGTTAAGAATTACTGACTCCAGGGTGTTTTGAGCGTGGAGATAATTGATACAAACATACCTGACGTAAAAATTCTGCAGCCAAAAATATTCGGCGATGAGCGCGGTTTTTTTATGGAGACGTTTCGCGACGCATGGTTTCGCGAATCTATCGCAGACGTAACATTTGTCCAAGATAACCACTCCAAATCGACACAGGGAATATTGCGTGGCCTTCACTACCAGACCCAGCAAACGCAGGGAAAATTAGTGCGCGTCGTAAGTGGTGAAGTGTTTGATGTAGCAGTGGATCTACGTGAAGGCTCACCTACGTTTGGTCAGTGGGCAGGAACGATGCTGTCTGCAGAAAATCATCGCCAATTTTGGGTCCCTGCCGGTTTTGCGCACGGTTTCTACGTTACATCGGCCTCAGCCGAGTTCGTATATAAATGTACCGACTACTATCATCCGCAAAGTGAAGTGAGCTTGCGTTGGGATGAGCCTGCGGTGGGGATTGATTGGCCACTGGTGTCTGGCGCCGCCCCAAAACTCTCTGAAAAAGACCAGCAAGGGTTGTCTCTCGCTGAAACGCCGAAGTTGACTTATGGCCATTAGTCACGTAAAGCGCAAAGCGCTTGTTTTTGGTAAAAATGGCCAGCTAGCCTGGGAGTTGTTACGTACCGCACCAGAAGATTGGGATGTCGTCGCCATGGGGCGTGCAGAAGTTGATCTTCTGGACGCCGATATGATAGAGCAATTGCTGACCCAGCATGATCCTGACTTGGTGGTAAATGCCTCCGCTTATACTGCTGTGGATCAGGCTGAGTTGGAAGCAGAGCGTGCGTTTGCTCTCAATCAACATGCCGTCGCAAACATCGCCGATGCGGTAGCTAAACGTGGGGCGGTGGGATTGATCCATGTTTCTACCGACTTCGTTTTCGACGGTGAAAAGTCATCTCCATACCAGGCAGACGATGAAACCGCGCCCCTCAACGTCTATGGGAAGAGTAAGGCGGCGGGGGAGATCGAGTTACTGAAACGCAATCTGCCCGGTAGTTTGATTCTCCGGACATCTTGGGTCTACTCCTCGCATGGAAGCAACTTTGTCAAAACCATGCTGCGCTTAATGTCCGACGAGGGCCGAGATCATCTCAATATAATTGCAGACCAGATCGGAACTCCAACATGGGCGCGCTCGCTGGCTGAAGCAATATGGTGCGCCGGCAGAAATAGAGAGCGTCTATTCACAGGCGGCGCTCGTATTTTCCATTGGACTGATGCGGGAGTTGCATCTTGGTATGACTTTGCTGTTGCTATCCAAGAGCTGGGTCTTACCCATGGTTTAATCAATCAAAAAATTTCTATTAATCCAATCCCACATCACCAGTATCCGAGCCCTACGGAAAGGCCATCTTTCAGCGTCCTCGATAAGTCTGATTTTGAACAGCAGTTTGATATTCAAACTAAGTATTGGCGGCACCAATTGGACTCTATGATCCAGGAATTGGCGCTGGAAACAAAGGCAACCACAGAATAAGTATTTGGTAGAAATAATGACTGCAGAAAAAAGCCCTAGAAAGTTGCTGGTGACTGGTGGTGCCGGCTTCATTGGCGCTAACTTCGTGCACTATTGGCTCAACCAGTATCCGCAAGATATGGTAGTTGTACTGGACGCACTCACTTATGCCGGCAATAAAGCTAGTCTTGACGTAGTGGCGGACAACCCGAACTTCCTGTTTGTGCAGGGCGACATTTGCGATACGGTACTTGTTGAGCGGCTACTGGTGGAGCAGGGTGTAAATACCATTGTGCACTTTGCTGCGGAATCTCATGTGGATCGATCAATCACAGGTCCGGATGCTTTTATTGAGACCAATATTATTGGTACCTATAGCCTGTTAAAGGCCGCAAAAAAAGTGTGGTTGGATTTGCCTGAAGCGGATGGGCTGGCTCCGATGGAGCATCGCTTCCATCACGTTAGTACAGATGAAGTCTATGGCACTCTCGCACCTGAAGATCCAGCATTTTCTGAGAGTACCGCCTACGCCCCGAACTCCCCATATTCCGCAAGTAAGGCCGCCTCAGACCACTTGGTACGGGCCTATCACCATACATACGGTTTGGAGGTAACTACTTCCAACTGTTCTAACAACTATGGCCCTTACCACTTCCCGGAAAAGCTGATCCCACTGATTATCACCAATATCCTCCGCAACCGGTCGCTTCCCGTTTACGGTGACGGCAAGCAAGTGCGTGACTGGCTGTATGTAGAGGACCATGCGCGGGGAATTGATCTCGTATTACAGAGAGGCAAGGTGGGTGAGAACTACAATATTGGAGGCCATAATGAGTGGCAGAATATCGACATTGTGCACTTGGTGTGCAAGTTGATGGATGAAGCCTTTCGTGAAAACTCCGCGCTGGCTGAAAAATATCCAAAGGCTGTGCTTGCTGCCGGAGCCGAAAGTGCGAAGCTAATTGAGTATGTGACAGACCGCCCGGGGCATGATCGGCGCTACGCTATTGATGCAACCAAGAGCCAGAACGAATTGAGCTATCAACCTCAGGAAAGTTTTGAGTCTGGAATTCGTAAATCGGTCAATTGGTACCTGAATAACGAGGCCTGGTGGCGAGAGCTTCTCGATAAGTAACTCGTATGCTGGCATATGTATACGTCAGTTTCAGCGTCAGCCAAGTTGTCAGTCGAGAGCGGTTAGGTATTATGCGGTTTAATTTAGTGCGAATGTACAGTCTCGTTCGACTCCTCAAATTACGTAAGGCATAATCGACCGTTCTGTGGAGTCGACGAAGACTTGGTGGCTGGTCTGAGTGAATTTTATACCAAATACCGGTTAGCAATAACAAATTAAAACTGCACGGGCCCATAATTCGGGCACCATTGGGGGAGCGGTGTCGGAGTTTCAGAATATCGGCCTTATTGGCCGTAAAGGGAGTGGTAGCGCAGCTATTTCGCTCAGACGCCTGATGGCGTTTCTTGAGCGAGAGGGCTACTCCGTCGTGCTCGAAAAAGATACCGCCAACAGTGTTGTTGGCCATAAGGCCCGGGTATCCAGCAAAGACAAGCTTGGTGAGTTGTGCGATCTGGTTATCGTGGTAGGCGGTGACGGCAGCCTGCTGGCCGCTGCGCGGGCTTTGGCAAAGTTCAGCGTCCCACTTCTTGGTATCAATAGAGGTCGCCTTGGCTTCCTCACCGACATCACTCCCGACGAAATCGAGCAAAAAGTAGCCGAAGTGCTTGCCGGCAAGTATATGGCCGAAAGCCGCTTTTTGCTCGACATGTCGGTAACCCGTGATGGCAAGCCCATAGGCAAGGGCTCTTCCCTAAACGATGTGGTAATTCACCCTGGTGAATATATCCGCATGATCGAGTTCGACCTTTTTATTGATGGTCAGTTTGTGTACACCCAGCGCTCTGATGGCCTGATTGTCTCCACGCCTACGGGTTCCACTGCATATGCGCTATCTGGCGGTGGCCCCATTATGCATCCAAAGCTGGATGCCATTGTCGTGGTACCTCTTAATCCTCACACCTTGAGTAGTAGGCCAATTGTGGTTGAGGGTAGTAGTGAGTTCAAAATAATTGTTAGCGGGCACAACACAACACATTCGTATGTAACCTGCGATGGGCATGATCAAGTGATCACAGAGCCGGGTGATGTCATTCGAATCCATAAGAAGCCTCATCGATTGACACTGATTCACCCAATTGACCATAACTTTTATGAGACCTGCCGTTCCAAGTTGAACTGGCAAAATAATTAAAAGAATGTCTGAGGTATAAACTTCCAATGACGAGTATTACTCCTGTAATCCTGTGTGGTGGTTCTGGAGCAAGGCTTTGGTCCAAAAGTTGCAAAATGCTACCGAAGCAAATCCTGGAGCGAATGCGGGGATTTAACAAGCCGATTATCGTCAGTGGTGAAGATCACCGCTTTATGGTGGCACAGCAGGCCCAGGAAGTTGGTTTTGAAAATTTTACGATAATCACAGAGCCGGCAGGCTGTAATACCAACCCGGCAATAGCCTTTGCCACTATTTCTGCAGCACAACAAGCTGAAACCACCAACCTGCTGGTGCTTCCCTCAGATCATCTGTTGGATAAGGCGATCGCTAATAATACAAAGCCGCTGGCCTTGATGAACACGATATTCATCGCGAAGTCGCTCGCTTATGAGGCAAGTATGATTTCACCGGTGGCGTCCCGCGTTCTCAGGTGAAACGTATTACCGTAAACCCGGGGGCGAGCCTCTCGCTACAAATGCACTACCACCGTGCGGAACATTGGGTTGTGGTATCTGGCACGGCAATCGTCGAAAGGGATGGTGGGGAGATGATGCTCTCGGAGAATGAGAGTGTATATATCCCAATTGGTGCGAAACATGGCTTAAGCAACTCGGGTATTTTACCGATCGAGCTGATCTACGTGCAAAGTGGTAGTTACTTGGGGGAGGACGACATCGTCCGCATTGATGATGTATATGGTCGAAATTAAATACAGAGCAGAGGATTCTTACTGTGAATAACGGTCACCAGATATGCCCACCCAAAAATGTCGTTGTTTGCTCGCAAAGGGCAGAACAGGCTCAAGGCATGGCCCGGAGTCTTCAGCTGGCCGAGGTGCTCGGAGCGGAGTTCGGAGAGCTTGAACCCAGCTATGGTCAGCTGAAGAGCATGGAAATAGCGGAAGGCAGTTCCGGAGAGCCGAGAGTGTCCTTCGTCGGTGCTTCAGAATTGATGGATGCTAAGTTGCCGGAAGGTGCGGTAACTTTGGTGATTGTTGAATCACCCACCGAATATGCTACTCAAGCGCTGTTCCGAGGAGACCTCGATATCTCGGAGCAATTGGATTGTTGGATCAATGAAACCAACATATTGCTCAACTTTTTCCAGCGAAACCGCAAGGCATCAGCAGTCCTCATTTCTCAGAGTGACATCAAGGCAAGACCAAAAGACTGCCTCGCGCTCTTGAATGATATTGGTATTGGAATTCAGGCGTTTCCTAGTTTTCCGGAAAGTGAGATGGACCCCATGCTCGAGTTACTTGCGGATCTACTAGCAGAGCGACATACCCGTAGCGGGAGCATTTACCAGGAAATATTGGTTGCGTCTTCCTTGATTCGCCAGGATGAAGAGACTGGTTTGCAATCTAACCCTAATGTCAAAGCGGTTTCTGCGTACATACAGGCACGAGCTAAAGTACAGCAAAGATTACAGCAGGCTACGGCTTCATTGAGGCAGCGTGAATCCGAGCTTGAGCTGGCGCAGTTACAGGTACATCAATTACAGGAGGAGGTCGAGGCATTACATCTAGCATCAGTTGAAAATGCTCAAGAAGTCAAAGATGAGGTGAATAGCGGTTTAGTTGAGACAGTAGAGCATGAGCTAAAGTCTGAGCTTGAGCTGGCACTGTTACAAATTCACCAGTTGCAGGAAGAGCTTGAGATTTACTATGAGAAGTATCTCGAAGTTCGTGATAAGCGCAAGTCCTATGAGCTGTTCGGAAAGTCTGGTAGTGGATTAGGTAGCGAGAGCCTGAGAGTGTTGCGCTTGGCTCGATCAATATAGTCCGCGAGATTAGTGTAGCTGATGGAAGTAGTAACAGAAAACCGCGTAATTGTGTTCGATCCAGCTTTGGGTCCGGAAGGTGGTCATCATGTGGCATTAATGGAGCGGATCCACGGTGCTCATTGCTCGGGAGAATATACGGGCGCTGTCGACTACTATTGCAGCGACGAGATAGCAATCAGTCTTGAGAAAAAATTCACCTCTGACCGAATACGGATTACTCGGCATTTTCGATCCAGTTTTTATCGCTATCACGCCGCATCGCCGGGTATCGCTGAGGCTAATGGTTTTATTGCTGCACTGGGAAAAGAGTACCTGTCGGCGCTAAAAAGCGTTTTCTCCAAAATTCTTTTAACCGATGGTATCGCAAGTACTAAGTCTCAAGAGCTCCAGGAAAACAGAAAGCTGGTTGTTTTTTACCCGGCCATGCAGTGGGTGCATTTAATGGCTCTGCATTTTGCGCTGAGACAGATCGGTGACACTGCTTCACTCCTTAATGTGGAGCATCGGTTGTGCTTGATGTACAACCCAGGAAGGAACCACATCGGTGAATTAAAGAATTTATCAGAGTGGTTGAGCTACAAGCTGGCCTGTAAATCCTTAGCGGTATTCGACAATGTCCGAATGTATGCATCTGACCATGAGCTCGCGGAACATTACGGTCACATGCTCGAACTGGAATCGCCACTTGCTTTGCACCCGCAATATTTGATTCCGTTTGGGCAGACGGCAAAGGTTGAAGAGTCGAAATCTTCAGTTAAAACAATCGGACTCTATTTTGGCGACGCAAAAATAGAGAAGGGCTTTAACCGATTGCCGGCTATTATCGAGCATTTACTTCCGATCATTGGACCGAATGACAAGCTCGTGGTGCAGTATGTTTCTCAGCGCAATTGCCCACGTGTAGTAGCGACTGAAAAAGCGATTCGTGCCCTTTCCAAGAGTGAGTCGAAAATTAAGCTGATCGTGGGCTTTTTGCCATCGGAAGAGTTGCGGGCGATCTTGTCTTCACTCGACCTATATGTATTTACGTATGATGCGAAGCACTACCAAGACAAGTCCTCGGGCTTTCTGTGGCTACTTGCAGAAGAATATTGCAAGTTGATTTTACTGGGTGAGTCTTGGTTGTCTCGAGAGGCGGAGCGGTTGAGATTGAATGCTCGGGTATGTGAGTTGCTTGAGTTGCCGAATGTCCTCAGTAGCTTGCTTCTGGAGTCTCCGCTTGAGAGCAAAAAAGAACAAAAGAGTCTTGGTTTTAAAAAAGAACAGGCCGATTTGGGGTATCGCGAAAGATTACTTTACCCATTTTTCCAATGGCTTGACTCGGAGTATTGAGACGAATCTACCTCTCAGAACCTATTAACAACACCCATTCGAAATGCTACGAATGTCCAATTGGCCGGAGTCATAAATGCTGAATGATATGCTGTCCCAGTTGAAGCGCTCTGGGGCCACTGCTAGAAATGTTGTCTACCTAGGTGCGGGTACCTGTCCTGACTTCCAGCGAATCAATGATTTCCACCCGGGTTGTATAGTGCTGGTGGAAGCCAATAAATACCATGTAGCAGAACTTAAAAGTGCCCATGGTTGGGCAGATAACCTAGTTGTTTTGGAAAACTTGGTTATAGCCGATGGAGAAGGGCGAGAAGCGGAACTGTTGGTGACAAACCTTCCCGCTTATAGTTCCATTTTTGAACCTTCAGGTCTCTCTCACTACTACCCAAGTATAAAAGTGGTGCGTAGAGACAGGGTTCCAGCCATCACTTTGTCTGAAATCTGTGATCGGCTCGCAATCGGAAGTGAAACCAACTCAATTGGGGCTGCGCCGGCTAAATCCCAGAATGTGCTAATCGTCGATCTCCCGGGCTACGAAGCCAAGATCATCGGGTCTGTCTCTCCAGCCGTTTTAGGGAATTTTGATTTAATTCTCTGCAGGTCGGCAACAGAATCTGTCTACACCGGTGCCGAGTCATATACGGAAGTGGAGAAAGCTTTTCACCGTCATCATTTTACTACTGATGTGATCAGGGAGCTTGCACATCCGTTTGTAGTGTTGCGTGCAGTTCCGGGTAAATTATCGAGAATGCGTTCGGAGCTAAGTGAATTAAAAAAGAAGAACGAAGAATTGGAGTGCGAACTCGTCTCAGTACAGGCGCAGTTGCAGAGAGTGCAGGTTGCCGAGCAAAACCTAACCGCCGGGCTCGAGCGGATCCAGGCGGACAACACCGCACTAAGGGCTGAGAAAGAAGATCTTTCTACCAGCAATCGGATTATTGGCAAAACCTTGTTGAAGACGCAAACTGATTTGGATGACCTGCGCACCCAATACCACAATCTTAAGCAGGCGAAGGCACGACAGAACGGCGTGATGATGCAGGTAGCACAGCGCCTAGATCGCGCGTCTGAACAGTACATAAAGCTAGTCGAGAAATACCCTGAGCTGAGGGAATTCGGTGAGGCGGTGCTTGTACCAATGGAAACTGCTTCTGAGGCTGAAGTCGAATGAGTGGGCAAGGAGTTCGGAAGCTGGGTGCTCTATTTACAGAGCTTGAGTCGATTTCGGAGCTCCTCGAAAAGTCCGAGGTCGATAGCGCTGAACCCGTAATTTTTTCCGGTGAACCCTTATCACTCATTGAGCAATTGCGTTTGCATTCTCAGGAGAGCGAGAGTAAGCCAGTGATTCGAACACTGCACCACTTTGCTTGTACTGGCGGCACGCTTATCTCAAAATGCTTCAGCGCGCTCCCTAACGTTTTTCTGCTAAGTGAAGTTCACCCGCACTCAGAGTTAGAGCCACCACCGGGCAGACCGAAATTCGCTCCATCGGATCTTATTAGAATGGCTCGATATGCTTCTATACCCAACATTAGGGAGTTATCGGAAAAAATATTCGAGAGTTCATTGAATGTTGTCTTCAAACACGTAGAGGAGCGAGGCGGTGTACTGGTACTCCGTGAACATGTACATTCTGACTTTTGCGTAGGCTCTGAGATCCCTTCAAAGTCCACTCTAATCTCTATTCTCCAAAAGCAATTTAGAGTTGTCTCTGTGGCCACAATAAGGAATCCAATTGATAGTTTTCTTTCTATTCAAAACCATGGTTGGGTGCATTTTGAACCATCAACTTTTGATGAATACTGCCGAAGGTATTTGGAGTTCTTGAAAGGTTTTTCTCAAGATAATATTTTTCGGTATGAAGACTTTGTGCAGGATCCAAAGAATGTTTTGGGGGTTATTTGTGATTATCTAAAGCTCAACTTCGATGAGAATTTTGTCCAAACATTTGATCAGTTTCGTGTTACGGGAGATTCTGGACGCCAAGGTGGGAAAATCGAAGCTCGTCAGCGGCGAAAGGGCTTTGAGAGTGAATTGGTAGAAATGAAGAGGTCAGTCAATTATCAGATATTCTGTGATTTGTATAATTACTGAGTATGAGTTTGATCTCTGAGTGCCCCTTTTACGTGAACACTTTACGCTTGATTAGGTTATTTCAATGTTGACGCAGCAGACGGATTATCAAAATGGTTGGCTTCGAGCTTCGAATCTAATTGCATTCCCTCATGGATGGCAAGTCCCGGCAAAAACGGAGCAGTGGGCATTTGAAACAATGCTTAACAATCTTAAGCCCAGTACCTACTTGCAGGTTGTCAGCTTCCCATGGGCCACTCTTGTTGATCTATTGGAGCAAGGGTGTCACGAGAAAGCAAAATTTTTCTTAGAGGCTTTGAAGTTTTCTCCACCTAATTTTGCGGTTAAGCGTGTTACAGTTTGTCAGCATATATTTGCTTTGAAATTGCTGCCGTATTTTAAGCAGCTAGGAATCACTGATTTGTATTGGCCCCACAAAGTGCTGCACCAAAATGAAATTGATGGCATAAAAATTCATGGCTTTCCGTTATACCCTGTCATGTACCATAAGTATCCCCACGTGGCTGATACTAAACCTTTTTCTGAAAGAAAGTATTTGTATAGTTTCATTGGGTCATACCAAGAGGGACTCTATTTAACTTCTGTGAGAAATTTTCTCTTTTCTCTGCCTAGCGGGGATGACGGTCTAATTATTCAAAGGGGGGAGTGGCACTTTGAGGGTGATGTATATCGCGATCAAGTTTTGGGTAAGCCTGACCCAGAGGATCTCAAAGAAATAAAGAGACGTGAAGAGAGAGAGTATGTTGAGGTTTTAAAAGAGACAAAATTCTGTTTATGCCCGTCCGGCAGTGGCCCAAATTCTATTCGTTTATGGGAGGCTATTAAATTTGGTTGTGTTCCTGTTTTGCTCAGTGATGATTTGGACCTAAGAGGGTTGAGCGCAAAAGCTCTTAGAGTGACCGAGTCAAAAGAGGAGGTGGAAAAACTCCCGGCGAGATTGGCCAATACTGATCCAGGCGAGTACTTAATGTCAGTTGATGGTGAAGAAAGTTTATTTGGTGTTATTGATAATAATTTATCACCATTTTTTTTGAAGGGGGTTTCTTTGTGATGTCGAAGGTAAATGTTTCAGTCGTCGTAACCGTCCATAATAGCGGTTCGTATCTTAGGAAGTGTCTTAGCAGCCTTGCAGATCAGACCATGTCTGAGATTGAGGTGATAATTGTTAATGACGCTTCCCCCGATCCTGAAGATTCAAAGATCATTAATGATTTTTTGGGTGATCCAAGATTCAAATTATTGAATAATCCTCACAATTTGGGGACTGGAATTTCTCGCGAGCGTGGTGTCAAAGCTTCCATTGGTGAGTACATAGGTTTCCTTGATAGCGATGACTTTGTCGAGCCTTACGCATTCGAAGTCTTGTATAAATTTGCAGTTGAAAATGGCTGCGAAATTAGTGTTTGTGATTTTCATACAACAAATTCAAATGATGTAGCGCTTAACGAAAGAGTCATTCCTCAGGGAGTGCCTTTTGAGGTGGTTTCCGGCGAGGATTTATTTGTATCACAGCTGCGGCGTGCTTTCAGACCTTATTATTTAAGGGTGGATTGGTGGAATAAAATTTATAAACGCAGCATTTTTTTAGAGAATGATATAACTTTCCCTAAGGTTGTCAGGAATGAAGGCACGATGTCAATGATTATGTCCTTGCTGGCTAAGCGATGCGCCATAGTCAATCTGCCAGTTTTCTACAGTCTCACCAGAAAAGATAGTGTTTGTAGGAAATTTAGAGAGAAAAATATTCAAGATATTATTGACTCTACTCTTCACTTCAAGAGCTGGTTATTGCGTCTGAAAAAATACTCGCAGATTAATCAAGAATTGTATTTAAACTTCTTTTATTTTGTTGTTTTCAATCACAATTTGCAGCTTATTCTACGTAGCAATGGCGAAAACCAGCGTAAATATCTAAAACTTTTGCTTGATTCAATATTGAATAATATAGAGGTCAAGCTGGATTTCTATCGTTATCTCGCTCTTCCAAGTAAGTCGATCGAAAGGCGCGTATTTCGGCAGCTGAGATCTGGTTCCTACAATGATACCTCCTTGAAGGAAATTTTCAGTACGGATTTTTTCATTCGTAATCAGGGCGGTAAGCGTTTAAGAGAAAAGCGAATTGAGTCGAGCGCGAAACCTCTTGTTAGCATAGTGACAATTACTAAAGACTTAATTAAGGGCCAGCGCCGAGAATTTTTTGAGAGAATGGTGAGCTCTGTCAACAGCCAGAGCTATGGGCGTAAGAATATTGAGCATGTAATCATTGATGGTCGGTCAGATGATGGAACTATCGGCTACATTCGTGAACTTGACAGCCAGGGGCTAGTTGATTATTGGGTTTCTGAGGCCGATAGCGGCATCTACAACGCAATGAATAAGGCAGTTCTGTTTACGGCTGGAAAATATATATTATTTTTGAATTCCGATGACTATTTGGCAGAAAATTCTATCGAATTGTTGGTTGATGCAATAGAAAGTTCTGCATCAGATTATGCCTTTGGCAATGCTTATAAGGTCGATGAAAGTGAAAATAAAGTGGGGACTCATGTAGGTGATATAGATAAGGTTTTTTTTGGTGCACCATATTGCCATCAAACGCTGCTCTGTAAAAAAGAGTGCTTAGTAGACTCTCCATTTGATGAGTCGTTTAAAATAACAATGTGGCAGTTTGCGTTGGACCTAGTCCTAAACGGCTATAGGCACGCTTACATTAATGAGTTTTTAGCATTTTTTCGTGTCGGCGGAATTTCTACTGATGATCGCCATCAAAAAGCGTTTGTTGAAGAGCAGAAATCGATAAAAATCAATCTCGCTGAACAACTTAATTTGTCTTACTCCGAATACGAATACTTTAATCATGTTATCCGGAGATGGGATAAGTCATCTTTGAGGTCTGTTGAAAAGGAGCTGCTAGCGCATAAGCTTTTATCCGCCCGCTCCGCTTTTGATGGTAAGTTTTTTGAAGGCGTTGTTAGACTGATGCTGAAGGCAGTTTAATGCGATCTTTCATTGATTGTCGCTCCAGTGCAAGGCAGTGGTCCCCTAGTGGCATTTGGAAATTTCTTGATGATAGTTGACCCGCGTTATTTTCGCTCGGCGGAAGTGGAGCCATTGCTAGAGCATCCCTAAATGGTCAGGGAAAAGTGGGGTTGGGAGTCAGAAATAACTGCTGACGATGCGTGTCGTGAATGGTTAGGGCTGAATTGAGTCAAGTAAAATAGCACTCACTGCTTGAAGAGCATGGTTTTGATCTCTTTGTACCCAAGGTGAAGATGTTTATGAGTTAGAAAACGGTTTTTACCAAAGGTTACGCGCAGTGTTGAGCTTCGCATTTTTAATGTAGCTTGCATCAAGGTTCAATGTTGAAATTGTCTCTCGCATTCATTGTGAGCTCGACCTGATTAATCGGGGGGCGATTCTAATTTTACGGCAATGAGAGGTTTAATGAAGTCTATCTTGCTGCGTTGAAAGTGGGTGGCATTCATGCTAATAGTTCTTTTCCAGCAGAGTTTATCCCTGAGAACTATTTAATCGAGGTTAATGTAATTCATGCTCCACACTGCATTGAGGTTAACAAGCGCTGATTTATCAGTCCATAGTGTAGCCACCAGAAGACAATAAGGTGGTCAATTTCGGATTCGGTATTATTGGCCGCACACTGAGGTCGACCGATGAGCCTTATGTGATCGGGGTGATTACGGGAGTAAAGCGGTGTGATTTATACTGGCCCAGTGATGGAGAGGATATCGTTCTGTGGTTCCCGCTAATCCGATCGGCCCCAATAACAGCTATCGGCCAGATAATTTCCATGTGGTCGCAACACTGCTGCGGTATTTCTGCGGAGCGTAAGAGCTTGGCGATAAGAAAGTCGTTGGGTCGGGACTGATATCCGATGCGGGTGTTTCCTCATGAAATTGATTTGGCCGCGGCCTCGGTATCTGTGATGGAGCTGGTTCGCTAAATTTAGGTTGCCAATATTGCGTATTTTTTAGTAACGTTAATGTGGGCCCCGGCGCATACTGTACCTTTCGCGAATTGGAAGCTGTCGCGGACGTGATGGAACTCGGTGGTGGCATTCGCTGGGAAAATGATAGGTCGGATGGGACTATTCGTTGACATTATGGATCTAGAGCGTGTGTCGGCGTTTGGCTGGCGGCTACCCATCCTCCCTTGGGATGGGTTCTAACAGGCCTAAGACCAGTTTATGGATCACCAAGGCGGTTTTCGTCGCTAATCTTCGAATCTATGCCGGGCGTATCGGCCCGCTCTTCTTTCTCCCGTAATTCACTCTCAAATTCAACTCTCGACGGCTGATTCCGCTTCGGTTCAGCGTTATACTATGGTGTTTTTCAACATCAAAGAGTGCGGGTAAGTATCCGGGCTGAATTATTTAGCTAAGGTGGTTAAAAAATGAGCAACAAGAGGGGTGAGAATGTCGAAGGGCTTGCCGAAGATCTACGTTACTTCGATGCGTTGGTACAAGACGATGCTCAATCGCTGCAATCGCGTGTCATTAATGCGGTCGAGGCTAGTGCTAACCCATACGATCACCTGAAGGCGGTGACCAATGTAATGGTGGAGAACCAGGCACAGTTGTCTGCTCGAATTAAGATTTTGGAGCAAGTTTTGCTTGGTAATTCTGGCGTTGCTACGGAAGCTCCAGTAATGTCTCAGCCGATCGCGGAGCATAATTACGCGCCTCAGGCGCAAGTAGAGGTTTCTGCCGAGGTATTTGGCGAGAACCAAAATATGTACGGTGTGGAATACACGCCAGACGGCGTAGCCTATAGCTGGACGGGGCCAGCTCCGGAAATCGTTTTTGACGTTCCGGTACTGCGTGATGTCGAAAAGGTGTTCCGAGTCCGCTTCATCTCCGCGATGGATGATGATGAGCTGTTGAAGGAAGCCCAAATTTTTGTTGATGGTCAGAGTCAGCAAGTAGAGCTTGATTTTGATGGTAAGTCTCGCGGTTTGTTTTGTGCAGTCCCTGTAAAGGAGGGTGCTAAAGCCACGCGGGTAGAAGTGAAACTGATTCGCACATTGAGCCCAGCTGAGCTCGGTAAAGGCGATGACATGCGCAAGCTCGGGCTGGCCGTTACTGGATACAGTGTCAAAGTAGCGGAAGAGCAAGCTGATTAATCGGTATTTGGTGAAAGTGCGTGAGAAAGCTGATTTTACACTATCACCTGTTTAAGAATGCTGGCTCCTCCATTGATGAAATTCTTAAGCGTAGTTTCGGTGATTCATGGCTTGCGTTTGATCTAGATAGGGCGTCAGCCAAAATTCTGCCGGCAGAAATGGCTGCGGTCATCAGCGAGCACCGCGGTGCTTGCGATTTCTTCTCATCAGGTTTTGCCGCCACTACCGAAGGGTGATTTTGAAGCTTTTCCAATTGTTTTTCTACGCCACCCAATTGTCAGGGTGCGTTCAGCCTATCTTTTTGAATGGAAAATACAATTGGGGCTCTCCGAGCCGAAAGGTAGTTTTTCAGACTATGTGCGAGAAAAACTGGATCCTAAAAATCATGGTCCAATTTCCAATTACCATGTGCACCAGCTCTCGAATACTGCCTATGCCGGTGACACACCGAAGCACAGTTCAGTGCCCTCGGAGAAGCTGGAGAAGGCGAAAGCCTTTCTGCTGGAGTTGCCATTTTTCGGGTTGGTGGAGTGTTTCCAGGAATCTCTGGAGCGCCTACATTTTTATTTGAAATACCATTTTCCGGACCTACAAGTGGTAAACCGTCAGGTCAATACAACTCAAGATTCAGCAGTGTCATTGGAACATAAACTGCTGAACATCAGGCGAGAGCTTGGAGAAGCCTTATATGGAGAGTTGCTGGACCGGAATAAACTAGACTTGGATCTGTATAAATTTGCTCACGCGCAGTTCAACGCTGTTGTGCCTCGCGAGAGCTAAAACTTAATTTGGGGGGATAATGACAAATTCAGCAGAAAAAATATTACTGGACAAGTATAAAACTGAAAAAGAAAAAGGTGAGTACCTTTTTCGTCGTTTGTGTGTTTCGTACGCAAAAGTCTATATGTTTAGGCGCTCCTTGCTTGGGCGTCTGATAGGTCATATCGAGCGAGTTATACGCTATTTGACCCTTCGCCCGTCCTCGAAGAGCGAGTTGACCCAGCTGTATGAGCAGGCTCTGCAATTTCAGCAAGAGCGTGAAATTGATTACCGGATTGTTCTAAAAGAATACGTTTAAAAACTATAACGCGAAATCGATTGATGTACATAAATTCGAAGCATGAAGCCGTTAACGATGAATCGGCATCCGTCGACCTGGTGAGTGATGATGGCATTTCGGAGCAGCTTGGTAAGAATTCGTATCTAGAGCACGAAGTCGTTCGTTTCAAGTCGGCGATGGGTGAAGTCGAACGAAGCCGAATTGGAAAGCTCGCGTTTCAGCTGGAGCGTGTTTTGTGCCGGAAGTATATTTTTCGCAAAAGTATGTTGTTAGGCGAGGCTAGCGAGATCGCTCGTTTGCCGTTGGACGAGCGAGAGGTTTTTTCGGCTGATCATAGATTCAAGGCTTTTACAGCCGCTTCACGGCGATCTGAGTTTTTGACTCGGGAGTATTTGCGCTTCTTGCAGGAAGAAGGTAATTCCGAGGCTGGTACATCGATAGATGAAGAAGCCATTCATGCGCTAGGTGAGCTTAATGCCAAGCTTTATCAGCAACTTCTTGCGGTTCAGGTCAAAGTAGGCTCAGGATTGAGGGGCGTAACTGGTTTCTCCAAGCGGTTGATTGATTTTTTGTGTGGAGTTTTTCTGCCTCAGCGCGAGCCACGTCTGGGTTTTTTGAATAGTTTGTGGGCTGATTTTAACGATTTTCGTAGAGATCATGCTGATGACCTTCAAGCCTATAAGGAGTCCCGTTATAGTCGCATGCGGTATCTTTTCCAGATCCTGCGTTACGTGGTCGCTAACCCCTATGCATCTTTGCGAACTTTCAGCTGGGGTAGATTGCTCAGGCTCGTTAGGATTCTCTTCGGCCGTGAGCAAGTCAATGGTGCCGCTTGGATTGAGCAGCGGTTTCCACTCGATTCCACTTCCGCAGATAAGCCCGTCATCTTTGCGATTGATGATGTGACGGCTGGGAGTGTCGAGCTTGAATTTCCCCGCCACGATCAGCCGTTAGTCAGCATTATTGTCCCCGTCTATAACCAGTACGCTACAACCATCTCATGTTTGCAAGCGCTGCTTGCGCACACGGATGGTATTAGTTACGAGGTGATTATTGCTGATGACCGCTCAAGTGATCTCACTGAATCTATTGCGTCGCGTGTCAAGAATATCCGTGTGGTGCGCAATGAAGTAAACCTCGGGTTTTTAAAGAATTGTAATAACGCAGCGAAGTTTGCGGTAGGCAAGTTTGTCTTACTGCTCAATAACGATACCAATCCCCAACCAGGTTGGCTGCAGTCCTTGTTGGATGTGTTCGCTACGCAACCAGATGTTGGTCTGGTAGGGCCAAAGTTGTTGTTTGAAGATGGCGTCTTACAAGAGGCGGGCGGCATTATTTGGCGCGACGGTAGCGGCTGGAACTTTGGCCGAGGGCAATCCCCAGCTGCGCCAGAGTACAATTACTTGCGGGATGTCGATTATATTTCTGGCGCGTGTGTCATTGTGAAGAAATCTCTATGGGATGAGTTGGGAGGCTTTGATGAGCTATTCTGTCCGGCTTATTATGAGGATACCGATCTCGCTTTTCAGATACGCGCTCGCGGGCTGAGGACCATTTATCAACCGGCATCTAGCGTTGTTCACTTCGAGGGCGTTAGCCATGGGAGCGACATTAATTCAGGAATTAAGAAGCAGCAGCGAATCAATCAGGCTGTTTTCCGGAAGAAATGGAAGCAAGAGCTTGACCTGAGAAACGTTGATGTTGGTGTTGATGTATTTGATGCCCGAGAAAAAATGGATGGTGAAAAAACTGTCTTATTTATTGATCATTATGTCCCATTTTACGACAAAGATGCTGGTTCCCGGTCCACCTTTTTATATGTAAAAACCATGGTAGAAATGGGCTACCGGGTGAAGTTTCTTGGAGCGAATTTCTTTCCGCATCAGCCTTATACGGAAACACTGCAACAACTTGGTGTCGAGGTGCTTTATGGTGAGCGTTATGCCCGCAATTGGAAGCTTTGGCTCGCGGAAAATGCGGAGTATCTCGATGTTATCTACCTGCATCGGCCGCATATCACGGAAGATTTTATTAAAGATATCAAGTCGCTGAAACATTGCCCGCGATTAGTGTATTTCGGGCATGATCTCCATTACTTACGTACCCAGCGTGAGGCAGTGATCTCCGGTGACAAAAAGTTATTGAAGTCAGCAGAAGACTGGAAGGCGCGGGAAAGCCGGATTTTTCAGCAAGTAGATACCGTGCTTTATCCATCTGATGTGGAGGTGGATGCAGTTCGAGAAATTGCTCCAGAAGCGGACGTTGCACAATTACCTTTGTACGTACTTGACTCCTCAAATATTGAGGCATTTGAGTTTGCCGCTCGCAAAGACTTGCTGTTTGTCGGCGGGTTTACCCATAAACCGAATGTTGATGCGGTACTTTGGTTTATCAGCGAAGTGATGGATAAAGTTCACGCCGTTGACCCTGCGATACGCCTTCATGTCGTTGGCTCCAATGTTCCCGATGTAATTTCAGATCTCGCCTCCGACAATGTGATCGTGCACGGCTTTATATGTGACGCCGAACTAGAGCACCTTTATCGTTCAATTCGCGTTTGCGTTGTACCTCTTCGTTACGGTGCCGGCGTGAAGGGGAAAGTCCTGGAAGCATTACAAGCTGGAGTGCCGTTGGTTACCACGCCAATCGGTGCAGAGGGAATTCCAGCACCCGAAACCGTGATGTCTATTGCTGAAAGTGCCGATGATTTTGCTCGAGAGTTAATCGCGTTATATACCAATGAAGCGCTCTGCGTACGGCAACTTGCAGAGCGCCAAGGTTATATAGCACAGTTCTTCAGTCAAGACGTCGTGAGAGCTGCTATTGGTAAGCATATTATGTGTGACATTGATGAATGACTGTATAGCAGTGCTCCTTTAGTGCCTTTGCGCGTTAGGGCATGTGTTAGTGGTTTGAATGTGTTTTTAGCTGTTCCGATGATGTTTGGGTTCTCGGTGCTAATAGAATGAGTTGTATTTTCTATGTTGAGTCTTGTTAAAAATACAGCAGCGTTGTTTGCTAGTCGTAGAAAAGTACTCCGGCAGTTTGTTGCCGTTGCGCCTGTCCGCTTCTTCTTTGACGTCGTAATAAGTTTTGTAAAGAGCTTTCTTGAGCTGTTTGTCTTTATTTTGCCGATAAAAATCGTTCTGATTTTAGCCGCACCGCAGATGCCTGTTATGTTCGACAGGTTTGTGCCAGGAGTCTCGCGTGCTGAATGGGCGGGAATTCTTACGGCCTTGATTGTCGTGCTTCATGTCATCGTGCTGATAAAGGACTGGTACTTAAATCAGTCGGCTGGTAAATACGCGAGAAAATTTTCCGATCAGCATAAAAAAGGGCGCTTTACGGGGAGTGACTTCCTGATTTCTGCCTACAACGGCATTGTAAGTGCTAGAGGGAGTACGTTTCTTCTGCTCGCATTGAGCCTAGTGGTTGGGCTTGTATACCTGGACTTCCTGATTTTTCTCGTAGTGGCGCTAGGTATTGTTGTTATTGCCGCTGCGGCGCTGGCCTCTGCCTCTAGTAAGTTTCGCGAAGTTTTTCTAGATAGTCCGCCCACGATACTAGGTAGAGCCTCCAATCTGATCTTTATCGCTTGCTTCTGTTTTCTTGTCTATGCTTTTGTTCTCTCTGAGCGGCCACCGGAGTTTCTCCAGGGCGTCGTATCTATCATTCTTGGTAGACGACTGTTGGGCGCAGTAACTCAGAAAGCGAGTAACCTCGTGTGGTTTAGTAAGAAGAGAGCCGCAATCCAGAAGTTATTCTATCGTGGGCATGCGGAGTTGCCGGCGGCTGGTAACAGTGGTGCCTTTATCGACAAAATGTCACAGAGTTCTCTGAATGAGTTTACAGCAGAAGCGTTGAGCGCGCTCGGAGTGCCGGTGGAATATGACTCAATCTGTGCGTGGATTGAGTCTCCTTTCCCCTGGATGAGTCTTGTTCATTGTTCCTCTCCTGAGAGGGCTTTGTTGCTTAAGGTTTATGAAAGTAACAAGGCACGAACGGCAAAGAATGAGCTTGAACTTTACCCCGATCTTGAGTCAGTAGGGCTTATCCCTAAGTTTATTGGGGTAGCGGAAGCAGGTGGTTATCAGGTCCATGCATTTGAGCTAGCTGTGGGATGGAGCTTTTCCCGTGACCGCGAGTCGATCATCAATGTACATTCTAGGCTGCTACCACTTACGTTTGACCCTGCGTTAGTCGAAGAGTACTGCTCGGTACATCCCACGCTTACAGATCGTATTAATCCTGTTCTACTGTCACGACTTTTACTGGTAGCCGATTCAGACGAAGAAATTCGAGTTCAAGTTCTCGTTGAGCAGCTTCCAGTGTTGTTCGATAAGATCAAGGCCTTACCTCTTAGCCTGGTTGTTCAAGATCCAGTTTTGAAACAGTTGACCCTTCGTGAAGATGGGCGCGATTGCTTGTTGGGTCTAGGAGACTGGAGGTTGGAGCCTCTGGGGTTCCATTTATGGGCTTCAGACTCTCTCGAAAAAATTGCTGAAAATGTTATTTCTGGGCATGCGGTCCATGAGGAAGCTGATATAGCTGTAGTTGTCTCAGACATCCAGCTTTGTGGTCTTCTCGCAACGCTGGAGCGGCATTGTAAAGGCGGGCGTTTACGGGAAGGCATCAAGGTTGTGAGTCAGATCCTGACGCTATTGGAGGCACAGGGAGAAGGCTGTGGGGAATTGTTAACCTCTGCGTGAGCGCGGGTTCAGGATATGGTTGGTGTGGTGCCGATCGTTCTCGTCTTAGGAAAGGTAGCGTTTTATTTTTACCCGATAAAAATCCGGGTACATAAGAATTGACGGATTGTCGTTTTATGCGTTTAGTTATTACTCATGGGCATATTTTCAAGAATGCCGGAACAACCTTCGATTGGGCTCTGCAGCGCTATTTTGGTGCTGCATTCTGCGATCATCGCGACGACCGCCCAATGCGTCAGCGTGGGGTGGAATATCTTCAGGAGTTTTTGCACGACAACCCTGGAATCCAGGCTATTTCTTCGCATCACATGTGTGACACCGCAGGCTTGCAGGACATACAATCGATGCCTGTATTTTTCTTGCGACACCCCTTGCTACGCGTACTGTCCGTATACAGTTTCGAGCGCAAGCAGAAATCTGATACGCCGGGTGCCGAGGCAGCGAAGAAGTATGATTTAAAAGACTATATCAAGTGGCGTATGGAACCTGACGTAGGCCGGACGATTCGCGATTACCAGGTGGCTTACCTTGCATCAGAGTGCAAAATTCGCAATTCTCAAAATGTCGGAATCAAGCATCTTGCTACCGCAGCTAAAAGGCTTAATGACGGATCATTGGTTGGCCTCGTAGAGGATTATGATCGCTCTATGGCACTGATCGAGCTTGAGCTCGGCAAGCATTTTCCAAATTTTGACTTAAGTTATGTGCGTCAGAATACGACGCGTTCGCTGCAGGCAGAGCAGCGCAGCATTAATTATCTGATCAGCGAAATTGGAGACGAGGTCTTTGACTTGTTGGTTGAAAACAACAGTTTTGATCTAGCCCTTTATCGTATGGCCAAAGAATCTCTTGCCCAGAGAATCGCTAAAGTTGATGACTTTACAGCACGCTTTCAAGATTATCGCAGTAGATGTGACCAACTGAGTCGCGGTAAAAAACGTGCTTAGTCAATTTAGCCGAGTGAAAAAGGCTTCTTCGTATCTGGCTTGTGATTAAACCCGGTGCCGTAGGCTGGTTGCTCGTTGGGAATTTATTCGGACCACTCGCCGAAGGGCGGGCCTCTATCGAAGAAAGCTGCCATTTGGTGATTTGAGACTATTTATGATTGCAAAATTTGTTCGTTCAATATTTGGTCAGCACCAGGAAGGGTCGGCGAGGTCACGCTGGAGCGAAAATTATTTGGGTCCTGCAATCTATGGCATAGATACTATGCCATTCGAGATTTATGTTGGGAAAAAAGTCTCAGAAATAAAAATCGAACTTGCAGATACAAACCATCTTCACCTAGCAGATGTCCTGTTCAATATCCATAATAAGTGGGCGTCATTAAAGGATTATGAAAATCTGTCTTTTGAGCAAAGTTCAATTGTCAAAAATGACAAAATTTTCGATGTCGCTTCGCTAGCGAACGGGGCTAGTGCATTTTTTTCTACCCGGATGGAAGAAAACCCGCATGTTATCGTGCGATTCCCACATGACGTTGAGCTAGATGCGCTGAGAATTGTTAATCGACGAGATGGTCTTTGGCATCGTGCCAGAAACCTTGGCGTTTCTGTTTGCACTAATGGACGATGGCTTCCTGTCTATGACGGCTCTGACTCCCAGTCTCGCCTATCCTGGTTAAAGCGAGCCGTTGAGGTTCTTCCCGATTCTGATTCACCTACGGAAGACGTTTGTAATTTGCTTTCTGAGCTGCGGGCGTGCGTCTGCACTGGTCCGTTAGCCGTTGAATCTTGTTATGGGGCAATCGAGAGATTCGGGGCAGAGTATAAGTTTCCATCTAGCAGTATCGAATCGGTAGACTTCTTTAGTTCTGGCTTGGCCCGCTCCCTTTCCCGTGTATTTAGCTTCTTCGAGTCGAGGCTAAGCTTTATTGTGGCGCGCTTTTCCATCAATATGCTGGTATGCCATGGTTACCGAAGAGATGCATTTAGACTATACGCTATTGCTGCCCGTTCTTTATCTGAATCGGAGTTAAAATGCATTGAGGAAGATGTCGAAGTTATTGGGCAACAGAAGTACAAACATCCCTTAATCCCTGCAGCACATACGTTTGCCCGTCCCTTATCCAGTTATCCTCGGGAAATCTTACTTGATACTATTGATGCAGTTGTGAAATGTCTGGATGACCCTGATAGGGCCTTGTTGCTTTGTTACGGAACGCTATTGGGTTTCTATCGAGATAATGACTTTATTGCCCACGATGATGACATTGACCTACTTTGTATCACGAGCGTAGGCCGAGAAGGGTTATATGAAGTTGCAACACAGATTGTAGAAATTTTAAGCGGCGCTGGATTCAGGGCGCAGATAAATTTTAATAATCGCCGTGAGGGCTTGCCATTTATCCAGGTATTTTCGCAGTCACATAGAGTGCACCTAGATATTTTCCTGGCGTTTGAGTCCGGCGGAGAGCTAATGCTTCCGATGCGGAACGTTAACTATTCCAGTGTTCCGGCGCCCGTTTTACAGCCCGCAGCAACCAAAGAGTTTTTCGGCCGTGAATATAAGGTACCTGCGGACATAGAGGGGTTCTTGGTTGCGCGCTATGGGGTGAGCTGGAATGTTCCAGATAAGCACTTCCGCGCGAATGAGCATGGAAAGCGCTAAGTCCAGTTTTGTGAGAGTTGATATGAGTAAAACAGTTATTACCTATGGCACATTTGATTTATTTCATGTTGGACATGTGAGATTGCTAAAGCGATTGGCCAATTTGGGTGACCGGTTAGTAGTCGGGTGCTCTACCGATCAGTTCAATGAGCTGAAGGGTAAGCGGACTATTATGAGTTATGAGCAGCGAAAAGAAGTTCTTGAATCGTGTCGTTATGTAAATGGTGTTTTTCCAGAATCGAACTGGGAGCAAAAGCGAGCGGACGTCATCAGAGAAAAGGCGGATATTTTCGCAATGGGAGATGACTGGGCCGGAAAGTTTGACGATCTTTCTGACATCGTTGATGTAATTTATTTACCTAGAACCCAGGATATTTCTACTACGGAAATCAAGGAGCTTGTTGCGTCGGTAAAACAAGACAAAAAACAGGAATTGCTCAATGTCTGCGACCACTTGATGTCGCTGGCTACCAGGTTGTAGGCGAACTCTACATAAATTCGATTTTCGCGTTTATTTTAGAGTGTAAGATTTTTTAGGGGTGGTATTTTGGGCGAGTTGATATTGCAACATGGACAGATGGAGGGGCTCCGATCCTTCCTGGTAGCTCCAAAACTCGAAATTGAGATTCCCGGTCTCGATCTTTTTGCTTTTGTGCTGCCAGTAAATGCACGGGTAGATCGTATCGAACTATCACTCCAGGACAGCAACAATCTCCACTTGTCAGAAATTGACCTGAAGATCGACGGAGCGTGGCACTCATTGCGTGATGGGATTGCTTGTGACTGTTCGCAGAGCTCTATCATGCGCAACGATCCGCGCTTTGGACTGGAAAGTTGGCTCAGCCGGAAATCTGCGTTTTTTTGTACGAGGAACGAGCCGCATCCGCGAGTGAGCTTTACGCTTGATAAAACATATACTGTAGAAGCGATACGACTGCTTAATCGTCGAGATGGTCTTTGGAATAGGTCTCGAAAAATACGGATTGAGATAGAATCAGATAGATCAAATAGTCGATGTATTTTTGATGGGTCGTCGACTGCCTCGGTGTTGTCCTTTTTGCATTCAAAGTTGGGCCAGATCGATAGAGATATCCTAAAGCCTTCACTGGGTCAGTTTACCAAAAGTGTCTTTAGAACGTTCGACCTTGCTCTCGGTTCACAGTTTGGTTTCTGGTGTTCTAAGCGGGGTCTTCCGAAGGCTATCGAACGTGCGGCTTTGGCATTAGAGACGTGTTTGGAAAGTGATTTCAAAGCGTATCAGCGAGGTTCGGAGGAAATTTGGCAGTTTTGCTGGATCTGCATGCAGTTGGTTGATAGGCCCAACCTCGCGCTTCGCAAAGTTCTTGTCTCGTCTCTTATTTTATCCGGGAAGGGGCGGCATGCGTTTCGCTATTTCAAGCATACGATCCGTGAATGGAATGAGGCGGAGGTTGTGGCTCTGGAGTCTATGGTTGCCTACGTGGGCGAAAAGTTAGACGGGACGCCGCTGATTATTGGCGCTCACGATTTTAGTCGTTCGCTAAGAAGCTTCCCGAAAGACATTTTGTTTGAAACGATAGTCGATACACTGAATGTATGTAGTGAGGATAAAGACATCTTCGCTTCAATGATTTGTTACGGAACATTATTGGGGCTCTATCGCGATGGCGACTTCATTGCCCATGATGATGATATCGACTTGCTGGCAGTTGTAGACAGTTGTCATTGGCGCGCTATCGGACCTTTGTGCAATAGAATTAAAGTGGAGCTGCGTAAGCGAGGCTTGACCGTTCGAGAGACTAGTACAAACGATAGTTCGCGAACCCCGCTACTTCAGATTTTTTCCAAGTCTCATCCTGTCAATGTCGATTTATTTTTTGGTTTTCTAGAAGGAGATCAGATTAAGCTGCCGATGGCGAAAGTTCGCTATGCTGATATTCCCGCTAATTTGCTCCTTCCTGTCCAGAAGTGGCAGTACGAAAAGTACTCTGTGGACGCACCTAGCAATATTGAAGGCTTTCTTGAGTCAAGGTATGGTAATGGTTGGGTTTCGCCCGACCCTCTTTTCAGGGCGAATGAATATAAGAAAAGATAACACTAACAGCTTGCTCGTTTTTGTGCGATGAGACTATGTGAGCTGTAGAATCTTGGTTTCAATGATTAAATGAACGTAATAGTCTTTCAACATGATATGTATCGTCGTGTTGGGTTACTTAAGAAACAAATTTCTTTCTATAAAGATTTATACGCGAGTGATAGTGACCTCAATTTACTCGCATTTGATGAAAAGAAAGCAAAACAATTTATTGGTCGAGAATACGGTAACACTTGGCTCCAAGTCTACGAAAATTGCATTCCCTGGGCAATGAAGTCTGATATTTTCCGTGTTCTGGCTATATATACACTGGGTGGCCTGTATATCGATTCCAAGTTTGCGGTTAAGAGTGTGCCTAAGTTTGTAAAAGAAGAGCCACAGAAACTTCATGTTTGTGAGTGGCATGACGGTGGTATCTTGAATGGTATTTTTTATGCGCCTAAGAAACACGCTTTGCTCGGAGATTTGATGGAACAAATACTCTCCAATGTAACATGTAAAAATAGACCAAATTGCGTTTTTAGCACCACGGGTCCGGCAGTTTGGCGAAAGTTACTGTGTGATTTACCAGAGGGTATTACTGGTCCGTATAACGTTAAACCAGAGTTAACGGATTTAGTTTCAGTGTTTACCAAACGGATGTTCTTTAGGCATTGCGGAGTTCATCTCAAAGTCGAGAACACCCGTGGAACTAGCGAACACTGGTCAATTTTTCAGAAAGCCAATCCGATTTTTCGTGACGCAAACGTAATTAAATAAAGAATCTCACTCCAGTCTCACTGTAAGTTATCGTCCGCTAGCACTTTGCCGGCTTCTACCATCTATCACGTCTTAGCTCAAGGTTTGAGCGCCATCGCTGTCATTCATTTGTAACCTTTTACTCACACTGCTGTAACGTATTAAAAATATGATTACCTAAATTATGTGAGTTTGGCTCTTTACTATAACGCACTATTCCAATACTGCGTTATTGGCATTAACTAGGTAGTCTTTATGAAGAAGGTACTGGTTCTCGGTGGCGACGGATTCTGTGGCTGGCCAACTGCGCTTCACTTGTCTGAACATGGGCATGAGGTGGTAATTGTTGATAATTTCTCTCGCCGAAATATCGACAATGAGTTAGGGGTCACATCCTTGACGCCTATTTGCTCGATGGAGCAGCGTGTTTCTGCATGGTCGGAGGTTAGTGGAAGAAATATTCGATTTGTGAATTTGGATATCGCCACAGAATATCGGGAAATGTTAGATCTTATTCTGGCATTTGAGCCGAGCACAATTATTCATTTTGCAGAGCAGCGTGCCGCGCCATATTCCATGAAATCGGCCAAGCACAAGATATACACAGTGAGCAACAATCTGAACGCTACTCACAACGTGCTGGCAGCCATTGTGGAGAGTACCCTAGATATTCACCTTGTTCATCTTGGGACTATGGGTGTCTATGGATATGGTAGCGCGGGTATGAAAATTCCCGAGGGGTACCTGAATGTCAAGATTCCCAAAGATTCTGGCGGTGCAATAGAGCAAGAAATCCTATACCCGGTGAATCCGGGAAGCATCTACCACATGACAAAAACGCAGGATCAGCTCTTTTTCTCATACTATAACAAAAACGATAATCTCCGAATTACTGACCTTCATCAGGGTATTGTTTGGGGAACAAACACTGCAGAAACTAAGCGCGATGAGCGGCTTGTTAACCGTTTTGACTATGATGGAGATTACGGTACGGTATTGAATCGTTTCGTCGTACAGGCGGCGGTCGGTTTCCCCCTCACTGTGCATGGGACTGGTGGGCAGACCCGAGCGTTTATCCATATCCAGGACACTGTGCGCTGTATTCGTCTTGCGGTGGAGAATGAACCTGATACTGGTGAGCGGGTCCGGATCTTCAATCAAATGACGGAAACACATAAAGTACGTGACTTGGCCAAGTTGGTTTCTGAGCTATCGGGTGTTGAAATCAACTATATGAGTAACCCTAGAAACGAAGCACCGGAAAATGATCTTCACGTATCGAACGACTGTTTTCTCGCTATGGGGCTAAAGCCGATACTTTTATCCGAAGGACTGCTGGCGGAAGTGAATGATGTCGCCAAAAAATATGAGTATCGTTGCGATCGCGCGAAGATCCCATGTGTTTCTTATTGGACGAGAGCTCAGAAAATTAAGGCAGATGCTAACGAGGCGGAGCTGCAACCGGCTTGATGTGTTTCGGTAGGATGTTTCTTTTCTGTTCTCCCGTATTTTACTGATTGTTTTGGTCTCATATTTTGGTCTTTCGCCGATGAATTATTCCACTACAGAATTTTTAGCGAAGTTTGCTTACTCGGATGAGCCCAGGAAACTTGTCGACGAACTTGGAAGCTCATTTATTTCTAGTGAAGAGCGATTAGGCTATTTTGTCGAAGTCTGCGACATGGCGCTTCGCAAAGATCGGCTGCAGTTCGGTAAAATTATCAACTTGGTTTGCATGTTTTTGGTTAGTAGGGGAGATATCGATGCCGCACAATCCGTTGCATTCCGGTATCAAAACTCTGATTTAGCGGTTATCCCGCTCAACCAATCTCAAATAATGTTTCGCAGGGGCGACATAGGTTCCGCTGTTGGCTTTGCAAGATCGATACAGATCAAGTGTAACTGGTCTGCCTCTATGGTCTCAAATTTGCTGTTGACGTATCATGATTGGGGCTTTTTGGAGGAGGTGCTCGGCAAAATAGAAAAGTATGCTCGTCCCGAGATATCGCATGAAATTTCGAATAAGTTTCAAATCTTTACGAAGCATAACTTCATCGATAAATCTAACGCATCTGTCCCTATTTTTTGTATAAATCTTGATCGTGATAAACATCGTTTTTCTGGGTTGGAGCAGCTGTATGCGAAAAACCTCTGTAAGACACAGCGGCTTCCGGGAATACTTGGTAGCTCGGTTCCCTATTTAATGCGTAAATCCGTTTTCAGAAGTCAACTTCCGCCGAATTCTATTGGTTGCTGGACATCTCAAATTCGTGCCTTGGAGCGCGTAGTGGAATCAGGTGAGGACTATGGGCTTATTATCGAGGATGACGGGCTGCCTGCATTTCAGTTCAGTTTTTCTAGATTACTGGAGTTGGCCCCAAAGGATTTCGATATATGTTTTCTGAACGATCGATCCATTCCAGGTTGGTGGCTAGATTCAAGTAAAAACTTGGATCTACTCAATATAAATCAAGTGTACAGTGATGTAGCTGAAAGTGTGAGAGCTATTGGTGCAGATGGATATCTGGTCTCACGTAGCGGTGCGGAGAAAATTCTTGAAGACCTGGCCCGACATGGCGCGGTAAAGCACTACGATTGGCAGATCTACTCTTATGGCATTGGTGGTATCTCACCTGATGATGATCGTCATGTTAGCAAGATAGTACGAAGCATTCGCCAAAGTTCACGTAGTGAACTGCGGTTAAGTTCGTACGTCTCTACAATACCTTTCGTCGTGCATAGACCCATGGGATTTAATGCGCGAATCCACTTTAGTGCCAGTGCCAGTGCCAGTGCCAGTGCCAGTGCCAATGCCAGCGCCTAGTGCTTGGTGTGTGGTGCGTAAGGGAGCATTAATCTCCCCACCATATTTTATGGTTGCCGTCATTGCTCATTTATGAGTTCGGAAAGTGCCTCTTTCATATGGCTCAGCTCGGTTTTACTTAGATTGTAGCTGTGCACTGGAGCTTCACTTTTGTAGTGAAAAAGCTCTTTTTCTGAAAAGTATTCTTGTGCAACTTCCGAATCGCGGTTTCTATTTCTTTGTCTCACCCACTTTGCAATTAATCGCGGAGTTTGAAATTGTCTGGCAGGGAATTCCTTGTTTAATAGAGGTAAAGCTTTGTATAAACGGTGAGGGCAATATTTCTTGGTTTCGCCAATTCTGTTTAGGTGTAGTTTGAGCTGCAACACTTTTTGATTTAATGAGGGGTTGGTAGTTGAATGCGCAAACTTCGGTAGTTTTGTTGTGTCAATATTTAGTCCATAGGTCAGAAAATCAGTGCGAATATCATTGTTTACAAGTGCTGTGGGCTCAAATCGCCGGACAACTAATTTTCCTGGGAACTGTCGCTCCCATTGCTGAAGAAAACGACGATAATTCACGGAATAACTTGTGAAAAAATAGCGCCATATTGAGCCCTTGTAGTCGCTCGAATGTACCCACTGCGTATATGCAGACGCTAAATAATCGATGTGATTTCTGAGATAGATAACGACGTTTATATCGTAGTTTTCAAAAAGCTGCTTTATTAGGTGAGGGTGGCAGTTCTGAAACGCTTCAGAGCTCAGTATGGGTGTGAATTGATCATTTTGAAGTAGCTCGTCAATCACAGCCTCTGGCAGCTTTGGTCTTATCAATAAACTGTTTAGTCTTTTGAGTAGCCCTGCATTCGACTCAGCGATTTGATGATGTCCGCGTCCCTTGCGCGCTTCCCTAGGGTAGTAGTAATCATAATCTTTGAGCAGAGCTGTATTTTTTATAAGGCAGTCCTGTATTGCGCTACTTCCAGTTTTGTGACGCCCAATGTGGAGTATCAGCTTTTTCATTATGGTGGGTGTTCGGTATTAAATTCTAATCGTGCTGTTTGGAGCAGGTCTATTCTGAACTGGTGAGTATGAAGCGAATGGCGCTGGTTACATGGTGCACTAGTTGTTTTGTTGGTAATCCTCTGCTTTTTCGATTGCCAATATGAGTAGCCTCTACATGTGGGATATAGTATGTGGGCTGTCCAATAGAGCTCGCCCGGCGGCAAATGTCTGCATCCTCATAGTACATGAAGTATCTTTCATCAAACCCTTTGATTGCGCCGTACGTGCTTGCGCGAAAGCACAGAAATGCACCGGATGCCCAGTCGGTAACTTCACACTCTTGCTTGTTGCGCTTTTCTACATTGCTCTTCTTACTGTCTAAAAGATATCGGTGCGCGATATCTTTCAGGGTAGGGAAAGAGCGTATATTGTCATCCGGTGTTCCATCAGGCTTCAGTAGGTTAGGAGCTGCTACGGTGTATTTGTTTGTCTTCATTATCTCTGACAGACTGATAATGTCAGTAGCCGAAGTCATAACGTCTGGGTTGACGCAAAAAAAATAATCTTCCTCTTTAAGTCCTAAGTTTTGTTTCGCATGGCGATAAATTTTATTGTTGTTCGCTCCAAACCCATGCTTTGTATTGTTTTCAATTAGTGGAATGTTGTGTTGCTTGCAGTAATCTGATAGAGCAGCGTCAGGAATGTTGCTGAGAATGATTGGTACAATTGTTTTGTTGGCCTGTTTCCAATTATGCGGGCGAAGGTCTTCTGCAATATTGCGTGCATGTTGGTGAGACACGATCGCCACAAATATTCTGGAGGACACTGTCTCGGGCGCTAGCATCGCTAGGTTTGAATGATCGTCTATTTTCATCAAGTGTTTTGTGTCCGGATGTACCCTAATTTTCGGCAAAAAGTTTCGGCAAGCTATTATCTTTCTTGTGCGTTTGGTGGGATGAACTTTCGTTGATTAGCCTTTGAACCAGTATTTGGACTAGCTGTCGATTAATCGGCTTCGGAGGCTGTTGATAGAGCGCATCATTAATTTCTTTTTGTAGCTTCGGTAGCTCAGTATTCTGGCTCAGAGGGTCGTCTGAGCTATTTTGGCTTTTTTCGTTTAGTTCGTTCATCCAGGTATTGAGAGCAGTTTGTATCTCCATTGCGGTGCCGGTCTCGGCGGCCGCCTCCAAGTTTTGTTTCGAGTGGATCGTATCTATTTTCTTACTTCGGTTGATTTGAGGTTGGTTGATGCGGTGGTTTTTCTTCAGATAGAAGAAATACAAAATCCATAGGAAGTGCAATGCAATCGCAACAATAGCCAGTTTTTGCCAGAAACCTGGTTCCACTGTTGTAGTTGTGGGAATCGAAGATATAGGCTGATCTGATTTTGCGCCTTCTTTAGGGGTTGCAATCGGTCCACCAGAAACGTTGAATCTGAATGCTGGTAGCTGCGTCGCACGCTGCCTGCCGGTTTTCGTATCCCACCACGTAATCGTCACTGCCGGTAGCTGATAACTGCCTGGTTTTGTCGCAACAATGGCTGTTGTTTCAATGCGGCTCCCATCGATACCGTTAGGGCCAGGCTGGTCTTCTTGCTGGGGCTGGTCTGGATAGGTCTTCAGTCCATCAATGTTCAATTCTGGTAGAGGAGGTAGTTGTGCGGCACGTAGGCCTTCGGCTCGCAAGGTTATGATGCGAGTAATCGGCTCGCCAACTTTGAATTCTTCCGGATCTTTTGACCAGCTCTGTACCAGCCCCAAGCTTGCCGCAGGTAGCCAATGGCTGCCGCTATAGCTATCCGGTTTTGGCTCGACCTGTATAGTTTTTACTTCAGAGCGCAGGCGTATACGCTGCGCATTGCGGTTAAACAGCGAGAAGGGGTCTCTTCTGCCTGTCACCGCGACGTAGTTCAGTGACGGTATTTGCAGCTCGCCGGAGCTCTCCGGGAACACGGCATAGGTGAGCTCGTAGACGGCGTGGCCGACGCCATCGATTCTGCGTTCGAATCGCTGTTCATCAACCTTTTCTACGTGGGCGCCAGGGATCTGCAATGGGTCGGTGGCGATATCGTGGAGGCCTACTGTGGTGTACAAGCGGACCTTGACCAGTAGTTGTTCCTGCACAAAGATTTTTTCTTTGTCGGTTTCCACTTCCAGGAAGGCCTTACGATTTTGGCCTGCCGGGGCTTGTCCTGCCTGGTTTACGGTGATGGGGATGGCATCGGACACCTCGCCGTGCAGGTGCAGGGATGGGACAAACAGCTTGCCTTCTTTGAGTGGGGCGAGGATTACGGTCCACTCTACGAAGCTCTCCGCTCTGCCGTTGATTACCCGGTATTGATTGGATTGTTGGCGCGAGAGGACTTCGAAGTCCTGGTTTAGCAGATTGAAGTCCGGTTGGCCACCGCTTTGTTTACCACTGTAACGCAGGGTGAGGGTGAAGGTTTCATTGATGGCGAGCTCGTTGCGGTCAACAGAGGCTGTTAGATCCTGAGCACTAGCCACGCAGGCTATGGTGAGCAGAAGTAGGGCAGTCAGGCCCTGTACTAGCCGTGCCCTTAGGTCTTTGATCACAAATATATGGCCGATCATCTTGCTAGATATCGCCTTAAAGAGGGTTACCATCTCTGGGTGGCTCCGTTCTCCGGGGGCTCCCACTCGCCGGCGCGGTAAGCGCGGCGGCGCTGTAGGCTCTCGTATTTGAATTTTTCACGCATCAGGCCAGCGGGGTCGTCGGGTATCTGGCGCAGCCATTGATCCAGTGCCTGCTGGGTTTCAGGATCAAGCGGGCTCTCGCTTTCTTGAGGTTGTGCGTTGGCCTGCTGTTCTTGTTCGCTTTCGTCGCCTTGCTGGTCTTGTTGCTGGCTCTCTGCCTGCTGCTGCTCTGACGAATCTTGTTCGTCTTGCTCACTATTCTGTTGCTGATCCTGTTCGCCCGCTTGCTGCTGATCTTGGTACTGTTGATCCTGCGAGGCTTGGTCCGAGTCGCTTTGCTGCTGGTTCTGTTCAGACTGAGATTGCTGCTGGTTCTGCTGTTGGTCTTGCTGCTGGTTTTGCTGCTGTTGCTGATCGCCCTGTTGTGACTGCTGGTTTTGCTGTTGCTGCTCCTGCAATTCCTTCAGTTTCTTTGCGATCTCGCGATTATGGCTCGCGTCGGCAAACTCCGGGTTTTGCTCCAGTGCGCCGTCGAAGGCGGCAATGGCCTCGTCAAAGCGGCCTTGTTGGGTGAGACTGTTGCCAAGGTTGTAGAGGGCTTGCGGATCATCACTTTGCGAAAAGCTTTTGGCTGCAGCATCGAATTCACGGGCGCGGTATTCGGCCGTGCCTCGCCACTGTGGGTTTTCAAACTTGTCTGCCGCGGCTTTGGGGTCCCCTTCCTTGAGAAGCTCCTGCCCCTGTTGGTTGGGCGTCTGCCACAGGCCACTCGTCTGTGCGCTGGCTTCTGGACTGTTAACTACCAGTACAAATGGAAGGCTCAGTGGCAAGAGGCTGGCCAGCGTCCCTTTGCGGAATAAGAGCAGGGCAAAGGGCAGTAGCAGTAATACCAGCCATGGGCCTTCTTCGTTCCACTGGTCGAATTCTCGCTCGGTGAGTTCAGCTTGCTGCGGTGTCTCATTTTCGGGGAGTACGCGTGCGATATCACTATCGTCGACGGTAATCTGCGCAAATTTACCGCCGGTGCTCTGCGCCAGTCGTTGGAGTTCGGCCCGGTCAAAGTTGGCAATAATGATCGAGCCACTGTCATCGGTGACAAAACCGCTGCCGGTGGATTTTGGGATAGGGCTGCCTTCGCCACTGCCGACAGCGAGAATAGAAAGCGAGGCATTGCTGCTATTTACTGCGTTTTTTACCGTGGAAATAGCGGCTTTATCAATCCCGTCGGTCACCGCGAGCAGCCGGCCCTGACCACCGGCGCCGTCCTTCAGCAGTCTGAGTCCGAGCTCTACGGCCATTTCGATGTTGCTGCCCGGCACTGGCATGATTCTGGGGGACAGGGACGGTACCAGATTGGCAATGGTGGCAGTGTCGTCGGTTAGCGGCGTCACTATATGTGCCTCGCCCGCGTAGGCGACCAGTGCGGTGAGCCCATCTTCCCGCTGGTTGAGAATATCGAGAATTTTGAGTCGCGCGCGCGTCAGGCGGTTTGGCGATAGGTCGGTGGCCATCATGGAAGGGGATAGGTCCAACAGGATCACAACAGCATCCTGGTTGCTGAATACCGGTGTAGGTAGTTTGCGCCAGGAAGGGCCGGCGAGCGCAACAATCGCACAGGTTAGCAGTGCGAATATCAGGGTGAACAGCCAGGGCCGCTTTTCGCCACCGCGCAAAAGCAGGTGCGGGAGCAGGTTCGGGTCGATAATCTTCTGTAGTTTGCCACTGGCGAAAACAGTACGGGCTAAGCCCCAACAAATCAGCGCCGCGGGAATAATCAGCCACAGCAGGTTTGCACGGATAAAATGAAATTGATCGATGTCTGCGAGGAAGCTAGTGAGCATATTCACTGCGCCTGCCCCCCATGATTGTGAACGCCGTTGCCCGCTCCTTGACCATTGCGATTCCGCGCCTGTAGCTCCGTGATCCAGTTGCCAATAAAGGGCAGGCTGGACCAGATCAGTGCGAGCAGAAGGGCAAGACCCAGTGGCCAAACGTAAAGAGACTTCAGTGGGCGATAGGTTTCCGCCTCCTGTTCAACCGGCTCGAGTCGATCCAGCTCTTGATAGATTTGCGCGAGCTCCTGCGGATTATGTGCACGGAAGTATTTGCCTCCGGTTTTGTCCGCGATCGCCTGCAAGGTTTCACTATCGAGGTCCCGGGATGGGTTTACCCGGCGGGCTCCAAAGCGCGAGCCAAGTAGCCCGGGTTGCACCATTTCTTCAGCGCCGACACCAATGGTGTATACCTTGACGCCGGCCTGTTTGGCGAGCTCTGCGGCCTTTAGTGGAGCAACTTTACCCGCGGTATTAGCGCCATCGGTTAGCAGGATCAGCACACGCTGATCTGCCGGTCGCTGGGTGAGGCGTTTTACGGACAGTCCGATTGCGTCACCAATAGCGGTCCCTTGGCCGGCAAATCCAATCTGGGCCTCGGTCAGCAGTGTATCGACGGTTTGGCGGTCAAAAGTAAGAGGTGCCTGCAGGTAGGCGCGAGTACCAAACAGAACCAGCCCCAGGCGATCGCCTTTCCTGCGCAGCACAAAGTCGCCCACCACGGATTTCACTGCGCTGATGCGCATTGCGGGGTTGCCGTTGAGGATCATGTCCGGGGTTTCCATGCTGCCGGAAATGTCCACGGCGATTAACAGGTCGCGCGCACTGGTAGTTTGTGTGATGGGTTCGCCATACCACTGGGGGCGGGCTGCAGCGGCGAGCAGCAATAGCCACAGCAACCAGAGCATCAGTAAATTCCAGCGGTTACCCGCAGCACCACCGCTCTTTCGCGGTAAATGTTCGTAGTAGGGTACTTTGAGTGCGCTGCTGAGTGGCTCGCTTTTACGCAGTAGCTTGCGCGCGAGCAGGGGCAGCGGTAGCAGCAAGAAAACCCACGGGAGCGCGAACTCAAACATTGCTCGCTCCCGCAGTGGCCTGTTGATCAAGTGCTACCTCAGGCGTCGAATCTGCACGCTGATGTTTCCGTACCCACTGAATGGCATAGCCGCGTAAATCTTCCAGGGCGTCGTTTGATGGTTCCCGCGCGCTGTACAGGCTTTCCAGTAGGGCGCGACGTGCGGATTCTGGCATTGGTGCTGTTGCAGTGGATTCGAGGAATGCGATCCAATGCTCGCCAGTGAGTGGGCCAGATAGGGCTCGGCCAAAGGTAACCACTGCCACGCGTTTTAACAGTACGTTGATGGACTCGACGGCGCGTGGCTGATTGAGGTCCAGGACCTTTAGCAGGTGTTCGCCCTCTACGCGATACTGTTTTTGCTGACGCTGGCGGCGGAGGTAGGAAAACAGCCAAAAGGCGCCGAATAACAGGGCGATGAGCGCTCCTGCAAGCATCCACCAGCCGGGTGCCAGCGGCCACCAGCCGATTGGGGCAGGCTCTTGGATGTCTTTCAGCTGCTCGAGCAACTGCTGCATCTCCGGTGTCATGACCGGGGCCTGGTTTGGCGGTTGATCGATAGCCGGGGGCGGTGGTGGTGTCGCTTGCTTTACGCTGGCGCTAAAAAACATCATGCCTGTCTCCGGCCCGGCGTGGGCTGGCGGTCGCCATAGGTGCTGAGCAGCTTCGGCACTACGGGCTGGGTGTTGTCGAAATCCAGTAGTGGCAGGCGCAGTCGGCGGCAAAGTTGCGCGGCGTTTTCTCGAATCTGATGTTGATGGCGTGCAAACTGTTGTTTTAGCGCTTGTTTGCCCTTGCCAAGAAACGTGCGCTGGCGACCGTCGCTGATTGTAACGGCCTGATCTGGAAGTTGTTGTTCCAGCGGGTCACTGACGCGCAGTATTTGCAAATCTGCATGGCGCGTAAGCAGGTAGAGGGACTGCTCGCAGCTCGCGTCCAGGTCGTGGCAATCACTGATCAGAAATACGGCGCTGCCGGGCCGAGCGACCCGGCGGGCCTCTTCCAGCAGGGCGCTCAGGGGCTGGCTGCCACTCGTGGCGATTGGGCTATCGAGACTCGTAGCGGAATCGACCATGCCGTGAATGGCGGCGAGTACCGCGTGGTGACTGCGGCGTGGGCGTACGGTATTAACCCCCTGATCCGAAAAAATCAGCGCGCCGATGCGATCACCATGCTGTAGGCCGGCCCAGCACAGGGCGGAGGCAATACTGCAGGCGGCCACGGATTTGAAGGCATTCTGGCTGCCAAAAAACATGGGTGAGCGCAGATCCAACAAAATGACTACGGGTCGCTCGCGCTCTTCCTGGAAAAGTTTGGTGTGCGTCTCGCCGGTGCGCGCGGTTACCCGCCAATCAATGGAGCGGACATCGTCCCCAGGCTGGTAATAGCGCACCTCTTCAAAATTCATGCCCCGCCCGCGATAACGGGTAAGCAGGTTACCGGACTGATCGCTCCGGTTAACCCGAGGTTTGAACAGGCGCAACTGGCGGGCGATATGGCGCAGGCGCACCAATGGCGCCACTTCCGGGTAGGCACCGGACAGCTCCAGTTCACGGTGGTTGAGTGATTCGACCACGATTTAAACCTAGATTGCCGGAACCAGTTGTAACAGGCGGCGGATCACACGGTCGGCGCTCGCGCCAGCGGCTTCAGCCTCAAAGCTGAGCAGCAAACGGTGGCGCAACACATCCGGCGCGATGGCCATGACATCATCGGGCGTCACATAGTCTCGCCCGGCGAGCCAGGCGTAGGCACGCGCGCAGCGGTCGAGTGCGATGGTGGCCCGTGGGCTGGCGCCGAAATCGAGCCAGCTGGCCAGTTCATCGTCATAGCGATGGGGCTCGCGGGTGGCGATGACCAGCTGCACGATGTAGGTTTCCACGGCTTCGACCATGGTCAGGTCGAGGATTTCCTGGCGAGCCGTAAACAGGGTTTCCTGTGAAATTACGGTTTGTGGGTGGCCTTCGCCGTGGCTCGCTTCATCGCGCGCGAGTTTGAGAATCTTTGTCTCGGCTTCCGCGTCGGGGTAACTGAGGTTTACCTGCATCAGAAAACGATCAAGCTGTGCCTCCGGCAGGGGATAGGTGCCTTCCTGTTCGATCGGGTTCTGGGTAGCCATCACCAGGAACAGGTCGGGCAGGGCGTATGTTTTGCGGCCAACACTGATCTGGCGTTCCGCCATCGCCTCCAGTAGCGCAGACTGCACTTTGGCAGGCGCCCGGTTAATTTCGTCGGCGAGGATCAGGTTGTGGAATACCGGGCCGGGCTGAAAATGGAATTCGCCGGTCTCCGGTCGGTAGATGTCGGTGCCGGTGATATCGGACGGCAACAGGTCCGGCGTAAATTGGACCCGATGGAAGTCACCCTCGATGCCATCGGCCAGGGTTTTGATCGCTTTTGTCTTCGCCAGACCGGGCGCGCCCTCGACCAAAAGGTGACCGTCGGCCAGCAATCCTATGAGAATTCGATTGACCAAAGTCTCTTGGCCAATAATCTGCTGCTCCAGCCAATCACCCAGAATTTTTATCTGCTGGCGTGTGTCCATATCGTCACTTCTTTTGCCAAATTCCTGTTTCAATACGCTGCCGCAGAGCGGTGGCTATCTATGCTTTTTGAGGTGCCCTCATATATATAGCCACTCGCTCGAGAAATGCGGGTAGGACGATTTTAACGGCAGTGTGCTCAGAGGCAACTGTCGCAGGGCTTACCCCGGTTCTCAGGCTGCAAAGTAGACAATTATTCTGTCGGATTGTTCAACCACCACCGCTACAAAGTGTTTTGCAGCGCAAGTGGGCAAAAGTTCGGCAATGGGGACAGGGTGGGCTCCACTAACCGTGTGGGCGCACCTGCGATGGCGGATTATACCGGCGCATTCTGTTTGCGCCGTGATGGGAGGACGTACGTGAATATGGCGACGGTCATCACCGATAGCCGGGAAGAGCTGCTGGAGCAAGTTAGCGAGATTATTCGCGAGAAACTTGGGGACAAGGCTGGGCCTGTAATCAGCTTCGCTGAGCAATATCTGAACCAATACCCCCTCGAGGACCTTGCGGGTCGGCGTTTGGTCGACATCTATGGCTGTGTATACACCTGCTGGGATTTTATTCAGCAGCGCGATAGTGGCGGCCCGAAAGTGCGGGTATTCAATCCACGCCTGGAGGATCACGGCTGGGAGTGTTCGCACACCGTGGTGTGTGTGCTGCAGCGTGACATGCCGTTTCTTGTGGATTCGGTGCGTATGGAAATCAACCAGCGTGACACGGTTATCCACTCCATCAAAAGTACCGTCATGCAGTTGCAACGGGACGAGAGTGGCCGTCTGCAGCAGTTGTTGCCTGTGGCGCCACTGCTGGAAGAGGAGCGCCAGTTCGACCCTACAATCGCCAACGAGGCACTGATTTACCTCGAAATTAACCTCGATACCAGCGCAACGCGCGCGTCGGAGCTATCGCGGGCACTGAGCGATGTGCTGGGTGACGTGGCGCTGGTCGTCGACGACTATGTGCCCATGCTGGATACCTGTTCCGCCATGCAGGACCAGCTGCAGGCTGGAGTGGCGGATCACGAAGCCAACCTGGCGGAGGCCAGCGCGTTTCTGCAGTGGATGCGTGATGGCAACTTCACCTTCCTTGGCTATCGCGAATACGAGTTCTCTCAGCAGGGGAATAAGAAAGTACTGCAGGAAGTCGAGAACCGTCGCCTGGGGATTTTTAAGAAGCTGGAAGAGACCGCTGAACCGACGCCGGAGTATGCGTTTAACGAGGGCAAGCAGCGCTTTTACCAGGGCCCCAATTTCCTCACCTTTGCCAAGTCTTCGGTCAAGTCGCGGGTGCACCGTGCGGCCTATTCGGACTACGTCAGCATCAAGCGGTATGACGAAAACGGTGAGGTGATTGGCGAGTCGGCATTTATGGGGCTGTATACCTCGCCGGTCTACACCGAAAGCCCCTCCAAGATCCCAATTGTGCGCCGCAAGCTGGCCTCGGTGATGGAGCAGAGCGGTCACGCTCCCACCAGCCATGACGGCAAGGCGCTGCAGCGTATTCTGGATACCTTTCCACGGGATGAACTGTTCCAGAGCAGTACCAGGGAACTGTTTGATACCACCCATGGTGTGCTGGCGATGAATGAGCGCGCGCGTTTGCGCTTGTTTATGCGCAAAGACCCGTTCGGAAAGTTTGTCAGCGCGCTGGTGTACGTGCCGCGTGACCAGTTCAGCAGTGAGGTGCGGGAGAAGATCAGTGATCGTATCGCGCGTACGATTCACGCACTGGATTCTGACTTTACTACCTTCTTTTCCGAATCGATTCTCGCCCGGGTACATCTGGTATTCCGCGTCGACCCGAATCTACCCCTGGATATTGATGTAGCCCGACTGGAGGCGCAGATTGTGGATATTACCCGCAGCTGGGAAGATGTATTTCATAGATCCCTGATAGAGACCCATGGGGAAGAAGAGGGCAGCCGACTGATCGGCACCTATGGCCAGTCTTTCCCCGCGGGCTATCGCGAGGACTTTGAGCCGCGTATCGCGGTCCAGGACGTGACGTCAATTCAGGAGCTGAGCGACGACAATCGAGTCGCGATGAGCTTCTACCAGCCGGTTGGCGCTGAGCCCGGTAGCCTGCGCTTCAAGGTATTCAATGTGGGCTCTGGTTTGACGCTGTCCGATGTGATTCCTGTGCTGGAGAATCTCGGGCTGCGGGTGATGGGCGAGTTTCCGTACACCATCCGTCCGCGTGGCAAGCAGGATGTGTGGATGCACGAATTCCACCTGGAGTTCGGCCTGCCTACCCGTATCGACGCGCAGGCCTCGCGCTCCCTGTTCCAGGACGCATTTGCGGCGATCTGGGACGGTGTGGCCGAGAGCGACGCGTTCAATCGACTGGTACTTGCCGCCCGCCTCAACTGGCGAGAGGTTACCATGTTGCGTGCCTATGCGCGGTACATGAAGCAGACCAAGTTCAGCGCGAGCCAGTCCTATATCGCGGCTACGCTGGCGAATCATGTGGAGATTACCCGCAACCTGGTGGCGCTATTCCGCGCGATGTTTGATCCGCGGATCAATTCACCGGAGCGCCAGGACCAGACCCGTGTGGAACGCCTGATCAAGAAGATCCACGATGGCCTCGACAGCGTCGACAACCTGAACGAAGATCAGGTAATTCGCCGTTACCTGGATTTGATCCGGGCGACGCTGCGTACCAATTTTTTCCAGCTGGACACCAACGACCAGCCGAAAGATTACATTTCCATCAAGTTCAGCCCGCGGGATATCCCGAATATCCCGGAGCCACGCCCTCTGTTCGAAATCTTCGTCTATTCCCCGCAAGTGGAAGGGGTGCACCTGCGCGGCGGCAAGGTCGCCCGTGGTGGTTTGCGCTGGTCCGATCGCCTGGAAGATTTCCGCACCGAAGTGCTGGGCCTGGTGAAGGCGCAGAACGTAAAGAATGCGGTTATTGTGCCCAGCGGGGCCAAGGGTGGCTTCGTGGTGCGTCGGCCTCCGGCAGACAACAGCCGGGAAGCGCTCATCGAATCCGGTATCAAGAGTTACAAGACATTCATCCGGGCATTGCTCGACGTTACCGATAACCTGAAAAATGGCGAGGTGATTCCGCCGGACCGCGTGATCCGCCGGGATGAGGACGACCCCTATCTGGTTGTGGCCGCGGACAAGGGAACCGCGACCTTTTCCGATATCGCCAACGGTATCGCTGCGGAGTACGACTTCTGGCTCGGTGATGCCTTTGCCTCCGGCGGCAGCAATGGTTATGACCACAAAAAAATGGGCATCACCGCGCGCGGTGCCTGGGTCTCCGTGCAACGGCATTTCCGTGAAATGGGCGTCAATGTACAAACCGAAAACTTCTCAGTGATCGGTATCGGTGACATGGCCGGTGACGTGTTCGGCAACGGTATGCTGCTGTCCGAACATATCTGTTTGAAAGGCGCCTTCAACCACCTGCATATTTTTGTCGACCCGAATCCCGATGCGTCGAGCAGTTACCACGAGCGCAAGCGGTTGTTTGAGTTGCCTCGTTCAAGCTGGACCGATTACAACCTGAGCCTCATCTCCAAAGGTGGTGGGATTTTTGAGCGCCGCGCCAAGTCGGTAAAAATCACCCCGGAGATGCAGCAGGCATTTGCCATTGAAGCGGATCACCTGACACCGAACGAGCTGATCAGTGCGATGCTCAAGGCACCGGTCGACCTGATCTGGAATGGTGGGATTGGCACCTATGTGAAGGGGCAGCAAGAGAGCCACGAGCAGGTCGGCGACAAGTCGAATGATAACCTGCGGGTCGATGGCAAGGAGCTGCGCTGCAAGGTGTTTGGTGAGGGCGGAAACCTGGGCATGACCCAGCGCGGGCGTATCGAGTTTTCCCTGAACGGTGGCCGGTGTAATACCGACTTTATCGATAACGCCGGCGGCGTGGACTGCTCGGATCATGAGGTCAACATCAAGATCCTGTTGGACAAGGTGGTGGCCAATGGTGACCTGACGGAAAAACAGCGTAACCATATGCTGGAAGAGATGACCGACTCGGTCGCGGAGCTGGTGCTGGACAACAATTATGACCAGACCAGTGCAATTAGTGTGGCGGCCTATCAGATTGCCGACCGCTTTGATGAATTCCGTCGTACGATTAATTCACTCGAAGCCGAAGGCCGCCTGCGTCGCCAGTTGGAGTTTATCCCAGACAACGAAACGCTGAACGAGCGCCAGAGCAAAGGGCAGTATCTCACGCACCCTGAACTGTCCGTGCTGATCTCCTATGTGAAGGTCAAACTGAAGGAAGAGCTGGTTGGCGCGCACATTATCGATAATGATTATGTGCAGGAGGCGGTGGAGTCTGCATTTCCTCCAGCCCTGGTGTCCCGGTACCAGGCGCTGGTCTATGACCACCCCTTGCGCCGGGAAATTGTCTCCACGCAGGTTGCCAACGAAATGGTCAACAGCATGGGCATTACCTTCTACGATCGGATCAGCGGCGCCACCGGTGCAGGGATTGATACCATCATCGCCGCTTATGTGAGTGCGCGCGATGTGTATCGCATGTCGGATTTCCAGCACGGCGTCGCCGAGCTCGACTATCAGGTGCCGGCGGATTTACAGCTGCAGCTGATGACCGCCATGGTGGGGCGGGTGCGCAGGGCGGCTCGTTGGTTTGTGCGCAACCGACACGGCGCGCTCGATCCGGCAAATGAAATTGCATTGTTCCAGGATTCTGTCCAGCGCGTGATTCGTGCCTTACCTGAGGTACTGAGTGGCGAGCCGCTGCGCGAGTGGCATGCGCGGCACGACAGGCTGACCGCGGCCAGCGTGCCGAAAGACCTGGCGATGCTGGCGGCGTCGCCGACCTATCTGTTTTCTGCACTGGGTATTTCGCATACCGCGCGCATTACAGATCGGCCTGTTGAAGAGGTGGCAAAAGCCTACTTCGCACTTGCAGATCGTCTGGGCCTCTATTGGTTCGGCAACCAGATCATCGACTTGCCGTCGGATAGCTTCTGGCATTCCCAGGCGCGGGAGACCAGCATGGACGATCTGGATAACCAGCTCGCAAGGCTGGCTACCCATATCCTGCGTCTGGCTGGCGACGATGGTCTCGACGTAGACAGTGCGGTGGAGAACTGGGCGAACAGGATGGCGCCGGCAATCCAGCGCTGGGAAAGTTTGACCAAGGAACTGAAGTCGGCCACACAAGGAGACTTCGCCATGTTTACGGTTGCCTTGCGGGAACTGATGTACCTGGCAAATGCGACGGCAGACCAGGAATCCCTGATGACGGCGTAAGTTTCTCGAATCGTTGGAATCTCGTACAATACGCAAACCCCGTCCGGGTATCCCGGATGGGGTTTGTCATATTTGCATGACCCATCGGACTCTTGCTTTTCCGCGGACCCCGTGCCGGAGACGAGAGCGCTGCTTTGGTCAGAACCTCAAGGAAACCCATGTACCAGCATTTGCGCAAAGCCCTGTTTGCGCTCGATCCTGAGCGCTCCCACCACCTGTCGATGGACGCCATTGGCGCCGCCGAGCGGCTTGGCTTGATGTCGCTGTTTAGCAAATCGGTACCGGATGACCCGGTAGAACTGATGGGCTTGACCCTGCCAAACCCCGTGGGTCTCGCGGCCGGTCTGGACAAGAATGCTCAGGCGTTCAACGGTTTGGGCGCCCTGGGTTTCGGTTTTGTTGAGGTTGGCACCGTGACCCCGCGTCCGCAGCCTGGCAACCCCCAGCCGCGTATTTTTCGCCTGCCAGAGGCGGAGGCCATCATCAATCGCATGGGTTTCAATAACGAAGGTGTCGACTACTTGCTCGAACGGGTAAAACGCCGTCGTTACTCCGGTGTGCTCGGCATCAACGTGGGCAAAAACTTCGATACTCCGGTAGAGAAGGCGGCGGACGATTACTGTATCTGCATGGAGAAAGTATATGCCTATGCGGATTACATAACCGCCAACGTTTCCTCTCCCAATACCAAAGGCCTGCGAGATCTGCAGTTCGGGGGCAGCCTCAGCCAGCTGCTGCATGCGCTGAAAGAAAAGCAGGCCCAGCTTGCCGCTGAGCAGGATCGCTATGTACCGCTGGCGGTGAAGATTGCGCCGGATATGGACGATGATGCGATCGCCCAGGTAGCGAAGACATTACAGGAACACGAAATTGATGGTGTGATTGCCACCAATACCACCATCGACAAGTCTTCGGTGGAAAACCTTGAGCACGGTGCAGAGCAGGGCGGCTTGAGCGGACGCCCACTGCGCGATCGGTCTACCGAAGTTATTCGCAAGCTATACAGTGCGCTGGATGGAAGTATTCCCATTATCGGCGTAGGCGGTATTTTTGATGGCGAGTCAGCCGCAGAAAAGATTCGCGCGGGCGCTACGGCAGTGCAGATATATTCTGGCTTTATTTACCGTGGGCCGGAAGTGATTCACGAAGCGGCAGAAGCCATTGCAAAACTGCACGCATCGCGTGTTGTTGAGCAACGCGCTTGATCCTAATCGGTAAAAGATAGTGGGGCTGGCGTTATTGCCAGCCCGGCTCGATTTTCGAGAGTATTTGGTTAAGCCGCGCCTGATCTACATGCTCTCCAGACGCTGGGCCTGGGCTGCGCGCCCGAAACCACTCCAAATATCCTCTCGCCCTTGGCGCCAACCGTTTACCCATTCCTGATGCAGGGATCCGCTTTGGTAGGGGCAGCTATCGTGATCTCTGCCCTGCACGGCGGCAACGTAACCTTTGTGAAGTGCTCTGTCGTTGGGATTACGTTTTTGGCGTTTCATAGGCGTGTTACCTCATTTTGATTGTCACTCAAGCGGCCGAAATCAGCTGCGGGACTGATATCACCGCTTCTCCCCTTATGCCATTACCAGCTTATTGTGGAAGGGGCCTGGCAAGAAGGGCTGCCGCTGTCGAATATTGGGCCAAATTACCTTCAGGTAAGGAAGAATTAATTTTTTCTGAAAAGCGCCTTCTATAGGTTCAAATTATCTAATGTGAGAAACCTTCCCAGGGCTATTTCGGGGTCTTGAAGAATAGAATTCTCGATTGCGGTATGCTTGCGCCACTTACATATCCTCTGGCCAAAATGGCCATAACAACTTTGCCAGAATGCCCCGCGCCCATTTCGACTAAGCGGCGTACGACGGGGGCAACAGGCTCTTAGAGGTCGAATCCTTGACTGAGAAGTTTGAATTTACAGCCACCTGCCCAAAAGGCCTGGAAAATGTGCTCGCGAATGAGTTGCGTCAAATTGGCGCAAACGTTTTGCGGGAGCAGCCGGCGGCGGTGCGCTTCGATGGCGATCTTGCGATGGCTTATCGCGTTAACTTGTGGAGCCGTATCGCCAATCGGGTCTTACTGAATCTGGGGCAGGCGCGCATTCAAGATGCGGAAGGTTTGTATCGTGCAGTGGCGGACCAGCCCTGGGAAGAACACATTAGCCCCAACGGCGTGCTCTGGGTGCAGTTTTCTGGCACCAACCGGGAAATACGCAACAGCCAGTTTGGCGCCCAGAAAGCGAAAGATGCCATCGTCGACCGCCTGCGCAAAGCGACCGGCGCACGCCCCGATGTCGACAAGCGGGATCCCGACCTGTCGGTGATGCTGCGCCTGCATCGCGATGTCCTCGAAATCGCGATCGATCTCAGTGGCGACAGTCTGCACCGCCGCGGATACCGCACCCACATCGGCGCGGCCCCACTGAAAGAAAACCTCGCCGCAGCGTTGCTGATGCGCGCCGGCTGGCCGCAAATTGCCGCCGAGGGCGGTGCCTTGTTGGACCCTATGTGTGGCTCAGGCACTTTTCTCGTGGAAGCGGCATTGATGGCGGCAGATGTGGCTCCCGGTCTGTTGCGTGAGGAATTTGGTTTCGAGCGCTGGCTGAACCATCAAAGTGACATCTGGTTGGCATTGCGGGAAGAGGCGCTGCAGCGCCGCACCGCAGGCATCGTAAAGCCGCTACCGGAAATTCGTGGCTACGATGCCGACGCCAAGGTACTGTTTGCCGCAGAATCCAATATCGCGCGCGCCGGCCTGGACAAGCAGGTGCGCGTCAGCTGCCGGCCGGTGGCGGCCTTCAAGGTGCCGAGTCATCGCCCGGTAACAGCAGGATTGGTGATTACCAATCCGCCCTATGGTGAGCGACTGGGAGAACAGGAGGCGCTGCGCGAAACCTACGCGGAGCTGGGTGGCCAGCTGAAGAAAGAGTTTGCCGGCTGGAAGGCGGCAATTTTTACCGGCAATCCCGAACTTTGTCATTCCACCGGCCTGCGCTCGCACAAGCAATACAAATTATTCAACGGCAGCATCCCCAGTCAGCTGCTGCTGTTTGATATTCACGCGCAATCTGCTGAGCGCGGTCAGGAGGGTGGGGCCCGCCTGTCCGAAGAAGCACAGATGGTGGCCAATCGCCTGCAAAAAAACCTGCGCACCACCGGCAAGTGGGCGCAACGCAGTGGCGTTAGTTGCTATCGTCTATACGATGCCGACCTGCCCGAGTATTCCGCAGCCATCGATATCTACCAGTCTCTGGAAGGCGAGCGCTTCGCGCATGTCCAGGAGTACCGCGCGCCGGCGAGTATTCCCGAGCAAAAAGCCCGCGCTCGCCTGATGGATCTGGTGCGCGCTACGCGACAGGTACTGGAGCTGGCGCCGCGCAATATTTCCATTAAAGAGCGCCGTCGTCACAGCCACAAAGATAGCGGTAGTCAGTATCAGAAGCGTGGTGAGGAGTCCCGTACCTTCCTCGTAGACGAGTTCGGGGCGAAGCTGGAAATTAACCTGTGGGACTACCTGGACACAGGCCTGTTTCTGGATCACCGCCCGGTGCGCCAGTACCTGCGTAAACTGGCCAAAGGCAAGCGGCTGCTCAACCTGTTTTGCTACACGGCCACTGCGACGGTGCAGGCAGCAATTGGCGGTTGCACCGAGAGTACCAGTGTTGACCTGTCAAAGACCTACCAGGCGTGGGGGCAGAGAAACTTCCGTGCAAACGGCATGGACTCCTACCGCCACCAGCTGATCGAGGCCGACTGCCTGCAGTGGCTGAAAGCTGCGCAGGACAATCGCAAAGGGCATTACGATGTGATTTTTCTCGATCCGCCGACCTTTTCAAACTCGGCAAAAATGCAGGGTGTGCTGGATATTCAGCGGGACCACGGGGAACTGATTCGCCAGTGCATGGCGTTGCTGAGCCAAGATGGCGTGTTGTTGTTTTCCAATAATTTGCGCAGCTTCAAAATGGACGAGGCGGTGCAATCGGAATTCGCGGTGGAAAATCTTTCAGCCAAGCTGCTCGACAAGGACTTCCAGCGCAACCCGAAAATTCACAATGTGTGGCAAGTGCGCGCGCGGTAACGGGCTGTTACAGCTCCATTACCAGGCGGAAGCCCACTTCTTTGGAATGGGCGCGCTCATTCAGCCCGGTGCGGTAGTCTGAGCTGATATTCCGCAGCGGCTCACGCATGGAGCCGCCACGGACCACACGCAGGTCACAGTTTTTCAGCTGTACAGGACGTGCATCGCTGCGGTGGTTGGTAAAATCGCCCAGGAAACAGTCCTGGACCCATTCACCAACGTTGCCCGCGGTGTCGTACACGCCAAACGGGTTCGCTTTATAGTTGCCCACCGGCGCGCTCTTGGCGGCAAACAGGGAATTGAATTCGCTGGCGCAGCCGCGGCGGCAGTTGGCCTTGCCCCGCGGGCTGCCATCGCCCCACCAGAAGGGGGTATCAGTGTTTGCCCGTGCGGCAAATTCCCATTCCGCCTCACTCGCCAAACGATATTTTTGCCCGCTCTGCTCACTGAGCCACTTGGCATAGCGCTGCGCCTCGACCCAGCTCACGTTAATCAGGGGGCGTGTACCGCGGCCCCATCCCTGATCACTGGGCAAGCTGCGGCCACTGGCTTTCGCATAGCGGTCGTAATCGTTAAACGTCACTTCGTGGGCGCCAATTGCATAGGGGCGACGGATCGTGATTTTGTGCTCGGGGCTGGTAAACGGGCGCGCGTTATTGCCCATGGTAAATGCGCCGGGCGAGATGACTACCATTTCCGGGCCGCGGCCACCGTCTTTTAGCGGCGACTGAAAACTCTTGCCGGCAAAGTATTTGCGCTCCAGCTGGACCGCAAGATTCACATCAGCGGAATTGACCTCCACCCATCGCCGCACGGTGCTGAAGCCGGGTTTGCTCACCTCAACGTCATAGCGACCAGGCTCCAGGCTAATTCCCGGCGTGTAGCGCGGCACGATGTTCATGATGCGAATGCGTGCATCGCCGGGTGTTGGCGAAACCTTGAGTGCGTAAGTGGGGGGCGGCGCAGGGGCTTCCGGTTCTTGTGGTAGCGCGTCTGCACTTGTGTCACTGGTTGCAGAGGTACTGGCTGCGGCGTCACCGGTCACTGGGGTACCGGCAGCCTCTTCTACATTCGCAGGATCCCCATTGTCTGCACGCGCGGACTCCTCGCGTGCTGCGATGGGTGTGACTTTTGCGACTGTTGCCGGGGCCGGTGTGTTGCGTAGCACCGGGCCCGTCTGGCGTGCACCGGGCTCCTGCAGTGGTGCGGGCAGCAGACTGCCGGAAAGGCCCGGTAGCTCCGCGGAGGCCTGTCCGGATTGCGCTGTGCCATTTTCCGGCAGCAGTATCTGTGAAGTGAGATCGACGGCCTCATTCACCAGGCCAGACTCGGTTTGCCATTGGAACTTGTTGCTAAACAGGCTGAACAGTACCCAGGCGAGCGTGAAGCTTACCGCGAGCAGGCCGAAAAACATTTTCGACCGGGGTTTGATCGGCGCTGCCTGCTCCACCACTTGCCGAATACGCATGATGGTTTGCTGCTCAGCGCGCGGATTTTGTTGATGCACCGGCTTGTCGCGAAAACGTGCCCAGGCGGCGACCACGCGATCGGAGAGGGTGCCGTACAGAGTGAGGACCAGTGCGCGCAACAAGCTGGAGACGCGCACCGAGGTGTTGTTCATCTTGGTTGTCGGCGCCGGGGACTTGCCATCCAGCGCCGCGAGTAACTGATCGATTGCGTCAACCACGTCGAGCCCGCGCTGGAAACGTTGCTCGGGGTCTTTGGCGAGGAAGCGGTCAATGAGTCCCTGGTACAAGGTGTGGCGCGCGGGGAGTCGAGGAATCGGGTCCGTCAGGTGTTTGATTGCAATGGCGACCGCTTCTTCGGCCTGAAATGGCACTGCGCTGGTGAGCATTTCATAGAACACCACACCGAGGCTGTACAGGTCGGCGCGCCCATCGACGGCCGCGCCCCGTGCCTGTTCCGGGCTCATATAGTGCGGGGTGCCGACAACCATGCCCGTGTTGGTCATGCGTGTGGTGCGTGCAACCGCGCGCGCTACGCCGAAGTCGGTGAGAATCGCTGAGCCGTCTTCCCGGAACAGGATGTTCTCGGGCTTCAGGTCGCGGTGCACATAGCCCTTGTTGCTGGCGTGGTCCAGTGCCATGGCAATCTGGCGGGTAATATGGAGCGCGTCGAGAGGCTCAATGGCGCCTTTGGTCAGCGCGTCCGCCACGGAGCCACCAGGCAGGTAGTCCATAGCGATGTAATTGAGGCTGCGGTAGCGGCCTATGTCATGGATGGCAACAATATTGGGGTGGGATAACTGGCCAACAATATTGGCTTCGCGCTGGAAGCGCTCGCTGAAAATCGGATCGGCGTTAAGAACGGGAGACATCACCTTGAGTGCAACCTGGCGTCCCATGCTGCGCTGGGTGGCCAGATATACGGTAGACATACCGCCCTGATTAATTTTTTTCAGGATCTGGTAGCCAGGGATCTCCAGCGAGGCGGCGCCGCTGCTGACAACTTCCATTCGAGCCCGTTCCTTGTTAAGTGTTCAGTAGTTGCCAGGTGACATAAATACCTGCCGACAAAATCAAGGCAAGTGTAGTGATGTTCAGTATTAGTTTGCCGCGAGTGGAAAAAATTTTGTGGGACCCAAGTAACGCGCGCGATGTGCGGGAGTTCCGCTTTTGTGACTTGGGGTTGCCGTTAGCGTCAAATTTTGCGGTTTGCTCACTTGTTTGGGCGTCGGGGGCACTGATGACTTGTACCGTGATGTTATCGCGTCCGCCTGCATCCAGTGCAGCGGCAATCAGCAAGTCGCTTGCGCGCTGGCTTTCTGCATTCTTTGCCAGCACTTCGCAGATCTCGGCAGGGCTTACATCATTGCTGAGGCCGTCGCTGCACAGCAGCAGCTTTTGTCCTTTGTCCCAGGAAAATGAGGCGCGGTCGATCTCCAGCGTCGGATTGGCTGACCCACCGATACATCGGGTAATCACATGGCGGTTCGGGTGGTTGGCGGCTTCTTCCTGATTAATCGCGCCCGAATCAACCAGCATCTGCACGTAGGAATGATCCACCGTGAGCTGCTTCAGGGTTCCGTGAGGGAAGGGTTGGTCGGCACCGTCGGGTACTTCGCTGGGCGGGGTCCACAGGTAGGCACGGCTGTCGCCGACCCAATAGATATGGAAGTAGGGCGCGTCTTCGGCCACTACTACCGCGGTGGTGCCCATTGCGGTATTGCTGTTTTCGTCACCGGCCAGCAAGGCGTGTGCCCGACGCAGGGCCTGCTCGTAATGTCGGTCGGTAGCGGAGGAGCGTTGAATTTCTTCGACGACGGTCTGGCTGGCGATTTCTCCCGCCTGATGACCACCCAATCCATCGGCGACCACCCATACGCCCCGGGACTCATCGCCCCAGAACGCATCCTCGTTCTGATCGCGGCGGTATCCGGTGTGGGTCGCACCAGCACTGCGCATACTGGCGCGCACGGCGGGTTGGCTCACACCGCTTGGGCGTTCTCGTACTTTGGCTTCACTCACTGGTATGCAACTACCTGTTACCTGTCGTTATTGTCGAAAGCGCCACTAGTGCCTTAAGCCCATATTCCCTGGTGGTTCCGCGGGCATTATGCAAGGCAGCTGTGGTTTCCATAGTAGAGCCTGATGACATTGTAAGCTGCAAACCGATTCACAGGCCAATCAATTTACGCGTGATAAACTTTCACTTCGGTGTATCGCATTGATGCCCAATAAAAACGCGAGAAAAGGCTTTGGCTGGCGCCCGTTGCCGGTTTCCACAGCCCTTACAGAATAAATTGATTAAAAATTGTACGCCTTTTGGCGGCTTCAAGGAAGCTCGATCATGTTGAAACTGTGTGACGTGAAAGATTCCAGTCAGAGTGTGTGGCTTGTAGCGCCCAAAGTGACGGTTGGCCGGGGAAACCAGTGCGACCTAACCCTGGCAGACTCGTCAGTGGCCAAATTGCATGCCGAGATCCTGGTGGACGGCGACGAGTTAGAGTTACACAACCTCTCGGGCGGTGCCCAGCTGCTGGTCAATGGCAAGGTGGTGGAAGGCAGCTGCCGCTTGCAGCCGAACGATCGCGTGCAGGTTGGCGATCGCCAGCTGGCGGTGGTAGACCCCAAAATCACCCGCCTGAAAGCAGCCGGCAGTGCCGCCAATGTGGCGTGGGCACTGCGTGCGAATCACCCGGCGATTGTCGGGCGCGTATTTCCGGTGCGTGAGACCACCATCGTCGGTCGCTCTGACGAGTGCGATCTGACATTCTCTATGTCGCACCTCTCTCGTCGCCACGCGCGACTCGAAGTGCGGGAAGGCCTGTTGTTTGCTGTGGACCTTGGCTCCGCAAATGGCACCTATCTTAACAACCAGCGTATCACCGAGACCCGCGTACGCCGAGGTGACGAGCTGCGCTTCGACAGCCTGAGCTTTAGTGTGGTGGGCCCGGCAGATGACCTGGACAAAACCACCGTGCGTCAGGCCGTCAGCGTGCCCGAAGCGGCGCGCCAGAGTGCGGCGCTCGACCAGGCCATGCGACGCAGCCAGCTAGGCATGCGTACGCAGGCGGAAGACGGTCGCGCGGCCACCAGCGAAGGCGGCTCCTTCGGTCCGTCAGAATCCCTGTCTGCGGGTTACCGTGGTGACTCGGCAGCGGCCAGTGGCAGTTGGGTGTGGCTGGGTGTCATTGTCGCCGGTGCGGCAGCGGCGGGTTTTTTCTGGGCGCGTAGTCAGGGGCTGGTGTAGGCGTGGCCGAACGCGATTTACTGCTGTACACCACGCTCGGCTGCACTCTGTGCGAGAAGGCCAAACAGGAGATTTGGCCGCTGTTGGAGAAATACCAGTTGCGGCTGGTCTCGGTGGATATTGCCGATGACGAAACGCTTACCCGGCTGTTTGGCTGGAGTATCCCAGTGGTTGGCCTTGGGTCGGTGGATGATGTGATTTGCTGGCCGTTTACGGTTGACGAACTGGATCAGTGGCTGGTGGCTCGGTTGGCTTAAGCCAACACGAGCTGCTTGGTGCTCTGCTTCGTCGTATTCGCTTTCTTTTTCTTGTTTTGCTTGTTCCCTAACTTATCACCTCTTTGCTTTTTCCTCTCTGTTTTTTCCTGCCTGCTTTTTGCCGTGCGCATTTTTCCGGTTAATCCCTATAACCGAGCGTATAAAGCTACAGCTTGGCCTCTGCCTCATTTTTGTTGAGCAGTGATTTCTTTTCGCCACTGCGGTATGCATAGATCACCGAATAGGAAAGTACGTTTTGTACGTATTTTCTTGTTTCGTTGTACGGGATGGTTTCTATCCATACATCGAAGGGCAGTTTCTTATCGGTATCTTTCAGCCAGCGCGAAACCCGGGTAGGGCCCGCGTTATAGGCTGCGGCAGCGAGGAATCGATTGTTGTCAAAACGGTTGAGCAACGAGTTCAGGTAGTAGGCACCGAGACTGATATTGGTATTGGGGTTCAGCAGGTCCCAGCTGCGTCGGTAGGGCACACCCGCCTTGCGTGCGGTGGCGCGCGCGGTAGATGGCAGCAGCTGCATCAGGCCCATAGCGCCGGCGTGGGACTTGGCGTCGTGGCTAAAGTGGCTTTCCTGGCGCGCCACTGCCAGCACCAGGTAATCGTTCAGCGCGGTTTTCTTGCCCATCCGGCTTGCTACATCGCTGACAATACCGGGAAATGCGAGGGGAAAGCGCAGCTCCAGGTCATCCAGATAGTCGGCGGCGAGGATGGACTGGATAGACTTGTGATACCAGCCCCAGGAGCCTGCAATCTTGCTCGCCGTCATCAACTCTTCGTCCGGCATATCGCGGGTTGCGTAATTCCATTCGCGGCGCGCGTGGTAGAACTCGCCAATGGCCTGAAGCTCTCGTGCGCGCTGCATCCCGGCGCGGGCGGCCACCTCGTCCACCAATTTGGGTGTGATGGGCGCCGGACGGTCAACGAAGCTATAGTCTGCGCCAATGGTGTCGGCAGCGAGGAATCCGTAATAGCTGCGTTCTGCGGCGGCTTGCTGGTACAGTTTTTTGGCCAGCGCCTTTCGCGCGGGGTCGTTTTGATTGGCGGCCTGGAGTTGCTCCTCAATGGCGCGGGCCTTCCAGTAAAGCCAGCGGTCGAGTTTCTGGTTGTCTGCGGGAAGCTGGTCAATCCAAAATTCGACTTGCGCCCAGTCCATCTCGCGCAAGGACTGACGTATCAGCCATTCGGAGGTACGCAAATCAAAGAATTCGGGATTGTTCTTGATGAGGGCTTCGAGGCCCGCCTGGTCATCCTGCCGGGCAAAGCGCAGGGCCAGGTAGCGCAGGTAGTCATCCCGTTCTTCGTCGTTAAACAGGTAGCTGGCGCTGTAGCGCTCCCACGCTTGATTCGCTTTGCCAGCATCTTTTGAGGCAAGGCGGCGCAGGCCGATGGTGACGATGTCCCGATACTCCGGCTCTTCACGCACAAATTTTTTGTAGTTAAGGATTTGCTCCGGCTTGCGATACACGCTGCGCATCAGTTCAGCGCGGGCTCGGCGCGATGAATCCAGCTGGCGTGCGATAAACGCCGCCAGGTCGAGGTTCCCCGACCTTACCGCGAGGGTATGGCGCTGCCAGGCACGCTCTTGGGTGAGCCCCCCGTCTTTTATCCAACGTGCGAAGGCTGGGTCACATTCCTTGGGCTGGGATGCGCCTACGGTCCATAGCTCTTCAATGAGTGCGTAGGCCTGTTGTTTGTCGCCGTGACGTGAGAGGGCGTCCACGTAGTAGCAGCGCAGCTGGGTGCGGCGTATCTGGTCCGGATCGTAATATTTGAGGTACGCCTTGAAGCGCTCGCGACCTCCGAGTTCGCGCAGCACGCGCACGCGCATCCAGTCGCCAACCGCGGTGTCTCGGTACTTTTCGAGGAAGGCGTCAATATCATCGTACGGCAGTTTCGAGAGGCGCTTGCTCAGTTCCCAGTATTCGATATATGGCAGTAGGGGATAATCTTTCAGTTCTTTCTTGAGTTTGCGCAGTTGGCGCTTGTTGTTGCTGGCTATGGCTTGCCGAGCCTGCTGCAGCTTCTCCCTCTGGGCCACTGCCGCTTCTGCATCCGCGGTGTCAGCAGCGCGCGCGGGCGTAATGGTGACCGCAGGAAGTGCAGCGAGAACCAGACTAACGAGAAGAATGGCGAATCCTTTATGGCCAATCGTCATGCTGTAAAACCCGATTGAGAAATCGCTTGTTCGAAGGGGCGCAGATTTAAGCGTAAAATGTCTGCTTTCACTCACACATATTGTAGTTGTTATTTATGTTGCTTCAGTTGGATGGCGTGGGATTGCGCTATGGCGTTCAGGTCCTGGCCGATGGTGTCACTGCAAAAATTGACCGTGGAGACCGTATTTGCCTGGTTGGCCGTAACGGTGAGGGCAAGTCCAGCTTGCTCAGCCTGATTGCCGGCAAGGGTGACCCGGATGAAGGCGAGATCGTGCGCCAGACTGGGCTGGTGCTCGCAACCCTCGAACAGGCGCTGCCGGAAGATTGCAGCCAGTCGGTATACCGCTATGTAGCCGAGGGCCTGGGTGAGGTGGGAGCCTGGCTCGCCGAGTACCGTGACAACCAGAATCCTGACCTGCAGGCGAAGATTGAAAACGCCCACGGCTGGGAGTTACTGGCGAAGATTGACAGTGTGCTCGACCGCCTGGATCTGGACGAGAGCGCCCAAGTGCAGGACCTTTCCGGCGGCTGGCAACGCCGCGCGGCGCTGGCGCGGGCCCTGGTGACGGAACCAGATTTGCTGATCCTCGATGAGCCGACCAACCACCTGGATATCGCGGCAGTGGAGTGGTTGGAAGATTTCCTGGCCAGTTATCGCGGTGCCTTGCTGTTTGTGAGCCACGACCGTGCCCTGGCGCAGCGTCTTGCCACCAGTGTATGGGATTTGGATCGCGGTATTCTGCGTGTCTTCAACTGCCAGTTTGATCGCTATCAGCAGGAGAAAGAGAAGCAGCTCGAGGAAGAGGCCCGCAGTGATGCGCTCTTCGACAAGAAGCTGGCACAGGAAGAGACCTGGATTCGTCAGGGTATCAAGGCCCGGCGTACCCGCAATGAGGGCCGGGTACGGGCGTTGAAGGCGTTGCGCAATGAGCGCAAGGCGCGGCGTGATCGTCAGGGCGTCGCCAAAATGTCACTGGATTCCGGTGAGCGCTCCGGCAAGCTGGTGGCGGAACTGAAAGACGTCACCTTCGGGTTTGAGGTGGAGCAGGGTTCCACCGCACCACTGGTGCGCGACCTTAATTTCACCCTGATGCGTGGCGACAAGGTTGGCCTGATCGGGCCGAATGGCGTCGGCAAAAGTACCCTGATCAAATTGCTGCTGGGTGAGCTGCAACCGCAGTCCGGCTCGATTCGTTTGGGTACCAAGCAGCAGGTTGCCTACTTTGACCAGCGGCGCGATGTACTGGACCCCGAACTTTCTGTGGTCGACAACATTGCCGAGGGCCGCGAAAACATTCAGGTGGGTGGTAGCACCAAGCACGTAATGGGCTATCTCAGCGACTTCTTGTTTACCGGTGTCAAGGCGCGCACCAAAGTCGGCGCACTCAGTGGTGGCGAGCGCAACCGCGCGCTGCTGGCCAAGCTGTTCAGCCAGCCGGCTAATATTCTTGTGCTCGACGAGCCGACCAATGACCTCGATGTGGAGACGCTAGAGCTGCTCGAACAGCTGCTGATGGATTTTCCCGGCACGGTACTCCTGGTAAGCCACGATCGCGCCTTCCTCGACAATGTAGTGGAGAGCTGCCTCGCCTTCGAGGGTGAAGGCAGGGTGCGGGAATACGTGGGTGGTTATGAGGATTTTGTCCGGCAGGGCGGGAAGTTTCTCAGTGCTGAAGAACAGCTGAAGGCACGTAAGCAAGCAAAGCCTATCGCGGCAGACGGCGCAGAAGGGAGCAGCGCGGCGGCTCAGAAACCGGCCGCCAAGCCGAAAAAACTCAGTTACAAGCTGCAGCGAGAACTGGATGCACTACCGGGGCAAATTGAGAGCCTGGAAAACGATATTGCCGCACTGGAGGCCGAAGTGGCTGCGCCAGATTTTTACCAGCAGGACAACGCCAAGGTGCAGGAGCGCCTGCAGGTCCTGGGTGATTTGCAGCAGTCCCTGGAGCAGGCATTTGAGCGCTGGGCAGAGCTGGATAGTCTGTAACCCGCCTATTCCTCGGGAGTGTGGACGCGGACGGCCAGGACATCACAGCCTGCGCCGTGCAGCACCCCATTTGCCGTCGAGCCCAAAAGCAACGCCAGACCGTGGCGCCCGTGGCTGCCGATTACGATCAAATCGCAGCCGCTTTCTTCGGCGAGCCGGTGAATTTCGGTGGCCGGCTGCCCCAGCATCACGTGTTGTCGATCTTCTGAAATACCGAGTGCCTGCGCCGATTTGCGCAACTGCTCTTTGGCCTGGTTTTGTAGCTGCTCTTGCACCTCTGACAGGTCCATGGGGATATCGCCACCGTAGGCGAAGGTCAAAGGCTCAATAATGTGCGCGAGGGTCAGCTGCGCCTCGGTGCAGGCAGCAATTTGTTGCGCGCGCGCTAACACTTGAGAAGATTCGTCAGAAAGGTCCAGTCCCACCAGGATGTTGTTATAGCCCGTCATTACTCCCCCTTGATCTGCACAATTGTTTGGCTAGGTGGCCGGCAACCGGGCCAGAACTATCCCTCCGCCGACGGCTCCATTCAGTCTACTTTAAAAAATCATACTTGACACAACCGCCCTGTTACGGACGAGAATGCGCGCCCTGAAGCGACATCGCAACCCGAAATCGTGGTGAGAGGGCGCGTCAAATTACTGTGTATTGTTGAGAAAGGAAGCCGTCATGGCCAGTTGGGTTCCCATTTTCGCGATTATTTTCGCGATTGTTCTGGTGATTGGTCCCGTAATGTGGCTCAAGCCGAGCGCGCGCGATCGCAAGTTGGCAGAGCTGCGTCATAAGGCCGCCACTGCCGGACTCAAGGTGCAGATGCAGCCGTTACCGGATGCCCTGGGTAAAGGCACCGCGGCGACTTATTTTTCCCAGTGGCGAAATCCGCGCCGTCTGGCGACGGGTTGGGGCCTGGAGCTGAAGCGCGTTGAGCATGAAATGCATTTTGCCGGCCGTTGGGACTGGCGCAACGGGCGCACCGCGCCGGAGGCTGCGCGCCCGGCGCTCAAAGCGCTTATCGCTGGGCTGCCGGCGGATGCCACTGGAATTTTTGCCAACGACAGTGGGTTGGGTATTCAGTGGCGCGAGCGTAGTGGTGATGCGGGTTTGGCGGCGGTGACTGAGGGGTTGGCCGAGCAGCGCCCTTTAATAGAAGAAGCAATACGTCAGGTTGCCCGCACCGAGCCAGGATTGGGCTAAAAACAGCCGGTTGCGAGCCGCTCTGATTAGCTTGAGCGGCTGGCCGTATTGGAGATCTGGTCTACTGTTTTATCCGGTTGAACCCTGGGGCGAATCGCGGGTCGGAGGAGCTGTCCCGACGGTCGAATCGTTCACCAATTTGCTTAACTCGCTTGACCGGAGGTGGGTCGGAGCATATATATTCGCGCAACGCACTGTGCAAACAGCAGTGAGCACGGATTGCGCAAGCAGTAAATTTTCTTATTGAAATCAAAGGCTTATGGGTAAATCACTGGTCATCGTCGAGTCGCCGGCGAAGGCAAAAACGATCAACAAGTATCTCGGAAAGGACTTCGTGGTGAAGTCCAGTATTGGTCATATCCGGGATCTTCCTACCGGTGCTTCCGCCAAGCAGGCTGTCGACCCCAAAGAACGGGCGCGCCGTGCTGCGGAAACTCGCAAGTTGTCGCCAGAAGCCAAAGAGGTGTACAAGCGCAAGAAAACCCGTGAACAGCTGATCAAGCGCATGGGTATTAACCCGGATCACAACTGGGAGGCGCACTATGAAATCCTCCCGGGCAAAGAAAAAGTTGTTGATGAATTGCGCAAGCTGGCGGCAAATGCTGACCACGTATATCTCGCAACGGATTTGGACCGCGAGGGAGAAGCCATAGCCTGGCACTTGCGCGAAGCCATTGGTGGCGATGAGCGGCGCTATCGCCGCGTGGTGTTCAACGAAATTACCAAGTCCGCCATTCAGGAAGCGTTTGAAGATCCCGGCCCCCTGGATATCGATCGGGTAAACGCGCAGCAGGCGCGTCGCTTCCTCGATCGCATCGTGGGCTACATGGTTTCACCGTTGCTGTGGGAAAAAGTGGCGCGCGGTCTCTCTGCCGGCCGCGTGCAGTCCGTGGCAGTGAAGCTGGTCGTTGAACGCGAGCGGGAGATCCGCGCGTTTATTCCGGAAGAATACTGGACTCTGTTCGCCGATACCCAGACGGCGAAGTCTGACGCCCTGCGCCTTGAAGTGAAGAAGCAGGCCGGTGAGGCATTCCGTCCCACCAATGAAGAGCAGGCCATGGCCGCGCTGAAAGCGTTGCAGGCTAGCGATTTCACGGTGAGTGCCCGGGATGACAAGCCCACCAGTTCCAAACCGAGCGCACCTTATATCACGTCAACCCTGCAGCAGGCGGCGAGTAACCGTTTGGGGTTCAGCGTTAAGAAAACCATGATGATGGCCCAACGTCTCTATGAGGCGGGTTACATCACTTATATGCGAACCGACTCCACCAATTTGAGTAAGGAAGCGGTCGCCTCTGCGCGTGAATTTATCGGTGAAAACTACGGCGAAAAATATTTGCCGGAAACCCCGAATAGCTACAGCAGCAAGGAAGGTGCACAGGAAGCGCACGAAGCGATCCGTCCATCGGATGTGCGGGTAAAGCCCAACAGCCTTTCCGGTATGGAGCGCGATGCTGAGCGTCTGTATACCCTGATCTGGCAGCAGTTTGTTGCCTGTCAGATGACCCCAGCCAAGTTTACCTCTACCTCGGTGGTGGTTACCGCTGGCGACTTTGAACTGCGCACCCGCGGTCGTGTGATCCGTTTCGACGGCTTCCTGAAGGTCGTGCCGGCACAGAGCAAAAAAGACGAAGATCTGGTGTTGCCGGATATCAAGGTTGGCGAAAAACTGAACCTGCAAAAGCTCGACCCGAAACAGCATTTCACCAAACCGCCGGCGCGCTTCAGCGAAGCGGCACTGGTAAAAGAACTGGAAAAACGTGGCATCGGCCGTCCGTCTACCTACGCATCGATTATTTCCACCATTCAGGATCGCGGCTACGTGCGCCTGGAAAACCGCCGTTTTTACGCGGAAAAAATGGGCGATATCGTTACCGACCGTCTGAGCGAGAGCTTTACCGACCTGATGGATTACGGCTTTACCGCCAGCCTCGAAGAATCCCTCGACACCGTTGCGGAAGGCAAAAAGGGGTGGAAGGACCTGCTAAACGAGTTCTATTCGGACTTCAGCAAACGTCTGGAAACCGCGCAGGATAAAGAAGCCGGCATGCGTCGGAATAACCCGACGGACACGGATATCGAGTGCAGCAAGTGCGGCCGTCACATGCAGATTCGTACCGGCTCCACCGGCGTTTTTCTGGGCTGCTCGGGCTACGCCCTGCCGCCGAAGGAGCGCTGCACGAATACCATGAACCTGGTATCGGGTGAGGAAGCGGTTGATGCGGAGAAGGATGAGGACGCGGAAACGCGTCAACTGCGCGATAAGCGCCGCTGCCCCAAGTGCGGCACTGCCATGGATAGCTACCTGGTGGATGAACACCGCAAGCTGCACATCTGTGGTAACAACCCGGACTGTACCGGTTTTGAAGTAGAGCAGGGCACTTTCAAGATCAAAGGCTACGATGGCCCGGTCATTGAATGTGACAAGTGTGGTTCGGATATGCAGTTGAAGTCCGGCCGTTTCGGCAAGTACTTCGGTTGTACCAGCGAGGACTGCAAAAACACCCGCAAGCTCCTCAAGAATGGCCAGCCGGCACCCCCGAAAATGGACCCGGTGCCAATGCCGGAGCTTGCCTGCGAAAAAGTCGAAGACACCTATATTCTGCGCGATGGCGCGTCCGGTCTGTTTTTGGCTGCCAGCCAGTTCCCGAAAAACCGTGAGACCCGTGCACCGCGGATCAAGGAATTGCTGCCGCACAAGGATGAGATCGATCCAAAGTACAGCTTCCTGTTCTCTGCACCGGCAGAAGACAACGAAGGCCGCGATACCGTGGTGCGCTTCAGCCGCAAGACCCAGGAACAGTACGTACAGACGGAAGAGGACGGCAAGGCGACTGGTTGGAAGGCGTTCTATCGCGACGGCAAGTGGCAGGTAGAAGAGCCGGCTAAAAAAGCACCCGCGAAGAAAAAGGCTGCTGCGAAGAAAGCGCCTGCCAAAAAGGCCGCTGCCAAAAAGACGGCGGCCAAGAAAGCTCCCGCTAAGAAAGCAGCAACCAAAAAAGCCGCAGCGAAGAAAGCTCCTGCGAAGTAACGGGTCAGCCTGTAGAGGCTCCAAGAGAAACGCCCACTAAAGTAAGGGAACGGAAGTTGTGAGCAATCCCTACACCGGTACGGTGGCATCCGCATTGCGCAAGGCCCAGCTGCTGCTGGGCGACCATCAGCAGGCTGCCAGCGGGCAGCCATTGCTGGGCACCGCGCTTCGGGAGGCGGCTTTGACGCAGCTGTGGCGTGCTTACCGTGCGTTTCTCGCGGAGCAGGGGCATCAGTTACAGCTGGGGTTTGCCGTCGGCGCCGAGCCGGAAAGCGCGCAGGCGCTGGCTGCGCTGGTGTCCCGGCGTGGCAAGTTCAGTGGCGATGTCACGGAGCTGGTGAACTTGTCGGAGGATCCACAGAGTTGGCTGAGCGGACTTTGCGGCGCTTGGGCCGGGCTGTGGCAACTGTCGATTTCTGCCCCACCAGGGCCGGCAGGCGCGCTGAACGCCGCCTCTGGCGTGGAATCCATGATTCCGGTGCGCCAGTTGGACAACCCCTCCGCAAACCCGCAGGACGTTAGTCTGACGGCTGATAACCTTCGCCGCTGGCACCAGGCATTGGTGGAGCTGATCCAGCGCCAGCGGGCGCAGAGCCAAGAGTGGTAGATCGCGGTAGATCCGTGTCAGCGAGCGCCTGTTGCCCATAAATCCAGCGAAAAATCTATTAGTCGAAGCACGCTGATTAGTGGGCCGCCGCTGTGGTACACTGGTTGCCAAATCACGTGGTTACCGGAGAAGTGGATGTCTACAGAGACTTACGAAATCATTGAGCTGTCCAATGGTGATGTAGCGCTGCGACGCGCTGGTCACAAGGGCGAGCCTCTGGTACGTATTCGTTTCTCCGATGAGAGCATGCACTTTTTGCGCGATCACAAGGTAGAGGTCGCGCGTGCCATGCTGGAGGCGGGGATCGAAGCGGTTCAGGATATCGGTGATATGGAGCCAGAGCCTTTCGAGGAAGAGGTGGTCGATATCACCGAGCACACGATTCACTGAAGGCCTGAAGAGCGGGCTTGAAACGAAGGTTTGACAGGACCTTCAGGCATAAAAAAACAGGGCTTTTGCCCTGTTTTTTTTATGCCTGAAATCTCACACCTGAAATTGTTCGGCTAGCGACTGCGTGGAATGTCTTCAGATCGGATTCTGTCGAATCACCCCGACCGCCAATCCTTCGATAGCAAAGCTCCGGTCACGCATGTCCACCTCAATCACATTGAAGTCCTCATTCTCTGGCAGCAGCTGCACTGTGGCCTGATTACCACGCCGCTTGAAGCGCTTCACCGTTACTTCATCTTCGATGCGCGCCACAACGATCTGTCCATTGCGGATGTTATCGGTGCGCTGTACGGCCAATAAGTCGCCATCCAGAATGCCGGCATCTTTCATGCTCATACCGTGTACACGCAGCAGGTAGTCCGCTGGTGGATGGAAAAATTCCGCGGGAATCTCACAGTATTCTTCGATGTTCTCTTCCGCAAGAACCGGGTTGCCGGCGGCAACGCGGCCCACAATGGGCAGGCCAGTGTGGTGGTCGGGGATGCGGATGCCGCGTGACGCACCGGCAACCATTTCGATAGCGCCTTTACGGGCCAGTGCCTTTAGGTGTTCTTCCGCTGCGTTGGGTGAGCGAAATCCCAGTTCCTGGGCAATTTCGGCTCGTGTGGGCGGGTAGCCCGTGTCGTCCAGATAGCTCTTGATCAGTTCCAGAACCTGAGCCTGGCGTGCGGTGAGATTTGTCATGGGCGCCTTCCTTTGATCTGTATTTTTATACAGTTGCTGTGATTATATACAGATTTATGGCGCGCGCAATAACTCGCCAGTCAAGTAAGCGTTGCAGCGCAAACTTGCCGGCGATAGCAGGTGGCTGACGAAAATCAGAAGTTAAAAGCCTTCGTCGGTGCCCGGAAAAGAGTCTCCCTCTAGCCGGTCGATGGCGCTTTGCGCGGGTGAGAAGATGGGGCTTTTGAAGCCTGCATCTTCTTCGTCGCCCATTTCATCCGCAAAGGTACCGTAACTGGCATTTGCATCTTCCGGCGCCGCAGCACCGATGACGGGTAGGGAAGGCCAGCTTTGAAATTCGATTTCATCGATGCTGCCGTCGAGATACTGGATCTCGATGGTGCGTGACGGGTGATCGACAGCGACGACCTCAAAAAGGTCGCCCGTGCCGAAGTTTTCAAACCAGCTGCCAATCTCAGGGGCGATTCTCGCCATGACTTGGCCCTCCTTTATCGGGGCCGGCTCGGGTTTTTATCGCGGGCCTGCCCACTCTTGGCGCTAGCTCTCTCGCAATGGTTGCCGGACTATGGCAGATGCCGGGCTACGGCAGATGCGACGAGTTGCGCGAATTTTTCAAATGTTCATGGCCAATCTAATGTCGTGGGCGTGCGCTCGGTAACCACAACGCGCAGCAAATGGAGTTGGCATTAGATCGTTTGCGTATGCGCGTATTCCATCATTGCCGGTATGTGCTAGTCTGGCGGTTAAAACAAACGTTTAAATTGTCGGTTTGAATTGTTGTGAGATGGCTATGAGTCAGTTGGATACCGTTCAGCGGATCTTGGATGCTGCGGAAGTGCTGTTTGCCGAGCGCGGGTTTACCGAAACCTCTTTGCGTACCATTACCAGCACCGCAGGGGTGAATCTGGCAGCGGTGAATTACCATTTCGGTTCGAAAAAAGAACTGATTCAGGCGGTATTCGAGCGCTTTCTTACACCTTTTACGACCTCTCTCGATGCAGAGCTCGCCCGTCTGGCCACCGAGGAAGAGGGCTCACTGCAGCTGGACGACCTGTTGCAGAGCCTGTATCGGGTTGCCCTTGCCGGCTTGGCGAGTCAGGGGCGGGACCCGAGACGCTTTATGCGCTTGCTGGGGTTGGCGTACACCCAGTCTCAGGGCCACTTGCGGCGCTTTATCGTGTCCCGCTATGGCGATTCTTACCGACGTTTTGCCGGCTCGCTAGCCACCGCCTTGCCTCACGTGGATCCAGTGACCTTTTACTGGCGTCTTTATTTCATGCTGGGTGCCACCGTGTTTTCTCTTTCGAGCTTTGATGCGATTGAAGCTATCCTGAGGGAGGATTTCGGCGCAGAAAGCAGCCTGGAAGAGACACTTGCCCGGCTGGCGCCCGCCGCGGTGGCTATGCTGACCGCGCCTGTGCCGGCCGAAGGCGGCTAATTAGCCGGTAATCGGCGATCTATTCTTGCTATCTGTTGGTCGCTATCGGTCGCTCGCTGATTGTTGTTTTTGGCTGTCCGATCGTTTGCTGCGTGATTAAAAATTAATGGTGGAGTGCATACCGATGTCTGCTCAGATTGGCCCGGTAATGATTGATGTGGACGGCTTGACCCTTACTGAGGAGGATCGCGAGCTGTTACGGCACCCATATGTGGGCGGTTTGATTTTCTTTGCGCGCAATTATGAAAGCCGTCCGCAACTGGAACGCCTTGTTGCAGAGATTCGTGCCGTGCGTCCCGAGATCCTGTTGGCCGTCGATCAGGAAGGGGGCAGGGTACAGCGATTCCGCGATTCTTTTACCCGTATTCCCTCAATGCAGGCGCTCAGTGCGCAGGCGAACACGCAGCAACTGCAGGATGTTGGCTGGCTGCTGGCGGCCGAGCTACTCGCGGTAGGTGTGGATTTTAGCTTTGCCCCGGTGCTGGATGCGGACGACGATTTCTGCCGAATTGTGGGGGATCGCAGTTTCGCGCAGGACCCACTGGCGCTATGCCATAAGGCGCGCCCCTTTATTGCCGGTATGCATGAAGCCGGTATGGCAACCACCGGCAAGCATTTCCCCGGCCATGGCCAGGTTGTGGAAGACAGCCATGAGGAGTTACCGGTGGACGAGCGCGATCTCGAGACAGTTCTCGCCACCGATGGAGTTCCGTTTGCGGAGTGTATTGCGGCTGGAGAATTGGAGGCCGTGATGCCCGCACATATTCGTTTTGCCAAGGTCGATGACAAGTCCGTTGGCTTTTCGCGCTACTGGCTACAGGAGATCCTGCGCAAGCGACTCAAATTTGACGGGGTTATCTTCAGTGATGACCTGACCATGGAAGGCGCTGGAGCCGCTGGTGGTTACCGGGAGCGCATTCATGCGGCGCTCTCTGCGGGATGCGATATGGGCATCGTGTGTAACAATCGTCAGGGGGCAATCGAAGTGCTGGATGCGCTGCAGGGCTATTCGGCGGACCCTGCGTCGAGTGAACGCCTCTCTCGCATGCGCGGCCAGCCGCGGATCAGCAACTGGGATGCACTGGAAAAGAGCGACCGTTGGCAAAAAACACGCGAGTGGCTGGCATCCTGGATATAAATACGGACAATAATCCCTTCATCATTTGTCTGCAGCATATGGAGTAGTTTGTGGAGTCAGCTAAAGCGTTCTTGCGCTCCCTTGTCGGGGATGACCGCTTCTGGATTGCCGAAATCTTTTTCATTGTTTTGTTTACCGCACTGGCCTCCTGGTTGGTGGGGCGCTTTATTCTCCAGCTTCAGGCGCGGGCAGAGCGCACCGTTAACCCATGGGATGACGCACTCGCTAATTCCATTGACCCACCTGCATCAATTTTGATCTGGCTGTTGGGTTTGTCGGTAGCGGCTGCGCGCACTGCCGCCACCACTGGCTCAGAGCTGCTCTCCTGGCTGGCAGACAAGCCGCGAGCGGTCGGGTTTGTGGTGGTCGTTGCCTGGTTTGGCTTGCGCTTCGCCAAAGAAATTGAGCGGAACCTGGCGGATCCGCGCTATATGCACAAACCGATTGATGCCACCACGGTGCGCGCCATCGGCAAGCTGGTACGCGCCTCCATCATGATCACCGCTGCATTGGTAATCATGCAGCGCCTTGGTTATAGCGTGAGCGGCGTATTGGCAATGGGGGGCATTGGTGGCCTCGCGATCGGTTTTGCGGCGAAGGATCTGCTGGCCAACTTTTTTGGTGGGTTGATGATTTACCTGGATCGCCCGTTTAAGGTCGGCGATTGGGTGCGCTCCCCGGACCAGGAAATTGAGGGGACAGTGGAAGATATTGGCTGGCGCCTGACCCGAATCCGCACCTTCGACAAGCGCCCGCTGTATATTCCGAACGGCACCTTTACCCAGATTTCGGTTGAAAATCCGTCGCGCATGTTGAACCGACGCATCTATGAAACCATTGGCATTCGCTATGAGGATGCGCACTTGATGGAGTCTGTGGTGGGGGAGGTGCGGGCCATGCTCGAGCGGCACCCGGAGATTGATACCAATCAAACGCTTATCGTGAACTTCAATTCGTTTGCGCCATCTTCCCTGGATTTCTTTATCTACACCTTCACCAAGACCACGGAGTGGGTGCGTTACCACGAGATCAAACAGGACGTGCTACTGAAGATCCTCAAAATTATTGAGGCCCAGGGTGCCTCTTGCGCATTCCCAACATCCACATTGCACATTGCGGAGTTGCCAGAACTGGCCATCGCGGACCGCTCTACGGGAGTGGGCGGGCCAGTCGGCGCTTGAGCAGGGTGGCGAGAAGTGCGCAATAGTCAGCTTAGCCACGTACGTTAAATTTCACGTTAGACCCCATGCTGAGCACAGTGTGCCAAGGGATTTGGGACCTTTTGGGCTAATTTGGTGATTTATTGCGCATTGTTGGTGAGAAGTAACATTAATTTCACATGCAAACCTAGACAGTGGCGCAGTTTTATCTAAGAATCGGTAAGGACCTATTCGATACACCGAATGGGTGCTTCGAGAAAGTGTCCGGCCTCGCGGAGGATCGGGCACCTAAATTGGGGTAGGCGAATCGCCCGCAACCAGGGCGAACGCAATAACAATAAAAGAGGTTGGCTTAATGAGTGATCGCGTTACGGGTACTGTGAAGTGGTTTAATAACGCCCGGGGTTATGGTTTTATCACCTGCTCGGAAGGTTCCGAGGATATTTTTGTTCATTACCGCAGCATTCGAGGCGACGGCTACAAGACCTTGAACGAAGGTCAGGCAGTCGAGTTCGAAATGCAACAGGGCGATAAAGGCCTGTTGGCAGAAGACGTGGTTCTCTGCGAGTAATTCGCCAGCCATCTCTGGGTGACTACCGGAATAATTTTCGGCAGCGCACAACGTAAAAGCCCGCCGGGTAATGCTTGTTTGGCATTACCCGGCGGGCTTTTTTATGTCCTACATACTTGCAGAGAGGCACCACGCAATTCACGCGCTGCCTCTCTGTTTGGAGCCTAGGCTATAAGGCGCCTGGGTACATTTCCCCTGAGCCCGCGTCAGCCGGCACCGACGACACGCAGCAATTGGCCGCAGAACCAGGCTGCGTAAGTGCCGAGTGCGTAGCCCATAACCGCAAGCAGTACGCCGACCGGCGCGAGCGACGGGTGGAATGCCGCTGCCACAACCGGAGCCGAGGCCGCACCGCCCACGTTTGCTTGGCTGCCGACCGCCATGAAAAAGAGTGGTGCCTTGATTAGCTTGGCCACTAGAAGCAGCAGGCCTGCGTGTACCGCCATCCAGATCAGGCCGAGCACGAACAGCTCCGGACTGTCGCTCAGCGCGGTAATGTCCATGTGCGTGCCGATGGTCGCAACCAAGAAGTAGATAAAGATCGTGCCGACCTTGGACGCGCCGGCACCTTCCAGCTTTTTCGCCGGAGAGAATGCCATGGCCACGCCAAGCGTCGTGGCAATGATAATCAGCCAGAAAAAAGGACTGGTTAAGCTGAAGCGAGCGAGCTCCGGGGCATTCGCCTGAAACCAGGGGGCGAGGAAGTCTGCACCGGCGTGCGCGATGGCGGTAATGCCAAATCCAACCGCCGCAATAAGCATCAGGTCCTGCACGGTGGGGTTGCGCGCATGCTTGCGCTGCATGGTCTCGACCCGCTCCCTGAGGGTATCGATGGCACTGGTGTCCGCACCAGACTTGGCATCGATTTTCTTCGCATTGCCGGCCATGATCAGCAGTACCGCCATCCACAAGTTGGCGATGATCACATCGACGGCCACCATCGCCGAGAACACCTGTCCACCCACGTCAAACACTTCTTTCATTGCCGCCTGGTTGGCGCCACCGCCAATCCAGCTGCCGGCAACGGTTGTCATGCCGCGCCAGATTGCATCCGGGCCATTGCCATTCAACAGGCCCGGATCAATCGCCGACATTATCAGTAGCGCGATTGGACCGCCGATAACAATACCGAGGGTACCGGTAAGGAACAGGATGAGCGCCTTGGGCCCGAGATTGATAATTCCCTTCAGGTCCACACTCAGGGTGAGCAGCACCAGACTCGCGGGCAGCAGGTAGCGCGACGCAACAAAATACAGGTTCGAGTTGTGCGCATCGATGATATGAAAGGTGGTGAGCAGCGATGGCAGGAAGTAACACAGTAACAGCGCTGGAACAAAGCGGTAAAAGCGTTTCCAGAACCTCTGTTCACTACCCGCGGTATAGAAGACAAAGCCAAGAATGGCGGCAAGTAGACCCAGGATAATGGCGTCATTGGTAATCATTGGATGTCGATCCGTATTATTGTTCGATAAGTTTGCGTTGGGCAGATACGCGGACGGCCCCGTTGGGGGCCGTCCTCGCACATCGCGCCTCGCGCCGATTGCGATTAGTCAGATTGAAGTAGGGGATCCTGCTCTCCATCCTCTGTCTCTTCTACGGTGCGGACCTCGATGAGCACACCCAATTTCGGGTGGTCTATATAGTGCAGCTCGCCACTGCGCAGTCTGCGCTCTTCCTGCAGTACCGCCACTCGCTCTGCGATTTTTTCCATGGGCAATGCCGGGGTGTTTTCCTCTTCGCCAAATGCGGCGAAGTCTGCACTGGTGCTGAATGCATTGTTACTGCTAAAGGAGCTGGTAGGGGAACTGGTAGACGTGTCGGAGACAGATTCAACCGATGCGCCCAGGCCCAGCGGCTCGCTGTCTGCGTCAGCGGCTACCGGTAGCAACGGTGCGCGGGGCTGAGTGGGGACAGCAATACCCCGAGCCGTAGAGTTGTCCTCTGCCTGCGGTGCTTTCTGGTCCCAGCCAGCAGGTTGCAGCGGCTGTTGTTGCGAAAGTTGTTGCGTTATTGGTTGCGGCAGCTGTTGCGCCCACTCGCTAAACCAGAGGTCGGTGCTGAGGTGCAGATATCGAGAAACGCTGATAGTAACGCTGCCTTCCAGCTGGTGGTGGCCATCACTGGCGATGCCACCGTTGATCAGGACTGCCGGTGCATTGCGCTCCGTTTGCAGGACCTGTCGCCAGGTTTTGTGAAACAATACCGAGTACTTGGGGTTGCGGTTAAGGCTGGCGGCCTTGTTGTTCAGCCGATTCGCGGCCGGCTCCAGTGCCGGCAGCAGCGGGTCGGTGGCCGACGCCGAATTGAAGTCCACCCAGTGCTTGTCATAAGCGAGTTTGGGTGTCGCCGGCCAGGTCTCGCGCGAGGCCTGCATACCTTCCTCGCGGGAAAATACGATCATCTCGATTTCAAACTGCGTGCCCGCATACCCGGCTGCTTGGGTCTCGCCGACGCTCAGCGCGGTGCTAAGGGCGAGTAGGGCAGTGGTTGCCAGTCGCTGAAACGGCTTGTTGGGTCTCTCAGTGACCCGGTTTAGAAAGCTGGTCATTATATGTACCGCGTTGGTCTAAGCTGCATTCTCTGGCGGCTTGGGCGCCGGTTCGCCAGCCCAGCAACCGTGCATGTTGCTGGGGAGCTGGCGGATATTTCGGCCATCTTAGCACCCTTTGCGGCCCGGATCTCCGTCGTGTGCCGCTATTGCGACAGCTGTTGCAATACGTCGCTGACCTGCTGCAGACGGTGCTCCGGGCCGCTCTCATCGAGCGCAAAGTTAAGCTGGTTGGCGCCCTGCAATTGGAAGGAGGTAGGGCGGCTCTGCACAAGTTTCACCAGGGTCAGTGGGTCTACCTTCGCGTTGTCGGCAAATTCGATACGCCCGTGGCTGGCAGAGGCCTCCAGCTTGCGAATCCCCATCTGATTGGCGTTGAGCTTGATCTCGGTGATCCGGAATAGGTGCTTCAGCGGCTCCGGCAGCAGCCCGAAGCGGTCGATCATCTCTACCTGCAGCTCCTTCAGTGCGGTCTTGTCTTCCGCATTTGCAATGCGCTTGTACATGATCAGGCGGCTGTGCACGTCGGGCAGATAGTCATCGGGAATCAGTGCCGGTACCCGCAGGTTGACGTCGACGGCAGGTGATTCGAGCGGCTCGTCGATATTCGGCGTGCGTCCTTCGCGAATAGCCTTGACCGCATGGTCCAGCATTTCCATATACAGGTTGAAGCCCACGCTCTGGATCTGGCCGCTTTGCTCTTCGCCCAGGAGCTCTCCCGCACCGCGGATCTCCAGATCATGGGTTGCGAGGGTAAAGCCAGCCCCCAGATCCTGGGCTTCGCTGATCGCCTCGAGGCGCTTCACCGCGTCGCCGGTCATTGCCCGCTTGTTCGGGGTGAGCAAGTAGGCATAGGCCTGGTGGTGGGAGCGGCCTACACGACCGCGCAGCTGGTGTAGCTGCGCCAGACCAAATTTGTCCGCGCGCTCAATCAGGATGGTGTTGGCGCTGGGAATGTCGATACCGGTTTCAATGATGGTGGTACATACCAGAACGTTGAAGCGCTTGTGGTAAAAATCGCTCATTACCTGCTCGAGCTCGCGTTCGCGCATCTGGCCATGGCCAATGCCGATGCGGGCCTCGGGCACCAGCTCCTGAATCTCGCGGGCGATGCGCTCGATGCTCTTCACTTCGTTGTGCAGGAAATAGACCTGACCACCGCGCAGAATCTCCCGCAGAATCGCCTCCTTGATCAGCGCATCGTCGCGCTCGCGCACAAAGGTTTTTACCGACAGGCGGCGCGCCGGCGGGGTGGCGATCACCGACAGGTCGCGAATGCCTGCCATGGCCATATTCAGTGTGCGCGGAATAGGTGTGGCGGTGAGGTTGAGGATGTCGACCTCGGAGCGCAGGCTCTTGAGTTTTTCTTTCTGGCGAACCCCGAAGCGGTGCTCCTCATCGATGATCAACAGTCCCAGGTTTTTAAACTTGAGATCACTTTGCAGCAGCTTGTGGGTGCCGACCAGAATATCGACTTTCCCTTCGGCGATACGCTGTTTAATGGCCTCGACTTCCTTGTTGCTGCGGAAGCGGGAAATTACCTCGATGGAAATAGGCCAGTCCGCAAAGCGATCCTGTAGCGACTGGAAGTGCTGTTGTGCCAGCAGGGTGGTGGGCACCAGCATGGCGACTTGCTTCCCTCCATGCGCGGCCACGAACGCCGCCCGCATGGCCACCTCGGTTTTACCAAAGCCCACATCGCCACACACCAGCCGGTCCATCGGCTTGTCGGACAACATGTCTCCTACCACGGCCTCAATGGCGAGCTGCTGGTCCGGCGTCTCCTCAAACGGGAAGCCGGCGGTGAATTCGCGGTAGGCGAGCCCGGGGTCGCCAAACGCATGGCCAACGCGGGCCTCACGCCGTGCGTAAATATCGAGCAATTCCGCCGCTGCATCGCGGACTTTTTCCGCAGCTCTGCGCTTGGCTTTTTGCCAGGTTTCGCTGCCCAGTTTGTGCAGTGGAGCGAGTTCCTCGTCGGCGCCGGAGTAGCGGCTAATCAGGTGCAGGCTGGCCACCGGCACATACAGCTTGGCGCCATCACCGTATTCCAGGGTCAGAAACTCTGCCGCCTGGCCATCGATATCGAGGCTCTGCAGGCCCTTGTAGCGGCCGACGCCATGATCGATATGCACGACCGGCGCGTTGATGCGCAGCTCCGCCAGGTTTTTAACCGCGTTGTCTGCTTCCTCTTTTGCCTTGCGACGCCGGCGCTGCTGCAGTACCCGGTCGCCAAACAGTTGTGGTTCCGCGATCAGGTTGAGCTGTGGATCGTCAAGCATCAGACCCTGGTCGATAGGGGAGACGGTGATGGCGATTTGATCGTTACCGTCGACAAAGTCCTGCCAGCAGTCGAGCGTTTTCGGCTTCAGGCGAATTCCACTGAGCAGTTCCAGCAGCGCTTCGCGCCGGCCACCGCTTTCCGCACAGAACAGTACGCGGCCCTTGTACTCCATTAAGTAGGCTTCAAGGGCTTTCAGAGGCTGCTCGGACTTGCCATCGACCGGCAAGCTCGGGGGGGTGCCGGTAGCAAAGTTGTAATTACCTTCCGCTTCCGGGAGTGTTTCGTTGGAAAAGAAGGCGCGTGGCAGGTGCTTCAGGGCTCCATAAAACTCGTCCACATTCAGCAGTACCTGGCGCGGTTCCAGAATGGGACGGGTCAGGTCGCCGCGGCGGCTCTCATAGCGGTTTTCCGCTTCGCGCCAGAAGGATTCCACCGGCTGTTTGAGGTCGCCCTGGATAAAGACCTGGCTGCGCTCAGGTAGATAGTCAAACAGGCTTGCGCACTGATCGAAAAACAGCGGCAAATAATATTCGATCCCGGCGGGGGCAATACCCGCACTGATATCCTGATAAATGGATACCGGGCCCGGGTCGCAATCAAACTGCCCGTGCCAGCGCTCGAGAAACTTCGCCAGCGCCAGTTTGTGCATGGGGAATTCGCGCGCGGGGAGCAGGTGGATTTGCTCGACCTTATCGACGGTGCGCTGGTCTTCCGGGTCAAAGGTACGCAGGGATTCAATTTCGTCATCAAACAGATCGATGCGGTAGGGCAGATTGCTGCCCATTGGGAATATGTCCATCAGTGAGCCGCGCACGGCGAATTCGCCATGTTCATACACGGTGTCTACGCAGTGGTAGCCGGCCTGCTCAAGTAGCTTGCGCTGTGCGTTCAGGTCGAACTTCTGGCCTTCCTTCAAAACCAGCGCATTTCCCGCGACATAATCCTTCGGTGCCAGCCGGTGCAACAGAGTGCTCACCGGCACAATGACGATGCCGCTGCCCATCTGGGGCAAGCGATACAGGGTCGCCAGGCGATCCGAGATGATGTCCTGATGGGGAGAGAAGGTGTCGTAGGGCAAGATTTCCCAATCCGGAAACTGGAAGATTTCCAGCGTGCCAGCACCGGTGTGAGCGGTGTCGTCGTCTACTCCATCTCGCCGCGGCTTGTTAAAAAATTTCAGCTGCACCTCAAGTTGATGTGCTTCCTGGCTGTTGCGGGCGATCAGCAGGGTTGGCGCTGGACTCGACTGGGCGGTCTTTAGGATGGCGAGGGCCGCGCTGGCGCCGTGTAGCTGCCCCCAGAATTGGCGGTCATTCTGGCTGCGAAATGCGGGCGGGGACAAAGGGGGGAGCTGACTCATCTTTCCTTATAATTCCGTGCTTTCTGACCGGTGTCGGCCTTGGAGGGCCCGTATTGTAGCGGTGAACCGCCGCCGTTGCAGGTCGGTGTTTTGTGCGCTGGTGGCGGGGGCATTTCCCCGCAGTGATTCGCGAGCGCGACAAGCGCTTTTTGCTGTTTCCGGAATGTAGTTTAACTACAGTTTTTAGGCTGTTTTTTGCTCGGTTGCGCGGCCAGATTTGAATACACATAATTCGCCCGCCTTCCGGTTGGAGGCAGGATTTTGAGCCATTCTTATCATTCAATTGGCCCAAAACACAGCCTGTACTCCGGCCCGGGCAAGACCCAAATTTTACCCTTTGCAGAGGTGTCTGACTGTGACTCAGAAGCGACCGAAGCCCGCTGACTTTTTCAAGGACTGGAAAGCGCGTGAAGCGCTGGCGGAATCCATGATTCCGATGATTGGCAAGCTCAACCGGGAAAGCAACGTCGGCATTTATATGTACGGCAAGAACCTGGTGAACCGCTCCGTTCTCACCATCATGAAGGCGCATCGTTTCGTGCGCCAGGTTGAAGAAAACGAGCTGTCTGAGTTTGAGACCTATCCAGTGCTCGAGGCGATCTGCAAGCTCGACTTGGGTCCGGTGCATATCGACCTGGGTACCCTTACCAACAAATACATGCGCGACGAGCGCGGCCTGTCTATCGAAGACTTCGTGCGCGAAGAGCTTTCCGACGCCGCTGGCGCCCGCAAGCCGCTGCCTGAGTCTCAGGATGTGGTGATCTACGGTTTCGGCCGTATTGGCCGCCTGGTAGCGCGCCTGCTGATCGAAAAGGCGGGCAGTGGCGATGTGCTGCGCCTGCGTGCCATCGTACTGCGTAAAGGCAAGGCGGATAACGACCTGGTCAAGCGCGCCTCGCTGCTGCGCCGCGACTCCGTACACGGCGCCTTCAACGGCACCATTCGTGTAGACGAAGAGACCAGCACGCTGATCTGCAACGGCAACGAAGTGAAGGTCATCTACGCGAACTCTCCGGAGGAGGTGGATTACACCGAGCACGGCATCAACAACGCGCTGATCGTCGACAGTACCGGTGTGTGGCGTGACGAAGCGGGCCTGTCCCAGCACCTGGAGTGCAAAGGTGCCTCCAAGGTGCTGTTGACCGCGCCGGGCAAAGGCGACCTGAAGAATATCGTTTACGGTATCAACAACGACGACATCAAGCCGGAAGACAAGATCCTGTCTGCCGCTTCCTGCACCACCAATGCCATCGTGCCGGTGCTGAAGGCGATGATGGACAAGTTCGGAGTTGAGCACGGTCACGTGGAAACCGTACACGCCTACACCAACGACCAGAACCTGATCGACAACTACCACAAGGGTGAGCGTCGTGGCCGCTCTGCCGCCCTCAACATGGTGTTGACCGAGACCGGTGCTGCCAAGGCGGTATCCAAGGCGCTGCCCGAGCTGAAGGGCAAGCTGACCGGTAACGCGATCCGTGTGCCGACCCCGAACGTGTCCATGGCGATCCTGAATCTGCGCCTGGGTAAAGAGACCACCAAGGAAGAGTTGAATGAGTACCTGCGCGATGTGGCACTCCACTCGCCGCTGCGTCAGCAGATCGACTTCACCAATTCGCCGGAAGTGGTTTCCAGTGATTTCGTGGGCTCCCGCCGCGCCTGCGTATTTGACTCTACCGCCACCATTGTCGAAGACGACAACGCGGTGCTGTACTGCTGGTATGACAACGAGTTCGGCTACAGCTGCCAGGTGGTGCGTTGTCTGGAGGATATGGCGGGCGTGCGTTACGAGCTGTTCCCAAAGAAGGACTGAGCTCGACGCATGAGTCATCGGGATTGATCTGTCCGATCACAGGTTGACCAGTTTGATCCCGCGCCACCCCGGCTGCAATGGCCGGCGGTGGCGCCTCCAACTAAAGTCTTTGTTTTTTCAGCAAAAATTTCCTCATCTGGGGCCTATTTGACCCCATCTGCTCTGGTAAACCCACTGTACGATCCTTATAATGCGCGCGATTTTGCGGGGCTGCCGTGTGCCGGGAAATTGACGCAAAGACTGCGCCTTGTGAAGGCAATTGCAGTGCGTTGCTCCCGGACTCTGAGTCATATCTTCATATCACCTGGGGTGCCGACCGGCGATGTCCGTCGGGCTTGAAGCTGCTGATTAGTGGCTACTCTGTACAGAGTTCACCTCAAGGCTTGTGTCAGGCTCAAATTGGCCTAAGCCCCCGCGCAAAGGTTTCTTCTTATCCGGGCCCAAAAGGTCCAGAAATTTTTACAACTTACTAAATCTACCAACTTAGAACTTAGGCACAGGCGTATGAGAAAGATCCGTCGGGGATTGGATTTACCCATATCCGGCGCGCCCGAGCAGGTCATCCACGATGGCCCTGCAGCCAAGACTGTTGCGGTGGTTGGTCCCGATTACAACGGGATGAAGCCCACCATGGCAGTTGCGGAAGGGGATAGCGTCAAACTCGGACAATTGCTGTTCACTGACAAGAAGACGGACGGTGTACGCTATACCGCTCCGGCTGCGGGCCGCGTAGTAGCGGTTAACCGTGGCGTGCGTCGTGTACTGCAATCCGTAGTGATTGAAGTGGAAGGCGATGAAGCCGAGCAGTTTGCCAGCTACAGCGCTGACCAGCTGGCCGGCCTGACCGCAGAGCAGGTACGTGAGAACCTGGTGGAGTCCGGTATGTGGACTGCACTGCGCACGCGCCCGTTCAGCAAGGTTCCGGCTCTGGATGCCCAGCCTTCGGCCATCTTCATCAATGCTATGGATACCAATCCGCTGGCAGCCGATCCGGTTGTAGTGATTGCCGAGCAGCGTGAAGCCTTTGCACAGGGTGTTGAAATCCTGTCCAAGCTGGCTGAGAAAACCTTCGTCTGCACCGCCCCGGACGCCGATATCCCGGTGCCGAGCGTTGCGAGCGTACAGCGCGAAGCCTTTGCTGGACCGCACCCTGCCGGTTTGGCTGGTACCCACATCCATTACCTGCATCCGGTGAGCGCCGGCCGCCAGGTATGGACCATTGGCTACCAGGACGTGATTGCCGTGGGCAAGCTGTTCGAAACCGGCAAGTTGTTCACCGATCGCGTCGTTGCTTTGGGTGGCCCGCGCGTCACCAAGCCGCGCCTGCTGCGCACCCGCCTGGGTGCAGATCTGACAGCGCTGACCGCTGGCGAGATCGAAGGCTCCGATAACCGTGTAGTCTCCGGCTCCGTGTTCGGCGGTCGTACCGCGAGCGGCCCGCTGGGTTACCTCGGTCGCTACCACAATCAGGTGACTGTGCTGGAAGAGGGCCGCGAGCGCCCGATGCTGCACTACTTCACCCCGGGTGCGAACCGCTTCTCTGCGCTGCCGATTTACCTCAGCCACTTTATGAAGCGCAAGCTGTTCAACTTCACCACCAGTGCCAACGGCTCTGAGCGTGCGATGGTGCCGATCGGTGCCTACGAGCGTGTTATGCCGCTGGACGTGCTGCCGACTCAGCTGCTGCGTGCACTGATCGTGGGTGATACCGCGACTGCCCAACAACTGGGTGCGCTGGAGCTGGACGAAGAAGACCTGGCTCTGTGTACCTTTATTTGTCCGGGCAAGTATGAGTACGGTCCCATTTTGCGGGATAACCTGACCCGTATTGAGAAGGAGGGGTAAGGATGTTGCGCAAATTCCTCGATTCCATCGAGCCGCAGTTCCACAAGGGCGGCAAATACGAAAAGTACTACGCGCTGTACGAAGCGATTGATACTGGCCTGTTCCAGCCCAACGATCGCACCAAGACCACCGCGCACGTGCGCGACGGTATTGACCTGAAGCGCATCATGATCACCGTGTGGGCCTGCGCCATGCTGGCGGCCTTCTTTGGTATGTGGAATATCGGCTACCAGGCCAATACCATCATCGCCAACACCGGTGCTACTGAGTTCGAAGGCTGGCGCCACGCCATTATTGGCGCACTGACCAGCTACAACGCTGCAAGCATCTGGGACAACATTGTCTACGGTGCCATGTACTTCCTGCCGATTTATATCGTGACGTTCATCGTCGGCGGTATCTGGGAAGTCCTGTTTGCCGCAGTGCGTGGCCACGAAGTAAACGAAGGTTTCTTCGTGACTTCTATCCTGTTCGCATTGAGCTGTCCGCCCGACCTGCCGCTGTGGCTGGTTGCGATGGGTATCAGCTTCGGTGTGGTGATCGGTAAAGAAGTTTTCGGTGGTACCGGTAAAAACTTCCTTAACCCGGCACTGACCGGCCGTGCCTTCCTGTACTTTGCCTACCCGGCGTCCATGTCTGGCGACATGGTATGGACCGCGGTGGATGGCTACACCGGCGCGACCGCGTTGTCTGTGCTGGCCAGCGAAGGCGTACAGAGTGGTGTGGTAAATGCTGCTGCCGGTCCGCTGACCTGGTGGGATGCGTTCTTCGGTAACATGCACGGCTCCATCGGTGAGACCTCCACCTTTGTGATCCTGATTGCCGGCATCATCCTGATGAGCATGCGCATTGCCAGCTGGCGTATCGTTGCCGGCACCTTGCTGGGCATGATGGCGACGGCCACGTTGTTCAATCTCATTGGCTCCGAAACCAACCCGTTCTTCAGTGTGCCCTGGTACTGGCACCTGGTTGTGGGCGGTTTCGCGTTTGGTCTGATCTTCATGACCACTGATCCGGTGTCTGCCGCAATGACCAACCAGAGTCGTTGGTACTACGGCATCCTGATCGGTGTTATGACCGTCCTGATTCGTGTCGTGAACCCCGCCTTCCCGGAAGGCATCATGTTGGCGATCCTGTTCTCCAACCTGTTCGCGCCGCTGTTTGACCACTTTGTGGTGCAGTCCAATATCAAACGGAGGTTGGCACGTGGCTAATAAAGATTCCGTCAAGGGAACGATGATCGTAGCGCTGGTGCTATGTATTGTCTGTTCCGTCATCGTCTCCACCGCTGCGGTGATGCTGAAGCCGATGCAGCAGGCAAATGCTGCATTGGACCTGAAGCGCAACGTACTGTTGGCGGGTGACCTGATCGATCCGAACAAAGCCGGTAAGGCTGCGGTCGAGGCTGCGTTTGATAACGTCACCATCAAGTACGTGGATCTGCGCACTGGTAAATTCACCGACGAAGCCCCTGCGGGTGGCAGTGGTCGTGCGGCAGCGAAAATTCCGTCTGCCAGCGACAAGCTGACTCCAGAGCAGGATATCGCCAAGATCATTCGCCGTGAGCACATCAAAGAGGTGTACCTGGTCGAAGACAATGGCGAGCTGCAGAAGATCATTCTTCCTGTGCGTGGTTACGGTCTGTGGGGCCAGCTGTACGGCTTCCTCGCGCTGCAGAACGACCTGAACACCGTTGCCGGCCTTGGCTTTTACGAGCATAAGGAAACTCCGGGGCTGGGTGGTGAAGTGGACAACCCCAACTGGAAAGCGATTTGGGAAGGTAAGCAAGCTTACGCCCCAGATGGTGAAGTTGCCTTGAGCGTGATCAAGGGCAGTGTTGACAAGAACACTCCGAACGCCGAGTACAAGGTCGATGGCCTGTCCGGTGCAACCCTGACCAGTAAGGGTGTCGATAACCTGATCGAGTTCTGGCTCGGTGGTGAAGGTTACGGTCCCTTCCTGAAAAACCTGAAAGCAGGGGAGGCGTAATAAGATGAAACTTAAAGATACTCTGCTTGAGCCAATCTTTACCAATAACCCCATCGCGCTGCAGATCCTGGGTATCTGCTCCGCACTGGCGGTAACCAGCTCCCTGAAAGTGACGCTGGTAATGTGTGTGGCACTGACCGTTGTTGTGTGCTGCTCCAACGTGCTGGTATCCCTGATCCGCACCCAGATTCCAAACAGCATTCGTATCATCGTGCAGATGACCGTGATTGCTTCTCTGGTAATTCTGGTTGACCAGGTGATCAAGGCGCTGGCGTACGACATCTCCAAGCAGCTGTCGGTATTCGTTGGTCTGATTATCACCAACTGTATCGTGATGGGCCGCGCGGAAGCGTTCGCCATGAAGCATGGTCCCAAAGAAAGCTTCTTCGACGGTCTGGGCAATGGCCTGGGCTACAGCGTAATCCTGATCGCGCTGGCCGTTGTACGTGAGCTGTTCGGTGCTGGCACCCTGTTCGGTTACCCGATCCTCGAGACCATCAACAATGGTGGCTGGTATGTGCCGAATGGCATGCTGCTGTTGCCGCCGAGTGCATTCTTCCTGATCGGCCTGTTCATCTGGGCGATCCGTACCTGGAAGCCTGCGCAGGTGGAAGAGGACGAGTTCAAGATTGCGCCGAACTCCAAAGTATTACCGGCGCAGCAGGAGGCCTGATCGATGGAACATTATATTTCTCTGATTATCCGCGCCATCTTTGTTGAAAACATGGCGTTGGCCTTCTTCCTCGGGATGTGTACCTTCCTCGCGGTTTCCAAGAAGGTAGATGCGGCGCTTGGCCTGGGTATCGCGGTTATCGTGGTACTCACCATCACCGTACCGGTCAACAACCTGATCTACACCTACCTGCTGAAGGACGGTGCGCTCGCTTGGGCTGGCTACCCCGATGTAGACCTCAGCTTCCTGGGCCTGCTCTCCTACATTGGCGTAATTGCGGCATTGGTACAGATCCTGGAAATGTTCCTGGATAAGTATGTACCGGCGCTTTACAACGCCCTGGGTGTATTCCTGCCTCTGATCACCGTGAACTGTGCCATCCTGGGTGCGTCTCTGTTCATGGTAGAGCGCGAATACAACTTCGGTGAGAGTGTTGCTTACGGCCTTGGTGCTGGTATTGGCTGGGCACTGGCGATCACCGCACTGGCCGGTATTCGCGAAAAACTTAAGTACAGTGATGTTCCCAATGGCCTGAAAGGCCTGGGTATCACCTTTATCACCGTTGGTCTGATGTCTCTTGGCTTCATGTCCTTCGGCGGTATCGATATCTAATCGGGGGAGCGCAATACGATGAATCTGGAAATTATTCTCGGCGTTGCGATGTTTACCGTCATCGTGCTGGCACTGGTGGCGGTTATCCTCGCGGCCCGTTCTCGCCTGGTAAACACCGGTGACGTAAACATCCTGGTAAACGGTGAGAAGACCCTCACCGTGCCTGCCGGTGGCAAGCTTCTGCAAACCCTGGCGGCAAACAACCTGTTCTTGGCTTCCGCCTGTGGTGGTGGTGGTTCCTGCGCGCAGTGTACCTGCGTGGTGAAAGAGGGTGGCGGTGACATGCTGCCAACCGAAGCGGCCCACTTCACCCCGCGTGAAGCGAAAGAAGGCAAGCGCCTTTCCTGTCAGGTTGCCGTTAAGCAGGACATGGAAATTGAAGTGCCTGAAGAGGTGTTTGGTGTGAAGCAGTGGGAATGCACTGTGGAATCCAACCCGAACGTGGCAACTTTCATTAAAGAACTGACCCTGAAGCTGCCAGAAGGCGAAAACGTTGACTTCCGTGCCGGTGGTTACGTACAGCTGGAAGCGCCAGCGCATCACGTGAAATTCTCCGATTTCGACATCGAAGAAGAGTACCGCGGTGACTGGGAGCACTTTGGCTTCTTCAAGCTGGAGTCCAAGGTTACCGAGCCTGTGGTTCGCGCCTACTCCATGGCGAACTACCCGGAAGAGAAGGGCGTTGTTAAGTTCAACATCCGTATCGCTACTCCGCCGCCGCGTACCGAAGGTATTCCACCGGGCCAGATGTCTTCCTACGTCTTCAACCTGAAGCCGGGTGACACCATGCGCGTTTACGGTCCTTTCGGTGAGTTCTTCGCCAGAGATACCGACAACGAAATGGTCTTTATTGGTGGTGGTGCCGGTATGGCGCCGATGCGTTCCCACATCTTCGACCAGCTGAAGCGTCTGCACTCTACCCGCAAGATCAGCTTCTGGTACGGTGCGCGTTCTCTGCGCGAGATGTTCTACGAGGACGACTACAACGGCCTGCAGGAAGAGTTCGATAACTTCCAGTGGCACATCGCCCTGTCTGATCCGCAGCCGGAAGACAACTGGGAAGGCTATACAGGCTTCATCCACAACGTGGTGTACGAAAACTACCTGAAGGACCATCCGGCTCCGGAAGACTGTGAGTACTACATGTGTGGGCCGCCCATGATGAACGCGGCGGTGATCAATATGCTGAAAGATCTGGGCGTAGAGGATGAAAACATCCTGCTCGACGACTTCGGTGGTTGATCCAGCATGATTGGAAGTCTCAGCACCTCCACAAAAACAGGGCCGATGTTTTCGGCCCTGTTTTTGTTTGTGCTTCTTGTGCTCGTCGGCTGCGCACAGGAGCAAGAGGAACCAACGACCTGGAAGCTGTCTGGCCCCACCATGGGCACCTTCTACCACATCACTGTGGTGGATGTGCCGGCAGGATTGGATCAGGCAGAATTGAAATCCGCCGTAGACGCAGAGCTCGCGGCGGTGAACCAGGAAATGTCGACCTACATTCCCGATTCCGAGTTGATGCGGGTAAACGCCGGCCCGGTGGCAGAACCCGTAAAACTGTCGCAAAACCTTGCACTGGTGATGCGCGATTCGCTGGAAATCTATCGCAACAGCGGTGGTGCTTTCGATGTCACCGTTGGACCACTGGTCAATCTTTGGGGGTTCGGCCCGAGCCCGGAGCCTGAGGTAGTGCCGTCTGACGAGCAAATTGACGCCGCGCGTGAGAAAATAGGCTCCGATGCCCTGTTACTGGACGGTCAGGTGCTGACCCGTAGCCGCCCGGTGCAGATTGACCTGTCAGCCATCGCCAAAGGGCACGGTGTGGATCGTGTGGCGGATCTACTGGTCCAAAAGGGTATAGGCAATTTTCTGGTCGAAGTGGGCGGTGAATTGCGTACCGCCGGGGTCAATCCGGCAGGCGCTACCTGGCGCATCGGTATTGAACGACCAGCTGCTGGTCAGGTCGTGCAGAAGCCCATTAAGGTGAGTGGTAAAGGTATCGCGACATCCGGTGATTACCGCAATTATTACGAGCGAGACGGCAAGCGTTATGCACATACGCTGGATCCGCGCACCGGCCGCCCGGTCGAGCATCAATTGGCATCGGTAACGGTAATCGCGGAATCCTGTGCACTGGCCGATGGCTACGCCACGGCGCTCAATGTGATGGGTGCAGAGGCCGCGTTAAAATTAGCGGAAGAGTTGCAGCTTGCAGTTTTTCTGTTGGTGAAAACAGAGTCCGGGTTTGAAGAGCGTTCAAGCAGCGCGTTTAAGCCTTATCTTGAGAGTCAGGGGAGGTAACCGTGACGATTTATATTTTGGCATTCTTCATCATGCTGTTGCTGGTTGCCGGCATGGCGATTGGCGCGATTGTTCAAAACAAGCCGCTGAAGGGTACCTGCGGTGGCCTGAACAAAATCGGTATGAAAAAAGACTGTGAGGTTTGCGGCGGCGACGACGATGAATGCGAAAAAGAGCAGGAGCGCCAGCGTCAGGCTGCGCTGAAGCAGACTGCAGCAGCCGACCTTGCCTACGACGCTACCGCCAAGCGCACCGACAAGTAAGGTGTGCAGCGCGCTTCCATCGTTGAAGCGCGCAACCGAACAGAGAGTGGCAGCGGAACGCTGGCTGCTCTCGGCGTAAGATAGAAATTAAGAAAATCGAAGAAAGCATTTCAATGGCAGATTCTAAGTACGATCTGGTTGTGATTGGTTCTGGCCCCGCAGGTGAAGCGGCGGCCATGAGCGCGGCAAAGAAAGGCCTGCGCGCTGCAGTGATTGAGCGCCGCTCCGCCGTCGGTGGTAACTGTACCCACAAAGGTACGATTCCATCCAAGGCGTTACGTCACTCGGTAAAACAGTTGATGCGTTACAACACGCAAAGTGTTTTCCGTGCACTGGGTGAGCCGCGCCGGCTGACCTTCCCGCAGGTGATGCGTACGGTAAACAAAGTCATCAACTACCAGGTTGAGATGCACACCAGTTTCTACGCCCGCAACCGTGTGGACCTGATTTCTGGCGAAGCCAAGTTCCTGGACGAGAACCGGGTAGAAGTGCAACTCGCCGACGGCGCCAAGGAAATTCTCACCTCCGAGAAGTTTGTGGTTGCCACCGGCTCGCGCCCGTATCGCCCTGCCGACGTGGACTTTGATCACCCGCGGGTTTATGACAGCGATACCATCCTGGATATGGAGCACACCCCGCAGGCAATCATCATCTATGGTGCCGGCGTAATTGGTTGTGAGTACGCCTCTATTTTTGCTGGGTTGGGCGTCAAAGTTGACCTGATCAACAGCCGTGAGCACCTGCTGGAATTCCTCGACGACGAAATCTCTGACGCACTGAGTTACCACCTGCGCGACATGGGCGTTACCGTGCGTCACCGTGAAGAGTACGCCAAGGTGACCGGTAGCAACCGTGGTGTCGTGATGGAAATGCAATCGGGCAAGAAGATTTCTGCCGATGCGTTGCTGTGGTGTAACGGCCGTTCCGGTAATACCACCGATCTTGGCCTGGAGAACGTCGGCCTGGAAGCGAACCATCGCGGCCAGCTCGCCGTGGACGAGCATTACTGCACCGCAGTGGACAATATCTTTGCGGTTGGTGATGTAATCGGCTGGCCGAGCCTGGCGTCCGCATCCTACGATCAGGGTAGGGCGGTGGCAGCCGCAGTTGTGGGCCGCGGCCACCGGGTTATCGAAGATGCGCCGACCGGTATTTATACGCTGCCAGAAATTTCTTCCGTCGGTAAGACCGAGTCCGAGCTGACCAGTGCCAAAGTGCCTTACGAAGTAGGCCGCGCACTGTTCAAGCATACGGCACGTGCACAGATTTCGGGTGAGCGTGTGGGTATGCTGAAGATCCTGTTCCATATCGAGACGCACGAAATCCTGGGCATCCATTGTTTTGGTGCGGAGGCCGCAGAAATCGTGCACATTGGTCAGGCGATCATGAAACAGCCTGCGCCAAACAACACCATCGATTTCTTCGTGAATACCACGTTTAACTATCCGACCATGGCAGAGGCGTATCGCAGTGCCGCCCTAGATGGACTCAACCGAGTAATGCGTCTGTGACGGAACCATCCCCCGCGGAGTTTCGAGGTCTGGTAGAGGGCATCTTTGAACAGGTGCCTTTTGTGCGTGAAATTGGTCTTGCTCTGCATGATTTCAATTTTGCCGAGCAGACCCTTTCCGGAAAATTCGTCACCAAGCCCGAGCTGATCGGTAACCACTTTCAGAATATTCTGCACGGTGGTGTGATCGCCACGGCGCTGGACACCGTGGGAGGCTTTACCGCGATGGTGGCCGCGTATCAGCGTATGGGTGGGGCGATCGACTGGGATGAAAAGGTCCAGCGCTTGATGCGGCTCGGTACCGTGGATATGCGCGTGGATTATTTGAAGCCCGGTCGCGGCGAAGAGTTCATCTGCGAGGGATCCGTCTTGCGGGTCGGCAACAAACTGGTGGTGACGCGCATGGAATTGCGCAATGAGAAGGAAGAGCTGATTGCCACGGGCACAGCCACATTCCTCTATTAGTACGCTGTAGTACGTGAAACCGCCGTTTGCGGACACAAAAAACGCGCTGACCGTTAAGTGAGCGCGTTTTTTTATGCCTGCTGTTTGAGGCCTCGGCGTAATCACCGGGCCATAAGCGCTGGCTTAGCTACCGTGCTTCTTGGCCACGGTGTGCAGCACACGGTCGTGCTCAAAGTAGACAAAAAAGTCAGCGTACTCCCAGCGCGTGATGGCTGGCTCGCCTACCGGGCCCTGAATATTGATCGGTTCGCCAATCTCCTGGGTCACCTGTTCCTGCTTCTTGCCGCGCAGTTGGCCGGCTTCTTCTACATAGCCCTGTTCGCCCACGGGCACCTCAACGGTCTCAGCTTGGGTCAATGCGGCGGTAAAGAGTGCGGCGCCCGCCAGGCCGGCGAAGCACACGTTGCGCATCAGGTGTTGCATTTTGGTGGTTGAGAACATGTTCGGCTCTCCGCTCTGCTTATTTGAGTTGTTATGAATTAAACCAGATATTGTGCCGAAACACGCGGCTTTCTTCACATAATTCTGCACGCTTGTTCACGCCCGAGATGCTTTCTGCATTCCTCAGCCGGTTCCGCGGTTTATCCCGGTGCAGTCGCCAGCGTCAGCGCGCAAGATCGGCGGCGCAGTCGGCGCAAATTACCGCCCGTGTGCTAGTCTAATTCTTGATCAAGGATAACCGGACAGTCACGGATGCGGATCCCGCACTTTCTCTCCACAGGTGGTCTGCTGCTCGGCACAACGTTTTTCGCGTTGTCGCTGACCCCCTCGTTGATTCCGCGGGAGGGGATTACCCAGGGTGTAATATCGGGCGCGGCACTGGCGGCTGGTTATGGCGTGGGCGTGTTCCTCACCTGGTTGTGGCGCTTTCTGGAGTTGCCTTCACTATCCGAGCGTACGCGTAGCCCTCTGCACTGGGTGATTGGCGGGCTTTGTTCGTTGCTGGCGCTCGGTTTCCTGTGGCGTGCTGCACACTGGCAGAATACCGTGCGCGAGCTGATGGGGCTCGAGGTGGCGCCCACGGTGCGGCCATTCGTTATCGCACTCGTGGCGGTGCTGGTATTTGCCGTATTCCTGCTGATTGCCAAGCTCTTCAAGCGGCTATTCCGCTTTCTTTCCATCAAGTTTCAGCGGCGGGTACCCCGTCGAATCGCCACTATTTTGGCATTGTGCGGTGCCTTTGCCTTGTTCTGGGCGGTTTTCAATAATCTCGTGCTGACCACGGTACTGCAGCAGGTGGACCGTATCTACCAGCGCCTGGATGCGCGGGTGGCGCCGGAAATGGATGCACCGACCGGCAAGCTGGATCCCGGTGGGCCGGATTCACTGGTGCGCTGGCAAGACATGGGACACCAGGGGCGGCGTTATCTCGCGTTGCGCCCCAAAGCGAAAGACATTGCCGAGGTTACGGGCACTGCCAAAGACCCGATCCGCGTCTACGTGGGCCTCAACGCGGCGGATTCACCGGAGCAGCGGGCCTCGCTGGCGCTAGAGGAGCTGAAGCGGGTAGGGGGCTTCGAGCGCAGCTACCTGCTATTGATCACACCCACCGGCACCGGCTGGGTGGACCCGGGCGCGATCAACGCCCTCGAATACCTGCTGGGCGGGGATGTCGCCAGTGTCGCAGCCCAGTACTCCTACCTGCCGAGCCCCATCGCGTTGATGACGCAAGACGCCTACGGGCGTGAGACGGCCCGTGCCGCATTTGAGGCGGTATACCGCTACTGGAGTGGCCTGCCCGAGGCGAGCCGCCCCAGGTTGTACCTGTTTGGCTTGAGCCTGGGGGCACTGAACTCCGACCGCTCGTTCGACTTCTACGACATTATCGACGACCCCTTCCACGGTGCCCTGTGGACCGGCCCCCCGTTCCGTAGCGATACCTGGCGCTTGGTAACCGCCGAGCGCGATGAAGGCTCTCCCGCCTGGCTGCCCCAATTCCGCGAGGGCGCGGTGGTGCGCTTCGGCAATCATTACGAGGGCTACGATAGCGGCGAGGCCGAGTGGGGCAAGTTCCGCATCGCGTACCTGCAACACGGCAGTGACCCCATCGTGTTCTTCGACCCGGCAGCGGCGTATCGGGAACCGGACTGGATGAAGCAACCGCGGGCGCGGGATGTTTCCCCGGATCTCAACTGGTACCCGATTGTGACCATGCTGCAGCTCGCCATGGATATGCACGCGGGGATTGCCCCCATGGGGTTTGGCCACAGTTATGCGCCGGCAGATTATGTGCGCGCCTGGCATGCGCTGATTGCGCCGCCAGGGTGGGATAAAGACAAGCTCGAGAAACTGAATAAACACTTGCTGAAATGGAATCCTCGCTGAGCCTTGGCGTCTAACCGGGTAATGGCGAGTAATGCGCAGCCGCTGGAACAGCGGCAATATGCGCGTAAATACTTGGATTTCTTGGCGTTTTTCCGCTTAAATCACCCTCATGATAAAACCCGTCCCCCTCTATATTGGCCTTCGCTACGTGGCCGCCCGCCGGCGTCAGCAGTTCATCTCCTTTATCAATGGCTTCTCCCTGCTGGGAATGGCGTTGGGGGTATTGGCGTTGATCGTGGTCACTTCGGTAATGAACGGCTTCGATCGCGAGCTGAAAACCCGCATCCTGTCGGTCGTGCCCCACGGTTTCGTGGTGCAGGAAGAGGGCCTGCAGGAGTGGCCGACAGTGGCGGCGCAGCTTAAGCAGCAGCCGCATGTGCAGGCAGCCAGCCCATTCGTGCGCGGTTTTGCATTACTCGGCGCCAACAACCAGTCCCAGGGGGTGGAGTTCCAGGGTGTCGATCCGCAAGCGTTGCGTGAGGTCTCTGCGGTGGGCGAGCACATGATGATGGGCAGCCTGGATGCACTTGAATCCCGCAGTTACAACATCGTGCTTGGGCGGATTCTCGCTCGTCAGCTGGGTGTGATTCCCGGCGACAGTGTCATTCTCACTCTGCCGGAAGTGGTCATTACGCCCGCCGGTATCTTCCCCCGCACCAAGCGCTTTACCGTGGCCGGTGTCTTCTCCGTGGGTGCGCAGGTCGACCAGAATATGGCGTTGATGCATCTCGACGATGCCGCGCGCCTGCTGCGTATGCCGGGCAAAGTGCAGGGGCTACAGCTGAAGTTTGACGACATGAACAATGCCCTCGGGCGGGTAGAGGGCTACGCCAGCGCGCTGGGCGAAGGTTTCTCTGGTGAAGACTGGAGCCACTCCCAGGGCAGCCTGTTCCAGGCGGTAAAAATGGAAAAAACCGTGGTTACCCTGATGCTGATGATCATCGTCGCGGTAGCTGCATTCAATATTGTTTCCGCATTGGTGCTGATGGTTGCCGACAAACGTTCGGACATCGCCGTACTGCGTACCCTCGGGCTTACCTCGCGGCAGATCATGGCCGTGTTCGTAGTGCAGGGCAGCGCCATCGGTATTATCGGTGCGCTGGTCGGTGGTTTGTTGGGTACGCTGATCGCACTGAACCTGACCGACCTGGTCTCCTGGATCGAGCAGATTGTGGGCGCCCAGATTTTTGATCCGCGGGTATTCTTTGTCAGCTTCCTGCCGTCGGAATTTCGCACCGGCGATGCGGTGATGGTGCTGAGCGCGGCAATTATTATGAGCCTGCTGGCGACCTTGTTCCCGGCGTGGCGAGCAGCGCAAATCGAGCCGGCAGAAGCGCTGCGTTACGAATAAGTTGATTTGAATAGGCCGCTCAGCAATGAGCGCCATAAATAGCTTGATCGGTAGCTTGAACGATAAATCGCTTAAACGATTAATAGCTTGAACGATAAATAGAGTTTTCAGTTTTTCATCCGGCAGATGCACTTTCCGCATTTGCCAAACGGAACCGGTAAAAATGAACAGCCAAGTGGAAATACATCCGGAAGAATCACACCCGCACACCGCTGAAGAAGTGGTGCTGGCCTGCCATCAGCTGAGTAAATCCTACCGCCAGGGCGCCAATGCGCTGGACGTATTGCGCAACGTCGAGTTGCAGGTGCCGAAGGGCGAGCGCCTGGCGATTGTTGGTGCGTCTGGTTCCGGCAAGTCGACGCTGCTCAACTTGCTCGGCGGGCTGGATACACCGACCTCTGGCGAAGTCTGGGTCGGTGGCAAAAACCTGGCCACGCTCAACGCCAATGAGCGCGGCTGGCTGCGCAATACCAGCCTGGGTTTTGTGTACCAGTTCCACCACCTGCTAAACGAATTCAACGCGCTGGAAAATGTCGCCATGCCCTTGCTGATTGGCAAGCAGTCGGTGAGCGAGGCGCGCGCGGCAGCAACCGAAATGCTCGAGGCCGTCGGTTTGGGCGAGCGCCTCACACACAAACCCGCGCAGCTGTCGGGTGGTGAACGCCAGCGTGTGGCCATCGCTCGTGCCTTGGTTGCCCGCCCGGCTTGTGTGCTGATGGATGAGCCGACCGGCAACCTGGACCGCGCGACCGCGCAGGAAATTCATAAGCTAATGGACCGCCTCAACGACGAGATGGGTATCAGCTTCGTGATCGTCACTCACGACCCAGATCTCGCCGGCGCGCTCGACCGTTGCCTGCATTTGATTGACGGGCAACTGGTGGAAGGCTGGCAACAGGGCGACCACGTTTAACGCGGCGGCTTAGGAATCACTATGTTTAAACCTTTACCCGCGTTTATTGGCCTGCGTTACGCCGGCGCCCAGCGCAGCGACGAAGACTCCGCCGGGCTGGTGTCATTTATTTCCGGCCTGTCGATGATCGGCCTGATCCTCGGCGTGGCGCTGATGGTTATTGTGATGTCGGTTATGAACGGGTTTGATCGCGAGTTGCGCGAGCGGATTCTCGGCATCATGCCGCACGCCACCGTGTACAACGCCAGCCCCGATATCGACTGGACCGCAATGCGCGACGAGATTGCCGCTGCTCCGGGCGTCACCGCCGCTGCCGAAGTGTGGCAGGTCAATGGGCTTGCCAAAAACGGTTTGGACGTGACGCCATTGCTGGTGCAGGGCGTGAACCCGGAAACCATCGTGAACGTTTCCACCATTGGCGACTTTCTACAGCCCGGTAGCTTCGCGGCGCTCACCAGTGATCCTGTCGAGGCGGGAATTATTCTCGGCAAGGGCATTGCCGACAAACTCAAGATCAACGTCGGCGAACAGCTCTCTGTCATCGTGCCACAGAGCGGTAGCAGCATCGGGGGAGGGCGCAGTGCCGCCCAGCTTGCCGGCTTTAAAGTGGTGGACATATTCCATTCCGGAACCGCACTCGACCACTCGTTGGCGATTGTCGATTGGGAACAGGCCAAAGCGCTAGCGGGTGGCGCTGGTGGAGCGGGTGTGCAGATGCGTGTTGAGGATATGCTCGGCTCGTTCGCCGTGTTCCAGCAGTTGCTGCGACAGCTGCCCGCAGAGGGTTACTACGGCAACGACTGGACCGGCACCCACGGTAATTTGTATCAGGCCATTCAGATGTCGCGTAATCTGGTGAGCCTGCTGGTCTTTCTGATTATCGCGATTGCGGCTTTCAACGTGGTTTCCACGCTGGTGATGGTGGTGATCGACAAGCACGGCGACATTGCCATTCTGCGCACCATGGGTGCGAGCACCCGTGAAATTCTGCTCACGTTTGTCAGCCAGGGCGCACTGGTGGGGCTTATTGGGGTCTTGGTGGGAGGCGCGCTGGGTGTGCTTGGCTCGCTGGTGGTCACCGATGCGGTGGCCGGCCTGGAATCGCTATTCGGTATACAGTTCCTGAAATCCGACGTCTACCCGGTGGATTACCTGCCGTCTGAATTGCAGTGGGGGGATGTGGCGCTGGTGGTAGGGGCAGGGTTCCTACTCAGCCTGATCGCAACCTTGTACCCGGCATACCAGGCGAGCAAGGTGCAGCCAGCGGCTGCGCTGCGGCAGGATTTCTAGCCCGCCGCGCTATCTTTCGTGTCGTTGTTTTCCATTGGCTCAGCTGTTTCCCAGCTGGGCCTTGCGCTGTGCCAGTCGTGTTTTCCAGCGCTTCACTACCTGCCAGCGCCAGATTGCCTGCATAACGAAGTAGGCGATGGTGGCAAAGAAAATTCCGCTAATTAGTGAGCCGAAAAACAGCGGCAGCCAGATCTTCCCCACTTCTTCCGTAAGCCACTCCCATGACAGCTCGATCTCGAACTGCACCGGTGGCGTGCCGAGTATCCAGGCGCCCAGTTTGTAGGTGCTGTAGAAAATCGCCGGCATGGTGACCGGGTTGCTAATCCACACCAGAGCCATGGAAAGCGGCAGGTTGCAGCGGAACCAGAGTGCCAGTAGTGCGGCAATAATCATCTGGCCCGGTAGTGGGAGAAAGGCGGTGAAAATGCCCACGGCAAAAGCAACAGAAACCGAGTGGCGATTCAGGTGGAACAGGTTCGGATCGTGCAGCAGAGTGCCGAGAAACTTCAGGCCATTATTGGAGCGGACTTGTTCGGGAGTTGGCAGCCAGCGCCTGATAACACTTTTAGGCATAGATGTTGTTCTGCTCGGAGCTCTCGAATTCGGGGCAGTTTACCGGCCGGGTAAACTGCTTTACGGAATTTCATCAATATTGTTTATAGCCGACACACTAAGAATAGATTGGCCTGTGGGGATTTCTTCGAACCCGTACCAAGTCGGTGCGGCGCTATTATGCCCATATCGCTATTTCAAGACTACTATTCCGGCCACGTACACTCATAACTAAGCGATGTTCGGCCCAGTTCGACCGGGCTCCGTCCTTATTCAACCAGCTGTGCTCCTTCCGGCTCCGGTTGACCGATTGGTCATACATCCCTTGGTATGTGTTGACATAATTTACCCTTGACGGCAAAAACGTGGCCAAATATCCTTCTTCGCACTAAAAAGTGTCGACAATCCTGGTTGGGAGCCTTGCCGGCACCGATCAAATGGGAAGGTTGGGTTAGAAAATGGCCAGTACGGACCAGCTGACAAAAGCGGGTGAACAAGCGTTAACGGGCACGCAGAGCCTGGCCGACCGCCTGTTCCTATCCCTGCGCAAAGACATTGTCGAAGGGCGTATGGCCGCGGGTAGCAAAATCAGCGAGCCGGAACTGGCGCGCCGTTTTGACGCCAGCCGCGGTAGCCTGCGTGAAGCGCTGATGCGGCTGGATTCCCTGGGGCTGATTGAGCGCCGGGTGAATGTGGGTGCCCGCGTCGTCGCGTTGAGTGATCGAGGCCTGCTCGAACTCTACGATGTGCGCGAAGCATTGGAAGGCATGGCCTGTCGCTTGGCGGCAGAGAACCGCACGGATGCCGACATCGCCGAACTCCGCCAGATGCTGGCACGCCACGAGCAGCAGGAAGAGCTGCAGGCCGGTACCGCCTACTACCAGCCGGAAGGGGACTTCGATTTCCACTTCCGCATCGTGCAGGCCTCCAACAACGAACTCCTGATCGACACCCTGTGCAACAAGCTCTACTACCGCGTGCGCATGTATCGCTACCAGCTGGGTATGGCCAGCCCACGCGCGCACCGCGCCTTCCGCGAGCACAGCCACATTATTGAAGCCATCGAGGCCGGCGACGGCGAACTGGCAGAAATCCTGATGCGCCGGCATATCCGCGCATCCCGCAGCAATATCGCAAAGAAACTATCTAGCAGCTAGCTAACACCTAGCCAACTCGTAACTAACATCGAATCTTGAGAGAAAAGAGAATAGGGGCAACATAATGAGCAGACCTGAATCCGCCGGCGCACGTTTCCGCCAGGCCCTGAACGACAATCAGCCACTGCAGGTTGTCGGCACTATTAATGCCTACACCGCCATCATGGCTGAGCGTATCGGCCACCAGGCTATTTACCTGTCTGGTGCCGGTGTGGCCAATGCTTCCTACGGCTTGCCGGACCTGGGGATGACCAGCCTGGAGAACGTACTGGAAGACGTACGCCGCATCACCGCGGCCACCCATCTGCCACTGCTGGTGGACATCGACACCGGCTGGGGTGGCGCATTCAACATCGCGCGCACCATCAAAGAAATGATCCGCGCCGGTGCCGCCGCCGTTCACATTGAAGACCAGGTAGCGCAGAAGCGTTGCGGTCACCGCCCCAACAAAGAAATCGTATCCAAAGAAGAGATGGTCGACCGCATCAAGGCTGCCGTAGACGCACGCACCGACGATGATTTCTTCATCATGGCGCGTACCGATTCGTTCGCGCAGGAAGGCCTCGAAGCCGCCATCGACCGCGCCCAGGCGTGCATCGAAGCCGGTGCCGACGGCATCTTCGCCGAAGCGGTAACTGAACTGGAACACTACCGCGCGTTCAAAGATGCGCTAAACGTACCGATTCTTGCAAACATCACCGAGTTCGGTAAAACCAAGTTGTATAACAAACAGGAGCTGGGTGAGTCCGGCGCCGACATGGTGCTGTACCCGCTGTCTGCCTTCCGCGCCATGAACAAGGCGGCTGAAAATGTGTACAGCAGTATTCTGGCGAAAGGCGACCAGCAGGCCGTGGTCGACACCATGCAGACCCGCGCAGAACTGTACGACTACCTGAACTACCACGAGTTTGAAGACAAGCTCGACGCGCTTTTCAAGAAGTAAGCACGCAACAAGCAACAACGACGTAACCCAAATTTCATCTAACCGAATAATCAGGAAAACTAGGGGAAATAGAGATGGCAGAGAAAAAAGTTGGCGGAGCAGGCCTGCGTGGTCAGGTAGCCGGTAAAACTGCACTTTCCACCGTTGGTGTATCCGGTTCTGGCCTCACATACTGTGGCTACGATGTAAAAGACCTGGCAGAAAACTGCGAGTTCGAAGAAGTCGCCTATCTGATTTTTAATGGCGAACTGCCCACCAGTGCGCAGCTGGCAGACTACAAAGGCGTACTCAAAACCATGCGCGGCCTGCCACAGGCACTGCGCGAAGTGCTCGAGCGCATTCCGGCAGACGCCCACCCGATGGACGTCATGCGTACCGGTTGCTCCATGTTGGGTAACCTCGAAGGCGAAGAGTCCTTCGACCAGCAACAAGACCGCGCCAACCGCCTGCTGGCCGCGTTCCCGTCCATTATTTGCTACTGGTACCGCTTCAGCCACGACGGCGTGCGCATCGAAACCGAAACCGACGACGACTCCATCGGCGGCCACTTCCTGCACATGCTGCGCGGCGAAAAGCCCAACGACCTGCACGCTCAGGTGATGAACGTATCCCTGATCCTGTACGCGGAGCACGAATTCAACGCGTCCACCTTCACCGCGCGTGTGTGTGCTTCTACCTTGTCCGACCTGTTCAGCTGCATCACCGGCGCCATCGGCTCCCTGCGTGGCCCGTTGCACGGCGGTGCCAACGAAGCGGCTATGGAACTGATCGAGCGTTTCTCTTCTGCCGATGAAGCAGAAAAAGAACTGCTGGGAATGCTCGAGCGCAAAGAAAAGATCATGGGCTTCGGCCACGCGGTATACACCGAATCCGACCCGCGTAACGGCATCATCAAGCTGTGGTCTGAAAAACTCGCCGCCGACGTGGGCGACGACGTACTGTACCCGGTATCCGTACGCTGCGAAGAAGTCATGTGGCGCGAGAAGAAGCTGTTCTGTAACGCCGACTTCTTCCACGCTTCCGCGTATCACTTCATGGGTATTCCCACCAAGCTGTTTACCCCGATCTTCGTAATGTCCCGCGTAACCGGCTGGGCCGCGCACGTATTTGAACAGCGCGCCGACAACCGCATCATCCGCCCAAGCGCGGAATACACCGGCCCAGGGCTGCGTAAAGTTACTCCGATCGCTGAGCGCTAAGGAACCATTGAATAACTACTGCGCGGGCGCCTGGCGGCGTCCGGCTGTGCTCGGAATGCTCACGTACTGCAAGTACGCTCCGCTTCCTCCGCGCAGGCGGCCACCACCATCCACCCGCTCGCTACGTTATTCAGAGGCTCCTACAAAATATGATGCGAAGGCACTGATGTCGGGTATCCCTCTACTGGACTGTCTGCGAGAGGGATCTCGCAGCCAAGCCCCCAGGGATGGGTATTCGGCGTGTCCAGTAGAGGGATACCCGACAGCAGTGCCGCCACCCAACGACTCGAACGCGTGACCTTCCAGATGAATACCGAATTCCGCAAAAACCTCCCCGGCACAGACCTAGATTATTTCGACACCCGTGAAGCCGTGGAAAACATCCAGCCGGGCAGCTACGCAAAACTGCCGTATACCTCCCGTATCCTGGCTGAAAACCTCGTCCGCCGCTGTGAGCCAGAAAACCTCACCGCCGCCCTCAAGCAGATTATCGAACGCAAGCGCGACCTCGACTTCCCCTGGTTCCCCGCGCGCGTCGTCTGCCACGATATCCTCGGCCAAACCGCACTGGTGGACCTCGCCGGCCTGCGCGACGCCATTGCAGAGAAGGGCGGGGACCCCGCCAAAGTAAACCCGGTGGTACCCACCCAGCTGATCGTCGACCACTCCCTGGCCGTCGAACACCCGGGTTTTGAAAAGAACGCGTTTGAAAAAAACCGCGAAGTTGAAGAGCGTCGTAACGAAGACCGCTTCCACTTCATTAACTGGACCAAAACCGCGTTCGAAAACGTCGACGTCATTCCGCCCGGCAACGGCATCATGCACCAGATCAACCTGGAGAAAATGTCTCCAGTGGTGCAGGTTCGTAACGGCGTCGCCTTCCCGGATACCTGTGTCGGTACCGACAGCCACACCCCAATGGTCGACGCCCTCGGCGTAATCTCCGTAGGCGTGGGTGGCCTCGAAGCCGAAAGCGTGATGCTCGGCCGCGCATCCTACATGCGCCTGCCAGACATCGTCGGCGTAGAGCTGACCGGCAAACTGCAACCCGGCATTACTGGCACCGACATGGTACTGGCTCTGACCGAATTCCTGCGCCGCGAGCGCGTGGTCGGTGCCTATCTCGAATTCTACGGCGAAGGCGCCTCCAGCCTGAGCCTTGGCGACCGCGCCACCATCGCCAACATGACACCGGAATACGGTGCCACCGCAGGTATGTTTGCCATCGATGAACAAACCATCGACTACCTCAAGCTCACCGGCCGCGACGACGAGCAGGTAGCCCTGGTAGAAAAATTCGCAAAAGAAACCGGCCTCTGGGCAGATACCCTCAAAGATGCCGAATACGAACGCGTACTCAAATTCGATCTCTCCTCCGTAGGCCGCAACCTGGCAGGCCCTTCCAACCCGCACGCACTGCTGCCCGTATCCGAACTGGGTAACCGTGGCATCGCCAAAGAATGGGAAGAGAAAGAAGGTGAAATGCCCAATGGTGCCGTCATCATCGCCGCCATCACCAGCTGTACCAACACCAGTAACCCGCGCAACATGATTGCCGCAGGCCTGATCGCGCGTAACGCCAACAAACTCGGCCTTACCCGCAAGCCCTGGGTAAAAACCTCCCTCGCGCCCGGTTCCAAAACCGTAAAAATGTATCTGGAAGAAGCCGACCTGTTGCCAGAACTGCAACAGCAGGGCTTTGATGTGGTCGCCTTTGCCTGTACCACCTGTAACGGCATGAGCGGCGCACTGGACCCGAAAATCCAGAAAGAAGTGATCGACCGCGACCTCTACGCCACCGCCGTACTGTCCGGCAACCGCAACTTCGATGGCCGTATCCATCCCTACGCCAAGCAGGCATTCCTGGCCTCACCACCGCTGGTCGTAGCCTATGCCATCGCCGGTACCATTCGCTTCGATATCGAAAAGGATGTACTGGGCCACGATAAAGACGGCAACCCCATTACCTTGAAAGATATCTGGCCGAGCGACGAAGAGATCGACGCAATCGTTAAGCAGAGCGTGAAGCCCGAACAATTCCGCGAAGTCTACATCCCGATGTTTGATTTGAATAAAGCGGAAGCAGAGAAGGGTGATCCCCTGTACAACTGGCGCGCCATGAGCACCTACATCCGCCGCCCGCCATACTGGGAAGGCGCGCTGGCCGGCGAGCGTACCCTCAAGGGCATGCGCCCGCTGGCGGTACTCGGTGACAACATCACCACCGACCACCTGTCGCCGTCCAACGCCATTCTCGCCAGCAGTGCCGCCGGTGAGTACCTGGCAAAAATGGGCCTGCCGGAAGAAGACTTCAACTCCTACGCAACGCACCGCGGCGACCACCTCACCGCCCAGCGCGCCACCTTCGCCAACCCTAAACTGTTGAACGAAATGGTGCGCAACGAAAACGGTGAAGTGAAGCAGGGCTCGCTGGCCCGCGTAGAGCCAGAAGGCAAAGAAACCCGCATGTGGGAAGCCATCGAAACCTATATGGACCGCAAGCAGCCGCTGATCATTATTGCCGGTGCCGACTACGGCCAGGGTTCCTCTCGCGACTGGGCCGCAAAAGGCGTGCGCCTCGCGGGTGTAGAAGCGATTGTGGCCGAAGGCTTCGAGCGCATTCACCGCACCAACCTCATCGGTATGGGCGTATTGCCGCTGGAATTCCTCCCCGGCACCACCCGCGAAACCCTGGGCATCGACGGAACCGAGACCTTCGACGTAGCCGGTGAACGCACCCCGGGTGCCACACTGACCCTGCGCGTACACCGCAAAGGCGGTGAAACCGTAGAAGTGCCGGTGAAATGCCGTCTGGATACCGCCGAAGAAGTTTCCATCTACGACGCCGGCGGCGTACTGCAGCGCTTTGCCAACGACTTCCTCGAAGCCGAGGGCGCCGCGCAATGAACAGCCCTGAGCCCAAAAAGAGTGCCCCTCAGATAAAAGTGCCAGCCACCTATATGCGTGGCGGCACCAGCAAGGGCGTATTCTTCCGCCTGCAGGACCTGCCCGAAGTGGCGCAGGCCCCAGGCCCCGCGCGCGACAAACTGCTGCTGCGGGTAATCGGCAGCCCCGACCCGTATGGCAAACACACCGACGGCATGGGCGGTGCCACCTCCAGCACCAGTAAAACCGTGATCCTGGCCAAAAGCACTCAGCCCGAGCACGACGTGGATTACCTGTTCGGCCAGGTCTCCATCGACAAGCCCTTCGTGGACTGGTCCGGCAACTGCGGCAACCTCACCGCCGCCGTCGGTGCCTTCGCCATCAATAGCGGCTTTGTCGATGCCGAGCGCATCCCGCAAAACGGTATTTGCACCGTGCGCATCTGGCAGGCCAACATCAAAAAAACCATCATCGCCCACGTACCCATTACCAATGGGGAAGTGCAGGAGACCGGTGATTTTGAACTGGACGGGGTTACCTTCCCAGCGGCCGAAGTCGAAATCGAATTTATGGACCCCGCGGATGGCGCAGGGACAATGTTCCCAACCGGCAACCTGGTAGACGACCTGCAAGTGCCAACAGACGTAGTTGCAGGCGGCAAGCTCAAAGCCACCATGATCAACGCCGGCATTCCCACCATCTTCGTCAACGCCGCGGATATCGGCTACACCGGCACCGAACTGCAGGAAGCCATCAACGGTGACGAAAAGGCGCTGGCCCGCTTCGAAACCCTGCGCGCCTATGGTGCAAAGGCCATGGGCCTGATCGAAAACCTCGAAGAAGCCGCCGCCCGCCAACATACCCCCAAGATCGCGTTTGTGGCACCGCCCAAAGACTACATCGCATCCAGCGGCAAAGAAGTGGCCGCAGCAGATATCGATCTGCTGGTGCGTGCACTATCCATGGGCAAACTGCACCACGCCATGATGGGTACCGCTGCTGTTGCCATTGGGACTGCGGCTGCCATTCCCGGTACGCTAGTCAATCTGGCTGCTGGGGGAGGGGAGCGCAATGCGGTCACCTTTGGCCATCCGTCCGGCACCTTGCGGGTCGGTGCGGAAGCTGAAGTGGTCAACGGGCAGTGGACTGCTACCAAGGCCATTATGAGCCGCAGTGCGCGGATTCTTATGGAAGGGTGGGTGCGGGTGCCGGCGGATATTTTCTGAATTGAAAATCGCCCAATCTATTTCGCGATAAGCTTTCGCTTATCGTTTTTTCGGGGGGCTCATGCCCCCGGATCTCCCCTTGAACTCTCAGTACGACTTTTGTGCTCAAAGAATAGCCAAAAAACACATCACACTTGCAAGATCGCGAGACCCGTCGTCTATTCACTGAGTGACTGCCCCAGGTCATTGACTTTAATAGAGGGCGCAATATGATCAAGAAATACCAGTCAGAGCGATAAATGTCGACCCATCGCGCTTTCAAGTTCAAATGATGGTTCGCTGATATTCCAACCTTTTGAAAATCCTGAGAATTCTTTATTTGGGGTAACGACGCGATTCTTGTACATGCGATACCTGGATATATTGACGCGTCTGTTGAATAAACTGTTATTCACTGAATGTAGTATGAAATCTGATTACAAGTGGCTGGAAAGCTGGGTAAAAGAGATAGAGGGCAAGTCAGTTCTAGAGCTTGGTGCAGGTGCCGGTATAGATACACAAATTCTTAGATCTATCGCGAGTAGTCTGATAGCGACCGATTTGGTGCGAAATGATCTGTTAAACATTGAAGAGCTAGATCACAGCGAGCGCCTGCCATTTGAGTCGAATAGTTTTGACGTGGTCGTAGCAAGTCTTTGCTTGCATTACTTTGATTGGAGCAAAACCGAAGAGGTTGTATCGGAGATATATAGGGTCTTAACGCCTGGCGGCATTTTAATTGGTCGAGTAAATTCGAAAAAGGATACCAACTACGGAGCAACTGGTTACCCTGAAATTGATTCCAATTTGTTTATTGTAAATAATCAAGCTAAGCGATTCTTTGACAAGACTGACTTATGTAGACTATTCAGCAAGAAATGGGATTTCACATACTTCGGGGAGAAAACGATAGACCGCTATAATATGCCCAAAACTATTTTGGAGTTCCGCGCCACCCGCGCATAACAAGCGCAAGCAAAATTCTCCAGCCCTTCGGGTCTCCGCGGGGCGCTAGTCTTTAATAGGAAAATCTAGTGATTTCGAGAACAGTAGAAGAGCACCAAGAGGCTTTGCTCACGATAATCAAAAACAGCGGCCAATTTGACGAAGAAGGCTTGGCTCATGTCAAAACTACCCTTGATGCATATTTTGAAAATCCTGCGGAAGCAATCTGGCTCACAGCAATAGACGACGTTCCTGTGGGGGTTGCTTACTGTGCGCCAGAACCAGTCACCTCAGGGACATGGAATTTACTCATGTTGTGGATGAAAGATGGCTATGAAGGCTGTGGTTTCGGTAAAGAGCTCGTTTCGCATGTTGAAAAGGAAATTAAAAGCCGTCACGCACGGTTGTTAATCGTAGAAACTTCACAGCTCCCAGGGTTTTCGGGCGCACGAGCATTCTATGAAAAATGTGGATTCAATCTTGAGGCAGAGGTCAAAGATTTCTTCGCCGCTGGCGATAACAAGCTTATTTACACTAAGGCAGTCCAGCAGAACTAATAATCAGCGGCAGAGCGACAGCCAACGCTGCGCACCTTTTACGCTACTACTGGCGCTCAAGCGCAAAAATAAACGCGCTCCGCGTTGACTGCGTTGGGCACTGAATGTACTTGGTTCAGGGAGGCAAATGAAACTTCGATCCCCTTTTGTCATAGCAATATTATTGATAATTCCCGTCATAATTAGTCTTGGGATATTTTTCGTCTATTCCACAGACACCTATGTATCAAAAGGTGAATCTCCTGTTGCGACGGATTTCACATCATATAAACAAGATCCTCGGATTCTTTACAAGGATGGAATGCGAGAAGAAGCAGCTATTGCAAGCCAAGCATTAGATGAAAGCATTAAATCTATAGAGCATATTCACGGTAAAGCTTTCACGGGTGTAGTTCGCATCCATATTTGCAATAGCCCGAAATGTTTTACTAGGTACACCGGACTTAGAAGTATTCTTGCTGCAGTAACTGATAAGGGGTTGTTTTTGGCTCCTTATGTTTTTAAGCAAAAAGATTTCCCTAAATGGCTTACCCATGAACTCTCTCATCTGCATCTGTTTCAACAAATATCAACTTTGAGCGCATTGCGAATCCCGCAGTGGTACCATGACGGTCTAGCTACATATGCCTCTAATGGTGGCGGTGCTAGTAAAGTTTCAGAGGCAGAGGCCGCGGATTTGATGCTGTCGGGAAGGTTTATTTTAACTAGAGGTCACGGAGAATTTTACAAAACCAGGTGGCCGTTAAGCTATCAAGCATCAACTGATGCATGGTATCAGCAGCACATGGACTATCGCCAGGCGTCAATGTTTTATGAGTATTTGCACCCAAAGGGGGGCAAGGATTTAATCAGCGAATTGGAGTCTGGTTCCAATTTTGGTAAGGCATTCAAAAAAGTGTATGGTACTGAACCAGGCGAGCAGTTTGAATTGTATTTGGCTGAACTGCAGGAGAAAAGCATATAACAAAGCTATGAATTTGGGCAGCAGTCTTTCGGTGTAATTTATGCGCTGCGCTGCGCTATCGCTTCGTTAGCCTTAATTACAACTACATCCAGTTGACCAGTGATTGTGGCGTTACATGTGGGTAGTAAAAATTGATTAAATCAGTAAATCCGATACTTGTAATCATCGATGTACAGGATGCAATTGATACTTATGGTTCATCGGAAAGAAGCAATGCGCAAGCCGAGAATAAAATTGCTCAGTTGTTAGGAAGGTGGCGTGCTCGAGAATTCCCAATAATTCATGTGCGGCATTCGTCGAAGTATGAAGATTCCCCGTATCATCAGTCATCGGATGGATTTCGTTTTAAGAAGGCCGTTGCTCCACTGTCTGGTGAAATCGTAGTTACTAAATCGGAAAATTGCGCCTTTATCAACACAGATCTTGAATATCACATCAAGAGTTTTGATGCCACCGAGTTGGTAGTTTGTGGTGTACTGGTAAATAACTCTATCGATGCAACCATAAGGGTTGCTGCGGGGTTGGGCTATTCTGTCTTCTTGCCAGAGGATGCTACTGCGGCTTTTGGAATCACGGGCTTAAATGGTAAAAACTATCCGGCCGATGACGTCCACTGGTTGTACTTATCAAACTTGGATGGGGAATACTGCAAGGTTATCACTACGGCCAACGCATTGAGCGTATAACTACGCAATACAGTCGACTGAACTGAAACCACTTTCGTGGACGCTGTTGATGTCCCTGAGCGCGACTTTTTCTGCTCTTTTTGCGAGCAAATTCAGCAACGATTCAGTTGCGGCGGGTTAAAAAGCAGGTGTGAATCCAAGGAATACGCACCATGCGCCAGGCCCCATACCGATTACTCGCCGCTCTCGCCGTTACTTTGACGCTTGGTGGCTGTGTCACCTACCCATCAGCCCCGCCAGTGATGGTCGAGCAAACCTATATCCGCAAGGCACCGCCGGTCTACTCCTATTCAGTGATCACCGACCCCGGCTATCGCTACTACGACGAAGCCCTCGGCGTATACGTATTCTATGACCGCAGCGACGTGTTCTATCGGCAGGGGCGCTACTACCGTTGGTATCAGGACCATTGGATCAGCGCCAATCACTGGCATGGCCCCTGGATTCCCGCCCCGAATCTGTACGTCTCGGTCAACTTCAATGATCGCTGGCGTACACGCTTGCACCGTCACGGCCATCGCTATGCCGGAGGGCACCACCACAAGCCGCCGCGCCGGCATGCTTATGACGATGGTTACAAGCGGCGGGATCGGCATGACAGCAACCCATATCGGTATGATCGTCGTGAAAAGGCCAAGGATCGTCGTGAGGACCTCTGGGACCGCCGCGAGGAAAGTAAAGATCATCGTGAGGAATTCAAGGAACGCCGCGAGGAGATCAGGGATCGTCGTGATGAACGCAAGGATCGTCGTGAGGAGCGCCAGAATCGTGGCCGAGACGGCGTCCAGGGGTTTGCTGGCGTAGCCAAGCCAAAGCAGCGGGCGTTTCAGGCGGATAATCGGGGCGGAGACCGCCGTAACGACCGCCGTATTGAGCGCGTCAATGAACGCCGGAACCCAGGTCGCAGTCCAAATCGGGGTTCAAGCCGGGACGAGCGGGTAGTTAAAGTTACTGGCAAGCCGGCCGGCATTCGCGACCCACGCATTGTTCCTGCGGTAGATCGTCCGGCAATCGATCGCCGCGCGGCGCGCGACAGGCCCAAATCACAAAGCCAGCGAGCCCAGCGTCAGTCCCAGCGCAAAGCGCTAAATGATCGGCGCAATCCTGCCGCGCAGCCAGCACCACGCCAGGAGCGCAAGCAATCAAAAAACGAGCAGCCAAAGCAGAAGGAAAGGAAAAGGGAAAAGAAGCCTAAACAGAAAACGGATAAGCGCAACCAGCAACGTATGGTGCGTGCTCCCTATACCCAGCGGTCCAATGAGGCTCGCCGCCAGATCGATTGAGCCTATTTGTCAGCGCGCCACGTTGATTCGGCAAGCCTAATGCGAGCTACTCGCCTGAGTTGGTTGACGACGTGTGGCAGCTCATCAAGCAAAAGGTGATAGCCAAAGGAAGAAGCTCGAGAAATACGGCTGATTTTTGGCTATATCGATGGTGTATTGGTCTGGACTGCTGGTAAAGCATATAAAAGCCAGTTTTGGGGTTGAAGAAATTGTCATATCAGTAATATTCTACTTCCGATAAAGTGGATTTGATCCAAATATTTGGGATTTACTAACCTAGGTTAGTTTGGGGTTTGCTGGGAATTAATAGCTCTCTTATGACTAGATATTTTTTATTTTTATGTGCCCTCGCGATTAGTTTTAGTTCATATTCCAGAGAGTTGAGCTCGTTGGAGGGCAGGCTGATTGGAACCTGGGCGATGGTTCCAATTTCTTGGCCAATTGCCGGTGCAGCGAATATTACTGAATTCAATGAGGATGGTAGCTACAAACTGTATGTCTTTAGTTGTAGTCCGGAAGGCGGCTATGAAAGAAAACCTGAGCTTGACTCGGACGGGCGCTGGCAGACACATGGAAGAAAAATTATAACAACAGTATTTGACTTTGAAACGAATCAAGGTGGCGCAAAATCTCTTTCAGAGATTCGTCGAGAGTTGGCGGGTATGAGTGAGCGAGAAGTAAATTTCTTTCTCGAAGATCAGCCCAAGATTGTTGTCGATGCCTTAAGTCAGTCGAGAAAAATGACTGTCGTCGAGGAATATATAACGTCAATTTCTGGCAGTGAAATGAATGGTAGTCAGGAGTGGAGAAAGAATGAATTTGTAGAAATGTATTATGTAAAAGTCAACAAGATCGAACCACTATGTAGCATGTATCCGCTGCTTGCATACTCATTGCGGGATATTAGGAGGTTGGCTCGGAAAGGGGATGTTGAAGCGCAATATCAATATGGGGAAATGCTTGTCAATGGTCGTGGGGTTGAGCGAGATTACCCAGAGGCGTATCGACTACTATCAGAGTCTGCAAATTCGGGTCATGCTGATGCACAGTTCGTTTTGGGTACTATGCGTAAGAATACTTGGGGGGGCGTCGAAAAAGATCATGCGGAATCTATGAGGTGGCTTAATAAGTCCTATGAACAAGGAAATATGAATGCTGCATTGGGTTTGGCCGTTTCCTACACTTCGGGTCGAGATATGGAAAGAGACTATGAGAAATCTTTTAGTCTATATCTTGAGGCGGCCTGGTCAGGGTTGTTGACTGCACAAGGAAAAGTCGCTGGTCACTATTACTATGGAAAAGGTGTGCCCAAAGATTATGTGCGGGCATATGCATGGTATAAGGTTTCTGGGAAAGGTCATGACTATGTAGCTAAGTTCATGAGCGATGATGAAGTCAAAGAGGCTGAATTAATCGTGAATGATATTGTTCAAAAATTATCCCGCAGGGGTTTAGAATAGAATGAGTGCTTCTTAGGTCGCGCTATTTGTATGTTGATGACCTGTGATATCCATTCGCCCCATTAATACGGCAAGCTAACGAGTTGGCGCTGTAACGCGTGCTTCAGGTCGATACTATGGCTCTTATCCATAATAGTAAGAGTAGCGATTGCGATGAAGCCTACCGTTCTTGCCCTTTCTTTGCTGTCTTTAACCCCGTTGGCTGCGGCCGATAGTCCATATTTCGATCAAGAGCTCCCGGGAGCGAAAGCCAAGCTGTTTGCCAAAGATACCGTGTCGGTGACTGGCCGTTACGAATACGGTATCGCCTTTTCTAAAGATCTGGATGAGATGTACTTCTCCGGGCAGAAGGACGGCAAGCCTGCTGCGATCTATTCCTCCAAGTTGGTCGACGGCACCTGGCAGCCCATCAAGCAAGAGGCGTTTACAAAGGGCAAGAAAGCGGGCGAAATGCAGCCGTTTTTTAGTCCGGACGGTAAGCAGCTATTCTTTACCGCCTATAACGCCGACTTCACCGATACCAAGTTCTGGACGGTGGAGCGCGTTGCCGATGGCTGGGGTGCTGCCAAGAAGCTTGCATCACCGGTCAATGACAGCGAAGTGTTCTATTCGACACTGGCCGGTAACGGCGACCTGTTTTTTACCAATATCATCGAATCGAGCGTCTACCATGCACCGCTGGTTGACGGTGAATATCCCAAGGTCGATAAGGCAGGTATCGCGTTTGGTATCCACGGGTTTATCTCGCCACAGCAAGACTATCTGCTGGTTGATGCCAAGGCCGAGGGAGATGGGCGTAAAGACAGTGACATCTACGTTTACTTTAAGCAGCCCGATGGCGGTTGGTCTAAGCCGGTTAGCTTGGGCAGCGAGGTAAATTCGACCCATAGCGAAACGGTGCCGAGCGTTACCCCGGATGGTAAATACCTGTTTTTTAGCCGCTATGATGAAGAGGGTGGTATTTCAAACCTCTATTGGATTAGTAGCGAAGTAATCGATGAGGTGCGCTCTGAGTAAGAAGTGCGTCCATCCATTACTGGCTGGCCGCACTCCAAAACACGGTCAATTGATTGCCGATATCTGCATGTTGTCTTGAGATCACAGCGAGGGTGTTTCACCCGCGATAAGTGATTGCAAGAAGGGCGTATACCCCACAACGCCAATAATCAGCGCGACCGTTAGTACGATCAGTACACCACTGGTCACATATTGTATTTGCGGGCCGCCGCGCTCGGCAGCGTAGAAATACAACTGCAGCGTCAGCAGTGGAAGCAGATAACAACCGAATGTCCACATGGGGAAGAATGGGTCACCAAATCCCGGTTCAAGGCCCAGCAGCGTGCCGGTAATCAGGTAGCTGAATACCCCCACGCGCAGAAACCACTGGGCGTTTGAAACCAAGAATAGACGCAGTGCCCATTTCCGGTGATTGCCGATATCCCGATTCTTAATGCATCGCAGTGCCATATAAGCAAAGTACAGGATAAATACCCCATTAATGCAGGTGCCAATGGCTGACAGCACATCCGGGCTGGTGCCTCTTATGAGTACCAGATAAAACCCGGATAAGGCGAGGCCCAATACCGTTGTAAGGTAGATATATCCATTAATGCGATGGAAGCGCGGAAATCGATTGCGCACTTGAGGAATGAGTTGCAGCGCACCACCAAATGCAACGATACCCGCGCCTAATGCGTGCGCAGCAAATGCCAGGTTGCCACCGAAATCACCGGCAACGTAGGGGCTACTGCCAAGGGGCTCGAATCGGTTCCAGATTTCCAGGTTCCCGGTTAATACGGAAAACCCGTAAAACGCGATGATGTAATAAAGGAACATCCATTGGCCCACCAACAGTGAGCAAAACCAGAATATTGATGCGCCTTTAAGCAAGCCGCGTGGCTGAATTGTCATCGGCGCGCCAGTTGCACCGGAAAAGGGTAAGCGGTCGAGGTATCTGCCCAACATAAGATTCCATGCCTGTTGATGAATTTCTAGGCAGAGATTACGTGCGAGAAGGGCGATTTACGTCCGGACGGGCCCGTTCGGACGTATTAGTACAACTTTTTGCGGCCAGATTAGTGGGTTTGCTGCCTGCGGTAGGCGGTCGGGGTCTCGCCGACGGACTTTTTGAACGCCGCGTTGAATGTGGACTTGGAGTTAAAGCCCACCTCGTAAGCAATTGCGGAGACCTGCATATCGGAGCCTTTAACCAATTGCTTAGCTGCGTCGACTCGATATCCATTCACAAACTGAAAGAAGTTGGTATCCAGAAATTGCGATAGCGTCTCGGATATATGGTTTTCGCTTACGGATATGGTTTCAGAGAGCTTTTTTAACGATAAGTCGGATTCCATATATAACTTATCTTTAGCCATTACTTGATTCAGTGTTTTGGCAATTTGCTCCAAACGCTCGGCTTTCAGACTCGGTAGTCTGGACGGTGCGGCGCTCTCTTTATCTTTATCCGTCTCTTTACCTTTATCCGAATCGGTTAATACCGGTTGGTTTATCGCCAGATACGCAAATACCAGCAATATAGCCGCTTCAATAGTGGGCAGCACAATACCGGAACCAAACCAGCGGTACCCCAAGAAACCGACGATGTATTCAACTGCGAAAAGTAACCATGCGACGCCCCATAACAGTAATACCACCCGGAACCAGTCCATCGAGCGATCCTCGATGGAGGCAAATCGATCCAACAGCTGGCGTCGATGTCGCGCATGGAGTCTAAGGGTAGCCACCAGATAGGCGCCGGTGAAGAGTATGAATGCGAGCATGGATACCACGCAGGTCGTAACCGCGATTTTCCAAAGCGCGGGGTCACGGGTCGATGGATCAGCCAATGCCAGCTTTTCTTCGGGGGTGCTGCCGAAAAGAAACGGCAGCATGATCAATACAATCAGTACCGGGCCCAGCATCGCCAGAGCATAGGCTTTGCGTGGCAGCGCCTTATCTGGTGACATGGTGGCAAACGCATAGAAATAGAGTGCAGGCCCCAGCAACATGCGTATTGGAAACTGCAATCCCGCCAGCGAAGGCGCGTATTGGTAAAAGCCGGAATAGATATGCAGCTCGCCCAAGATATGTACGAGCAATAAAGAGAACAGCGCAATCAAGTAGGCCGTTTGTCGCTGCCTTGGCTTGCTCAGGCACTCCAGCAACGCAAACAGAGTCACACCCAACATGCTTGAGTAGATCACAGTAGGGACGACATTTACGGCCATAGCACGAACACAGTTGCAGAGATTCAATAAAGGACGATCTTATTACCGCATATAGCGCCCATCAATTGTTAAGGCGTCGGTCATATGACTATTGGGGAAGGTGAGGGCTCTCATCTGGTGATTGCTGATATCTGTGCATTCATACAGTAGAATGGCCTAAACCAATCACCCACGTCTCAACCCAGAACAGTCTCTTGCCCCAAGGTTTTCTCCTCACTCGCCACAGCTTCGATCAGCGCGGCAGCACCTGTATCCACTACTGGCTGGCTACCCCCGAGGGCCCGGCCAAGCTGGTCATTGAGGGCGAGCGCCCGGTGTTTATGGTGAAGGTTGCGGACCGCGCGCAGGTACAACAAGTACTGGCCGCGGTGCCCCACGAATGGCAGCAGCTGGGCTTCCAGACCTTCGGCCGCGAAGAGGCGGCGATGCTGTATTTCCCTACCATTGACGCCCATCGCCGGGCGCAAACTCTGTTGAAAGAGCGCGGCATCGAGATGTTTGAGGCAGATTTTCGTCTGCACGACCGCTACCTGATGGAGCGCTTTGCCCGCGGTGGCCTCTACTTTGAAGGGGAAGCCCGGGCCAGAGACGGTTATACCGAATATCGCCAGGTCCGCCTCAAGGGTGCCGATGTGCAGCCGGATTTCAAGGTGGTGTCCCTCGACGTGGAGTGCTCCGGCAAGGGCGAGCTGTATTCCATCGGTCTCTACGGCAATGGGGTGGAAGAGGTGCTGATGGTTGGTGAACCGGAAGACGCCGACACCACCATGCACTGGGTCGAAAACGAACGGGCGCTGCTGCAGGTGCTGGAGGCTAGGATCACCGCCCTGGACCCGGATATCATCATCGGCTGGGCCGTGGTGGACTTCGATTTTCACCTGTTGCTGAAAAGGGCCGGGCGCTACGGCCTGCGCCTGAAACTGGGGCGCGGTGGCACCGAGGCCCGCTGGCGGGATGGCCGCGAGGGCAATCAGGGCTTTGTGACCTTGCCGGGTAGGGTAGTGCTGGATGGCATCGACGGACTGAAGAGTGCCACTTACAACTTCGAAAGCTTCAGCCTGGAGTTTGTGGCGCAGACGCTGCTGGGCCGAGGCAAGGATACCGAAGACGTGGACAACCGCCTGGGCGTGATTGAACACGATTTCCGCCATAACAAGCCCAAGCTCGCCGCCTATAACCTGGAAGACTGCCGTCTGGTCTGGGACATCTATGAGCACACCCGCCTGCTGGACTACCTGCGCCTGCGGGCCCAGCTAACAGGTCTTGAGCTCGACCGCAGCGGCGGTTCTGTGGCGGCCTTTACCAACCTTTACCTGCCCAAACTCCACCGCAGCCACTATGTAGCGCCCAACTTGCCGGCCGACGGCGGTCTGGCCAGTCCCGGCGGCTATGTGATGGACTCCCGGCCCGGCCTGTATGACAACGTGCTGGTGCTGGATTTTAAGAGTCTGTATCCCAGCATCATTCGCACCTTCAAAATCGATCCTATGGGTTTGGTTGAGGGCTTGGCCGACGGAGAGAAAGGGGAAGTAGAAGAGGGCCGTGCGGATGAAAACACCATCCCCGGTTTTCGCGGTGCGCGTTTCTCCCGCGACAAGCATTTCCTGCCCGACATCATCACCAATCTCTGGGCCCAGCGCGACATCGCCAAGCAAGAGCAGGATGCCGCCCGTTCCCAGGCCATCAAGATCATCATGAACTCCTTTTACGGAGTACTGGGAAGTGGCGGTTGCCGTTTTTATGACACGCGCCTCGCCAGCTCCATCACCCTGCGCGGTCACGAGATCATGCAGCAGACGGCCAGCTGGATTGAGGAGCTGGGCCACCAGGTAATTTATGGCGATACCGATTCCACGTTCGTCTGGCTAAGCGGCCAACCCAGGCCCGAAGAAGCAGATGCGATCGGCAAGAACCTCGCCGATGAGATGAACACGCGCTGGCAGAACAAGCTCAAAGATGAGTTGGCGCTTGTGTGCGAGCTGGAGCTGGAATTCGAAACCCACTACCAACGCTTCTTGATGCCCACTATTCGCGGCTCCGAGGCCGGTTCCAAGAAACGCTACGCGGGCCTGGTGGTGAACGGCGATAAAGAAAAGCTGGTATTCAAGGGCCTGGAAACCGTCCGCAGCGATTGGACCGAACTTGCCAAGCAGTTCCAGACCAAACTCTACGCCATGGTATTTCACGGCGAAGACCCATCCGACTATATCCGCGAAATGGTAGAGAAAACCCGAGCAGGGGAGATGGATGAGCAACTGGTGTACCGCAAGCGCCTAAGGCGCAAGCTCGAACAATACGTAAAAAACGTACCGCCCCACGTACGCGCCGCAAGACTAGCCGACGAACACCGCCGCCAGCAGGGCCTGTCACCGCAGTACCAGAACAAGGGCTGGATTCGCTACGTAATTACCCTCAACGGTCCCGAGCCAGTGGATTACCTCCAGTCCCCAATTGATTACCAACACTATATCGACCGCCAGCTAAAGCCAGTGGCGGATGCCATATTGCCGTTTATCGATCTGGATTTTGATGGCCTGGTGGATGGCCAGATGGGGCTGTTTGGTGCGGCCGACTAAACATCCGCATACAATCAAAAAAAGACTGGAGAACAAGTGGAATGAAAACGACGCCCGCATTCTATCCAATCGGTACTCCCGGAACTCCCTGGGGTGACGCAGAGCGCGCTGAGTGGTTTGCGCGCCAGGTGCGCCACCGCAGCTATGAGTCTGAGGTTGTCAGCAAGGTTGAGCGCCTCCGGGATCGATTCGACGTGGAAGAATATGGCCGTCTGGAATATGGCGACGAAAGCTTCCCGTTACTGGCGATCCGCAGCCGTAACTGGGATTACGAGCTGCCAGTAATGCTGGTGACTGGCGGGGTGCATGGTTACGAAACCAGTGGCGTACATGGCGCACTGCAGTTCGTGGATCAGCATGCCGCGGATTATGTGGGTCGAGCGAACCTGCTCGTCGCTCCCTGTGTGAGTCCCTGGGCCTACGAGCGTATCCACCGCTGGAACCCGAACGCTATTGACCCCAATCGCTCTTTCTACAATGACAGCCCGGCGGAAGAGTCGGCCGCATTGATGCGTCTGGTAGCTCCCATCAGTGATCGCGTCGTGATGCATATAGACCTGCACGAAACCACGGATACCGATGAAACTGAGTTCCGTCCGGCATTGGCAGCGCGCGACGGTAAACCGTTTGCGCCAGGTGGGATTCCCGATGGTTTCTATCTGGTGGATGACAGCGAGAACCCGCAACCCGAGTTCCAGCAGGCCGTCATTGCGGCGGTGGAACAGGTAACCCATATCGCGCCTGCGGATGACAATGGCGAGATTATCGGTTCACCGGTTGTCGCCCGGGGCGTAATTGAGTATCCGCTAAAGAAGCTCGGGCTCTGCGCGAGTGTCACCAACGCTCGCTACAAGACCACCACCGAGGTTTACCCCGACAGCCCGCGTGCCACACCGGAGCAGTGCAATGCGGCACAGGCCGCAGCGGTATGCGCCGCAATTGATTATTCATTGATGCACCAGTGATCTCGTCCGACAAGATCTAGAATTAGGTCACCTCCACAGATATATCCGATATCAATGTTCCGCAATACGGATTCACGTTATGGCAGCATCGCCGTCGTCCTGCACTGGGTGATGGCGCTGTTACTTATCGGGCTGCTTGGGTTGGGTCTGTATATCACCAGCCTGCCGGATGTTGGATTCGATAAGCAGAAGATAAGGCTGATTCTCCTGCACAAGGAGTACGGCATTCTGGCCCTGGCGCTCGCATTAGTGCGGCTGGCTTGGCGAGTAGGAAATATTCTGCCCGAGCTGGTCCAGGAAATGCCGGATTGGCAGAAGGTTTCTGCGCGCTTTGTTCATTTGAGCTTTTACGCGCTGATGTTGGCCTTGCCGTTTAGTGGATGGTTAATGTCTTCCGCTATGAGCGTGCCGGTATACGCTTTTGGCTTCCGCCTGCCGGATCTGATTGCACATAACGAATACCGATTCGAGCTGCTGGTCGAACTGCATAAGTGGCTTGGGTTTGTGTTGATTGGTTTTATTGTTCTGCATGTTGCCGCTGCCTTGCGGCATTACTTTATTTGCCGGGATGATGCTCTGGAGAAAATCTTGCCCGGTCGGCCTGGCTAGGGTCTGATTGAGCGATCTGCTCGAAAATAAAATACACCGTCTGCTCCAATGCACTGGCCGTAGCCTTGTTCGCCGCGACAACGCCTGCGGTGGGCGTCTGCTCTATCAATGGTTCTTGTAGCGCAATCATGCGGCTGGCGATAATCCGGTTGGACCTTCCGTCCACCAGTTGTAGCCGCAATGCCAGATGGAAGCGTGCCGGGCTGGAAGTGAAGTCCTGTGCGAATTCCAAAATCTCCGTGCGTAACCCATAACTGTAGGGGCCGAAGTAGGGTGGTGTAGCCACGGCTCGGAACAGTTGCGTGCGCTCAAATGTTTGCGCAAGCAGGGGTTGCAGCATCTGCGCGGGCGTTGCGCCCCATTCGTGTTTGCTGAAGTAGTCGATCTGGTGAGGTTGGGCCTGATAGGCCATGCGTGTGGTGTCGTAAATCGGATTGATGGCCGGCGGTAGGACTAGAAGTGTCGCATCGCCGCGGCTTTGCTGTGGGGTCGACATCGGGATCTGGTCGATTACCGCCACCCGCATATTGTTTTCAACTGGGGAAAATATCGAGCACCCGGCAAGCAGTAGGGCTCCGAAGACGCTCATTACGCAGCGAGCGACAAAGGAGAGACACAACCTTGGCTGCGATATGCGATGGCCGCTGCCTTGCCTCATTCGGATTCGCCCGGCCCAAGAGGTGGTGCCGTACTGCCGCGGATCAGCACGGACGGGTCGCGGTTGATTTTGTCGGTAAGCCGCGTGATCGAGTGGCTCAGCTGGTTGAGGGTGGCCATGGTGCGGTAGGCCTCAGGCAGAACCTGCTGTTGCAACGCATTGATCGAATTGGTGCTGGAATCCAATAACGGTCCCAGCTGGCCGCTGGCCTGCTCGGTATTGGCGATGATGGTATTCAGCCGCTGCTGGTTACCGGCCAGCATTTGGCTCACCTGCTGCAGGGCGTTCAGCGTATCGCTGGTGGAATCCAGTAAGGGGCCCAGCTTGCGGGTGGCGTGCTCGCTATTGGTAATGATTGCGCTGAGTTGTTCCTGATTCGTCGCGAGTACTCGGGAAACTTGCTGCAGGTTCGCGGCGGTGTGTTGCAGGGCCGTGATGGTGTCCTGGTTAAGCAGGGTGCGCACCAGTTCGGTTAACGCCTGTACGTTCTGATTTACCTGGCTGATTGCCGTGTCCAGATTGACCGAGCGCGATGGTGTGCTGGGGATCCGTGCATACCGCGCGCCGGGTGCCGGGAGAATTGGGCCGGTATCGATTCCCGAATTGTTCAGCAAAATGTACACGTATCCGGTAAAGCCCCGGGTCGCCAGGCCGCGCGCGGTGATGGTGGCGACGGTGGCTTTGGTGACGGGGGCATCATTGCTGACTTCCAGCAGGATACGTACGGACTTGGGGCCGGTCAGCTCCACGCTGGTTACGTGCCCGACGTCAACGCCGTGAAACTCTACTGGCGCGCCGACAATCAGCCCGGAGACGGGGTCTTGGGTGATGATCTCGTAGGTGGTTTGGCGACTTGATGCGAGCTGGTAATACAGCCATGCGGCCAGTACGACGAGCACCAGGGCCACGGTAAATAGTAATCGCGCCCGATTCGCAATGCTGATAGACATCGAGCGCTCCTCTGCCAGTGTGATATCTCCATATCAGGGCCAGTCGAAGTCTAGTTCAAATTGCGCCAAGGCGAATGGATAAGCGGCAGGGCTAGAGCGGTGCTTGATAGCGCATGATCACTATGTCACGCCCTTGCTTCTTGTAGGTGTGGAAGCGGTCGACAATGGCCGAAGGCAAGCCACTTTGATTACCTTCATCGACTTCGGTGTAGCCGAGGGATTCGTAAAAGGGCACCAGATGCCGGTAGGGGAAGGTGAAGGTGCTGTCGTTGTAGGCTTCTGCCATATGTCGCAACAGGAAGCGCGCCACGCCTTTGCCACGGAAGTCTTCCGCGACGGCGACGCCCGCGAGCAGCTGGCTATCGGTGAGCTTGCGCAGGGAGCCGCAGGCAATAATCTGGTTTTGCGTGTCACGCACCACCATGCAAGGGTCGTGACGCCGCGCTTTACCCCGAAACTTATGCGCGCGATAGAACTTGTTGGCTAACGGCATCTCGGCATCGCTGAGCCAGTGTGCGGTTAATGTATTGCCAGGTTGGTTCAAGTCCATATCGCTCTAAATCACAGAATAAGCCGGCGCCAGTGTCCGTTTGCTTAATTAGAAGCGCAAACGCAGGCCCAGCGCGCCATCTACGCCGAAGCCTTCCTGGTTTTCATTGTCGCTGAAAGCGAAGTTGGGTACTGCCTGTATATAAGCTTGCACGCTCGGGGCAATCCCGAAGGACAGACCGATCGGCAGGCGTACGCCGGCTTTGTCATTGTAACTGTCATTACCGCCATCTTCGTAAAAACCGCCGGCATCAATGTAGACATGGGCTGTGCCGCGGTGGTTGCGGAAGTTCTGCAGGCGCATATCGATTGCGATTGCATCGCTATTCACGAAGATCGAGGTGCCGCGGACCTGAGCAGTGACGCCCACGCCAAGATCGTACGCGAGCCCCAGGCCAACACCATTCTGGCTGGCAAAAGACGGCATGCTGACCACCGCGGTCAGGAAGGGGATGGCAAAGCGGAGTAGTTTGGACGGGAGCTTCATGGGTACCTCGTGAAGAAAGACATCATAGGGCGTGAGGCGCGTAGTATATCGATCATTACGAAGGTTGATTTGTCTCAGGTCACAGTTTCCCGCAGGACTAAAAAGAGGGCCAAACACAGGACCGAACATAGCGCCGAGAACCCGTTGTTCATCGGCGGGCAATGGCGGGCAATGGCGGGAGAGAGCGGGAGCAAGGTAGAATTGATGGCCCAGGGCACTACACATCGCGGCGCCACTGGTCAGTCAATCACCTGTCGAAACGTATGGGCCCACCCTACGCTATGCCTCGCGAAATATGTCCAACCTGCCAGCGTCCGCTCAATATGTGCTATTGCAGCGCGCTGGTGCATGTGCCCAGCCGTATCAAGGTGCTGATTATTCAGCATCCGCAAGAGCAGAAGCACCCGTTCAATACAGGGCGCATGGCGCATCTTTGCCTAGACAACAGTGAACTGGTGGTTGCAGAGAGCCTTTCGGAGGCGTCGTTGCGTCGGTTGCTGCAACCGCACTCGGCGTTGCTGTACCCATCTTTGAGTTGGTTGCCACCGGTTGAATCGATAGAGCCAGAAAGTCCGCAGAGTGCGGCGCTGGAGCAATTGGTAGTGATCGATGCGACTTGGCGCAAGTCGAAGAAGATGCTGCACCTGCATCCACTGTTACAGAAACTGCCACGGCTGAGCTTTTCCGGGGAGCTGGAATCAAAGTATCAGGTGCGCAAGTCGTCAATGGAAAACAGCTTGTCGACTATCGAAAGCATTGCTCTGGCGATTCAGGCGCTGGAGCCGGATGGCGATTTCATGCAATTGCTGCAGCCATTCGAAAGGATGGTTGCCTTGCAATTGAGCGAAATGAAACGATGAGGGCACGCAATTTCGGCCATTGAAGCGGCTTAGATTCAACAAGATATTTTGCTCTGTGCCCGGCGCTATCAGCGTACGGAGCCTTGCGCGATCCTACCGTTAGGTTTGCAGCTAAAATTGGCTGATGACCCACTCGACAAACCTCTTTCCTGATCCCTTTAACAAATGAGCGCGTATATCTCGTTTCTGGCGGTGCTTGCCATTTCGTTGATTGGTGTGACACTCCCGAAGTGGCGCATGTTTCGGCGTCACCGGCACCCCCCAATCCTGAGTGTGGCCGCCGGCATCGGTATCGCCTATGTGTTCCTTGTGCTGCTGCCAAAACTGGCCGAGATCGAGGACGCGCTGGGTGAGGGTGGCGGCGATGGCACGATACTGCCGGTTGCCCTGAACGCCTATCTGGGGGCGCTCGCCGGTTTCGTCATGTTTTTACTCATTGCAAATAAAGGGTTCTTCGAGGATGACCGGCAGGCTGGTGCCAAGCTTTCGTTAGGCGAACTGACGGTCTTCTGTGTGTTTTGTGTGTATTACGCACAAGTGGGCTTTTTGCTCGGTGAGTGGCCCAGCGCTAACATTTTTGGTTATCTTCCACTGGTGTGCGCGTTTGGTCTGCATTTTATTGGCATAAATTTTCATTTGTGGAAGCGCTACCCGGTCAAGTACCCCAAGGCGTTGCGGTGGTTATTTGCACTGTCGTTGTTGTTGGGGTGGATTGCGTCAGTGACTGCAGAGGGAATCGCAGACGTTGTTAAGTTTTCGACGATGTTTGTGGCGGGAGGGATAATCATTACGGCAATGCGTGAGGAAATTCCAGCCCAGCGTGATGTAAACATTCTGTATTTTCTCGGGTCGGTTACGATAACTGCCATCTTTATTCTTATCGTCGAGATCTATTTGCTGCGATGAACATAACTCTGCCTAGATGCAACTTGTGCGGTATATCTGAGGTCAATGAATGATCTTCTCATAGAGGCTTCAGGTCTCAAGCATACCTACCGCAATGGTGCCACTTCGGTACCAGTGCTTGATGGTGTTTCGTTTTCCTTGCGGCAAGGTAAGGCTGTTGCGATCGTCGGGCCGTCGGGTTCCGGCAAGAGCACGTTATTGAATGTTCTAAATGGCTTGCTGGTCGCTGAAGCTGGCGAGCTAAGGATATTCGGGCAATCTTCACAGCAGCTCTCGCAAAATGATTGGGCAGAGTTGCGCCGCACACAAATCGCCACCCTGTTCCAGGACGGTAACCTTATTTCCACACTTACGGTTTCCCGCAATATTGCGTTTCGTGCAGGGTTGGCGGGGCTGGCAGAAAATGGTGGTGCCGCCCTGATGGATCAGCTGGGCATTGCCGACACTGCGCATCGCTATCCCGATCAGCTCTCTGGAGGTCAGCGCCAGAGAGTGGCTTTGGCCTGTGCCTTTGTCATGCAGCCCAAGTTGATCCTCGCCGATGAACCTACAGGCAGCCTGGATTACGCAACCGCCCAGCGCGTTACCCCCTTGTTCTTTGATGCTATCCGCGAGCGCAATGTAGGTGCATTGATTGTCACCCACAATCCGGAACTGGCGGAACGCTGTGACCGGATACTGGAGCTGCGCGAAGGAGCCCTGCGCCCATGGGACTTGGCACCGTCTTCCTGAGCCACTACCGCCGCCATCCAGCACAGCTACTTGGGCTGTTGCTGATTCTGGTGTGCGCCGCCACTTTGTGGAGTGGGGTGCGAGCACTGACCGATTCCGCCGCCAGTGCTGCAAAAAAATCCAGCGAATTACTTGAGCCATTGTTGCGCATTGAGCGTGAGGACGGCCATCCGCTGACGGTAGAGGACTTTGCAACCTTGCGCCGGGCAGGTCTATGTGTTGCCCCACAACTACGGGTGCAATTCGTAGCCCGCGAAGCGCCGGATATCATTGGGATCGATCCATTTACAGCAGGCTGTTTGCGGCAGTTCAGGGCGTCGGATCAAGAGGGAAATAGCGAATCTACTGCCGATGAAGGCGTCGTCGAGAAGCTAATCAACGCCTGGGATGAACCACTGTTGCTGGGTGCAATGGAAGACTTTGCCAGCCTGGCACGTTTGGGGCTTTCCAGCGCGGATGGTATAGAGTTCGCCGCTACAGAGGGGGTACCGCGGAATCAGCTGTTTGCGGATATTTCCGTTGCGCAGGAATTTGCGGCGGGCAATCGCGCCGACCTGCTTATGTTGCTCCCCGCCGCAGAGCAAAACGACAAGAAACTCCCGGCCGGCTACCGTACCGAGGTGGAAGATTACGGCGTCGAACCGGCACCGCTGGTGGACGCATTCCTGCTTAGCCTGAATGCTCTCGGCGTGTTGACGCTGTTGGTGGCAGCGCTGTTAGTCCGCAGTGTGTATCGCTTTGCTCTGGAACAGCGTCGACGCAGCCTGGATATTCTGGTGCGCTGCGGCATTCCCCAAGATAAGTTGCGTATTGCACTGACTGTAGAGGTGTTGCTGGTGGCGCTTGTTGGCGGGACCGTCGGTGTGTGGCTGGGGGAACGCCTGGCTTCCGGGCTCGCCGATGGCTTTTCCGGTACGCTCACCGGCCTGTTCAGTGTGCGGGGGCTGGCACAAAGCAGGCTTACCGTGGCGTCATGGCTAGGCATGGTCCTGATTCTGCTGTTTGTGGTCGGCTGGGCCTGTTTCGACTTGTTCGTTTCTGTAGGCAGGCAAACCGCGCACCAAAACCCGTTTCGGGCAGCGCCGGTTCGAGGTGTAGGAAATAAATGGGGGCACTCAGCATACAACTGGCGCGTGCTGGCTGGGTTGCTGCTGGTTGTGGTCTCGGCGGTTATATTGCTATCGACCTATAGCCTCTGGTTGATTTTTGCTGCGACCTTGGGATGCCTTGTCGGTTGTGGCGTGTTACTGCCAGAAATGTTGAACGGTTTGCTGGGGTTTGCCGAGCATACTACTCGCCGGCCATTGCTGGAGTGGTCTTTTTCCGAGATGCGGGCATTGTGCCGTTTGCTGAGTCTGCCGCTCACGGCGCTTGCCTTCGCCATCGCCACCGCCATCGGTGTGCAGGCGATGGTTTCAGGCTTTGAGTCCACCTTTGATCGCTGGCTCGATCAACGCCTGCAGGGTGATCTTTACCTCGACCCGGGACAGTCGGTGGATACAAGTGAATGGCAGCGGCGACTGCAAGCCTTGCCCGGCGTGTCCGCAGTTTTGCCGATGGTACGCGGGCGTGCCGTGTTGGAGTCTGCGGAAGGGGAGAAACAGATAGATGTGTTTGCCATCGATCCGCAATCGCCATTATTGCAAGACTGGCCACTTCTCAGTGCCGAGCCTGATTTGTGGCGCCGACTGGACGGCGGCGGTGTGTTGATCAACGAACAACTGGCACGGCGCGAATCGCTCACGCTTGGAGACACAATTTCATTCAAGCTGGGCGATAAATCGGAGTCTCGACCGATTGTCGCCATCTACGCGGACTATGGCCGGCCCCAGGGCGAGTTGATGGTGCCTCTCACGCAAGTGGGCGATGCGTTGCCCGAGCGTTATACCCGATTCGTGTTGGGGTTGAAGGATGCGGCCGGAGGGGGCTGGCGAGACTGGCCAGAGCAATATCTCTGGATGAAAGGAACTGATCTGCGTGACCAGAAGGAGCTCAAGCGCGCTGCCAGTGCAGCGTTTTCGCGCACCTTTCAGCTGACCCGACTGCTCAATGGCTTGACGCTTGTGTTGGCGGGCACCGCGCTCGCGTTGATGGGATTAGTCATTTTTCGGCTGCGGCAGAGCAGCTACACCTTGTTGTTTGTAAACGGTGTGCCGCGGCGTAGCCTGCGCCATCGCTTGATCGCGCATAGTGTTTTGGTCACTGGCCTACTGGCGATATTGGCGGTACCACTCGGCCTGTTCTTGAGTTGGGTGTTGGTGGCGCGGGTTAACCCGGCGGCCTTTGGCTGGGCGTTGCCACTGCATGTTTATCCTGGCTTTTGGCTGCAGGTTTGGGGCGTATGCCTGTTGATTGGCCTGGCTGTGGGCCTCCTCGCGGGGAACCCGGTACGGCTGGAGACGCTCAAGAATGAATAGCCGCGCGCTGGTTTCTGTCTGGCTTAAGTCACTGGTGATGTTGGTGGCGATGTCGCTCCTGGGATGTAGCGATGAACCGTCAACTTCTTCCATGCGGGCATTGACCGATCCACCGGAGGGCTTCAAACAGGCTCATTCAGGCATGCAGATCGAGTTCCCGCGAGATATGGGACCGCACCCGGAGTATCGCCTGGAGTGGTGGTACCTGACGGCGAATCTGGAGAGTGTGAACGGCGAGCAATTCGGTGTGCAGTGGACACTGTTTCGCAATGGCATAAAACCGGGCCCGTACGCGAATGACGAGCGGGACAAAACGCTGGGTTGGCAGCGCAACGAAGTGTGGTTCGCCCACGCAGCGGTGAGTCGTCCGACACAGCACCGGTTTGCCGACCGTGCGGCAAGGGGCGGGAACGGACAAGCCGACGTCGTAGCCGATCCGTTCCGTGCTTGGATTGACCACTGGCAGATGGCATCCGATGGCGATGGCCACTGGATACTCGAAGTGGCAGAGCCAGAATTTCGCTTCCGTTTGCGCATCAAGCCGCAATTGCCACCGATCTTCCATGGTGAACAGGGCTTCAGCGCTAAGTCTGCAGGAGGCGGCGGCTCCATGTATTTTAGCTATCCGTACCTGGCGATCGATGGTGAGATAACAATCCTGGATCAGGAAGACACTGTAACCTTTACGGTAAGCGGGCAGGGCTGGTTCGACCGGGAGTGGAGCAGTCAGTATCTGAGAGAAGACCAGACAGGCTGGGACTGGATGGCCCTGCACCTGGACGACGGCCGCCACTTGATGGTGTTTCGTGTGCGTGGCGCGGAGGATTATTTCTCGGCCACCCTGGTGGCTGCGGATGGGACTGCGGTGGCGCTGAAACCAGACGATTTCAGTCTCGTCGCGACAAAGCACCGAAATACCCAGTTTGGCCAGGTGCCTGTGGCATGGGCGCTTGCAGTGCCATCGGCAGGCCTCGAACTCGATGTGCGATCCTGGCCCGGCGAATACTGGAATACGGGCGCCATGCGCTACTGGGAAGGACCGGTCACCGTCGAGGGCAGCCACAATGGTGCCGGCTACCTGGAAATGACCGGGTACGGCGATTGATATCACTTGTTGTAGGAAAGTGGGCCGGGCTTACCTACAATATGCCGCCTCCCTACAGCGCGCCCCCCGCGTCGCCCGGAACCAATATTTGTGCCTACCAATACTTGAGCCTATATCGTGACTTCCTCAACTTCTGAAAACACATACCCGAAAGATTTCCAGTCCTTGCCACTCAAGCCCGCCTTGCTGAAGAACTTAAAGGATCTGGGCTACGCGCAACTGACGGAAATCCAGGCGGCCGCGTTGCCGGCGATGGTGGCGGGCAAGGATGTGATCGGTCAGGCCAAGACTGGCTCCGGTAAAACGGTGGCGTTTGGCCTCGGGCTACTGCAGAAACTGCGGGTGGAGCAGTTCCGCGTGCAGGCACTGGTATTGTGCCCAACCCGTGAACTGGCGGATCAGGTGGCGCGGGAGCTGCGGAAACTGGCACGTGCCATTCACAATATCAAGATCTTGACCCTGTGCGGGGGGATGCCGTTCGGCCCACAAATCGGTTCCCTCAAGCACGGTGCCCATATTGTGGTCGGTACACCTGGCCGCATCGAAGATCATTTGCGCAAGGGTAATCTCGACCTTGGCAGTGTGGAAACTCTGGTACTGGACGAAGCCGACCGCATGCTCGATATGGGCTTCCAGGCGGTGCTGGACCAAATCCTTGCCACCTTACCGAGAGAGCGGCAGACGCTGCTATTTTCTGCAACCTACCCAAGTACGATCGATGCACTCGCTGGCCGCGTGCTCAGCGATCCGGTGAAGGTAGAGGTGGCTGCGGGTCACACCAAGAGCACGATTGAGCAAAAGTACTATCGGGTGCAAAACAATGAGGCGCGACCCGCTGCCCTGTATCAATTACTCGCCACTCACGATGCGTCATCGGCACTGATATTCTGCAATACCAAAAAGGAAACCGATGAGGCCGCCAATGCACTCAAGCGTGCTGGCTTTGCCGCGCTCGCCCTGCACGGTGATATGGAACAGAAGGAGCGTGACCGGACTCTGACGCTCTTCGCCAATGGCAGCGCGTCAATTCTGGTCGCCACCGATGTTGCCGCGCGCGGCCTGGATATTGAAGAACTTCCGATCGTAGTGAACTACCACCTTTCACGCGACCCGGAGGTGCATGTACACCGCGTTGGCCGTACCGGACGGGCAGGGCAGAAGGGCGTGGCGATTTCGCTGGTGAGTAAAAAAGAAGTCTACAAGCTGGAGCGCCTGGAGACGATAATGGGGCAGGAAATCCCCCTGCAGGATGTGCCCGAAGTACCACAGGGTTTTGCACCGAAGCGCCCCATCATGACGACCCTGCAGATTGATGGCGGTAAAAAGCAGAAGGTGCGTGCCGGCGATGTTGTTGGCGCGCTGACCGGTGATGGTGGTATCGACGGTAAGCAGATTGGCAAAATTCAGCTGTTTGATTTCTCCACTTTCGTCGCAGTAGAGCGCCCCGTTGCGAAAAAAGCGCTCAAAAAGCTTGCCGATGGCAAGCTGAAAGGGCGTAACTTTCGCGCACGTATTGTCGGTGTCTAAACCCGCAGGCATAAATTAGGGCGGCTCTTTGCAGAGCCGCCCAAACAGCATCTACCATGCAGGCCTCAAGGGCAGCTGGCGACCTTTTCCCAATAGCCTGGGCCTGTCTCCAACAGTGTAGTGGTGGCAGGGAACCATAGTGAGCTCGAACCCAGCGCATCGCCAGAGCCGACCGCACAGGCGCTCGAGGTAAACAGGGTTCCACACTCGACCGCGCGGCCGGCGCTGATGTGTGCCGTGTTTGTTGCCGTCTCGCAGGCTGCGGTTACCTGTGCCTGACGATTTTCTAACGCACTGGCATTTCCCTTACTGTCGATAGCCTGCACCAGAATCCCATAGTTGCCGGCGCCACTGGCTGTTGCGGTGCATTCGAACTCGGCAATACCCGAGCATGTGAAGTTGAGCGCTGAACTAACGCTTAGCTGTTCTGCGTCACCATTGGCATCACTGATAGAGCCGTTAATCTGGACTTCATAGCCAACCACGGTGAGGGTCAATGATTCGATAACCGGTGGTTGCGCCGCCGGCAGGATTGTCGCGGTAAACTCACGTGAGCGCGCCTCGTTGCCGTTCGTGTCGCGGGCCAATACCACCAGTGTGTAATCGCCGGGCTCCGCGCTCAGTAAAAAACTGGCGCCGAAGATATGAGTCTCGGGATCGAAAGTCATGCCATTGATCGGCAACAGTCGGTTGTCATCGTTGTACAGGAGTTCGATGGATTCGATATCGTCATCGATATCAAAGAACCTGGCGTTGACACTAATTGTCCCATCTGCATTTCCGCCCCAACTTTGCCCTCGCCATACTGGGGTGTGGTCCCAGTGGCTGCGCACTACGTTAATTGTGCGCGAAATGACAGGGCTGCTGTTGCCGCTTGCATCGTGCGCTGTGTAAGTTCTGGCGTAAACACCTTCCGTGTAGGTATCCGGCATAGCCCCACGTGTGACCCAGGGGTTTGCGTCAAGGTCGTCGTCGACAAGGTAACCGGGCTCAATGTAATTATCGCCAATTTCGATCTCCATACTGGACGCCCCGATTAGCGTCAAAACCGGCGGCTGGGTGTCTGTGACTACCTCAACATACTGCTCGGCCTCTACGGTATTGCTATCCGTGTCGGTAAAGGTCGCCGTTACCAGATATTGACCGTCGCGGGAAAGATCCACATTGTGATCGAATGCCTCTTGCGGCAGGTATTGAAAACCATCCTTCAGATCCAGCACATAGGCACTAGGGTCGAAAAATCCTTCGTCACGACGATAAGTGCGAATGTTTTGGCGTTCAGAGGCTGCCGAGTTGTTCAGGTACTTTCTGTTGTAGGAGTTTTCAAATTCCACGAGGGGCAGCTCGGCGTCGGCGACGCCGACGAGGCGAAATGCAGCACTTTCGAAGGTGTTGCCCGCACTGTCAGAAACCGCGTAGCGGATCGTCTGCACACCAAGGGAGTTGACGTCTACTTCGGTGTATGTGACGGCATCAGTAAGATCGCCATCGAGTAGGTCCCAGCCAATGTAGCCAGGATCTTGCCAAGGCTGACCCACAGCATGCAGAGCCACATCGCACCACCAGAAATCACAGGCCGGGCCGAGCAGAGCGAGGCGCGGTGGCGCGTCTTCTGCGAGCACGTTGATTTTCTGTACCCAGGGTACTGCAGTGAGATTGCCGGTATCGGCGACCTGAAAGTGCCGTAGATAGAATCCGGCAGTTTGAGTTTCAGGAGTGCCGCTATCGACAACCGCGGTGGTGAGGTCGCCATCCTGTCGATCGGTGGCAGAGATCAGAGGGGCCGATGGTATGTCACCTTCACGCAAAAAGACTTGCTGTTGGGAATTGCCTGCGAGTAATGGCGGCGTATTGCTGGGGGCACAGAGGTTGTTGGTGCTGTAGAAGCCTGTGTCGGACTCGAAAAGTACCACGGGCTCCACCACGTAGTTGGTCCCGATGTATTCATTACTGCCCGCCGCGCAAAAGTTTACGAAACTGCCGGTACAGTAGTCTGCGCGCCCGGCGAGGTGATGGTTCATGGGTGTGGCGGAGTAGGTTGGGCAGCTACCTGTCGGGATGTGGGTAAGAGCGCGCTGCAGGTTCAACCGGCCTCCGGAGATGGAGACACCGGCCAGTGCTTCGGCAGGCTCAGCGCTCTGAATGAGTACTGCACGCAATTCTTCTGCGGAAAGTTCGGGGAACTGCGCCGCAACCAGCGCGGCCGCGCCAGCAACAAAAGGCGCCGCCATCGAGGTGCCACTATAGCTCGCGTACTCAGCACCGGGGATTGTCGAGAGGATATCCTTGCCTGGTGCCGCAATGTCGGCACCCACTACGCCATAGTTTGAGAAGCTTGCGCGCTCATCGGTGCGCGTACTCGCAGCGACGGAAATTACATTCGGTAGGTCGATCGTTGCCGGTGAGGTTACCCCGAGCATTGCGTCGGCATTGAACCCATTGTTACCTGCTGCAGCGACAAAGAGCATGTCCGCTTCACCAGCGTAGCGAATTGCATCAGCGATCGGACGGTTGAAAATTTCTTCGGCGACAGCATCGTTAAACACTCCACCATAGGAGTTATTTGAAACCCGTGCGCCCATATCCGCAGCATAAAGGATGCCGCTCACAATGTCGGATGCATAGGTAACTTTCGAATTGTCAGCAAAAATCTTGACTGCCATCAGCTTGGCTTTCCAGGCCACACCTGAAATACCTATACCATTGTTGCCTTCTGCCCCGATAATGCCGGCAACATGAGTGCCGTGACTATCGGTATCGATTGGATCACCGTCCTTATCGGCAAAGTCGTAGCCGTGCACATCATCGATAAAACCATTGCCATCGTCATCGATATTGTTGTTGGGGATTTCGCCTTCGTTGACCCACATGTTCCCAGCGAGATCGGGATGTGTGTAGTCGATGCCCGTATCAATAACGGCGATGACCACATCCTCTGCGGAATTACGAATTGCCCAGCCCTGGTCGGCATCGATGTCTGCGCCGGGCACACCGTCACTTTCACCATCATTGAGTAGCCCCCACTGGGACGGGGTGTAGTCATTGGGTAGCGACTGCAGCTGAAATGCCGAATTGGGTGCTACATACTCAACGTCAGGATTATTCCTAAGCGCCTCGAAGCTGTTACCTGCGCCGGAGGCCGTGTCGAAGGTAACCAGTTGCCATGCGGCAAGCTGTTGGTTGAAACTCTGCAAAAACTTTACCGGCGAGTAGATTGTTTGTGTCGAGGTATACGCGTAAGGCTGCAGAATCTGATTCCAGATGCTACTGGTCGACCCCTCACGAAACTTCACCAGAAGTTGCCGGTTTGCGAGGTTGTCTGCTGAAATTGTGGTTGGGCTGAGCAGCGGTTGTGAGACCGGGGTGGCCTCTGTTTCAGCAGTAAGCTGAGGTGAAAATACTTGGGCAGAAAAGATTAAGCACAGCGCAAAAGATAATCGCATGTCATACTCCCTTTTAATGACAGTCGCTTGGGCTAGTGTGCTTCAGAGTTGCTCGGTTACCATCTTGCTTCCCTTTTGAGGCACGCGAAATCTCTCAATGATCGCGGGCGCCATTATATTCCTGCGACGTCTTTTTACCCTGATACCTTCGTATCTCATGCCTAAGTTGTAGAACGCCTGACCAACCATCGATAAAGAAGTAAAACGGTGCATTGCGCTGCATCACAATGGTGCTTGCGCACGAATGTGCGGCAGTGTGTATCTCGGTGTGAGGGTTTGGAGAGAAATCGAGGGAAGTCGGGGGCGAAGAAGTAGGGGACCAAGAAGTAGGGGGCAAGGACCTATGGAAAGGCAAGTAGGAAAAAAGGAAGGACAGCGAGGAGGGCAAGGCCCGATACACAGTATGCATCGGACCTTGTGGCAAGCTAGTTGACTATTGCTTGGTATCCACCGCTCTGCTCTCTAGCTGACCTTTCCCGAGAAGGTCCAGGTAGAATGCATACTCGAGCGCGCGCTCTTTATTGCGGCGGAAGCGGCCGGAAGAACCACCATGTCCGGCTTCCATATTGGTATGGAACAGGAGCTGGTTATCATCGGTTTTCAGATCGCGCAACTTTGCCACCCATTTCATGGGTTCAAAATACTGCACCTGGGAATCGTGCAGGCCGGTGGTTACCAGCATGCTGGGGTAATCTTGCGCTTTTACCTGGTCGTAGGGTGAATAGGACAGCATGTACTCATAACTATCCTTGTTGTTCGGGTTACCCCACTCGTCGTATTCATTTACGGTCAGTGGAATAGATTCGTCCAGCATAGTGGTGACTACATCCACAAACGGCACCTTGGCAGTAATGCCGCGATAGAGGTCGGGCTCCATATTTACTACCGCACCCATCAACAGGCCGCCCGCGCTACCGCCCGATGCAAAAACCTTGTCGGAAGCGGCGTATTTCTGCTCAACCAGCCCCTTGGTGACATCGATAAAGTCGGTAAAGGTGTTCTTTTTGTTAAACATCTTGCCATCTTCATACCAGGGGCGCCCCAGCTTCTGGCTTCCACGAATGTGTGCGATGGAGAATACAAAGCCGCGATCCAGCAGCGAGAAGATGCTGGGAACAAACACCGGGTCGATGGTGTTGCCGTAGGACCCATAGCCATACTGCAGCATTGGGTGGGAGCCGTCTTTCTTGAACAGATCTTTACGGTATACCAGTGATACCGGGATCTCCTTGCCATCCCGCGCAGTAATGCGAATACCCTCTGCCTGGTAGCGGGTACGATCGAAATCACCGAGGACCTTGTCCTGTTTCAACAGTTTGAGATCACCGGTCAGCAGGTCCGCATCATAAATGGTATTGGGTGTGGTGAGGCTCGAATAGGAAATGCGTACCGCATCCGCGGATACTTCCGGATTTCGGCTCAGAGACAGCTGGTAGACGGGGTCGTTGAACCCGACTTCGAAATCATCTTCATTCGACAGGCCGATAATACGTAATGCGGACTGCCCATCGGCCCGTTCGACTACGGCGAGCCGACCTTCAAAGGTGGTGAAGTCTTCCAGCAATACATTTTCCCGATGCGGGATCACCTCGACCCACTGGGATTTGTCGCTGACTGTATCCAAGGTTGCTTGCATCAGGCGGAAGTTCTCTGCCTGCCAGTTGGTCTGTATAAAAAACGCATCACCCAGCTTCTGCACAAAATATTCATGTCTGGGTTCGAGTGGGTGCAAAGGCTGAAACTCGCCGTTCGGAGTGTTGGCATCCAGTGCAGAGACGCCCTTCACCAACGTTGAGTAATGATGGATATAGACCATCGAACCGTCGCGAGACTTGGAAATAAAGGTGTAAAAGGTGTTGTCTTTCTCTTCGTAGACAACTACATCTTCGCTTTGCGGCGTGCCCAGCTTGTGTCGCTTAACCTGATAGCCGAGCAGGGTCTGCGGGTCCTTGTTGATGTAGTACACGGTCTGGTTATCGTTCGCCCAGACTACCGTACCTTCGGCATTCTCCAGCTGGTCGTCCAGCAGCTCGCCCGTGTTCAGGTCTTTGAAGCGAATGGTGTAAATACGGCGACCGACGGTGTCTTCCGGGTAGGCGAGCAGGGTGTTGTTTGGGGAGACCGCGGTTTGCGCCACATTAAAGTAGGACTGGCCCTCGGCCAGGCTATTTACGTTCAGCAGAACCTCTTCTGCGGCTTCCAGGCTGTCTTTCTTACGCGCGTGGATCGGGTATTCACCATCCGACTCATAGCGGGTGTAGTACCAGTAGCCACGTACCTTCACCGGCACCGAAGACTTGTCCTTTTCCAGCCGCCCAACCATTTCCTCGTAAAGGGCGTCCTGCAGCGGCTTGGTGTGCTCCATGACCTGGTCGACATAGCTGTTTTCTGCCTCCAGGTGCGCCAGCATCTCGGGATCGCTGCGGGAATCGTCGCGCATCCAGTAATAGGGATCCACCCGTTCGTGGCCATGGATCTCCATCTTATGTGGGACTTTCTTTGCGACAGGGGGGGCGACTTTGGCAGCCAGGGCGCTGGTATCAGGCGAGGAGGGGGTGTTTTCGTCGGTCGGCTTGTCACAGCCGGCGGCCAGCATTGTCATAGCGAGTACGGCTATCTGGGGCTTCATAGCATCTCCGGGTCATGATTATCGTTATACCGCGTACCCCCGTATCCTATAACAATTCTGATTTTCACGGTTATAGACTGCGGCAAAGTGAGGTCTGGCGGGGATGTCAGCACTGGCGGTGCTCCACTTGTGTACCGATTGGCCTTCGGTTACCCAGAGGAAGACGAGCTACCCTAAATTCTGGATAATGCCGCGCCTCAAGCCGTGTTTCTGGCGTTAACCCTGAGATCTAGTAACTCCCCCGGATGCAGCACTCGTATTTCAAACCCTACCCCTAAGGTATAAGCCCACATCTCTGGCGCTCAATAAGTGAACCAATTGATCGGTATTTGTTCTTCTGGGTCTGCTTAGCCATGCGCTTGGCTATTGGTTTGATTCATATGCAGTTTAAGCTAAGATCTCGCTCGAAATTCTACGTCACGATATCTTGGCCCTGATACGAATTGGCTGAATTCCCGGTTCCATTTATTGTGTGACGTGATAACGAATATTTAGGTAATGCAAGTCAAGCCTAATACCACCGATAGGCTCGCAAAGGTAGTTTATGAGCACAGCCCCCGAATCTAAAATGCTGGTCGAATACGACGGCAATCGCGAAAATAATTTCACATTAATTCGGCTAATTTTTGCGTGGCTCGTACTGTTTGGCCACAGCTTTGCAATACAGCCTACCCATGGTTTGAAAAACCCGTTGAATTCAATCTTCAAAGGGTCGGAGTGGATTGGAAGTTTCGCTGTTCATGGTTTTTTTATAATAAGCGGCTTTCTTGTTTGTGCTAGTCTGCTCAACCGAGGGGTGAAGGATTACATCATTTCACGGGCACTTCGCGTCTTACCAGGTTTGATGCTATGTGTGCTCATATGTGTATTTGTTCTCGGGGTTGTGCTCACGACATTGCCGCTTGTGGAGTATTTGACCAGTGCAAAGACTTGGGAATATTTAAAGAATGGATTTGCGATATTCCGAATGGAGTGGTCATTACCGGGGGTGTTTGAGGATAATCGCCGTAGATCCATGAATGGTTCACTATGGACATTGAATGTTGAGGTTTACTGCTATTTCCTGCTCGCTTGTATTGGGTTTTTCGGATTGCTCGGAAAAAGGGCTCTAGCAAACCTTACAATATTCGGTGTGCTGGCGTTCTCTTATTTTAATTTTTCAGACGTTCCTCTTTTGGGAGTCAATGACAAATGGGGTCGCCCGGGCTTGTTCTTTATTGTTGGTGTGTTCTTCTATTTAAATCGGGCTTCAGTTCCGGTAAATGGAAAGCTGGCAATTTTTTCTCTTATTGTTTTGGTTAGTTCTTTTGGTGAGGGGTGGTATCTCTATGTGTCTCCTCCATTTTTTGCCTATATTATCTTCTACTTGGCTTATGCGACCAAAAACTTAGGTATAGATAAAAGTTTGGGGGATATTTCTTATGGGGTATACATTTATGCATGGCCGGTACAGCAAGTAGTCGCAATGGCATTTCCGGGATTGAATCCATACAGTCATACTGTAGTGGCGACTTTGGTTGTATTTGTACTCGCATATGTTTCTTGGCATTTTGTAGAAAAAAATGCACTGAAACTAAAGCCCAAGATTATGGCAATGACCGATTTTTCCCGCCTCTCTAAAACCAGTTCTATTTCTGCTGCCTCGTAAGCTAATGCTCTGGCCTGTATTTGTTCTTGAATGCAGGCCACTGAGCAGTATCTGATAAAATTACTCAATACGTACTTAATGAATTCCTTTCCTAGGCTTGCTTAGTAGCAGTCGAAATCTGGTAGTTCCCCATGGAAATCAGCGTCAACTTCCTTGACAACCTCAGACTTGAAGCCAAGTTTGACGACTTTACAGTCATTACTGATCAGCCGATCCGCTATAAGGGGGATGGTTCGGCGCCGAGCCCGTTCGATTACTTCCTGGCGTCGTCGGCGCTGTGTGCCGCGTATTTCGTCCGGGTGTACTGCCTGGCGCGGGATATACCTACCGACAATATCCGCCTTTCCCAGAACAATATCGTCGACCCGGAAGACCGCTATAACCAGATCTTCAAGATTCAGGTGGAACTGCCAGAAGACATCTCAGAGAAGGACCGGCAGGGCATCCTGCGCTCCATCGACCGCTGCACCGTGAAGAAGGTGATCCAGACTGGCCCTGACTTCCAGATCGAGACGGTCGAGAACCTGGCGGAGGACGCGCAGGCGCTGTTGATGGGTTCCCCAGATGCCGAGCATCAGACCTTTATTGAAGGCAAGGACCTGCCGCTGGAACAAACTATTGCCAACATGACCAAAATCCTCGCGGACTTGGGCATGAAGATTGAAATCGCCTCCTGGCGCAATATCGTGCCGCACGTATGGTCCCTGCATATTCGGGATGCGGCATCACCCATGTGCTTCACCAATGGCAAGGGTGCCACCAAAGAGAGCGCGCTGTGTTCTGCACTGGGCGAATTTATCGAGCGCCTGAATTGCAATTTCTTCTATAACGACCAGTTCTTTGGCGAAGAAATCGCGAACCAGCCCTTTGTGCATTACCCCAATGAGCGCTGGTTCGAACTGGAGGAGGACGATGCGCTTCCAGAAGGCGTCCTCGATGATTACACCCTGCCGATTTACAACCCGGACGGTGAGCTGGCCGGTTCCAATTTGGTGGATACCAATTCTGGACGCATTGATCGCGGTATTTGCTCGCTGCCATTTGTCCGCAAGTCCGATGGCGAGACCGTCTATTTCCCGTCAAACCTGATCGAGAACCTGTTCCTGAGTAATGGCATGAGTGCCGGTAATACGCTGGCCGAGGCACAGGTACAGTGTCTGTCTGAGATCTTTGAACGGGCAGTGAAGAAGGAAATTCTCGAACAGGAAATTGCCTTGCCGGATGTGCCGCGCTCCATACTGGAAAAGTACCCCGATATTATTGAAGGGATTGATGAGCTGGAAAAGCAGGGCTTCCCGATCCTGGTGAAGGACGCATCGCTCGGTGGCCAGTTCCCAGTGATGTGTGTGACTTTGATGAACCCGCGCAACGGCGGCGTGTTTGCTTCCTTCGGCGCACACCCGAGCTTACATGTTGCGCTGGAGCGCAGCCTCACGGAATTGATGCAGGGGCGCAGCTTCGAAGGGTTGAACGATATCCCAGCGCCTACCTTTAATAGCCTGGCGGTAACCGAGCCCCACAACTTCGTCGAGCACTTTATCGATTCCACCGGTGTGGTTTCATGGCGTTTCTTCAGCGCCAAGTCTGACTACGAATTTGTCGAGTGGGATTTCTCCGGTAATCACGCTGATTCCAACGAGACCGAAGCGGATCGCCTTTTCGGAATCCTTGAGTCGATGGGTAGGGAGGTCTACATGGCGAGCTACGAGGACCTGGGCGCACCGGCGTGCCGGATTCTGGTGCCAGGGTATTCCGAAGTGTACCCGGTAGATGATCTGATCTGGGACAATACCAATAAGGCACTGGATTACCGCGAAGATATTCTCAACCTGCATCGCCTGGAAGACGCGGAGTTGGAAGACCTGCTGGAGCGGTTGGAAGAAAGCCAGATCGACAACTACGAAACCATCATCACGCTAATAGGTGTCGAGTTCGATGAAAATACTGTGTGGGGCCAGCTAACGGTACTCGAACTGAAGCTTCTGATCCAATTGGCATTGCAGCGATACGAGGAGGCATTGGAGTCGGTAGAGGCATTCTTGCAGTACAACGACAACACGGTGGAGCGTGAGCTGTTTTACCGCGCCGTGCAGGCGGTGTTGGAAATCACCCTGGATGATGCGCTGGCGCTTGATGACTACCTTGCCAATTTGCAACGCATGTTTGGTGTTGAAACCATGGACGCGGTGGTTGGGTCCGTCGACGGAAGCGTGCGGTTTTATGGATTGACGCCGACCAATATGCGCCTCGAGGGACTGGATAAGCACCTGCGCCTGATCGAGAGCTATAAAAAACTCCATGCAGCGCGGGACAAGGCCTATTCGTAATGTCTAAGAATTGGTTTTGATCTGGATTCTGAGAGACAAGGCTCGGCGCGAAGGTTAATCAGGTACGCCGAGCTTACCATTCCAGTTTCGATGCTAAATCAATAAAACCAGTAATTGTCAGCCTGCCATGGCGCGCACTGTCGGAGAGGAGTTCCCCATTATCCACCACGCCGGAGTGCAGCAGGCTGGCGGGATAGAAGGCCACACGATTAAACTTTGCCGCAACGTCGCCGATGGCCTCGTACCACTCATTGCATTGGCTTGCATAACCCGGCTTTACCGAACCGAGGAGTGTTCCGACCTGAGTCTGATAGGCTGAGGCCTGCTCATGAAGCACGTTTTCGAGTCCGCTTTCCTTGTGCTTGAAAAATCGCGTTCCGGAAAAAGGTTCATCGCACAGATAATGCAGCATGGCCAACTGTTGGCCGGTCACAGCATCAAAGTGCGGTAGTGACTGGATAGGTTTTAGGGTCTCTGGTGGCTGGGTCACCAGGGAGAAGCAGCAAAATGCGTTACGGATGGCGGCGCTGGCAAGGCCGTTGTGTAGGTCCAGTCCGAAGGCTTGTCGAATTGCCTCGGCGGCGAGTTTCAGGGTTTTGCTCAGGTAATCTGCGGGTACCTGTGCGCGTATGCCCGGGTAATTTGGGTTTTCTCGAATCCAATGGGCATGTTCGGCGGTGCTGATTAATTGCTCAGCATCCGGGTACAGGTCGTCGATAATCACTACTGGGGTGCGGTCGACACCCCAAAACTCAATATTTACCTGCATCAGCCTTTGCTACCGCGAAATACTCGGCGTTCATTATGCCCAATGACGCAAATTTTGGAAGGGATGGTTTCGGTCGCCCAAAATACAAAGCCCACCAAAATGGTGGGCTTCATTATGTCGGTAGATTCAGAGGCAAGAATCTTAGAAATTAGCCACTGGCAGACTCAGTCGCTGTTGCGGCTTGATCTGCTTTGCGTACATTCCCATCCTCATCCAGTTCAACAATCGGAATTTCCAGATCCTCAAGGCTATCCCGAATGTTGGCGGCGTCGCCTACCACCACAATGGCCATATTTTGTGGATCGAGTAGGCCGGTGATGACCTTGTTCAGGGCATCGCGATCGGTTTCCTTTAGCAATGCGTTCTGCTGGGTGCGGTAATCCAGCGGCAGGTCGTAGCGGAGGATATTGTTCAGCAGGCTGAGCTTATTGCTTGGCGTTTCATATTTGCGGGCTTCCTGCTGGCCGATGGCAGAGCGCAGGTACTTGAACTCTGTTTCGGTCATGCCTTTGCTGTCGAAGTTTTCAAACTCGGTCAGTACTTCGTTGAGGGCATCGGCGGTCGCGTCTTTCTTCACTTCCGAACTCAGCATGTACATGCCGTCCTCGGGCTCGCCGATCAGATAGGAGCGGGCACCATAGGTATAGCCTTTGTCCTCACGCAGGTTGAGATTGATGCGGCTATTGAAGTTGCCGCCCAGCGGGAAGTTGCCAAGGTAGGCGAGGTAGTAATCACCGAGTGCGTCGTAGGGTAAACCATGCTGGCCCACGCGCAGGCTGGATTGTGCCGCGCCCTCCTTGTTGACCAGATACACGGTACGCCCATCAATCGATGGCTTCTCCAGGGCAATCGCTGCGCGGGTCGGCTCGGATACTTCCAGCTTTGCCAGCTCATTGAGCGATTCGAGGATGCGCGGGGTAGGCAGGCTGGTGCTTACGGTGATGCCGCTCAGGTGACGGGGGAAGTGCGCCTTGTAGTACTGTTTCACGTCTTCGAGCGTGATGTTTTCCACCGTGCTCGGCAGGCCATTACCGGGGTAGCTAAGCGGGTGCTCGGTACCGCGCATGACCGCGCCTACCGCACGAGTTGCCAGACCTTGTGGCGTTTTGCGCGCTTGCTGCAACCCTTCAATGGTTTGCTGCTTGATGCGATCAAAATCCGCTTCGCTGAAGGCGGGTTTGAGCATGCGCTCCATCATGAGCGGCACGGCAGTATCCAGGTGCTTTTCCAGCACATTCAGGGTAACCGTTGTTTCGTATTGGCCGCTGCTCACGCTGACACTGGCACCCAGGCGTTTCAGTGCCTCGGTGAATTCGGCTGCGCTGCGCTCGGTGGTTGCTTCGGTCATCAGAGAGGTCATCAGCGAGGTCAGGCCCGCCTTGCCGCGGGGCTCGTCCCGCTGACCTACATCGAACACCGCGCGTACGGTAATCGTGGGCGTTTCGTCGTTCTGCACGGCGAGCAGTCGAATGCCGTTCTCAAGTTTGCCGTCCTGTATCGTCGGCAGCTCTACCTGGGGGTTAACTCCCGGGGTGGGTTGCACACTGCGATCAAATGTATCTTTCACCGGGCGCAACGCCAGCTCCTGGCCTTGATCGGCATAGGTTTCCGGAATCGTGCGCGTCCATTCGTGATTTTGCTTCGCCGCAGCCAGTTCGGGCTTGCCGTTCGGCACGACACTGAGCAGCACCGAGGGTTGCTTGGCAATGTACTGGTCGAATACCCGGGTCACGTCATCGGTTTTGATGGCGAGGTACGCATTAATTTCTTTGTCGATGCCTTTGGGGCTGCCGGTAAAGGTTTCGAATGCGGCGAGCGTGGAGACTTTGCCGGACACCGATTGCAGGCCAAAGATACGGCCAGACTCGTAACCGGCTTTGAATTTAACCAGGTCGTCTTCGGTGACGCCGCGGCTGGCAAATTCCGTCAGGGTGTCACGCACTGCCTGTTCCATCTCGGCGAGCGTTTCACCGGATGCCGGATTCTGAATCACGATAAACCACATCTCACACGCGAGCTCTTTACAGGAGTGGCTCACGCTTGCGGATACGGCGCGACCCGTCTGCACCAGGCGCTGGTACAGCATGGAGTCCTGGCCTTGACCGAGAATAGCGGCGGCAGCGTCCAGCGCCGGCTCGTCAGCATGGCCGTAGTGCACGGTGGGCATCATCATGGCCAGTGCAGGCAGGTGGATGTTGTCTTCCAGGGTGACATAGCGGTCGGCGTCGAGCTTGGCGGGCTGCTTGGGCAGGTCTTTAACTTCAGGGCCCGCGGGAATCGGGGCGAAATACTTGGATACCCACTCAAGGGTTTGGGCCCTGTCGATATCACCGCCAATGGTGATGACCGCATTGTTGGGCCCATACCAGCGCAAGAAGAACCGCTTCAGGTCACTTAGGTCGGCTTTGTTCAGATCTTCGAGCCAGCCGATCACCGGCCAGGAGTAGGGGTGGCCGTCGGGATAGGTTGAGGCGAACATGGTCTCAAGCGCACGCCCATAGGGGCGGTTGTCGACGCGTTGGCCGCGCTCGTTTTTTACCGTCTCCCGTTGTACCTCGAACTTCTCCTGGGTAACCGCATCCAGGAACACCCCCATGCGGTCAGACTCAAGCCACAGCACGGTTTCGAGCTGGTTGGCCGGCACCGTCTGGTAGTAGTTGGTGCGGTCGCTATTGGTGGTGCCATTCATGGTACCGCCGGCTTCGGTGATGATGCGGAAATGTTCTTCGTCCCCGACATTCACCGAACCCTGAAACATCATGTGCTCGAAGAAGTGCGCGAAGCCGGAGCGGCCCGGGTCCTCCCGGTTCGAACCCACGTGATAGGTGACATCAACATGCACCAGTGGGTCAGAGTGGTCTTCGTGCAGAACAACGGTGAGGCCGTTATCGAGTTTGTATTTCTCGTAAGGAATCGCAATATCTGCGCCGTTGCCATCGAAGGTCTCTACCAAGGTGACACCGGCGGGCAGGGCCGCTTGCTGCACAGCAGCCTTGGGTGTATCCAGCTTGGCGGAATCTTCTTTGCTAACAGGGTCAGAGCTTTTGCTACAGGCGGCCAAAATTGCGGATGCGAAAATCAGGGCGATCTTTGTGCGGTGCATGGCGGTAGAAGACCTTTTTATTCTGTTGGATTGCAGATCCTAGCATAGAGAACCAAGCGCCGTGGTGTGCAGGAAAAAATAGCGGGCAGATGGCGTGGATTAACGCGACTTGTCACAAAATAAATCGGCAGGCAATAAAAAAGGGCGCGACTCATGGAGTTGCGCCCTCAAGTTAGGGGGTCGACTTCAAGCTCGGTTTAGAACTTGAATTCAGTACCTACGCCAACGTAGCTGCGGGAGTAGTCATCGGCAGCAGTTTCGTCGGTGTAGAAGGTGAAAACCTTGGCAGCGGAGGACAGTTTGTAGTCCAGACCCAGGCTGAAGGTTTCGCCGTCAGTCTTCACAATGTCAGACTGGCCGTATTGTGCTTTTGCCGTCCACTTGTCGATCTTGTAAGCAACAGAAGTCATCCAGCCATCTTGCTTGCTGCTGTCTGCTTTTTCCTGTTCTTCATACAGACCGCCAACCTGCAGGTTGCCGAGGGTGTACTGGGCTACCATGCGGGCCACATCCCAGTCGTTACCTTCAACGCCCATGTCGTACGCGTATGCCAGGTAAACGTCGTCTTTATCGTATGCGAAAGACAGGGAGGTACCGTTGTCGCGAGTGTCTACGACTTCACCAGCGTCGTCCAGGATCTCAGCGTCTTCGTTGCTGATGTAGGCAGCGGCTACTTTGAAACCACCGAAAGACGGAGTGGTGTACTGAACCGCGTTGGACGGACGGTTGTCGCTCTTGGTAACCAGGCTCTTGATATCACCTTCGAGGTCGTTGAACAGGTCAACTTTCTTCTGCGCAACTTTCAGCGGGGAGTCGAACTTACCGGCGATCGCCTGACCGAAGCCGCCTTCCAGGCCGGCATAGATGTTGCGCTGGCTAAAAGTGTCGCCGTCGCCATCCATGTTTACCTGATATTCCATCTTGTAGATGCCCTTGATACCGCTATCCAGCGGCAGCTCACCTTTTACACCCAGGCGAGAGGCGTTGCTGGATACGTCGGTAACCGCGCCGTCACCTTCGTCATTGGATTGGAAGGAAACGTTGGCTTTACCGTAGAAGTCGAAGAGCTCTTCGGCGTTGGCAACGGTAGGCAGTGCGGCAACCAGGGCCAGAGAGATAGCGGTCTTTTTCATGTCTGCTCTCATATCGAAGTAGTAGAGAAAATGGATGCAATAGGTTGTGTTCTTCAGATGCCGCGCAGTTTGCTGCACTTATGTTACAAACATGTGAAAGATGAAAAATATTTGAAAGTTATGTGACTAAGCGCTGCTCGATATGGCTCTCCGGCAGGAAAGACAGGATGTTTTTGTCTGAATTTCGAGCTTCGTATGACAGTCAGAGGCTTGATCGGATCATCTTGCTGGAGACCAAAATTCCTCCATTTTGCTTAGCCTTGATTATTTTTTGCTCGTTTATGGGGTGTGAGGGAAAATTTCTGTAATATCTCGACCTCCGGGCCAGTTGGGTCGGCCCTGGTAAATCGGCACCGTGAAATACTCCAGGGAGTGGGAGCTTTGGGCCGTGGTTTTCCGGTTAAGTGAGTTAATTGGACGAGTTACTTGGGCTAGTGAGTTGGGCTAGAGAATTGGGCTAGCTACTTGGAAGAGCAACATGGATGTGGTGCACGGACCGAACGGACATCGGTCATGAAGAGGTTTGGGAGCAACTGGCAACCGAGTCCCACGGTGAGCCTGTGGATGTGCGCGCTTGGCATCGGCCAGGTCGCCTACTGGCCGACACTGCCGGGCAATGCTGTGCTGGCCGACCAGATTTTGCTGTTGTTCGGGGCGCTCTGGCTCACTCTTTTGGTCACCGGTATCGCTGATACCGCGCATGGTGGCCTGCGGCCGCTGGTGTTCCGCCTTTTGTTCCCGTTTGTTTTTGGTGCTTGCTGGGCTCTGGCGGCGAATCTCCAGTCGCTCGAGCAGCGCCTTCCTGCGGACCTCCATGGTTCGGACCACGATGTCACCGTTCAGGTGGTCTCCCTGCCACAAAACGCGCCCGCTGTGTCTTACTTCGGGGGTCCGTTACCGGCCGCGCGCGGCTACCGCGATGCGCGGTTTCGTGCCCGTATTACTAACGCTGCCGATCCCCGTTTTGTGAATAGAGTCGTTCAGCTCGGCTGGTATCGGATGGTCCCAGAACAGTTGGCGGGCTTGCGTGCGGGTAGTCTCTGGCAGCTGCGGCTCCGCTTGAAACAGCCCCGCGGCAGCACAAATCCGCACACCTTCGATTACGAGGCGTGGCTACTGGAGCAGGGGGTATTTGCCACCGGCTATGTGCGCGACCGCGACCAGCAGCCCAAGTTACTCGCTCAGGGGACAGGCATCGATGCGCTGCGCGAGAGTCTGCGGGATGGACTTGGTGGAGGCGGCGCAGATGGCTATGCATCGGCCACGCTGATGCGGGCACTGCTGCTGGGAGATCGCGGTGGTATCGATGAGAGTACCCGCGGCTTGCTGCAGCGGACGGGTACCGCGCATTTGCTGGCGATCTCGGGGCTGCACGTTGGTATGGTGGCTGCCTGCTTTTTCGTTATCGGCGGTTTGTTGGGCCGTTTGGGCGGATTGCTCCCCTGGGCTCCGCGATTGTTCCGCAACCCGGTGGGCCTGGCGGGAGCCATCGGCTTGCTTGCGGCTACCCTGTATACCCTGTTGAGTGGTGCGCCGCTTTCTGCGCAGCGCGCATTGCTTATGGCTGCGGTCGCACTCCTGACTTTGATGCTCCGGCGCCGACTTGATGCTCACTTGGCGCTGGCCCTGGCGTTATGTGGGGTGCTGTCATGGCAGCCCCTGGCGGTGCTGAATGCTGGGTTTTGGCTTTCCTTTGTTGCGGTCGCGGTTTTGTTATTGCGGTTTCAGGGCCGTTTACCGGTGAGCGCGATCGCCGGGCGCGAGGATGTGCAGGGGTTACCAGAGTGCAGCGCGCGCGTTTTGTATGCCGGCTTCACAAATAATGTGCGCAGCCAGCTGGCAATTGTGGTTGGCTTGCTGATCCCTTCGCTCATGATTTTCTCCGGGCTTAGCCTGACCGGCCTGCTCGTTAATCTGGTTGCCATCCCGTGGGTAGGGCTCACCATTCTGCCGCTGATACTTCTTGGGGCTTTGCTGCCTCAATCCTTTTTCACCCTGTTCTGGCATTTGGCAGACGTGCAACTGCAATGGCTGTTGGGATTTATGCGTGCCGTAGATGACACCGTGCCCGGCTGGTATGCGCTGCCGGTTCCCTCCACCTGGGTGGCCTTGCTCGGAGCTTTGAGTTGCGTGATTTGGCTGCTTCCCAAGGGGCTGCCGGGGCGCGGGTTGGCTTGGCTGTTGGTGCCGGTGGTTATGTTTAGCGCTTTGCCAATACAGCGAGCGCAATCTCCCTATCTTGAATTGTCGGTATTGGATGTAGGGCAGGGTTTGGCGGTTACCGCAATGACTCAGGAGCACACGCTGGTTTTTGATACCGGTGCCGCAACCCCCGCGGGATGGAGCGCTGGCGCGGCGGTGGTCGCGCCTTACCTTCGGGCGCTCGGTAGGGATACGGTGGATCAACTGGTGGTAAGTCACGGGGATCGGGACCACGCCGGTGGCGTGGCCGGTCTATCGGAGCAACTTGGGGTCGTCGAGAGCTATTCACCCGGCCTGCTGGCACGGCGTCTGGCTGACAGTTTGCCTGGCAGCACTGCCAGCAAACGCTGTGCGGCTGGTCAATCGCACAGCCTTGGTGGCCTGACTGTGACATGGCTGTGGCCAGAAGCGGTAGCGGGGCAGGGCGAAGAACTTCCGCGGCTTAGTGGTGAGGAGAACGATCACAGTTGTGTGGCCCTGCTGGAGTGGGGAGATGTACGGATTCTCCTAACCGGTGATATCTCGCGCAGGGTAGAGCAGCGGCTTGCCCGCCAGTATCCGGACTTTTTGCCGGTGGATGTATTAATAGCCCCACACCACGGCTCCCGTACTTCGTCATCGGATGCTTTTATTCAGTGGGCGCGACCGGATTGTGTGGTGTTCAGTGCGGGCTATAAACATCGCTTCGGGCACCCGCATAACGACGTCGTCGCCCGGTATACAAAAGCCGGAGTGGGGCAGCTTAATACGGCAGATAGCGGGGCCGTTCGATTTTCGTGGGATTCGGCCAGTCAGCTGGAGATTCACGAGGCGCGCGCGGAAGGACGCTTTTGGTATGCGGGTCACAGCAACAAAAATTATAACAATCAGACACTTAGCTGCCGCTGATAGCTGTGGTAGAGTTTCGGGTCACGGCATCGAATATCGTTGATTAGGTGCCGAATTTATACACAGATACCATAAGAATCCCGTACGCAGTCTGGGGCACAAACGTGTTAGAAATCATCAAATCCGGCGGCTGGCTGATGCTGCCAATCCTGCTTTGTTCTGTTGCTGTTATCGCCATTTTCATCGAGCGTCTTTGGACCCTGAATGAGCGCAAAATCGCGCCCCGCGCCCTGTTGGGCGAGGTCTGGGGTAGCCTGCGCAGCAATCAGCTGAACTCGGACAAGATCAAGGAGCTGCGCGATTCCAGCCCGCTGGGGCGGATCTTTGCCGCAGGCCTGTCCAATTCCAAGCATGGCCGGGAGGTCATGAAAGACAGCATCGAAGAGGCGGCCAGCAAGGTGGTTCACGAGCTGGAGCGTTTCCTCAATGTGCTCGGCACCATCGCCGCAGTCGCGCCGCTGATCGGCCTGCTGGGCACCGTGCTGGGTATGATTCAGGTTTTCACCGCCATCATGCAGGAGGGTACCGGTAACGCCGGGGTGCTGGCGGGGGGTATCTCCCAGGCCCTGATCACCACTGCTGCTGGCCTGAGCGTGGCGATTCCCGCGCTGATGGCCCATCGCTACTTCCAGCGCCGCGTGGACTCCATTGTGGTGACCATGGAGCAGGAAGCGGTAAAACTTGTGGATGCGCTGCATAGCGACCGCCGCATCGAAGCCGCCTGAGCTTAATTTCCAGGATTCAGGAGCGCTCGATGCAATTCCGCCGCCAAAGCCAAGAGCAGGATGGGGTTAACCTCACGCCACTAATCGATGTGGTCTTCCTGCTGCTGATCTTTTTTATGGTGTCTACCACCTTTACCAAGGAAAGCCACCTGAAACTCAACCTCCCCGAGGCCTCCGGGCCAAAGGCGGAGGCACCGCCGTCCACGGTCGAAATCCTTATCAACGCAGACGGTTCCTATTCTGTTGATGGTCGTGCGCTGATCAACAAGAAGCTGGCCACCCTCAAATCGGCACTGTCGGAAGTGTCGGCTGGCGAGTACAATCGCCCGCTGATCATTACTGCCGATGCCACCGCAGAGCACCAGGCTGTGGTCCGTGCAATGGATGCGGCTGGTCAGTTGGGGTTCGTACACCTCAGCATTACCACGCGGCAGCCGGGCGAACAGTAATCTATAAAGTGTAAACCGGAGTACCAAACTGGCGCTCCGGCGCTTCTGACCGCGTGTTCGGCTCTGATTGAGCTGTTGAGTCGAATGGCCACAACCTGATTGTTTATGGATAAATCCCCGCAACCGCCACGCAAGCCGAAGAACGGAGCCAAGACCTACCGTCGTCTGCTGTCGTATGCGGCGCCGCACTGGCCGCTGTTTGTCCTTGCGGTGTTTGGTTTCCTGCTGTTCTCCACCATGGAGGTGGCGCTGATTGCGGTGACCGAGTTACTGCTGGATGCGGTGGGTGTGGGCATTGATGCCGGGCGTGGCTTCCTGTCCAAGTATGTCGCCGGGTTTTTCCCCGGTGGCCACATGCCGCAGGAAACCGCGCGCTGGCTAGTACCTCTGGGCATGCTGATAATCGTGGCCCTGCGCGCGCTGGGTAACTTTATCGGGAGTTACGGCCTGGCGTATGTGGCGCGTGCGGTTATCCATCAGTTGCGCACCGAACTGTTCGCACACATCGGGCGTCTGCCCAGTAGCTACTTTGACCGCTACACCGGTGCATTTTTGATTTCCAAGGTTGCCTACAACGTTGAGCAGGTAACCAACTCCATTACCAAATCGCTGAAAGTGATCTTTCGCTCCTCGTTCACCGCGATCGGTCTTTTGACCTATTTGTTGATGGTGAACTGGAAGTTGACCCTGACGTTTTTTCTGTTTGTTCCGATTATCGCTGCCATCGTCGGCATTGTTGGCAAGCGTTTCCGCAAACTCAGCCACCGTATCCAAAACACCATGGGTGATGTTACCCACGTAACTCAGGAAGCCATCAATGGCTATGAGGTGGTGCGGATGTATGGTGGGCAAAAATACGAGAACACACGCTTTCAAGCGGCGAGTAACGCCAACCGCCAGCAGTTTATGAAACTGGTGGTGGCGGATAACGCGAGTGTTTCAGTAATCCAGATTCTCGTTGGTCTCGCCACCGCTTTACTGGTCTGGTTTGCACTGGCGCCGGGAATGGTGGAATCCATGACCGCCGGGGTCTTCGCGTCATATATCGGTGCCGCCGCGTCGCTGGCCAAACCTATTCGTAACCTTTCTGAGGTTTACGCAGAAATCCAGAAGGGTATTGCGGCAGCGGAAAGTATTTTCGATGTGATCGATTCACCAAAAGAGCCCACCGGCGGTACCGCTCAGTTGCCGGAGCCGGTAACCGGGCAGGTGACGTTCGACAATCTCAGTTTCCGCTATTCAGAAGATGGGCCGGATGTCCTCTCGGATATCAGTTTTACCGTCGAAGCTGGCAAGACGATCGCACTGGTGGGCTCTTCCGGTTCCGGCAAGAGCACGCTGGTGAGCCTGCTGTCCCGTTTTTACGAGCCAACCTCTGGGCGCATCCTGTTGGATGGTGTGGACATCACGCAGTTGCCGTTGGCGGATTTGAGAGAACAAATCAGCCTGGTTTCGCAAAGTATCGTGCTGTTCAATGACACGGTGTACCGCAATATTGCCTACGGTGAGCTGGAAGGAAAGCCTGATGCCGAAGTGCAGCAGGCGATTGATCTGGCGCACGCGCGCAGCTTTATCGAGGAATTGCCCGAGGGTGAGCAGACGGTATTGGGCGACAATGCGCAGATTCTCTCCGGTGGCCAGCGCCAGCGCCTGGCGATCGCCCGGGCGTTGCTGAAGGATTCTCCACTACTGATTCTCGACGAAGCGACGTCCGCACTCGACAATACCTCAGAGCGGCATATTCAGGCGGCTCTGGGTGAGGTCATGAAAGACCGTACGACCTTTGTGATCGCCCACCGCCTCAGCACCATTGAGAATGCCGACTGTATCCTGGTGATGGAGCAGGGCCGTATCGTAGAGCAGGGCAGCCATAGCGAGCTTCTTGCCCGCGGCGGTCGCTACGCACTTTTGCTACAACAACAAAATGCCGAGGGAACAGGCTGATTGGCTTGTTCATCGCATACGTCAACACAGGGATAGGGAGCGCTTGGCGAAATGTCGCTAGAAGACTGGTTGAACAAACGCTGGTATCCGGCCACCAGTGGTGGCGAGGACAGCGGTCATCAACTGCCGCTACTTGCACCGCTCGAGGTGGCTTTTCGCCACGGAAGCCGCTGGCGGAAGCAGCGGAATAAGCCTGCACCCTTGCCGGTACCGGTGATTGTGGTGGGTAATATCACCGTAGGTGGCGCAGGGAAGACGCCCTTGGTTGCCGAGCTGGGACGCTGGTTACAAGAGCGCGGACGCAAGCCCGGCATCATCAGTCGGGGTTACGGTGGCCGAGCCAAACATTACCCCTACAACGTTACCGCACAATCCCACCCGTTAGAGTCTGGTGACGAGCCACTTATGCTGCACCTGATGACGGGTCTGCCAGTGATGGTTGCGCCCAAGCGTCTCGAAGCTGCGGAGGCCCTCATCGAGCAACACGGTTGCGATGTCATCCTGTCGGACGATGGCCTGCAACATTATGCCTTGTGGCGCAGTATGGAAATCTGTGTGGTGGACGGGCAGCGGGGGTTGGGCAACGGCCATTTGTTGCCCCGTGGCCCGCTGCGCGAATCGGTAGATCGACTCGATAGCGTCGACATGGTCGTTGCCAACGGCCTGCCGAGCGAATTGACCCTGTCCCAGTGCGGCGAGAAGCTCGACTTCACCATGGAGCTTGAGCCGGCACTGTGGCACCAGTTCAACCTGGACCAGACTTCATCGTTAAAGCTGGAGTCCGGGCCCGACATTGGCCCTTGCAATGCGGTTGCCGGTATCGGAAATCCACAGCGCTTTTTCAATGCCCTACGCGCAGCGGGGTATACCGTCACGGAATTGCCATTCCCGGATCACCACCAGTACAGTGCGCAGGAACTGCAGTTGGATGGCATTACACCAGTTATCATGACCATGAAAGACGCGGTGAAATGCCGGGACTTCTGGCAAAGCCACTGGTGGGCGCTGGAAGCACGCGCCCAGTTGCCGCAAGCCTTTTACCAGCGCATTCATCAACACCTTGAGAGCTTCGAACCCGCATGACCCGTACGAGTAGTTCTGCAAGCGCCCCCAGTTTTGACGTAATTATTCCAGCGCGCTACGCATCGAGCCGACTGCCAGGCAAGCCACTGGCGGAAATCGCCGGCAAGCCGATGGTCCAGCGTGTTTATGAGCGCGCCCTAGAGAGCGCCGCAGAGCGGGTGGTCGTCGCCACGGACGATGGGCGGGTTGCAGAGACTGTCACTGCATTCGGCGGCAAGGTTTGCATGACCAGCCCGGAGCACGCGTCGGGTACCGATCGTTTGCAGGAAGTGGCCCAGCAATTAGGCCTGGCCGACGACAGGATTCTGGTGAACGTGCAGGGGGATGAGCCGCTGATCCCTCCGGCAGTGATCAACCAGGTGGCTGCGAATCTGGCGCGCAATACCGATGCCGGTGTGGCGACACTTGCGGAGCCGATTGAATCCGTCGAAGACTTTTTGAATCCCAATATCGTCAAGGTGGTGTGCGAGGGCTCGGGGCTGGCGCGATATTTTTCGCGAGCGCCAATTCCATGGCCGCGCGACGCATTCGCCGCGGGGCAGGGCGCTTTGCCAGAAGGCCTGAATTCGCGCCGCCATATTGGCATCTATGCTTACCGGGCAGCCTTGCTCAACTTGTTTGTGGCGTGGCCGATGGCACCAATCGAGGAATTTGAAGCATTGGAACAGCTTCGGTTCCTGTACAACGGCCATGCCATCCATGTGGACGATGCCTGCGAAGAAGTACCCGGTGGCGTCGATACTGAGCAGGACCTTGTGCGAATGCGTGCGCTGTTTGCGTGAGCAGTGTGCCTAAGTTATTTGCGTGAGTAGTTTGCCTGAGTTTCCCGGAGCGCTGACCGTAAAATCCGTCACATGCGTATCTTCAAGCACTGGTAGTACATGATTCAGTCCGATATTGATCTGCAGCCATTTAATACGATGACGATAGCCGCGCGCGCCAAGCACTTTTGCGCGGTGACTTCCCTTGAGGAATTGCGGGAGGCGCTTGCGTTTGCCCGGGAGAGATCGTTGCCCATTTTGCCCCTCGGCGGCGGCAGCAATATTGTGCTTACCGATGACTTCCCTGGGCTGGTGTTGCACTTGGGTATGCGTGGCCTGGAATTTGAGAAAGATGCAGACGGTGTGCGCATTGTTGCGGCTGCCGGCGAGAACTGGCATCAGCTGGTCATGCGCAGCGTGGAGGGCGGATTTGGCGGCCTGGAGAATTTGGCGCTGATTCCGGGAAACATCGGCGCGGCTCCTATTCAAAATATCGGTGCTTATGGCGTGGAGCTCAAAGACTATTTTGAGCAGTTGACCGCAGTTGAGATTTCCAGCGGCGATCTGGTGACGTTTAGAGCAGATGACTGTGCGTTTGGTTATCGTGACAGTATCTTCAAAGGTGCCGGTAAGGATCGTTACCTGATCTGCGAGGTGGTTTTGCGCTTGCCGAACACCTGGAAGCCGCGGGTTGATTACCCGGCGCTGCAGCAGTTTTTTGCCGATAAGGGTGAGTCGCTGGATGTGCTAACGCCTGCGGCCATTGCCGATGCCGTGATTGAGATCCGCAACAGTAAACTCCCTAACCCGGTGGAAATTCCCAATACCGGCAGCTTCTTCAAGAACCCGGTGGTGAGTGAAACCCAATATACGGCACTCAAGGCGTCACACCCCGGTGTCGTCGCCTATGCCGCTGGTGATCGCTGGAAATTAGCCGCCGGTTGGCTGATCGACAATGCCGGCTGGCGAGGTTTCCAGCGCGATGGTGTCGGTGTCCACGACCGTCAGGCCCTGGTCCTGGTGAACCCCGGGCATTGCAGTGGGCAGCAGGTTGTCGGGCTGGCCCGCGAAATCGCCGCCGATATCAAAAACAAATTTGGTGTGACACTCGAGCCTGAGCCGCGTTTTTACCCCTGATCGGCAGTTTGGCCTGCCGCCTGCTTATATGAGTAAAGCGCCGGTACTGGCGGATTCCGGCGCTGAGTATGACGTCGCTGAAAAATAATGCTCCCGTCATACGCACACCCCCTCGCGCCTGCAGGGACAGCAAGCACACCGCCCCCCTGAGGCGGATAGCTCTTCCGAGTCTATTGAAGTCGTACCACGCCGTCTGCACAATTTGTCGGCAAAACGATCTCTTGCAAATACACGTATGTCCGGCACATATCTCTGATAAGTGTTGGAATTTCGCCGAATTTGTCTTCAATTTCTTATGGAAACCTTGCTTTGCATCAAGACATTAGTCTGGTATGTTTTCCATGGGCTCTGTGGATGGATCTTTGCAGGAGTAACCTGCTGAGCAATAACAAGAAATTTAGTTTTACGCGAACTGTATTCAGTAGGAAAATATCGCGAAAGCTGATTGAAAATCCGTGGTTGGGGCTAATTTGATAAAAGTCTTAGTGGTAGACGATCATGACCTCGTGCGTATGGGGATATCCCGTATGCTGGGGGATGTGTCCGATATTGAAGTGGTCGGTGAAGCCAAGAGCGGTGAAGATGCCATCGCTTTCGTGCGCGAAACCCCGGTTGACGTCGTTCTGATGGACGTGCGCATGCCTGGCATGGGTGGTCTCGAGGCGACGCGCAAACTGATTGCCCGTGTTCCGGAGTCCAGGGTTATTGCTGTTAGCGCACTGGATGACGACTTGTTCCCGAGCCGCTTGATTCAGGCGGGCGCCAAAGGTTACGTCACCAAGGGCGCGGACCTGGAAGAGATGGTGCGGGCAATTCGCTCTGTGGTGGCAGGGGAGACGTATATTAGTTCCTCCATGGCCACTAAGCTGGCGCTGCGCAGTGTCAGCGGCGGCTCATCGCCCTTTGATGAGCTGTCTGAGCGCGAATTGCAAACCGCGGTGATGATCGTCAATGGCAGCAAGGTTGCCGAGATTGCCGATACACTTGCGGTCAGCCCGAAAACAGTGAATACCTATCGCTACCGCATTTTTGAAAAGCTGGGTCTGCACTCGGATGTCGAGTTGACCTTGCTGGCGGTCAAGCACCATGTACTGGACCCCGAAGAGGCGCTCTAGCACTGGTGCGAAGCGGTTTCTCCGTAGAAATGTAGAACAGGGGCCCTTGCTGGCCCCTGTTTCGTTTTGGTGCCGTTTGCGCCGCACTGATACAGGTTTGGTTCTGAATTGATGATTTGCGATGTTCGACAGTAAGCGGTTTTTATCTACGGTCACACGCAAGCCCGGTGTTTATCAGATGTTTGATGCCGGGGGTAAGGTCTTGTATGTGGGCAAGGCCAAGAATCTGCGTAACCGCCTGGCAAGTTATTTTCGTGCGACCGGCCTGACCGCCAAGACCATGGCTCTGGTTGAAAAGATCGCCGACATTGAAGTGACTGTTACGCGCAGTGAAACTGAGGCACTGGTGCTTGAGCAGAGCCTGATTAAGTCCCAGCGTCCGCCCTATAACGTAATGCTGAAGGATGATAAGGGCTATCCGTACATCTTCCTGTCCAGCAAAGACACCTTTCCGCGTATTGCCTTTCATCGTGGTTCCAAACGGAAAAAAGGCGACTACTTTGGTCCCTTTCCCAATGCATCTTCGGTCAGGGACAGCCTCAACTTCCTGCAAAAGACCTTTCGGCTTCGCACCTGTGAAGACAGCGTCTTCGCGAATCGCTCACGTCCCTGCCTGCAATACCAGATAGAGCGTTGCACCGCGCCTTGCGTGGACTTTATCGGCGCCGAGGAATATCGGGCGGATGTACGCCACGCGCAAATGTTTCTCGCCGGAAAAAGTGACAGCATCATTCGCGAGTTGGCGGATGCGATGGAGAAGGCCTCGGCGAGCCTCGAGTTTGAGAGAGCCGCGCGCCTGCGCGATCAGATAGTCGCCTTGCGGAGGCTGCAATCGGATCAGGTTGCGGAAAGTGCCGGTGGTGATGTCGATGTTCTGGGCGCCGCGACATCGGGTGGCCTGTGTTGTGTGCATGTGTTGTTTATTCGGCAGGGGCGCATCTTGGGTAGCCGCAGTTATTATCCCAATGAGAAGCTTGGGCTCGAGCCCTCCGAACTGTTGTCGGCATTCGTTCCGCAGTTCTACCTTGGGGGGAATCGGGAAATACCACGCGAAATACTGATGCCCGAGCAGTTGGAGGATGGTGATCTGCTCGCGCATGCGCTTGCCGAGCAATCGGGGAAAGACGTACAGCTGCTCAATCGCCTGCGGGGTAATCGCGCCTCCTGGGTAGAAATGGCGCAGCAGGCCGCCAGCCAGAATTTGCAAAGTCGCACGGCATCCCAGCAGAAGCTGCAGGACCGATTTGAAGACTTGCAGGGCATCCTGCAGCTCAGCGAGCTACCCGAGCGGCTGGAGTGCTTTGATATCAGCCATTCCAGTGGTGAGGCCACGGTGGCATCCTGTGTGGTGTTTGATACCGGAGGTCCGGTCAAGTCGGATTATCGGCGCTTCAACATTGACGGCATCACCGCCGGTGACGATTACGCAGCCATGGGGCAGGCACTGCAGCGGCGCTATGCGCGACTGTCCAAGGGGGAGGGGCGCTTTCCAAATATTCTGCTGGTGGACGGAGGCAAAGGACAGGTTCGCCAGGCGATTGATACATTGAATGAGCTCGGTGTGCTCGGTGTCCAGATTATCGGTGTCGCAAAAGGCACAACCCGCAAGGCGGGCTTCGAAACTCTGCATGTCGTTGCGCAAAATCGCGAGTTGGTGCTCGAGTCGGACTCTCCGGCGCTGCACTTGATTCAGCAAGTGCGCGACGAGGCCCACCGCTTTGCGATTACCGGGCACCGTCAGCGGCGCGACAAAAAACGCCGGGAATCACCACTCGAGGGTATACCCGGTGTCGGCCCTGCACGCCGCCGTGCTTTGCTCCATCATTTTGGGGGGCTGCAGGAGGTCTTGCGGGCGTCGGTCAATCAGATTGCCAGCGTAGAGGGAGTGAGCCGGAAGCTGGCGCAAGAGATATACTCCTCCCTCCACAATGAATAAATGCGTTGTACAAATATTCCGCACTGGGGGCGCATCGCCCATTAGCGTTTATTTTTCGCCGCTAGATTGCTAAGTTACGCAGTGCCGACGAAGTGTGTTCAGCGAATGTAAAAGGACCAGCATGACTCTCGCCAACAAATTGACCCTGCTGCGCGTAGCGCTCATCCCGGTTTTTGTGCTGGTTTTCTATCTTCCTTACAAGTGGAGCTACGTTGCCTCCGCTCTCATCTTCTCCATTGCCGCCGCGACCGACTGGCTTGACGGCTATCTCGCACGCAAGCTTAATCAGAGTACCCCCTTTGGTGCCTTCCTGGACCCAGTGGCGGATAAGCTGATGGTGGCGACGGCCCTGGTACTGTTGGTTGACCTGCATGACCACCGCCTATTTACCATCGCCGCGGCCATTATTATCGGCCGCGAGATTGCGGTTTCTGCCCTGCGTGAGTGGATGGCCGAACTGGGTCAGCGCGGTAACGTCGCGGTGAACTACGTGGGTAAGATTAAAACCACGGCGCAAATGGCCGCGATCATCGTGTTGCTGGCCTTTGATGTGGAGGAGTTCCCGGTGATGGAAACCATCGGCTACATCCTGCTGTATGTCGCCGCTGCCCTGACACTTTGGACGATGGTGGTCTATTTGCGTGCGGCCTGGCCTGCGCTGAATGGCGAGGATTCGTCCCCTTCCTAATCGATTTATAACGCGTTCACAGATCTGGCGTCTCGTGTAGAGACGCGGATTTTCAGGTCGCAATCAATTCGGTACGATAGTTCCATTCGAGCATTTGTGCGCCAATGGAGTTATCGTGCCTTTTCGCTTATTTTTCCCTCAAAAATACACACGTTCAATCGTCACCCTTGTTGCTGCCCTATGCTGTATTGGCTCCGGGGCTAACGCCGCTGAAAGCAACAAATACAAGCGAGCAGAGTGGCTCCCAAAGTGGTCGGATACCGATCGCGATTGCCAGAACACCCGTCACGAACTCCTTGAGCGTTATTCGCTCGCTCCAATCACGTATGCCGATGCGCGCCGTTGCCAGGTACAGGGTGGTCTCTGGATGGACCCGTACACCGGCCAGTTTTTTGAGTTGGCGTCCGACCTGGATGTCGAACACATCGTGCCGCTTAAATGGGCGCATGAAAGAGGTGGGGCACAGTGGTCGCGCGAGCAGAAGCGCGCTTTTGCCGAGGATCCCGATAACCTGTGGCTCGTCGATGACGGGCGCAATCAGAGCAAGGGACACAAGGGGCCTGATGAGTGGATGCCGCCCTACGGCCCGGTCCGGGAATATTACTTGCGCCGTTTTCTGGGTATTGCGGAAAAGTATGGTCTGCAGGTAAAGCCCAATGAATCGCAGCTCATCCTGGCGATGTTGGCGAACTCTCGCAAAGGTTGAAGGCGGCGCTGGGTCATGGATGCAGGGCCGATAGCCGTGTGCGGCCGCGATTAGTCCGCAACGGCTTCGAGAATTTCTGCAAACCGCTCTTCGACAGGATAGGGCGTTGCAGACCAGCCGAGCCGGACTATTACAATATTCCGAGATGCCGACACCATGACTTTCTGCTCGCGGTTTCCCAGCATGAAAAGACTGTCTTCTGGTAGGCGTGGGTGTAGGCATGGCGTTTGGCTGCGTCCCGGGCAATTTAGCCAGAGTTGGTAGCCGTAACGAATGTCGTTGTCGCTAGTGTTGGGTTGAGCGGCCTGGGAGATCCAGTGAGGATCAATAAAAGGTGTCTCGTGAGGCGTGCCGGCAAGCGCGCCGGAAGAGGCGTAGAGTTGTCCAATACGCGCCCAATCGCGAGCAGTACCGTATCCATAGGAGCTGCCTACCAGAACGCCATCATCATCCAGTTCGATCAATACGCTGGGTGTGTCGAGTGGCTCTATGAATACCTTTTGCAGAAAATGCAAAACTTTCTCCGTTCCACCCAGTCTCTCGTGCATCCAGCGTGTCAGTAGGTTGGTGCTCCCTGATGCGTATGAGAACTGCGTGCCGGGCGTATGCTGCAGGGGCCGCTCCAGCGCATAGCGGGAGCAGGGGGCGCGGCCGAACAACATACGCGTTACGTCGCTACCCAGCCGATAGTCTTCGCAGAAGTGCAGCCCATCACACATTTGTAGCAGGTTATGCAATGTAATCACTGAGCGGTCGTCACCAGACCAAGCGGGGAACAGCTCGCCAGCGTGTCTATCCATCAAGCCGAGGGTTTCCATGCGGCCGAGGAGCAGGGCAATGACGCTCTTCGTTAATGACCAGCCGAACAGTGGCGTGGTGGCGGTAATCCCACTGCCATAGGCTTCTCCAAGAATACGCCAGTCACGCATTACCAGTACTGCGCGCGTGTCCAGCCCCATAAGGTTGTCTAGCCGTACCTGTTGGCATAACAGCTGCTGCAGCTGGCTATTCTGGTACCGGATACCGGCACCAGGTGATTTGACGTCCCGCCTATTTGTATTCGCTGGCACGTAAGTAGAAAGGTGTTGTTCGTACCCGGCATTTAAGGGAGAAAATATCGCCGAGCCTAGCATCGGCCGATATCGCGCACGCACGGTAAAGAGTTTTCCGAGGCTTGCCGTTGTGAGCTGGCCGTCGTGGCGGATTGTCACAAGGCGAAAGAGGGGGGAGTATTTGCATAGATCGCGGCGTATCCGCGTCGCGGAGAATCCGGAAATATTGTGGGCAGAACAAGCGAGTTTTGCACTCATTGCCAATACTGCTCGCAATGCCTCTCGCGGCTGCCTGAGTGGATTCTGGGCATTGCTCCGATGTGCGACGACGCGGAAGGCCGCAACACAGGCCGCAACACAGACTGCAGCAATGACCGCTATGCCAATGAGTTCGAGCATTATATTGCAGGTACTGATGCCGCCATTGCGATGCGCTACTCCACCACCTGCACCGGTGGCAAGTTGTATTCCCTTTTCAATACCGCAGGGCCAGGCCGATAGACGCGCATCAGGAAGTTCCAGCCATCAGTAATATCCACACGGTTTGCTTGGTTGCCGCAAGCTTGTTCACTGCCGAAGTAAGCGGTAAAGGTGTTGTCTTTATTCAGCGTCACATTGCGGTCATTAATAATGTTGTTGCCAGACTTCATAAATCCATCATCCCCGTACACGGTGATGGACCAAAAGGCATTGTTGTCCGGTACCGCATAGTTTGCCCGGTAGCACTTTGATCCGTCTTGCGGGCCGGTGTAGTTGATGTATACGGCGTCTTTTTCCGGAAACAAATATATGGCTCCAGCGACGGCCAGATGGCGGGTCTGTTCATTGACTTCTCCCCGGGGTCCCATCCAGTCGGGCTCGTATTGATCAAATTGCTGGAACTCTTTCTCGTACTCCTTGCGCAGGGTGAGCATGGAATCTTTATCCCACAACGGTGTGGGAAATGGGTCGGCGCTGGTCGCGTTAATCGTGATCTTTTTTTGCATTGCGTTTACCAGGGCTACATCTTTGGGGTCACTGGGATCTTTTAGCTGGATGCGCTGAATAACCGCGGCATACTTGGTGTCTTCCGGGAGTTTATGAGTGCCCGGGGTGTAATACACCGCAGCGGCATAGTGATCATTGTCGACCACGTACACGGAGAAATATCGATCATCGGGAAATTCTGGAATGGTGATCGTGGCACCACCCTCGGTGTCAACTACGGCACCGGCGTAGAGCGTGTCGCGATTCATGCGCACGACAGTTTGGTTATCGAGAGGAGTCGGTTCCGTGATGTAGAAAAACGTATTCACCTTGCCGCCAGCATTTTTTTGAAAGTCAGCAAGTGCGAAATCGACTTCGGCACGGATGTAGTTTTCGGGTGTTACCGGCTCAGTACCGTGAGCAGGGTGCAGGTGCAGAGCAACACAAATGAAACAAAGCAGTTGCAGGCCGAACTTTAAAAGGGGCTCGCGTACAGCGGATAGGCGAGTATGAAAATCTGGGTTTTGGTAAGGTCTTCGCACAGCGCACACTCATATTCTGCCGTTTGTTCTTGAGTGTAGTTGTGTCGAGGTGTTTCGGCAGTAGCAGCCGGGACGGAAAAGACGGCCGGAAATTGCGCGGGAAATAGCTCGGATAGTAACGAGATAAGGATTCAGAATTTGGTGCGGGAGGAGGAGTGGTGCCCGGGGCGGGACTTGAACCCGCACGACCAGAAGTCGAGGGATTTTAAATCCCTTGTGTCTACCAATTCCACCACCCGGGCCAGTGGATGCTCAGCTGGCTCGTTTGTTGGCCAGTGATGCTGGCAAGCCTGAATAGGCTGACCAAGAAATATGGAGGCTAGGGTCGGAATCGAACCGGCGTACACGGAGTTGCAGTCCGCTGCATGACCACTCTGCCACCTAGCCATAGGTGTCGCATCAAGCGATGAAAACGTCGCGGAGTTTAGCGGATGATCGCCAAAAATCCCAGCGTTTTCTGATACTTACGCGCCTCAGGGCGTGTAAGAGGGCGCTATTCTATGGCCTGCGAAGGATTAGTCAAGGCAATTTCTCGAACTTCTCACCGGTGAGTGAAAAGTAAGCAAATGCCATGTTTCGGGTTCCTATAATAACTAGCCAGAATGAAAAGCGGACTGCTATTGCGATTTGTTCTAAACGAATCTGGAATCATGCTGGAAATCCTGCGGGGCTGGCTAATACTGAGAGTAGCTGGCTAGCACACATCTCCCCCCACGTCGTGTTTAGTAGTGCCGGCCGGGCACCTTCCTCCATACGGGTGCCCCGTGTGTTGTAAGGATGAAATCCTCCAAGTTTCACTCCTAATGGTCTTGGCCCTGACGCTCTCCCCCCCCCCCGTCGTCAGGGCTTTTTTTTGCCTGAAAGAAATGTCCGGTCTAGCTGGGGAACTTCGCTGCCTGCGGCCTCTTCTGCGAGCTTGCGAAACCGGTCCAGGGTGATTTCCCCGCGATCAGCCGCCATTGCGGTTACCACATCGTCCAAGCTGCGTTCACCATCGCTAGCGCTCTGAATGTAGAGGTCTATTTCCCCCATAACAACAGCCGCGCGTGCCGTGATTGGGCCAGAAGAGCGCTTCACCAAGAGGTCGGGGGATTCCTCGCCCCAGGCGGCGAGTTTCTCCATGGTTTCCTGGTAGCGGCGCTCGCTGATACCGCCCGTGCGACGCAGGGTCTGTAGCGAGTAGTACTCTGCGATGCCTTCTACAATCCAGTCGCTTTCCTTGTCACCGCGAATACCGGTGCCCACGTGGATTAGCTCATGCAGCAAGCTGCTGGTACGGTTCCCCGAGATGAGTGGCCGGTCCGAGTGGATAAACAGGGATCGGGTACCGGAAAGTCCGCCACGCCACATGGGGTCGGGCGCCATGACAATCAGCAGTTTGTCCGGGAACAATGGAAAGACTTTTTTCAGTTCCGGAAGTGTCCAGTTGAGAAAGGCGAGCGTATCTTGCCGTCGGATATCCTTGCCACGGGGGCCAGCTACAACGGTGTCGGTGCCATCAATAAATTCTTGTCGGCTCCCCAGGTCACCGGCAATCATCCAGCCTTTCGGGCGAATAAAACGGCGTCCGTCATCTTTGAGAATAAAGACTCCGGCTTCATCTTTTTGGTAGGGCGCAAGGCTGCGCCAGTTCTTCGGGGTAGTGATTTCCAGGGTAGCGCGGGAGTGCAGCCGTTGCGGTGCGCGGGTGGAAATGGGTGGGATCAACTTGTCGGTGCGCAAAATCGCCCAATCATCGGTGATGCGCGAATCGTAATGACCAGAACCCTTTTTCTTATCGATCTTGAACTGGTAGTGGATGCTGGAAGTCTTCCCCTTGGGGGTCCAGATCGCCTTGTCGCCATCCATCTCGATATCACCGTCGCCCTCGATGTTGTGGTGGCGCGCAGGCTTCAAGTGCAGCGTGAGTTTACTCGGCAGTTCATCACCAGACAGAGTAATGGTGACGTCGGCCATGCCAGTTTCAGGCTTGAGCGCTGCCTGATAGCGCACATCGTAGTAATCCACGCCCTTGGCGTTGGCGGTAACCCAGGGGGAGAGGGTGACGAGAATCAGGAGGAATCGTAAAAATAAACGCACTGGTAGAACTCAAACCCATGTCGAATGGTTAAATCTGGTGTCTGTGACCACAAACAAGGGTATCAGTGCCGCAGATTCTGGCTCAATCAGTGAAGTGTAAAAATGAGAAAGCGGTAGGAGGGAAAATGGTCGGTGAGAGAGGATTCGAACCTCCGACCCCTTCGTCCCGAACGAAGTGCGCTACCAGGCTGCGCTACTCACCGACTAGGTCGAGCAAATTGCTCGCGCTTTGTTGCAAAGCGGGCGGCATTATAACAGCCGGTCACGGGCTGTAAACCACTGATTTCATTAAATTTACGAACCTGCCGCGATTGCTGCGGGCGGCAGGTTTGCACGATGCGGCTTAGCGGTCGATCTTGCGAATCAGGCCTTCCTGGGTGGTGGACGCAACCAGGCGGCCGTCACGGGTAAAGATCTGGCCACGGCAATAACCGCGGGCACCGCTCGCCGAGGGGCTGTCGGTCACGTACAGCAGCCAATCGTCGGCACGGAAGTGGCGGTGGAACCACATGGCGTGATCCAGGCTTGCCGGCATCATATGCGGGTCAAACAGGCTGATGGGGTGCGGCTGCAGGCTGGTGCCAAGCAGTGCCATATCCGAGGCGTAGCACAGCGCGCTGCGGTGTTCGATCGGGTCGTCGGAAAGCTCGCTGTCCACCTTGAACCAGAACATACAGCGTGGCTCGCGCACAGCGGCGCCAAAATAGCTCATTGGATCCACCGGGCGGAAGTCCACCATGTAGCGACGCTGGTTGTGCGCAGGGTCATTCATGCCGGCTTCTTCCGCCAGCTGCTGGGTGTTTTTCAGCTTTTCAGGGGGAATAACGCCCTCGGTGGGCATGTCAGTTTGATGATCGAATCCCGGCTCATCGATCTGAAACGAGCAGGACATATTGAAAATGGCTTTGCCGTTCTGACGCGCTACCACCCGGCGGGTGGTGAAGCTGCCGCCGTCGCGAATGGGGTCCACATCGTAGATTACCGGCATTTCGCTGGAGCCAGGGCGCAGGAAGTAGGCGTGCAGAGAATGGGGCAGGCGGTCTTCCACCGTCCGCGCTGCTGCCATCAGGGCCTGACCGAGCACTTGGCCGCCAAATAGCACTTTTCTGTAGTTCTCTACATGGCTGCGGCTGCGATATAGGTTGCTATCTAATCGTTCGACGTCGAGCAGCGTGCTCAGAAATTCCTGCATAGGGGACCCAAATAAAACAAATGTTACGAAGCGCCAATGCGGCGCGGTCTGGTTCGCGCTGAATGATAGCAAGCCGAAGCGCCCTGGCCATTACGCATTCTCCCATTCGGCCTAGCAATACGATGCGCGAGCCGCCGGGGTATGGCTGGGACCTTGGGCTGCGGCTACATTTTTTATATCGACTTACTATCCCGCTACCCCGTTATCCCGTTAACTCCGGCCGAAGTGCTGATGTTGCCGTCAGTCGGGTTGAGGAATCTCTTTCTACCAACTTGGCGAGAGAGGGGCGAAATCCTGTGATAGGCGCGAATTTCATCGAATTTCTTTTCCAAAGCAGGGGAATTGCCTATCATTCATGAATGGATAGTCAATTTCAGTCTCCAAATTTACGGACAGTTAAGGTCGGAAGTATGGATAAGGCAAAAGAGAAGGTTCAGCGGTTCCGTGCGCGCGAGCAGCGTATCCTGGACGCAGCGCTGGAGCTGTTGCTCGAGCATGGTGAAGAGAAGGTGACCGTTGAGCAGATTGCTGAACGCGTCGACATTGGTAAAGGCACCATATACAAGCACTTTATCTCTAAGACCGAGATCTATATGCGCCTGCTGATGGACTACGAGAAGTCCCTCACAGAGCGCCTGAAGAGCGCCGTGGCAACTGCAGAGCAGGGTGATATTACCGCCCCGGCACGTGCTTATTTTGAGTCGCGCATGGCAGATCCTGCGCGCGACCGGCTGTTTCAGCGGCTTGAAGAAAAGATTATTGCGCTGAACCTGGCTCCCGAAATGATTGCTGAGCTCCATGCGCTGCGTAATTCCAACGCCTCGGCGCTCAACCGCGTCTTCGAGCGCCGCATGGAACAGGGCGTACTGAAGAAAGTCCCCCCGTATTTTTACTACTCCACCTACTGGGCCCTGGTACAGGGCGCTGTTGAACTGTATCACTCCAAATCGTTCTCTGATGTTATTGAAGATCGCGAGGGACTGATGGAGTTCATCATGGATGTTGGTGTGCACATCGGTGACATTTCCAATCGCCGCCACCAGGAGTCGGATCAACCCGCCGGCGTTGCCCAAAACACGCCCGGCACACCGGGTAGCAGTTTTGGCTGAGCCACTATTCCAGCAGTTACAGAAATTGCAGGACGAGTTCCAGGGATACCCTCCGGTATCCTCCTGGAACCCCGACCTCTGCGGCGACATGGATATGATCATCAAGACCGATGGTCACTGGATTCATGAAGGCACAGAAATTGAGCGCAAGCCGCTGGTAAAGCTGTTCGCGAGTATCCTCAAGAAAGAGGGTGATGATTATTTTCTGGTCACACCCGTCGAGAAGTGGCGCATTGTGGTGGAAGATGTGCCTTTTTTAATTACCCAGGCTGCGCGGGAAGGGGAAGGTGACAGTGCGCAGATATTGCTCACCACGAATACCGGGGATGTGCTTCCGTTAGACAAAATGCACCCGCTTCTGCTGAAGCCTTATGGTGAGCCATCTCAGCCAATTCCCTATATAGAAGTCCGCGATGGGCTTGAAGGGCGTATGTCGAGGGATGTGTATTATCAGTTGATCGACTGGGCGGAACCGCGTCAACCAAATGAGCCTCCTGCCAAACTCTGCCAGCTCTGGTTAAAAAGTAACGGCGAAGAGTTTTTGCTCGGCCAATACTGAACTCTTCCTTAGGGCATCTTCAGCCACACTCTCGTCGGCCTTGTAATTTATTTCTTACTAATACAATCCAATGTTTCGCGTAAATTAAATCCGATTATTTTTTATCCGGAATAATATTTACTGAAATAGATTAGAAATATTGGAGAAATATCCCTGACACATAAATTTCATATTTCAAAATATTTGAAATATTTTTCTCGATTTCATATTCGCGTCTTTCATTCGTAACATTTTCGCAACACTCCATTCCTAGACTCCCCTTCGTCCAAATTGCTTTGGCCGTTAAAAAAATTATTTACGGATAAATCCATTTCATCCTTGTTAGGGGGATTCATGAAACTCGTAACCAAGAAGCTGCTGCTGGCAGCTGCTATCAGTGGTCTTCTGGCTGGCTGTGACAGCGGCGGTATTACCATTGCTCCAGAAACTAATGACAACTCCGTAGATAACAGCACTGGCGGTGGTGACGGTGGCGCGGTTGTCGATAACCCATGTGCCTCTTATGAAAAAGCCGGTTCTGTTAAGCAGGGCGAATTCAACGCTGAGACTGGTAACTGTAGCTACAACGCAGCGTTCGTCGATTCCGGCAACCCGTTGACTGTTGACTTGGTAATTCCGGCCCTGGAAAACGGTGTGCACCTTTTTGAAGGTAGCCTGTTCGTTGGTAACAACTACGACGACGACACCACCATGGCTGCTGCTGGTATCGCTGAAGGCGGTGACGGCGCACAGCTGACTGTGCAGGCCGGCGCAACGGTTGCATTCCCGGATAGCACCAAGTTCATGGTTGTAAACCGTGGTTCCCAGCTGGTTGCGGTGGGTACTGCGCAAGACCCAATTACTTTCACTTCTCTGTCTGACGTAGAGGGCACTGTAGGTCCTGAAGACGTACAGCAGTGGGGTGGTATGGTGATCAACGGTTTCGGTATCACAAACAAGTGTGCCTACGATGCTGAAATGAACACCTCTGAGTGTCACGTACTGGCCGAAGGCGCTGCCGGTAAAGATCAGTCCAACTACGGCGGTGACAACAACGGTGACAGCTCCGGCCATATGGAATATGTGCGCGTTAAGCACACCGGTGCGGAAGTTGCGAATGGTGACGAGCTGAACGGCATCACCTTCAGCTCTGTTGGTTCTGGCACCATCGTCAAGAACCTGCAGGTTTACTCTACGTACGACGACGGCATTGAAATGTTTGGTGGTGCAGTTAGCTTCGAAAACTATCTGGCCATGTACGTGCGTGATGACTCCATCGATATCGATGAAGGCTGGAGCGGCTCCATCACTAACGCACTGGTTATTCAGGGCGAAACCGATGGTAACCACTGTATCGAGTCTGACGGTATCGGTTCTTACAAAGATACCAATGACTACTCCGCCCTGATCGAGGCCGGCCTGAACAGCCGTCCGGTGATCGACGGTCTGACCTGCATCATCTCCGCGCAGAGCGAAGGTACGCACGATCCTGGCGCTGGCTGGCGTTTCCGCGAAGGTATCTTCCCGACGATCACCAACTCTATGGTTATCGGCTCCTTCGCCGCCGATGAAAATGGAGTGGAAGGTAGTAACTACTGTCTGCGTGTAGAGAGCGACGAGACCACTGCTGCGCTGGCTGCTGGTACCGAAGCAAGCATCACTTCCAACATCTTTGCTTGTGCTGACAAGACTAAAGGTGGCCCGATTGGCGCTGAAGAACTGGAAGCCTGGGCTGTTGCGAACGGCAACGTATTTGCCGATGTGCCGGCCGGCGCCGCTCTGAACCCGACCGCCGCTGCCGACACTGGCCTGCAGCTGCTGGAAGGTCCTCTGTCTGTATTCTCCATCGACACCGACAGCATGATGGTTAACGACGCGCCTGTTGGCATCTCTCCGATCGAGCGCGCCTACCTGGGTGCTCTGAGTGCTGGTGACAGCGACTGGACTGTTGGCTGGACTTACGGCCTGCACGACGGCAGCCGTGCTCAGGCGCTGTGGTTCGAGCAGCAGTAAGTGCTTAGCTGGTCAGGTTTATAGATTCTGACTGAGAGGCGCCGCCTTCACACGCTGGAGCCGGCGCCTCGTTTGATTTTGAGATCAGGAACGATTAGAGGCCTGGGAAATGGATAAGAACGAAAAGTTTCAAAGAGTGCCGTTGGTTTTGGCTATCGCCACGGCCTCTGTCATTGCTCCTAACGCATTCGCGCAGGTAGAAATGGATAACATTGCTGGCCCACAGGCTCAGCAAATTGAAGAAGTCATGGTTCAGGGGCGCCTGAAAGACTCGGCAGAGATGTTGGTGAGTGAGCGCCTGGAAGAGGAAGTGGTAACCGACATTCTCGGTTCTGAAATGATTGGCCGGGTAGGGGATTCTACAGTGGCTGCGGCACTGCGTCGTGTGGCTGGCCTGTCTCTGGTAAACGACAAGTTTGTCTACGTTCGTGGTCTGGGTGAGCGTTACTCCAGTACCACGCTGAACGGCGCCACTGTCCCGTCTCCAGATCTGACCCGTAATGTAATCCCGCTGGATATCTTCCCGACTTCCGTGGTGGACTCCCTCGCGGTACAGAAGTCCTACTCTGCCGATCAGGCGGCAACCTTTGGTGGTGGTAACGTTAATATCCGTACCAAGGGCATCCCCGATGGTTTGACGTACTCAATTGAGTTGGGTACCGGCACCAACACCGAGACCGATGGCGATGTACTGTCATACCGCGGCGGTGACGATGACGACTTCGGCACCGACGATGGCACTCGTGCCTTGCCTGTCGAGCTCGAGCAAGCGCTGCAGCGCTTTAAAGGTGAGCTGGGTGTGCAGGATATTCGCGAAGTGCTGGAGCAGGAAGGCAACGAATATGCCTCAGCCTCTGAAGCAATTGCGGCCGCAAGGCAGCTCAATCGTGAGCTGGCCCTGCACTTGAACCGCGACATCGCAGTAGAGGAAGACTCCAGCAATCCGGATATGGATTTCAAAGGCAGCGTCGGCAACCGTTTCTACATCACCGATGATCTGGAAGTAGGTTTCCTGGCGGGTGCTTCTTATAAGAATCGCTGGCGTGAAGAAGAGACCGTCAAGCGTTCTTATGGTCTGCCGGAAGAAGTTGTGGATGTTGAGAACACCTCGACGTACTCCGTAGATTTGAGCGGTAACCTCAATCTGGGTGTGCGCTATGGCGACGACCACGAAGTTACTCTGACCAGCTTGTATCTGCGCAATACCGATGACGATACTTCTATTCGCGATTACTTCAACGAAAACCGCCAGTTGTCTGACGGCCGTGGTTTCCGTGAATACGCACTGAAATATGAAGAGCGCGATCTGCTGGTGAATCAGGCGCAAGGCACTCACACCCTAGGCCCCGCCACGAAAGGTATGGTTCCAGGTGGCCTGCTTGACTGGGCGCCTGAAGAACTACAAGTGGACTGGTTTTATTCCGAGTCCACGGCCCAGACCGATATTCCGAATGAGGTTACCGTCAATGCGGACACCCTGACCAACAGTCTGGGTGAAGTAGTGAGCTCTTCGGTAAGCAACGGCGTAAACAGTTCCGGTTTCCGTTTTACTGAGCTGGAAGATGAGGTTGCAGACTTTGGTTGGAGCGCTACCTTGCCGTTGGAGTTCTCCAGTTCTTCACTGGAGTTGAGCGGTGGCTTCGCGCGTACCGAAAAGGCGCGCTACTACAAGCAGAGTGAATTCCGCATTGGTGCGATCAACGTTGATGATCCTGCCACACTAGGCGGGAGCCTGGACCAGGTGTTTGGCGATGCGCAAATCACTGACCCGGCCAATGACTACGCGTTTGACCGCGCTGGTACCAATAACCAGAGTTATATCGCAGCAACCTTGACCGATGCCGTATTTGGTAAGGTTGACTGGACCCTGAGTGAAACCTGGCGCGCCTCCGCTGGCGCGCGCTGGGAAGAGTACAACCAGGTTGCACTCGACTGGAATCCCTATGGTTACAGCGTTGACGACCCTCAGATCACTGCAGATGAAGATGTGCTCCGGGATTCGACGTACAGTGACGATGCGGTATATCCGTCTCTATCGTTGACCTACATGGGTGCGCTGTGGGCGGAGACCTTCCAGCTGCGTTTCGGTGCCAGTAAGACCGCGGTTCGCCCGGACCTGCGTGAAATTACTGAGGCGATCTACATCGACCCGATTACCGACGAGCAGGTGAAGGGTAACCCGGACGCGCGCCCATCTGAGATTACCAACTTTGACGTACGCGGTGAGTGGTATTTCGACAATGGTGACAACCTGACCGTATCCGCATTCTACAAAGACATTGTCGATCCGATCGAGTTCTTTGAATTGGCTTCTAGTGATACCAACGTTGCGCGCGAAATTATCAATGCGGAATCTGGTGAGATCACAGGTGTGGAAATTGAGGCGCTGAAAGGCCTTGGTTTTATGGGTGAATTCATGGACAGCTTCTTCGTCCAGAGCAACCTGACATTCCAGGAAACCGAGCTGGTTGCCGGTGCCGAAGCGGATGCGCCTACCAATCCGATCCGTGAAATGACCGGTGCTTCCGAGTATGTGGTTAACATGCTGGTCGGCTTTGACTCGCCAGATGGCGGTCACACCGCAACCCTGGGTTACAACGTGTTCGGCGATCGTCTGTATGCTGCCGGCCGTAACGGTGCCCCGGATGCCTATGAGCTGCCGTTCCACTCGCTGGACCTGACGTACTCTTGGTACCCGACCGAAGAAATCACCATCAAAGCTAAAATGCAGAACCTGCTGGATGAGGCAATCGAAATTGAGCGTGCCAGTGTGATCGTATTCGAAGAAAAGCCCGGCCAGTCTTTTGCGCTGAGTGCTCAGTACAAGTTCTGATCGGAAAGGTTTCGACAACAAAAAAGTACCTGGAAGTATTATAGCAACAGGGATGCTTAAAGAGCCGGGCGCTGGTAACAGTGTCCGGTTTTTTTCGTATCGGTGGCTGTTAAATTCAAGGCAATAAAAAAGGGCGCCCATTGGGCGCCCCATACACTGACTGCTCAGCAATTACATGTTTGGATAGTTGGGGCCGCCGCCACCTTCCGGAGTCACCCACACAATGTTCTGGGTGGGGTCCTTAATGTCGCAAGTCTTACAGTGTACGCAGTTCTGTGCGTTGATCTGGAAGCGCTTGCCGTCACCGTCCTCTACCACTTCGTAAACGCCGGCAGGGCAATAGCGCTGCGCCGGTTCATCGTAAATCGGCAGGTTGTGGTTCAACGGGATGTCGCTGTCTTTCAGGGTCAGGTGGCACGGCTGGTCTTCTTCGTGGTTGGTGTTGGAGATAAACACCGAAGACAGTTTGTCGAAGCTGAGCACACCATCCGGCTTCGGATAGTCGATCTTTTTGCAGTCTGCTGCGGGTTTCAGCTGGGCGTGGTCCGCCTTGCTGTCACTCAGGGTCCACGGCAGTTTGCCCTTGAACAGGTTGATGTCCACGAACGCATAAGCCGCGCCGAAGATGTTGCCCCACTTGTGCTGCGCTGGGCCGAAATTGCGCTGCTTGTGCAGCTCTTTCCATGCCCAGCTGTTTTTGTAGCGCTCGGCGTAATCGGTCAGCTCGTCGCTACCGCGTTCAGCACCCAATGCCTCGGCCACAGACTCAGCGGCCAGCATGCCGGACTTCATTGCGGTGTGGTTACCCTTGATCTTGGCAAAGTTCAGGGTGCCGGCGTTGTCTCCGATCAGCATGCCGCCGGGGAAGGTCATCTTGGGCTGCGACTGCAGGCCACCTTTTACAATGGCACGCGCACCGTAGGCCACGCGCTGTCCGCCTTCCAGGTACTGTTTGATCACGGGGTGATGCTTGTAACGCTGGAACTCGTCGAACGGGCTCACATGCGGGTTGCTATAGGAGAGGTCGGTGATCAGGCCAACCACGACCTGGTCATCTTCCAGGTGGTACAGGAAGCCACCGCCGGAAGAACCGGACTCATCCAGCGGCCAGCCTGCAGTGTGCACAACCAGGCCTTGCTGGTGCTTGCTGCTGTCGACTTTCCAGATTTCCTTGATGCCGATGCCGTAATGTTGCGGCTCGCGATCTGCGTCCAGTGAGTATTTGGCAATCAGTTGCTTGCCCAGGTGTCCGCGACAGCCTTCGGCAAACAGGGTGTATTTTGCATGCAGCTCCATGCCGGGCATGTAGCTATCTTTTTGCTCGCCGTTGGCACCAACGCCCATGTCGCCGGTTGCGATACCTTTTACAGAACCGTCTTCGTTGTACAGGACCTCGGCAGCGGCAAAGCCCGGGAAGATCTCCACGCCCAGCGCTTCGGCTTGCTCGGCGAGCCAGCGGGTCAGGTTGCCGAGGCTAATAATGTAGTTGCCTTCGTTGTGCATGGTGCTGGGCACCAGCATGCCGGGAACCTTGATAGATTTCTCCGGGCTGCGCAGCACGTAAATATCGTCGCCTTCGACCGGGGTTTCCAGCGGCGCACCGCGCTCTTTCCAGTCGGGGAACAGTTCGTTCAGGGCGGTGGGTTCAAACACGGCGCCAGAGAGGATGTGCGCACCGACTTCGGAACCTTTCTCAACCACACACACGGCGATGTCTTCATTGATCTGACGTAGCTTAATCGCGGCGGCCAGTCCGGCAGGGCCCGCGCCGACGATGACTACGTCGTATTCCATTGACTCGCGTTCCACAGGTCTCTCCTCAACTGATTTACTTATTCACCCGCCGAATTATGACAGGCAACTTTTAGGTTTCTCGATTATATCGGTCCGTGACCAATCGCACCAATTGCGTAACTTTTCATATCCGCTGGCAAAAGCGGCGTAATTCGCCCGGTTCACCGGTCTAGAATAGTGAGGGTTTATGGCCTGAAATTGATCTTGTGAATGACCGTTAGGCTGGCTATTCAACTATTGATTTTGCTTGGTGAAAGGGCCAACATACGCCCCGGTCAAACAACTGTTTGAACTCGAAGTCGGCTCGCAGAGGCCCGAAGACGCTCACTTGGAGCGCTTGGCCGAGCCGCGAAACACTCAGCCGCGAGGCTACGCGAGTTAGCCACGCCGCAGGTCAGCGCCATGGTAGGCGGCAGATTGCGGCTTTTATGTAGACTACTGAGACGGGATTTTCATGAAAGTTCTTGTAGCTGTGAAGCGCGTTGTCGATTACAACGTGAAAGTTCGCCCCAAGGCGGACGGTTCTGATGTGGACACTGCCAATGTCAAGATGTCCATCAACCCCTTCTGTGAGATTGCGGTAGAAGAAGCGGTTCGCCTGAAAGAGAAGGGCGTAGCCAGCGAGATCGTGGTTGTCTCCATGGGCCCGAAACAGTGCCAGGAACAGATTCGTACCGCACTGGCCCTGGGCGCCGATCGCGGTATCCAGGTAGAAACCGATGCTGAGCTGCAGCCACTGGCAGTTGCCAAGTGCCTGAAAGCCATCGTAGAGAAGGAAGAGCCGCAGCTGGTGATTCTGGGTAAGCAGTCCATCGATGGCGACAACAACCAGACCGGCCAGATGCTGGCTGCGCTGACCGGTATGGGGCAGGGCACCTTCGCATCCGAAGTGAACGTTGAAGGCGAGTCCGTAAAGGTTACCCGTGAAATCGACGGTGGCCTGCAGACCGTTGAGCTGACCCTGCCGGCGGTGGTAACAACCGACCTGCGCCTCAACGAGCCGCGTTACGCATCCCTGCCGAACATTATGAAGGCCAAGCGCAAGCCGCTGGATGTCACCACCCCTGATGAGCTGGGTGTGGATATCGCCCCGCGCACCAAAACCTTGAAAGTAGAGCCGCCGGCCGAGCGCCAGGCAGGCATCAAGGTTGCCGATGTAGCGGAACTGGTGGAAAAACTGAAAAGCGAGGCGAAGGTAATCTGATGAGCATTCTGGTAATTGCTGAACACGATAATGCGGAGCTGAAAGGCGCCACTCTGAATACCATCGCTGCAGCCAAGGCTATTGGCGGTGACATCGACGTATTGGTTGTTGGTAGCGGCTGTGGTGCCGTTGCGGAAGCGGCGGCCAAGGTTGACGGCGTAAGCAAGGTGCTGGTTGCCGATAATGCGGCCTACGAGCATCAGCTGGGTGAGAACACCGGCAAGCTGGTGGCCGACCTGGGCAAGAATTACAGTCACGTTCTGGCGGCGGCAACCACCACCGGTAAGAACATGCTGCCGCGTGCCGCGGCACTGCTGGACGTACAGCCGATCTCCGACATTATTGCCGTGGAGAGCCCGGATACCTTCAAGCGTCCGGTCTATGCCGGTAACGTGATTGCGACCGTGCAGAGTTCGGATGCGATCAAGGTAGCATCCGTGCGTACCACTGCGTTTGACCCTGTGGCGGCCGAAGGCGGCAGCGCGGCGGTCGAAACCGTTGATATCGTGGACGACGCCCATGTATCCAAGTTTGTCGGTGAAGAGCTGGCTGAGTCCGATCGCCCGGAACTGACCGCGGCGAGTGTTGTGATCTCTGGTGGTCGCGGCATGGGCAACGGTGAAAACTTCGAAATGCTGTACAAGGTTGCCGATAAGCTGGGCGCTGCGGTGGGTGCATCCCGCGCCGCGGTGGATGCAGGCTTCGTACCGAACGATATGCAGGTTGGCCAGACCGGTAAGATCGTTGCGCCGGATCTGTACATCGCCGTGGGTATCTCTGGTGCCATCCAGCACTTGGCGGGTATGAAGGACTCCAAGGTGATCGTTGCGATCAACAAAGATGAAGAGGCGCCAATCTTCTCCGTGGCCGACTACGGCCTGGTTGCGGATTTGTTTGATGCGGTGCCGGAGTTGGAAACCAAATTGTAATATTGGGTTCATATACTCCATTCCGGAAAGGGCGGCCTCTGGCCGCCTTTTTTGATTGTTGGGGCGTCGCATAAGATGTCTGCTGCGTCATCTTTCTGTACGCACGGGTTGGTTGTTTATTAACCTGTTTTATGGGGAAGATTGCCTTTCTACGGGTAAGCCCGGAGAATAGGCGCCCAATAACGAGAATTACGCTGTTTGTGGTACAGCAGAGACGGGTTCAATCATGTCTTTGGTCAAGCGCACATTATCTTCTGCTCTGCAGAATCCAGGATCTGCTGCCAGCACGGCAAAGCGCAGCCTGGTGGCTACTGTTGCGGTCGTAGGCGCCTGGCTGACGACCAATATGTTGGCCTATGGCGATCTGGTGATGCCGGGCGGTGACGCCGCCGACAGCCTGTTGGCCGAGCGCAGTACCCGCGCTGTGGCGCGCAACACTCCATCTTCGATACCTCCCACGGCCTTTTTCGGCGTGGCCCCCGCCCAGCGAGCGGCGGAGCCGGAAATTGACCTTGCCAATATTCCTATTACGCAGCTGAACCTGGTGCTGTCTGGTGTTTTGAGCAGCAGTGTCGCCGAACAGGCGAGTGCGCTGATTGCGCAAAAGGGCAAGCCGGCCGAGCGCGTGTACGTAGGTCAGTCACTGCCGGGCGGAGCGGAAGTCTACTCGGTGGAGGTCGACCACATCATTTTGCGCAGAAACGGCCAGATGGAAAAGCTGACTTACCCGGATGCAGATGGGCGTCCGACGGTGCCCAAGCAGTATGAGAATTACGCGCGGCAGGCCGCGAAGGTGATCGGCGCGAATCGGGGCGCCGCTGACGGCGACCGGCAAGAATCGATCCGCGAGCGCCTGAAGCAGCTGCGGGAATTGGCGCGTGAACGCCAAGCGGCGCAATCGAACCGTTGAGATCGTATCGCCAAGAATAGTGAGTCGCCAGAAATAGCGTATCGCAGGAATAGTGAATCGCCAGGAATGTGGCGGCGCAGGTGGGGATTGTGGGGCCTGCGAGTTTGTTCAAGACCTAACTTTTATTGATTAGAAAGAATTAGAGCCAAAATCATAATGATGAGCGTGTTTCACCAACGGCTAGTTGCAGTCGCCTTGGGTTTTTTACTGTCTTTCTCGGTGCTGGCTCAGTCGATGCAGGAGAGAGTGACCCTGTCGCTCGATAATGCCGACATTCGCGACCTGATCAATTGGGCTGCGGACTTTACCGGCAAGAACATCATTGTTCACCAGAACGTAAAAGGGAAAGTGACGGTGGTCGCCGGTGACCCGATGACCCACCAGCAGGCGTTTGATGTATTTATGTCGGTGCTGCAGGTGAATGGCTTTAGCCTGATCGAGCAGGGCGATGCCTGGAAAGTGGTGCCGGATTCCCTGGCCAAGCAGCAAGCCATTCCCGTTGTCGACGAGGGCAGCCGGGCACCCGGTGAGGCACTGGTGGTGCGCACGGTACGGGTAGAGAACATTTCCGCGGCGCAGCTGATCGCAATGTTGCGCCCGCTGATTCCGCAAACTGGTCATCTCGCCGCTTACGCGGATACCAATACCCTTATCGTCGCGGATCGCGCGGCCAACATCGAGCAAATTGTCCGTTTAATCCGCCAGCTGGATCGCGCCGGTGCCATCGATATCGAACTGGTGCCGCTTGAGTTCGCGTCCGCCAAGGAAGTGAAGCAGGTGATGACCGAGTTGCTGCAGGGTGGTGGCAAGCAGGCGGGTAACGATATCCAGCCTCTGCGTATCGCTGTCGACGAGCGCTCCAACAGTATTCTGCTCACCGGGGACCCGGTAACCCGCAGCCAGTTGAAAAAGGTAATCCATCGCCTGGACCAGCCGCTTTCCGGCGATGGCAACACCGCGGTGGTGTATGTGCAATACGCCAGCGCGGCCGAACTGAAGCCCATTCTTGAGGGCATGAGTGGCAGTATCCAGAAAACGGAGAAAGACCAGCAGATCGCCAATGTTGAAGTCAGTATTCAGGTCAACGAAGAGCTGAATGCGCTGATTCTTACCGCGCCGCCCTCACTGCTGGAAACCATGCGCGGTGTGATCGCCAAGCTGGACGTGCGCCGGGCGCAGGTACTGATCGAAGCGATCATCGTCGAGGTGACTGAAGGCACCGATAACGAACTGGGTATCAAGTGGATCGCCAGTGATGAAGGCAATGTATTTGCTGGCTTTGAAAATGACGTTGCCATAGTTCCATCAGATCCTAACAATACTGATCCTAACGGAGTTATTGTTGACAGAGTAGAGGTGAATCCTCGCTCGTTAGACCCAGCAAATTTAATACGCTCAGGTTTTAATTTGGGTTTTCTTAGCGGCACCGATGTGCGCGTCGCGCTGAATGCCCTGGCGTCTTCCAATAACGCCAATATCTTGTCGACGCCAACCGTGATGGCGCTCGACAACGAAGAAGCGGAAATTCTGGTGGGCCAGAACGTACCGTTTGTCACCGGGCAGCAGCTGCGTGAAGGCAGTGGCACCGATCCGTTTAACACCGTTTCCCGTGAAGACGTCGGTACCGAGCTGAAGGTTATCCCGCGGGTGAACAACAACAACTCGGTCACCCTGGAAATCGAACAGAAGGTCGAGAACGTATTGCCCGTGACCGGCCCAGCGGTGGACCTGGTCACCAGTAAACGTGAAATCCGCACCAAGGTACTGATCGACGATGGTGCCATTTTGGTTCTGGGCGGCCTGATCGAAGACAAGGTCACCGAGATAAACCAGAAAGTCCCGTTGCTGGGCGATATTCCGGGCCTGGGGCGCTTGTTCCGCAACTCCGCTAAGGAAGTCAACAAGACCAATCTGATGGTGTTTATCCGTCCGAAGATTCTCAGCAACCAGATTGCCGGTTACGAGGAGACGCGTCGCCGCTACCGCGACATGCAGGAAAAGCAGCTGTACCTGCGCGACCGTACCAGCCGTATTTGGGACTGGAACCGCGGCGACGTGTTGCCTGACTTGCTGCCGCCGGCGGCGACAAACCAAGACGTACAAGAAGAATTTCCTCTGGAGCCTGAGGACACCAAGTGATGACGGAGCTCGCCCTTAAGCGCCTGCCATACGCCTTTGCCAAACGGCATCAGGTGTTGCTGGCCGAGGTAGAAGGTGCGCCGGTATGCCAGTATGTTGCGCCTCTCAACCCGTCGGTGCTGGCGGAAGTGCAGCGCCTGTGCGAAGTCCCTCTGGGTGTGGCGTCGGTCGATCTCGACACTTTCCAGCAATCGTTGCAGCGCGAGTACGAAAATCGGGAAGGGGGCAACCTCTCCGATGTCGAGAGCCTGGGAGACGACCTCGATCTCGCCGCCGTCGCGGATTCGCTCCCAGAGACCGAGGACCTGCTCGAGCAGGAAGACGATGCTCCCATCGTTAAGCTGATTAACGCGATTTTTGCCGAGTCCCTGAAGCAGGGTGCGTCGGATATTCATATCGAAACATTTGAGAAGCGTCTTGTAGTGCGTTTCCGGGTGGACGGCGTGTTGCGCGAAGTGTTGCAGCCCCGTCGCGCCCTGGCGCCGCTGCTGGTGTCGCGTATCAAGGTGATGGCGAAGCTCGATATCGCCGAAAAACGCATCCCGCAGGACGGCCGTATCTCGCTGCTGATGGGCGGCCGTGAAGTGGACGTGCGGGTATCTACCATGCCGTCTTCTGCGGGCGAACGCGTGGTGATGCGCCTGCTGGACAAGCAGGCGGGCAAGATGGATATGCGCCACCTGGGTATGGCGGAGCGCGATCTTGAAGTCATCACCGAGCTGCTCAGTCGCCCCCATGGCATCCTGCTGGTTACCGGCCCTACGGGTTCTGGTAAAACCACCACGCTGTATGCGGGCCTCGCCAGTATCAACCACCGCGAGAAGAACATTCTCACCGTAGAGGATCCGGTGGAGTACAACCTGGAAGGCGTTGGCCAGACCCAGGTCAATATCAAGGCCGATATGACCTTTGCGCGCGGTCTGCGCGCCATCCTCCGCCAGGACCCGGATGTGGTGATGGTGGGCGAGATTCGCGACCTGGAGACCATGCAGATCGCCATTCAGGCCAGTTTGACCGGTCACCTGGTGCTTTCCACCCTGCACACGAATACGGCATTGGGCGCGGTGACCCGCCTTGTGGACATGGGGATCGAGCCGTTCCTGCTGTCCTCCAGCGTGATCGGTGTACTCGCGCAACGTCTGGTGCGGGTGCTGTGTCCAGAATGTCGCCAGCCCCACGAAGCGGATGCGTTTGAGTGCAAGGTGCTCGGGCTCGCAGAGGGCGCCGGCGCAACGATTTATCGCCCCGGTGGGTGCGACAAATGTAATAACAGTGGGTATCTCGGCCGCGTCGGTATTTATGAGTTGGTGCCGGTCAACGAGAAACTGCGCCAGATGATTCACGATCGCGATTCTGAGAGCGCACTGGTACAGGAAGCGCGCAAGCTGGGCCCGAGTATTCGCGAAGATGGCATGGCCAAGGTACTGGCTGGCGTAACATCACTGGAAGAAGTGCTGCGGGTAACCCAGGAGTCCTGATATGGGTGCATTCGAGTACACAGCGCTCAACAGTGGTGGCCGTAAGAATCGCGGCACCCTCGAGGCCGACAGTGCGAAGGCGGCACGTCAGCAGCTACGCGCCAAGGGGCTGATTCCGCTGGAAGTGGCGGCGGCGTCTGGTGAGGCGAGTGGACAGGCGGCAGGCAGCCTGTTTGGCGGCAGTCCAGGTCTCGGCATCAAGCCGCTGGCGCTTCTTACTCGCCAGATCGCAACGCTGTTGCGCGCCGGTATTCCCCTCGAAGAAACCCTCAGTGCGATTGCCAACCAGACCCGCAACCAGAAGGTACGGCGTATTGTGCTGGCGATCCGCGCAAAAGTGCTGGAAGGGCACAGCCTGGCGCAAGCGCTGGGGAGCTTCCCGCGGGCATTTCCCAAGCTCTACCGCGCCACCGTCGAGGCCGGCGAACACTCCGGCCATCTGGACGGAGTGCTGGAGCGGCTGGCGGACTACACCGAGAGCCAGCAGCAGTTTCGGCAGAAGGTACAGCTGGCACTGATCTATCCCATCGTGCTGGTGGTGATCTGCATTTTGGTAGTGACCGGACTCATGGTTTACGTCGTGCCTGACGTGATTGAGGTCTTCACCGGTACCGGGCAGACTCTGCCGATGGCGACACGAATTCTGGTCTCTATCAGTGACTTTATTTCCGCCTGGGGCTGGATGATTCCGCCGGCGATCGTCTTGCTGGTGGTCGGCTGGCTGTTGTTGCTGCGCCGCCCCGGCTTCCGCTACCGCTACCATCACCGCCTGTTGGAAATGCCGGTGATTGGCTGGCTGGTGCGTGGCGGGCAGAGCGCACGCTATGTGGGTACCCTCGCCATCCTGACCGGCAGCAGTGTGCCGCTGGTCCAGGCCATGGGCATTGCCAGCGGGGTAATGGGGAACGACTACCTGAAAGAGCGCCTGCTCGTGGCGCAGAAGTTTGTGCGGGAAGGCGGCAGCCTGAGAAAGGCGCTGGAAGACGTCGAATACTTCCCGCCGATGATGACTTACATGATTGCCAGTGGTGAGTCCTCTGGCACACTGGACCAAATGCTGGTGCGCGCGGCAGAAAACCAGGAGCGCGACCTACAAGGGGCGGTGACGGCATTTGTCAGCCTGTTTGAGCCGATCATGCTGCTGTTAATGGCGGGCATAGTGCTGTTTATTGTTATGGCCATCATGATGCCGATCATGAGCATGAACCAATTAGTGGTATGACCTGTCCCTGAAGTAGGGCGGGTTTTCAAGATTTGTAAACGCGAGGTGAGAAATGAGCAATTTGCGTACACAGAAGGGTTTTACCCTGATCGAAATCATGGTGGTTATCGTGATTCTCGGTGTGCTGGGAGCATTGGTAGTGCCGAACATCATGGGGCGTACCGGCGAGGCGCGCATCAAAGCGGCGACCGTGGATTTGCGGGCTATCTCAACCGCGCTGGACATGTACCGCATGGACAATTTCGTTTATCCGAGTTCTGACCAGGGCCTGGAAGCACTGGTAAGCAAGCCGTCCGGTTTTCCTGAGGCGAAAAACTGGGTGGAACCCTACCTGAAAAAAGCCCCCAAAGATCCCTGGGGTAACGAGTACCAGTACATCAGCCCGGGCAGTGCCGGTGCCTACGACCTGTTCAGCCTCGGTGCTGACGGTAAGCCGGGCGGTGAGGGCGAATCTGCGGATCTTTTCGCAGCTGAGCTGTAATTTCAGGATTTATTGCAAACATGCGCGTCCCGGCCCGCCATCAACGGGGGTTTACCCTGATCGAGTTGCTGGTGGTGATTGTTATCATCGCTTCGCTTGCGGGCATGGCGACGCTCTCCCTGCGCAACACAGACGTCCGTAAGTGGACGGGTGAGGTTCAGCGCCTGGCCAACCTGTTACAACTGGTCGCCGACCGCGCACTCATCGATAAGGTCCACTACGGCGTGGTTTTCGAAGAGGCAAGCTACCGGGTGGTGCGTTACGACTCTGCGGCACTCAAGTGGCTGGAGGTGGATTTCTCGGCCAACCCTGGTTCCGCCAATGCCAGTCGCCTCCTGTCTCACACCTTGCCTCCCAACATGCGCCTCGAAGTTCTGACGCAAACGGAATTGCCCGACGCAGATGGGCAGACCACCAGCTTTTCCCCGAGCTCCTCGAGTACACGAAAGCAAGATGACGAAGCGGGAGAAGAGGGCGAAGAGATCACTCCGCAGTTCGCTGCGTTATCCAGTGGTGAAGTACTGCCGGTGGAGCTGGCTTTTCTGCTGATGCGGGATGGCGATGTGGGGCGTGGTGCGATCATTTCGTACAGCAGCCTGTATGGCATGGGGCTGGAGTGGCAGGCCGATGATTACTAGTCGCGCCAGTCGTGTCCCGGTGACGCCCCTTGCCAGCGCACGTGGCTTTACTCTGGTCGAGGTACTGGTGGCGCTGGTGATTTTCGGGGTGATCGCGGCGAGTGTGCTGAAAACGCTGCAGGACAGTGTGCGCCAGCAGGCGGCTTTGGAAGAGCGCCTCACTGCGAACATCGTGGCACAGCAGGTATTGGCGGAAATTCGTCTGCGTACAGATTGGCCGCCACTGGGCAAGGAGATCGAAACGGTTTTGCTGGGCGACCGCGAATGGGAAGTTTCGGCGGAGGTGAAGTCCACGAAAGAGCCCCGCATGCGCCATATTGTTGTACAGGTTGGCTGGCCGGAGAAGCCACCGATTCTCACCGTCGACTCTTGGGTTGCGGAGTAAACGGCCGATGAAACCCTTGCAACATTACCGCGTCTCCCCGCAAGGCTCCCGTTCGCGGAATCCACAGCCTACGCCTCGCCGCGCCAGTGGTTTTACGCTGATCGAGGTGATGGTGGTGCTGGTCATCGTGTCGATAATTGGTATCGGCTCTTATTCACTCCTCGAAACCTTCTTTACCACGGATCGTGCGCTCACCGCCCGTGCCAATGAGATGCGCCAATTGTCCATGGCGATGTACCGGCTGGATGACGACTTGCGCCAGTTCACGCCACGCGCCGTAAAGAATGGGTACAGCGGCTATGAGCCGGCCTTCAAAGGCGTCACTAACGAATTTGAGTTTACGCGCCTGGGGGCGGCAAATCTTACCGGTGACCCTCGCGGCAACCTGCAACGCTTGCACTATGGCATTGGCTATCCCGAAACGGATGACGACCGCTTCGATTCCCTCGACGATGATGACAGCGTGCTGTTGCTGCGCAGCCGCTGGCGGGTACTGGACCGCGGGCCCGACTCGGAGCCCGTGGTGGAGCCGGTGCTCGATGACATCGTAGAGCTCAACCTGCGTTACTTTGATCGCGATACGCGCGTCTGGCTGTCCCAGTGGCCGCCGGTTTCTTCCACCATCGCACCCGGTGCCGTGGACCTGCGCTTGCCGCAGGCGGTGGAGGTCACGCTGGTAACCCGCACCGGCGGTGAAATGCGTCGACTGTTTTCTTTGCCTGAATACCGCGCGGCCGATAGCTCGTCGGGTGCCAGCTCTGGCGGCGCTTCCGGTGGCGGGTCGAACGGCGGTGACCAGAGCAGTGGTGGCAGTACCGGTGGCGGAGGTGACAGTTCCGGTGATGACGGTGGCGAAAGGAGGGAGCGTCAGTGAAGTTGATGTCCCTGTCCCGGCAGAAAGGTGTGGCGTTGATTACCGTGCTGCTGGTGATGGTCATTGCCATTGCGGCCATTACGCATGCGGTGACCCGTAACCGCCTGGCCATAGCGCGCACCAGTGCCATTCTGGCAAATACCCAGCTTGCCGAATTTGTCCACGGGGCCGAGGCGTGGGCGATTGTGACGCTGGAAAAAGACTTTATTGAGGATCAGGCTGCGTCCGCATCCAGTGATAACCTGATGGAGCTGTGGGCGCAGAAACAGGTTGAGTTCAATCCCGACAACGGAAAAATCCGTATTTTAATCAAGGACTTACAATCCTGTTTCAATGTGAATAATCTGACCGCCGCGCGCTCGGGCGGCGGGTCCAGCTCCGGGACCGGTGGCAGGATTTCTGCTGGCGGTTCCTCTGGCGGGGCCTCGGGTGGCGGAGATGATGGTGCCGGGGCGGTGGCGCACGAGGTTATACAGCGGCTGGTGCGCAATCTTGGTGGGCAGGCCGACGTGGCCCAGGCCATTGAGGATTGGATCGATGCGGGCGACACGCCACTGTTATCCGGCTCGGAGGATACGGATTATCTGGGGCTGGAACTCCCTTACCGGACCCCGGACACCCTGATCACGGATCCGTCGGAACTGCGCGCGGTGCGCGGCATGGAGCCAGAAATCTGGCGCGCCTTGCGGCCAGAACTCTGCGCGCTGCCGGAAGCGGGCACCGACGTCAACGTGAATACGGCATCCGCTGAATTGCTTTCGGCGATGTACCCGTCGGCGAATATCGCGGGGCTAATCTCCGAGCGCGAATCCGGCAGGGTATTCAGTGACGTCAGCGACCTCACCGCGTTTGGTATTAGTGGCGTGGCCGAGCTGGATTTCAGTAGTCGCTACTATGTCGCGCATATTGCCGTACAGTTGGGGTTGGAACATCGCCAGTACTGGGAGTCGGTATTGAAACTCGACAGCGCCACGGGAAAAATACAAGTCATTCAGCGCCAGCGGCGCGAGTTTTCCGGGCAGTTTTTGCAGGAATTATTGGGGGTCTAAGTGAGCCATGAAGTGAAACTATTGCGGTTGCGCGAGACCGGCACCGGTGCGGTGGCACTGGACTGCTGGTGTGAGGCGCAATGGCAGCCCGTGGCCATCGACGAAGATTTCGCGCAGGCCTTCGCTGGTGTGGAGGGATTGCCTGCCACAATGGCAGTGGCCGCCGATGTGATGCCTGTAGAGCACGCTGAGCCAGACGGTGAGTCGGGCTTTGAGCTTGAGTTCGAGCCAGGCGAGCGCGCGGTTCTTTTGCTCCCGGGGGCTTGGGTGTGGAATGGCTTGGAATCCGTGCCGCGTGCCGCTCGCCGCCAGAGTCAGGCGGTGGGTTACATGGTGGAAGAGCAGCTGGCGGAAGACGTCGAAGAGCTGCATTTCACCTGCGAAGCGGTGCTTGGTGATCTATGCAGTGTCATGGCCGTCGCCAGCCTGAAGCTGGCGACTCTCAAGGCCCATATTGAGCGGCTGGGGTGGCCAGTGACTGCTGCGATCCCCGAATATCGCCTGCTGGCTAATCTCCAGCAGGGCTCAGGCGTTTGGCTGGAGCCGGCGTGGGCACACTTCTGGGATGCCCGGGGGCGCGGCCTTTCCGTGCAGCGCTCACTGGCCGGCGTGGTTGCCGAAAGCCTATTGGGTGCGGCAGAGGCGCCCTCACAGTCGCAGCAAGCTGATGGCGATGAGGCGGTCACGGACGCGCCGGAGGAGGGCGGTACGCTGTACCTGCTGGGCGATGCGACCGAATTGGAGCTCGCTACCCTGCAACAGTTGGGCGAGGTCGATGTGCTGGAGAAGGCGCCGGAAGCGCTGTTCCTCGAGCAACTCAAGCCATCGGTCCCCGGTAACCTCCTGAGTGGTCCCTATCAAGTGACGCTGCAGTCGGCGGAGGGTCCCTGGTGGAAAAAACCCGCGATTGCGGTCGCTGCCTGCTTCGTCCTGCAGTTGGTATTTTTTATGGGCGCAGGCACCTATTACAAAGTGCAGGCGAATAATGCGGATAAGCAGGCCCGCGCACTGTTTGCCGAAATCTTCCCCGGGGCGTCGGCGAGTGCCGACCTGCGTCGTCAGGTTGCCGGTTATCTCAATCAGGCAGCGGGTGGCGGCGGCGAATTTGCCGGTCAGCTGCAGCAATTGAGCGGGGTCTGGGCTGGCAGTAACAGTGCTGGCCTGAAGTTGCAGTCGCTGCGGTTTGATGGCGGGCGCGGAGAGCTGGTGCTGCAGTTGCGTGCCGGCAACCTGGGCGAGCTGGATAACGTTGTGAATCAGCTGGGGCAGGGCCAGTACCGGGCCGAGCTGTTAGCGGCAAACGAGTTGGAAAATGGTGTTTCCGGCCGGATACGTCTGCGTTGATTGCGCAGTAGCAAAGAAAGAGTTGTATGAATCAGACAATTGAACAGTGGCGTCAGAAGTGGATCACGTTGCCACCCAGCGACCAGCGTGCGTTGGCCATTCTGGGCTTGTTTCTCGGCGTTATCATTATCGTATTCGGCTTGTTCAAACCTGCGCAGGCATACTTTGATGGCGCCCGTGCCGAGGCTGAGGCGTCGCGTGAGCTGTTGGCCTGGATTGAACAGCAGCGCCCTCAGTTGGAGCGCGTGCAGCGCAACGCCGGTGGCCAGTCGCAGGCCCAGGGCACTTTGCTGCAGCGGGTGACGGCTGCCGCGAAGAACCACAAGGTGACCATCAAGCGTTTTGAGCCGGAGGGCGATGGCCGCATTCGCCTGTGGGTCGACGAGGCGCGCTATCAGGATTTGCAGCCGTGGCTGAACACGTTACTGCAGCAGCGCTTTGTGATTCGCTCGATTAGTGTCGATGCACTTGCAGAAGATGGCATGATTTCGGCACGCCTGACGCTCGAGCGATAGTTCGATACCGTAACACACAGATTTTTAGATCCTTTCGCTTTTCGTGATCATTTCGGCGCTGTAAACCCTTATTTGGTACGATTTCTTGGGTCTGCGGTCACGTGTAGGCTGGGAATCTTTACAGATTGATGCCCCGATTGGCGCGGTTTTCTCCCTATACTGGAAGGTATTCTGAGGAAATAGGAGTCAACCATGCTGCTAAGAGATTCCGAAGGTAATCACCTGATCGATGTCGCCGACATTGTGACTCTGGCCAATCCATATGAATTGACCGTGGTGGGGCGCTATCTGTGGGGAGAAGAGGTTCAGGATCCGGAGGTCTTTGACAAGTCTCGCCTGCGCTTCCTTTCCGGGGAGTCGTTGCCACGATGCTGGCACGACAGCCGCTATCGTGACCGCGAGGTCCGTCGAGTCAAGTGTGGCACCAAGGCAGATGACAGCGACTACTATCAAGGCGCGTGAGCGCGGTAGGCAAGGCGCGTGAGCGGGTTCCGAGCCCGGGTGAAGCTCCGCGCGCATCTGAATGACTTCTTCCGGGAGTAGAGGGTCTCGAGTAGGCCCGGCTGATTCTCCGGGCACTCGTGGTTTCACGTCACAAGCTCCTATACAATACGCGCCAATTTTTGCGCCGACGCCGTTGTTGGTCGCACTTGCCAGCACCCGGGTAAATCTGGGGATCGCGTGTAGGAAAGAGGTTGCATGAGCTTCGAGTTGTTTGAAGAGTATTCCCTGATTGTCGGTATTGGCGGCCTGATTCTGTTCATGATGTTTATCGTGTGGAATCTGGCCAAAGAATCCAAAGCGGGTCGTTTCGGTACCTTTATCCTGTTTACGGCACTCGGACTTGGATTGCTGGGCTTTGTGATAAAGACCGTGCTGGTGGAAGTCATGGGTTTGGGCCAGTAAAGCCCGACTCGCTGACGTTGCGGATACAGGGAGCGTTTCCCGGATACCTTTATGCCTTTATTTGATCACCCCGAACTCAAGGTTCAGAAAGATCGCCGTGTGTGTCGTAACACGGATACGCGCATCGCCAAATACAGTCGCCGGGGCATGTTGTTTAGCCTGGTGGCGTTTGCCGTTGCAGTGGCCATCGGGGAACTTCGCATCACCGCGCCCAAGCTGGTGTTGGTGCTGGCGCTCGTGTTGGTATTGCTGACACTGGTTCGCGCCTATTACGTGTTCCGGTTCGACAACCTCTATGCGACCGGCCCCAAGCGCTGGCGGAGCCGCTACTTTATCGCGTCGACACTGGGCGCGGTTTGGTGGGGCGTCATCCTGCTAAGTCACGTGTTCTTGCTCGGGTTTTCCCCTGCGACGCAATTCCTGTGGCTGTACACCGTCGTATTCTGCGCGAGCGTCGCATCCGTATTCTCGCCATATTATCGCTTCCTCACCTGGTTTTTAGCCGGCTCCCTGGTGCCTGCCGCATTGCAGGGCTTCATGACCGCTGACATCCTCGGCGCTATCTATGGCGCGCTTACCCTGACCTTTGTCTGGTTGATGGCCCATCAGGCGCGTCGCGAGTCGGAAAACTACTGGGACCGTGTTGCCGCCATGCAGGCGCTCCAGCAAAAAGCCAGCAACCTGGCCGCGGCCCGGAAGCATTCTGAGGCGGCCGTCGAAGTTACCAACGAGTTTCTCGCCAATGTGGGGCAAGAGTTCCGCAGCCAGCTTTCTGATTCTCTCGGTGCGCTGGCCCTACTGGAGGGTGACCGTCTGTCGGAGCGCCAGCAAGAGTGGGTTCGTCTGGCCAAGAACGCGTGTAATCAGCAGCTAAAGCTGGTGGATAATGTGGGTATGTTCACCCGCGTTGCGCGCAAGGATATTCACTTGCGGCGTACGCCATTCAACCTGGTGCGGACCATGGAGAAGGCGTTCAAGTTCGCCGCGCGCTCTGCCCAGCGTCAGCGACTGGAGTTTAACTTCCAGATCAGTGAAGACCTTCCGGTAATGGTGACCGGTGACAACCGCAAAACCGCGCAGCTGATCCGCAACCTGGTGGATTCCGCCACCGTGATCGCGGATTCCGGGGAGCTGTGGGGAGAGGCGACTTTTGAGCAAGTCGGCACCGATGAGGGGCAGCTGACGCTGAAGCTGCTGGATAACGGCCGCGGCGAAATTTTGCCCGATGAGTCGGAACTGTTTGGTGCTTTCTCGCGTATGGACACCGCCCAGGTCACCACCGGGCTGGGGCTCAGTATCGCCAAGGGGCTCGCGGAAGCCATGGGCGGTTATCTACAGCTGCATTCCTCGCCTGACGGCAACCGTTATCAAGTGGTGATCAAGTTTAAGATTGAGCCCAACCAGCGTATTTATTTGCAGCCTGATCGTCGCCTGCAAGATACCGAGGTATTGCTGTTGCATCAGCGCGGACTGTTCGTCGGCGGTATCGCACAAATGCTGGAATCTTTCGGTATGGAGCTTTCCTGCAAGGCGTGGGATGACGGCAGCACCGAACCGATGGACGAACTGCTCCAGTTTATGGAGCGGGGGCAGCTGGTGGTGCTGGCGCCGGCGGCGGGTGATGGGCGTTTGCTGAGTGGGGTTACTCAGGCGATCCATTCCATCGCAAACGATAATGCCAAGTTCCCACTGCTATGCGTCGGCGGACATGGCCACAAGTTAGAGTTCGCCCCACTGGCGGCGGCTGACCCCGAAGCGCAGTACCTGTCACGGCCGGTAACGCGTAAAGAATTCCATGATGCGCTTGTCGTGCGCCTATTCGGCGGCCAGAAAAAAACCAGCCGCCGCGTCATGGGTAACCATTCGGAAATACACCGCAAAAACCGCTTGTTGCTGATTGAAGAATCTCGCCAGCATCAGGGGGTGACTGAGGAAATGGTGCAGGCGCTGGGTTACCAGGTGGAAGTCGTCCCGTCAGTGGAAGCGGCGCTGGAGTTACTCCCTGATCAGAACTTTGATCTGGTGCTGGTTGACTGTCAGCAAAATACGGCACACAGCGCAGAAATTATCGAGCAGCTGCGTATCTGGGAATCAGAGTATTCTCCCGATGACCGGTTGCCGATTGTCGCATTGACCAGTACCACGGAAGAGCAATTCGAGGGCCGCTGCCTCGCTGCCGGGATGGACGATTTCCTCACCAAGCCGCTGAGTAGAGACAGTTTGGCGGAGACTCTGGAGCGCTGGCTGGGCGAGTAGCACTCGTCCTCGCCCGCGCTCCGTCGCGATCCAGAGCTTAAATTCCCCTTAAATTGACCGCTGATCGATGCGCTTGCGGAACTCTGCGTTGGTTTCCTTGCGCTCAGAATAGCGGTCGGTGAAGTAGTCCCGCTTGTCTTTCAGCAGATAGGTGAACTTCATCAATTCCTCCATCACATCCACGATACGGTCGTAGTAGGACGAAGGCTTCATGCGGTCGTTCTCGTCAAATTCCTGCCAGGCCTTGGCCACGGAAGACTGGTTCGGAATCGTCACCATGCGCATCCAGCGCCCCAGAATGCGCATCTGGTTTACGGCATTAAAGGACTGAGAACCACCGCAGACCTGCATGACTGCCAGGGTTTTACCCTGTGTCGGGCGCACTGCCTGCACCGCCAGGGGAATCCAGTCGATCTGGGTTTTCATAATCCCGGTCATGGCGCCGTGGCGTTCCGGCGATGACCACACCATACCATCACTCCACGTCGCGAGATCCCGCAGTTCCTGCACCTTCGGGTGTGCGGCATCCACGTCGTCGTCGGGCAAGGGGAGCCCCGATGGGTTGAAGATACGTGTTTCTGCACCGAGTGCAGTCAGAATGCGCGCGGCTTCCTCGGCGGCAAGACGGCTGAACGAGCGTTTGCGCAGCGAACCATACAGCAGCAAGATCTTGGGCGGCTGCTGTTCAATGGGGGCTGCGAGCTCGCCCATATCCGTATTGTTAAAGCACTCGGGAACAATATTCGGCATGGTTGATTCAGTGTCAGGCTTGCTCATGTGTTACTCCCTCATTGTTTGCCGGCGCCGCACCAAACCAGTGGCGTGTGCGATTGGCAAATGCCACCAGCGACAGCATCACCGGTACTTCTACCAGTACGCCGACCACGGTTGCCAGTGCCGCGCCTGAGTTCAGGCCGAACAGCGAAATAGCTACGGCCACCGCCAGTTCAAAAAAGTTGGATGTGCCGATCATGCAGGCCGGTGCCGCAACGTTGTGTGGCAGCTTCATTTTGTACGCGGCGAAATAGCTCACGGCAAAGATGCCGTAGGTTTGAATAAGCAGCGGGATTGCAATCAACACAATTGCGAGCGGGCTGTTGATGATGGTCTCGGCCTGGAAGCCAAAGAGCAACACCACTGTGCCTAACAGGCCGGCTACGGAGAAGGGTTTCACGCGGTGCAGGAAGTCTTCCAGGCGGTGGTGATCGTTGGCAGAATCCAGCGCCCGTCGTGTGAGAATACCGGCAATGAGCGGCAATAAGACGTAGAGCACCACCGACAGCAGCAGCGTATCCCAGGGTACGGTGATGTCGCTCACGCCGAGTAACAGGGCAGCAATAGGCGCAAACGCGAAAATCATGATTACGTCGTTTACCGAGACCTGTACTAGGGTGTAGTTGGCATCGCCGCGGGTGAGCTGGCTCCACACAAATACCATGGCGGTGCAGGGGGCGACCCCAAGCAGAATCATACCGGCGATATATTCAGAAGCCGTTTGCGGGTCCACCAGGTCGGCAAAGATCACGCGGAAAAACAGCCAGCCAAGTGCCGCCATGGTGAATGGCTTGATCAGCCAGTTGACCACCAGCGTAAGTGCCAGGCCCTTGGGTTTATCGCCCACATGCTTGATGGAGCTGAAGTCCACCTGCACCATCATCGGGAAGATCATCACCCAGATCAGTACCGCCACCGGCAAATTCACGTGGGCAACTTCCATGGCCGCAATGTGCTGGAATAGCTGCGGGGCGAGGTTGCCCAGTAGCAAGCCCGCCAGAATACACAGTCCTACCCAGACGGAAAGATAGCGCTCAAAAATACCCATGTGCTGGATTCCTCGTGTTGCTGTTATTGTTCGCCGTCGGCGAGGGCCTGCATGGCGTCTTGCAGCGCGGCCCCACTTTTCTTATGCAGGCTTTGCTCAAGCATTTGCTCAACGCGCTGCTGGATGATATCGATGGTGCGGTTGAAGGCACGCTCAATCTCTTCCTCAGTACCCTCCAGTTTGGACGGGTCTTCCAGCCCCCAGTGAACCTTGGCGGAGCTGCCAAACCAAACCGGACAACTCTCGCCGGCGGCACTGTCGCACACCGTTACCACAAGATCAGGCGCCCACTCTTCAAAGTCGTCCCAGGACTGGCTGCGCAGGCTGCCGGTCTCGATACCGCGCTCCTTCAGGTATTTGATCGACAGCGGGTGGACCACACCACTGGGTTGGCTGCCGGCACTGCGTGCTTCAATGTGCTCCTGGCCCAGACTGTTGGTGACGGCCTCGCTCAGGATGCTGCGGCAGCGGTTATGGGTGCAGATATACAGAACTTTCATCGGTGGCTTCTCAACGGGTATTCACTGACGGGGTTTGAATTCAAAAAACAATAATGTGGTGTTGGCGGTATTCGGTTGTTAGCAGCAATTACTGCCAACTGGGCGGTTTTGCATGCCCGCCAATGCGTGTTGATTGGGCTGTATAAACGCCTGATTCGCATCCAGTGTTTGCGCCAATACTTCATGAATCCAATGCGGTAGATCGGTGGGCAGGCTGTAATAGACCCACTGTCCACGGCGCTCATCGTGCAACAGGCCCGCAGCACGTAGCTGCGCCAGGTGCCGGGAGATTTTCGGCTGGCTCTCATCCAGCGCGCACATCAGTTCGCACACGCAGAGTTCGCCCTCGCTGGCGATCAGCAGCAGGCTGCGCAGGCGGGTGTCATCGGCGAGACATTTGAAGATTGATACGGGATTCATGGTTTCCTCGGGGTGCAGGACGCTGACCGCTAGGGTTGTTGCGCGCAGTATATGCGGAAAAGCATATATATGGAAATTCGCATATATGATGGCGTTTCCAGTTGGCCTGGCGGGAGGTTTGAGGAAGGGTGAGGGTTGTTGAGAGCTTAGACTCAGCACACCGCTGGCTCCGGTGTGCTGAGTCTGAGCGAGAATTGGCGTTTACAGTTCGAACTTCGCCCACACCGGGGCGTGGTCGGACGGGCGCTCCATTCCGCGAATATCGTAGTCGATACCGGTATCAACGCAGCGACTAGCGAGACCCTGGGTCGCCAGGATCAGGTCGATTCGCAGGCCGCGTCTGGGCTCGCGGTCAAAGCCGCGACTGCGATAGTCGAACCAGCTGAACAGGTCATTGGTTTCCGGGTTCTGTGCGCGGAAGGTGTCTACCAGTCCCCAGTTGTAGAGTTTGTCGAGCCACTCGCGCTCTTCTGGCAGGAAGCTGCACTTGCCGTCGCGCAACCAGCGCTTGCGGTTGGGCTCGCCAATACCGATGTCCAGGTCGGTGGGTGAAATATTCATGTCACCGATCACCAGTACCGGCGCCTTGCTGTCGCAGCTGTTGTTCAGGTAGGCGTCCAGGTCTGCGTAGTACTTCTGCTTGGCCGGGAACTTCACTGGGTGCTCGCGGCTTTCGCCCTGCGGGAAATAGCCGTTGATTACGGTAAGGGGCTGATCGCCGCCGATATCGAACTGCCCCGCCACCAGGCGGCGCTGGGCATCTTCGGCATCGGTTGGGAAACCGTACTGCTTTTTCAGGAATGGGTAGCGAGAGAGCAGGGCAACGCCGTAATGGGTCTTCTGCCCAAAGTAGATGACTTCGTAACCGAGGTCGCGGATGGCATCGATCGGAAAGTCTTCATCGGTGCACTTGGTTTCCTGCAGGCCGATGATATCCGGCGACTGCGACGCTACCAGCGCCTCCATCTGGTGCAGGCGCGCGCGGATACTGTTGACGTTAAATGATACAACTTTCATTTTTCCCCCAATATGCAAATAAACCAAAGCCCGCTATTCCTCGCGGAATAACGGGCCTGGTAATGTTGTTTTCGGCCAGGGCATTCAGTGGTATGCCCTGGCTGCTTGCGTTAGCGCAAGCTGGTCTTAATCAAAATTCGCTACTTGTGGCGAGCTTGAGCGTTTTTTCAGGCCGATGAAGTCGGCCATGATGTAACCCGCTTCATTCAGTACCGGATCGTCCTCCAGTGTGATTTCGGTTGGGCCACCCACAGGGGCGGTGTCTTCGGACTCGCTCTTTTCGTAGGCTTCAAACGTTGCATAAGGCTCCAGGCCTTTGGCCTGGCGACGCTGGTTTTCCATGGCCAGCACGTCCTGGTTCAGGTCTTCACGCTCCTGAACGCGCGCACCCTCGTTTAAAGAGACAGCTTTGCGGTTGGCGCGATCAGACTGGAACTTGAACTGTTTGCGCAGGAACACAAAGTCTGGATCCACCTCGGTGCGTTTGTCGTGTTTCTTGATCAGCTCCGGCAAGATGTCTTGCAGGTTGAAATACTTCGCATGGCGCACCGCGTGAATACGGTCCCAGGGCAGGGCGGTATCGTAGGCGCTCTCGCCCACGCTTTCACTGTCGATCAGCTCTGGCATCAGGATGTCCGGAGTGACCCCTGCATGCTGCGTGCTGTCACCCGATACACGATAAAACTTCGACTGGGTAATCTTCAGCTGGCCTTCCTTCAGTGGTGCCATGGTCTGCACCGTGCCTTTACCGAAAGACTGGTTGCCGACGACCAGGCCGCGGTTGTAGTCCTGAATCGCGCCGGCAAAAATTTCCGATGCAGATGCAGACAAGCGGTTGATCAGGACCACCAGTGGGCCGCGATACATGGCGCGGGAGCGCGAGCGGTTATGGCGAGAAATCTGCTCATTCGCGTGGCGAATCTGCACCACCGGACCCTGGTCGATAAACAGGTCGGTGAGCATGGTCGCTTCCTGCAGGGAGCCGCCGCCATTATTGCGCAGGTCCAGAATAATTCCGTCGACACCTTCTTTCTGCAGCTCGTCCAGCAGGCGCGCTACGTCACGGGTGGTGCTCTTGTAGTTCGGGTCGCGACGACGGTAGGCCTCGAAATCGATATAGAAGGTGGGCAGATTGATTACGCCTACCTTGAAGTTCTGGTCGCCATCGGAGAACTCGAAGGTCGCCTTTTTCGCCGCCTGGTCTTCCAGCTTCACCTTGCTGCGCTTGATGGTAATGGTGCGATGCGTGCCGTCACCGCCGGTGGGGATGGTTTCCAGGCGCACGTAGGTGCCGGCCGAGCCGCGAATCAGGTCCACGACATCGTCCAGGCGCCAGCCGACAACATCGACCATCTCGCCATTTTGATCTTGGCCAACCGCCACAATCTTGTCGTTGGGTTTGATCTTACCGGTACGGTCCGCAGGGCCGCCTGCCACCAGGCGCGCGACCTTGGTGTACTCGTCTTCCATCTGCAACACGGCACCGATGCCCTCGAGAGACAAGGACATGCTCATGTTGAAGTTTTCCAGCGAGCGCGGCGACAGATAGTTACTGTGCGGATCGTACAGACGGGTGAGCGAGTTCATGTACAGCTCGAACACATCGTCGGAATTCTGCTGGTCGAGACGCTTCAGCTGGCCTTTGTAGCGGCGCTTCAGCAGGTCGGCGATCTCTTCATCACTTTTTTCGGTGAGACGCAGGTTTAGCACGCTGCTTTTCAGGCGTTTGCGCCACAGGTCATCGGCGGCGCTGATGGATTGCGGCCATTCGCTTTTCTCGCGGTCAAGCTCCAGAGATTCGTCTTTGGTGAAATCGAAGTCCGGCAGGCCATTTTCCAGCTGAGACACGATGTTGTTCAGGCGGTCGGTCATGCGCAGGTGGTAGCGGTTGTAAATATCAAAACCGCGATCGACGTTGCCCGCGCGCAGGTCGTCGTCCAGCTGTGTGCGCCATTGGCGAAACTCATTGATGTCGGAGGCGAGGAAGTAGCTCTTGGTGGGGTCGAGGCTATTAATGTATTCGTCCCACAGGCCAGCGGACATTTCGTTGCCGACCTTGAGCTTGTTGTAGTGCAGCATCTCGAGTTTGCTGACGATCTCTTTGGCCGTGCCGCCCTGGTCTTCATGGGGCTTCAGGATTTGTGGGTCTGCCGCCAGGGTCATTGGCGAGAGGAGAACCAGCAGAGATACGGACAGGCCGGAAATCAGAGTAGCGAATCGCTTGCTATGCATAAGGAGTCTCTTTATACGTCCTACTTCAAGGCGCCCCACTGTCTTTATGGAGCCGGAAGAGGGCTTCCGGAGCAGTGGCGACTTATAGCTTAGGACAAGTATAAAGGCTGAAAGCTCCGAAAGGCATGAAATGCTTCTTGAACGGGGCGAAAGGTTGCAGGTATACGCCGACTTGCAAGAAGAATTTTCCGCCACCGCGCCTTTCGTGGTGAAAATTTACTCAGTGCCGGATGTCGGCTCAGGATTGGTCACGGTGTTTCCGCTCGAAAGTCTTCTCAGGTGGGGCGATTTTTCCAGCATTTCCAGGGTGGCTTCCACGTGCCGTGCCCCAATTTCGGCAATATTGAAAGCCTCGGGGTTCATCAGCCACTCCTGTAGCAGGCCAATAATACTGGCGTGCACCACCGGGACCGCCATTTCGACGTCCAGGTCAGCGGGCAACTGGCCGACGGCAACCGCACCTTCTATCAGAGTACGCAGGCGCACCGTACCCTCCGCATGCCCCTCGCTGCAGCGTTGATTGATCTCGCCATTTTCCGGCACCCACTCGCAGCGCAGCAGGATGATGGCAAAGATCCGACGCCACTGTTCATTGCTCATTACTTCCCGGTACAGAAACAGCCAGCGATTGCGCAACTCGCCGATGGGGTCACACGAATGGTCCGGTGCCTGGCAGAGGGACTCGTCTGGTAGTTGGATGCGGTCCGCGAGGGCGCTGAACAAGTCCGCCTTGTTTTGGAAGTGGCCATAGACGGCGCCACGGGTAACGCCCGCCAGCTGCGCGATCTCGGTGAGGGACGGGCGTGATACACCGCGCCTGTCAAAAACTTCGATCGCCGCATCGAGAATTTTCTCGCGGGTTTCCAGGGCGTCTTCTTTCGTTCGTTTGGCCATCATCGGGTCCTGATCGAGGGGGCTGTCTCTATGCGCTGTGTCGCATCTCTTTGTTTTTTCGCTCTGTCGTTTAGCTTTGTCGCTACGCTTCATCGCTCCCAGCGCGCGATTGATCTTACTTTACATTCATTCGTGAATAAATAGTTGATATTCATTCATGAATGTATTTAAATCTCGCCAAGCTGCCATATAGGCCATTTAAGACAGGTCTGTACGGTAAGCGCTGCTAGTAATCGTACGGACTCCGAGTCTTGCTGATTTTGGCAGTTGCGCTGATCGGGCCCTCAGTCAGCCCGTCACGTTTTTTATACGCCGCTCCGGCTCATGCCGAGAGCGGCGTTGTTTTTCAAGTTTTCAATCGCGGTGGTGCCCACGGGCATCGGTATGGACGCAATCACGAGGTCGTCATGTTGCACAAAAAGAAGTCGTTGATCTCCGGGAGCCTGTTGCTCGTCGTGGCGCTGTTATCAGCGTGTGGAGAGCAGCAGCCAGCCATGCAGGGGCACACACCGCAGGTCACCGTCGTCACTCTGGATACCCAGTCCGTTACCCTGACGCGCCAGTTACCCGGCAGAACCAGCCCGTTCAAGGTGGCGGAGGTACGTCCGCAGGCGGATGGCATTGTTAAGGATCAGTTGTTCAAGGAGGGTGGGCGAGTAGAGGCTGGCGCGGCCCTGTATCAACTGGACGACGCCCGATACCAGGCGGATTACGACAGTGCCAAAGCCGCGCTGGCACGCGCCCAGGCGAGCATGCATGTTTCCAAGCTGCAGGCAGACCGCACCCAAGAACTGGTAAAGAGTGGTGCAGTGAGCAAGCAGGACAACGACACCGCCACCGCTGCACTGCAACAGGCGAAAGCGGATGTGGCTGCGGCGAAAGCGGCGGTCCAGCGCAGCAAAGTGATGCTGGAATTTGCCCGCATCAGTGCGCCGATCAGTGGCCGCATCGGTATCTCTTCGGTGACACAGGGGGCCCTGGTTACCTCCAATCAGGCGGCTCCGCTGGCGACTATTCAACAGCTGGATCCGATCTACGTGGACCTGACCCAATCGGTGAGCGAACTGCTGAGCCTGCGCAAGGCGCTGGCGGCAGGGACCATGGAGAGTACCGACGACCTGCCGGTAACCATTCTGCTGGAGGACGGCAGCCCTTACCCTCACGCTGGCAAACTCGAATTCTCTGAGGTGAGTGTGGATCCCACTACTGGCAGCGTACGTCTACGTGTGGTTGTACCAAATCCGCAGCACCTGCTGTTACCGGGTATGTACGTGCGTGCGGCCGTTGGTAGCGGTCAGCGTGATAATGCCGTGCTGGTGCCGCAGCAGGGCATCGCGCGCGACCCGAAAGGGAACACCACGGCGATGGTGGTCGGCGAAGGTAATGCGGTGGAAGTACGCCCGGTACAGGTTTCCCAGACGGTCGGTGCCAACTGGCTGGTGGAAAGTGGCTTGCAGGCCGGTGATCGCGTGATCGTGGAAGGATTGCAGAAAATTCGCCCGGGGGTCGTGGTGAATGCCGGCGAGGCCGCAGCCCCCGCGCCTATGGACCTGCCTGCGCCGAAAATCGAAACCGCAGGTAACGCCCAGAACGAAGCCGGCAAGGGGTAACTGAGATGGCAGGTTTCTTTATTGATCGCCCGATTTTTGCCTGGGTGATCGCCATTGTTGTGATGCTGTTCGGCAGCCTCGCGATCAGTAAATTGCCGGTAGAACGCTACCCGGATATTGCGCCGCCGGTGGTGACCATTACCGGCGCCTACCCCGGCGCTTCTGCCAAAGTCATCGAAGACTCAGTCACTCAGGTGATCGAGCAGAACATGAAGGGGCTCGACGGCCTGCTGTATATGTCTGCCACCAGTCAGTCGATTGGTACGGCGGAAATCGCGCTGACCTTTGCGAACGGCACTGATCCGGATATTGCACAGGTGCAGGTACAAAACAAACTGCAACTGGCCATGCCGCTGCTGCCCGAAATTGTGCAGCGACAGGGGCTTACCGTGGGTAAAGGAAGCTCCAGCTTCCTCCTGGTGGCCGGTTTCGTGTCGACCGATGGTGGCATGAAAAAAGAAGATATTGCGGACTATGTGGTCTCCAATCTGGTTGATCCACTGAGTCGCGTACCCGGGGTGGGCAGTATTCAGGTCTTCGGCTCCAAGTACGCCATGCGTATCTGGCTCGACCCGAACAAACTCGACGCGTACAAGCTGACGCCGTCAGATATCATGGCATCCGTACGCAACCAAAACTCGCAAGTGGCGATTGGTAGTCTCGGTGGCACCCCGGCGGTACAGGGCCAGCAGCTTACCGCCAGTATTACAGCGCAGAGCCGTATGCAAACGCCGGAAGAATTCCGCAATGTGGTGTTGCGCGCAAACCCGGATGGCTCGGTGCTGAGACTGGGGGATGTGGCGCGTGTCGAAATGGGCACCGAGAGCTACGACTTCGTGACCCGTTATAACCGCGCGCCGGCCACGGGTGTAGCGATCACTCTGGCGACCGGCGCCAACGCGCTGGAGACCGCTGCTGCGGTAAAACAGCGGTTGGCAGAATTGGGGACGAACTTCCCCACAGGCCTGAAAACCGTGATTCCCTTCGACACCACGCCTTTTGTCGAGGTATCGATCAAAGGGGTTATTCAGACACTGGTGGAAGCGGTCATTCTGGTGTTTCTGGTGATGCTGCTGTTCCTGCAGAACCTGCGTGCAACCATCATTCCCACCATCGCCGTGCCGGTGGTATTGCTCGGCACCTTTGGTGTGCTGTCGGTGCTTGGGTTTTCGGTGAACATGCTGACCATGTTTGCCATGGTACTAGCCATCGGCCTGCTGGTGGATGATGCCATTGTGGTGGTGGAGAATGTCGAGCGGGTGATGCACGAGGAAAACCTCTCTGCCAAAGAAGCCACGAAAAAATCCATGAAGCAGATCACCGGTGCCTTGATCGGTATTGGTGTGGTGCTGTCTGCGGTATTCGTGCCCATGGCATTTATGGATGGGTCCACCGGCATTATTTATCGCCAGTTCTCCGCGACGATCGTTGCCGCCATGACGTTCTCCGTGATCGTTGCGATTGTGCTGACACCGGCGCTTTGCGCCACCATGCTGAAGCCCGGCTCTCATGGCACTAAGAAAGGTTTCTTCGGCTGGTTTAATCGCAACTTTGATCGCAGTGCCGCAACTTACCAGCGCGGCGTGCGCGGGATCCTCGCCCGCAGCGGTCGATTCATGGTGCTCTTCGCACTGTTGAGTGCGGTGATGGTGTTCCTGTTTGTGCGCTCGCCGAGTTCCTTCCTGCCGGACGAAGACCAGGGTGTGTTGTTCTCATTGGTGCAGACACCGGTCGGTGCCACCCAGGAGCGCACGATGGAATCCGTTGAGAAGTTAGAAAATCACTTTCTCGACAACGAATCCAACGTGGTGGAATCCGTATTTTCGGTACAGGGCTTCAGTTTTGCGGGTAGTGGCCAGAACAATGCGATGGCCTTTATCAACTTGAAAGACTGGAGTGAGCGTGAGGAGGAATCCGAACAGGCCGGTGCGGTGGCTATGCGCGGTATGGGCGCCCTGAGCCAGATCAAGGATGCCATTGCGTTCGTGTTCGCGCCGCCGGCCCTGCCGGAGCTGGGTAACTCCGCTGGTTTTGCCATGTATCTGCAGGACAATGCGAACCAGGGGCACGAGGCACTGATCAACGCGCGTAACCAGTTGCTGGGCATGGCTGCGCAGAGCCCATTGCTGGCTGGTGTGCGTCCGAATGGCCAGGAAGATACACCCCAGTTCAAGCTGAAGGTGAATAACGCGAAGGCGGCATCTCTCGGCGTGTCCATTGGCGATATCAACAACACACTGGGTGTTGCCTGGGGCGGCCAGTACATTGATGACTTTATCGATCGCGGTCGTATCAAACGCGTGTACATGCAGGCCGATGCACCGTTTCGCATGAACCCGGAAGACTTCCGCCTGTGGTCTGTGCGCAACAGCAACGGCGAGATGGTACCGGTATCGTCTTTCGCGAGCTTTGATTGGGACTACGGCTCCCCGCGACTGGAGCGCTATAACGGTGTGCCAGCGGTGCAGATTCAGGGGCAGGGCGCACCGGGCGTGAGCTCTGGTGATGCTATGGCGGAAATGGAGCGTCTGGTGCGCCAGCTGCCGGAAGGCTTCGGCCTGGAGTGGACCGCGCTGTCTTACCAGGAACAGCAGGCCGGTTCTCAGACCACCTTGTTGTATGTGTTGTCTGCACTGATTGTGTTCCTGTGTCTTGCTGCGCTTTACGAGAGCTGGACGGTACCCACCGCGGTATTGTTGGTGGCGCCACTCGGTATTCTCGGTGCGATTTTGGCGAGCAACCTGCGCGGCTTTGAGCGAGATATTTACTTTCAGGTCGCGATGCTGACTACCGTGGGGCTGACCAGTAAAAACGCGATTTTGATCGTGGAATTTGCCAAACAGAACCTGGAGGCGGGTATGGAACTGATTGAAGCCACCATGCTTGCCGTGCGCGACCGCCTGCGCCCGATCATTATGACTTCACTGGCATTCGGCCTTGGTGTTCTGCCTTTGGCGATTGCCTCTGGTGCCGGGTCCGGCGCGCAGCAGGCCATCGGCACCGGTGTACTGGGCGGCATGATTGTGGGGACTCTGCTGGGTATCTTCTTTATCCCGCTGTTCTTTGTGGTTGTGCAGAAGTTGTTTGGCAAGCAAGCGGTGCCAACCGAAGAGCAAGATATAGCGCGCAAGCTGGGTATTGAGAGCCAAACCACCGAACGGCGCTCTGAACCCGCCTGATTTGCCAGAAATCAGCGGACAATGGCCACAGATTTAATCTGTGCCCATACCGGCGAGTTTTCTTCCAGCGCCAGCTGGTGCAGCGACCGCCGTGTTATCCGCGCGATGATATGCGTGCTGTTTAATCGAGTGTCGCCCGGGGGCAGGCCCGCGTCCCGGGGCGCCATTTGAACCAGTACCATTGCCGGGTCAGTATCTGCAGTGATCTCCTGCACCCGCATGGGCAGTCGATTGAGAATGCTCGACTGCTGATCCTCGCTGCGCGTCAGGCTTACGTCACGCGCAAGGACCCGGATCCGAATCTTCTCGCCAGCGGACTCACCGCTGTCGCGCAACCAGAACTCACCGCCGGCAAATTGCGCGCGCATCAGCTTCCATTTGGAGTCGCGCGCGGTCACTTGCGCCTCCAGCAAAACCCCCAAATCGTCCCCCAATTGCACTGGAAAGTCCGTGCACGACAGTAACTCGGTTGCAGGTCCGGCGCGTTGAATTTTGCCGCTGTCCATCAGTAGTAAGTGGTCCGCAAGGCGCGCGATTTCTTCAATGGAGTGGCTGACGTAGAGGACAGGAATATCCAGGGACTGATGGAGCTTCTCCAGGTACGGGAGAATCTCCCGTTTGCGCGCCAAATCCAGCGCCGCCAGAGGCTCGTCCATCAACAGAAGCCGGGGCTTGACCAGTAACGCCCGTGCAATCGAAACCCGTTGCTTTTCACCACCGGACAGTGATTCCGGGCGGGCTCCGAGCAAGTTCTCCAAACCCATCAGCCGCACAATCTCGTTATACGACTCTGTACTTACCGGCTGTGCGGACCGCTTGCGCGCGAATGCGAGGTTGCCCCCGGCGGTGAGGTGCGGAAAGAGGCTCGGTTGCTGGAAAACATAACCGATCGGCCGCCGGTGTACTGGCAGGTTGATTGCCTGGGGAGCGGCGGATTGCCACGTTTCCCCATTAACGCGCAGGTTGCTTTGCGCGCAGGCCTGCAAGCCGGCGATACAACGTAACAGCGTGGTTTTTCCAGAGCCTGAGGGTCCAAAGATGCCGGTAACACCGCTACCGGGTACCGAAAAATCGACATCTAGAACAAAATCGGCTTTTTGTTGGCCTCGACTAAACGGCAGGTAAAACCGGCCGTCGATGGACTCGGTTGTCGCCGTCCGATTGACAGGGCTAGGGGCCATAACGCCACCCTCCTGCAGTTTTACGTCGCTGTAAGACGTACAGGGCCAACAGCACCGAAAACGAAAAGATCAGCATCGCCGCAGACAGCCAATGCGCTTGAGAGTACTCGAGGGCCTCAACGTGGTCGTAGATCTGGATCGAAACAACCTTGGTGACGCCCGGAATATTGCCGCCAATCATCAGGATCACACCAAACTCGCCCACGGTGTGGGCAAATCCCAGAACCGCGGCGGTAATCAGGCCGGGCTTGGCCAGGGGCAGGGTGACATGCCAGAAACTATCCCACGGGCCTGCACGCAGCGTGGCTGCAACCTCGGCCGGACGTTGCCCCTGGGCCTCGATGGCATTCTGTATCGGCTGCACCACAAATGGCAGTGAGTACAGTAGCGACGCTATGACCAGGCCGGGAAAAGTGAAGGGTAATGTCCCCAGCCCCAAGGATTCGGTGAGTTTTCCCAATGGTCCCTGGGGACCCATAAACACGAGCAAATAGAATCCGAGCACGGTGGGCGGCAACACTAGTGGCAGGGTCACGAGTGCACTTACCGGGCCTTTCCACCAGGAACGCGTTCTTGCCAGCCAGTAGGCCAGCGGTGTGCCAAGGACCATCAACAGCAGTGTCACCGTGGTTGCGAGTCTCAGCGTCAACCAAATTGCGGCAAGATCCGAATCACTGAGCATCGGTTACCTCCTCGGTTACTGCGAGAGGCTCGCGATCGCCTGGATTCGCTAAATAGCCGTACGACGCGATGATTGAGCGTGCTTCAGGGCCGTGCAGAAAAGCCCAAAATGCTTGCGACGCGGCCTTTTGTTCTGGGGAGCTTGCCGCTTTGTTACGCAGTAATACAGCATCCTGGCGGATTGGTTGGTATAGCGCACGCGGCACCCGCCACGCCGAGCCGCGCAGGATCTCGCCGTTTCGATAGATCTGGGAAAGGGCGATAAAGCCCATCTGTGCATTGCCGCTGGCGACAAATTGATATGTCTGCGAGATATTTTCCCCCACCACGCGGCGCTCGCGGGTCGCCTCCTCAAGCCCCAGCGCCCCCAGTGTCTGCATTGCCGCTACCCCGTAGGGTGCCAGCTTTGGGTTGGCGATGGCGAGCTTGCGAAAACGGTCGGTGGTGAGCACGGCAGAGCCGGTGTCAATCAACGTGCTATCGGCAGACCACAATACCAGTTGGCCTTCGGCATACGTCAGGCGGGTATCCGGAATGGCAAGGTTGCGCACAATCAGGCGTTCGACCTTGTCCTGGTCTGCGGAGAAGAAAGCGTCGTAGGGCGCACCGTGGTAAACCTGCGCATATAGCTTTCCAGATGAGCCAAACGCGAGGCGAAGCCGATGTTCTCCCGTTGCCCGCTCGAAGGCAGTCGCGACTTCGCGCATGGGAGCGGCAAAATTAGAAGCTACGGCAACTGTGATTTCACCGGCAGTAGTGAAGCATGCGTAGAATCCAGCCAGCACGCTGCACAGGAACCGCAGCGAGCGATGGTAAGAACGGGGGAGGGCTGGCATTCCCTGCACAAATTGACTCCTGGCAACCGGTTCTGGGCGCGTGGCACGGCATGACCGCGGTATAGTTGTTCATCTGACTGAGCATTTCAAGGTCGGCGCAACCTCGGGCTCGCTGAATAGTACTGACCAACATCGGTGTAAAGTGTAAGAATACCTCCCGTTAACCGACAAACCACCATGGCGGTCAAACCGTCACAAGTAGTGAGAGTGAGTGCATGACTGAAAGTGTCCCCGTTGGCCGGGGTGGCATGGAAGCTGGTAGAGCATCAGGCGCCCAGACGCTTCAAGACACGCAGTTTTTGACCGAATTGCGTCAACAGATGCTCAAATTCGCGCGTTTGCAGCTGCGCGACGACGATCAGGCCGAGGACGCCGTTCAGGAAGCCCTGGCCGGAGCACTCAAGAATGCGGACTCGTTCAAGCGACAAGCCGCATTACGTACCTGGGTGTTTTCGATTTTGAAGTACAAAATCGCAGATATTCTGCGCTATCGCCAGAGGGTCATCGCAACCAGTGAGCTCGGAGATGATGAGCATCGCGAGCAGGCATTTATGGATGGTCTTTTCGATAGCGGCGGTCACTGGCATAAGGCCGAACGACCCAGTAGCTGGAGTGGCCCCCAAGGAGGCGTGCATAGCGACCATTTTTGGCGGGTCTTCGACGCTTGCCTGAATGGGTTGCCCGAGAAGCAGGCGAGGGTGTTTATGATGCGCGAGTTCATTGAGCTCGAATCCGAAGAGATCTGCGAGCAGCTCACCCTGAGTACTAGCAATCTCCACGTCACCCTGTATCGAGCCAGACTGCGTTTGCGGGCATGCCTGGAAAATGGATGGTTTGAACCATCCAAAGCGGAGGAAGTAACACCATGATGGACTGCAAGCAGGCAACGCGCCTCTTGTCCGAACAGCAGGACCGTAACCTTAGTCGCCGGGAAAAGTTTGCGCTCAAGTTCCATGTGTTCATGTGCAAAGCATGCCGAAACTTCGGGCAGCAAATGGGTACGTTGCGCGACCTGGCCCGGTCTTATGCCAAAGGCGAAGGCAATACGCCGCGCCAGAGCGAAGATAGCAACTCAAACGACAAGTAGCTGTACCCGCCCCCAGAGATGAATTGACGTACCATCGAGGTGCGAGCTGTATGGTTTCCACACAAAACTCTCGAAAACAACAGCCTATGGCTTGCGTTCATGGATTGGAGTACGCTAACTGCTTGATTTAAAAGGCCTTGCATAACAAGAAAAAGAACCAAATATAAATCAGGAACGATAGTCATGGACTTGTTTTGCTGTATTTGCTCAATGCGGTATTGGCGCTAACTCATTGATTTTATGCGGATTATTGAGTGGGGTGTTTAAGTTGCCTTGGCAATAGAAGCCATTTGGAACAATAGTCCGTGGCTTATGAATAAAATTGTTGTGAGTTATAGGAGAGTTATGGACTACCCCTATAAAAAATGGATGTATGGCGGGGCTATCTTATTGGCGATAGTTTCGGGTGTTAGCATTTTTGGGGAACCCAACGCCTGGCTTCCTGTCCCTCTGCCAATATTGGTGCTCGCATTTTTCCCTTTCGGTATGTACCCACTCCTTACCCCAATACTGTACCTATTAATTGTCAAGTACTTGTCCCCTCATAAGTACTTTGCAAAATTTGTTTTAGCCTTAACGATATTTTTTAGCCTGCTCAATATTTGGTATTTTCAGATCTATTGGGCAGAGGGTGTCAAGCATCAGGGGGTCACTCATACAAGAATCGTAGCTATCGAGAATTTTGTCGGATTCGGAGCAGCCATCGCCGTAGCAATTTATGGCGTAATTAGCGGAAAGCGCTCAATAGCCTTGGCTGCAAATCTGCTGCTATTTTTATTGTTGTCCTGGTGTGCCTTCCCATTCTTAGGGAAGCTTGGCTTTGGCGGCTCATAACAAGCAGCGGCAAAGTGACAGTCGACACTACGCGTCTTTTGTGTTGCTCGCTGTCGCTCAAACAATAATACTTAAGCCGCTCCACGCTGGCTGCGCCTGCGCTGGGCGTTATACATCTTTGAGCATCGTAGCAGAGATATGAAAAAGGAATTTTTAACACAGTCTAGAAACTACGCGCTAATTCCTCTCGGAGCTGGAGTTGGGCAATGCATTGCGAAAGCAATCAGCGGTGATCAGAGTGCCCTCATTGGATACATCGCAGCGTGGTCGACTCTTGCTAGTATTCTCACGTTTCTTTTCTTAATGGCTTTTTTGCCATGGTGGGAGTCGAAGAGGATTCGTTTAGGTAAATCTGCACCGGTTTCGGTATATTGCTCACCTATTTTTTGGGTGCCTTTGATTGGTGTGGCGCTTTACGTGACATTTCGTGTCATCAACGCATAGCAATCAGGGGATTGGAATCAAATCGTGCAATTGCTGCGGCATTTGAGATAGATGCTTCATTTCTTGAAAAAAAGCCTGATACTTCAAAAAAAGAAAATAACCTGCGGTTGCGTGCTGTCTTTGGTATGGGCGGCGTGCTATTTCGCGGCATAGCAAGCGCGTGGAGTATCTCAAGTTCATGGATCAATGGTGACATAATCTCGCAGTATGCTGGTATATCATATGGCTTGCTCGGATTAGTCGTAGGTATATCTTGCGCAGCCATTGGAACCTTAGCTCGGCACATGGGCAAGGCCTAGAGCGGTTCTAGTCGCCGCCGGTCCTAGTGCCCGTACCGGCGGCGGTATAGTATGTAAAAAGGTCATGATGGTTGTGGCAACTATTGTTGTTGCAGTCCAGAGCATTGATCCAAGGCCATAACAATACACTCAGCCGAGGCTGAGCGCGGCGTTTAATTTCTGGAGAGTACTCATGCAAGAGTTTCAGTCTAAAGTTGACACATGGCTCGCGGTCATTATCTGGGGGTCTGTCATATTTAGCATGGTTATCGCTATCTATTTGTTGTTGGTCCAACCAATCTCGGGAACGAATCTAACTATAGTTGCGACTATTTGTGCGTTTGGAGTAATTTTGCCCGTCTGGATTATGCTCTCGACAAACTATATCGTTGCAGATGGATTGCTACGGATTCACAGTGGGCCTTTTTCATGGTCAGTTCCAGTAGATGAAATATCTGCGGTAACCGCTACGCACAATACGTTATCAAGTCCCGCTTTGTCCTTGGATCGAATTCGGATCACGTACTCTAGCGGCAAGTCGATCATGGTTTCCCCAAAAGAAAAAAACGAATTCCTAAGCGCAATTGGTAAGGAAATTTAGCGAGGCGCCGCAAGGCGGCTGCTTAGGTGCTTGAAGCCGTAGAGAGTAACAATCAAGAATTAATGGAGATTCTATGGAATACGCAGCTTTCGTGTTCGGAATGCTTGGATTGGTTGCATTTGTAAGAGTCGAAAAACTGGTAAAAACCCTTAAAGAGCAGGGTGTTTTGGATCGAGAGTACAAAGAATAGCCCAGCGGCATTGCCTCACTTTGGTATCGAAAGCTATGAAATTTAAATATTCACTGATTTTTCTACTGGTAGGGGCCATTTGTGGTTCGTACTTTCTTGGTTATACGCCGCTACTTTTAGGGCTGGCAATTGTTATGGTCAGCCTTGTTGCTTTCTATATGTACGGGAAGGACAAGAAAGCAGCTAAAGAGGGGGCATGGAGGGTGCCAGAGAACACGCTCCATATGCTCGCACTTATCGGTGGTTGGCCAGGAGCAATGATTGCTCAAGAGAGATTCCGCCACAAAACCAAAAAGGGCAGTTTTCTCCTTGTGTTTTGGGTGACTGTGACCGCAAACCTTGTGGGTGTTAGTTGGCTACACACAGAATCCGGTGTTGCCAAACTCCGCCCTGCAGTGTCTCAGTTTAGAGCTTTCGTGGGGCCTAAGATCGAAAACGGACCCATGAAGCAGGTTTTCTTTGTGCTAACAGATTTCAGAGCATTGTGATCTGAAATCACTTTACTGGGCAGTGCTTCTATCCTGGAAAGGGGGCAGGTCAGGCTTGCGCAAGGCGTAGCATGTCACTGCGCCTGCGGAATCGTTTGACTTTTGCGCGAATGCTCTATACTGTGCGCGTAGCTTGAAAGTAAGTCTATTTTTATTACCTCCATTTCGTTGCTTTGCTAGTAGTACTTCGTCCTGTAGTTTCTAAATATCTATTTATATTTCCTGCTCATTCGCGCCTTACGTGGGCATTCTGGTAATTTTCATTTGCAGGATATTTTTAATGTCTAACACAACTACTGGCACCGTTAAATGGTTCAACGAATCTAAAGGTTTTGGTTTCATTGAGCAGAAATCTGGCCCAGATGTATTTGCACACTTCAGTGCAATTGCTAGCTCAGGCTTCAAAACACTGACTGAAGGTCAGCAGGTTGAGTTCACCGTAACTCAAGGCCAAAAAGGGCCTCAGGCTGAGAATATCGTAGCTCTCTAATAGCGCACTAATTCTCCATAAAGGCAAGCTGTCGTAGCTTGCCTTTTTTTATGCCTCAAATATACGATTCTAGACTCATAAAACACATAATTGGTCGGTTAATGGCTTGTGCGAAGGTCTGTGAGCACTACGCACAGATGGCTCCCCATGTCTTGGTTATAAACATGGGGCAGGGCGCATCCGTTCTGCTAGGCCTTGCCAGGTTCCGTTAGTGGTAATCGTTGTCTCGACTTTGTTGGTAGGTCAATTTTCGCGTAGCCTACAAGTCATGAAAAATTTATGATGTTTGTTATGGTCATGCGAATGCACAGTAATTTAAGAGGAGCGCTATGAGTCAGCAAGCATTGCTGGAGTACTTTATTTCAAATCAGTGGATCACAATTCCAGCATTTATCATTTTGGTTGTTGGGATTACTTTGTGTTGGTTTGGAGGCTTGATGGCTGCGCTCACTGCAATTGGCAATCAGCGTTGGGTATGGGGTTTGGTAACCATCTTTCTGGGGCCGATTACCGGTATTCCATATTCGCTATTGTATCGTGAAGCGGAGTATCCAAAGTCGCTGATGATGAGAGGGCTAGCGATTGTATTGGCAGCGTTGGTTATATTTGCGCTCGGGTGGCTATTTGTATAACGGGGTGTCCCGGAAGTAACGGCTCGCATCAGTCCCAACCAGATAAGTCACTGTGCGAGTTGAAGTTTATGTGGGAAATGGGGGGTGCTATTAAACTCGTTTACACGCATGAGAATATTGCGATTGCCTCCAATATCCAGTCGATACTCGAGGCCGCGGGGATTGAAACCGTGCTCAAGAATGAGTATTCCGGAGCCGGTCGTGGTGAGCTGGGTGTGTTCGACACCTGGCCCGAGGTATGGGTGTGCTCTGATACCATGTACGAGAAGGCCCGGCGTATCGTGGATTCCATTACCGAGCTTCCGGAAGGGGCTGAATGGCGATGTCAGCGCTGCGGGGAGGAAAATGGCGCAGCGTTTTGCGTTTGCTGGTACTGTCAGTCGGCAAAGCCTGATTGATAGCTGGGTCCTTCGCTATTATGCACCTGTTCCTATGGGCCCGTTCTTGTGTGTCCGTCCGTATCCACTCAGGCCCGCGCCCGTTTAGAGAGAGACATGCTGCTAGAAAAAAATCGATTGGAGGCTTTCAGCGACGGTGTTTTTGCGATCCTGATTACGCTGTTGATCCTTGAGATCGAAATTCCTGAATTAAGCAGTATCGATGATCGCAGTATGCTGCAAGGCTTGCTGGTGTTACTCCCGAAGTTTACGGCATTTATTCTCAGCTATCTCGTACTCGCCATTTATTGGCTCAGTCATCATGATTTGTTTGCAAGAATGCAACATATTAATGGCAAGATTTTGTGGCTGAACCTATTGCTGCTTTTGCCGATGTGCGTCATTCCCTTTACGACTTCACTTGCAGGGGATTATCCGCATAACTCTGTCAGCGTGTTTATCTATGCTATCCACATAACGATCATCGGTATCGGCTACACAGTCTTTGAGCGTTATCTCGATGCCTTGTCGAGGAAGAAAGCGTTCGACGGCAGTGTTTCAATCGGGGTGCATAATTTTCGAAATGACTTGGCGATCACGCTCAACGTAGCTGCGTGCATCATGGCGTTTGTTTGGGTTCCTGCCGCATTTGTGTTGTTGTTTTGTTCGCGCCTGGTCGTGTTGTTTTCATACTGGCGAACGTCATCCTGACAAGAGGGCCTGTGGGTGGCTCTGGGTGGCCTATAAAAAGACCGATACCCTTTAGTATTCGACATAAGACTTTGGGGCCAGTAGAATGGGTACTTTGCTGAAATCCGGACTTCTGGCATCGCTATGGCTATCCCACATCCTGTTCCCCTGTATCCAACTTACAGTGAGCTCAACAATCTGAGCTTTAACGACTACCCAGATTTACACCGCTTTATCCAGGATGGCGAATCCTGGTGGATGCCGCACTGGCACTGGGGCCAGGAGTTCCTTGACTACATTGGTCGTAACAAGTCTGCGCACACCTACACGCGTTTTCGCAATGAAACCGAGCGGTTTCTCTTGTGGCTGTTCCTAGTTAAAGGTGTTCCTATGGAGCGGCTTCGCAAGGCGGACATTCTCGAATACGCGGATTTTTGCTGGCAACCGCCGGTTAACTGGATCTGCTTGGCGAATCACGACAAGTTCCAGTTCACTAACGGCTGCTTTGTTGCTAATCCAGCATGGGCGCCCTTCAAGCTCAAGATCCCGAAAAGTGTCGAAACGTCCGTATCCGAGCCAGATAAGCGCAAATACACGCCATCCCAGCAGACCCTAACGGCGACCTTTACTGGGATAATCGCGTTCTATAAGTATTTGATGAATGAAGAGTATTTATACGGAAACCCGGCGCAGCTGGCCAAGCGCGATTGCCGACACTTCATCAAGGATGCGCAAGTAAAGGAGGTTCGGCGGCTTACGGAGGCCCAGTGGCAAGCGGTATTTGATGTCGCGCTTGCTATGGCTGAAGAGGATCCGATTCATGAGCGCAGCCTGTTTGTGATCTGTGCGCTGAAGACACTGTTTTTGCGTATTTCTGAGCTGTCAGAGCGCCCACAGTGGAGTCCGAGTATGAGCCATTTCTGGCAGGATTCGGATGGCAACTGGTGGTTGAAAATCTTCGGCAAAGGGCGGAAATTACGCGATATTACGGTGCCAGATAGCTTTATTCCGTTTCTAAAGCGCTATCGGGCATATCGTGGCATGAGCCCTTTTCCGTCTGCCGGCGAAAACCAGCCAATCGTTGAGAAAATTCGCGGCCAGGGAGGTTTGACCTCACGCCAGCTCACCCGCGTAGTACAGCAGGTTTTCGACCGGGCCTACGAGGAAATGCGCCAGGCTCAGGGTGAGGATCATGCGTACAAACTCAAAGAGGCTTCTAGTCATTGGTTGCGGCATACCGGCGCAAGTATGGAAGTCGAACGTGGTCGAGCACTCAAGGATCTCTCTGAGGACTTGGGGCATTCGAGCATGGCGACTACAGATACCGTATATGTCCACACGGAAAGCAGGATTCGAGCAAAGAGCGGTAAGCAACGGGATGTGAAGTAGCGAGAAGTAAGGCACCGGACGCCTGAACGGATTGACGCGAGCCTGTAATGGAGTTTCCGCTACAGCGATCGCTGGCGCCTTATTGAGGCGCGGTACCTCTTCCCACAAGTTTGCCCCCCTCAGATTCTCGAGTAGACATGACTACTTTTGGTGCCTCCGGCCGAGCCGGCACACAAGTTATGGTTGTTTCCCGTCATTTCGATCATTATGATATGTTATATCGTAAATTAGAAAGCTTGGCAGTTCTCCTGCCGGACGAGGGTGCTATGAGCTCTGGAAATGCCGCTGAAGATATATATACCGGGGCGATCGAGCAGAATCGTCTTCCCCGAGTTGAGCCGGTTCAGGTTGGGTCAGCCGTTACGATGCGGTCACCCAGTCAAACGGACCACTCAGTCTCACCGGTGTGCCGTCGTGCCGCTTTTGCCCCTACGCCAGATGCATTTGCCGATATTTATGAAGAAGACGTGCATCTCTCGGTTTGGCAGCGCCAGCTGGATTCTCAGCTTAGGGAAGACTGTTCGGCTTTCCTCAACCAACGAGGTTTCAATAGTCACCGCTTGGTTCTGCCTACGGCAAAGGCCTGCAACCTCGCCCAGGGAATACCGGGCCTACACGCCTTCCCGCACTTGCGCGCGGATATCGAGCTATTGGCGGATATGTTCAGTTGCCTGTTTGACCTGAGCGCAATCGGCATCCGTTTAAGTGTGCTGAGCGACACCATGTGCCCACGTTTTCATGTCGACCGGGTGCCGTGTCGCCTGATCACGACCTACACCGGCGCTGGCACTGAATGGCTGCCTCACGACCTTCTGGATCGCAGAAAACTGGGCGCAGGCAGTGCTGGGCTCAGTGATGCTGAGAGTGGCCTCTATCCCCCAACGGAAACCGTTCAGTCGCTGGCGGCTGGCGAGGTAGCGTTATTGAAGGGTGAATTGTGGGCTGGAAATGAGGGTGCAGGTCTAGTGCACCGATCTCCCGCAATTGAGGCTGGTAGCCAGCGTCTGATTCTTACTTTTGACTTTGCATCCTCTGACACCTGAACCCAAATAATTAAATACCAGGGAATCATAATGAAAAAGTCAGCGCTCTAATTCGCAGCGACGGTATTGCCTTGCCTGAGATAGCTGCGATGCCCCTATCTTTTGAGTGCTGATGTGTAGAGCTTCAAACGCTCATCTATCTTCCAAGCCACACAACGCCATAGTGATAGACCGGAAGTCCCGTATTGGTTAACCAAATGCTAGCCCTTTTTTGAGCCGTACAATGATTACGGTTTTTTAATGTAAGAGTGAAAGAAGTATGTTCGAAGAAATCAACGGTTCTTCCAAAGAGCAAGACATGGACGCGGCGAGCTGCTGTAGTAATGAAAGCTGTTGTGCGCCTCAGGCACCTGTCACACGGTCTACACCGAAGGTTGGTCGTAATGACCCCTGCCCTTGTGGTAACGGTCGAAAGTTCAAGAAATGCTGCGGAAAAAATCTCTAACACGGGGCTTTTCACATGCGCTTTGCGCGTTTTTTAGGCTGAGCGCATCGCAAGCTCCGAATCGTTCGTATGGAAAGTTGCATCATGTCATCTGTGTCTGAATCCCAAAAAGCAGGTGCAAGAGAACGTGATACCCGCACAATCGCTATTCGCAGTCGCGACGGTGAGGATCTCGGCACCCTGCCCTTGCAGGAAGCTCTTTCCCTGCTGGCGCGTGAAGTGCAGGGACCTGACGAAGCGGCTCGCGCGGGCTTACAAGAACAGTTGCGCCAGTCGCTGGAACGTGCCGCAATCTAGGTTGCAAGTTTGGGCACCCGCTTCGAGTGCGATTTATCGTGTACTGCTGGCGCGACATGAGCGCCGGTAGTGCGTAGGTCAACCTTAAAATAAGAGGTAGGATCAAATGGAACCTTCGTTTATACCGCAGAACTATCAAGAGTGGCGACATTGCATCACTGTTACCTGTGGTCTGGAATTGACAGAAGCCTTTATCAGCAGCCGTATAAAGTCACTGAAGAACGAGTCGGATTACATGACCAAGCGTTTCGTCGAGCTGTATGGTGAGGCACAACGACAGCGCACACTCGAGTGGTTTGCGCGCGCAAGTGAAGAAATAAAGCACCCTAGCCTTTAGATCCGGCGCACCGCGCCCTCTCTCATTAGGAGACGACTACCATGGCTACGCAGTTACCTGTAACGGTACTTTCCGGCTTTCTCGGTGCCGGCAAAACGACCCTGCTTAATCAAATTTTAAATAATCGTGCCGATCTGCGCGTGGCGGTTATTGTGAATGACATGAGCGAAGTCAACATTGACGCAGCGCTCGTGAATAATGAGGTACAGTTAAATCGGACTGAAGAAAAACTGGTGGAGATGAGCAACGGTTGTATCTGCTGCACTCTACGGGAAGATCTTCTGCTCGAAGTCACCAAACTGGCAAAAGAAGGCCGCTTCGATTGCCTGGTCATCGAGTCCACCGGGATCTCCGAGCCCTTGCCGGTGGCAGAGACTTTTACCTTTGCCGATGAAGATGGGCAGAGCCTGTCTGAAGTAGCACGGCTGGATACTATGGTTACTGTCGTTGACGGAGCCAACTTCCTCAAGGATTACCACGAGGCGGAGTCTCTCAAGGAAGCCGGCGAATACCTGAGCGACGAAGATGAGCGTAATGTGGCGGATTTGCTGGCGGATCAAATTGAGTTCTGTGACATTCTGTTGATCAGCAAAGTCGACCTGATCAGCAGCGAGCAATTGGACGAACTGAAAGCCGTTCTCCGCAGCCTGAATCCTCGAGCAGAAATTCTGCCGATGCAAAAAGGCCAAGTGCCTATCGACAAAGTTTTGATGACCGGAAAATTTGACTTCGAGCAGGCACAACAAGCACCGGGCTGGCTTAAAGAGATGCGCGGCGAACATACGCCTGAAACCGAGGAATACGGTATTAGCAGTTTTGCCTACCGCGCGCGCCGGCCTTTCCATCCGCAACGACTATTCGACTTTTTCAACGATCCCCAGTTGAGCGGACGCCTGCTACGTTCAAAGGGCTACTTTTGGCTGGCCAGTCGCCCCCACTACGCCGGCACCTGGAGTCAGGCTGGCGGTATCGCCCAGCATGGCGCGGCGGGCTATTTTTGGGCGGCCGTGCCGCGAGATGAATGGCCGGAAAATACCGAGCAGCAACAGTATATTCTCGACAATTGGCAGGAACCCTTTGGTGACCGTCGTCAGGAACTGGTGTTCATTGGTCAGAGTCTTCCGGAGGAATGGATCAGGGGGCGACTGGATGAATGCCTGTTGAATGATCAGGAATTGGATGCGGGCGAGATTGTCTGGCGTACCTTGCCTGATCCCTTTCCCGCCTGGGACTGACGTCAAATCCGGACTCATTGTCCTTCGGTAGAGTTGTTATATGAGTCGAAGGTTGATCAATAAAAATGCGGGCCCAAGGCCCGCATTTTTATTGGCAGAAAACAGATGTTTGAGCTGGTCAGCATGTATGGTGGAATTTTCTCCTCAATAACTGAGAGACTGCCATTTGCTGTTGCGATCGAATAGGAGCGATCGCACCTTGCCCAGCCCCTCGACATTGATCTGATTCACCTGATCCGGCCAGCGATCTTGCAAGGCGTCAAATCTGAACCACAATGCCGAAAATTTCTTGGGGCGTGCTGCCTCCTGGTATACCCAGATAAATTTACCATCGACTTCTTGCCCTATGGCGTCCAGCGGCAGTGGCTCGTCTTTGGCTAATCCGATGCTGAAGTGTGCCATAACGTACCGGCCAAACTGTTCTTGTGCCGTTTTATTCTCAGAAAGGTGCACTTGCTCTCCGAGTAATTCGCTCAGGGCATGCTCGGCATCGTGAACATAGAACCGATGCATAATTTCAACGGTTTCGGTGCGGTCGTTGAAAACGACTTTGCTGATGGCGGTTTTCATCTGATGGGCCTGCGCGGAGCAGGCCATCAGCAGCGTCAACAATGTAATCAGTGTGCGCATAGCGAGCTAGTCTCCGATTACTTCTGATGGAAGCCCGGCTTGGGATCTTCTTTTTTCGTTTTGGAGTCGTGCATGATGTCACGATAGACCGGGTCGGTGCGCTTTTCTTGCTTGTAGATCTGCAGGCGCGACTTGTTAATACGACGCGGGAAGTGGTTGTTGTCGTTGTTGACGTCGGCAGTTTCCCAGCGCGGATCGACCACAACCTGTTCCAGAACCTTGTCGGTTACCACCAGCTTGGATACCGCAGCCGGTGAGCGGCGCCAGATTTCCGCGGGGATATAGCGGTCTTCGACACTTCCGTCTTCAAAGGTAAGCTGCAGCAGAATCGGCATTACCAACCCGCCGATATTGGAGAAGTCCATGACGTAGTAGTGCTTGTCTTCTTCTATCGCACGCGCTAGAACCTGACGCTCCCACGGTTCAAGATCTTCGAGCATCTGCGCGTATTCGTTCCGCTCCTTGTTGGTGACGGTGAAACGGTCGTTTTCATCGTAGAAGTCACGAATATCTTTGTTCCGTTCAAGCCACGTCTTGTTGCCGGCGTCACGCTCACGCTTCTCGAACAACGGCTGCGGCTTATCGGCCTCTTCTTGTCGGCGACGCTCAAAGTCGATGTCCGGATTCAGGGTGTCGAGACGCAGCCGTTGCACATTGTCGATACTGATATCTACGTGATCAGTCGTGTAAAACCAACCACGCCAAAACCAGTCAAGATCCACACCGCTGGCTTCTTCCATGGTGCGGAAGAAATCGGCAGGTGTGGGGCGCTTATACTGCCAGCGGGTAGAGAATTCCTTGAACGCGTAATCAAACAGTTCGCGACCGAGGATGACCTCGCGCAGAATGTTCAGTGCAGCTGCGGGTTTGGTATAGGCGTTCGGTCCGAGGCGCAGTACCGAGTCCGACTGGGTCATGATAGGCACTTGAATGTCAGACTTCATGTAGTCAACGATGTCTCGGGGCTCGACACCCCAGGGCATTTCTGGATCCCATTCGCGACCAGCCACGCCATCAAGGAAGCTGTTCAGGCCTTCGTCCATCCAGGTCCATTGGCGCTCGTCAGAGTTGACGATCATTGGAAAGTAAATGTGGCCGATTTCGTGGATCACGACACCGATCAGGAAGCGCTTTTCAGCCTGGGTCCAGGTGCGGCTACCATCTTCATGAAGCGTGGTACGTGGGCCGTTAAAAGTGATCATCGGGTATTCCATACCACCAACAGGTCCATTCACACTTTGCGCTACCGGGTATGGATAGTCGAAGGAAAAGCGCGAATAGACCTCCATGGTGTGGATCACGGACTCCGTGGAGTACTTCTTCCAGAGGTCGCCGCCCTCTTTCGGATAAAATGACATCGCCATTACTTCCGGCATGATGTCACCACCTTGCTGGTAGCCACGCGCATCCCACATGAATTTACGGGAAGAGGCCCAGGCGAAGTCTCTCACCTTGTCGGCCTTGAATTGCCAGGTTTTGGTCTTTCGAGTGCCCTCTTTCTCGTTTTCCAGCGCTTCTTCTTCAGTGACGATAAATACTGGGCGTGTAGCTTTTCGGGCTTGCTTCAGGCGCTCGCGCTGGGTCGCGGTCAATACGGCCTCAGGGTTCTGCAAGCTGCCAGTAGACGACACGATGTGGTCTGCGGGTACCGTCAGGTTTACTTCGTAGTCGCCGAACTCAAGGGTAAATTCGCCTCGCCCGAGGAATTCCTTGTTGGTCCAAGCTTCGTAATCGGTGTAGGCATGCAGGCGCGGAAACCACTGCGCCAGCAGGAAAATGTCGTTGCCACCGTCGCGGGCATCGTCAGGAAAGTGCTCGTAGCCGGAACGCGCTGAAACCGCATCCTCCTCAACGATGTTGAAGGCGAAATCCATGCTAAAGGTAATCTGTTCGCCTGGCTTGAGCGGCTGTGCCAGATCAACACGCATATTTGTGCCGACAGTGGTGGTGCGGAGCTCGTTGCCGCCGGAATCTTTCACATTGCTAATGGTGTAGCCAACTTCGTTATCCGCCAGCCACTGCTGTCGGCGCAACTCACCAAATGAAATCCCAGGTGGTGCTTCGGGTGATTCGGCGCGGGTGCTCGGGCCACGATTGCCAAGGCCACCGAACGTGAGCGTGGTCTCGGCCATGGAATCAAGGCGGAATCGGTTCTGATCTAATTGGAACCACAAGAACTTGAGCGTATCTGGCGAGTTATTGGTATAGGTGATGGTCTGACTCGCATTGATCGAGCGCTCGTCTTCGTCCAGTTGAGCATCGATGCGATAGTCGACTTTCTGCTGCCAGTACTTGTGACCTGGCTCGCCGCCCGCGTTACGGTAGATATTCGCTGTGGGAAGCAGCTCGTCGAGCTGGCGAAATTTGTCGCCGGTAACGTTCAGGGGGTCTGCGGCCTGAGTAAGGGCTACAGGGGTGATGGTTAAGAGCGCCGCTGACAGGCGGGCGGCAAGTTTCAACATCATTCGGTCGATTCCGACTATTAAATATGGATGTTACATCATATCAATATACCATTGGAGGACAACCATTCAATATGCTGATTTGTCGTGATTTTATGACGACTTATCCTACGTGCGGGCGCTCTCAGGCAAGATCATCGCGTCAGAACCCCGCTGGTCGAAAGCTCTTGTGCCTGCTGGCTTATTCAGGTCTGGCTGGAAGCGAGCGTGCCGAACCATATGGATACGGAAGTTTCCCGGCGCTCGGGAAGTCGGCAATTACGCTGGTAGGGAGTTGGCAAATGGCCTCACGAATCCGCAGTAGTGACACTCTCTTTAGCACAGTTGTCACACAGGCAGTTAAGCTCCAGCTGAGAGGACTGTAGTCGGAATCCGGCCGCTTTTACCGCATCGCGAAGGGCTTCGATCATCTCCGGCCTAATGCCAATCTCGATGACTTTATTGCAACTCCCACAAATTAAAAATTGCGGTGTTCTATGGTGGTGATTGCAGTTGATATGCGCGCAGGCGAGATACTTGTTTTCTGAATTGAGTTTATGGGCGAGGTTTTCCTTCGCCAAGAACTCGAGCATGCGGTATACCGACATCGCCGGTATAGGACCGCCGTAATCCTTGCTGTACTGATCTACGATATCGTAGGCAGATAATGGCTTCTGCGATCGCAAAAGAACCGCAAGCACATTCTTGCGCTTGTCAGTCAGCCGAGCGCCAGATGCGCGACAGGAATCTTCGGCAGCGCCAAGCGTGCGCTCTACTTCAGTCACATTCATTGGCTATTTCAGTTGCAATGTTGGGCTTTTGGAAGTCAGTCTGACCGCGCCCTGCTTGGTTGCGGTCAGCCACTGCGCTTGGATCTTGTGGATATCAGGGAATCGGGCAAATAGCCTGACATCGATGCCGTCTAACCCCGACAGATTGTCGCACCGATAGATATAGCTGGCGCGAAAGCTGGCATGTTCGGAGTGATGCGAGTGCTCGGCATCATGTGAATGTTCTGTGTGGTTAGAGTGCTCGGAGTGGCGACCGTGGTCGTCCTCATGAGCGTGATGCGCGTGCTGCGGGGCGGCTTCGGCATACGGTGCTTCGACATCCACGTCCTGAAGCCGGCACACAGTGCCCCTAAAGCGCAATAGATTACTTGGTGCAGCAAGGTTCTTGGAAGCCAGTTTCAGTGCTTGTACTTGTTGCTGATTTTGCGGCGCATGCTCAAATCCCACTAGGTTGGCACCAGGCGATTCAAATTCGATATGCAACGCATTTTCGCCAACCGCAACGGTAAGTTGTGCCTCACCATGCACATGAGCGGCGTGCTGCGCCGTTGCCGCACTAGCAGCGAAAAACAAAGGGAGGAGAAGCAGCTGTGGCTTAATGGTCACGTTACTGGGCCTCATGTTGATATTGCCCCGCGCAGTTGTGAGAAGAACGCTGAATCTATTGGTGGATCAGAGGGCTGGAACCCTTGCGCTATAATTATGATACACCATATCATTTAGGGCTAAGTATAATCAACAACAGTGACGTTAGCCCCCATGCCTTTAATCTCTGAACAAAAACTCCTGAGGATGCCGGCCGCTGACTACATGAACGATCAGCAGCTGGAGTTTTTCAAGCGTCGATTGCAGCAGCTCCATGAAGAAACCCGTGCCGAGATCGATGCAGCCCGCGTGGCAATTGCGACCGCTGACCTCCACGCGGCGGATGAACTTGACCGGGCGGTGGCGGAAGAAGAGAACCGACAAAGCCTCCGTTTCACCGAGCGAAAATATTTGCTTTTGCGCAAGATTCAACGATCTCTCGATAAAATCGACGACGGCAGCTATGGCTATTGTGATGTCAGTGGTGATCCCATCGGGATTAAACGCCTGTTACTTCGCCCGACCGCTGAATTGTCATTTGAGGAAAAGTCCCGGCAAGAAGAGCGGGAGCGCAATTTTCGTAAACAGCGATGACTATGTGGCGTTTTGCCTTCCTTGGCACACAATAGTCGTTGTCAACTGGGCCGCTAGTCGGTTTCGTAGCGGCTAATGGGAGCTAGCTATAGTGAGAGTGTCCAGTCCGGCAGGATGCCGAGGGCAAACGTTTCAAGCACCTTGTCCAATCCTGTCAGTACCATCACACCCAGGATTAGTAGCAGCGCGCCGAGAATTTTCTTGGCACGTTCGCCATTGGTCATGATGCCGCCACGCCAGCGATTCAGCAGTCGTCCTGAGAGATAAGCCGCTACTAGTAACGCAGATGCGGTGCCCACGCCAAAGACAAACATCACCAGAAAGGCTGTTGGTACCTGCTGGCCCACGGACGCCAGCGCGATGGCGGCGCCGAGGGTAGGACCGACGCAGGGCAACCAGACAAGGCCCAGTAGTGCGCCCATAAAGAACTGCCCCACTCCACTGGACTCTGCAGAATTGCTGCCTGCGCCAAAGCGACTGGTGAGGCGCGACAACTGGGCGCTCACCCAGTATCCGAGTCGCGGAACCAGCAGCGTGAAAGCGACCAGAATGAGCAGAACCGCAGCGAAATTCCGATAAGCGACAGGGTCCAAGCCGAGATTAATCAATACCAGCGTGAGCACGGTGCCTGCGATGGCGAAGGAGCATGCAAGTCCGAGGGACATATACAGAGGGCCACGACGCCCACCTGTGCTCGATGACGTCATTACCACCGGGACCAGCGGCCACACGCAGGGCGACAAAATCCCCACGATCCCCGCGATAAATGCGAGCGGAATTGCGGCGAGCTCCAAGCCCATTAGGAGTTACCCTTGCTGGCTTGTGCCACCGCCTGATCGATTTTATCGGCGATCACTTCCATGCGTGTCTCTGCGACACTGAACCAGGTCTGCTCCTCGCCCACAAATAGTACGAGGGTCGACTGTCGTGGCGCGCGGAAGTGGCGAACCCACTCTTTGTCTGCATCAAAATCGACGATCAGCACATGAAACTTCTTGTCCGGGTTGTTTTCCCGGTATTCCTGCAGGACTTTCTGTTGTTTCGCACAGGTCGGGCACCATTCTGCGAATACGTCCACGAGCACTACTTCGCCGGCAGCGCGTAGCTCATTGAAGCGCGCCTCGGTGAAAGGTTCCTTATCCGCAGCATTCGCGGCAGACGCGAGGCAGAATGTGAATGCCAACAGGGTAAACAGCTGCTTGATCGGTGATAGCGACATGTAGGTGGGTTCCTTTGGTTGTCTCAAAAACACGATTGGAGTGACGGTAACGCTGCCAGCAGGCAGCGCCTATCACGCGGATTCCACAATAGGTCGTATGGGCAATGCGGTTTCTTACACTTGTTTGTAAAAAAATTGGCGAGAAATGGGTGCGGGTGGGAGAAACTGCCTTTTGGGCATTACTTTCTACTTAGCAGCCTACTTTGCAGCGTCAGATGCGCGAATCTTGTTGCTGCGAGCCTGGTCCAGTTGGTCACAGACCAGCGCCATGCCGTCGAGAACGCGCAGAGTGTGACGCTGGATGATATCGGGTGGTACATGAAACAGGTTGTTGAATTTGACCGCTGTGAGTCCTGGGTAGCGTTTCCAATCATCCAAGGATTGCGGGCGTGTTTCGCCCAGTCCACTGGCGATAATCACATCTGGGTCGCGATCCAGTACGGATTCGACGCTGATTTGCGGTGCTAGCACGACCGAATCTTCGTATGCATTGCGGCCGCCACAGGTCTCAATGACGTTACTAATCAAGTGGTCACCATTTAGCGTCTGCAGTGGCTTGTGCCATACCTGGTACAAAACACTCACCGGTGCTTTTTTCTGGTTATTGCGCTTGAGGTTGCGTAGGCGCCGTGTCCAGTCACTGGCCATTTGGTCAGCCGTATGGCTAGTGCCGGCTATTTCACCCAGGGTGCGCACGTTGCGTGCGATGTCTTCCAGAGACTTTGTTTCGGTGACAAATACCGTGAAGCCGAGTTCTCGCAGCTTATCGATCTTGCGGCTACCGGTTCCCGAGGACCAGGCGATGATAAGGTCTGGCTTCAGCACAAGTAGCGCTTCGTAATTGATGAGTTGGTAGTCGCCGATCTCGGGTAACTCACGCGCTGCTTCGGGGTAATCGCTGCCGATCGCAGCAATGAGCTTATGCCCTGCTCCCGCACTATACAGATTTTCCACAATACTTGGTGCGAGCGCGACGATACGCTCTGCAGGCTGCTCCAGTTCCAGCCAGACACCATCTGCGCCCTGGACGCGTATTGGCGTCATTGTTGGGTCACCGGCGTACACGCGGGTGGGGAAAGCGAGAATCCAGGCAGTAATGACAAGATTAAGCAATGTGCGCAGCATCGTTTCTCAGGGCCATGTCGCTATGTGGGGTGCGTTGCTAGCTTCTTGAGCCAGTCTTTGCACATATGCTCGTCGACCATATCGGCGAGGCGATCCAGTTGGTGTTCTCGGTGGCCGCTAAGGTCCACTGCTGCGTCGGAGTCGAGCCCGGCCCAGTGCAAAATGGCTTGTTGCGTGTCTTGCAGGTCGAACAGGCCATGAATGTAGGTCGCGAGGATTTGATTGTCGTGACTGATGGCCCCTTCTGGCTTCAAGCCGCCGTTATCTTGAATAAGCATGGCTGGATTGTTCAGTCCGCCGCCATGGGAAATGCCACAGTGGATTTCATAGCCCTGTACGGGAACTTCCGTGGTGCCGCGATTCAGCGCGAGCAAACCAGAAACATTCTTCAGTGCTTTTTGCGGGGTGAGTGTCGTCGAGAAATCCAGATAGCCGAAGCCTGATTCGGTGCCAGGCTGATCCTCGATGCCTTCCAGGTCACACACACTGTGACCTAGCATCTGTAGGCCACCGCAGATACCGATCAGTTTGCCACCATAGCGCAGATGGCGGTCGAGCTGAGACTGCCAGTCGTGTTCTTTCAAGTGGTTTAAGTCTGCGCGCACATTTTTACTGCCTGGCAGGATCACCAAGTCACATGCGGGCAGTGCCTCGCGCACACTCACAAACTGCAGGTCGACTTCTGGGTGCAAGCGCAGCGCGTCAAAGTCGGTGTGATTACTGATGCGCGGCAATACGGGTACCACCACTTTCAATTTCGACTCGCGGCGTGCTTGCTCGGTACTAATTGCGTCTTCTGCATCGAGGTACAAGTCATGCAGGTACGGCAGCACCCCGAGCACTGGCTTACCGGTGCGCTCTTCGAGCCAATCGAGGCCTGACTGTAGAAGCGCGAGGTCGCCACGAAACCGATTAATGACAAAGCCCACAATCCTGTTGCGTTCAGACTCAGACAGGAGTTCGAGCGTGCCCACAAGGTGTGCGAACACCCCGCCACGATCGATGTCTGCGATAAGTACCACCGGACAATCGACGGCTTCGGCGAAACCCATGTTGGCGATATCGTTGTCGCGAAGATTGATCTCCGCGGGACTGCCGGCGCCTTCCACAAGTACCAGCTCGTAATCGCGGTCGAGCCTTGCGTATGACTCCAGAACCGCATTCATTGCCGTTGTTTTGTAGTGGTGATAATCCAGTGCCTGCATATTGCCCAGTACTTTACCCTGGATAATTACCTGCGCGCCGATATCCGACGCCGGTTTGAGCAGTACCGGATTCATATCCGTATGTGGCTCGACACCACAGGCTTGTGCCTGTAATGCCTGGGCGCGACCGATCTCACCACCGTCGCTGGTGACCGCACTATTCAAGGCCATGTTTTGCGGCTTGAAAGGTGCAACCCGCATCCCGCAACGCGCAAAATAACGGCCAAGTGCGGCTACCAAGGTGCTTTTCCCGGCGTCCGAAGTGGTTCCCTGAATCATTAATGCGGGCATGCTCAGTACACTGCTTTAGTAGTCGACGCCCTGGCGCGCTTTGATGCCGGCCTTGAACGCATGCTTGATATCTTTCACTTCGGATACGGTATCCATGATTTCTTGCAGCGCACTGCCACCTCCGCGCCCGGTTACCACCACACTTTGCTCGGTGGGCCTGTGTTTAAGCGCGTCGAGTACCATATCCTCATCCAGGTATTTGTAGCCCAGCATATAGGTGAGTTCGTCGAGCACAACCAGGTCATAACTCGCATCCTGGAGCAGCGCCGCGGCGACTGCCCAGGTTTTTTCCGCTTCGACAATATCGCCGGTACGATCTTGTGTATTCCAGGTAAACCCGGTTCCCATCTGGTACAAGGTGACGTCTGGGCAGTGGTTTTTCAGGTAGAGCTCCTCGCCGGAAAGCTGCGCACCTTTGATGAACTGTACTACGCCGACCTTGTGACCATAACCGAGTGCGCGGATGACCATGCCGAAAGCAGAACTCGACTTGCCTTTGCCATTACCTGTTAGCAGGATCGAAACGCCCCGCTCTGTACTGGCGGCGGCGATGTTTGCGTCCACCTTGGCTTTTTGCTTTTGCATGGCTTTTTTGTGCCGTGCATTTTTGTCTTGCGGTTGCTCCGACATGGTCATCTCATTCAGGTAGTGGCTGTGTGATCAGTAACGCAGCTCGAAACCGGCGTAGGTCGCCCGATCTGCAGTGTTAAACCCTGCGGCTTCCGCATAATCTTCATCCAGCAAATTTTCTGCACGGGCGTAGAGGGTAATGGTGTTGTTGAGTTGGTAGCGAAGGCTTGCGTCGACTACCTGATAGTCGTCCAAAGCGGAGCCGTCAATATCGATGGCATCATTGCTGGTGCGCGTATGCATTGCCAGGCTCAGCAATTCCGTGGGCTTATAGGTTACGCCGAGGTTTGCCATGTGGCGTGGGCGTCGCGGTCGCGCGATATCGTCTGTCGTTGCTGCATCGGTATAGGTGTAGTTTGCTGTAACGGTGAGCGCTTCACCCAATTGCATCGCGCCGATGAGTTCCGCACCGTTAGATGTACTGCGGCCACCCTGACGGTAGCTGTAGTCCGCAAGGTTGAACCAAATTTCATCATCCACAACCTGGTCAAACAGGACAAGTTCCAGATGTAGTGTATCTCGGTAGAAGTACTCGGCACCCAAATCGAGCCCACGGCTTTCCTCGGGGGTTAGTGCTGGTAGGTCGGGATAGAAATTCCGGTTGTAATTGATCTCGGAAAGGCTGGGCGCGCGGAAGCCGGTGCCGTAGCTCGCTTTCAGTTTCAACGAGCCGTTCGCGACCTCATTGAACACGTAGGCGGCGCTTGCGCGAAAACTGTTGTGACCACCAAAGTCTGAATTATCGTCATGGCGCAGCCCGAGGGTCATAAAGGCCTGCTCGGCGATGTTGCCCTGATACTCGGTATACGCAGCCCATTGATCGCGGGAAAGCTCCAGAGAGGTATCTTCTCGTCGTTCCATCCCGTAAACAACGCCATGGTTGCCGGTGATGTCCAGGGTTCCATTGAGGTTCAATTGCTCGCGATCACCTTCTACCTGATAGGTCGCTATGCCTTCCGTACGGTAGGTACGGCTGAGATCAGAGCGGGTATACGCCAATTCCTGCTGATTATCTTCACCCGTGTGGGTCAGGCTCAGACGCTGGTTTTTCTGTGCATACTCGGAGGAGCAATCATCGACCTGCGGCGACCAGCCGCAGCGGTCGTACTCCGATGTCGCATCGGTATCCCGCACAACGGCTTCCACACGCCACTGCTCCGTAAAATTGAAGCCAACACGTGAATGTACGGTAGCGTTGTTGTAGCCGTCGTCATCTTTCAGGACGACGTCGCCGGTGCTGGTGTTAAAGCCGTCGGTATCGGCCTTTGCTGCCGCTACATAGAAGTCTGCGCGGCCGACGGAGCCACTGCTGCTTAGGTTGTAACGTTGGGAGTCGTAACTTCCCGCTTCCGCACCGGCGTTGAACTCAATTGCCTCGCTGTCTGTGCGGGTGGAAATGTCCAGTACCCCGCCAGCGTCTGCACCGTAAAGCATGCCTTGCGGGCCACGCAGCAGCTCGATTCTGCTCAGGTTGCTGCTCAGGATATGCTCCACGTGTGCACCGCCCTGCGTGCTTGTGGGGTCGGATATATCGATCCCGTCGATGCGCACCAGGGTACGGAAGCCAGACTCTCCCCGGACCTGTAATGAAGTGGTTTTGCCCATTCCACCGGTATTGGAAATAGAAACCGAAGGCACACTGCGAAGAATCTCGGACAAGGCGGTGTGTCCAAGCGCCTTGATCTGTTCTTCATCAATTGTGGTTACGGAAGTGGCGACATGACGCAGTGGCGTAGCCTGACGCGTGCTGACGACGACAACCGTTTCCAGGCTTGGAATCGATGACGGTGTACTGTCGCTGGAAGATTGCGCGAGCGCATGTGCGCTGCTCGCGGCCAGTAAGGCCGAGGAAAGTAAGATCTTATTCAAGTTCAACCCCTAAGGACAAATGCGCATGGGATCGAGGGAGGAATGGCAAAACATTACGCCAAGGCGCAGGAAAAGGTTTTGCAGGATGGTAGCCCTCCGCTCCATCGTGATTCGATTAGAGGCCGGTATCGGGCTGACCACTTATATTTCTTAAACAAGAAAGAGCAGTGGATCACCGTTGCGGGGGCAGCGCCGGAATTCCGGACTTCCCGTTTAACCTCCCCAACCTGCTGACTCGTTGCCGAGAAGACAGGTAGAAGGCACCTCAGATCGCGGGTGCGACGTTATGGGAAAGGGACTATTAAGTCAATGGCGGGTTTAGCCGAGTCCTGCTAGCCCTGACTTGGTTGGTCCGTCAGCGAGGTGGCTCTACCACTTCGTAGACAACTTGCGAGCCGGCGTACTTTGGCCGATACCAGGTATTACTGCAGTTTTCATAGGTCACCCCATTGACGCTGACCGCGGTACAGGATGCGGGTAACGTATAAACCCAGGCCCCCGTCGCCGCGGTAGCTGCAGCACCCGCCGCCACACCGGCCCAGTAACCTGGCCAGTAGGGATGCTTCGGATGGTTATGGCCGCCGCCGCCATGGTGCCCGGCACCACCGTGTTCGGGAATGGGCCGCAGGCGCTCTTCCGGGCGAAGTTCACGTCGTAGCTCCGGGCCCAGTTCGCGTCGCAGTTCAGGTCTGATGCCATGGTATGCGGTTCCATCCCGCAGCCCCGGCTCCGGGCGGAAGCCTCCCCGAAAGTGCGGCGCGATGTTCATGAAGCCGCCACCAAAGTGCATGCCGCCTGCATGAAAGCCCGGGCGCGCTCCCGCATCGGGGGCAACGCCCAACAGGACGGCGAGTATTGCCGCGCTCGCGACACCCCCCCGCAAGACTTGGTTCAATGTGCTTGTCATTGTCCGGCCTCCGGTGCAGGTTGGATTTTGGTGAACGTAATCGGCTTCAGATCACTGGACAGGTGTGGCGAAAACATCGTGTCGTTAATCGAGCTCGCGTCCCGCCAATGTACTTCGGCGATAAATTGCGGTTTCTCTGGAAGATGGTTGTTGGTGGTGATGAGCTTCATCGGTAGTCGCTTGTCACCGGTCGTGATCCAGATTTCCCAATCCAGGCCGCCGCTATGTAACGCCCAGTGCTCCACGGCTTTGCCATCCAGTGTGGTTTCGCCCACCCGTTTCGCTTTTTTGAGTTCAATCTTGCGCGCTTCTGGCGTCCCCCACTCGAGCAGGTCTACCACGGGTATCTCGATGCCGTAATCTTTTGCGGTACTGATGAGTACCTCGCGGGTACTTGCTGAAGCGGGAAGCTGCCCGTAATAGCCATCCGTTTTGGCGATTACCGTAAACTGATTGCCATCGTGGTAGAACTGACGCTCCATCGTGTCGGTCTTTAAATCCACAAACAAGTGATCCGGGCGCTCGAAGCGCACCGACGCTTTACCTTTCACGGCCAGCTTTTTGCCCTCACCGGTGATTACATCGGTGACCATGCTGACGTCGTAGGCGAGCTTTTTCTGACTGGCGAGGGTTTTTCCCATTGCGTCGAGTGCTGCGTAGGCCGCGTTAATCGCGGCCTGGTCGGCCTGCACGGCAGTTTCCGCCTGAGACGCATGTCTACCGATCGAAGCAGACACGGATTGCGTGGCGAGCGCGCCGGCCCCTACGACGAGCGTAGTGCCGAGGGCTACGCTGACCAGGCGATGGCCAATCCGTCGAGTGCAGCTGTGCGGTTTTCTCACAAGTTACTCCTGCCCGGTACCGTCCGGGAAAGTGCGCATCGACATTCGACGCCCCCAGCCGCGTAGACGCATGCTTAAAGGCGCAGCCGAGCAAAACTGTCGTCGAACAAACGGATAGTCGAATAAACCAATCGTCGAATACACGTAGATCAACACACTTAACAGAATAGTCAGAAGATTGCCGCGCCGAGGAACATTGCGGCTCTACTGCAAAGAAAAATCGACCACACTGTTCATAGTGCGCGAAATAGCGGCCTGCCCAATTGCTTACATTGCGAAACTGAATAAGCGAAATAAATGCTAGACGGCCTTGTGAGCGCGAAGGAATGCTGGAATTGCCTCCTCAAGCCAGTATCGAGGTTGCCATAGGCTGCCACTGACAAAACCCACGTGCCCTCCCCGCTTGCTGATGCCGAGCGTGACCGAACGACTCACATCGGTGGCTGAGGGGATGGCTTTGGGCGAGACGAATGGGTCATCTATTGCGTGAATCAGAAAAGTGGGCCGCGCGATGTCGATAAGATGGGGGCGACTGGATGCGCGATCGTAATAGTCATCCACATCCCTGAATCCGTGTAGCGGCGCCGTAAAGTGATCATCGAAGTAGCGAAAATTACTGAATGCGCGCGGTGCGTTCAGCTGTGGCATTTTTTGCGCAAGTGTCGGGTCCTGGGCCTTGCGGCTGAGGCTTTTCTTCAAGCTGTCCAGTAGGTGTTTTTGGTAGACCCGGGAGAAGCCGGTGTTCATGCGTTTGCTCGACAAGTGCAGGTCCAGGGGTGCTGATACCGATACCGCAGCCGAGAGCGGGCTACGCGCGCCGTCTTCTCCCAGCCATTTAAGCAGCACGTTCCCACCCAGGGAATAGCCCACTGCCATCAAGGGGGTGTTTGGGTAGTGCGCTGTCAGTTGACTTGCAACCCAGCGAGGGTCCGCGGTATCGCCGCTGTGGTAAGCGCGCGGCAACAGGTTCGGGATACCACCGCACCCGCGGAAGTGCATCACTGCCACCTGAAAGCCCGCGGCCTGGAGAGCGGGCATCAGCCCCTGAATGTAAGAGGATTCCACCGACCCCTCCAGGCCGTGCAGCACCAGCACGATCGGTCGTGTGGGGTCATCGCGCAAGCGCACCGGCGTGTGCAAGCCGATGCGGTCGCCGTCAGGCGTGGCGAGCCACTGCAGTTGGGTCCGAATCCAGGGTTTTGGGCGGTGAAAGACCGGAAAGATGGTTTGCAGGTGGCAGTTTGCCAGCCCTGTCGCGGGTTCAAATGGCGCGGTTGCTGGCTGATCTGTAATGGAGGCGGTATTCAAAATGCGTGCAGCCCTGATGTGGAATCTGGTGGGGGCTGCAAGCGTATCGGCTGGCGCGTATGGAATCCAGTCTGCGGGCTAGAATGCCCTCATCCAGCCTCTGGCGCAGTGACTTTTTCATAGAAGCGATATTCGCCGCCCGGCAATATCGCGTACACCACATAGGGCTCAAAGTCTTTGCCGCGATACATCCCCGGGCTGCCTTTGGGCATTCCCGGTACCGCAAGACCAATGCTGCCTTTGGGCGGATTGGCGAGGAATTGACGGATCAGCCGGGCGGGGACATGGCCCTCAAAAACATACTGATTGTTCCAGACTCCGGTATGGCAGCCTTGCATGGTGGCGGGCACCCCCCACCGCTGCTTGACGCTCGCCGTATCCAGGCCGTTTTCACTGGCCACAGAAAACGCGTTGCTTTCCAGGTGGGTAATCCAGTCGTTACAGCACAGGCAGAATGGCGACTTGTACACCGTGATGCTGTTGGCGAGGTCTCGCGACGCTTCACTTTCTGGGGCATAGCTAGTGCTGCTGCAACCCACCAGTAGTAGTGCGAAGATTGCACCAGCAAGCGCTTTGGTACCGCAGAGTTTAATGAATTTCGGCATATAAAATGGCGTAATGTTGTTGGTTATCGGTCCAGTACTGCCGCGGGGCAAAGCCGGTGCTATTCAGCAGCGCCTGCAAGCCCGTGAGCGTGTATTTATGGCTGTTTTCTGTGTGGATGGTCTCACCCTCTTCAAACAGGAATGTGCGCCCACAGACGTTTACATTCTGCTGCGCAAGGCTCACCAGGTGCATCTCTACACGTTGACGTCGACTGTGGTAGAAGGCGCGGTGGGCAAAATTATCGACATTGAAGGATCCGTCCAGCTCACGATTGATACGATGCAGTAGGTTCTTGTTAAATGCTTCGGTTACATGCTCGCTATCGTGATAGGCACGCTCCAGCACAATCGAGTCTTTTACCAAGTCCGCCCCCAGTAACAATCCATCGCCGGGGCGCAGTCGGGCAGCAAACAGTTGCAGAAGTTCTGACGCAGCGTCAGGTGTAAAGTTGCCGATCGTAGACCCGGGGAAAAACACCACCTTGCGACCGGAAGTGGCGGGCAGCCGCTGCCAGATAAGCGCGCTGGTAAAGTCCCCCACAGCCGGCACAACCTCAAGGTCAGGCAGTGAGCGCTGGATTCGCGCGCGCGCCGCCAGCAAAATTTCCGGCGAGATATCCATTGGCAGATAGCCGCTGGGGCTTACCAGTCGTTGCAGCAGAGGCTCGGCTTTCTCGCAGTTCCCTGCCCCCGGTTCGATCAATACGACGTCCTCGCCAAGCCGCGCCGCAATGTTGTCGAGTTGTTCGGCGAAGATCGCGGCTTCCGTGCGTGTCAGGTAGTAGTCTTCGAGTTCGCAAATCCTTTCAAAAATTCGCGACCCCGCTTCATCGTAAAGATATTTGCAGGGCAACGTCTTGCGCGAGGCCGAAAGACCGCTCAGCACATCTTGCTCGAATGCTTCCACTGCAGCGATTTGTTGTGCCGCCATATTCATAGGTCATCTCCAGCTAAGCGGATACCGGTAAACTGCCAGACTTGGTGGGGGTAAAAGAAGTTGCGGTAGCTGATGCGAATATGGCTCCGAGGCGTTACGCAGGAACCGCCACGTAATACCATCTGGTTGCACATAAACTTGCCGTTGTACTCCCCTACCGCGTCCGCGCTGGCCTTAAAGCCCGGGTATGGCTGATAGGCACTGCTGGTCCACTGCCAGACGTTACCGAGCAGTTGCGCTCCCTGCCCTTCGGCGCTGGTTTGTGCGTCAAAATTATCAAGCTCGGGTTGCGGGTGAAAATGGCCGGCTTCCAGCATGTTGCCGCGCTCGGCAGCATCGGGTTGGCAATGTAACCATGCTGCAATCTCCCACTCGAATTCGGTCGGCAGGCGGAACCCGGCCCAGGTGGCAAATGCATCGGCTTCATAAAAATTCACGTGGCAGACGGGGGCATCCAGATCGAGCGGCTGCAGCCCAGACAACGTAAATTCATACCAAGTACCTTCCACCTCCCGCCAATACAAGGGTGCACGACGTTCGCTCTGGTTGACGTGCGCCCAGCCATCGGAAAGCCAGAGGCGCGGCTGCTGGTACCCGCCCGCCTTCATGAAAGCCAGGTACTCGCCATTGGTGACGAGGCGGGACGCGATGCGAAAAGCTGGTTGGTAGCGTTGATGCGGAGGCCCTTCGTTGTCGAATGCAAAGGCTTTGCCATCACCGCCGAGGGTGTAGGTATCTTCTGGGACCGATAACCAGCTCAGCCCCGCAAGGCTGTCTCGCTCAGTGTGCGACTCGTCCGATTCTTGTTTATAGGCTGGAAATATCGGGTTTATGGACAAGGCGTGCTTGATATCTGTCAGCACGAGCTCCTGGTGCTGCTGCTCATGATTCAGGCCGAGAACGAGTAGATTGGCGAGGTCGCCATCGACCTCTTCTTCAATGAGCCAGCGCGCAATTTCGCTATCGACATGCTGGCGGTAGGCAAATACCTGGTCGAGTGATGGCCTGGAAAGGAGGCCGCGCTGTGGCCGTGAAAAAGGTGTACCGAGTGCGTTGTAGTATGAGTTGAAGAGGTGATGGAATTCAGGGTGGAAGCCGTCGTAGGCGGGACAATGCGGCTGCAGGATGAAAGTTTCAAAAAACCAGCTGGTATGCGCCAAGTGCCATTTGCCGGGGCTTGCATCCGGCATGGACTGCAGTTGGAGGTCCTCCGGGGAGAGCGGCTGCACGATGCGCTCGGTTTGCTGGCGGACACTCTGATACTGCATCAGCAAAGCACTGCGCTCATCGAGGCTGAGAGTACGGGTTTCTTCAGAACACCAGTAAAGGGTTGTCGGTTTACTGGTCGCGGCTTGGTTTACTGCTGGGTCCAACTCTGAAATCAGGTTCATTCCTTGTCCCGAGAACGGCATCGAGTGCTTTGATCATACAAGCATTTAGGCCGTTTCCCATGGCAGATCCCTGTTTCACGAAGAGTCTGGCGCCACTTATTGCAGCACAAAAAAAAGGGCCGGCATGGCCGACCCTTTCCGTAGGCGCTAGGCGCCCTGTGACACGACTTACTGGTGTGCTTAGAAGCGCACAGTGAAGTCAGCACCGTACATACGAGGCATGTAGCGCCAGCCCGGGCTTGCGCCGATGGCTGCACCGGTGCCGCCGTAGCCGCCAGCGATCTCTTCGTCAGTGACGTTCTGTACCCACAGGGCAGCAGAGTACTGATCAGAGGCGCTGTTCCAGCCTGCACGCAGGTTCATCAGCTGGTAGTCCGGAATAACACGGGCTGGGTCGCTGATGGAGCCAACACGCTCGTCGGTCCAGTTGTAATCACCGCGGATGGATACGTCGCCACCGGCAGCCAGCTCCCAAGTGTATTCAGCCATGATGTTGAACTTGTTCTCAGGAGTGCCTACACGAGGCTGGCCAACACGCGAGTTTTCCGCTTCGGTTTCGCCAATGGACTCGATGATCTGGTAGCGAGTGTACTCGGTATCCAGGAAGGAGTAGTTACCGGCAATGAACAGGTTGTCGGTTGCGGCCCACTGTACTTCGAACTCAGCGCCCTGACCTTCCGCATCTGCGTTACGCAGGTAGTAGTTGGGGATTGGCGCACCAACGAGGTCCAGCTGCTGCAGGTTCTTGTAGTCGTAGGCGAATACAGAAGCGTTGAAGCGTACCGCGTTGTCGAACAGGCTGCTCTTAAGGCCGATTTCCAGGTTGGTAACGCTTTCCTGGTCGAAGGACGGGTCGATGCCCGGTGCGGCGCTGAAGCTGTTGAAACCACCCGCCTTGAAGCCGTCGGCCAAGGAGATGAAGGTCATTACGTCGTCGTTCCAGCGATAGTCCAGCACGATACGGCCAGAAAGATCGCTCCAGGAGTCGCTCAGCTGCTGGTTCAGGTTCTGGACGCCGTTGTTGTTAAACGCAATACCGAAAGGAATTGCAGCAACTTGGCCCGCGGGCAGAGTAATGGACATGCCCAGCGGCTGACCGTCGGGGCCCATCAGAGCTACGTCACCACCAAGGAATGCGATCGGCAGAGTGTTCTGGTAGTCGCTTACGATAGAGAAATCTTTTTCATCGGCGGTGTAACGTGCACCGACGGTCAGATCCATCTTATCGGTCAGACTCCAGGTCGCATCACCGTAGATCGCTGCGGAGCGGTAATCACCGGCGTTAAATACGGATTCGTTCCACGGAGTGTCTGCCATTACCCATGGGGTAATACCAGCCATCAGCTGACCGATCATTTGATCGCGGTTCAGCATGCTCGCGGTAATGGTAGAAGGCGCGCCCAGGGCGCCCAGCAGCGCGTCGGCCTGGCCGGACTGTACCATCAGGTCGTAGATGAAGGTTGATACGGCTGCACCTTCCAGACCACCGGCAATCATCAGCTGACGCTGCTGATAGGCAGCATCTTCGAGCTGGGTAGTGGTCAGGTCGGAGCCGGCAAAGGCGGCCTTAACACCTTCGTATACTGCGAAGGATTCCAGGGAACCTGCAGTAAAGTAAGCATCAGTGGTGTGCTCCAGCTCTTCGCGAGAGTAGGAAGCGCCCAGGGTCCACTTCAGGGTGTCGGTCGCGCCGTTCAGGCGGAACTCCTGAGAGAACTGAGTCTGATCATCGAAGTTGGCGGAGCCGAACATGTAGTCCGGGTTCGCGGTACCGTCCTCATCCTGCTGCAGGTGAGCTTCGAAGCCACGGTACGCAGTGATGGAGGTGAAGGTGAAGTTGTCGAAGTCATGCACGATGGACAGGGAGGTACCCCAGGAATCGCGATCTTCGATGGTTGCGGTATCCAGCGCGTAATCGCCAAACACATCGGTGCCACCGTCAGCCGCCTGCAGGGACGGTACGATGGAGCTACGCAGGGCGCTGCCCTGGTCCATGATGCCGTACTCGGCGCGCCATAGAACTTCGGTGTCCGGAGTCGGTTCCCACAGCAGGGATGCGCGGTAAGTCTGGGTATCGATGTTACCCACTTCGAAATTGTTCGCCAGGTTGTCAGCGAAGGAGTCACGACGGTTGGTGGACGCGGTGAAGCGGCCGTACAGGTTGTCGCTCAGCTGCTTGTTCAGCAGCAGGTCGCTGGAAACGCGGCCGTAGTTACCTGCTGTCATGTTCAGTTCAGCGGTATCTTCAGCCTGAGGCTTGGTAGAAATAATGTGGATGGCACCACCGGTAGCGTTACGGCCGAACAGAGTGCCCTGCGGGCCCTTCAGTACTTCGACACGCTCGATGTCTGCCAGCGGGATTTCAGCACCAGCGCCACGGCCGGTGTAAACACCGTCTACGTAAACGGCTACTGCAGGGTCGGAACCTACGGTGAAGTCACCGGTTTCGATACCCCGTACGCTGTAGGTCGGCTGCAGCGGGGTATCGTTGTTCATCTCTACGCCCGGGGTGAATTTACCCAGGTCGGTCAGATTCTTGACGCCCATGGCTTTCATGCTGTCACCGGTGAATGCGGAGATGGCAATCGGTACGTCTTGCAGGTTTTCTGCACGTTTCTGGGCGGTTACTACTACTTCTTCGATTTCGGCGGCGTAGGCAGCGCTACTCAGAGCCGTGGTAACGGCAATCGCAGCTGAAAGCGTCGTAAGAGTAAAGGAACGGTTTTTTCCGGACTGGTCGGCGTCGTACATCATCGCGTCCTCGCGTTTTAGTTATTGGTAAAGCGTGATGGAAAATGGTTGTTATTGATAGTTATGTTGGGCCATCTTACGTGGACCTCGGTCCTAATAAAAGGTTGTGATGACCTTTTTCTTGTGACCGGTCAGTATTTTGGCAGAAAAATGTGAACTGGTGCGCCAAAGTGGCGGATTATTCTTCAAAATAGCCGAACTTGTGACTGCACTTACGATACTGGTACCGTAATTCGATCATCTACGCGACAATGGCGATGGCTCCAAGTGACTGGTACGGTTTTACCATATTTGGCCTGATGTCCCAAAATAACAATTTTAAGTTGATCCCGAGAGACCCTGTGATGACGCACTCAAATCCCCGCCCCCAGCGGCGCCTGATTCGACACCTGACCCGCGGCGTAATTGCCCTGGCAGCCCTGCTGATATTGCTCGCGGCGGCAACGTGGCTCTGGCTGCGACAAAGTCTGCCGGTATTGGAGGGAAGCCTGCAGACCGGCGCACTCTCTGCGCCGGTGAGCATTCAGCGCGACGCACAGGGTATTCCGTTTATCCGGGCAGAAGATCGCGCGGACTCGGCATTTGCGCTTGGCTTCCTGCATGCGCAAGAGCGTTTTTTCCAGATGGATCTGCTGCGCCGCAACTCTGCCGGTGAACTGTCAGAGCTGGTGGGCGCGGCAGCGCTGGATCACGATAAGGAAATTCGTCTGCATCAGTTTCGCACGCGCGCAGAGCGGAATGTTGCGGCAATGCCGGCACAACAAAAAGAAATACTGGCTCAGTACACTGCGGGCGTAAATTTCGGGTTGGCCGAACTGGGCGCTGCGCCTTGGGAATATACCCTGCTGCGGCAGCAGCCACGCGACTGGTCACCCGCCGACAGTTTGCTGGCGATTTTCAGTATGTATATGACGCTGCAGAGCCACACGGGCAAATTTGAGTTGCGTGATAACGCACTCGCCGAATTACTGCCGGGCGACCTGTATGGCTTCTTTGTTCCCGACGGCGGTGTCTGGGATGCGCCCCTGATTGGCGATCCGCGCCCTCCCCTCGCACTTCCAAAAACCGATATTGCCGCGCTGATCGAAAATGATGAACCCATGGTTTATTCAGCCATGGAAAGTGAAGACATGATCTTCGGCAGTAACAACTGGGTAGTGGGTGGCGCACTTACCGAACACGGTGCGGCCATTGTTGCCGATGATATGCACCTGTCGATTACGGTACCCAATATCTGGTATCGCGCCGGTTGGAATATTCCCGGTACCGACTTTGCAATGCGCGGTGCCACCCTCCCCGGTGGCCCGATTCTGGTGGCGGGCAGTAACGGTAAAGTCGCGTGGGGCTTTACCAATACCACGGCCGACTGGGGCGACCTGATCCCGCTCGAGCTATCGGCTGATAAGCGCCAGTACCGCACACCCGATGGCTGGCAAGAGTTTATCGTCGAGAGCGAAGCGATTGCGGTGAAAGGCAAACCAGATGAAGCCCTGCAGGTGCAGAAAACCATCTGGGGCCCAGTCATTGGTGAAGACCATAATGGCAAGCCGCTCGCCTATCGCTGGGTGGCGCACGATGTGCGGGGGGCCAATATGAATCTGCTGGAGATGGAAACGATTGGTACCACCCGTGGTGCGATGGACATTGCGCCGGAGCTTGGTATCCCACATCAGAACTTTGTTCTGGGTGATAGTGCGGGCAACATCGGCTGGACGGTGGCGGGGCCTATCCCCCGCCGCGTGGGTCTGGATGGCAGCCGCTCGGTAAGCTGGGCGGATGGGAGTGCCTATTGGGACGGTTACCTGTCACTGGATGAGCAGCCGCAAGTCTATAACCCCCCTTCGCATCGTATTTGGACCGCGAACTCGCGCACCATGGATGGTGAATTTCTTCGCGTAATGGGTGATGGCGGCTACGCGCTGGGGGCGCGCCAGCAGCAAATTCGCGATGGCCTTTTTGCCAAAGACACATTTACCGAGCAGGATTTGCTGGATCTTCAGCTGGACGATCGCGCGATATTCCTGGCGCGCTGGCAGGAACATCTTGCATCGCTATTGGCATCTGAGCCGGATTATGCGGAAGTGCTTGCGCAGGTGGAAAACTGGGGTGCCCGTGCCAGTGCCGACTCCGTAGGTTATCGCATCGTGCGCAACTTTCGTTTGCGGTTTATCGATCTGACGACCGCGCCGGTGCTGACCTTTATGCGCCGTTTCGATGAGGGGTTTGAGTTCAATCGTGTCAACCGGCAGATGGAATACCCAGCATGGGAGATGCTTGCGAACGAACCTGCGCATCTTCTCAACCCGGAGTACCCAAGCTGGCGCGCGCTAAAGTTCGCTGCGCTGGATTCGGCACTGGAGAAAATGGCCGAAGATGGCTTGCCACTGGCGGAGCAGACCTGGGGCGTACAGAACACCGCAATAATACGACATCCGCTGGGGCGCGCAGTGCCGGCGGTTAATTGGTTTACGGCAATGCCGGAAGATCCGCTGCCGGGAGACTCGCATATGCCGCGCTTCCAGTCCTCCACCAAGGGCGCGTCGGAACGTTTGGTTGTCGCTCCGGGGCACGAGGAGCGCGGTATTTTTCATATGGCAACCGGCCAAAGCGCACACCCGCTGTCACCTTTCTTCGGCAATGGCCATCGGGATTGGGTGGAAGGAAACCCCTCTGGCTTTACGGAAAAATCGGCGGTCTACACGCTCACCTTGCAGTAATCGCATCGACAAAACCCCGCAGTGCTTTTCACCGCGGGGTTATTTATTGGTGGGCGCCTCTTCGCTAGGCCGTCTCGTCGAGAATTGCGAACGAAAGGAAGGATGTAAACAGGCTCAGCCCAAGCACAAAAGGTAGTAGCGGGAAGCAGATCATCAGTAATGATGCGCCAATCCAGATGTTTTTCACCCAGTTGCGCTTGATCTGATAGGAACGGGAATAGCGCCGCAGGTGGCTGTCGCTTTCGTCAGGCAGGGCAATTTCGCTCTCCCTGGGTAAAAAGCTTCGCACCAGAAGAGTGCAATAAAAACGCAGCAGCATCCACAACATAGAACCACCATTGGCAAACGTCTCTTTGAGTATAGATAGACGTTTGTTGGTGGGTGGTGGCGTGGGTGGTGGAGTGGATGCCTCGCATGCCCCGCGGCTTTTTCAGTTTCTCTCCGGCGGTTACCCAGTGCTCAACCAGTGTTTACCAGGCGCCCTTCGATTACTGGTACCAGCCAAGGCTTTCCCGCAAAGTCACCACGCCACCGATGATGGTGAGCGCGGGCGCGCCAACCTCGTGCTCCACCGCCAGCTGGGGCAGCGTGCCAATGGTGCCTACAATGACGCGTTGGTCCCGGGTGGTGCCCTTTTCCACCAGTGCCGCGGGCGTGTCTGCGGCCATCCCGTGCGCGATGAGTTTCTCCGAGATGGTTGGTAGGCCGGTCAGGCCCATGTAAAACACCAGGGTTTGGCTTTTGGCGATCAGCTCATCCCAGGGCAATACCAGGTCGCCCTGCTTCAAATGGCCGGTAATAAAGCGCACGGACTGGGCATGGTCCCGATGTGTCAGCGGAATGCCCGAATAGGCGGAGCAGCCAATGGCGGCGGTAATGCCCGGCACAACCTGAAACGGCACCCCTGCTTCTGCAAGTTTGTCGATTTCTTCGCCGCCGCGCCCGAACACGAAGGGGTCTCCACCTTTGAGTCGCAGGACCTTTTTGCCCTCTTTTGCCAGATCGACAAGCAGCTGGTTGATATCGTCTTGGGGCACCGAGTGAAACTGTTTCATCTTGCCCACGTAGATGCGTTCGGCATCCCGCCGCACCAATTCCAGTACTTCGGTGGAGACCAGTCGGTCGTATAGCACAACGTCGGCCTGTTGCATCAAGCGCAGGGCGCGGAAAGTAAGGAGATCCGGGTCGCCGGGCCCGCCTCCAACCAGGTAGACCTCGCCGCTCGGCGCGGGTTTTGCTTCCCAGTGCTGTAGTTCTTCGAGGATCGTCTGTTCCGCTTCTGCCTTGTGGCCGCGCTCGATCTGCCCCACGACGGGCCCATTAAACACCCAGTGCCAGAAATCTTTGCGTTGCGGCTCTGGTAGCGCGGCTTTCACATTGTCGCGCAGGCGGCCAGCAAGCTCGGCCAGGAGCCCGAGCCCCGGTGACAACAGGGTTTCAATCTGCGCGCGTAGCATGCGCGTAAGCACGGGCGCGGACCCGCCACTGGAAATACCGATCGCAAGTGGGCCGCGCTCGACGATAGAGGGGAAGGTAAAGGTGCAGTGCTCGGGCGAGTCGACGACATTCACTGGCAGGCGGCGTGCGCGGGCATCACGTGATACCTGCGCATTTACCTCGGCATCGGCGGTGGCTGCGACCACCATCTCGGCGTGGTTGAGCAGTTCCTCGCGGTACGTGCCGACGATGTACTCGCCGCTACTGGCCAGGACCAGCTGCCGTAGCTCATCGGTGATGTCCGGAGCCACCACGAGCAGGCGTGTCTCCGCTTTACTGAGTAACCGCGCTTTGCGCGTGGCAATGGCGCCGCCCCCGACAATGAGACAGGGGCGGTTTTTCAAATCAAAAGCGAGAGGCAGGTAACGCAAGGTCTTTATCCATACTGCTTAGCCGATCTTGGTTGCGCCCCGCATGTATGGGCGCAGTACTTCCGGCACCTCGATACTACCATCGGCCTGTTGGTAGTTTTCCAGTACCGCGATCAGCGTGCGGCCTACTGCCAGCCCGGATCCATTCAGGGTGTGCAGCAGTTCTGGCTTGCCCGTTTCCGGGTTGCGCCAGCGTGCCTTCATACGCCGGGCCTGGAAGTCGCCCATCAGGGAGCAGGAAGAGATTTCCCGGTACTTATCCTGAGACGGAATCCACACTTCCAGGTCATAGGTTTTGGTTGCACCGAAACCCATATCGCCACCACACAGCACTACTTTGCGGTATGGCAGATTCAGTTTCTGCAGAACTGCTTCTGCATGACTGGTGAGCTGTTCGAGCGCATCCATGGACTGATCTGGGCGAGCGAAGCAAACCAGTTCTACTTTTTCGAACTGGTGCTGCCTGATCATGCCGCGGGTGTCGCGCCCGTGGGAGCCGGCTTCGGAGCGAAAGCAGTTGGTGTGACTGACGTACTTGTGCGGCAACTGGTCGGCGTCGACGATCTCATCGCGGTACAAGTTGGTCAGCGGTACTTCTGCGGTTGGGATGAGGTAGAAACTACGCTCGTCCTCCAGTTTGAACAGATCTTCCGCAAACTTGGGCAGCTGGGAAGTTCCGTACAGGGAATCGCTATTTACTATCACCGGCACATTGGCTTCTGTATAGCCGTGCTCTTCTACATGCAGGTCAAGCATGAACTGTGCCAAAGCGCGATGCAGTTTTGCTACTTCGCCGCGCATAACGGCAAAACGGGAGCCGGTGATCTTGCTGGCTACCTCGAAGTCGAGGCCACCGAGATTGCTGCCCAGGTCTACGTGATCGCGAACGTCGAAATCAAATGCGCGCGGTTCGCCCCACTTGGCTACTTCGACGTTGTCATCTTCGTCTTTGCCCTCTGGCACAGAGGCGTCCGGCAGATTGGGGATCGCCAGCAGGATATCGTCGAGCTCTTGTTGCAGCTCGCTCAGTGCCTGCTTGGCTTCGGTCAACTGTCCACCCAGGGATTCCACTTCCTTCAGCAGCGGCGCGATATCTTCACCGGCCGCCTTCGCCCGGCCAATGTTCTTGGATTTACTGTTGCGCTCGTTTTGCAGGGACTCGGTGCGCACCTGCAATTCTTTGCGCTGTTCTTCCAGTTGTTCCAGCTTGGCTGTATCCAGTTGCACACCGCGCTTCGCCAGCGCCGCAGCTACGTCGTCGAGTTGGGTACGAATCAGTTTTGGGTCGAGCATGATAATTTGATTACCGCGTTACAGATATTTCATTCCCAGTGTGATCGCCGCTGCGGTTGCAGCGAGGCACACCAGAAGGCTGACCACGACATAGGCCAGCGCCGTTAAAGGCTGGCCATTGTGCCACAACAGCACAGTTTCCAGCGAGAAGGTCGAGAAGGTTGTGAGGGCACCAAATAGCCCGGTCATGATCAGCAGCCGCCACTCGTGTCCAAGCATGCCGCGCTCGATGATTAAAACGTAGGCAATGCCGATCAGCAGGGAGCCAACCACGTTGACAATCAGAGTGCCCAGCGGGAAGCGGTGCTCGAACACCGGGAAGGCCCAAACGCCCACAAGGTGGCGCAATATGGCGCCCACTGCGCCGCCTAGAGCAATTGCTATCCACTGCATGGTTATATCAATCCTTGTTGCTGGGCTGTCCTGTTACACCCTGTACCCGTGTTCCCGGTCGCTCCTGCGGCGATGGCAGTCGGCGGCGGATTTTAACGCTTTTCCGGCTGTGGGTATCGTTGACGCGGGCTTTTTTGGTTGAGCGCGCGCAGTTTCTGCAGCTTTTCCTGGATTTTGAGCTCCATGCCCCGCGGGACCGGCTCATAGTAGCGACGCCCGGTAATGGCTTCCGGGAAATAGTTTTCCCCTGCAGCGAAGCCGTCTGGTTCGTCGTGGGCATAGCGGTAGTCTGCGCCGTGGGCCATTTCCTTGGCCAGCTTGGTGGGGGCGTTGCGCAGGTGGACCGGCACTTCGTGACTCGGCTCGCGGCGAATGTCCGCCAGCACACGCTTGTACGCGCTGTAGACGGCATTGCTCTTGGCGGCGATGGCCAGGTAGACGATGGCCTGGGCGATGGCCAGTTCCCCTTCCGGGCTTCCCAGCCGCTCTTGCACGTCCCATGCGTTGAGCGCAATTTCCAGTGCGCGCGGATCTGCATTGCCAATGTCTTCGCTGGCCATGCGTACGGCCCGCCGTGCCACGTACAAGGGGTCACAGCCTCCGTCGATCATGCGTGCAAACCAGTACAGCGCGGCGTCCGGGTCGGAACCGCGTACCGCCTTGTGCAGGGCCGAGATCTGGTCGTAGAAGAAGTCGCCACCCTTATCAAAGCGCCGCACGTCTGCCGTGAGCACCTCGGCCAGCACCTCTTCGTCGATGACCTGTTTGCCGTCTTCTTCGCGCGATAGATCGCAGGCAATTTCCAGCAGGTTTAATGCGCTGCGCGCATCGCCATCGGCACTCAGGGTGATCTTGTCGAGCACCGCATCACTAATCGCAATATTGCGCTGCTGCAGCTCTTCGTCTTCTGCCAATGCGCGTCGCAACAGGCCAGCAAGCTCCTGTTGGCTGAGGCTGCGCAGCAGGTACACCCGGCACCGTGACAAGAGTGCGTTGTTGAGTTCAAACGCGGGATTTTCCGTGGTGGCACCCACAAAGGTGACGGTGCCCTCTTCCACGTAAGGCAGGAATGCGTCCTGTTGCGATTTGTTGAAGCGGTGCACCTCATCCACAAACAGGATGGTACCGCGGCCACTCTGCGCTGCATGCTGCTCGGCCTCGGCAACCGCCTGGCGGATCTCCTTAACCCCGGCCAATACGGCCGAAAGGGTCGCGAAGCGCGCGTCGCACTCTTGCGCGAGCAGGCGGGCGAAGGTCGTTTTGCCGACGCCGGGTGGGCCCCACAGGACCATGGAGTGCAGCTGACCGCGCTCAACAGCCTCGCGCAAGGGTTTCCCCTGCCCCAATAAATGCGACTGGCCCACATAGTGGGCCAGGGTGGTAGGCCGCATGCGGGCGGCCAGAGGCTGATGCCGGCGCGGCGACCGGAATAAGTCATTCATCGCGGATAATGTCGGTGCCCTTTGGTGGCTTGAAGTTGAAAATGCTTGAGGACAGCGAGGGGTTGGCTTGCAAACCGTTGAACTTGATATCGGTGGTTTGCCCCATGCCATCGCGCACGGTCATCGCGGAGGGCAGGCCCCTCTTGTCGAAGCGGATCACCATAGACTTGAAGGGGGCACCGGCACGCTTCGGTGTCAGGTAATAAGCCCCCTTTTTGTTTTGCACGTTAAATGATCCGCGGATCTCCTCGACCTTGCCACCGAGCAACAGCGCGGGGGTTTCCTTCATGCGCTTGTCCACTGGGCGAATGGTCACCTGTTCCAGGTCGGGATCGTACAGCCACAGCTTTTTGTTGTTGGTAACCAGCAGCTGCGGGAACGGCTCACCGGTTTGCCAGCGCAGGCGCCCAGGGCGCTGCACCGAGAAGTTGCCGCTGCTTTTTTGCAGGGTTTTGCCCTTCTGGTCTTTCAGTGTCTGCCGAAAATTGCCGGAGATGGCGCCCAGGGGCTGTAGCAACCGGCTCAGTTCATCACTCGCATCAGCGATTGATGCGTTGCTGCCAAAGGCAAAGCCCAGTGCGATCAACAAGGCGCTCAGTGTACGTTTCATAGATGGGCTCCCGAAGTAGCTGCGTTCCAATTTGCGAATCTGTCCCTAAAGCCTAGTCTCTGGCACGTGAACCAGTCCTGAACCGGGAGGATAAACCCTGTTACGCGGGTGGTGGTGCCAGAACTTCGCGGTTGCCGTTCGCCTGTTGTGCCGATACCACTCCGGCGGCCTCCATGGCCTCAATCATGCGCGCCGCGCGATTGTAGCCGATGCGCAGTTGCCGCTGTACCGAGGAAATGGAGGCCTTTCGGGATTTGGTCACAAAAGCAACCGCTTCATCGTACAGGGCGTCGGTCTCGGGGTCGTCCTCGCCCCCCTCCGTCGTCATACCGGGTACAGGAATGCTGTTGTTGGAGTCATCGACAATGCCATCGATGTATTCCGGTTCGCCGCGGCGTGACCAGTCTGCCACAACTTGGTGCACCTCATGGTCATCAACAAAGGCCCCGTGCACCCTTATGGGCACTGCGGTACCCGGCGGCAGGTATAACATGTCACCGTGGCCGAGTAGCTGTTCCGCACCCCCCTGGTCCAAAATGGTGCGCGAGTCGACTTTGGAGGAGACCTGGAAGGCCATACGGGTGGGCACGTTGGCCTTGATCAGGCCGGTGATGACATCCACGGACGGCCGCTGGGTGGCAAGCAACAGGTGGATGCCCGCGGCACGCGCTTTCTGTGCGATCCGTGCGATCAGCTGTTCCACCTTCTTGCCCACAATCATCATCATGTCGGCGAATTCGTCGATCACCACCACGATGGCCGGCAATGGCTTGAGGTGCGGCGCGGTCTGTTCTGCTTCGGGCACACTGGACATGGGGTCGGGCTGCCAGATCGGGTCTACCAGCGGCTCACCATTGGCGATGGCCTCTTTCACCTTGCGGTTGAACCCCGCCAGGTTACGCACGCCCATGGCAGCCATCAGCTTGTAGCGGCGTTCCATTTCGCCGACGCACCAGCGCAAGCCGTTGGCGGCGTCATTCATGTCGGTGATCACCGGGGTCAGCAGGTGTGGAATCCCCTCGTACACCGAGAGCTCCAGCATTTTCGGGTCTACCAGGATAAGACGTACTTCATCCGGAGTGGACTTGTACAGCAGGCTGAGCAGCATGACGTTGATGCCGACGGATTTACCGGAACCTGTGGTACCGGCAACCAGCAGGTGCGGCATCTTGGCGAGGTCTGCGACCACCGGTTGGCCGGCGATATCGTGTCCCAGCGCCAGGGTCAGCGCCGAGCTGGATTTTTCGTACACCTCTGCGCCGAGTACTTCTGTCAGGCGCACCATCTGGCGATTTTCATTGGGAATCTCGATACCGACGACGGATTTGCCGGGGATCACTTCCACCACACGCACACTGATGACCGCCAGTGAGCGCGCAAGGTCCTTGGCCAGATTGGTAATGCGGCTGACTTTTACACCGGGCGCCGGCTGAATTTCAAAGCGGGTCACAACGGGGCCCGGCAATACCGAAACGACCTCTGCGACGACCCCAAAGTCTTTGAGCTTGAGCTCGAGTAGTCGGGAAAGTGCCTCGAGTGCCTCGCGGCTGAACCCCGCCTTCTTGTTGGTTTCTGCCGGGTCCAGCAGGGAGAGTGCGGGTAACGAACCGGTGACGGGGCCTTTAAACAGCTCGCCCTGTTTTTCCTTGGCCGCGCGCGGGCTCTGCTTGGGTGGCGGTGCGACGGCGGCAATCTTGGGGGCCTGGCGCTTGGCGGTGCGCTGCTTCTCTTCTTCGACGGCAGCCTTGCGCACGACAATCGCTTCGCGCGCGACACGTTGCTCTTCACGCGCTTTGCGCGCCCGCGCCAGACGGGTGCCGATCCAGCTGAGGACGAACAGTACACTGCGGCCGATGTCTTCCAGCAGTTGCAGCCAGGACATGCCGGTAAACACCGTCACGCCAATGGCAAACAGGGCCAGCAGCAGGATGGTTGCGCCCACGTAGCCAAGGCCGGTTTCCATAAATGTAGAGACCGCGGCACCAATGATACCGCCGTTCGAGAACGGCATCGGTTGCTCGGCCTCGCTGAAGCACAGGGTAGATATGGCAGCGCCGGCGACCAGCAGCACCAGCAGGCCCGCGACGCGCAGGGCGAATAGTGGCCCGTGGAAGCGCGCGTTCTTGTCGCGCAAGATGCGATAGGCGCGCCAGCCGATCAGTATCGGGAACAGATACGCCATCCAGCCCAGCAGGGACAGGCAGACGTCCGCCAGCCAGGCACCGGTTGGGCCAATGGCGTTTTGGATATCGCCACCAGTGCCGGTATGCGACCAGCCCGGGTCCTGAGCGCTGTAACTGAGTAGGCTGATGCCGACCAGCAAGGCACCGGCGAGGAGTCCAATCAGGGCGCCTTCGCGGACAATACGGGCAATTAGGGATTCGGGAATGGCCGCCCCGGAATCTGTTTCACTCTCAGCCTTCAATGGCCACCTCGGTCATCATGTTCTTATTAAAAGACCCACGCACTGTGTGTCCTTTATTCGGTATGGGAGTCTGTGTACTACAGCCGCCTGCTAAATGCTACCGTGGCGGGACTTCACAGATTACATTAACTGGCAATTTTACCAATATATTCAAAGAGTTACGCGACAAACCTCACGCAGACCTAACAATAAAAAAGATTTTTGCGCCAGATGCCCTGCCTATCGCTCGGCCCTGTCGATATGGTCATCCTATAAAGTCCGGCAATGAAATAAATAAGGCCAAACTATTTGGTAGCTGTGGTGTCATCACCTATCATTGCCCGCGAAATTGGGGAGCTACACCATGCGTCGACTCCCCTACCCGGCCACCCTTGTTCTCCTGCCGGCCAGTTTGCTGGTGTTTCGCGCCCGTGAGTCTCGGAGCGAGTTCGCACAGGGTGGCAGATCCAATAAATCAAATTTCTGAAAGCTGAAGTACTGTGAGTTCTGATATGAGCAATCATCATCGCCTGATCATTCTCGGTTCCGGACCGGCGGGATATACCGCGGCCATCTACGCCGCCCGTGCCAACCTGAAGCCGGTAGTGATCACCGGTATGCAACAGGGTGGTCAGCTGACCACCACGACCGAAGTGGAGAACTGGCCGGGCGGTGTGCACGACCTGCAAGGGCCCGACCTGATGGTGCAGATGCAGCAGCACGCTGAGCGTTTTGATACCAACATCATCTTCGATCACATCGAAGAAGTGGACCTGAAACAGCGCCCCTTCACCCTCAAGGGCAATGAAACCTATACCTGTGATGCGTTGATTATTGCTACGGGTGCATCGGCCCAATATCTTGGCCTGCCGTCTGAAGAGGCGTTCCAGGGCCGTGGCGTGAGTGCCTGCGCGACCTGTGATGGTTTCTTCTACCGCGACCAAAAAGTGATCGTGGTGGGCGGTGGTAACACTGCGGTTGAAGAAGCGCTGTATCTGTCGAATATCGCTGCCGAAGTGACCCTGGTCCATCGCCGCGACGAGCTGCGTGCCGAAAAGATTCTGCAGGATCGCCTGATGGACAAGGCGGAGAACGGCAATATCAACCTGTGCTGGCATCACACCCTGGATGAAGTATTGGGTGACGATAACGGTGTGACTGGGGTTCGCCTCAAGAATGCGCAGGATGGCTCCACCAAGGAGCTGGACGCATCTGGTGTATTTATCGCCATCGGCCACAAGCCCAACACCGGCATCTTCGAAGGCCAGCTGGAAATGAATGGCGGCTACATCATTGTTGAGAGTGGCCTGCACGGTAACGCCACCCAGGCTTCTGTTCCAGGTGTGTTCGCTGCGGGCGATGTGTCAGACCACATTTACCGCCAGGCAGTCACCTCTGCCGGAACCGGCTGTATGGCCGCGCTGGATGCTGAGCGCTATCTCGACGCGCAATAAATCCATGGCCTGGTTTATAGGCTGAGGTTCGGAAGGCGGCTTAGGCCGCCTTTTTTGTCGGTTATATTTGTCGGTTATAAATTCACGCCATCACAAGGCACAGCAGTACCCGAAGTTATGGATGACATCCTCACCCTACTGGACCCGGATCGGGTGGCGTTTCCAGATACGTCACATGCATTGTCTGACCCCAATGGTCTGTTGGCCGTCGGTGGGGATTTGACGGCCGACTGGCTGCTAGCCGCCTACCGCAAGGGTATCTTTCCCTGGTTCTCAGATGACCAGCCCATTCTCTGGTGGTCGCCCTCCCCGCGCTGTGTGGTGAGCCCGCAATCGCTGTCGTTTAGCCGGAGTTTGCGCAAGTTGATTCGCAAGCAGCGCTTCACGGTGACCTTCGATCAGGCTTTCGAGGCCGTAATGCGGGGTTGTGCCGCGCCCAGAGCAGATGGCGAAGGCACCTGGATTACCGATGAAATGCACGACGCCTATGTGGAGATGCATCAGCAGGGGCATGCGCATTCCGTAGAGGTCTGGCTCGATGGTGAGCTGGTCGGCGGCCTCTACGGCCTGAGCGTAGGGCGGGTATTCTTCGGTGAGTCGATGTTTCATCGTGCAACGGGTGCATCCAAGGTGGCTTTCGCCCATCTGGTGCGACAGCTCGCACGCTGGGGGTGTGAACTCATTGATTGCCAGGTCACCAACCCACACCTTGAAAGCCTCGGTGCGCAGGAATTCTCCCGCGCGGTGTTTGAGGTGCGGCTGGCCAGAGGAGTCTCACAGCCACCCTTCCCCACCCCCTGGCCGGCGGCACCGGATGCCGATCTGTTTGATGAGAACCGCTAAGTCGCGCTGCCGCCCTAAGATATGTTCGGTTCGACAAGTTTGAGTTTTGCGCGACCGCAAATTACCCTCCGGTTTACACGCGTTGCGCTCGCCGCTACGTAATGGTGAATGTTGACTTTCCGGTTCAATCCCTCAGTTGTCTGATCCCACAAGGAGCCCGCAAGCCAGTGATAAACGGTTCCCGCACTAGGACTGCCCGCAGGGTCCACCGCCCGTGAGCCAGTTCTCGCAGCTCGATTCCGTGCGCCTGCTGGCAACACTGCCGCACCCCTGCGGTTACCTGGAGGATCGCGAGGCGACAACGGTGTTTGTGGATCCGCAGACCCCCATTGATTCCCGACTGTACAGCCGACTCTCCGAGTTGGGTTTCCGCCGCAGCGGTAATTATCTGTATCGGCCCCAGTGCGCAACTTGTCGCGCCTGTGTGCCGGCGCGTGTGCCGGTTGAGCTCTTCGTTCCCAATCGCAACCAGCGGCGCTGTTGGCGCAGGAACAAGGATCTGGATGTATTCCATCGTCAGGATATCGATACCGATGAGCAGTACGCGATGTATGCGCGCTACATCGAGGCGCGCCACCGCGATGGCGAGATGTACCCGCCGAGTCGCGAGCAGTTCCGCAGCTTCCTGAACAACGCCTGGGGCAGTACCCGTTACCTGGAGTTTCGGGCCCGTGACCGGCTGGTGGCGACGGCGGTGACCGATGTATTGAGTGGTGGAGTTTCTGCCATCTACACCTTTTATGACCCCGATGAAATCAAGCGCAGCCTGGGCACCTACGCGATCCTGTACCAGATCGAGTGGACGCGCCGCCTGGGCTTGCCGAGCCTGTATCTGGGGTATTGGATTCGCCAATGCGCCAAAATGGCCTATAAAAATCAGTTTCAGCCACTGGAATATTTGACCGACGGTCGCTGGACGCTCAAGTCGGAATGAGGGGGCATCGCCCTACTCTTCCCCTGCTGCAATGGGCCGGGTATCAATTCCCGGTTTTACTTGGCCTGCAGACACTTTTCGTGCAAAATGCACGCCCGTCGTACCGCCGGCTCCAGCTACAGTATCCATGACGGTTACACGAAAGTGCCTGTCGGAGTCTGGAATTTACATTACCTGGCGGAATAGCTAGTACAAATCAATCAAGGGTTGCTGCCGCATGGCAAAAGACGATTACATTGAAATGGAAGGCGAGGTGATCGACACCCTGCCTAACACCACCTTCCGCGTGAAACTGGAAAACGGACATGTGGTGATCGCGCACATCTCCGGAAAAATGCGCAAAAACTACATCCGCATTCTGACTGGCGACAAGGTCAAGGTAGAGCTGACTCCTTATGACCTGAGCAAAGGCCGCATTACCTACCGCGCCCGCTAATTGCTCGCCGGCAATACACCGGTATTGCACGCGCAATAAAAAAGCCACCGCAAGCGGTGGCTTTTTTGGTTCTGGGGTCGCGATCAATGCAGTGCTGGTATGGCCGTATTGATTTTGAGTTGATCGTCCTCGACGGTGACTTCCACCTTACCGCCCTCATCTGACAGATCCCCAAACAGTACGGCTTCCGCCAATGGTTTGCGCAGTTTCTCGCGAATGAGCCGCGCCATCGGGCGTGCGCCCATTTTCTCGTCATAGCCGTTGCGGGCAAGCCATTCACGCGCTTCGTCATCCACTTCGAGGGTGACCCGCGACTCGTCCAGCTGAGCCTGCAATTCCACAACAAACTTGTCCACGACGGTTTTGACCACATCCACATCGAGCGCGCCAAACTGGATGATGCTGTCGAGGCGGTTGCGGAATTCTGGAGTGAACATCTTCTTGATCTCCTCCATGCCGTCTGTGCTGTGATCCTGATTAGCAAAGCCGATCGAGCGACGGCTCATCAGCTCAGCGCCGGCATTGGTGGTCATGATCAGGATGACATTGCGGAAATCGGCTTTGCGGCCGTTGTTGTCGGTGAGCGTGCCGTGGTCCATCACCTGCAGCAGCAGGTTGAACACTTCCGGGTGCGCCTTCTCAATCTCGTCGAGCAGGACCACGCTATGGGGGTGCTTGGTCACCGCGTCGGTCAGCAGGCCGCCCTGGTCAAAACCCACGTAGCCGGGAGGTGCGCCGATCAGGCGCGACACCGTGTGGCGCTCCATGTACTCGGACATATCGAAGCGAATCAGCTCGATACCCATTACCTGTGCAAGCTGGCGACACAATTCCGTTTTACCCACACCGGTGGGGCCGGCAAACAGGAAGGAGCCAATGGGTTTTTCTTCAGCACCCAGGCCGGCGCGAGCCAGCTTGATCGAAGTGCTGAGGGCTTCAATCGCCAGGTCCTGCCCGAACACCACCATCTTCAGATTTTCATCAAGCTTGGCCAGTGCCGCTTTGTCCGAAGCGGAAACACTCTTCGCCGGTATGCGTGCCATTTTGGCAACGACATTTTCAATTTCGGTGACGGAGATGGTATCGGTGCGCTGCTCCGCTGGCAGTAATGCCTGGTAGGCGCCGGCCTCATCGATCACATCGATGGCTTTGTCCGGCAGGAAACGCTCGGTGATATGGCGGTTGGCCAGTTGTGCCGCTGCCTCGAGCGCTGAATCGGTAAAGCGCACCTTGTGGTGATCTTCAAAGCAAGACTTCAGGCCCTGCAGAATCTGCACGGTCTCTTCCACCGATGGCTCGTGCACATCGATCTTCTGGAAGCGGCGGGACAGTGCACGGTCTTTTTCAAAGATGCCGCGGTACTCGTTAAACGTGGTGGAGCCAATGCAGCGCAGCTGGCCACTGGAAAGTAGAGGTTTCAGCAGGTTTGACGCATCCATGACGCCACCGGAGGCGGCACCCGCACCGATAATCGTATGGATTTCGTCGATGAACAGTACGGCATGCTCACGTTTCTTCAGTTCCGCCAGCAAGGCCTTGAAGCGTTTTTCAAAATCCCCGCGGTATTTTGTGCCCGCGAGCAGTGAGCCGAGATCCAGGGAGTAGATGGTGCTTTCCTGTAGCGGTTCCGGCACTTCCCCGTCGACGATGCGGCGTGCCAGGCCCTCGGCGATGGCGGTCTTGCCGACACCGGACTCGCCAACCAGCAGCGGGTTGTTCTTGCGGCGGCGCGCGAGTACTTGGGTAACTCGCTCTACTTCGGGCGCGCGGCCAACCAGAGGGTCAATACGCCCGAGAATGGCTTCCTGGTTTAAATTGGTGGCATAGCTCTCGAGCGGGTCGGAGCCGCCCGGCTCGGCGGTAGTGCCGAGCTCTTCATCCACCTGCTCTGGCGATGGATCGGGATTACTGTGGGTACCGTTGCCGCCGGAGCTCACACGGGAAATGCCATGGGTGATGTAGTTCACCACATCAATGCGGGCGACACTCTGCTGCTTCAGGTAGTACACGGCCTGGCTTTCCTGCTCGCAGAAAATCGCAACGAGTACGTTTGCACCGGTTACTTCTTTCTTGCCGGAGGACTGCACATGGAAAACCGCGCGCTGCAATACGCGCTGGAAGCCGAGCGTGGGCTGGGTCTCGCGGTCGGTATCGTTCTCTGGAATGAGTGGCGTGGTGGAATCGACAAACTCCAACAGTTCTCTGCGCAGAGCACTGAGGTCTGCGCCACATGCATGCAGGACATCCGCCGCGGATTCATTGTCCAGCAGCGCCAACAGCAGGTGCTCAACGGTCATAAACTCGTGGCGTTTCGCCCGTGCACCTTTGAACGCTAGATTGAGCGTTACCTCTAAATCCTTGCTGAGCATCTAAACCTCAAAACCTTACTGGCCAATGTCGTCCGGATTGTCACTGAGTACACCCGGCATTCCTAATGCGTTGCCGGCAAACCCGGCTGGAAAGTCCTACCAGGCAAGCCTGGCGCCGATTGTGTTGGATCAACCCTCCTCGCCCTGTTCGTCGTCTTCGTCAGCTTCGATTTCACACAAAAGCGGATGTTCATTGTCGCGGGCAAACTGATTTACCTGCGCGGCCTTTGTTTCCGCAATATCTCGAGTATAGACACCACAGATGGCTTTTCCCTTGGTGTGAACCTGCAACATCAGTTGAGTGGCGCGCTCGCGGTTGACATAGAAAAACAACTCAAGTGCTTCCACGACAAATTCCATCGGGGTGTAGTCGTCATTGAGCATGACCACCTTGTACATCGGCGGGCGTTTTAGCCGCGGACGGGCCTCCGCCAGCGCCGTGTCCCCCTGCCCTTCGTGGAAATGATAGTAGTCATCATCCGCACCTTGATCCGAGTGTAGTTTAATGATTTGCGAATTTCCCATAGTGTCAGTCAATCAATCTTAAAGAATCAGTTCACAGTCGTGACGCTGCTTTTGTCTAATCGAAAAATAGCCGGAACGATTATTCGATGGCCAGTCATTTTGTGTAAGTCAGTTAGCGAGCATTGTAACCCCAAACGGCTGAGCACACAGTGTCGTGGGGGATATTCGCTTGACAAGACCGGAGCGGTTGGCTACAAGAGGTAGTAACCGCGCCAAGTGGTTAATTAGGCACACGTACAATAGCGGATGCAATTGTGCTTTAAAGCAAGCGCATGAAGCGCGATAACAATAAAGACAACATATTTAGGCGGCCAGCAGTCGCCCCGGCAATTTAGAGGGATTTCGCCATGCCTACCGGTACCGTTAAGTGGTTCAATAATGCCAAGGGATATGGATTCATTCTTGCTGATGAAGGTGGAGAGGACCTGTTCGCACATTACTCGGCCATTCAAATGGAGGGTTACCGAACCCTGAAGGCGGGTCAGCAGGTACAGTTCGATATTATCCAGGGTGATAAGGGCTACCACGCGGCCAACATTAGTGCTGCCGATGCGCCTCGCCCGGCGGAAACCGCCGCACCAGCGCCGCAGGCACAGCCTGTTCGCGAGAAAGAAACGGAAGATATGCTGGATTAACCAGCCGGGTGTGTGGGCTACCTAAGCTAGCGGCCGCACGCCATTTTGGAGCCCGTGGTTCCAGCCCATTCTTCTTGCTTGGAAGAGTGATAGCGGTGCTTGGCTGATGAGTGGTACATGCGTCCCACTACTACCGCGCTGCTGTAGCTTTCGTTGATCAGAATAAAAAAAGGCCCCGCACCTTTCGGTACGGGGCCTTTTTTTCGAAGGTCTATCAGGCCATGTGCTTGATAACTTCGTCTCCGAATTCAGAGCAAGACTTCAGCTCGGCGCCGTCCATCAGGCGCTCGAAGTCATAGGTAACGGTCTTGGCTTCGATAGCACCTTCCATACCTTTAACAACCAGCTCAGCCGCTTCGTTCCAGCCCAGGTGACGCAGCATCATCTCAGCGGACAGAATCAGGGAGCCCGGGTTTACCTTGTCCTGGCCGGCGTACTTCGGCGCGGTACCGTGGGTTGCTTCGAACAGCGCAACGTCGTCAGACAGGTTCGCACCCGGAGCAATACCGATACCACCAACCTGTGCGGCCAGTGCGTCGGACAGGTAGTCGCCGTTTAGGTTCAGGGTGGCAATCACGTCGTACTCGGCCGGGCGCAGCAGGATCTGCTGCAGCATGGCGTCTGCGATCACGTCCTTAACCACGATTTCCTTACCGGTGTTCGGGTTCTTGAAGCTGCACCATGGGCCGCCGTCGATCGGCTGAGCGCCGAACTCTTCGCGAGCCAGCTCGTAGCCCCAGTCGGCGAAGGCACCTTCGGTGAACTTCATGATGTTGCCTTTGTGCACCAGGGTCAGGGAGTCACGGTCCTGATCGATGGTGTACTGCAGGGCTTTACGTACCAGGCGCTTGGTGCCCTCTTCGGATACCGGCTTAACACCGATGCCTACGTTCTGCGGGAAGCGGATTTTCTTAACGCCCATCTCGTCCTGCAGGAACTTAACAACCTTGTTCGCTTCATCGGTACCGGCTTTCCACTCGATACCTGCGTAGATGTCTTCAGAGTTCTCACGGAAGATCACCATGTCTACCTTGTTCGGCTCTTTAACCGGAGAAGGTACACCGCTGAACCAGCGAACCGGACGCTGACATACGTACAGGTCGAGTTCCTGACGCAGGGCAACGTTCAGGGAGCGGAAGCCGCCGCCTACTGGAGTGGTCAGCGGGCCTTTGATGCTTACAACGTAATCTTTGATTGCTTCCAGAGTCTCGGCCGGGAACCAGTCGCCGCTGTAGGTTTCTGCTGCTTTCTCGCCGCAGAAGATCTCCATCCAGGCGATGGACTTGTCGCCGCCGTAAGCGTTGCTTACCGCTGCGTCGATCACTTTGCGCATTACCGGGGTAATATCCACGCCGATGCCGTCACCTTCGATGAAAGGGATGATCGGGGTGTTCGGTACGTTCAGGGAACCGTCTGCATTGACTGTAACTTTTTCGCCGTTTGCCGGCACTTGGATATGACCCATTATTAAGTTGACTCCAGTAACTCTTTGACTAAACGTCCGGCTATTTCGGGGAAAAAGGGGCATACCTCGCCAAAATTTCCATTGCCGGTCATGGTTGCCGCCCGCTGTTTGCGCCGTTGCACCCAGCAAGCTGGCTAAAAAACGGCGCGATTATACCAGCATCGGGCTGTTTTTGTAGTTTCGTTACAACCAAGGCACTATGAAGTAGCTATTTCTCCGCGTTTTCTCGCTAAATTCCCCTATTTTGGTCTGTAAATCGGGTGTAAAAGTGTACCAATGAGCAAGCTGATCCTTTTAAACAAGCCCTTTGGTGTCCTGTGTCAGTTCACCGACCCTGAGGGGCGGCCCACGCTCGCTAGTTATATTACCCAGCCGGGCGTGTACGCCGCGGGTCGTCTCGATTACGACTCCGAGGGCTTGCTTTTGCTTACCGCAGATGGGCAGCTGCAGCATCGGATTGCCCACCCCAGGAACAAGTTGCCCAAGACCTACTGGGCACAGGTCGAGGGGGCGGTGACCGAAGAGGCGCTGAGGGCCTTGCGCAAGGGGGTTACGCTCAAAGACGGGCTGACCGCGCCCGCCAAAGCCCGCGCCATCAGCGCGCCAGATATTTGGCCGCGAACGCCCCCAATTCGCGAGCGTCAGTCGATCCCCACCTCCTGGATCGAGCTCACGATTAGCGAAGGGCGTAATCGTCAGGTCCGGCGGATGACCGCGGCCGTGGGCTTCCCCACGCTGCGCCTGGTTCGGTGCGCTATTGGTAATTGGCGCCTGGACGGATTGGCCCCCGGCGAGTCGCGGTCGTTAGAGGTGCACCTGCCCGATATGCCTGAGGATAAGGCGAGCGGCCGCAAGCCGCGTACCGCCGGCGCCACCCGTCAGCAGCAGAGCGCCCCCAGACGCGATGACCGGTCGGCCAAGCGCCCAGCCACGCGGCGTAACAAGCGCAGGCCCAACCGGTAAACCTGCCGGGACTATCTGTATCCTCTATGGTCTAAGTGGGGCGTCTTATAGTGCCCAATCTCCGGTGACACCGTATCGATATGCCGTGACATTGGTCACCTGCGCGTTTCACGGGTAAAATGCGCCCCCATTTTCACGCCTGCGGGCGTCATTGGGGCCGGACGGTCTTGAAAAAGCGCTGCCCTCCCTCACTGTAACAACCCGGTACTTCATGTCAGATTCGGAAATGTCTGTGTCGTCAGCACCATCAAGCTCTACCAATGCGGCTAATACCAATATGGCTACCAATGCGGCGAAGCGCGTCATCGTTGGTATGTCCGGCGGTGTCGACTCTTCTGTCGCCGCGCTACTGCTCATGCGGCAGGGCTATCAGGTGGAAGGCCTGTTCATGAAGAACTGGGATGAAGACGACGGCACCGAGTATTGCACCGCCAAACAGGATCTCGCCGACGCAGAGTCTGTGTGCCAGCGCCTCGGCATCAAGCTGCATACCGCAAACTTTGCCGCGGAGTACTGGGACAATGTGTTTGAGTATTTCCTTGCGGAATACAAAGCTGGCCGCACGCCAAACCCGGATATCCTGTGTAACCGTGAAATCAAATTTAAAGTGTTTCTCGAGTACGCCGAAATGCTCGGTGCGGACGCCATCGCCACGGGCCACTACACGCGTCGTATCGACAAAGATGGCCGCACCTATCTTGGCAAGGGCCTGGACCCGAACAAAGACCAAAGCTACTTCCTGCACGCTGTGGGTGAAGCGGAGTTCGCCAAGTCGCTGTTCCCCTTGGGCGAACTGGAGAAACCGGAAGTCCGCCGCATTGCGGAAGAAAACGGCTTTATCACCCACAGCAAGAAGGACAGCACCGGCATTTGCTTTATTGGCGAGCGTCGTTTTAAGGACTTCCTGGAACAGTACTTGCCCGCACAGCCCGGGGAAATGCAGACCCCTGACGGCGAAGTGATGGGGCAACATGCCGGCCTGATGTACCACACAATTGGGCAGCGCCAGGGCCTAGGTATCGGCGGCGTCAAAGGTGCTGGAGACCAACCCTGGTATGTGGTCGGCAAGGATCTAGAACGCAACGTGCTGTTGGTGGCACAGGGCAAGCACCACCCCCTGCTCTACTCTACTGGCCTCGAGGCAACACAAGCCCATTGGATTAGTGGCGCGCCTCCCGCGCAGTGTTTCCGCGCGGCGGCAAAAACACGTTACCGCCAGGACGACCAGGATTGCGAAGTGATCGTTGGTGAGGATGGCAAGTTGGTGATTAGCTTCGATTCGCCGCAGCGCGCGGTTACCCCGGGCCAGTCTGTGGTGATTTATCAGGGCGATATCTGCCTGGGCGGCGCGGTGATTGACCGCGCCACCGGTATCGGTGAAGTGGATGTTGATGTGGCCCGCGGCGCGGCGAAAAACAAGAAGGTTGTAGGGAGCAATTCTTGAGTAACTGGCGAGACCAAGCACTGGCACTGGCCGGTGTGTTTCAGGCGGCGATTCTCGTAGAGCGTTTGGCCAAAACCGGCACAGCGCCTGCAGAGCAGATGGAAACTGCGGTATACAGCTTGTTCCAGCAAAGCCCCGAAACCACCGAAGATGTATTTGGCGGGGTGGAAAAATTACTGCCCGGCCTGCGCGCTGCGCGCCAGTTGATCGCCAGCCGCAATCACCCGGAATACACCGATTGCCTGCGCTATGTGTTGTCGATTCTGTATCTGCAACGCCAGCTCGCCAAAAAGCCGGATCTACTGTCGATCATTGGCAGCCGACTGGAGAAAGCCCAGTTACAGACGGACCACTTTGGTGTGGATCACGAGAACGTCTATGCCAATCTGGCAAGTATCTACAGTGATACCCTGAGTACCTTCCGTTTTCGTATTCAGGTGCTGGGTGACTTCAACTACTTGCAACAGCAGCGTATTGCCAACCAGATTCGCACCATGCTCTTTGCCGGTGTGCGCTCTGCCATGCTGTGGCGCCAGCTGGGCGGCCGTCGCCTCCACTTGCTGTTCCAGCGCAAGAAACTGATCGCGGCGATGGATGCACTGATATCCAAGTACGAATCGCTGGAACATTAATTTCACGCATAAATTTCATACAAACTTTTTATCTTTACGCCGGGTTTGTGTCCCGGCGCTTGCTCATTATCGGAGAGACACCATGACTGTCGAGCTATCCGCACTGACCGCGGTTTCCCCAATTGACGGACGCTATGAAAGCAAAACGGCTCCACTGCGCGATATTTTCAGTGAGTACGGCCTGATCCGTGCGCGCGTTGAGGTAGAAGTACGCTGGCTCCAGCAGCTGGCGCGTCATGAGGAAATTGGCGAGGTAAAACCTTTCTCCGCTGATAGCAGTCAGATCCTCGATGACATCGTTGCCAAGTTCTCTATCGAGGATGCCCAGAGTATCAAAGATATCGAACGCACGACCAACCACGATGTAAAGGCGGTCGAGTACTTCCTCAAGGAAAAAGTAAAAGATAACGCAGAGCTGGCGGCGGTGAGTGAATTCATTCACTTCGCCTGTACTTCAGAAGACATCAACAACCTGTCCCACGCATTGATGCTGCGCGCGGGCCGCGACGATGTTTTGCTGCCGGCGATGAATCAGATCGTTGACGAGATTGCCGGGCTGGCCAAGAGCTTTGCCGACGTGCCGATGTTGTCACGTACCCACGGCCAGACTGCGAGCCCGACCACGGTAGGTAAAGAGCTGGCCAACGTTGTGGCGCGCCTGCGTCGCCAGGTGCAGCAAATCCAGAAAGTTGAACTGCTGGGCAAGATCAATGGTGCAGTCGGTAACTACAACGCACACCTGTCTGCCTACCCGAGCGTAGACTGGCAGAAGAATGCCGAGGTATTTGTTACCTCCCTGGGCCTGACCTGGAACCCCTACACCACCCAGATTGAGCCGCACGACTACATTGCCGAACTGTTTGATGCGATCGCCCGCTTTAACACCATACTGATCGACTTCGATCGCGATGTATGGGGTTATATCTCCCTGGGCTATTTCAAGCAGAAAGTTGTGGCAGGCGAAGTGGGCTCCTCCACTATGCCGCACAAGGTTAACCCGATCGACTTCGAAAACTCCGAAGGTAACCTGGGTATCGCTAATGCAGTGTTCCAGCACCTGGCTGCCAAACTGCCGGTTTCCCGCTGGCAGCGCGACCTGACTGACTCCACCGTGCTGCGCAACATGGGTGTTGGTGCCGGATACTCCGTGATTGCCTATGCGGCGACCATGAAAGGTTTGGGCAAGCTGGAAATCAACCGCGCGCGCCTGGAAGAAGACCTGGACAATGCCTGGGAAGTGCTCGCCGAGCCGATCCAGACCGTCATGCGTCGTTACAACATCGAAGAGCCTTACGAAAAACTGAAGGCGCTGACCCGCGGCCAAGGCATCACCAAAGAGACCCTGGCGGTATTCATCGATGGCCTCGAGATGCCGGAAGAAGCCAAGCAGGCACTGCGTGAGATGACGCCGGCCTCTTATATTGGTAATGCGGTCGCTCAAGCGAACGATATCTAACCCGCCCAGCATGATCGGGAACGCAATATGACAGAGCCGAGCCAGTACAGCGCGAGAAAGCCGTTGACCCATCTGGGCGATATGCCCGTTGAGGAGTTTTTGCGGGATTACTGGCAAAAAAAGCCGCTGTTGATTCGCAACGCGTTTCCCGATTTTGCCAGCCCCATATCTGGTGAAGAGCTCGCCGGTATGGCGCTGGAAGAACAGATAGAGTCCCGCCTGATTGAAGAGTGCGGGGCCGATGGGCCGTGGCAGTTACGCAGTGGCCCGTTCACTGAAGAAGACTTCTTTGCCCTGCCGAAAACCCACTGGACCTTGCTGGTGCAGGCGGTCGATCAGTGGATACCAGAAGTTGCGGCCCTTAAAGACCATTTTCGGTTTGTGCCGGACTGGCGCCTCGACGATATCATGATCAGCTATGCGGCGGATCAGGGTAGTGTCGGCCCCCATTACGATCACTACGATGTGTTTCTACTGCAGGCCGAAGGCATACGCCATTGGCAGCTGGGGCCAGAAGCCAACGAAAATAGCCCACGCGCCGAAGGCACGCCGCTGAATATTTTGCGGGACTTTGAAGCCGAAGCCAGTTGGCGCCTGGAGCCCGGCGACATGCTGTACTTGCCACCCCAGTTCAGCCATTGGGGCGTTGCCGAGGGTGGTTGCACCACCATTTCTGTCGGCTTCCGCGCCCCTTCCGCGCGTACCCTGCTGGAAGATCTGGGTGGCGAACTCGCCGCACAGCTGCCTGACCACATTCGCTACAGCGATCAGGATCTTGCACTGCCTGTGAACCCGGGAGAAATCGATGGCAATACGATTGCGCGCGTGCAGGGGCAGCTGACCCAATGGCTACAGCAGCCGGAAACCATTGCCCGCTGGTTCGGCGCAGTCATGACTGAGTCCAAGTATCCGGAAACCGTCGCCCTGGACGCAGGCAGCGCCGAAGAATGGCGTGAACACTTGCAGGATGGTGGCAGTTTGGTGCTGAATCCCGGTTCCCGCGCTGCCTTCGTACGCAGCCCTGCGCTTCTTTTTGTGGATGGTGAACCCCTCCCCGCCCCACTGCTGTTTGCCGAGTCCTTTTGCGAGACCAGGACCATTACCCACGGCGACCTGGTCGGTTACCCTGAACTGGGTGAGCAAGATGGCCTGATCGATGCGCTGGTGTCCCAGGGCAGTCTCATTTACCCTGAGTTACTTGAACACGATGATCAGGATGATGAGTAGGAGTTCGCGCTATGAGTCTGTTTGTTCGCCTGGCTGATTGGCACACAGACCGGGATGCCATTCGCGGTATCCGCCAGAAGGTCTTTGTCGAAGAGCAGAACGTCCCCCCTGAACTGGAGTGGGATGAGCTTGAGGAAACCGCGCAGCATTTTCTTGTCTACCACGACAGCAAGGCGATCGGTACTGGTCGCCTGACCGGTGGCGGTAAAATCGGGCGTATGGCCATCCAGCGAGAGGCCCGTGGCCACGGCGCCGGCCTGGAACTGCTGCAGCGCATTTGCAAGTTTGCCGGGCTCTCCGGGCAAAAAAACGTGTATCTCAACGCTCAGGTACAGGCGATTCCCTTCTATGAAAAGGCTGGATTTGTCCCGGTCGGGGATGAATTCATGGAAGCGGAGATTCCGCATGTCCGCATGGAGCGCACGCTGAACGACCGTGAGCCGAGCGAAAATCTCGATGACTGGAATCGTTGATCCGCGCAAGTTGAAACAGGCTCAGGCGCGGCCAAGTACAAGCGCGCACCCGGCTTTTGAAGACGTTGAGCATTGCTGCGACGCCTTAACCGCGCTTATCGGTGCAAGCCGCAGGCGCCTGCGTATTTTCTCCCAACACCTCGCCCGGCAAGTTTATGGTGATTTGGCGGTTGTGGATGCCATTTCCGAATTTGCCCGCAGTAGCCGCTACGCTCAGGTCGAAATCCTGATCACCGACAGCGAGCCACTTTTACGGCAACCGCACCGCTTGCTGCCGCTGCTTAAACGGCTGCAGAGCCGTATTACCTTGCGTAAAATTCAGTCTTCAAGCGAGCCCACCAACTGGGAATTTGCTATTGGTGATCAGCGCCTTAGCTTATCGATTTCGGACTCGATCAAGTGGAATGGGCAGTATCGCGGCGATGATCCAGTGCGGAACGCGAAATTAGATGATGCGTTTGAGCAGCACTGGCTTGCCGCCCGCCCCGACCCCGCTTTACGTCAGTTTGTGCTCTAGCTTGCCTGGCCAACAATAATTACGCGGTCAAACAATGCGCTCGCTGGCGGTGCTGGGTTCAAGGCGCACGGCAATGTACTTGGACGTCGGCGTATAGCTGCCCACACCGCAACTTGCCAGCGGCACCAAAGGGTTTGCCTCGGGGTAATACGCGGCGGCCTGTCCTTTAGGAATATCATAAGCAATCAGGGTGAAGCCCGAGATGCGCCGCTCTTGCGTATCGTCCCAGATTGAAACCACATCAACGGCCTGGCGATCAGCAAACCCCAGGCGATGAATGTCCTCGATATTCGCGAATACCACACGACGATCACCACTGACCCCACGATAGCGATCATTCAAGCCGTACACCGTGGTGTTGTATTGATCGTGCGAGCGTATGGTTTGCAGGACCAGGTCGGCCTGGTGTCCAAGCGCGCCAAGTTTTTCCAATACCGCTGTCGGCAACGGCGCCGGTAAGGGACCGGCGATGAAATTTGCCTTACCGTTAGCGGTCTGCCAGCGCCGCTGGCCTGCAGGGTTTTGTAGATAGAACCCGCCCGGTTGCTGTATTTTTTCGTTAAAGCGCTCAAAACCCGGGATAACATCCTCGATCAAATCGCGGATACGTGCGTAGTCTTCAATAAGCGATAACCAGTCTACCGGCTTGTTGCCGAGCGTGGCCTGCGCCATTCCGGCGATAATGGCCGGCTCCGAACGCATCTCCGCGGCAAGTGGGCGCAGTTGGCCGTAGGACGCATGCACCATGCTAAATGAATCTTCCACGGTCACTGCCTGGGGGCCGCTTGCCTGAATATCCATGTCCGTGCGTCCAAGGCAAGGGAGGATGAGCGCATCGCGTCCAGTAACCAGGTGGCTGCGGTTTAACTTGGTGCTGATTTGTACGGTGAGGTCGCAATTGCGTAGCGCTTGGTGGGTGCTTTCACTATCTGGTGTTGCCTGGGCGAAATTACCACCCAGGCCCACAAAGACTTTTATATCGCCTTTTTTCATGCCCTTGATGGTTTTAACTACATTGACACCACTTGCCTGGGGCACCGACATGTCGAAACGCGTCGCCAATGCATTCAACAGCGATTGCGGCGGACGCTCATGGATTCCCATGGTTCTATCGCCCTGTACATTACTGTGGCCACGTACCGGGCAAAGTCCGGCCCCGGGCTTACCAATTTGGCCTCGCAGCATCTGTAGATTGGCGATTTCCTGAATCGTTGCTACCGAGTGGCGGTGCTGGGTAATACCCATCGCCCAGCAAATGATGGTCGCATCACTGCGCGCGAAGATGTGCGCAGCGCGTTCGATCTCGTCAAGCTCAAGACCACTAAAGGCAACGATCTCGTCCCAGTGGGTATTCCTCACCACAGACTGGTATGCCGCAAATCCCTCGCAATACTTTTTAATAAACGTGAGGTCAAGCGGACCTTGCTCAATGGCGCTATCTATTTCCCCGCTGCCTTCCTGCCCGGCTTGGCCATTTAATCGCGCGCGGTTACGCGCCTCGGTTTCGTCTTGCCATTGGAACAGGAACTTCGCAATTCCGCGCATGACCGCGATATCACCGGCGAGGGCCGGGCGAAAGTAGGCAGTGTGCATCGGTGATGCTTTATCGGTCACCATCTGTACCGGGTCTTGCGGCGCCTGGAATCGTTCCAGCCCCTTTTCCCGCAATGGATTCAGGACAACAACCTGCGCACCGCGCGCAACGGCCTTTTGCAATGGCTCCAACATACGCGGGTGATTGGTGCCCGGGTTTTGCCCTACAACAAAAATGGCCTCGGCCTTGGCAAAGTCCTCATAGGTCACCGTGCCCTTCCCTGTACCAATGCTGGCGAGCAAGGCAACGCCGCTCGCTTCGTGACACATGTTTGAGCAATCGGGCAAATTGTTGGTACCAAACGCGCGTGCAAACAACTGATAGAGAAAAGCGGCTTCGTTGCTGGCGCGCCCAGAGGTGTAAAATGCAGCCTGGTCCGGAGATGCCAAGGCATTCAGGTGGTCGGCAATCTTTCGATATGCCTGGTCCCAGGTTATCGGTACGTAGTGATCGGTCTCTGCGTCGTACACCATGGGTTGTGTCAGCCGGCCCTGATATTCGAGCCAGTAGTCGTCCATAGCGAGAAGTTCGCGCACACTGTGTTTGGCAAAAAATATCGCATCCACACCGCGCCCAGAGGCTTCCCAGTTCACGGCCTTGGCCCCGTTTTCACAAAATCGTATACGCCCCTCGTCCGGCGCTTCCCCCCATGCACAGCCCGGGCAGTCGAAGCCCCCGTGCTGATTGGTTTGCAACATCGCGCGCAAGTTTTTGAATGGCTGGCGGCTGTCCAGCCAGGCATGAGTGACGCTGCGCAAGGCGCCCCAGCCAGCTGCTGGACGCTTATAGGGCCGAAAGCGAAACCGATCGACGGGTGTTTTCATACGGTGGGCATCTCGCAGAGTTGATCTACGACTGGTTTATCAGCCGGGCAGATGTCGTCGCTGCTGTAGACTCTTGGCGCGGTCTGAGCGGGCACATGAATCAGGTTAAGCTTGTATTTCCGTGCCCAGCGCACGGCTATATCGGAGGGCGAAGCGAGGGTGACCAGAGTACCGATACCGCAGCGGGTGGCTTTTTGAACCAATTCGAAACCGCAACGACTACTCATTGCGATAAAGCCTTGGGCCAAAGGTAGGTCTACTCGCATGCAGGCGCCAATCAGCTTGTCCAGAGCATTGTGGCGGCCGACATCCTCACGGCAAATGCTCGTGCCGCCAGACGCGTCGACGTAAATCGCCCCGTGCAATGCGCCGAATACACTCCGCTCGCGCTGTGCCAGAGTTAGTCGCTCGCGCAGCTGCAGCATGTGCTTCGCGGGCGGTAAGGGTTGGTACTCCCTGGATCTAACTCTCTGCGGCGAGAGCACCTGATCCAGGGCCTCTACACCGCACAATCCGCAGGCACTGGAACCGGCAAGTGTGCGACGCTCGCGCCCTCGACTGTGTTTGAAATGATGGAACGCACGCTGATTAAGCGTGACGTCAAGACAAATGGCATCCTCGAGATGTCGCAGGTCAATATCTAATATCTGACACTTACCCGTCACAACACCCGTGCTGAGGGAATAGCCGATTACAAAGTCTTCCAGCGCGCCGGGAGATGCCATCATCACGGCATGATTGAGACCGTTGTAGCTAATCGCAATGGCTTTCTCTTCCGCCAGGTACTGGTTGCTACGCTGAAGACCGTTGCCGGCCGGGTCCATGGATTGAAACGTATAACCGTTGGGGCGTCTTGAGTTCTTCATTGAACGCGTTGCCTCGATTAGCGGTAGCGCACGGCAGTACCGCTCACGCTGGCGCCAAGGATGGCTTCAACGACGACGCCCTGGCTTTGCTCGATTTTTTGCCCATCGCTGGAGGCTGTGGCGGTCTTCGACATCATGGATTCCTTTCCCGATCATTATTTTTAGACAGCTTACACAAAGAAAAAGCCCCGCGGGTGCGGGGCTAGAAATAAAGTGATGTTTATTGCCTTGGCCGTACGCGATTAGCGCTGGCTGGCCTTGAACTCACGGCGGCGGCGGTGCAAGACCGGCTCGGTGTAGCCATTGGGCTGTGCGCACCCCTCAAACACCAGTTCACAGGCGGCCTGGAACGCAATGCTGCTATCGAAGTTCGGGGCCATATTGCGGTACGCGGGATCTGCGGCGTTCTGGCGATCAACTACGGCGGCCATGCGCTGCATGGTTTCTTCGACCTGTTCGCGGGTACAGATGCCCTGCTTCAGCCAGTTGGCGATATGTTGCGATGAAATCCGCAGGGTGGCGCGGTCTTCCATCAGGCCAACATCATTGATGTCCGGTACCTTCGAGCAGCCTACGCCCTGGTCAATCCAGCGCACAACGTAGCCGAGAATACCCTGGGCATTGTTATCCAGCTCCAGTTGAATATCGGTCGCGCTCCAGCTGGGGCTCTCTGCCACCGGTACGGTGAGGATGTCATTCAGGTCCGCCGGTTTACGGCTCGCCAGCTGGTCCTGAATCTCCGCGACATTTACCTGATGGTAATGCAGCGCGTGCAGGGTTGCCGCAGTGGGTGACGGTACCCAGGCCGTGTTTGCGCCCGCTTGCGGGTGGGCGATTTTCGCTTCCATCATGGCTGTCATCTGATCCGGAATCGGCCACATGCCTTTGCCGATCTGCGCGCGACCTTTGAGCCCGGTCGCCAGGCCGGTGTCCACATTCCAATCTTCGTAGGCGGCAATCCACTTGGACTGTTTCATTTCGCCCTTGCGAATCATTGGGCCCGCCAGCATGGAGGTATGGATTTCGTCACCGGTACGGTCCAGGAAGCCGGTGTTGATGAACACAACACGTTCTTGTGCCGCAGCGATACAAGCCTTGAGATTTACCGTGGTGCGGCGTTCTTCATCCATGATGCCCATTTTTACGGTATTGCGGGCCAGCCCGAGAGCATCTTCCACGCGATTAAACAGCGTATTGGCAAAGGCGACCTCTTCCGGGCCATGCATCTTCGGCTTAACGATGTAGACGCTACCGGTGCGTGAGTTACGCACTGGACCTTCACCGCGCAGGTCGTGAATGGCGATCAAGCTGGTCACCATTGCGTCCAGAATGCCTTCCGGTACTTCATTGCCGTCTCTATCGAGTACCGCGTCGTTGGTCATCAGGTGCCCAACGTTGCGCACAAACATCAGGCTGCGCCCGGGCAGGGTCAGTTCACCGCCCTCTGCGCCCTTGTATTCGCGGTCAGCATTTAACCGACGGACAATCTCACGGCCACCCTTGTTCAGGGTTTCCTGCAGGTCGCCTTTCATCAGGCCCAGCCAGTTGCGGTAAACCACGACCTTGTCTTCGGCGTCTACTGCGGCAACGGAGTCTTCGCAGTCCATGATGGTGGTGAGTGCGGCTTCCACCAGAATGTCTTTCACGCCCGCTTTATCGGTTTTGCCAATGGGGCTATTCGGATCAAGCTGAATCTCGAAATGCAGACCGTTGTCCGTCAGCAGCAGCGCCTCCGGCGACTCCTGGTCACCGCGGTAGCCAACGTATTGACGGCTGTTTTGCAGTGCGGTCACCTTGCCATTGGCAAGGGTTGCTTCGAGCAGTGAGCCATTAATTCGGTATTCGGTTACGTCTTTATGGCTGGCCCCGCTCAGTGGTGCCGCCTGATCGAGAAATTCACGGCCGTACTCGATCACTTTGTTACCGCGCACCGGGTTGTAGTCACCTGCTTTCTCTGCGCCGTTTTCTTCGCTAATGACGTCGGTACCGTACAGCGCGTCGTACAGGCTGCCCCAGCGTGCGTTCGCGGCATTCAGCGCGTAGCGGGCGTTCATGACTGGCACCACCAACTGGGGGCCCGCCATGGTGGCAATTTCGGCATCGACATTTTCGGTTTTTGCCGTGAAGTCTGCAGGCTCTTCCACGAGATAGCCGATTTCGCGCAGGAAGGCTTTGTATTTTGCGAGGTCGCGGAAGCCGTTGGGGATGTCCTGATACCACTGGTCCATTTGTGCCTGAATCTGGTCGCGTTTGGCGAGCAGCTGGCGGTTGACCGGCGCCAGGTCATTGACGATTTTTTCGAACTCAGACCAGAACACGTCCTCGCTGACTCCGGTACCCGGAATCACGTCGTTCGCGATCAATGCGTGCAATTCTTTGGCGATCTGCAAATCGCCGATACGGACTCTTTCCGTCATGTTCGACCTCTTAGTACTGGTGAGTTCTGCGGCATTCTAAACAGGGCGAGCACCATGCCGCTAATTTATAGGTGGAATCTTCGCTATTCACCAAATGTATTCAGTGGCCCGCCGGATTACAGCTGGCGCCCTACATCGAGGATCAAGCGTCGCATCCAGCGATGCGGTGCGCTCTGTTGCAGTAGTGGGCTCCATGCCATCTTGAGCTCGAGCAGCGGAATCTTGATCGGGGGCTCACGCAGTACCACGCGGGGGTTGCTGGACGCCAGTTGAGCCATACGGGTTGGCACAGTAACGATCAGGTCACTCTGCTCGGCGAGGAGCATGGCAACCTGGTAGTGCCGCGTGAATACCGAGATGTCGCGCTTGCGCCCCTGGCGACCGATGGCTTCGTCCACCCAGCCGAGCCGCTGTACGTCTTCCGGGTTCACGCCCACACCAACACCCATGCCGGTTTTACTTACCCAGATATGCTGTGACGCGAGATAGCTCTCCAGATTGTAGTCCTGAAGAATCGGGTTATCCGTGCGCATTACACAGGAAAAAGTGTCACTCCAGATGGTTGCCTGGTGGAAACTCTGCGGCATGGAATCAAAGCGGTTAATGACCATATCGACCTTGCCCTGCTCTACATCAACAAAGCTCACGTCACTTGGCGTCATTATGTCTAGACTGATACCAGGTGCACTGACGCGCAATTGCTTGAGCAGCGGCGGAATCAATGTGGACTCCGCGTAGTCACTGGCCATGATGCGGAACGTACGACGCGCATCAATCGGGTTGAAATCCCGATTTGGCTGGATGACCTGATCTATCGCCGCCAGTGCCTCCCGGACCATGGGTTGCAGCTCCATGGCGCGCTCCGTGGGCATCATCCCCTCGCGCGTGCGCACCAGCAGGGGATCACCAAACAGCTCGCGCAAGCGTTTGAGCCCGTTACTCATGGCCGGTTGTGACAATCCCAGATGGCTTGCGGCGCGGGTCACATTGCGCTCCCGGAGCAGCACATCCAGGTACACCAGTAGGTTCAGGTCGGCACGTTCGAGATTCATCGGCACAGTCTCTATCGGGCTTGTCAGCCGCTGGTTTATTTAGCGTTGTAAGGGCTATTGGCATGTATTCATGACTTGGATAGTGAGAATAATGACAATAAATTAGCCAAATTATGCCAGCACTCCTACGATACGCACAACCTATTCGCAGTCACCGATAGAGGGAATATCGCAATGTCTACTTACGCTAACGAGATACAAACAGCCGCCAAGCTGTGCGAAACCAACGGCAACGCCTGGGATGCCATCAGCCCGGAATCTGTTGCCCGTATGCGTCTTCAGAACCAGTTCAAGACCGGTCTGGATATCGCGCGTTACACCGCGAACATCATGCGCAAGGACATGGAGGCTTACGACCAGGACAGCTCCAAGTACACTCAGTCTCTGGGTTGCTGGCACGGTTTCATCGGTCAGCAGAAGATGATTTCCATCAAGAAGCACTTCGAAGGCAATACCGACCGTCGCTACCTCTACCTGTCTGGCTGGATGGTAGCTGCACTGCGCAGTGAGTTTGGCCCCCTCCCCGACCAGTCCATGCACGAGAAAACCTCTGTTGCGGCACTGATTGAAGAGCTGTACACCTTCCTGCGTCAGGCAGATGCCCGTGAGTTGGGTGGCCTGTTCCGCGAGCTGGACGCTGCGCGCGAAGCTGGCGACGAAGTTAAGGCCAAGGCCCTCCAGAACCAGATCGACAACCATGTGACCCACGTTGTACCGATCATCGCCGACATTGACGCTGGTTTTGGTAACGCGGAAGCGACCTACCTGCTGGCGAAGAAAATGATCGAAGCCGGTGCCTGCTGTATCCAGATCGAAAACCAGGTTTCTGACGAGAAGCAGTGTGGTCACCAGGACGGTAAAGTAACCGTTCCTCACGAAGACTTCCTGGCCAAGATTCGCGCGGTACGTTACGCATTCCTGGAACTGGGCGTCGACAACGGTGTAATCGTTGCGCGTACCGACTCCCTGGGTGCTGGCCTGACCAAGCAGATCGCGGTTACCAAAGAGCCTGGCGACCTGGGCGACCAGTACAACAGCTTCCTGGATTGCGAAGAAGTGGACCCTGCTGACCTGAGCAACGGCGATGTAATCATCAACCGTGACGGCAAGCTGCTGCGTCCGAAGCGTCTCGCTTCCAACCTGTTCCAGTTCCGCAAAGGTACCGGTGAAGCACGCTGTATCCTCGATAGCGTAACCTCCCTGCAGAACGGCGCCGACCTGATCTGGATCGAAACCGAGAAGCCACATGTTCGTCAGATTGGCGCCATGATGGACGAGATCCGCAAGCAGGTTCCGAATGCGAAGCTGGTGTACAACAACAGCCCGTCCTTCAACTGGACCCTGAACTTCCGTCAGCAAGTATTCGACGCGTGGAAGGAAGAAGGTAAAGACGTATCTGCCTACGACCGCGCCAACCTGATGAGCGCAGAGTACGACGAAAGCGAGCTGTCGCAGGCGGCGGACGAGAAGATCCGCACCTTCCAGGCAGACGCTGCGCGTGAAGCGGGTATCTTCCACCACCTGATCACCCTGCCCACCTACCACACTGCGGCCCTGTCTACCGACAACCTGGCCAAAGAGTACTTCGGTGAGCAAGGCATGCTGGGTTACGTGGCTGGCGTACAGCGCAAGGAAATCCGTCAGGGTATCGCCTGCGTTAAGCACCAGAACATGGCCGGCTCCGACATGGGTGACGACCACAAAGAATACTTTGCTGGTGATGCCGCGCTGAAAGCTGCCGGTAAAGACAACACCATGAACCAGTTTGGATGAGTCGATCTCGAAATTATCCCTGAGAATCGTTTCACTCACTTTTGGGGCCGCTCTGCGGCCCCTTTTTTGTGCGCACGAGTTGCTCGATCCCTACCCCCGCAGAGAGTCACGAGTCTGCTAATTCCTGTGCAGTTGCCTTTGTGGCTACTTTCTCCCCTTCGAAAACACCGCTGGCGCAATATTGAACTAGGCTATAGGCAAGCCCTCAGTAAATTTGTGCGGTTTATATGCCAGACACCCCCGTCAATGGTAGCCAGGTCCTGGTCCTCAACTGTGGCAGCTCTTCGCTGAAATTTGCGTTGATTAATTCGCGCAACGGCGACGCCAGCCTGAGTGGCCTGGGGGATGCCCTCGGCCAGAGTGCGCCCAGCGTGAGCTGGAAGATTGCAGGCGAAAAACACAACGCAACGCTGAGCGAGGGCGCAAAGCACACCGAGGTAATCGAGTTTGTCGTAACCAATATTCTGTCGGGTCAGGGATCCCTGCTGAAACAAATTGCGGCCATCGGCCACCGGGTTGTCCACGGTGGCGAGAAGTTTTCCCATTCGGTACGGATTAACGACCAGGTAATTAGCGCAATCCAGGATTGTGTTGCCCTGGCGCCCTTGCATAACCCCGCGCACTTGCAGGGCATCGAGGCGGCTACCAAGGCTTTTCCCGGGGTGCCCCAGGTTGCGGTATTCGACACTGCCTTTCATCAAACCATGCCGCGGCACGCGTATATCTACGCCCTCCCCTACACGCTGTACGAAGAGCACGGTATTCGCCGCTATGGCATGCATGGTACCAGCCATCGGTTTGTTTCAGAGCGCGCAGCGCTGTTACTGGGCAAGCCCACAGACGATGTGAACATAATCTCCGCGCACCTGGGCAATGGTGCATCCATTGCCGCCATTCAGGCAGGGAAAAGCGTCGACACCAGTATGGGGTTGACCCCACTGGAAGGGTTGGTGATGGGTACCCGCTGCGGGGATATAGACCCCGGCATACTGCTGCACCTTGGGGTCCGCCTCGATTACTGTATGAAGGAAATCAATGACCTTCTGAACAAAAAGAGTGGCTTGCTGGGGATTTCCCAGCTGAGCAATGATTGCCGTGCACTCGAGCAGGCGGCCACGGAGGGACATCAGGGTGCGCAGCTGGCATTGGAAATCTTTTGTTATCGGCTGGCAAAATATATTGCCTCCTACCACGGGGTTTTATCGCAGGTCGATGCCCTGGTGTTTACCGGTGGTATTGGCGAGAACTCTGCGTTCATCCGCGAAAATGTGCTCAATCGCCTCAGTGGCCTGGGCTATCAGGTCTGCGAGTCGAGCAACCTGGGCATGCGGTTTGGAGCAGAAGGCGCAATCGAATCGTCATCCAGCCAGGCGCCCACGCCCAAAGTACTGGTTATTCCAACCAATGAGGAATGGGTGATCGCACGAGATGCCGCAGAGATCATCGGCAAAGATGGCTCACCCGCTTCTGCGCAGCCGCAGGGAGGCACTTAGCCGATGGCCCGCACGATTATGCTTGTCCCCATCAGCTCCGGTGTGGGAATTACCTCGGTTAGCCTGGGCACCCTGCGCGCTTTGGAACGCGATGGTGTCAGTGTCAGTTTTTACAAGCCGATAGCGGAAACCGTCAAGAATGAAAGGAACCGGGACCGCAGCAATGAGATTCTACGTACCGCGTCGAATTTAAAGGTGCCTGAATCATTCAGCATGAAGCATGCGGAGTCGATGATTGGCCACGATGACCTCGCGGACCTGATGGAAGATATTCTTGCGCGGTTTAACGAACAGGCGCGTAGGTCTGATGTGGCGATTGTCGAGGGACTCGTGCCCAACGCGGAAAATCAATTTGCCAACCTGCTCAATTTACATATTGCGAAAACACTGGATGCGGAAGTCATCCTGGTCGTATGCCCGGACCTCGACTCTACCCAGCAGCTGAAAGACCGGCTTGAGGTCGCAATGACGACGTTCGGCGGCAGCAGTGCGCAGCGCGTCGTTGGGTGTATCGTCAACAAGGTGGGGGCCCCCTCGCACCTGCCTGACTCCCCGGGGGCGGACATCAATGGTGTGTTCGAGGGCTCACGGGTACGCCGCGGCAATCTCGAGATCCTCGCCTTGTTCGGTAAAAGCCCTCTGCCGATTATTGGCTGTATTCCCTGGAATGCCGATCTTGTAGAACCGCGGGCAAAGGACCTGGCGGAGCATTTTCAGGCGGAGATCATCAATTATGGCGAGCTGGATATTCGCCGCCTGCGCAGTGTCACCTTCTGCTCGAGATCACTTGGCAATATGATCTATCGCTTCGAACCCGGTTCTATGTTGGTGACTTCTGGCGACCGTCCGGACGTGATTGTGGCGGCCTGCCTCGCGGCGATGAATGGTATCAAGATCGGTTGTCTGCTGTTGACGGGCGGCTACCAGATCGAATCACAGGTGCGGAAGCTGTGTGGCCCCGCCATGGAAACTGGATTGCCGGTTATTCTGGTGGAAAGCAATACATGGCAAACGGCCCTGCAGCTACAGTCGTTTAATACGGAGACCCCAACGGACGACCTCGACCGCATCGAAAAGGTGCAGGATTTTATCGCCGGGCATCTGGACAACCACTGGGTGGAGTCGTTGGCCAGAGACTCCAATCGTCCCAAACGCCTCTCACCGCCGGCGTTCCGTTACCATCTTACCGAGTTGGCGCGACGCGCCAACAAGCGCATTGTTCTCCCGGAGGGGGACGAACCGCGCACCGTGAGAGCGGCATTGGTTTGTGCAGAGCGCGGTATTGCCCGCCCGGTATTGCTCGGCGACCCCAAGGAAATTCATCGGGTCGCGGAACAGCAAGGTATCTTGCTTGCGGATAAGGTCGAAATTATCGATCCGGACAACACCCGCAACAAATACGTTGACGCAATGGTGGAGCTGCGCAAAAACAAGGGGCTTACCGAGATCGTCGCCAAGGAGCAGCTTCAGGACAATGTCGTGCTCGGCACCATGATGCTCGCCGAGGGCGAGGTTGACGGCCTGGTATCCGGGGCGGTGCACACCACCGCAAACACCATCCGCCCTGCCCTGCAGCTTATCAAGACTGCGCCCGGTGCCAGTCTGGTGTCGTCGGTGTTTTTCATGCTCTTGCCCGACCAGGTGTTGGTGTACGGGGACTGTGCGATCAACCCGGACCCCAATGCGGAGGAACTGGCGGACATCGCTATACAGTCTGCAGACTCTGCGGAGGCCTTTGGTATCGAACCCAGAGTGGCAATGATCAGTTATTCCACGGGCTCCTCGGGGTCCGGTAGTGACGTGGAAAAAGTGCGGGAGGCAACCAAGATTGCCAAAGAGAAAAGACCCGACCTCGCGATTGACGGCCCTTTGCAGTATGACGCGGCCGTAATGGAAAACGTGGCGAAAAAGAAGGCACCCGGCAGTCCTGTTGCTGGGCGCGCAACGGTGTTCATTTTCCCTGACCTGAATACGGGCAATACCACCTATAAAGCGGTGCAACGCAGCGCTGACCTGATCAGCATTGGCCCGATGCTGCAGGGCATGCGCAAGCCGGTCAACGATCTATCACGCGGAGCACTGGTCGACGACATTATCTATACCATTGCCCTTACCGCCATTCAGGCGAGTCAGCTCAAAAGCTAGCTGCGTGCCATCTTCATACCGGTATTCGCGTCACTGCACATTCGCATCATTGCTGGCGGCGGTATCGCCGAGTGCGCGCCTGTCATCAAAGAAGGTGAGGCAGGCACCGGCGACCAGATAGGCGAGCAACCTGTGGTGGAAGTCATCGCTGCCGTCGAATCCCATGCGTTCCAGACAGGCGCGGATGGCTGGAAACTCATCCAGACGGTGCTTCACCAGATCCCGGCCTTTACGCAAAAGCGGCCAGTAGGTAAATACATTGCGCCCGGTCTCCTTGAGACTCTGCAAGGCTACGGCCAGTTGGGCCTCTTGCTCTGTAAAGTCTGTGCCCAGCGGATAATATGGCAGCAATGCCGGCCGGTGTCCCTGCTCAAAAATTGCCAGAATTCGATGCGGTGTGTTGTTGCGATACTGCGGAGGAATCTTAAAGCTACGCTCCACCTTTCCCGCAGCCTTTGCTTTGGCAAGGAGTTCACCCTGGAAGCGAGTGTCCGCAATACAGAGCATCGCGACGATCACGTCCCGATCTGTTTTGCCGCGCAGATCGGCAATGCCATACTCGGTGACCACGATATCCCGCAGGTGCCGTGGTATTGTGCAGTTGGGGTACTCCCAGACAATATTACTCTGTGCACGGCCGCCACTTGTACGCGTGCTGGAGAGCGCAATGATGGAACGCGCCCCAGGCAGCTCCTGCGCCTGCGCAACGAAGTTATATTGCCCCCCCACCCCACTCACGACCTTACCGTTAGCCAGCCCGTCTGACACAACAGCGCCGTTCAGGGTGACCATCATTGCGGAGTTCACGAATCGCGCGTGTTGGCGCTGCGCGCACTTGAGTTCCCGATCTTGCTCCAGCGTATTGATGTAATCGATACCAGTCATATTGATGCCGGCCAACTCATCCGGATCCATGTCGCGTAGTTCCCGATACAGACTAGTTGAACCGAGATAGAACCCCCCGTGGAGCCAGGTGCCGCCGGCAATCGGCTTGCCCGCGACACTGCCGAGCAATTTTTGGCGTCCTGTGGTGCTGTGTAAATCACACTCTTCCAGTTCGCCCCCTTCATCAAGGAAGCGGTGGCCACGCCAACTGTAGGAGGGATCGATGATGCCCATGGCCTGCAGGAAGCGGGTATCGTCTTCGCTGAGCGGGCTTTGGATTCTGCCACTGTCGCGCAGCGCGAGTAACAATTCCTCTGATGCACAATCGGCAATTGAGCTAGTGTTTAACAGCGACTGAAGTGCGGCATCCTGGTAGACCTTGCGCTTCATCACCCCTGCGCGACGCAGGTGGAGAAATCCTTCCGGCACCATTTCACTGGCCCCGTAAATTCCCAGAGAAAACAGGCCTGATTCCGCCGGAATACTGCAGACGGTAGCATCCAGTTCGGACTGCAGTGAATGCAGGATATCGTTGAAATCTTGATTGTGCGTATGCCGCAGACGCAGTGCATGGCAGATTGCGTCCCCGAGCGCACCGATTCCCACCTGCAAGGTACCACCATCTTTTACCAGGCTGGCGATATGGAAGCTAAGTGCGTACTCGGTAAACCGCACCGGTGCATTCGGTGCAGGAAATATCTCCTGGGCGAAGGTGTCTCCGTGCAGTAGAAAATCAAATATGGATTCACTGACCCGGGCATCCCCGCCAATAAAGGGCAGATGTGGGTTCACTTCGCCGACTACCGTGATGGGGCCGTGATTGCGTCGCTCGGCAAGCGCCAACAGTGGCAAAGTAAGATCTGGGTTGCTGCTGAGGCTGTAGTCGCCGCTGTCATCTGTGGCGGGCGACACCATTTGTGCGACGACGTTTACCCCGCGATCCAAAAGGTCGCGCGGTACGAGGGTGTAATTTGTGCTGACGTAATCCTGCTGTGCGCTCGCGACATTGAGCATGCTGCCGGGTTGCATGAAAAACTCACACACTTCAACGTTGGGTGGCAGCAGGCCCTTGCGGCGGGCCTGGTTGTAGGCCAGGTCCTGATAGTCGCGGTACAGGCGGTCCAGTAGCGGCAGTACAAAACGTCGCTGTAGTTCATTGCCGCTCGCGGGCCGTTCCAGTGTCAGCGCGGTGAAAATCGTCAGGGAAATGTCCGGGTCCGCTTCGGCACGGGCATACAAGGCGTTTGCGAAATGATTTGCCTTGCCAATACCGAGTGGCAGGCCCAGTACAATGCGGTTTCCCGTACTCGCGAGCACTGCTTCCACGCAGGCTTCTACTTCTTCGAAGTACTCAGGCTCTTTCGTCGATTGCACCGTGAAGCCCCCGCGGTCGCTTTACCCTGTTGTCTTCTGGCCGCCCAGTGAGTCGAAGTGATCGACCTGAATTGCCTTGTCCACGGCCTCGGCGGTGAGCTTCATCTCGGAGGCCTCCTCCTCGTTGATCAGGCCTTTGCTCAGAGCCTCCTCCACGGACTTCACACTGAGTGCGCGCACGCCACCCTTTTTCATTTTCTCGCGGATATCTGCGGTTGCATGGCTGAGCTCGAACGCCTGCTCGACAATGTCAACGCCATCGCCGGGGTTGCCGAGAAAGACGCCCTCGGTAAGCCTGTCGCGGGTCTCTGACGGCACCATGATCAGGTCGGCGCACGCTTTGGCCTGGCGGTCTGACGCATCGCGAATGCTGTGCCCCCAGGGCATGGTCAGGAACTGCATCAGCTGGCCAATAAAGCGAATTGGGAAATTGTGGAATACCTCAATCAAGCTCACTTCAATGTTGTGGAAGCCCGAGCGCATGGCGAACTCCAACAAGGGGCGATCACTGTCGGGGCTGCCATCATCGTTAAAACGCTTGAGCGCACAGCTCATGAGGTACAGATCGCTCAGTACGTCACCGAGCCGCGCGGAAATCATTTCCTTGCGTTTCAGTTCCCCGCCCAACGACATCAGGGATATTTCCGTGACCAGCGTCAGAACCGCAGAGTAGCGGTTCATCTGTCGATAATACTTCGCCGCATCGCCAACGCCCTTGGGGCTGCTGGCAAACAGGCCGCCGGTCCAGCCATGGAAAACGGCGCGGGCAAAAGTCTTTAACTGGAACATGAAATGCTTGGGTAGCAGCGCGTCGAGTTCCCTGACGCCGGCATCGTGATCGGGATTGGTTGCCGCTTCCATTTCCTGTAACAGGTACGGATGGCAGCGTATGGCCCCCTGGCCGAAGATCATCAGGCTGCGGGTCAGAATGTTGGCACCCTCGACGGTAATCGCTACGGGTACCGCACGATACACGTTACCCAGATAGTTGGAGGGCCCATCAATGATCGCCTTTCCGGCGTGAATGTCCATGGCGTCGTTGATCGCCTGGCGCAGACCGAAGGTCGCGTGGGCCTTCATAATCGCGGAGATAACGGCGGGTTTGCGGCCCTGGTCCAAGGCCCGGGTTGTGGTCTTATGCGCAGAATCGAGCACATAGGCAATGCCCGCGATCTCCGCAAGACGGCGCTGTACCCCTTCAAATTTACCGATAGAGATCCCGAACTGCTCGCGCACATAGGCGTAAGCGCCAGTGGTACGCGCAGCAAGCTTCGCGCCTCCGGTAGACAGCGATGGCAAGGAAATGCCCCGCCCTGCGGCGAGCGCACTCATCAACATGTGCCAGCCATGGCCGATGTTTTCTTGCCCGCCGATGATCCAGTCCATGGGAATAAAAACGTCTTTACCCCAGTTAGGACCGTTCATAAACGCCTGCATCGCGGGTAAATGGCGCTGACCGATGGTCACGCCCTCGGTATCGGTGGGGACCAGCGCAACGGTGATCCCGAGCTCTTCCTCATCCCCGAGAATATGGTCTGGATCATAGAGCTTGAATGCGAGACCGAGCACCGTAGCAACCGGACCCAGGGTGATATAGCGCTTGTGCCAGTTGACGCGCATACCCAGGGTTTTCTCGCCCTGGTAATCCGCGTAACACACGACACCATTGTCCACCATGGCAGCGGCGTCTGAACCCGCCTCGGGGCTGGTTAGGCCAAAGCAAGGGATGTCACGACCGTCGGCAAGCCTGGGCAGGTAATGCTGCTTCTGTTCGGGGGTACCGTGGGCCATTAGTAGTTCGCCCGGGCCCAGTGAATTGGGCACCATCACGGTGACGCCGACACTGGTGCTGCGCGTGGATATTTTGGTAACGATCTGGGCATGGGCGGTGGGCGAGAAACCGAGGCCACCGAATTCTTCGGGAATGATGATGCCGAAGAAGCGATGCTTTTTGAGAAAATCCCAGATTTCTGGCGAAATGTCGTGGTCTTCATACGACACTTTCCAGTCATCGATCATCCTGCATAACTCTTCCACCGGGCCATCGACAAATGCCTGCTCCGCCTCGGTGAGTTCCGGTTGCCCCATATTGAGCAGCTGGTCCCAGTCGGGCTTGCCGGAGAGCAACTCTGCGTCCCACCACACTTCGCCCGCCTCCATGGCTTCCCGCTCGGTATCGGAGATTGGCGGCAAAACTTTCTTAATCCAGTTTAGTAGTGGCGCTGTAACCCACTTCTGACGCAAGCTGCTCATTATTTGTCCTTTGGAGAGGCCGTTACATTTGAGTGACTGTGAAAAGGAGCGGATAGTCGAGAAACAATCCTCACGACTAGTCATCTTAAAATAAGGTCATTGCAACTATAGGCAATCTAGCGGCCGATAAGGGGCAAAGACTCGCACAGGAACAGCGCTTGCTACTGATCAGGCAAGCGCTAACGCGCCAATGCCACAAAAGATAATCAGGGCGCCACATACGCGGCGAAGGGAAAGGCGTTCCTTGAGCAAAAACACAGAAATGAGCGATGCAAACAGGATGCTTACCTCGCGGGTTGCGGCGACTGCCGCCACAGGCATCAGTGAAGTCGCCCATAGGGCGATTCCAAACCCACTGGTGGCGAGTATCCCCGATAGCGAACTGCGTAAAAAGTTGGCGCGTGCGAAAGCCAACCCTTTCAAAGGCCGTGTCAGCAGAACGGCCACAATGACGCCGCCACCGGACAGGATTTCGAGCCAGGCGACGAAACTCCATGGGTTTTCTACGGTACGGACGCCTGCCGCACCCAGTGTGGTATAGCCGGTAATAGCGATACCCGTGCCGAGTGAGTAATAGATGCCCGCAGAGCTGACCCGCAGTTCTTTCATGATCAGGGCGAATATGCCGCAACTCACCAGCAACACCCCGACGATCTGCATGGGTTCCAGTGATTCATCGAGGAATACCAGTGCCGCGGATGCCACCATCAGTGGTGTGACGCCGCGGGCGATTGGGTAGGCGGTGCCATAGTCGAGCGCGTGGTAGGACCGCGAGAGCAGGAAGAAATACAGGTACTGGAACAGTGCGCCACCAATAAGAAAGACCAGCGAGGACTGCGAAGGCAATGGCAGCTGTGTGGCGAGGAGAATGCCGGCGAAGAGGCCGACACTGCGGATCATCGCAAGCTGTAGGAACGCTTCCCCACTATGTTTAACGACTGCGTTCCATACAGCGTGTGCCAGCGCGGATAGAAGGACCAGAGAAAATAAAATTGAATCCGATATTGCCAAGTTACATCAGTGGTTTTGCGGAAACTATCACACCGTTATTGTCAGCGTATAAATACTCTCCGGGATTAAAGGTAACGCCGCCAAAAGTCACTGCAACATCGCGTTCACCGATGCCCTTTTTGTCCGTCTTCATTGGGTGACTTCCCAGCGCCTGCACTCCTAACTGTAGTTGAGAAATTTCATCTACGTCACGGATGCAGCCATACATGAGGATGCCTTCCCAGTGATTGTTGAATGCTTTCTCCGCCAGCATGTCACCAAGACACGCACGTCGCATGGAGCCACCTGCGTCGACTACCAGCACCCGTCCTGCCCCCTCTTCCGCCACCAAGTCACGCACCAAAGAGTTATCTTCAAAACACTTAATGGTGGTGATCTTGCCGCCGAAGGTTTCGCGTCCGCCAAAGTTAATGAAGCCTGGCTCGACTACCTGAACCAGTTGGGGAAATTCGTCGCAAAGATCGGGGGTCGAAATAGGTTTGTTGGCCATGATGCGCTCCGAAAATCAAAAGGTTTTAGCAGTGCCGACTGCCCGGCTGATAAGCAAGCATCATAACCGTTAAGTGATAGTTTTCGCATTGCACACACAAAAATGCCGGGTATCACCACGATGGATAATACCCGGCAACAGGGCCTGCCGGATTCCCGAGCGCAGACACCGCGTGTCGGGCTCGGGCGCAGGCTGCCAAACTTTGCTGTTAGCAGAACCTGCCGTTAGTAGGTAACGGTCACAGGCATACCGACACGCGCGTATTGATAGAACTTGCGTGCCATGTGTGGGGGCATGCGTACACAGCCGTGCGATGCAGGATAGCGCGGTACATGGCCAGAGGCATGCAGGCCAATACCACCGTTAAAGCGGATGTAGTGATTCATTTTTGCACCGCGATAGTAGGTGCCGGCAGGACGACGGTGTTTGCGCGTATCCACATCGGCACGCACTACACGGCCGGTGTTACGATCAACATAACTGCCGTAAATGCTGGAGCGGTGATTGGGGCGCTTCGCCAGCACACGGAACTTACCGGTGCCCGTGCGAAAACCTTTTTTACCCGATGAGATGAGGGATGTGCCTACCAGACGGCCACCCTTGTAAAAGTAGGCTTTCTGCTCGCTCAGGTTAATGCGGATAGAGGGTGCGCCGGAAGAATTCATCGCGGCGGCATCGTCAAACCAGTTGCCGCCCCGATTTGCTTCCGCAAACGATGGCCAAAGAGTACCGATTAAGCCACCCACGAGCAGCATGACCGTAGCCATTACGCGACGGGAAATGGTAGATACGTCCTCTGCGACACTCACATCCCCTCCCGGTTGGTTGCGCAGGTACTGCCGACTTCGCTGATGGTTTGAATGGATTGCTGAATCGTCGGGAGAGACTTGAAAATGTCTAAGCATGATCACACCTCAGTCAGAACTAGAATCGTTGGCTTCTGCTTCGAATAGACAGATTTGAATGAATCACTCTCACGGCCGCGAATAACACTTATGTGAAAGCTCTTTCGATTCTATTGATGTGAAATTTTGCGCTTAGATTGATTTCATCGGGCGTATAGCAGTTTTATGGAATTTGGCAATTCACTTAGATTCAAGCATGTCGTTTCACAAGACTAAAGCGGTGAAATGACCACACCTCTTGTCTCCAATTTTTCCGCCTGTCAGGGAATATTTTCCTATTGGCAAATAACAAAAAAGCGCCTTAAAAAAGGCGCTTTGCTTGAAATTCTACGATTAAGCAACAGGCTGCTACAGGATCGCAGTCAGAAGTGTCTATTCCGCAACACCCTGGTTGGCGAGATACAGCCAGGTATCCACCGCAGTGTCCGGATTGAGGGACACACTGTCGATACCCTCATCCATCAGCCACTGGGCAAAGTCTTTATGGTCAGACGGACCCTGACCACAAATGCCGACGTATTTACCTGCTTTCTTACACGCCTGAATGGCCCGTGACAGCAACATTTTCACCGCTGGGTCACGCTCATCGAACAGTTCGGCCACCAGCCCGGAATCGCGGTCCAGGCCCAAGGTCAGCTGTGTCAGATCGTTGGAACCGATCGAGAAACCATCGAAGTACTGCAGGAAATCCTCGGCCAGCAAGGCGTTTGAGGGAAGCTCGCACATCATGATGACTTTGAGCCCGTTTTCCCCGCGCTTGAGGCCGTTCTGTTCCAGCAGCTCAATTACCTGGCGGGCCTCATCCGGTGTACGTACGAATGGCACCATAATCTCAACATTGGTCAGGCCCATCTCGTCGCGGACCTTCTTGAGCGCCTTACACTCCAGCGCAAAGCACTGGCGGAAATCTTTGGAGCGGTAACGCGCGGCACCGCGGAAGCCCAGCATCGGGTTTTCTTCGCTGGGCTCATACATTTGCCCACCCACCAAGTGTGCATACTCGTTGGACTTAAAGTCTGAGAGGCGCACGATGGTGCGATTCGGTGCGAAAGCGGCGGCGAGAGTGGAGATGCCTTCAACCAGTTTTTCGACGATAAAGTCCTCAGGGGATGCATAGCCACCGATGCGATTGCGAATGGTGTGTTGCAGCTCCTGCGGGAGGCGGTCCAGTTCCAGCAGCGCACGGGGGTGAATACCAATCATGCGGTTGAGAATAAACTCCAGGCGCGCAAGGCCGACCCCCTGGTTCGGCAGGTTACTGAAGGCAAAGGCACGGTCCGGGTTGCCCACATTCAACATGATCTTAAACGGTAAGTCGGGCATGTCCTTGACTTCGGTGAGCGAGCGCTCGAAATCCAGCTGACCAGACATCACAAAGCCCGTATCGCCCTCGGCACAGGTCACGGTTACCGGGGTACCGGTAGACAGCTTCTCGGTGGCATCGCCACAGCCGACCACCGCCGGAATGCCTAACTCACGTGCAATGATCGCTGCGTGGCAGGTACGCCCGCCGCGATTGGTAACGATAGCGCTGGCCTTTTTCAGTACCGGTTCCCAATCTGGATCGGTCATATCGGTGACCAGTACGTCGCCGTCCTGCATCTGCGCCATGTCTTCAACGGATTCGAGCACCCGCACAGGGCCGGCACCAATGCGCTGGCCAATGGCGCGTCCCTCACACAGCACTTCGCTGCGCTCCTGAAGCTTGTAGCGTTCGATGCTGGTACCGGTGTCTCGTGAGCGCACGGTCTCAGGACGGGCCTGGACGATAAACAGTTTGCCGCTGTCGCCGTCTTTCGCCCATTCGATGTCCATGGGGCGCTGGTAATGCGCTTCGATCTTGCGAGCCTGATTGGCGAGTTCCGTTAACTCCTGCTCATTCAGAGCAAACCGCAGGCGGTCCACTTCGTCGACCGGCACAGTTTTGACCGAACGGCCACAATCTCCGCTGGCGTCGTAAACCATCTTGATTGCTTTACTGCCGCGGTTGCGACGCAAAATTGACGGGCGGCCGGCTTCCAGTGCGGGTTTGTAGAGGTAAAACTCGTCTGGGTTCACCGCGCCCTGCACCACGGTCTCGCCGAGGCCGTAGGCCGCGGTAACAAAAATCACATCGCGGAAACCGCTTTCGGTATCCAGGGTAAACATCACCCCGGAAGCGCCGGTTTCGCTGCGCACCATGTGCTGAATGCCGGCAGAGAGGTATACCCCTACGTCTGCGTAGCCCGTGTGCACGCGGTAGGCAATGGCGCGGTCGTTGTACAGCGAGGCAAATACTTCACGGACCGCCTGCAGCACAGAATCGATACCACGGATGTTCAGGAAGGTCTCCTGCTGGCCGGCAAATGAAGCGTCCGGCAAATCTTCTGCGGTCGCCGATGAGCGCACGGCCACGGCAGTCTCGCCGCCGCCGAGGGCTTCGTAACCCTCGCGAATTTCTTTTTCGAGCTGTGCGGGAAATGGCGTATCCAGCAGCCACTGGCGGATTTCCTCACCCGCGGCGGCCAGGGCAGTAACGTCATCCACATCCAGGTTTTGCAGGCGCTCGGCAATACGCGCGTCTAGATTTGCGCTGCTCAGGAACTCACGAAAAGCCTCCGCAGTTGTGGCGAAGCCACCGGGCACACTAACGCCAGCCCCTGACAGTGACGAGATCATTTCACCAAGAGAGGCGTTCTTGCCGCCAACCTTGTCGACATCCGCCATGCCCAGTTTCGCGAAATCGAGAGTATAAGTGGTCAATGATCTGTCCTCTAAGACTGCGTTTCTGGCGGCAAATTATAAGGAAGGGTTTTGTAAATAATACCCCGCAAATACCACTCAAATTCGCCAATATTTGTTGTAATTTTTCTACAAGATTTGCGTGCCGGGACGGGTTTTGACTACATCGCGCTGCGCACACATGACCGCACGCGGCGGTACGAGTGAGTGCATGAGTGTTGTATGATTGATTAGCTGGCCAGAAGCACTCGCTGCTTCAATTACAAAACCTACGAGCGTGTTTTGTCGCAATGTATCTGTTGATCAAGAAAAAATTATGACGGATTCCACACCGAACCCTACACCTGTGACCGAAGATCATGCCGCCGCAACACCCAGCGGCAAAAAGCGCACCGCGTTTTTTATTTCAGATGGCACCGGTCTTACCGTAGAAGGTATCGGCCACAGCCTGTTGGCACAGTTTCGCGACCAGCCGGTAGAGCAAGTGACTGTCCCTTATGTGGACTCAGAGGCGCGGGTAAAACAGGTTTTACAACGTATAGAGCGTGCTGCTGAAGAATCTGGCCTGCAGCCAATTATTATCACCAGTATTGTTTCCGATCAGATTCGCAATCAGCTGCATGAAAGTTCGGCGTTGATGCTCGATGTATTTGAGAGCTACCTTGCCCCACTGGCAAACCTGTTTGGGACAAACCCGGTGCGCACGGTGGGTGTTTCCCATGGGATTTCCAACGACAGCCGCTATAGCGCGCGGATGGATGCAGTGCACTTTGCCATGGACAATGACGATGGCCGGCGTACGCGTGAGTTTGAAAGCGCGGATGTGATCCTGGTTGGTGTTTCGCGCTCGGGCAAGACACCGACATGCCTGTATCTGGCGCTGCAGTTTGGTTTGCGCGCGGCAAACTACCCCATCACCGAAGAGGACATGGACTCTACCTCCCTGCCGAAGATCCTGCGCCCCTATCAACACAAACTCTTCGGCCTCACGATCGACCCGCGTCGCCTCATGAGTATTCGCCAGGAACGACGCGCCAACAGCCGCTACGCGTCGCCGGAGCAATGCGAGTTTGAGGTCCGTCAGGTGGAACAAATGCTCAGGCGCGCACAGATCCCCTACCTAGATGCGACCGAGCTGTCGGTAGAGGAGTTAGCAACCCGACTCATGTCGCAAGCGGGAATTGAGCGCAGAATCAGCTAAATTTTCATAGTGCACAGTGAGCGGACTGAGCACGAAGAGCGTATTACTGCGTATGGTGAAACACTGGCAAGGGTGTTTCGTTAGGCTCAGCGAGCAATTTGGAGTAAAGTAGCGCCGCCCACAAGGCGACGCCTATTGCTCGTGAGAAAGCGGCGCGGTAAACCCGCCCGGAAGTTTGGTTGACGTTTTGCAGATCATTTCCCTGCCCTATTCCCGTAATCTCGGTGCAGCCTTTGCGGCGCTCGGGGACCTACCCTGTCCGGTCTGGTTGGATTCGGGGCAGCCCCGTGCCAGCGGCGGGCGTTTCGACATCATCAGTGCAGACCCGATCGCTTCGCTGACCCTGAGTGCAGGCGACCCGGCACCGTTCGCGGCCCTGGATGATTTGCTCTGCGAACTGGCACCGCAGGAAGTAGACCAGCAAATCCCATTTTGTGGTGGTGCCATAGGCTTTGCAGGCTACGAGCTGGGCAGTCACGGCAATTTCTTGACCGCGGATCTGCGCCCTACGCCCCTGCCGGCAGGTGCCTTTGGGCTGTACAGCTGGGCACTGATCGCTGACCACCAGCTGGGCGCAACCCACCTGGTTTTCCACCCCGCGTGCACCCGCTATCAAAAGCTGGACCTGCAACAGCGCTTTGCGGCCATTGACTGGGAAAAGCCTGCACCAGTCCAGGACGCGTTCAAGCTCGCACAGCCTTTCCAGCACGAATATGACTCGGAGGAGTATGCGCGGCGTATCGAGTCTATTCTCGATTACATCCGGGCTGGCGATATCTACCAGGCAAATTTCACGCAGCGCTTCACAGCTTCCTACGAGGGCGACCCGTTTACCGCGTATCTCGCGTTGCGTGAAGCGGCCGCGGGTCCATTTTCTGCGTACCTCTCCCTCCCGCAAGGACAGCTGCTCAGCTTTTCACCGGAGCGGTTTATTCTCGTGGATGGGCGCTTCCTGCAAACCGAACCCATCAAGGGCACGGTGCCGCGTGGCGAAACTCCTGCCGAGGATGCGGCGCTGGCACAGCAGCTGCGAGACAGCCGCAAAGATCGTGCTGAGAACCTGATGATCGTGGATTTGCTGCGCAATGACTTCGGTAAAGTCTGCGAGCGCGGTAGTGTCCGGGTGCCAAATCTGTTCGAGCTCCAAAGTTTTGCCAACGTGCATCACCTGGTGAGCACCATCAACGGGCAACTGCCACAAGATGTGGAGTACGCCGACGTGCTTGCCGCATGCTTCCCCGGCGGCTCGATTACTGGTGCCCCCAAGCGCCGCGCCATGGAAGTTATTCGCGAGCTCGAAGACAGCCCCCGCGGTGCCTACTGCGGCAGCATTGGTTACCTCAGTAGCTGTGGGCGTGCGGACACGAATATTGCCATTCGCACCCTCACCGCAAGTAGTGGCAAGATCCATTGCGCCGCTGGCGGCGGCATCGTGGCGGACTCCGATCCGGCGGCCGAACATCGTGAGTGCCTGGATAAGGTCCGCATCTTCCTCGATACCCTGGAGGCGCGCTTCTCCTGAGTGCCGCCGCAGGTTATAGAATTATCGCCCTTCGATATTTCCCACGGTTTCCTTTCTTTGCTAGATTCCGCGCCAATCATTAGATTCACTGGATTTTAGCCGCCCCCGGGCACGGGCTATGCCTGAATGCCGAGGCGACGGCCCTACACAATAAGGCTGTGTTTCATGCGAATTACGCTGGTAAAGAAAATTCTTGCAGATGGTTCCCCGTGCGGGAAATGCCGGGACGTTGAGCAAAAGCTCAAGGAAAACGACCAGGAAAAATTCCTAGACGAAACGCTCATTGCCGATGAGCGCGATCCAGCCAGTGCCGGCATGCTGTTGGCTCAAAAGCTCAACGTGCAGCGCGCGCCGTTTTTTGTTGTGGAAGAAGAAGGCAAGGCGCCCGAGGTCTATACGGTGTACTTCAAGTTCGCCAAAGAGGTGTTGGCCAAGCTGGCGGCTTGATGCTATCCATTGATACCATCAGTTGATTCAATGCGGCGACGCGCTGACGGCGTGGCCGCCAACAACGCTATGGGCCCTACCTCGGGTCCTAGTAAACCGGCAAATCAATATGTGAAAACAGCTCATCCACTTCCGCACGCGAAGACGCCTGCGCCGCTTGATCAACAAGCTCACGGGTAAGGTGCGGTGCGAACTGCTGGAAGAATTCGTACATAAAGCCGCGCAGGAAAATGCCTTTGCGGAAGCCAATTTTTGTCACGCTCGATTCAAACAGGTCACTGGCATCCAGCGCGACAAGATCACTATCCTCATCTTCCACCGCGGCCATATCCGCGACAATCCCGATACCAAGGCCGAGCCGCACATAAGTTTTGATGACGTCGGCATCCGCCGCGGTAAACACGACTTTGGGTGATAAACCCTTTTCGAGAAATGCCTCGTCCAGCTTCGATCGACCGGTAAACCCGAATACGTAAGTCACGATTGGATACTTGGCAACTTCCTCCAGCGTCAGCTTGGGCACCTGTGCCAGCTCATGGCCCTTGGGTACCAGAATGCAGCGGTTCCAGCGGTACACCGGCATCATTACCAGATCACTGAACAGCTCCAGCGCCTCGGTGGCGATAGCGAAATCTGCGGTGCCGTCTGCAGCCATTTCAGAAATTTGCATGGGCGTTCCCTGGTGCATGTGCAGGGAAACTTCGGGGTAGCGGGAAATAAATCCCTTGATGACGGTGGGCAGAGCGTAACGCGCCTGGGTGTGAGTGGTGGCAATGGCAAGGCTGCCGCGTTTGTCATTGCTAAATTCCTGCGCCACCTGCTTGATGTTTTCCACCTTGCGCATGATTTCGCCGGCGGTTTTGAGGATTGCCTCCCCTGCAGGAGTAACGCGGGTGAGGTGTTTGCCGCTGCGCGCGAAAATCTCGACACCCAGCTCGTCTTCCAGCAAGCGTATCTGCTTGCTGATACCTGGCTGGGAGGTAAACAGACTTTGTGCGGTCGCAGACACATTCAGGTCGTGATGTGCCACCTCCCAGATATAACGCAACTGCTGCAGCTTCATAGCTTGCCTCCCTGCCTCGCCCATTCGGTCGCTAATGCGGTCTGATCAATGGAAATTGATCTTTTTGACGCCAGTAAATGGTTATAAAAACTATGCAACTATATGCGCGAAAAGCATAGCAGTGAATGTCATGTGGGGCCAACTAAACGTGATAAGGCCGGGAGAAATGTGAACAAATGGTTACGAAAAGTGACCGAGGAGCTGCGAACTACATGTTGAATCGCGGCAGTGCAGCAGAAAGCGGGTTTACTTGACGCCCTATTTGCCTTGATTGGCAATTCCGTGGGGTACATGCCCGGTTGCCACATGGGCGCCGGCGGAAGCGCAGTGAACGGGCTGGTCGTCGAAAAATACGTCGGCACCAAACGCACGCAGGAATTCACCCTTGGGCAGTCCGCCAAGGAACATGGACTCGTCAATTCGAATATTCCAGGCGCGCAGTGTGCGGATGACGCGTTCGTGCGCTGGTGCAGAACGGGCGGTAACCAGCGCGGTGCGGATCGGGCAATCCTCGGGGTCGAATTCCGCTTGTAGCTGTTGCAGCGCTTCGAGGAAACCTTTGAACGGCCCTCCTTGCAACGGTTTTTTCGCGGAGGCGCGTTCAGCGCTGGTAAACGCATCGAGACCATCGCGCTTGAAGATTTGTTCTGCCTCATCGGAAAACAACACCGCGTCGCCATCAAAGGCAAAGCGCAGTACTTCATCGCCGCGCTGGCGTGCGCCGCCCGGGATCAGCGTCGCTGCGGCGACGCCCTGCTCCAGTGCCCTGCGCACATCCTCGCCATCGGTCGACAGAAAAAGATGGCAGCCAAAGGGTGATATATACCGGTAAGGACTGCCGCCGTTACAAAACGCCGCGCGGCTGATATTTAATCCATAGTGTTCTATTGAGTTGAACACGCGCAAACCCGTATCTGCACTGTTGCGAGATAGCAGTATCACCTCAACTCTTGGGTCTCCGGGCAGGCGCTCATTGATTTGCAAAAATTTTTCGACGAGGGAAAACGCCTCGCCCTTTGGCAAAATATCGTTCTCTCGCTCAACCTGGTAAGCGGAAAAGGCCTCGACACCTTGCTCTTCGAAAATCTGATGACTTTCCCGCAGGTCAAACAATACGCGTGACGAAATCGCGATGATCAGGCGATTGGGGTGGGACTTTCCTGTTGGGTAGCCTGTTTGGTCTCCGGCCGGGTTTTGTGTGCTGGTCATTTGGACACCTCACGGGGCCTCGATGTCATCAAGGCCCGATGGTCGTTCCTCATTACGGTGTGGCTCAAGCAGAACCATCAACATATTAACCAGATCCTCGCGGGTTCGCTCGGAGCGGACCCCGACCTGATTCACCACAACCAGCAGCATGGCATGGCAGGTCTCGAGCGTTGCGCGCGCGAGTCGGTTGGATTCATTGGGTGGGCAGGTAAAGCCAAGGCGATCAAACATCCGCATTAGATGATTGATCACCAGCTCGTCGTGACGCTCGTCCAACTCATGCAGTTCGGGCACGCCCCACATGGCCTGAACCAGTGGCAGCAAACCGCGCTGCTCCTGGTAAACAGAAAGCCAACGAGACAGGAGCTCATCGAGGAATTCGCGCAGGCTGAGTCGCTCCAGCGGACTTGCCGCAAGCTCATTCAGGCGTTCCGTGAGGCTGGCAAGCCACTGCTCGCCCATTGCATAAAGGATCGCATGCTTGTTGGGAAAGTAGTGATACACAGAGCCGACAGAAACGCCGAGTTCCTTGGCGATCAGAATGGTGGTGAGATCGTTCAGGCCAACACGCTCGAGCAAATAGCCGGTGGTATCCAGAATCTGGCGGGCGCGTTCACGGGCCCTCGCCTGCACGGGCTCGCGGCGTGGTGATAACTGGTTTTTACGGCGTTGATTGTCTGAGCTGGACACTTCCATCTTCCCTGCTACTGAAGCTGCATTTTTAACATAATTAGGCACACCGCTCACCAAAAAAAGGCCGGCATTGCTGCCGGCCCTTCATTCCCATCCTGTGAGACGCGAATGGAATCGATTAGAAGCGGTAATTCACATTCACACCGGCAACACGACCGCGGGAAGGATCGGTCATGGTAGCGGGCAGATTGTAATCCGCTTCTGCGTAGCCCCAGTGGTAGTACTCTTCGCCCGTCAGGTTTTCCACGTAGATACCAGCGCTCAGGTTTTCACTCGGCGCAGTGATGGTGGCACGGACATTGAAGACGCTGCGGCTATCCAACTTCACTTCTTCGGTGTTATCGAGGTTAGAGAACTGCTCACCGGTGTAGTTATACTCACCAGTCAGCGCCAGGGAACCGAAGCCGAGATCGGTGGTGTAGGTCAGCATGGTTGCAGATGAGAACTCCGGAGAGAACGCCATCTCATTGCCGTCACAGCCTTCGCACAGCTCTTCAGGTGCGCCGCGGAAATCGGTATTCAGCCACGCCATACCCATGTAGAGGTCCAGGTTGTCGGTCAGCAGCCAACGCGCGTCTACCTCGAGGCCCTGGCCCTCACTCTCACCCACGTTGCGGGTAACCGCAGCCGCACCTATGAAGAATGCCTGCTGCAGATCTTCGTAGGTGTACTGGAAAGCCGCTGCATTCAGGTGCAGGCGGTTGTCCAGCAAGCGCGCCTTCACACCAAGCTCATACGACAGAACCTGCTCTTCGTCGAAGCCGTTCGGCTCGGCGTTGGAGCTGTCTACGGTCCACTCGTACTCTTCGAGCCATGCGTCCTGGTCCTCGGCGAAAGCCGGGTCAGTAACACGGTAGGTCAGGTAGTCAAAACCGCCAGACTTGTAGCCGGTCGCGACACTGGCGTAGCCGGTTACGGAATCGGAGAAGTCGTGGTTCAGGGTCGCGCGTCCAGACAGGTTGGTCCAGGTGTCATCGCCTGTGATCGGCCCTTCGGTGAACAGTGCCTGATAGTTCCAGCCACCGGTCCAGGTATCTGGCCATGGCGAATCTACGGTATAGATCTTGCGATCAGAGGTGTAACGAACTCCCAAGCCCAGGCTGGTAGCGTCGGTCAGGTCGAAAGTGGTGTTGGCGAAGATACCCCAGCCACTGTATTCACCACTGGTGAAAGACTCTTCGATAGACATGCCGTCCGGAACCATCACGCCGCCCGGAATCGCCATGCCGGCAGTCGGGGCGTATTCCCAAGGATCGCCACCGGTACCAAAGGCGTCATCCATATCATCTGGATAGGCAAGTGCCAACTCGGCACAGGTCGCGGAAGAATCCACGTCCAGTTCGTAGTCCACTTCCATGGCACCAGCACAGATGAAGTCTTCGGCATCCACACCGGCGAAGTATGCGTCCAGGTCTTCCTGGTAATAGCTCGCACCCAGCACCCAGTTGAATGGGCCGCTGTTGTCGGAGGTCAGGCGGAATTCCTGACTGAAGAAATCGCCACTCTGGTCACGCACAAAGGTATCGATGGTGTCTGCAGTGCCATCGAAGTCTTCGATATAGGTGTAGTTGTGGGTCTTGTAGCCGGTAATGGAGGTCAGCGTCAGCGCATCCATCTGGTGTTCGATGGTCAGGATCGCATCGGCAATCTCAGACTGATCGGTGCCCTGCTGGTCGTTATAGACTTCGTCGTAGGCGCCATCGGTTTCCAGTGCGCGGTAAATGGTACCGTCGCTGATGCGGTCTTCGTACTGTCCCAAAAAGGTAACGGTGGTGTCGGCGAAGCCGCTGTAGACGGCAGTAAAACGCATGGCATCAGCTTCGCTGGCGCCCAGGTCACGACCACCGGCCAGGTTTTTCACGTGGCCGTCTTCTTCCTGATGAATACCCGCAATGCGCACCGCAAAGTCTTCGCTTACCGGCATGTCGACGGTGCCTTCAAAGTCCAGGCGACCGTACTGGCCCGCACTCACGGATACATCACCACCGAACACGTCACCCGGTTTCTGGGTGGTCATGGCAATGGCGCCGGAGGCAGTATTGCGGCCGAAGAGTGTGCCCTGCGGGCCCTTCACAACTTCCACGCGCTCCAGGTCGTACATGGTGGGCGCTGCACCGGAACGGCTCTGATAAACGCCATCGAGGAACACGCCCAGTGCGGGGTCGCTACCGGAACCGAAACCGTTGTTATTTACCCCACGCACGGAGACGGAATCGAAGAAACCATCGGTGGTCTCACCAGAAATTCCCGGAGTAATGGCGAACAGGTCTTTGAAATCACTCAGATTTGAGTTCTTGATGGTTTCGCCAGAAAAGGCGCTGACAGACATGGGAACGTCTTTCAGGGACTCTGCACGCATCTGTGCAGTTACCGTTACTTCTTCGATCTCTGCGGCCACCGCGCCGGCACCGACAGTGAAAACTACTGCGCCGATGGTGGAGGCAAGCAGGTTCTTTTTGGCCATGAAAGACCGGTCTGATAGCGTCATCGTTACTCCCCGTGGGTTATTTTTGTCGGGTTTGTGCCCATAGATACCGCTCGGACGGACCCAGTGCTTGTAAACTGATCGGTCTGTTATTTCATAAACCGAACAATTCTTCAACTTTTATTTCTACCCGTAACCTGCCGAAGAGAGGCAATAACGACACAGAATTTTCGCTGTGCCGCTGTGGCCACAAAGCAAAGAAATCGAGTAAGCCTACCGGCCCAGTTTGTCCATCATGCTGTAATACAGCATGCCGGCAACCAGTCCCGGCCAACGCAGCAAGGTACCGCCTGGGAACCTTGGCGTCGGAATGCGCGACAATATATCAAATCTCTCCTCGGTACCGGCAATAACTTCTGAAAGAATTTTGCCGGCAAAGGTGGCAGTTGGGACGCCATGCCCAGAATACCCCTGGCTGTAGTACACATTTGGCTCCAAACGGCCAATGCTTGGCATTCGGTTCATGGTGATGGCGAGAGTGCCACCCCACCCGTAATCGATACGGGTGTCTTCAAGCTGCGGGTAGATTTCCAGCATGTACTTGCGCACAAACGCCTTGATGTCCTGCGGGAAACGCGACGTATAGTTTTCTCCCCCGCCAAACACCAGGCGATTGTCACCGGACAGCTTCCAATAATTGATCACGAACAGGGTGTCCTGCAGCGCGTAGTCGTTCGCAATCAATTCTTGTGCCAAACCATCACTCAGCGGTTCGGTGGCCAGAACAAAGTTATTGATGGGCATGATGCGCCCGGCCATACGGGGCTCCAAATTGCCCAGATAGCCATTACAGGCCAGAACAACATTCTTGGCGTTTACCCGCCCGCCCGAGGTGCTGACCACACAGGGGCTGCCACCGTGATAACGGGTGACCCGGCTGTGTTCGTAAAACTGCACGCCCGCGGCGGCTGCGGCATCCGCGAGACCGAGCGCGTAATTCAGCGGGTGAAGATGCAGCGACCCACTATCAATCTGGCCACCGTAAAACCGCTCCGATCCGACCAGCTCGCCAACCTCGTGACGGTCGGCATAGCGGATCTGGTCATAGCCGTAGCGCTGGTTGAGCAGCTCTACCTCGGATTTCAGCTCGTCATCGTGACTCTCTTTGGCGGCCAGGTGCATAATGCCCCGTTTTAGGTCACATTGGATGCCGTGCTTGGTAACCAGTGAATCGACAAGTTGCACCGCCTCGACGCCCATATCCCAGAGGAGCTTGGCCTTGTCGAGGCCGAGCATCTTTTCCAGATCCTCCTGACCCTTGCGCTGCCCTACTCCCACGTGGCCTCCATTGCGGCCAGAGGCGCCCCAGCCAATGCGCTCGGCTTCTAGCACCACGACTTTATAGCCCCGCTCGGCAAGATGCAGGGCAGAAGAAAGACCGGTATAGCCTGCACCAATAATGCACACATCCGCCTCGATATCGCCCTGTAGGCGGGGGTAATCGGGTGTGGGATTGGCGCTGGCTGCGTAATAGGAATCGGTATGGCCGAGTAGCTTTGAAACACTTCCGCTCGCGGTCATGTAGGATCTCCAAGTTCAATTAGATGCGACAGGTTTTGCCTCGCAGCGCGGCAGTGTTTCACGGGCAAGCCCCGTATATCAGCAGCTGGTGTGATGCCTGTGACGGCACCGCGAAACAAAACCGAATCATTATTCGGTATTTCTTGAATGATAATTCGGTTTTTTGTCATAATCAAAGCCCGGGCGACAAAAATTGCTGTGCGCCGGCTGCCAAACCTTCGCCCACCAGCAGAATCTACGCTAATGTTTTGGCGAAATTGGCAAAATACCTATAAACAAGCCTTCCAATATCAAGGTGTAAAATGGACAAGATAACCCAGTGGCTCGCGGAACATTCCATCTCCGAAGTCGAGTGCCTGGTACCGGACATGTCTGGCAATGCGCGGGGAAAGTTCACCCCTACCGACAAGTTCCTTACCCAAGACAGTCGCCTGCCCGAGAGTATCCTCGTGCAGACCGTAACCGGTGACTACGTCGACGAGCACAATGAGCTGGTGGATCCAGCGGATACCGACATGCTTCTGGTGCCCGACCCGGATTCTATCCGCCTCAACCCTTGGGCAAACGAGCCAACTGCGCAGATCATCCACGATTGTTACACCCGCGATGGCAAGCCCCACCCTATCAGCACGCGCAATATTCTGAAATTCGTGCTGGATAAATATGCGGAGCAAGGCTGGAAACCCATAGTCGCGCCGGAAGTTGAGTTTTACCTGGTAAAGAAAAATCTCGACCCGGACGAAAAACTCTCTGCTCCGGTCGGCCGCTCTGGGCGCACCGAGAAAACCCGCCAATCCTACAGTATTGATGCGGCAAACGAGTACGAGTCCATCATCGAGGACATGTATGACTTCTCGGAGGCTCAGGGACTGGATGTGGACACCCTGATCCACGAATCCGGCACCGCGCAGATGGAAATCAACTTCTTGCATGGCGACCCATTGAAGTTGGCCGACCAGGTTTTTACCTTCAAGCGCACCGTGCGTGAAACCGCCCTGCGCCACGGTATATATGCCACGTTCATGGCAAAGCCCATGGCCGACGAACCTGGCAGTGCATTGCACCTGCACCAAAGCATCGTGGACGTTAATACCGGCAAAAACATATTTGTGGACGACGACGGTGCGGAAAACGAACGCTTTATGCACTTCATCGGCGGTATGCAGAAATATACCCCGGGATTCATGACATTCTTTGCGCCCAACGTAAACTCGTACCGTCGTTTTACCAAGGAAAACGCAGCACCAATCAGCCTGCATTGGGGCTACGACAACCGCACCACAGGCCTGCGCGTACCGGACAGCTCTCCTCAGGCCAAACGCCTGGAGAACCGTTTCCCCGGCGCGGACTGTAACCCGTACCTGGCAATTGCCACGTCGCTCGCCTGTGGTTACCTGGGCATGATGAACAAGGTATCGCCAAGTGAACCCTATAAAGGCGATTGCTCGGTTGAGCCCATCTCCCTGCCGCGGACCCAGGAGCATGCACTCAGCTTGATGGCTGAATGCCCTGAGGCGGTGGAAATGTTCGGTGATACCTTCGTGCGCGCCTGGGCGGCGATCAAACGGGACGAGTATGAAGAGTTCAACCGCGTAATCAGTTCGTGGGAGCGTGAATTCCTGTTGCTGAATGTTTGACAATACTCAGTGATCGCAATGAAAAAAGCCCGGCATATGCCGGGCTTTTTTTGTATCAGGAATTCACCGTAGCCTACTTGTGGCTGGGGTCTTTCCAATAGTCCTTCACGGTATCCTTCATTTCCCGCGCCAGGATCGAAATACCGAACAGGTTCGGAAGTGTCATCAACACGATCGCAACGGCCGAGAGGTTCCAGATAACCGTTGTATCCTCAATCGCTGCCCAGAAGAAGGCGACCACGTAAACCAAACGGTATGGCATCACCGCCTTCGGCCCGAACAGATAAATCATCGAGCGGTCCCCGTAATAGGACCAGGCGATTGCGGTAGAGAACGCGAACAACAAAATCCCCAGTGTAACGATGTAACTACCGTACTCACCGAAGAAGCCCTTCTGGAACGCACGGTTGGTCAGGGCCACCGAGTGCAACAGCGAGTTACCCCAGACATCCACGTTCGGGTTCACCAGGCGTCCGTTGTTCACGTTCAGTACTCCGGAGAAGTTATCGCCGGCAACACGGAACTCAACATCTTCGGCAACGGAACGGGAGTTCAGCACGGTAAATTCGTTTTCATTGAGCGGGCGCCCATCGGCCACAACAATAGCGCCGGTGTAGGGGGTAACCTCACTGCTCTGATTGCTCAGGAAGCCAAATAGCTGCTTAACATCCGCTTCGTCCTTGTCCGAATAGGTACCGGCAACAACCATCATGTCTGCACGTTCGAACTGGTTCATGTGCTTCTCGGTCCAAACACCGGAAGACAGAATAACCAGGCCGGTCAGGGTACAAATAATCAGGGTGTCAATGAACGGTTCCAGCAGGGATACCATGCCCTCAGATACCGGCTCATCGGCACGGGCCGAGGCGTGCGCGATCGGCGCGGAGCCCTGACCAGCTTCGTTGGAAAACAGGCCGCGGTTCACACCACGGTTAAATGCGTAAGCGAAGCTCGCACCCAGGAAGCCGCCAACGGCCGCGCTACCATTGAAGGCACCGGCAAATACCGCTTGGAACGAGGGAATAATATTCTGGTAGTTGTACAGAATTACCGCGAGCGCGCCGATTATGTACAGCGATGCCATAACCGGAACAATGGTCGATGTGACTTTGGCGATACGAGTAATGCCACCGATAATCACCATGCCGAGCAGGATTGCCAGAACACCACCGGTAAGCATCTTGCTCAGGCCGAAGGTGTCGTGCATGGCCTGGGCAATGTTATTCACCTGAGGCAGGCTGCCGGTGCCGAAGGAGCTGATCACCGTTGCGATCGCAAAAATGACCGCGAGCCATTTCATGTTTAGACGGCGCTCCATGTAAAACATGGGGCCACCTGCATAGAAGCCGTCGGCCGCTTTAATACGGTATTTGTGGGAAAGCGTTACTTCGACGAATTTCGTCGTCATACCGAGAAATGCGGTAACCCACATCCAGAACAGTGCCGCGGGGCCGCCGAGGAAAATGGCGAGACCCACACCGCCAATATTACCGGTACCCACGGTGCCGGAAAGCGCGGTAGAAAGTGCCTGGAAGTGTGAGGTGTCGCCGGGGTCGCTCGGCTTGTCATACTTACCACGAACAATTTTGATTGCGTGGCCAAAATAACGGATTTGGGGAAAGCCCAAATACAGGGTAAAAAAGAAGCCGACCCCTAACAGAACCCACGGAAACCAGAATGCTGAACCCAGCAGCCCGTCCAGGGTCAACAAAAATTGATTGAATGATTCCAAATCAACCCCCACAACTTATCGTTTTGAATAAAATATCGTCAGTGCTTAGTCAGGCTGGCCGCATGCACGGAAGGTCCTAAAACAGACTGCTCCCGCACACAAAATCAGAGAATATTGTTATTAACCAGCCCCCCGACGTTGGGCGCCAGAGTAGCAGCTTCCTCACGAAGTGAACAGTAATCCGCCAATTTTCAGCACTAAAGTCCTGTTTTCTGCCAAAAAATCGATTAACTACCAAATTTCCCGCTAAAACAGTAAATCCTGTCTTCTCAGTAATTCAGTGTTCGCCAAAGCACTCTCGCCCCTACTCTATTGCGGCGAACAAATTACCGTCGGATTGCCGATTAATTGCCCCAACTGCTCTTAAAACCATCGCGCTGCGGAAATAACCCGAATTGGCCTCCGGTATGCACAAACACCAGATTTTCGCTGCCCGCGTATCGCCCTTTCTCGATGTCCTGCAGCATCCCGTAAAATGCTTTGCCGGTATACACAGGATCCAGCAGCAAGCCCTCCTGCTGGGCGACCATCGCAATGGCCTGGAAAATTTCCTCCGACGCGATGGCATAACCTGGACCAATGTATTCGTCGATCACACGCACACGATCGCGATTGAACACAAAGCCCTGCGGCACCAGCTCCGGGTAGCGCCGGTACCAGTCGGATACATCGTCGGCAACCTTGTTTGCAAAGTATTCTTCATCATCACACACCGCATAACCGGTAACATGTGCGGCTTCGCCAAGCATTTGACAGCCTAACGTCATGCCAGCTTGCGT
>NZ_AFPJ01000008.1 GCF_000220505.1 Microbulbifer agarilyticus S89 | reverse complement strand
TTTGTTCCTTTCCTTTACCGTCAGTGGCTGCCTGTATTCCCTGCTGGTAGAAAGCCAAGTACTGACCGCCAATATTGCTTTCGCTCTCATCTTTGTCTTGCAGGCACTGATGGTTGTCTTTAGCTACCTGGTTGTACGCAATGTCACCATCGAAGGCCTCAACGAAGCAGCAGAACAAGAACCTGATGCTCCGATTACGGCCGACTTACAACCAACTACCAAATAACACCGAATAAGTAATACCCAAAAACGGGAGAGACATAATGAACATTCAAGATTACCTGGACATTCTCCGCTGCCCTCACTGTACCGCTGAAAACAAGGGCCTCCTGTCTGAAGTGAAAAGTGATTGGCTGTGCTGCGGCGACTGTGGCCGCCAGTATCCGATGGTTGAAGGTATCCCGGTGATGCTTCCGGAAGAAGGCGACAAATGGCAAGGCGTTGCGGCAAGCGAGCTACCCACCATTTCGGAGCACGACCGCTTCGTTAACAGCGCAGACTGAAATCCTGGCACCAAGGTGATGGAGCAGATCCACCAGGTTCGCTCCATTTACCGTTAAGACCGCGTAAGAAATAACAACGAATAATCACAAACGTGACTGAAAACAGTCACGTTCGGTTGAGGTATTGAGATATGTGGAAGACAGACCTGTTTCCAACGCAGCTCGTGGGCAGCTATGTAAAACCCCGCTGGCTCGCAGACCATAACAAGGTTTACCAGAAAGAAGGCACCTGGTGGAACGTAGAACAAGATCTACTTCCTGAAGCAATCGATGATGCTGTGCGCCTGGCCGTCTACGATCAAAACATGGCCGGCATGACATTCGCCACCGACGGTGAAGTACGCCGACAAACCTTCAGCGGCCACTTCTACGGCCTGAAAGGTATCGACCAGGAAAACCCGGAAGAATTTACCAACTTCCACAATGATATTACCGAATATCTGAAAATGAAGCAGAAGGCCACCAATGTCGGTGCCGATCTGAAAAAAGAAGAAGCACCAAAGCAGACCCACAAGGTTTTGTTCCCCGCAGTGCGGGAGAAAATCCAGTGGCCTGGCCCGATGGTTGTCAGCGACATTCCATTCCTGAAGCGCTATGCCGCAAACCGCAGCAAAATCACCGTGATTGGTCCTGTTACCCTCTCCTACCGACTGGTAGATGCAGGCGTGTACCCAGATCAGGCGGCTTTGTGCTTTGCGATTGCCGATGCGCTGAATCAGGAACTGAAGGCACTGGCCGCGGCCGGTGTAGACCTGATCCAGATCGACGAGCCGGAGGTGCACTTCCGTTACAGCCAGTGCCAGGACTTTGCCGTTGAAGCCATCAACCGCATGGTTCGCGGCGTAGACTGTCTCACCTCTGTGCACGTTTGCTACGGCTACTCAAAGAATATCGCACTCAAAGAACCCAGCCCTATTTATCCGAAAGCGGTATCGCTGGTTGCCGAGTCCGACATCGATGCCGTCCATACAGAATATGCACAACCCGGCCATACCCCAGACTTCCTGCAGTCTGTTGGTAACAAGTTGGTTGCCATCGGTGTTCTTAATCTGGACCCACAAGGCCAGGTGGAGGAAGTGGAATCCATCCGCAAGATGATCATTGATGCGATGGAAGTCATCCCGAAAGAGCGTATCAGCCTGGCACCGGATTGCGGTATGTGGTTCCTCGAGCGCGACTATGCCTTCCGCAAAATCCAATCCATGTGTCTTGCTGCAAGCTCCCTCCGAAACCAGTTTGGTTGATATTGGAGGAATTGTGGGAACCCGAAATACCCTTGAGGAGCTGGTTCGGCAACTGCAGCTGCAACTGAACCCTGCTATATCAGTGGACCCGGAGGTGATGGAGAGCATCCGGGTTCACTGCTACAGAGATGCAGCTGATCCTGCAGTATTAGACAACCTGAATAATTGCTTTCAACAGCAACTCCCTATTCCTCAGCACACCCCGGAAAGCTACACCGCGTTTATTCTATCTAAACCGTCTTTCAACGACGGCGTGATTGAAATCCATGCGTTGGAATGCCTCGGTAATGACGGTCACCCTAATGGCGAGCTTTGGGTAAAATTTAAGTCAGGGGTGGCCCTGGCAGCCGCTTATGACCTTCCGCGGGAGAAGCCAGCGTTACCGCTGGCAGAGCTGCAGACTACCCTGCTTGGGGCCGTCGAATTACCCAATGTAAAGTCTGCCATTCAATCCAGCGGCCCCGAGTGGCTGTGCAGCCCAATGGTGTGCGACGAAAACTCTTGGTTGTTACCAGCCATCGAAACACCACTGGATGTTCCCGAGCGCTTCGCCGGGCACTGCTACATCAAGCTCGTAACCGAAAACCACCCTGCCGTGCGAACGCTACGCACAGTAGAAGAGAGAAATAAATGGGTAAGTATGATGAGTAAAGATGATGAATAAGTATCATGTGTATGGACTGGGCGCAGCCCTGGTCGATACGGAAATTGAAGTATCCGATCAAGATCTGCAGACGCTCAAGCTTGAGAAAGGCCTGATGACACTGGCAGATCGCGAACAGCAACAGCAACTGCTCGGCCAGTTGGAAGATCACTTGATCGCCGCGAAGCGCGCCAGTGGCGGCTCCGCAGCAAATACCGTGATCGCCGCCAGCTACTTTGGCAGCAACACCTTTTACAGCTGCAAAGTTGCGGCCGACGACAATGGCGATTTCTATCTCAACGACCTGGACTCTGCCGGTGTCGACTATCACCGCACCCTCCAGCGGGAGTCCGGCGACACCGGGAAATGCCTGGTAATGATTACCCCGGATGCGGAACGCACCATGGTGACCTACCTGGGTATCAGTGAGACGCTTTCTTCCGTAGAATTGCACCCAGAGGCGATTGCAGCTGCAGATTACCTCTACCTGGAGGGTTACCTGGTGACCTCCCCAACCGGGCGCGCTGCAGCCATCGAGGCTAGCCGAATCGCGAAAGCCAACGGCACTAAAGTGGCCATCAGCCTGTCCGACCCGGGTATCGTGCAGTACTTCCATGAAGGACTGCTTGAAATGATTGGTGAGGGCGTCGACCTGCTCTTCTGTAACCAAGACGAAGCCGCCGCCTTTACCAAGGCGGACTCTCTAGACGCAGCGGCGAAACAGCTCAAGCAATATGCCAATTGCTTTGCCATTACCTTGGGCGCCGAGGGCGCGCTCGTGTTTGATGGCAACGAAGCGGTAAAAGTTGCCTCCAGCCCGGTGAAAGCGGTCGATACCAATGGCGCCGGAGACATGTTTGCGGGAGCGTTTCTCTACGCGATCACCCATGGACACGACTTCACCGATGCAGCAACGCTGGCCAATCGCGCCGCGGGCACCGTGGTATCGCAGTTCGGCCCTCGTCTAAACGCGGAACAACACCAGGAGATTTTGCTGGAGCCGGTTGCGGTCTAACGGCAAGTCTACACAAGGGGTATTCCTGAGCGATCAGGTTACCCCTCTTACCTCGTCCTTCGCCCCCTTCATCTCCCCCTCACTCACCTTCAACCCGCTTTAACCCGCTTTAACCCGCTTTAACCCGCTTCAACCCGCTTCACTTCCATTTAGGCGTCTTTTAATTCTCTCAGAGCCCTCTCAAGGTTCTCTTTCTACGGTGCATAAAAAAGACTAGCTGGGAGGGCGTGGAAAATATTCGGGCACAAAAATGCCCGCCGAAGCGGGCAAAGTCACACTCAATAAGGCGAGAATGATTAGAAGCGGTACCCTACTGTCAGGCTGCTCAAACGGCCCATACGGTTAACGATGGACGGGGCCTGATTCTGGGTCCAGATAAACGGACGGTAGGCACTGGAGGGTGTGTCATCGTCCATCAGGTTTTTCACGCTGAGCTGGCCATACCAGTTGTCACCCTCGATACCGGTTACCAGGTTGGTATCCCAGTGATCGTCAATCCACAGGGTGTTCACGGTGTTGATGTAACGCTTGTCCTTCCACACGGAGCTCAGGTCCATGTAGAACTCGGCACCATTGGCCATGTCGCGCGAGTAGCGTACGCCTGCATTGAAGGTGTTCCGAGAGTTATTGATCATCGTCTTGCCGGACAGATCACCATCGGAGACCATCAGGTTACTCATCACTTCACAGCCGCCACCCAGCACCGGCAGGCAGAAGGGGTAGTTGGTTGCATCAAGCCCCATCGCTTCGTAGTCCACGTAGCCAAAGGTCACACTTTGCACACCCTTCACCACCTCCGCATCGTTGAAGGTGTAGGCTGAGTGGAAGGCCCAGTTATCGCTGATCTGGAAGGCGGTCTCAATCTCGATACCACGGATTTCTACCGCACCCAGGTTCGTAGTAATCGCCGCAGGAATAGTGGCACCGTTACTGAACTGGGAGAATTGGCGAATATGCTGGTCATCCCAATCGATATGGTAGGCAGCGATATTCATGTAACCGCGGCCATCCAGAACAGTACGCTTAGCGCCCAGTTCGAAGGTGAGGTTGGTTTCCGGGTCGTAGAGCAGCTCGGACTCTACCGGTGTACCACCATTGATACCGCCGGACTTGGTACCCCGGGCGATATTCAGGTAGAAGTTGGTGTATTCATCGTAGGTGTACGTCGCAATCAGACGCGGCGACACCCAATCCCAATCACCCTGAACCTCACCCTGGGCACCGGTGAAGTGCAGAACATTATCCGCAACCTTGTCTTCACGGGTATAACGCGCTTCCACGCCGACGTTCAGCTTGTCGGTCACGTCATACGCGAGTGCCGCGAATGCGGAGGTCATTTCAGTGCTGTGGTTGGTCTGGGTAATCTTGGTTGCATTGCCGTTTTCGTCCACCGCCAGGATGGAAGATGCAATGGAGGCGGAGTTGATCTCATCGCCAAACGGGCTGCCGCTCGCCGGCAGTGCGCTGGAGGTCAACCACTGATCAAGCTCCACTTCTGAATACAGTAAGCCTGCGCTCCACTGCAGCGGGCCAGTGTCATTCGACTGAATACGGAACTCCTGGCTGAACGCGGTGCGGTCATCATTGGGCTGACCACCGTAGTTGTAGGCAAGCACATTCAGCAGATACGCGTTGGTGCCACCGAGATTAATGGTGGCAACATGGTTGGGCATGTCTTCAGTGGGCGTTACCGGGGAAAAACCGTTGCTTACCGGAATTACCGGGGCAAATACCATGGTAGGCGCCATATACGCGTTGGCATAGCCTTGCAGGGAGCGGGTCACGGTGTCCGATGCCGCGGTGATGGATGTCAGGGTAACGTCGGCAATATCCCAGTTCACACGCAGACTGTACAAATCGGATTCATTGGTAACACCGAAGGCATTGCCAGCGAAACCGTCAGGATCGGCCGCCTTGGCTTCGCCATAGTAAGCACTCGGCGCACCAGTTACCGCCGCCATGCCAGCAGGCGTCAGCGCATTGATACCGGGGGTATAGTGCACACCCGGGATCAGGAAAGGCGCACCGCCTGTCGCCATAGTATTGATCTCCACGGCGTGCTCGGCATTGGGAGTGGCCTCGTAGCCAGCGTTATGGTGCTCGTGCACATCCACATGGGCGACGGAGAGATCAAATTCGAGCGTATCGGTTGGGGTGTAGAGGACGCGCAGTCGCTGGGCTTCGTTATCGATGCCGCCCAAATAGGTATCACCCTGCTTGAAGGTAGAGCCGGACTCGGAGTCCACCACATCCAGGCTGACCGCCAATTTATCGCCAATGGCACTGGCGATTCGGGCCTCGACACCGGACTGCCCTTCCGCACCGGTGGTCGCTTCGATTTTCGCCTCAAATTCTTCCGAAGGCTTGGCGGTGATGTAATTCATAGCGCCGGAGAAAGCGTTGCGGCCATAGATCGCTGACTGTGGGCCACGCACCACCTCAACACGCTCCAAACCCATCATCGGCATGAACGTAGAGGCGCGGCCGGAGACGTACACGCCATCTACAAACATCGCCACGTTGGTGTCGTCACCAATAAGGCCAGGCTGACTCATGCCCCGGATCGTAATGGCACCAGTCGCGATAGTGCCAGAAGAGTCGTACACCAGCCCTGGGGAGCTGCGCACCACGTCACGCAGATCTTGCATGGCAGAACGCTCAATGTCTTTCGCTGAGAAGGCATTGATGGCTACGGGGATTTCCTGCAGGCTTTCAGTCCGGTTACGGGCGGTAACCGTGACTTCTTCTAATACCGGCTGTCCTCGATTGATGTCACCGTCTGGTTTGACCGCTTCATCAGTAGCCGCCATTGCGGTTGATGCGAGGCTTCCGGCCACTACCGCAATGTAGAGCGGCTGCTGCTTGAATTTGGACATTGGTCCCTCCGAGGCTCAGTTATGATTTTTTATTAATGCCTGAGTGGTCTGCAACAACTTCAAGGGTAAATGCTGGACTGGAGTGATCCAAAGTCCCTTTGCTGACGTAACCCGTAATCGGCTTTTATTTACATCACGAACACAGTACCAAGCAGTAAATGTACTATCAATATAACTTTTACCCTGAAGGCAGGATTTAATTGAGAAAAGTCAATTTTGCAGCTTGTCCAATAACTGCCATTTGTTGTGCTGCAAGATTCCGCCCAATCATTGGGCTGAACCGGCCCCAAATTTACTCCCGGGCACCAAAACGGGTCCCCTATCCCGCTGGAGATGGCGGCCAAATACACCAATCAATAAAACTAAACCCCCGCTGCGACAAGCACAACGGGGGTTTTGGCGCCACAGAACGAATATCACCTCAGTATTTGTAGCTGTCCGGCTTATAAGGCCCCTCAACATCCACGTTGATGTACTCGGCTTGGGTATTGGTCAAGCGGGTGACCACACCGCCAAAGCCTTCCACCATGTCTTTTGCTACCTCTTCATCCAATTTCTTGGGCAGCACCTTCACGTACAGCTGCGCAGTTTTCTCCGCTTGCGGAAGATCGGCAAACTTGCGCTCCCACAGGTAGATTTGGGCCAGAACCTGGTTAGCAAAGGACCCATCCATAATGCGTGAAGGGTGACCAGTCGCGTTGCCCAGGTTTACCAGACGACCTTCGGACAGCAGGATCAGGTGATCATTATTTGTGCGATCACGGTAGATCTTGTGCACCTGCGGTTTTACTTCTTCCCACTCGTAGTGCTCGCGCATGAAAGCCGTGTCGATCTCACTGTCGAAGTGACCGATGTTACAAACCACTGCGCCATTTTTCAGAGTCTGCAGCATGGCTGCGTCACACACGTTAACGTTGCCGGTAGTGGTAACCAACAGATCTGTGGTGCCGAGTACCGCGGTATCAATATCGGCGATTTCGCCGGTGTTCACGCCATCTTTGTAGGCGGATACCACCTCAAAGCCGTCCATACAGGCCTGCATCGCGCAGATCGGGTCGATCTCGGTCACCTTTACGATCATGCCCTCTTGGCGCAAGGACGCGGCAGATCCTTTACCCACATCACCGTAGCCAATAACCAGCGCTTTCTTGCCGGACAACAGGTGGTCGGTACCGCGCTTGATCGCATCGTTCAGAGAGTGACGACACCCGTACTTGTTGTCGTTTTTGGACTTGGTTACCGCATCGTTTACGTTGATCGCCGGCACCTTCAGCTCGCCTTTGTACAGCATCTCAACCAGACGATGAACCCCGGTAGTGGTCTCTTCACTGATACCGTGGATGCGATCCAGCAACCCCGGGTACTTTTCATGGCACAGCTGAGTCAGGTCGCCACCATCATCCAGAATCATATTGGCATCCCAAACATCACTGCCATCTTTCTCGGCCAGTACGGTTTGCTCGATACACCACCAAAATTCGTCTTCGGTTTCACCCTTCCAGGCAAATACGGGAATACCGGCAGCAGCGATTGCTGCGGCAGCGTGATCCTGAGTAGAGAAGATATTGCAGGAAGACCAGCGCACTTCGGCACCCAGCTCCACCAGAGTTTCAATCAGTACCGCAGTCTGGATGGTCATGTGGATACAACCCATGATCTTGGCGCCTGCCAGCGGCTGCGACTGCTTGTACTTGCGGCGCAACGCCATTAACGCGGGCATCTCCCCTTCTGCGATCGCAATTTCCTTGCGTCCCCACTCCGCCAACTTGATATCGGCAACTTTGTAGTCTGTAAAATTTGTCATTTTTATTTCCACATTCGCTGGTCGCTAAAGGTAAATCGCATACCTCATCCAACCGACTTGAATAATACTCAACGAGATGAAAACCCCGGCACGCATCGTGCCGGAGAAACTCAGTTATTCGGCTACCGCACGCTGCAGGGCTTCTACCTTGTCGGTCTTTTCCCAGCTGAAAGCGGTAAAGGTTGCCGATTTCTCCTCGCCACCCTCTTTCCAGGTGTAGGTGTGCTCAAACGGCTCGCGACCAAAGTGGCCGTATGAAGCCGTCAGCTGATACATCGGATGCTGCAGGTCCAGCACGCGGGTAATGGCATATGGACGCAGGTCGAACACATCGCGAATTGCCTGGATCAAATGCGCATCAGAAACTTTGCCGGTGCCAAATGTGTTAACCGATACTGAAGTGGGCTCGGCAACACCAATCGCATAAGAAACCTGTACTTCACAGCGATCGGCGAGGCCGGCAGCGACGACGTTCTTGGCAACGTAACGGCCAGCATAGGCAGCAGAACGGTCTACTTTTGATGGATCTTTGCCAGAAAAGGCGCCGCCGCCGTGACGCGCCATACCACCGTAGGTGTCTACAATAATTTTACGACCGGTAACACCTGCATCACCTACCGGACCACCAATCACAAAATTACCGGTTGGGTTGATGTGGTACTGGGTACCTTCATGCAGGAGCTCGCTCGGCAGTACCTCAAGGATGATGTTTTCCATCACCGCAGCCTTGAGTTCTTCTTGAGAAATGTCTGGCGAATGTTGAGTAGACAGTACTACCGCATCAATCGCTTCCGGCTTGCCGTCTTCGCCGTAGCGGAAAGTCACCTGACTTTTCGCATCAGGACGCAACCACGGTAGGATGTTTTTCTTTCTCAGGTAAGACTGACGCTCCACCAGGCGGTGAGAGTAATACACCGGTGCGGGCATCAGGGTCGGGGTTTCGTTAGTGGCATAGCCAAACATCAAACCCTGGTCGCCAGCGCCCTGATCTTCCGGCTTCGCACGGTCAACACCCTGGTTAATATCGACGGACTGTTTGCCAATGGCATTGATCACTGCACAGGTTGAACCGTCATAGCCCACATCGGAGCTGTTGTAGCCGATGCCCGTAATCACATCCCGCACCACGTCTTCCAGGTCGACATAGCAGCTGGTGGTCACCTCGCCTACCAACATGGCAAGTCCGGTTTTCACTACGGATTCAACCGCCACACGGGCGTCCGGATCCCGCGCAATAATTGCATCCAGTACGGCATCGGAAATTTGATCGGCCATTTTGTCCGGGTGACCCTCGGAAACAGACTCCGAGGTAAAAACGGAATATTCAGACATAGGTGCATCTACCTTATTAATTGCTTTAGTGCGGGCGCCGACAACCAGCGGTGAAGACGCCATACACCCAGTCTACCCACACAGATCTACATCAAAATATTTTGATATAGCTATTTTTGATAAATCGCAATTTCCCTCCATATCTCACACGCGGGGGCATGTAATCGGCGTGGAAACCTGAGATATTCACTTCATCCAATACCAATAAAACCAACGCATCGTAGGCCCTGCATGGATATTTCGGTCGCCCTGTACACTCTGGTGATTTACAAAGTACTACTGCTATTAATCGGCTTCTGGTCGCAGAAACGCACCAGCAATACCAAGGACTATTTCCTCGGTGGGCGCAATCTTGGGCCGGTTGTTGCCGCCATCAGCTACGGCGCCAGCAGCGCTTCGGCGTGGACATTGCTCGGGATGAGTGGCGTGGCCTTTGTACTGGGTGTTTCCGCGATCTGGATCGCCGCTGGTGCTGTTTTGGGCTGCATTTTTAGTTGGATATGGATCGCGCCCCGCTTGATGCGCTACACCCGCGACAAGGACCAGATCACCCTCACCAGCTTCCTTGCAGAAGATCAACGCCAGCAAAAATCGGATGCACATCAGGGCGTACGACTGGTCGCTTCCATCGTGATTTTGCTGTCGTTCGTGGTTTACATCGCCGCGCAATTCCAAGGGGCTGCCACCACATTCTCTTCTGCTTTCGACATGCCGCTTATCGAGAGCCTGATACTCGGTGCCGCAATCATCACCATTTACACCTACCTCGGTGGTTTCTGGGCGGCCAGTATCACCGACACCGTGCAAGGCGGACTGATGCTGTTTGCGGCGGTGTTACTGCCCACCGTTGCATTTATGCATATCGGCGGCTGGGAGGCGATCCGTGAATCTACCCTGTTCACCCGCGAAGCATGGTCACTGACAGGAAAGAATGTCGGGCTTTCCGCGCTAGGATTCATTGCCGGTAGCCTGGCAATCGGCATCGGCACCTTGGGGCAGCCCCACCTCCTGCACCGCTTTATGGCTCTGCGAGATGCACAAGCACTTAAGCAGGCGCGGGTCATATCAATCGGCTGGTTTTCCATCGTATTTCTGAGCATGTTCAGCCTGGGCCTTATGGGCAAGATACTGTTGCCCGACCTGCTAGACCCGGAAACACTGTTCTTCGAACTTTCCTCTTTACTCCTGAATCCGTTAGTAGCCGCGGTGCTACTCGCCGCGGTACTGTCCGCCATTATGTCTACTGCCGATAGCATGCTACTCGTAGTAGCCTCAACAATTTCCTACGATCTCCGCTTGCAACGACTTATGCCACAGCGGGCGCTACTGGTATCACGCTTGTCTATGCTGGCGGTCACCGTCGTCGCCGTACTGATCGCTCTCTTCTTACCTGCCACTATTTTCGAGCGCGTGCTATTCGCATGGATCGCAATTGGCTCCGCCTTTGGCCCCACCATTTTGGCTCGACTAGCGGGGATGCAACTCGCGCCTGCCAGCGTGATGCGTTCCATTACCACCGGCTTCATACTCGCCGTGCTTCTCTCATTTTTCCCGAATACCACCGGCGATTGGGCGGAGCGCTTGCTTCCGTTTACCGCGGCCACACTGGTACTTTTATTCCCTTTTTTCGCTATGGGGTTGTCCGCACGCGTTAACCGTAAAGAAGCGATTGAATGACGCGTTAATGGGCTACAGGTGCCCTCCAGACACTCCCCTACTCCGGGTTTGATACGATCTAGCCGCTGTCGTAGGCACAAAAAAAGCCGCGCAAATGCGCGGCTTTTTTGTTTTCTAGCTTTTGTGCTCTGAATGTGTTGCCTAAGCTTGGGCGACGCGAGTTGTCGCCCTTGTTTTATCAGACCGGTTCCGTTGACGCGGGCTCCCCAGCCGGCGCAGCAGCACGTCGAGTCGGCGCAATCAGCGGCACCGTATCCAAAGCCCACTTGAAGTGTGGGTTCAGGCGGCGCGCCGGTGAAGGAATGGTAAACACCTTTTCTCCTTCGTACGGCTTCATCGCCTTGGTATCGATTTTCCAGCCTTTCTCTTCGATATGCTTGCGGCGAATCATTCGCCAGGCGCCCATAAATTTGTCCTGCTCCACGGAGACTTCGTTCTCCAGCGACTCTGGCAGATAGTTGGGAGAAAGCTGCGAAACAATATCGCCGTCTTCACCGAATACCCGCTTGGTACGCTTTTTCGCACCGTTGTCGAAGATGGACCATTTGAAGAAGTTACGCACCTGTACCGCGAATGAGCGCGTAGTGTTTTCATCGATCGGCGTATTCGCGTCAAAGATGACCATCTCCATCCAGGAGTTAACCTTGATGTGCAGACGGACACAGTGCCCTGGCAGATAGAACGCCGGGGTTACATAGGTGGCTGCCTTATCCGCGCGGAAAAGCTTGTTCAGGCCGAAGTTGCCTTCCAACTGCGGTGGGTAAAGTACATTGTCGGAGGAACCCCAATACTCGCCGCGGTTGACCTTGAGAATTTCATTCTTGTCGGCCATTTCCTGGTAACCGAATCCAGGGTGTACGAATGCGGTATGGGCAATATCAATACCGTTCTCGACTACCCGATCAACGGAGCCTTCCCAGTTGTACTCTACTTCGACCGGTCGCCAGTTTTCCTTGTCTTCATACTCAGGGAAGTCTGGGATCGGATAGCGCTCTTCTTCTGGAAGATCACCGAGAAACACCCAAATCATTCCGTAACGTTCTTCTGTGGGGTAGGCGTCGATACGCGCGCGTTCCGGGATTGCAGAGCCTTCGCCACGGGATGGAATAAATTGCACCTTACCTTCGGCATCAAACTCCCAGCCATGGTACGGGCAGGCAACACAATCACGTTTGGTGGTCCAACCCTTCGACAGTGAACCCCCCCGGTGAATACAAATATCGCTGAGGCAATTTACCTTGCCGGACTTGTCACGAAAAAGGACAAAGTTCTGGCCAAGCATTTTTACTCGAACAGGTTTGTCTTTTACCGTTTTGGACCATTCCGCCACGTACCAAAGGTTCGTCAACATGATTAGCACCTCAGTGTGTTATTGATCTCGACATTTTTACGAAATGCTGTTCGTCAAAGATCACTTATTTTTCTGATAAAGGTTACGTTTTGTCACGCATTTTTTGTCAGGCTTCCTGGCCTGCATTGAGCAAACTTTTATTGTGCTCACCCAGCTCAGGTAATCGCGTATTTACTTTTGCAGGCTCTTCGAGAAACTTAATAGGCACCCCAAGATGCCGGTTTCCCTGCTCGTCTTCAAAAACCATTTCACGGCTTTTCAAGTGCGGCTCGTCCAGTGCTTCATGCAATTGACGTACCGGCGACCAGCAAACATCCAGACCGTCAAACCAGGTTTCCCATTCGGCCAGGGTACGGCGGGCAAACTCAGCTTGTAGATAAGCAATCGCCTCACTCTGCTCACCGGGGGCGCGCTTGCAGATTTCAGCGAGCTCAGGACGCCCTAATTTGGCAAACAGGTTTTCCGCAAACTTCACTTCGCTGCCGCCCAGTGTCAAATAGCGGTCATCACTGGTGCGATATATTCGATACATTGCATTCCCGCCCCAGGAACGCTCATCTTTGACTACCGGAGATCGGCCTTCGGCGAAGACAGGCCCCACCGCATTGGGCAGCCATGCAATCAGGCTGTCCTGCATGGAGATATCCAGATGGTCGCCTTTCCCGGTCTCGCTACGGCGCACTAACGCCATCAGTATGCCCGATAACGCCATCAATGACCCGGCAATATCGGCCACAGGCATGGCGGGAGAACATGGCTCACCATTACTCCCCTCATTGAGGAACACCGTTCCGGATTCAGCCTGGATACTGAGATCATGCGCAGGCTTTAGGCGCTTCTCCCCAGTCTGGCCAAAGGCGGAAATCGAGCAATAGACCAGCCGCGGATTGCGGGCAATGAGGGTCTCGTAGTCCAGACCCAAGCGAGCCATTGCCCCGGGACGGAATCCTTCGACAAACACATCGGCGCTATCGATGAGCGCAAGAAGTTGCGCCTTTTGCTCCGGGTCTTTCAGGTTCAGGCAGAGGCTCTTCTTGCCACGATGGGTGTTTCTGAACCAGACCGCTTCGCCATTTTTGCGCAGCCCAATGTCGCGGGTTGGCTCGCCACTAGGTGGCTCTACCTTGATCACTTCGGCTCCGTGATCCGCCATAATCATGGTGAGGTGCGGTCCCGGTAGAAAGAGAGAAAGGTCGACGACGCGGATACCTTGTAACTTCATAGAAAGACTATCTCTTGTCAGAGCCGATGCGCGCCCTACTCAGATAACTCGATCCGCCGCCAATCGCTCGACGTCTTCCGCTGAGTATCCAAGTCCATCAAGAAGGTCTTTGGTGTCTGCACCTAGTGCCGAGCAACCGATACCTGAGGGCCTGTTTCCGTCAAATTTTAACGGGCTTGCCAGCACTCTGAATTGACTATTATCAACATGTCCCATTGGCTGCAGCATCTGGGTTTGTCGCAGCCATGAGTTATCCATGGCCTGGGCAAAGGTATTTACCGGTGCAATCGGTAACTTGCCGGCAAAACGTTCTATCCAGTAGGCGTTCGGCTGTCTGGCAAACTCGGCATCCAGTATTTCGGATAGCGCCTCACGATGCTGCCTGCGATCCGCCGGTGAGCTAAAGCGGGCATCCGCCAGCAGATCTTCTCTGTCCAAGCCTTCCGCCAGGATCTGCCAAAACTTTTCCGTCATCGCCATGACGAAGACCCAGCCATCGGCGCTGCGATAAATCTGGCAAGGTACCGTGGACGGGTGACCCGAGCGCGCGACACGCTCCGTTTCATGGCCTCGGTTCAAATACCAGGTAGCGGGGTACGTGAGTTGGGTAACCGCGACATCAAACAGGTTGACGTCCACATCGCGCCCCCTCCCGCCACGCAAGGTACCCACCAAGGCGCCCAACACCGCCATCGCCAGTGTCACGCCACTCATAAAGTCGACCATCGACAGGCCAAAGCGCGCAGGTGGCGTTCCAGGTTCACCGGTAAGGTCCATAAAACCGGCTTCCGCCTGCATCAGATAGTCATAGCCCGGCCAGTTGGCGCGGTCATTATCTCGGCCATATGCCGATAAATGCCCACAAATAATTTCTGGCTTAATCGCACCCAAGTGATCGTAATCCAACCCGAGCTTCGCGGGCTGATCCCCGCGGAGGTTGTTCATTACTACATCCGCACTGCGCACCAGACGCTCGAAGATTTCGCGCCCCTGCGGACTTTTCAGGTCCAGTGTCAGGCTCTTCTTACTGCGATTAAAGGTCTGAAAGAAGTCGCTGTCGTTGTCACCCAGAAAATACGGACCGGACTTGCGCGCAATATCGCCACCGGTCGCGGGGTTTTCAATCTTGATGACTTCAGCCCCCATGTCCGCCAACTGCATTGAGCCGAACGGACCGGCCCCGTACTGCTCAACAGCAATAACACGGATACCAGCAAGGGGTTCTGTCGCTTCCATCAGATGGCCTCACGCGCCGCCAGTTGCTTGGCAATAATGATGCGCTGCATCTCGTTGGTACCCTCGCCCACACACATCAGCATGGCATCCCGGTAATAGCGCTCTATCTCGTACTCGGTAGAAAAGCCGTAGCCGCCGAAAATCCGCATCGCTTCCTGAGAACAGAAAACACCCGCTTCACTGGCAAAATACTTGGCCATACCAGCTTCCAGGTCGCAGCGTTGGCCGCTGTCATACATGCGCGCTGCCTGGTCTACCAGCAGCTTGGCCGCCTCAACCTTGGCCGCCATTTCGCCGAGCTTCAGCTGAATTGCCTGATGCTTAATGATTGGCTTGCCGAAGGTTTCGCGCTCCTGGGCATAGCGCAGCGCCAGCTTCAGCGCGCCCTGTGCAATACCTGCTCCGCGGGCGGCAACGTTAATGCGCCCGAGTTCAAGACCGCCCACGGCAATGTGGAATCCGCGACCTTCCTCACCACCCACCAGCTGATCGATGGACACACGAAAGTCTTCGAACACAACCTCGGCGGTATCAATCGCGCGATAACAGGTCTTCTTGATTTTGTTGATGGTGATGCCCGGCAGTAGATTACCTTCATCATCCTTGGTGCGGATGATCAGCATGGACATGCCCCGGTGACGCGGCTCGGCGTCAGGATCGGTTTTTACCAAGAGCGCAAGGCAGTTACCGTTGAGAGCATTGGTGATCCACATTTTGCTGCCGTTCACCACATACTCGTCACCCCCGCGGCGCGCCACACAGCGAATGGACTGCAAATCGGTTCCGGCATTCGGTTCAGTAAGTGCAATACCGCCACGCAACGTACCCTCGGCCATCAGCGGCAAATACTGCTGTTTTTGCTCTTCGGTGCCAAAACGCTCGATTGCAGCAGCCATAATGAGATGTGAATTAAAGATACCGCCAGGCGCCATCCAGGCTGCGGAAATTTTCTGCACGATGCGGGCGTAGGTCGATGCCGACAAAGAAAGTCCGCCGAACTCTTCACCAATGGTGGCACCAAACAGGCCGAGCTCCTTCATGGTCTCTACCAATTCGTGCGGATACTCATCGGCCAGATCTTTTTCCCGTGCAATGGGTACGACATCATTGGCAACAAATTTATCAATGGTATCGAGGATCGCGGCCTCGTCTTCTGCACTCCAGCTCATCGCCGTCTCCTGAAACTATTCGCACTCAGTAATTTACTTTGTCTTCCATTTCCGCACCGCGCTTCCATACCAGCACCTTGCGGACAAAAGAACACACCTCGGTTCCGTCTTGATTGAAACCACGGGTTCGCACGGTGACAATGCCCTGAGTTGGGCGAGACTTCGATGCGCGCTTTTCCAATACTTCCGATTCAGCGTAAAGTGTGTCGCCAACAAACAGTGGCGCTGACATGCGGATATCGTCCCAACCGAGATTGGCAATGGCTTTTTGGCTAATGTCCGTCACACTCATGCCCACCATCAGGGCCACGGTAAATGGGCTGCAGACGAGCGGCTTGCCAAATTCGGTACCTGCGGCGTATTCCTTATCGAAATGCGCTGGGTGGGTATTCATGGTCAGCAGCGTAAACCAAGTGTTGTCGGTTTCGGTGATGGTGCGACCTGGACGGTGTTCATAGGTATCACCCACGGTAAAGTCGTCAAAGAAACGTCCAAACGTTTCCCGGTACCGATTTTCACCGACCTGTTTTACTTCTCCAGCCATAGCTATTTTCCTACTGCGATTCAGACTAATTCTTTATCCGCGCCTGATCGGGCGATCAAACGACGAGCACTATCAACGATGGGTTGATCAACCATGCGGCCATCGACAACGACCGCGCCAGCATTCGCCTGTTCAAAGGCATCTAGCATTTTTCGAGCAGTTGCCAGCGCTTCCTCAGAGGGCGCAAAAGCCCGATGAATGGGAGCAACCTGTGCGGGATGGATTGCCGCTTTAGCGGAGAATCCTAATGCGGAAACCCGGCGGGTTTCCTGCTCCAAACCCTCAGCATCCTCCACATTTAAATACGGAACATCGATGACTGGTAAACCGTGTAAGGCTGCAGTCATCACGATCTGCGAACGCGCCCACAGCAATGGTTCCCAGGAAAATTCGGCACCTATTTGCGCGGCGAAGTCGGCACCGCCAAACATAACCGCGTCCAAGTTGGGGGCCTGGCAAATCGCATCCAACGACAACAGACCGGAGGCGCTTTCTATCAATGCGATCCAACGTACCTTGCCGGCAAGTACACTGTTGGCTTGAGGGATATCATTCTGTGATTCCGTCTTCGCCAGCATTAAGCGCGCAGGTAGTGTGCCCTGAGACAGGGCCACCAGATCGTCCCTGCCCGCTTCCGTGGCCACGGCATTAATACGCACGCACAGACGCGCCAAACGCGCAGCGTCACAGCTGGCCAAGAACGAACACACGGCAGCGCGCGCATCCGCCTTGTTTGCAACCGGTACGGCATCTTCAAGATCGATGCACACGACATCCGCCGAACTGGCGAGAGCCTTTTCAAATCTCTCTGGACGATTGCCCGGTACGAACAGCAGGCTGCGAACATCAAACATTAGAAACGCTCCCAGCCGCGCAGCGGTTCGCGAATTTGATTGGCAGGCACCTGTGCGGCAAAGGTATCGGCAATTTCCGCCCGGGTCGCAAACCAGACGCCGTCTTGGGCGCGGGCATACTTCAGGAACTCATCGAGTGCACCGATACGTCCGGGCCGCCCGATGATTCGCAAATGCAGCCCCAGTGACATCATGCGCGTTTGCTCTGCACCTTCCTGCAACAAGGTATCCAGCGTGCGGCAGGCATAGTCGAGCCAGGCATCCGGGGTAAGTGACGGAGCCGTCCAGAATTTCATGTCGTTGGAATCAATGGCATAGGGCAATACCAACATCGGGTCGTCAGTGCCTTGCACCGGCGCCCAGAAAGGTGCGTCTGCACTATAGTCGTCCATGTGGTAATCGAAGCCCTCTTCCTGCAGCAGGCGACGGGTGTTGTCTGTGTGCAGGTAGCGGCTCAGCCAACCGCGGGGGCGCTGTCCGGTAGTCTCGGAGATGGAGGTAATGGCATTGCGGATAAAGGCTCTCTCCTCATCCTCGGCCATGGCAAACTGATGCTGCCAGCGATAACCGTGACTACAGACTTCGTGCGCGCCTTCGCGAATAAACTGGGCTATCTTTGGCGCCCGCTCAAGGGCCACCGCCGCTGCACAAAAAGTTGCCGGTACCTGGTAGCGCTCCAGCAGTGCCTGTATGCGCGGCCAACCCTCGCGAATGCCGTACTCGTAGTTGCTTTCATTGGCGTGGGCACGAATGGGCTTGCGCGGGGCAACCCCCAGCTCGTCCACGGGCTCCGGGCCCCGGTCCCCATCGAGCAACGTGCTCTCTGAACCTTCCTCAACGTTAACGACAATCGACAGTGCCAACCGTGCACTGTCCGGCCAGGCTACTTGCTTGCTCATACCCAATAATCTCTCACAAGCGGATCAGTGATATTCCTCACCGCCGGAGACATTCATCGCCTCCCCGGTGATGTAGGAAGCTTCGTCGGAACACAGGAAGGCACAGGCTTTGGCAATATCTTCCTGCAACCCCGGGCGCCCCAGTGGAATGCGCGCACGCATATCTTCCATGTAGCGGTCATGCCCTTTCCCGGTGACTTCGGAAAAGTGTGCGTTTTGCCAGGCACCGAGGCCGGTAGTTACATGGTTCGGGCAGATGGTATTTACAGTTATCCCCTCGGGACCCAGCTCCTGGGCTGCAGAACGCGTGAGCCCGACCATTCCATGTTTTGATGCGGTATAGGCAGCGGCATGGGCAAAGCCCGATTTGGAGGCCTGGCTGCCGATGTTGATGATTCGACCACCGCGCCCCTGTCGCAACATGACTTCTGCGGCGTATTTGATGCCGAGAAACGTACCGCGCAGATTGACGCCCAGAACGGCATCCCACTTGTCTACGGCCATTTCAACGATGGGTTCCATCAGGTAGCCAATGCCGGCGTTGTTGACCCAAATATCCAGACTGCCGAAATGCCCGAGGGCAAATTCCGCTGCGGACTGCACTTCCTGGGGCTCCAGTACGTTGCAGGAAAAGGTGGCAACCTCACCGCCGGCATCGCGAATTTCACGGGCGATCTCTTCCATTTCCGCCGTGGTTCCAACCGCTTTTTCCGGCAGGTTCTCGCCCTGCCCGCGGCCGATATCCGTCAGTACCACTTTGACGCCTTCCGCTGCCAGGCGCCGCGCCATCGCTTCGCCCAATCCCTTGCGGCGGCCGGCTCCCGTAATCACGGCAACTTTGCCTTTCAGCTCCGGATACTTGCCCATTGCTTCCATCTGCCACGCTCTCCGTTGTCGTTGATCAAATAGATTCGGTCAAAATGAATTGCGGGTTGTCGGCAAACTGCTGGAACTCCGCCGCAACGCGCCGCATCGTCTCGCTGGATACATCCGCGCCCAACTTTTCCATGCTGTTTACTTCGAGCAGTTCGACGTATTGGTACGGGGCGGGCGCATCGACACCGAGCAGGCCGGTGGTACGCAGTACAGAGAATTGATTGACCGATGCCAGATCGCGCACCGTGGGTAAATCGGTAGTGTTAGCCCACTGCTCGTAATCGGACGGGTTAACACCGGGTTTGAGGTTAAACAGCACAACGATCATGGTAGCCATGGCAGGCGCTCCGACGGTTAAGTGAATGTCACCAACATCCTATTCTTGAGATATTGTTATGTCAATATAACATTTGGTACGCCAGAGTCCCTGTAAGGCGTATTTCAAGCTTCCAAGAAAACGCCGTTTCGCACCGAGAAATCGAATCGCGAGGACCAAACTGAGAGCCCCAAACCGGGAGACCTAAAAAAGGGAATACGCCATCCACGGACAAACGCCGCCGCAGGTGCGATAAACAATACAATCAGGCCTTGGCAGCTAGCCCTTCTGCGAATTTGCGGTAGGCCAACGCCATTTCCTGCAAGGTCTCACTGATAGCATCCACGGCGTTGACCTTCTGCCACCAGGCGGAAAGCGCAGGAAACGCTGCGAGCGGTGCATCCACCCCCACTACCGGGGACAGCTCTTCCAGGTAGCGTATGGTGGGCGCCAACGCCAAATCGCCCAGGTTCAGCGCGCGCTCACTGCCAAAGTCCGCCATCAAGCGCTCACCTTTCGCCAACTCAGCGTGGAGACCTTTTGCCATTTCCTCTCGGTCGACATCGCCACCGGACATCACCGCCCGAAACAGCGGGAACAAGGCATTCACCGCCAGATGCAGGTCTGCATAGCGCGCCAACATACGCATTTGCGCGCGCTCGAGTGGCGATTCAGGGAGTAGCGTACTGCCGCCGCTTACTGGTGATTCCGCGAGAAATTCCATAATCGCCCAGCTCTCGGCAATCGTCTCCCCGCTTTCCAGCTCAAGAACCGGCAACTTGCCCAGCGGAAACCGCTCGTAAAAGGCCTCGGTGCGCAGCGGCACGGGCGGCGGCAACACCTCAACAGGCAGGTTATCCAGCCGCGCCTGCATGCGCACACGCGTGGCGTAAGGAGAGTGCGGGAGGCTGAACAGCTTCATGGGTGAGAGCTTCATGAGTGATTTCCTTGGGTGACTTCCTTAGGTAGCGCCTTGCTGAATTCAATAAATGAGGTGCAAGCCATAGGCTGCGTTTGCCAGCAGCCCCAGCCAAATCAGATAGACAAATGGTCGGCAGGAGGCGATAGAACCATGAATGGTCTGGTTGACAGAATCACTGCTATCACCGGCCATCAACTTGCCCCAGGCAGCGCCAAACGCCACCAGGCGCAGACGAATCAGCAAACCACACAGCACCAGCAAGGCAAAAATACCCAGCTTGATCGCCAGCCAATCCGCCGCGAGGATGAAATTGGTTGCCAGTGCGTAGCCCGCGAGCCCCAACAGGCCCACGATCAGGACTACACGCAGGTAAAAGTCGAGACGGGTCAATACAGGAATAAAGGGTTTGCCGTGGGCGAAATGCAGGGTTGCGACCAGCGCAAACCACGCAAGACACAGCCCCCAGGCCAGCCACAGCCAGAACGGAGCCACTGCCCACTGGCCGGACATATACGCCAACTGCAGCCCAAGAGGCAGGATCAACGGCATACAGAAGCGCGGCCCCTGGTCACACCCCATCATGATGGTAAGTGCCGTACTCCGCGCCTGCGGGGAAAGGTCCGACCGGGTGACGTAGCGACTTGCGTAAAAAGTACCCAAATCACCACCAAGCCAATAAACAAAGCACAGGTTGTGCAGCAACTTCACAAACAGATAAGCACTCATAGGGATCGCTTCTTATTGGTTTTCCCTCACCATACCGCAAGAAAACCCCCGCGCATTGCTATAAGTCAAAACCCAGGGGCCGGTGGATTGCTAACATCCTCCGATATGACGCCGTAAGCCGAACCATGAGCCCCGGCGTCAATCACAGGATGACAGTCACCACCCAGCCACATTGCAGGTATTCGCCATGGAAACCACAACGAAAACAGCCAAAGAAATCTACCTGGAAGTGAAAGCCAACCCCGCCCGCAAACGCTTTGGTTTCGGACGCAAGGCTGCACTCGTGAATGTGGACCCGCAAAAGGCCTATACGCGCACCGACCTGTTCAAAACCGCGTATGAGACCGACCCCAACCAGATGCATTACACCAATGAACTGGCCAAAAGCTTCCGCGCCAAGGGTTGGCCGGTCATCTGGACCCATGTGGCCTATATGGAGTCCGGTGAAGACGCCGGCATCTGGGGTACGCGCACCGACACGCCGGACTCCCTGCAAAACATCAAATTCGACTCCACTCGCACCGAATTCGACGACCGGCTGGAGATAGACCGTCAGCGCGATGTCATTTACTGCAAGAAAATGCCCAGCGCCTTTTTTGAAACCCAACTGCAATCCCTGCTGGTGTGGCATCAGGTCGACACCGTAATCATTACCGGCGGCTCCACTTCCGGGTGCATCCGCGCAACCGCGGTAGACAGCCTTTCCCGCGGTTACCGCACCATCGTTCCGGAAGAGTGTGTAGCGGACAAGCACGAGAGCTACCACTTCGCCAACCTCACCGATTTGTCGCTCAAGTATGCCGATGTGGTGGATGTGGCTGAGGTGTTCCAGTGGCTGGAAAACGGCAACAACGAATAAGCAATATCGAGGCTGACCATGCGATCCGACCCCGGCTTCTACGACTACTGGCCCTACCACGAAAGACCCAAGCTGCGCTGGCCTAATGGAGCGCGCGTAGCATTCTGGGTAGCACCAAACATTGAGTTTTATGAGCTGAACCCGCCGACAAATCCACACCGCAAAGCGTGGCCGCAACCCAGCCCTGCGGTGCCGGGATACAGCATTCGCGATTACGGCAACCGGGTCGGGCATATGCGGCAGATGGCCCTGCTGGACAAATATGGCATTCGCGGCTCCATCTCACTGTCTACCGCGCTGTGCGATCACCACCCGGAAATCATCGAGCTCTGCCGGGAGCGCAACTGGGAGTTCTTCAGCCACGGGATTTACAACACCCGCTACACCTACGGCATGTCCAGCGAACAGGAACGGGACATGATTCGTGATTCGATGGAAACGATTCATCGGCACACCGGCCAGAAGTGCGCCGGATACCTGGCCCCAGCGCTGTCGCATTCGGAAGAAACCCTCGACCTGTTCGCAGAAACCGGCACAGAGCTGTTTGGCGATGAAGGTGGCTTTTACACCTGCGACCTGTTCCACGATGACCAACCCACGCCAATTAACTTGCGCAGCGGCAAGCGCTTCGTGTCGGTACCCTATTCGCTGGAAATGAACGACACCATCGCCTACGTGGTCAACAAAGTGGAACCCCGCCGCTACGGGCAGATGCTGCGAGATAATTTTGATCGCCTTTACCAAGAAGGTGCGGAGAGTGGCACCGTGATGTGCATCCCCACGCACAACTACCAGGTAAGCTGCCCCCACCGCCTGCGCGCCTTTGAAGAAGCGCTCGAATACATCACCGGCCATTCCGACGTTTGGGTGACCACTGGGCGCGAAATTGCCGAATACTACCTGCAGAATTATTACGACACCGCGCGGGCAGACATCCAAGCAAAAAAAGCTTCTGCGACTCTGGAGGTACAGCCATGAGCCAGAAACCAGCCATGAGCGAGAAAGCAGCCATGAGCGACAAGAGGGCCATGAGCGATACGAAAGCCCTGCCCCCAGAGCACCTCCAATACCCCGAGCGTCATTACGGCATGGACCACGAACTCTACTCCTGGGAAATGCTGACCGATCGCAAACCGGTACACTGGCAACAGGGCAAACTGGCCCTGTGGGTCAACGTCAGCCTGCAGTTTTTCCCGCTCAATCAACGCGGCCTGCCATTTCCACCGGCCGGGGGCATGACCATGCCCTACCCCGACCTGCGCCATTTTTCCCTGCGAGACTATGGCAACCGGGTCGGTATCTACCGCATTCTGCGCGCACTGGACAAATACAATATCAAGCCGACATTTGCTGTGAACGGCGAACTGGTTCAACGCGCGCCGTACCTGCTTCACCTGCTGCGCGAACGCGGTGACGAAGTAATCGCCCACGGCTGGAATATGGACACCCCCCACTACGGCGGGCAATCCAAAGGCGTGGAAAAAGAATTGATCTCCCGCACCCTCGGTTCCTTGCGTAAAGCCACTGGTCACGAGGTTCGCGGCTGGCTGAGCCCCGGCAAAGTGCACAGCGAAAACACCCCCACGCTATTGGCAGAACAAGGCGTTGAGTACTTTTGTGACTGGGTGAACGATGACATGCCCTACCGCTTTAACACCAACAGCGGTGCACTCTGGGCGATGCCTCTTTCGACAGAGCTGGAAGACCAGTTCATCTTGCGCAACAACCTGCACTCCGAAGCCTCCTACGCGGAACAGATGGAAGATGCATGCCGTTTTCTACTTTCTGAAGCGCAGACTCAGGGTGGCCGTATTCTGGCCCTCAACATTCACCCGTGGATGCTGGGGCAACCTCATCGAATTACGTATCTTGAGCGCGCACTCGAATTTATCACCGCGCAGCCAGGCGTGTTTAGCGCACCGGCACATACCCTTCTGCAGCAATGTGAACAGGCGATTGCGGAGCCGGCGTAAACGTTGGCTGGCATTTGATATAAAATGATATATCATTAGCGCTTTTCGCCGGGCAGAAGGTCTCGATGCTATGGATGCCATCAATACGCTTTTCAGCAAGCAACAATTAGAATCGCTGTCGGAAGAGTCGCATTCCCCCCTGTATTTCCAGCTTTACACCCTGCTGAAGAATGCCATTTTAAATGGAACCCTTGAGCACGGTGATCAAATGCCTACGGAACTGCAGCTGGCGGAATCTTTCGGCGTATCGCGCATTACCGCCAAGCGCGCCATGGATGAGCTGGCAGCAGAGAGCCTGGTAGAACGCCGGCGCGGTAAAGGCACCCACGTCATTTATGAATATCAGCAACAGCCCGTAAAGGCCCCGCTGGTAGGCATGCTGCAAGAAATCGAAAGCATGGCGCGGCACTCCGAAGTTGAAGTGCGCAGCTGCGAATTCCTGCAGCCCTCTGCCGAAATTCGCGAGGAGCTGGGCCTGGAAACCGGTGACACCGCACTGCTACTAGAACGTACGCGTTCTCGTGACGGAGCGCCCTTTGGTTACTACGTCAGTTGGACCGCGGGCCTGAGGCAGAAAGTGACCGCCAAGCAGTTTGAGAAAACACCGAGACTCGAAGTGTTCCGCAAGCAGGGCTTGGAAATTTCCCACGTAACCCAGACCCTGAGTGCCGAGGCCGCCACTCAGGAAAGCGCGCGCGAACTGGCAACCACCGTCGGCTCCCCACTGCTTAGCCTGACGCGACGTTCCTACACGAAAGTGAATGGCCAGGAGCAACTGGTGGACCTGATGCACGTGCTTTACCACCCCGACCGCTTCCAGTACCAGATGGACCTGAAAGCGGACGAATTCTAATCCCGACAAGAAATTTGTTTAGCGGGCTATGCTTTTATAAATAGGTTTTATCAGGCATAGCCCCAAATTTCTGCACCCGGCCACTGCCCACTGAAGTCTTGCAACTGTACCCGCCACTCTTTTTCACCCTGCACCCAGCGGTATTCCCGCAGCAGGCCATCGTGCAGTAGATATTCGGAACCATTATCATACTGGCCACCGGAATAGCGATAGCGCTCAACCTGCTCACTGCTAACTCCTACCGATTCCCCTACCGAACTCCCTACCGATTCGTGCCCCAAGTAGTCCAACCTGCGGCTGGAGACATCCGGCATAAACAGCTTGTCTCGCCGCCCCGGGTCCTGAATCCACGGCACTAGAATTTCCCCGCGTCCGCCAGCGGTAGCAAGTCCGGTAAGGAGCTGGCCCGCAAAAATTCGCATGAGCGGGAAGAAGTGCATTTCAGCCGCAGAAAAGCTTTGCGCTGGTGAGCCGGGGCGGCGAAAACGATACAGTGCGTTACTGGGCTTACCTCGATTACTGGGATCGCAGCGGTAGGTCGCCACTGCGACTGGTACATCACCACCCTCACACCATTTCAGCAGCCCCCGCATACCGCCGGATTCTTCGATCCTCACGCAGGCGCTTATGCGCAAAGACAGGGATGGCACCTCGCGCGCACTGGAGATTTCATAGCCGCTACCAGACTGTCGCAGCTGCCATGTCTCCGCGAGTGGTACCGGGTTGCCGTCGCATTGATATTCATAGCGTCCAGTTGCCAGAGGAGAAGAAACGTCGTTCGGTATCATTCCACCGTGTCCGCAGCGACTTGCAGCAAGTGATCCGTCGACTGATGCGCGCGATCACGCAACAGATGCGTATTGGAGGAAAGCATTTTGTTGACCGCAGCACGCGGGTGCAGCGCCGCCACCGTCAGCTCCCCCTGCTGGCGCGTCATAATCGGCTTGTTGATGTTGCCGTCGAAGTAACGCTCACGCCACGGTTCCAACAGGGTAAACTCCCGTTCCAGGCTGGCCACAAGCCCACCATCGGTACCGGGCATTGCCGCAACCAGACAGATCCGGTTTTCCGCAGCCCGCGCGGCCATCAGTAGCGGCACGTTTTCGTCTTTTCTGCTGCCGCGACTCGCTCGCAGCGAGGGCACCGCCAATACACAGTGCGCGCCCTTGAGCGCCGCCATACGGGATAGCTCTGGGTAGAAACAATCTTCCCCAACCAACAGTGCAACCCGCCCCCAGGGCAAGTCAAACACCTGTAACACACTGCCCGCCGGCGCCAGCCCCATGGCACAGCGATGCAATTGCGGCTGCACCAGCCTGCGCCCGCTTTCATCGAGCAGAATGCCGACGTGGTGCCAGCCGTGCACACCTTCGTCGATCACACTTGTACAGATGGCAACGCCGTTTTTACGGCTTACCTCTGCCAGGCGCTCTTCTGCCAAGCCGCACAACCGCATGGTGCGCGCCCAATCTTGTGCGGGGTCCGCAACCGGGAAACACACCGGCAATACCGCAAGCGCGACATTTTCCGGCAGATCCATAACCAGCTCTTCGGCACGCTCTATCGCCTCAACACCAGTGCCCTGCGGGCTTATCAAGGCGACTTTTACTTCTTCCTCTGCGTCACTCGAGGGCGTCAATGCACTCTGCTTGAGCCCCTCGTACAGCGAAGACTGACGGCGGGCAAGCGTGCCCATGCTCAATCGCAGCCGGGCATCTCGATCAGGCAGCTCCGCCATCACCACTTGCTCAACACCCCGCTTGCCCTCAACCACTGGGCGCCCATCCACGCCGACGACCTGGCTTTCGCCCGCGCCGTAGAGCGACGACTCGGGGATCGATGTCATTGCACTGACCTGCGCCAGCTCCTGTTCCGGCACCAGCGGCCCAACCTTGTTCGCCGCCACCATAAACAGCCGGTTCTCCGCGGCACGCGCCCGCACATGCAGGCTCGCCTCGTCAAACGCAAACGAATTCAGGGAGTTGCACAGCAGATCAGCGCCGGCCAATGCCAGACGTCGCGCAGGCTCAAAGCTGATGCCATCGCGACAGGCGATAAACCCGATTCTTCCGAGCTCCGTATCCACGAGTCCTGCCGCCCGTGTCGCGGGGGTAAAGAAGTCGTTCTCATGCCCCATCAAACTCTGCTTGTCTGCCTCACCCAGCAGATCACCATCTGGGCCATACAACAACGAGGTCACGGTAATTACCGGCTTCTCTCCTTTCCTGTACTGACGCCGCAACGATACGTTGATCAGCACATAGCTCTTGTGCATCCGTGCGCGCTCCGCGATCGCCCGCAGGAAAGGGCCATCCAGGTCTAACGCATACTCCCAGGCCTGGTCCAGATCCTGGTACCAGGAGATCCGGTTACAGAATTCCGGCAACACCATTAGCTTTGCCTCGTCCGCAGCCGCGCGATCAATCATGCGGATACAGGTGGCTAGGTTTTTATCAACATCCGTTCCGGTAGCAAATTGCAGTGCGGCGACCTTAGGCATAGTTCCCCCGGCGTGGCTTGTTCCCGGCAAAGCCATTCTCCGCCGGTACACTGGATAAATTCCTCTTTCGAGCCAATTGTACTATTGATATAACTTTATTACACTACCCCTTCTAGACCGACTAATTTAGACCGGCTTTGCAGTAGCCATGTACACTCATGGACGGTCTCGTAATAAAAAGAAAACAGCTGGGAAAATCCGTCAACAGCGAGGCGCTGCACAATGGATACAAATAACCTGACCCCGAACTACCAGGCTTCCCGTTCCTGGCTTGGTGCCCAATTGGCAGCGGGCATTTCCCGCGGCAACTTTGCCACCTACCTGTTCGCCGTATTTATTTCCTCCGGATATGCGGGAGCCCTGGCGGTGTTGCAGCCCGGGCTACTCCACGTAATGGGCATTGCCCAGGACACCCAGGCCATGGTGACTGGTTACCTCAGTGCCATGCAGGAGCTCGTGTTCATTCTGCTGCTTGGCTCTGCGGGAGCACTGTCGGATCGTATCGGCCGCCGTCCGGTCTACGTGTTCGGTCTTGCCCTCACCGGAATTGGCTTTGTCCTCTACCCCCACGCCAGTTCGATCACCCAGCTTTTCGCCTACCGCCTGCTGGTCGCCGTTGGCAGTGCCGCGATGATCGGAATGATGGTGACGGTGGTTGCCGACTACGCGAGCGAATTTTCCCGCGGCCGCGCCAATGGCCTGCAGGCCCTGGCCGCGACACTGGGTGCCTTTATCCCCCCTATTCTCGCCAGCTTTCCACAAGCCTTCAGTGGGCGCGGCATGGATGAACTGGCAGCGCAGCAACTGACATTTGCCGTAGGCGGCGCCCTCGGAATCGTCGCTGCGGTTGTGGCGCTGATCGGGCTGGCACCGAGAGTTATTCAGACTGCCTCTGCGGCCAGAGAGTCTCTTGCAAAAACTCTGCTCGGCGGCCTCAAGGCCGCGCGCGACCCTCAGACTGCCCTTTCCTACGGTGCGGCTTTTATTTCCCGCGGCGACCTTGCGGTAACCGGAGCCTTTATCTCCCTTTGGCTGGTGCAATACGGCACGCGCGAACTCGGCATGACCGCCAGTGAAGCAATGTTTCAACTGGCGGTACCGCGGGTACTGGCAACCGTCGCCGGTGCCCTGCTGGGCTCGGTGATCATGGGGCACATTGCGGACCGCACCTCGCGCGTAAACGCTGTCGCCCTGGCGTCCGGGCTCGCCGCGATTGTGTACAGCGCGGTATTCCTGATCCAGGACCCGACCGCCAACTGGGTGATCGGCCTGCTGTTTGTGATGGGTATTGCTGAAATCAGTGCTTTCGTCAGCAGTCAGGCACTGGTGGGCCAGCAGGCACCGGAAGCCTACCGCGGTGCGACCATCGGCTTCTTCGGCGTTGCCGGTGCATTTGGTATTTTACTCGGCACCTCTGGCGGCGGTGTCTTGTTCGCAAAAGTTTCACCCAGCGCGCCCTTCGTGCTGTTCGGTTTTCTCAATTTTGCCGTTTGCGCCTGGAGTATTTGGCTCAGCAAGCGGCTAACTCGTCAAACCACAACACCTGAGTCGTCGACCGTCTCTGCCGTTGCAACCAGCCAATAGAGAGCTATTGATATGGAAAACACTGAAAATTTGACAGAAGAATTTGTCGCCCATCTCGCCGGCGATGTAAAGATCGACACCAGTGAAACTTTTGACGCGGTAATGACGACCCGCGATCGGATTTGGGAAAAGATTCAGAATAGCCTGTCGCTGAAAGAGGACCTGCGGTGCGCGGACCTGCACAACTTCGACAATCTGAATGGCGAACACATTGGCCGCATGCGTACCTTCACCGGCGACCAATCCCCGGTGGACTGGATCATTCACTCCAATATCGGCACACCGAAAAATACGTTTACCAATATTCACCTAACTATCTATCTGGATGAATCTGTGGATGTACCCCATCTGGGTATGGCGTTTGGCACCCTGCCCGATGCGTTTTTCTACATTGACCCGATGCCGCGCTACGAGCCGCTGAGCTACCCGGAGCATTTGCAGAAATACCTGACGCCCCTGAATGACATTTACATGAGCCTGCAGGCAGAACTTTTCGAGGCCGGTGTAAAGCCATTTAACGCCGCAATGCCATTTATCCGCGGTTCCCTGTCGCCTGTGGCACTGGCCGGTATCGTTCCACTGGACTTCTACCGCGAAAAAGTGGAACCGAAAGTTTTCGCTTACGTAGACCACTGGCTGAAACTGGTTCACGAAGCTAAGGCGGTGCAGGATGCGGAAGCACGCGCGCAACTGAAACAGCGCGACGAATTGATCCGCCGCAATATCGTGCACCTTGACCCGGCCAACCCGATCGCCGAGCGCCTGGTCGGCAAGCCACTGGCAGATCGCCTGGTCCGCATTCTGTGTGCCGAAGAACGCAGCGAATAACTTTCCTCGCCAAGAGCAGAAGCAAGAGCAAGAGCAAGAGGCAAGTATGTCGGATTCATTGAGGCAGTTACTGGCCGGAGATCAGGTACTTTCCGTACCCGGTATCTACGATGGCCTGAGCGCCCGACTGGTGGAACAAGCCGGATTCAAGGCGGCCTTCCTGTCCGGGGCATGCTTGTCTTTCGCCCGTTTCGGTCGTCCGGATATGGGCATTGTCAGCGCCGCCGAGGTGGCAGAATCGGTAGCGGTGATTCGCGAACGCACGCCTATGCCGCTGATCGTGGATATCGATACCGGTTTTGGCAATGCGTTGAATGTACAGCGTACCGTGACGACCTTTGAGCGCGCCGGCGCCTCTGCATTGCAAATGGAAGACCAGCTGATGCCAAAGCGCTGCGGCCATATGCGTGGCAAACAGGTTATCAGCCGACAGGAAATGGTGGGCAAGATTCACGCAGCGCTGGACGCGCGACATAGCGACGAGACTCTGGTTTTTGCCCGAACCGATGCCCTTGGGGTCAATGGGTTTGACGACGCGCTGGAGCGCGCCGAGCACTATCTGGAGGCTGGTGCCGATGCAATCTTTGTTGAGGCACCGGCAAACCTCGAACAAATGCAGATTATTGGCGAGCGTCTGGGCAGCCGAACGCCCCTTATCCATAACCTGGTTGAAGGTGGCCAATCCCCTGTCCAGTCCGCGGATGAACTGCAAGCGCTGAACTACCGCATCGCACTGTTCCCAGCGTCACTGCTCCACCTGTTCATTCCTGCCGCACAGAAATTACTCGCGCAATTAGCTCATAGCGGCCACCTGAACGAACTGCGCAATCAGATGATTGACCTGGCCACAGTGAACGACCTGCTCGGCGCCGACGAGCTGCTGGCGGCGGGCAAAAAATATCAATACGAATAAAAAGACGGTACGCAATTATGAGCCGTGACCACTCGCTTCCGGAACTTGCAAACTACATCGACGGTGCATTTTCCACACCGGCTATCGACCGCGAGCGCAGCTTGCACGACGCCAATACGGACAAACCCATTCAGGGACGCCGCAACTCCAACCGGGAGCAGATTCAGGCCGCACTTGCCACCACCGACCGCATTTATCAGGCAGGCACCTGGGAAGATACGCCTGCAGAGGAGCGCGCAGAGCACCTGGAAGCGATCGCGGTAGAACTGAGCAGTGCAGAATACGCAGAAACCATCAGTATCGCCGACAGTCTCACCTCGGGCGCGATAGTACGCACCACCCGAAAAATGGCGCAGATGCTACCGTTCGTATTCCGCGGCGCGGCTGCTTATCTGCGCGAAGGACATCTGGACAAACAAGTCCCCGGCCCGCACGGCTCGGTAGACTACCTGCGCCGCCCTTGGGGCCCCGCACTGCTAATTGCCCCATGGAATGGCCCGACCGCGATCGGCTCTCACAAAGTAGCCAGCGCACTCGCCGCGGGTGCGCCATGTATTCTCAAACCTTCTGAATTTACTCCGCACTCGGCCATTATGATGGCGCGCGCTGCAGATCGGGCAGGACTGCCCAAAGGTGTATTTCAGCTGACACTGGGAGATCGATCCGTCGGCGCTCAGCTGGTGGAAGACCCGCGCATCAAGGCCGTGTCGTTTACTGGTGGACTTGCCGGTGGACGCGCAATCGCGCGTGCATGTGCAGACGACTTCGTACCAACGCAACTGGAACTCGGCGGCAACAACCAGCTGGTTGTATTTGCCGATGCCGACCTGGATCTCGCCGCTACCGGCATCGTTTACGGGATGACAAATCTCAATGGACAGTGGTGCCGCGCGCTTGGGCGCCTTCTGGTACACGAATCAGTAAAAGATCGCCTGCTGGATAAGGTTATGAGCCAGCTGGCGAATATTCGTATCGGCCACTCCCTCGATGAGGAAAGTGATATGGGGCCGCTGGTACACCGCGGTCACTTTGAGCAAGTGCAATCGGACATCGAGCGTTTGCGGAGTTGCGGTGGACAAATCCTGACGGCGACTCCACTACCACAGCTGGAAGGTAACTTTATTGCCCCAACCCTGATCGACGGTTGTCGCCCCGAGGATACCCGCGAGGAAATTTTTGGCCCCGTTGCCACGATCCACACGTTCCGTGATGACAACGAGGCACTCGCCCTGGCCAACGGCACCGACCTTGGTCTTGCCGGCTATGTCTATAGCGAGAATGAAGAAAAGGCCTTTGCGTTTGCGCGCAAGATGCGTACCGGTGGGGTCAAGATTAACGGCTACAGCCTGTTGAGTATCGGTGAAGGTACACCGCGTGGCGCCTGGGGGCTGTCAGGGCTTGGTGAAGAGGGGCATGGGCAATCCATCGAGTTCTTTACTGGAGCCCGGGTGGTTGGCCTTTCTCCACAGGATCCACTGGGTGGGCGCTAATGCGCCCAACAGCATTAATCGACCAGCGCAATAAATGTCTGCTGCTCGGGCTGTGAAATCTCGATCACTGCCTTGGAGAATTTGGGCGGGCCAAATCTCGGCACATGCCCATTAGACAGGCCCACCGGCTCTTTCGGAATGCCGATAAAATTCCGGTCCATTTCACCGTTTGCATTATCGTCATGGTGCACACTAATTGCGAAGGCGCCATACGGCAGTGTCAATAACACTTCAAGCTGACCGTCTTGCAGGTTTTCCAGGCCGGTTTCTTGGGCATAAACCTTGGTATCGCCAAGAAACGTGTCTTTGGAATCGTATACGGAGATATACAGCTTCCCGACTTGGGACTGGATATTGGCGATGGTGAGCTTTACGGCTGCGGTATTCTCTGCAAAAGACTCACCAGAAACTTCAGCACCAGATTCTTCACCACCAGATACCTCAGCAGAAACGTCTTCAGCGGCTTCTGTCGTTTCAGCAACAACCGCGCCGCCGTAGAGGGCGACAAGCCCGGCAAAACAACCACATAGGATTCGATTGATCATTACAGAGCTCTCCTTGGTGTAAAAGGAATATCGATTCAGGGGTTACATCAGCCACACACAGTTTGTCATTCACACGCCGATAAAACCAACACACATCAACCAACCTCAGGTCAATGGCGCGCCTTTTTCAACTTGCAACCGGCGCCAGGTATCCGCCCTGCCACCGGTGGGCACATCAAGCATTGATCCTACCATGCTGCCGACTTCCATCAACGCAGTCAGGTCGATTCCCGTATCGAATCCCATCTGCTCAAGCAGCATAACCACATCTTCGCTGGCGGCATTGCCGGTGGCGCCCGGGGCGAATGGACAACCGCCGATTCCACCGATGGCGCTGTCAAACTTGCGCACACCCGCATCCAGTGCAGCGCAAATATTTCCAAGCGCTAACGCCCGGGTATCGTGGAAATGACAGGCCAGACGCTGCGGCCCGTATTCACGTGCCAGCGCGCCCATCAAGCTGCGCACAGCCATCGGGTTGGCTGCACCAATGGTGTCTGCGATATTCACATCGTCCGCACCAAACTCGAATAGCCGCCCGGCAAGATCCATTACCTTACCCGGATCCGTAGCGCCCTCGAACGGACACTGCCAACCCACAGCAATACATCCCACTGCGCGAATACCGTCCGCCTGTGCTGCCTGGAAAATCCCCTGTGCTTGCGCCAGTGAATCCTCAACGGACATGCGCACATTGCGCTGATTCATGGTCTCAGTGGCGCAGATCACCAGCACCACCGTGTTTGCACCGGCATCCCGGGCCAACTCATAACCCTTGGCATTGGGAATCAGCACCTGACGATCGACACTGGAGTCGCCGGCAATTCCGGCGAGCACCTGATCGGTATTGGCCATCGCCGGTACTGCCTTTGGCGACACAAATGCCCCTGCTTCCACCGAGCGGACGCCGGCATTTAGCAAGCCTCGGATTATTTGCACCCGTTGCTCAACCCGCAGAACCCGCTGCTGATTTTGCAATCCGTCCCGCGGGCCCACGTCGTTGATCAGTACCTTTTCACGCATCGGTCAGCTCCGTTGTATCCGACTCAAGCCGCATCGCCATCATCTTTCAGTGCATCGATATCGGCCTGGGTATAGCCACATAGTTCACTCAGGATCTGATCCGTGTGCTCACCAATATGTGGTGCCGGCGAGAAGGAGTCCTCATGGGTTCGGGACAGTTTGATCGGGTTACCTGGCGCCTTGGTTTTCTTGCCATTGGGGTGCGCGATATCCACCACCATATTGCGATGCAATACCTGCGGATCGTTCAGTGCTCGCTCCAGATTATTAATAGGTGCACACGGTATGCGCTGAGCTTCCAGTTTTTCCAGCCATGCATCCGTAGTGCCAGTGGCAAAAATTTCCGCGAGCTTTTCATCAATAAACGTCTTGTCGGCAAAGCGTCCCGGCTGCCCATCGTATTTTGGATCGTCAAACTCAGGAACCTGTACCACCGGCTTGAGGTTCTGCCAGAAATTATCGGTAATCACTGCGATAATCACGAAGCCATCGGACGTGGCGTAACTGTTGTACGGCACATGCACAAAATGCGCGTTGCCGATCGGGTATGGATTTTTGCCGCTCAGGAAATGCATGGTGGCCATATAGTTCAGCATAGATATCTGGCAATCCACCATGGAAATATCTACATGCTGGCCCTTGCCGCTCGTTGCCCGCTCGGCAATCGCCGCCAGAATACCCATCACCGCGAACATGCCACCACCCAGGTCCCCGATGGGGATACCAGCACGCACCGGGTTGGCCGGATCTTCGCCGGTAATCGACATACCGCCACCGTACGCCTGCGCCACCTGGTCAAACGCCGGACGCTTGGCCCCCGGGCCGTCAGATCCAAAGCCCGACACACAACAGGTGATGATGCGCGGATTAATTGCATTGAGTGAGGCGTAATCGATCCCCAGGCGCTCCGGAACACCGGGGCCAAAATTGCTGATAACCACATCCGCCTGCTTCACCAGATCATAAAAAACCTGACGACCGCGCTCGCTCTTAAGGTTCAGCGCCACACTGCGCTTGTTGCGGTTCAGGGTCAGATAGTAAGCGCCAAATCCGTCGATAGAGTTTTCCGGATCCTTCGCCAATAGCTTGCGGGTACCCTCACCAGCCAGAGGTTCCACCTTGATCATGTCCGCACCCAAATCGGCGAGAAGCATCGCGCCATAGGGGCCAGACAGCATGTGTGTCAGGTCCAGTATGCGTATACCGTTTAGTGCTTTATTCATTGGTGAAACCTCCCGAAAATATCCATCATCAATCGTTGAAACTTATTACTCAGTGCGGGCATTGCTCAAAACTCTTCGAGCAAGCGACCTTTCCCGATAATTCGATCTTCGATGCCGCAGGCGCGCAGCGCGTGCCAGACCGTCGCAATGTTGATCGGGATCAGGGGTTTCTGCAGCACATGCTCAAGGGTGGGGAAAAGATCCAGCGTTGAGAGATTGGTACCACACTGGATGATTGCGTCGACATCATCACCATCCACTTTGCGCACAGCGTCAAGCACCTGCTGGATAGGCGTTTCGGCGATCGCAGTCGCCGAAGGGCGATTCATCCCCTTGACGTTCACCACTTCAAAGCCGATGTCGGAGAAAAAGCGGCGCACATTGTCGTCACCCACCTGTGGGTACGGCGTAATCACAGAAATGCGTTTGGCACCAAAGCAATTGAGCGCGTCTTTGGTGGCACCTGCACCGGTGGTCAGGCCGAGATCGCCGATCTGATCGCGGATCTCACGCTCAAACGCGATATTCCCCTCAAGGCCACCCCAGAAGGTTTCCGCAGACATGCCCAACATGATGTGGGAGACCTTTGCGGACAGCACATTGCGAATCGAGACCGGAATTTCGCCGCGCATAATATCGAGAAAACGCTCAAACACCGTATTCTCATCATCACCACTGCGGCTCATTTCATCAGACCAATTACGCAACTCGATCCAGAACCGCGATGGATGCCAGGTTACGCCATCCAGCCTGAGCTGCTGCAGGTCGTATTCGACGCCGGTATTGGTGGAAGGAATGATGACGCCGATTTGGGCGCGGCGGGCGATCTGATAATTATCCATAACGACTCCGGAAAATACTTAACGGAGTTATACCGGCCACCCGTGCTGACCGGCATGATAATTATCAAGAACCTTCTGCGACTGCCGCTAGCGGTACAGGTTCTTTGGCTCGTGGTGCGCGCAGCGCTATGGCGAGCAGGAGCAGCAGCCCCATCAAGGCGGTGCCAATGTAGTAAGGGGCGTGAATACCGATACCAGCGAAGGCAGTGCCGGTAATCGCGGTACCCATACCGCGGCCAAGTGTACCCAAGGCGTTGTATAGCCCCATGACAGCGCCCCGGTTATCCGCCTGCGCCTCTTTTGAGGTGAGTGACTGCATTGAGGTCAGCACAAACGCCGCACCAATCCCCTGCCCCACCAGCGCAGCGGCGACTCCAGGGACGCTGGCGTAGCCGCCAGCCACGGTAACCAGAATGGCAGAGACACCGAACAGAATAGCTCCGGCACGCATCAGGCGACGCTCGCCAAAACGCCGGGACAGAGGCCCGATAAGCCCGCCCTGCACAATCACCATGGCAATGCCCGCTGCGATCAATACCGGCACCAGATCTTTGGGGCCATGGGCAATATCCGTGGCGTCCGCCCAAATCGGGAAGATGGACTCAACGAACCCCGCCGCCAGGTTGTACACGGTCACCGCGCCCAGCAGCAGGCACAAACCGCGCCGCTCGGCCACCCAGCCCAGTAGCTGGGAAAAGGACTGTGACTGCGTATTTGATTTTGCAGTGCCAGACAGGCTTTCCTTGAGGAAAAATATCACCACCAGTAACGCGGACAGCGACAACCCCGCAGACACCATGGCCGGAAGCTGCAAGTTGGCATCTTCAAAGCTATCGCCGGCTAAAAAGCCGCCCAAGGCTGGGCCCACGATAAAGCTGATACCAAACGCTGCCCCGAGCATACCCATGGCTTTCGCGCGATCCTGATCGGTCGTGACATCCGCAACGTAGGCCTGGGCCACAGACAGGTTCCCTGCCATCAGCCCGCTAAACAGTCGCGATATGGCAACCATCCAGACAGTTGTGGCAAAGCCCAGCAGCACGTAACCCAAAACCGCACCGGCAAGGCTGAACACCAGAATGGGCTTGCGTCCAAAGCGATCGCTCAAGCGCCCCCATATGGGAGTGGAGAAAAACATACCCACTACGTATAACGCCATGCACAGTGTGGCAATACCCGGTGTGGCGCCGAGCTGTAGCGCATAGTACGCGAGGATGGGCAACATGATGGCAAAGCCAATCATGTCCAATAACACAATAGCTACCGCGATATACATGCCGCCTTGTCTCCCCGAAAACCTAGATACTACTTTTGTTACTACTTGTATTGCTATCGGTGTTGCGATCAGTGTTCTTCGAGCAGCCAGCCCATATTGTCGAACTTATCGTGAATACCGCAGCTGCGCAGCGCATGCCAGCAGGTGGCCACGTTGATCGGAAGTACCGGCTTTTGCAGCATTTTCTCCATGGCCGGGAACACACCTACGGTCGATAGATTGGTCCCCACCTGTACGATGGCATCCACATCGTCGCCATCAATTTCGCGCACGATATCCAAAACGTGCGGCTCCGGTACCAGTGCAATGGCATCGTGGGCATTGGCACAGCGCAGGCCCACGAGGTGTTTAATTCGATAACCTGCGTCTTCAAAGAACAGGCGAACGTTCTTGTCGCCCACCGGCTGATACGGAGTAATGATCGACAAGGTCTTGCCTTTGTCTTCCGGCAAGCCCAGCGCCTCCAGCGCCGAGATAACCGCGTTCGCTCCGGTAGTGAGGCCCGTGTCTTCACCCACCAGCTCCTGAATACGATCAACGAAGCCGTCATTACCCTTAATGCCACCCCAGAAGGTCTCCGCCGACATACCCATCATCACGTGATCAGGCTTGCAGGTCATCAAGCTCTCAATGGAGTCACCAATGGTTTCACGCAAACGCTCAAGGAAGCGCATGAAGTTGGCATCATCACTAAGATCCGGGTGGTCGATCATAAAGCGTGTGGTATGCCAGGTAACACCCCGCGGCAACAGGCGCTGGCAGTCGTATTCCACCGAGGTATTGGTCGAGGGAATCACCACGCCAATTTTCGCGCGATGCCCGATGTAGTTATCGCGGTGGCCATTGCTCAGCTGGGATCTCTCCCGGGTTTTGGACAGGTCTATTTTCTCAGGGAATGTCATCAGACTAAGCCTCGTATGCTTTATTGGACGGCCAAACTATCGCGCACGCAATTGATCATGGAACGCTCCAGCAAAAAGGCCTTGGCCTTGTCCGGATCGGCGGCGGTTTCCATCAGCATCTGCTGGCGCTTGCGCTGGATATTCGGATCGCGGGCTTCCATCAGTTTTTTATTCTCGATGGTGTGGCGCTGCACAAACTGCACCGCCAACTCACGGCGCTGGCGATCGTACAGGGAGAAGGCCGCGTCCGCGTCAGCACCTTCCTGAATGACCTTCTGGAGTTTTTCCGCCAGATTGAAGGCATCGTGCAGACCACCATTCATTCCCATACCACCCAGAGGATTATTGATATGGCAGGCATCGCCCACGAGTAGCGCGCGTCCTTGAAAGTAGGTTTCGGCTACACGCTGGTTTACCGCATAGATACTGCGATGATGCACATCGTAATCTTCCTCGCGGGGATGCAGACGCTTGAGGCGCGACTGCACAAACTCATCGGAAAGATAGTAATTTTCTTCTGCCTCATTGGCAGGGAATACCGGTACCAGTACCCGCCACAACTTGTCGGTACGCAGGATTACACACCACTCTTCCGGATCAGATACGTAATTCACATAGGAGAAGTCATCAAAGACCTCTTCGAAGGGAAAGCTAGTACTAACCACGAGAAACTTCTCATCGTAGGTGAAACCGGAGTAGCCGATCTCCGAGCGCTTGCGTACCACACTGCGCGCACCTTCGGCACCGATAAGATAGGAGCCAGCCAAACGCTGCTCACCCTGGGCCGTGCGTACAACCGCCGTCACGCCACCATTGTCCTGCTCGTAGTCCACCAGCTCGCAACCAAAGCGTACTTCTGCGCAGGCGTATTCTTTTAGCGCCTCGCAAATAAACCCGGTCAGTTCATACTGCTCCAACTGCAGGCGAAACGGAAAACGCGTATCTTCCTCGATCATGGACATATCGAAGGTGGCCACTTCACCGGTGGCACGATCGCGATACTGGTAGCGATCCGCACGCAGGCCGCGCTCCAGCATTTTCCCAATCACTCCTTCATCCAGATCGGCAATCATTTCCAACGATGGTGGATGAAAGGTGGACGCACGCAAATCGACGGGCAACTTGTCGCACTTTTCCAGTAGCAGGACAGGGATGCCCTGCTTCGCCAGGGACAGCGCCAGCACGCCGCCGCTCGGGCCGGCGCCAGCAATAATTACTGGAGACTGATTCGACATAATGACTCGCCAAATTCAATTATTGTTATCGATGATTCGCAGTAAAACGCTGCCGATCTCAGGCATCTAGGTTTGCTGTTCCGCCTGCTGCAGAGTGGGCAGCGACTGCAAAACGTCCTCCAAAGTCATGACATCGGCATATTTTGCATGCATATCAAACAGGTTGGCCTCGTGAGCTTCCGGGTTGCGATCCCCCACCGCTTCGCGAGGTACCACTACCGGATAGTCGTACTGCAAACCGTCGACCACCGTCGCGCGCACACAGCCACTGGTAGTAAGACCGGTCACCACCAGGGAGTCCGCTCCTTGCGCTCGTAGCCAGGTGTCCAGAGAAGTCTTGAAGAAGCTACTGGCCCATTGCTTGGCGATCACCGGTTCATCATCTTGTGGCTGCAGCCGTGGATCGACCTGCACCCATTCAGAATCAGGCGTCAACACATTCAAGTGATTAATGCGATCGCGAAATACGCGCGCCTGTTGCTCGTGGTGATACACCACGGTGGTAAACACCACCGGCAAGCCAAGTGCGCGAAAACGCTCGAGCAGTTGAGAGTTCGCCTGTACCACATCCGGGCAATCGGTACCGAGGGGGCAACGGGCACTGGTGAAACCGACGATCATATCGACCAGTAACAGTGCAGGCCTGGCGCCCAGACCGAGATTTTTTCGCTCAAGATCCACTTGCAAGCCCCCTTGACAAAGTTGGCGGAAGTAAAATCGGTCGTTCAGTGTTCTTCGACCACTTCCATAAAAAATCGGCGAAGTAATGTCGCCACCGCAGCAGGCTGCTGCTCGCATACGTAGGTACCGGCATCTTGTGGCAAGGCCGATGCCATGCCGCGTGGCAACAGCTTCACGGTGGGCACCACCGCCGAACGCAGTTGATCTTGCCCACCTGCAAACACCACAGCAGGACAATCAATGGCCGCCAGCTGCTCAGCTAACGCCTGTTCGGTGACCGCCTTGTAGGAGGCCAGGTAATACTCACCACACGCAAACGCGGAAAGTGTTTCGCGCATACTCAGTGCCAAATCCGCCTGTGGGTCCTTGGCGCGCAGCCGCTGCCACATCGCCTGCCAGTGATTGCCCTCTTCGTCTGCTGCAATGGTCTTGGCTGCCAGCGGCAGCGCCTGCTTCTGGACCTCGGATAACAGCGTCGGCCCACTCAGCGCCATCGCGCGCACAAATTCCGGATATTGAAAGGCCAACTGCACCGCAATAGCGGCGCCAGTGTGATGTCCAAATACCAGCGCGGGGCGATCAAAGGTTGTGCTCACCGCCTGATAGATCGCTTTCGCAAACGCCGCGATCGAAATACTCCCTGCCAGTCCGTCACTTTCCCCAAACCCGGGAGTATCCACTGCAACCACAAAAAATGTGTCCGACAGTAGCGGCATCAAGCGCTCGTACATTGCCGATGAGCTGGGGGTCTGATGTAGCAGCAGCAACAGCGGCAAATGCGCACTGCCGCAATAGCGATAATGGATTTGCCCCGCCGCGTGGTCGAGATAGCCTCTGCGCACTGTCCCTGTGAAATCCACCATTAGCGCGGCAGACTCCCAACATCCGCACTGATCCATTTCATCTCGGTGAATTCCTCAGTGCTGTAGTGGCCACCACTGCGTCCAACACCTGAAAGACCGACACCACCAATAGGCGCCAGTGCATTACTCTGGAATGCGTGCATGCCGATGTGTACCGCACCGGAAGCAATCCGCCGCGCGGCATGCAGTCCCCACTGCAGGTTATTCGTCAGCACTGCTGCGGAGAGCCCATAGTCACAGTCGTTTGCAATGACGATCGCCTGCTCCAGGTCTTCGGCCTGCACCACGCTGGCAACCGGACCGAAACTTTCCTCGCGCCAGGCACGACTGGTACGCGGGGGATCCAGCAGTACCGTGGGCTTCACCACCAGCCCCTGCAGCACCTCACCACCAGTCAACAAGCCCGCGCCTCCATCGATGGCTTCCTTAACGTGCTCGAGTACTTTTTCCACCGCGCGACCGTTGATCAGCGGCCCGTATACAGTTTTTTCATCACGCAAGTCGCCAAGATGCAGCGATTCTGCCTCGGCCTTTAACGCGGCGATAAATGGCTCATAAACTTCTTTGGCCACCACAATGCGCGAGTTGGCCATGCAAATTTGGCCACTATGGGTAAAAATACCCTGCGCGGCGATCTTCGCGGCCTCTGCGGGGTCAGCGTCTCGCAACACCAGCAGCGCACTTTTGCCCCCGAGTTCCAGCTGCATGCGTCGCATTTGTTTCAGCCCGGCCTGCCCTACTGCAATGCCGGTATTGGTCGAACCGGTAAGCGCAATACAGCGTACGCCGGGGTGATTCACCAGCTCGGAACCACATTCCGCACCAAACCCGGTAACGATATTCACTGCTTCTGATGGCACGCCGGCATCCCACAGCAGGCGACCAAAGGCGAGTGCCGTTAATGGGGTTTCTTCCGAGGGCTTAACAACCAGGCTGTTGCCCGCCGCCAGCGGAAAGGCACACATTTTTGTCAGCAACGACAGAGGTGCGTTATACGGAGACACCACACCGACCACCCCCAGTGGCTCGCGAAAAACCATGGAGATTCGGTGCGGATCATCATTCGGGAAAGTTTCACCATAAAGGCGGCGCGCCTCACCTGCGGCGGTACGCAACAAGTCGACGGTATAGGAAATTTCACCGCGAGCCTTGGTAATCGTCGAGCCGCTTTCGTCAATCAGTGTATCCAGAAAGCGCGTCTCGCCTTCCGCGGCGACGAGTTCCGCCGCGCGTAACAGGGCGGCCTCTCGCTGGGCTGGCCGCAGGCGGAACCAGACATCGAACCCGCGCGCGGCGGCCGCGACCGCATCATCCACGTCCTTGGCCCCTGCGCGCGGCACATAGCCCAAGACTTCATCGCTGGCGGGCGCGGTTACCGCAAAGGTGGTGCCATTCGCGGAGGGAACTTCTGCCCCGCCGATCAGCATGTCGTAATTCTGCATAGTGGCCCCGCTCAGGCTGGCTGCGCGGAAGACTTTTCGCCGACACCGAACAGACTCTGCTCAGCGCCTTCTACTTCCATCTGTGCCGCCATCAAGCGGCCGCGTTCCGCAGGGAATGCCTGCACAATACCCATCGTCATTTCACGCAGATAGCGCGCCGGATCACCCATGGTTCCGGAGGTGCCGCTGGCCTTGAGTGCATTGGCTGCCACCTGGAAGCCCGCCTCCGCAACAACGCCCTTACACAGTCGCCACTGCTTCACAACTTCATGCTTATCGGCGATCGGTGGCTCACTGGTTTCAAGCTCTAACTGGCGGCGCAGCCACAACAGTGAGGTTTGCACATCGACCATCATTTTGCCGATCAGCTCTTGCTGATATGGCGCAGTGCCTATTGGCTTGCCGGTATCGGCAAATTTTTTCTCGGTCAGGTGCTTCAGTACATTCTGATACGCGGAATGCGCGGAACCGGCATAACCGCATACCGCTGCCATCTGGTTGCCTACAAAACTACCGCGGCTCATTTGCATACAGCGGGTAAAAGCGCCGGGAATAGCAAGGGATTTTTCATCTGGCACAAAGTAATCTTCCAGAACAATACCGCCGGAGCTGGTGCCGCGCATGCCGATTGCGTCCCAGGGTGCACGCGGACGTACGCCTTCACCATCGCGATCCACAAAAAATGTACACAGGCCCTCTGCGGTGTCGTAACCTTCCAGACTCGCGGTCACCAGGTATTTATCCGCTACTCCGGTGCCGGTACCGAAGGACTTGACCCCATTCAGCAGATAGCCGCCTTCCACCTTGCGCGCCTTGGTGCTGATGGTAACAGCAGCCTTTTCCGACTTAACGGATTCGCTGGCGAAATTTGCGAACCAGAATCCGTCCCGCCCCATTCCGTGCAATACCTGCTCGGCAAAGTTGCGAACCTGTACAGATTCCTCTTCGTTAAACAGGCCCGCTTCCAGCGCCTCGATGGCGAGGAGTCCGCGGGAAGCAGCACTGCAGTGAAAAAAGAATGCCAGCGCAGTTGATGGGCAGGCAGAACCTAGCGCAAAGCAGGCCGCAGCCATATCGCGCAACCCGCCACCCAGACCGCCGTACTCGGTGGGAATGATTAACCCCAGCAATCCGGCTTCGCTGAACTGCTTGACGTGCGGCATATGAAATTGGGCGTTGGCGTCGACTTCACGTGCGGCCTCGCGTACCGCGGGCAACACAGACTCGACCACTTCGGCACGCGCACGCTCTGCCTCAGTCATACCTTCCAGCAGAATTTCACCCGTCAGTTTCATCGACATTCCCTACCCCAATTATTCTTATTCACTCAACACATGCGCACCCAAATGAAAGTGCGCACGCTGCCCTCTTAATACAAAACCCGGCTTTCGATTATTCGATCAGGCAATTAATCGACAGCCTTCAGCAATCCGCGCAGTGCTTCACTACTTTCGGCGCCAATCAATCCGCTGATCTGATTCCAAACCTTGTCTACGTCTGGATCGAAAACAATTTCGCGATTGCGGCGGTCGCGCTCAGCGAGCGCCGCGCTGTCTACCGCCTCCAGAGCCTTCTCACTAACGCCTTTCTCCAGCACGGCAAACCAGTGGTCCAGATAGGCATCGACAGCACCGTCAATTTTGGCAAACGCTTCCTTGGTGGCACGCTGTACCAGCATCCATGGAGACATAATCGCCAGCTGGCGAATATCCAGGTGCGCAGCACTCATGCCTTCCATATTGCGGGTAGCGGTACAGGTTTCTGTCAGCGGGGCATAAACCTCATCCATGTAGGCAAGGTTTGCACCGAGATCCAGACGCGGCACAAGATCCAGATGGAATGCGCAATGCTCACCAGCACCGACGGAATCCAAAGTGAAATGCGGTACCGCACTCTCGCTCGGAGTGAAGGCGAACAGCATATGGGAGTCGAGACCGATCTGCGGAACAACCAAGGCACAGGTCACCACTTTTTGTAGCGGACCGCCCTCGTAGAGGCGCACCTCGCCAACCTTGCCCTGGGCCATCGGCATGTGACTTTCCAGCGTCAGATATGGGCCGTTATCGGCGCCATAAACTTCCTTAAGGCCGAGCGTTTCGATTAGTCGGTCGCGTGTATTATTGGCCAGAGACTCAGGCAAAGACGTTGCGCTCATAGGTGACTCCGAAGAAAGATGCCGTTGATAGGATAAGATTTTGGGCAAGCCGGCACGGTGTCACATTGATATTTCTCAATAAGACACCGCGCCATAAAGAAGTGATTAATGTGCAGTAATTGGGCCACACAAATTCCAGGGTCGATTGACCACAAGATCGGTATTTCGGGAAACCTCTTTATTTTCTGCGGCCGCTGGATACAAGGTCACCGCTAAAATTGGCTGCTGACCTGCCACACGATAAAGCTCGGGCTGGCTCAACAAACCGTCAAAGGCACGTTCTTGCCACGGCGTGAGCACAGTAAAATCTCGCTGCAACGCTGTTGCAAACCCGGATCCCAGCGGTGAAGCAATGGCAGCCGCCAGCAAATTAATCCGGTTTTCTGCCGAGCGCTCCAGCAGCCCGGTACGCAATTCCCAAGCACCGAGAGGCTCCAGCGAAACCACAGCTGTATCGACACCGGCCATCGCCAACAAGCGGAAGGTCTCTGGATACAGGCTGTCATCAGACGTAACCGCCGCCAACCGACCAAATGGCAAAACAATATTGTCAAAACGATCAACGGGCGCAGACCATTCGAAACGCGCACTGCGATGCACCTGGCCCTGGCTGAACACAACACCGCCCGCACCAATCACAACGGCACAATAGCGATCTTGCCCGTCTTCGCAACGCATTGGTAACGCGGTGGAGATATAACTTTCTTCACTGCAACACAAGCGCAACGTCTCGATCACTTCACCAGAAAAATCCAGCGCCGCAGGAAGATCTGCCGCAATCGCAGCCGCACCCATTAATGGCGGCACCGTCACCAGATTGGCACCATCTTCAATCGCTTTGCGTGCCAAATCCGCCGCTTCTCGCAGGCCGTCGCGCCCATCGGTAGCAAGACTGATGACCGCAGCTTGCACGGACTCAGCCCCCGACCATTCCGGGTACGTTTGCGCACTCGGGTTTTCGCCAATGGACTGGTACAAAGCTGGGCGGCGACTGGAAAAAATATCTGTTCCGTCCGGGCGACGTTTGTCATCCGCCTGTGCGGGCTGAATGTCCGCGTAGATCACCTCTTCCTTGTCGAGGGATGCACAGGCCAGGACGGTGCCATCGGGCGCTACGATTTGACTCTCACCGGCGCCGTGCAGGAACTTCTGCGGAATACCTGTAGCTTCACTCACCGGTACCAGGATGGCTTCGGGCACGAGTGGGCCCACTTTGTTCGCTGCAACAATAAACACATGATTCTCTGGCGCGCGCACTGGGACATGCAAAGATCCCTCATCGCTGGCAAACGAATTCAGGCTATTGCAAAGCACCTGCGCCCCACGCAATGCCAAGGTGCGCGGTGGTTCGTTGATAACACCATCCATACAGGAGTAAAGACCAAAACGCCCCAGCGGTGTCTCAACTACAGGGCCCGGCTCTTTGGCGGGCTCGAGAAAATCATTTTCATGGCCGATATAGATCTGCTTGGTATTGTCGGCAATCAGCTCGCCCGCCGGCGAGTACATCAAGCTCGATCCGGTTACCGTGCCACCCTCCCGGCGCACGGTGCAATTAACCACAACATAGACCTTCAGAGTGCGCGCCTTGGCGGCTACCGCCTGCAAAAAGTCACCGTCCAGAGTGACGGATACCTCTGCACAATGCTCCTGGCCGTCATACCACGACAGGTGGTTACAGAACTCGGGCAGCACCACCAAATCCGGGCGAACTTCCGCAGCCTGATCCAGCATCCGCAATACCGTTTTTAGGTTCTCACTGACATCAGTCCCTACATGGAACTGTGCGGCTGCGACACGAATGGATTTATTGTTCATTTTACGACCTGCCTTTGCGAATGCTCTCCTCCCGACTGGACGGGAGTCTGGTTACCAATCAATCAGCGACTTGCAGTAGATCTGTTCAGTAGTTACGTGCGGTAGGACTCGTAGTAGGCTACCGGAAAGAATCTACTAGCAAACTGCTACTAACCTACTACCAATTGTTATAAAACTCTATCATTATATCATTTCGAACCAAACCCGAATAAGATCGACAGGTCTGACAAGACAACACCGTTCGCATCAGTACCAATGTTGATCAAACCGTTATAACGAGGCGCCGCCATGGCTAACCAGCAGGAACTCCGGTTTTTAGGGCTCGATCTGGAGAGTGATGTCTCCCGCTCCAATGTGCTCACCTTCTACTTCGCGTGTCTGGCGACCATCATGTTCGCCTCCTTCATTCCCCAGAGCCAACCCTTCCTGCTCACAGAGTTTCTCAATATTCCGCCAGAACGCCACGGCATGGTGAGTGGATTGCTCAATTTCTGGGCGGAGATTGTGATTATCATCTCGGTCGCCATATTCGGCCCACTGTCCGACCGCTTCGGCCGCCGCCCTATCACCGGGTTCGGCTTCCTGGTGATGTCTGCAGGCATCGCGCTTTACCCCCACGCAGAGAATGTCACCGAGTTGCTGGCCGTTCGACTGGGCTATTCCGTGGGACTGGCCGCAGTGACCACCACTATCGTTGCCCTCATTGCAGACTATGTACGCAACGAAAGCCGCGGCCGTGCGACCGGCCTGCAAGGCGTAATGAATGGTGTGGGCGCAATGATCTGTGTGTTTTTGCTGCTGCAACTGCCGGCGATCCTGCAAAACAACGGTGCGACTGCGCAGGAAGCCGGCATTCAGACCTACGGCCTTGTAGCCATCGTCTCGTTTGTCACCGGCGTTCTGATGTTAATTGGACTGAAGCCTGGCAGCAGCCAGGCCGAACCAAGTGAACACAGTGAAAGCCTGATCAGCATCACCCGCAACGGCTTGCGTGCGGCGCGTGATCCGAGCATCGCGCTGGCCTACGGCGCCTCGTTTGTAGCGCGCGGCAACCTGATGATTGTCGGCACCTTTTTCACACTGTGGGTCACCAACTACGGCACCGCGGAACTGGGCATGAGCCGGGCCGAAGCACTTGCGCGTGCGGGTATGATTGTGGGCATCGCCCAGGGCTGCGCATTACTGACCGCACCGGTATTCGGCATACTCGCCGACAAGATATCGCGCATTCGCGCACTGATCATCGCACTGCTGATTTCCGCAATCGGCTACGGCTCAACCATTTTCATTACCGACCCCTTTACCACTGGCATGATTATCTGTGCCGCATTGATTGGCCTGGGTGAAATTGGCTGCATCATTACCAGCGGTGTATTGGTTGCGCAGCAGGCGCCGCAGTCGCATCGAGGTGCGGTAATTGGCTTCTTCACCCTCTCCGGTGCGGTGGGTATTCTGGTTGCGAGCGTGGCTGGTGGTTACCTGTTCGATGCCTGGCGCGCTTCCGGGCCGTTTGTGTTCTTCGCCGGCGTAGCCCTACTCGTCTTGTGCTGGGCCATCGTCTTGGAAAAGCGCCTGGCGAATACCGAGCAGCCATCCCAGTTAGCAGGTGACGCCCCGGTATAGCCACCACCCTTGCTGCAATGTTGAATTACCAAAAAAAGCCCGCGTTCAGCGGGCTTTTTGTAACTCAAATATCAATTCAGCAGCCACCCAAAATCGAAGATTCTCACCGCATCAAGGCTGAATGGTTGCGAGAGTCAAACGCTGATAGAGTGATTAATTCAACAGTAAGCCAAGCTCTTGCTGAACCATTGCCTGCTGCTGTTCACGGGAGATTTGCGCCGGGTTATCGCCATCCTGCAGCGTATCACTGTAATAGAACTGCGTATGATTACCGCCGTCGATGCGCACATACTTGGTGTTGGCCGGCAGACGAGCCTTGCTGCCTTCGATATCCTGCGCAGTGGTCAGACCATCTTCAGAGCCCCAGATGGAGACTACCGGAATTTCCAGAGTGTTGAGATAAGCCAGGTCACTGGAATAGGCAGCAAGAAGGAAAAGTGAATCGACACGATCCCAGGAAGCGCGGTTGACATTGACATAATCGGCGGCAACAACACCACCCAGAGAGTGACCACCGATCACCCAACCGCTGACCTCATCCTTCCAGTAATGTTTTGGATAATTCGCATAGTGAGTGCCAAGTATGCCGAGGTTAAATGGCAGAGTCAGTACGGCGGCATGATACCCCTGCTCCGCAAAGTGACGGGCCAACGGGGCATAAGCACGAGGATCAACAAAGCCGCCGGGATAAATGATGATCCCCTTGGAAGAAACGGGCTGCGCGGGCTCAAAGCCAAAAAACAGTGAAACGCCGACCCAATCGCGCTTCTGAAATACCTTAACGGTAGGTGACGAAGTCATCGCTGCATCGACTTCGGCCTGTGCATCCGCAAACGCGGGCACCTGATAAGTAAAAATCGCGACGATCAGCGCGAAACCTCTGACAAGTTTGGTCAGCCTCATGGCTATCTCCCTTTTAGATTTTATTGAATATTGGCAACTCAACCTCGACCCTCTGGCCCCTCGGTGTATTTCGTATACAACACCCACCCCACGAAAATTCGCCTCGCGTAACGCCGGCAAAGCACCGAAACAACAGCCAGACCACCAAATAAAGACATAACAGCATATCGTTATATCTTTATAATTTTTCTTATATCGCGGAGTCGGAGCTTCGGGCAATAACCCATCAGGCACACCCGGAAAAATGGCACATAAATCTTCATTACCTAGGGATTGTGTGAAGTAATCCCCGAAGTCGGACAGAAGCGCCAATGCCAGCGCGCTGAACATACGCTGAACATGAAAAGGAGAATAAAAATAGGGAAGGCCCGCCTCTCCAGAAAACATTGCAAGCAATACTGCAGAGGCTGCTTTGTGATTTCATGCGGGACGCGAATCATACTCCGCAAAGAGGTCGCGCTTATTGAGGCCGGCGGTGAGAAAACGCCAGAATGCCTTGCGCCCGGTTAGCCACGCCACCCGGCTACCGGATTTTTGTGCATTCAATACACCACGCACCAAATACGGGGTAACCGTCTCCACTGTATCCCCGAGGATGTTCAGGATCTTGCGGGTCTTCTGCCACTCAGGCGAAGCGAGGTCGTAATCCCCTACAAGCAAATCCGTCACCACAATACCAGGGCTCAAAGTATTTACCTGCACGTCGGTGCCCTTGACCTCTTTCTGCAGTGAAGTGGTCAGGTAATTGAGCGCGCGCTTGGTCGCCCCGTAGGCCGCCATACCGGTATTGGTTTGGCCGGTACTACCGAAACCTTCCATATTCCAGATTTGTCCGTAGCCTTGCTTCAGCATCCCTGCCAGCGCAATCTTACAGGCCAGTAGCAGGCCAGTCAGATTGGTATCGACAATCGCACGTAAATCTTGCGCAGACTGTTCATGCAGCGGCTTCCGCACAATGCTCATACCGGCATTGTTAATCCAGATATCTACAGCACCCTTGCTATTGGCGAAATCCCAGAGCTTGGCCAGATCAGCCTCCGAAGTAATATCACAGGCGATTCCCGCTACCGCGTCCTTGCCATGCTGCCTTTGCAACTCAGCAACCACGCTATCCACCTTGCTCTGGCCGCGCGCACTGATAAATACGCGGCACCCGCTTGCCAAAAAGTTTTCCGCGAGCCCTCGCCCTATTCCTCGGGTACTACCGGTTATGACCACAGTCTTCATCGAGTCACTCCTGTTTTCGTTGTCAGAGAAACGCTGATGCGTCGGTGACAGTGTTGGCCGACAGAGTTGGCCGCCGCCGTTATTTTGAGTTATTGTTATATCATTATCACGTTTAACGCAACTTTTGATGTAAGTAGCGTGGCGTAAGCAGAGCAAACTTTTACTGAGATAGATCCGGAATGGCCGAACGATTCCCCGAAAAAAGCAACTCCACGACGACGAGCTACCCCACTTTTCCCATAGGCTCCGTGGGCTACAACCTGATGATGATGCGCGGCACCTGGCACGACCAGGTCGAGCTGTTTCATCTAGACGGCCGCCCACTGGAAGACGACACCGCAGCCGGCAGTGGCACGCCGGGACCAAGCCCGTTTGATAACCTGGTCTACCTCGACTTTGACGGGCACCGCCTGCAACTAACCAATGTGCACTTCCGCGGACGCGAGCCCACCGCCAAAACCTTTACCGGCCAACTACGCGACAACCTGCTAGTGTTTGATCCGCTCGGTCCCGGCGCCTACGAAAATGTCGGCGTCTCCGGAGGTGTCGGCATCCTGACCTTCAATGCGCTCAGACTGAACCCCGCCTGCGAGGTCTATATGGAACCCGATTTCATTATGCTGACCGCCCCAGGCCAACGGATTCGCCATACCGTTCTGTACCGTGAAGGTGTTGCCACCCGCACGCTTACTGCGCGTGGTGTACGCCTTTCGCCAACCTGCGATCAACGTCACGAACTCGACCCAAGAGGCAAGACCGGACCGGTGCACGAACAACCCTTCAGCGCATCCATCTGGAAACACCTCGCCTGATTCAGCGACATCGCCGGTAGTACGAATAATTCGTGCACCGGTTGATAAATATCATCCCTAAAACTTCATCGCCTTTTTATCCTGCATAGAGTTGCCACAGTTTTTCACTGCGGCAGACCATCAAAATAAAAGTGATTTTGGAGCACTGAATGCAGGGGTATCGGATTTGGGAATGCCTGGTATGTGGCTGGGTTTACGACGAATTAAAGGGCGCACCCGAGGATGGCATAGCACCAAAAACCCGCTGGGAAGATATCCCCGATGACTGGCTGTGTCCGGAGTGTGGTGTAGGCAAGTGCGACTTTGAAATGATTGAAGTCCACGTGCAGCCTTCCAGTACCGCAACCCAGAACGATAGCCCGGAAGCTCGAGAAGCCGCCGAGTCCAACGCAGAATTGGCGGCTTTCGCCAACATCGATTACGCACGCAAACCCATCATCGTTATTGGCACCGGACTCGCGGGCTATCAACTGGCGAAAGAACTGCGCAAGCATGACGCCAGTACGCCACTCATTATGATTACTGCGGACGATGGAAACAGCTATTCAAAACCGCAGTTAAGTACCGCATTCCAAAAACGTCGCTCACCGGAGCAGCTGGTCAGCTCCGCTGCCCGTGAAATGGCAGAGACGCTTCAGGCCAACATCCTGACCTTCTCGAAGGTAAGCGCGATCGACACCGATGCCCACACGGTAACAATAGACACCGGGCGACAGCAGTCTCACCTGACCTACGACAAACTCGTGCTGGCACTGGGCTCAGAGCCAATTCATGCCCAGGTAGCAGGCAACGCCGCCGGTTGCGCATTCCATATCAATGACCTGCAAGATTTTCAGCGCTTTTATACCGCGGCCAGCGGTGCAAGATCAGTGCTGGTGATCGGCGGAGGCCTGATTGGCTGCGAATACGCGAACGATCTCGTTCAGTCCGGCTTCGGAGTGCATGTGGTGGAGCCGCAATCGCAAGTGCTCGGTAATTTGCTGCCGCCCAATGCCAGTTCACTGGTACAGTCAACACTGAGTCAGGCGGGAGTCAACCTCCACCTTGGCACCACGGTCAAGTCACTCAATTATCGCGGTTCCGGTGTACAGGCGGAGCTTGAGAATGGCACCCAAATTCAAGTTGATCGGGTGATCAGCGCGATTGGCGTGCGTCCCAGGGTTGAACTGGCGAAACAGTGCGGTATTCCCTGCAACCGCGGCGTACTGACAGACCGCTTGCTGGCCACGCAAATCGAGGATGTCTACGCGCTGGGTGACTGCGCCGAGGTAGATGGCCACAACCTCTGCTATGTGGCACCGCTCCTCGCTTCCGCGCAGGCGCTGGCGCGAACCCTGGCCGGCACGCCAACGCCGGTTTTCTACGACAGCATGCCGATCAACGTCAAAACCACACTCTGCCCGGTGATTACCTCACCCCCACCGCGTGGGACACAGGGCGACTGGCATTACACACGCGCGGACAACCGGGGCGTCGCAGCCCGCTTTACCAGCCCCAACGGGGAGCTGATGGGTTTTGCACTGGCCGGGGACGCCTGCCAGCAAGTCACCGAATTCAGTGAACAGGCGCCACCAATCATGCAGAATTGATTTTTGCCAAGGCGGGCACACACCCGTAGATTAGGATGGCATGAATATCCGCCAAAACGAGCCCCAAATGGCTAGTAAAGGCGCACACAACCGGTAACCGACTATGAGTAACGAAAAGAAGCCCAGTAACTGGCAGCAAGCGATTGAAGGTGAATGGCACGGCCTACCCTCGCTGTTTGAAGCGGACGGCACCCATGTGGGTTACAACAAGGTAAGCCGAGCCAGTGAGCACGAAAATGGCCGTACCACCTATTGGATGAACACTAAGTTCGATGCAACCGGTCCGCTGAACGATCGGTTTGAAATCGGCTCACCGTTTCGCTTTGGGGTAATCGATTCCGATATGGACCGGATCTATACCGGCCCGGACTTTTTTGGCAGTGGCCGCCCCTACGGGCTTCTGGTCGATTCCAATTATTTTTCCCCGGGCTGGAACGTCAACCTGCGCACCATGAACCACGTGGTTCCAGAACTTGGCATGCAGGTTTACTCCTCGCAGCTGTTCGAGGGCGACACGCTGGTTGGGGTATTTAACGGGCTGTACGTGGTAACCCATGATCACGACACCAACCCCACCACCCAGAAACGTGTCACTGCCTTCCTGGAGCAGGAAAAAGTGAACGGCAAGCGTCCGTTTAACTTGCCCGTAAAACATGCGGGCAAATTTACCGGCCGCTTTGAGGTGTACAACGATAAGCAGGAGCTGGTGGGCCACAACGACGTTGTCATTCACCACAACCCCCTCAATCTTCTGCACTCCGAGCAGACGATCGAAATTAGCGGCGTAGTCAATGCCAGCTGGAAAACCATGCGCACGCGCAACGGCAACCACCACCAGTATCACGGCCCAGACATGTACGGTAACGGTATGTCTTATGGACGCTACCTCTACTCCGTGCGCCACGTCTACGGTGAAGCGTTCAAGTTGTGGTCGCGGGAAACACAGATCGACGAAGATTACACCTTCGTTTGTGCCTGGCAGTTTATGCAGTCTCAGAAAGAAAAATACACCACCTTCGGCGTACTGCGCTGGGAAGAAGGTGACCTGAAACTGGGAGCGAATTATGTCGACTGAAGCAGAACTGTTGGCCCCGGCCAATGCCGATATCGCGGAACGGCACCACAAAATTGAACCGCTGAACCTGCGTCAGGTATTCGGCCAGTTTGCCACCGGCGTAACCATCGTCACCACCGGTTGCGAATCCGGTGAAGCCGTGGGTATGACGGTAAGCAGCTTCAACACCGTATCCCTCGATCCGCCCCTGATATTGTGGTGCATCGACAAGAAAACCGGCTGCTTCGATGCGTTCAACCAGTGTGAGCACTTTGCCATTCATGTGCTGAGCGACCAGCAAGACAACCTATCGAGCCTGTTCGCTCGCCGCGGCGTGGACAAGTTTTCCGAGCTGGATTACCACATGAGCGCCCAAGGTGTGCCGTTGCTGCATGAATACTGCGCGCGACTGCAATGCACGCTGACTGCGCGCCACGAAGGTGGTGATCACCTGATTATGGTGGGCCGGGTAGACGCCATGCACACCCAAGATCGCGAGCCGCTGCTATTTCATCGCGGCGCCTACGCCCGGATCGCCTAACGAATTCTTCATCGCTTGATTTACGTTCTCAAACTTGTAGATCCTTGCCGGCAGTTTACCTGCCGGCTTTTTTATGCGCGCAATAAAGTGCCCGATCAGGCGACCACTTCAGGCTCAGGCTCTGCGTACTGAAAACCTTTGGGCAAACCCGCGTCCGGTACAAACCCAAACAGCGGCTCATCCGGCAGGCCTCGCGCAAGTACTTCCCGCGCCGCCATCAATCGGTCGACATCCACCCCTGTCGAGTACCCCATCGCTTCCAGCAAGAACACCAGGTCCTCGGTAACAATATTGCCACTGGCACCCGGGGCAAACGGACAACCACCAATGCCGCCCATGGAGGCATCCACGGTGGTAATGCCTGCTTCCACAGCCGCCAGTACATTGGCTAACCCCTGACCACGGGTATTGTGCAAATGGACTCCATTCAACGCATCCCGGCCGAGGTGAGACCAGACAAGCTGGATCAATCGGCGCACCTGCACCGGATTTCCGTAACCGGTGGTATCGGACAGGCCCACCTCATCACATCCGGCCTTCATCAATCCCTCTCCCAGACGCAGCACCGCCTCTTCCGCTACCGGCCCTTCCAGCGTACAGCCAAAGCAAGTGGAAAGACTGCCCTCAAAACTCGGGCGCTGCTCCGCAGGCAACTGGTCCAACTGCGCGCGAATTTGACGCACTTCCTCCAACACCTGCTCGTGTGTTTTGCGCAGATTCTTCAGGCTATGGGTTTCACTGACGGATAGCGGGATCGTTAACTTGTGTGCGCCCGCTGCGATCGCATCCTTCGCGCCGCGCGCATTGGGCACCAGCACCGCCACCGTCAGGCCCGGCAGGGTTCTGGCGTAGCGCACTATTTCTGCGGTATCCGCCAACTGCGGCAACAACTTTGCCGGCACAAAGGACCCAACCTCGATCTCCCGCAACCCGGCATTGGCGAGCGCAGCAATCCAGCGCTTCTTGTCTTCGGTTGCCATGATGGCACTGATACTTTGCAAGCCGTCACGCGGCCCTACTTCGCTAATTTCGATCTGTTTGCCGCTCACGCCCGCCCCTCTCTGGTTACTCATCTTTTCTTTCGAATTGCTACGCGGCGCGTCCCCTGCGGGCGCACGCCATCTTGACCTAATGATATATTATTATAACATATACCCCATTGGCGATATAAACCGACGCATTCAGTGGAGAAGCCCTCATGGCGCAACAGGAACAGTTACCCCTCGCCGGCATCAAGGTTGTCGAGTTCACGCACATGGTGATGGGACCGGCCGCGGGAGGCATCCTCGCGGATCTCGGCGCAGAGGTAACCAAGGTCGAGCCTTGCCAGGGCGATAACACCCGTCGCCTGCGTGGCTCCGGAGCCGGCTACTTCGCCATGTACAACCGCAACAAGCGCAGCCTCGCGTTGGACCTCAAGTCCAAAGAAGGCAAAGACATCGCCCTGCGCCTGGTGGATGAAGCCGATGTGGTCATTGAGAACTTCCGTCACGGTGCCATGGATCGCCTGGGCCTTGGCTACGCCGACCTGAGCGCACGTAACCCGCGCCTGGTCTACTGCTCCCTGAAAGGCTTCCTTAGCGGGCCCTACGAACACCGCACCGCACTGGACGAAGTGACGCAAATGATGGGCGGCCTCGCCTACATGACCGGCCTGCCCGACCGCCCACTACGCGCCGGCACCTCGGTAGTGGACATCACCGGGGGCATGTTCGGTGTCATCGCTATTCTGTCCGCACTGCAGCAGCGCCAGACCAGCGGGCGCGGCCAGCAGGTAACCAGCTCTCTGTTCGAAACAACCGCATATCTGGTAGGCCAGCACATGGCTCAGCAAGCGGTCACCGGTGAAGAGCCGCCGCCCATGTCGGTACGCCGCAGCGCCTGGTCTGTGTACGACATTTTCCTGAGCAAGGAGAACGAACGCGTATTCGTCGGCGTGGTGAGCGACACCCTGTGGCGGGCGTTCTGCGAAGAGTTTGACTTGGACGAGCTGGCGAATGACCCAGCACTCAGCAGCAATGCCGGGCGCGTGGCCGCCCGGGACCGTTTGATTCCCCAAATCAGCACCCTGTTTGCCAGCCTGTCGAAGAGCGAGCTGATGACACGCCTCGACCGCGCGGGCATCCCCTTCGCTCCCATCAACAAGCCTGCAGACCTGTTTGACGACCCCCAGCTCAACAGCGCCGGAGGCCTGATCCCGGTCACCCTGGAAAACGGCACAGAGACCCAGCTGCCGGCGCTGCCGGTGGAGTTTGGGGGCCTGCGCCTAGGCCTGCGCCGGGATTTGCCGGAAATCGGCGAACACAGTGTGGAGGTGGCGCGCTCCCTGGGGCTGACCGATGAGCAAATCGACGCATTGATCGAACAGGGCCTGCTACTGGGTAGTCAACGCACCGAAGCGGCAAACTGACCCCTGCGGACGTAGACAGGCACGCTTGTTGGGTTTAGGCTGCTGGAATAAGAATTATCAGGAAGGATCACGGTGCCTAGTCCCGCATTGAAACCGCCGGAAACGTTTTTCCATTCCAGACTATTCCGCGGCCTTGGTAACGAGGAACTCGCGGACCTCACCGCCATATGTCAGCGCCGGCGTCTCTCTGCCGGCGAGCAGCTGATCAAGCAGCACAGCACTGCGCAAAATGTATACGTGGTGGTCTCCGGCACCCTCATGATTGAGCGTCTTTCCCGCTCGGGTCGCAGGCAGGTCATCGCCTTTGCCTACTCCGGGGACTATATCGGCTTTACCAATACGGAAGAATACGAGTACAGCGTGGTCTCCCTGCGCGAAACGGAATTGCAGTCCTTTGTCCGCCGCGAGTTTCTCGCACTGGTGGACCAATCCTCCACGCTGAAGGCCAATGCCCGTCAGATCGGCGGCAACGTATTGGCACAAACCCTCGATCAGCTGTTCGCGCTAGGACAAAAAAAGGCCCACGAGCGCCTGTGCTTTTTGCTGGCGCAGATCCGGCGACGCCAGTGCGGCACGCAAAACGCTGATATCGAATTGATTATGAGCCGTCAGGATATCGCCGACTATCTCGGCTTGACCATCGAAACTGTTAGCCGCGCCTTTGCCCGCCTCAAGTCCATGAAGCTCATCGAAATCGTGAGCGCCCACCGCATTCGCATTCTAGATCACGCCATCCTGGAAGAACTCGCCAGCGTTCACTAATTCCCGCCTACCGATCGATGCAAAAAGCGGGCGCCTTCGAGGCGTTCGCTGTGCAACCTACACAAGTTGATAATTGTCATGGGCAATGCCTCGGGCGCCGCTAGACTATCGGAAATCCTCGCAAATTGCGGAGTTCCCAATGGCCGACGCAGCTCGACAGGCACCGCCGGCGTGGAACGCAGTCGGGCGCCATGGTGTGTTTCCGAAAGCAAACCACGATGAAGTAGCCCGGTTCAATTTTCTTACGAACCTCAATATTCACCTCGCCTCGCAGGTACTGCCAGGTGTACGCAAAGCCTATGATCATCGGGTAGAGCAAGGTGCGGTACCGACCACGCGACGTGAAGTGGGTGAACTACTCAAGCGCGAACCGCTGTATCAATTCTGGAGTTCGTTGCGCCGCAACACCATGGAAATGCGCCAGCAAAACAGCCGCGCTATGGTGTTCCGCCAGCTGCCGGCCTTAATTGATCAGGCCCGCACGCTGAATAAAGACAGCCAATCGCTGCAATTAAATCCTGAGGTCAAAGTACCCCGCTACATCAGCGCCGTGGATATTCACTGTATGCCGGGCGGCTACCACACCGAGTATTGCGAAGATGACATCGCAGCCGGAGCCAACTACGACAGCGGTATTTTCGTGACCACTGCTGGCATGCTGGGTCGCTACAGCGATGGCGGCGGCCAGGCACTGGTGGAATGGCTGCGGGAACAGGCAGAAAAAGGTTTCCGCCCACGGCGTATTCTCGATATCGGCTGTACCGTTGGACACAACATTGTGCCGCTGGCGCAGGCATTCCCGGATACCGAAATCGTCGCCATTGATGTGGCCGCGCCGATGCTACGCTATGCCAATGCACGAGCCAAATCCCTCGGCGTAAACAACATCTTGTTCCGTCAGGAAAACGCTGAAGCGATCGAAGCGGAAGACGGTAGCTTTGATCTGATCATTACCTGCATGTTCCTGCATGAGACCTCGAGCCGCGCGCTACCGCGCATTCTGGCGGAGACCCACCGATTGCTGGCCAATGGCGGCAAAGTGGTGCACATCGAGCAACCACAGTTCACTCCGGACATGCCTCCCTACGAGCAGTTCATGCGCGACTGGGATACCCGCAATAACAACGAGCCCTTCTGGGGCACCCTGCATGATATGGACCTGTTCGAGGCTATCGAACAGGCGGGATTCGCGCGGGAAAATATTGCCACGCTGGGGCTGTACGCGGTGGTTGATGAAGAGCTGTTCCCGAGTGCGGCAAAAGCAGAAAGTGATACCGAAGACTATGGCCGCAAACCAGCCTGGCACGCGTACATCGCGAGCAAGTAGTCGAAATGTATATCAACGGAAATCCGGAGTAAGGGCATGACGCTAGATCCGATCACCATGGCGGGCAACAAAGCCCGCGGCAAGCGCCCGACATATTTCAAGGATTCGGATACCGATCGCCTGCTGTCTATTCTGATGGCGGTTGCCGGAGAGCTGGCGGTGACGCGCGAGCGTATGGACACCCTGGAGCGCCTGCTCGAAGAGCGCGGCCTGCTTAGTCGCGAGTCCATTGAGGGTTACACGCCGGACTCCGATGCCGCGCAGGCTCGCGGCCTGTGGCATCAGGATTTTATCGCCAGAATTCTGCGTGTGATCCAGCAGGAAATGGAACAGTTCGACGAAGATAAAAGTGCGCGTCAGCAGGCGAGAGAAGAAGCGGTCAGCGCGACCACCGAACTGGATGAGCTTATCGAGGAACTGGCTAACAGCTGAGTATTTAATACTCCTTTTATTGTTCCTCTTATTACTCCCCTTATCACTTCTGAGGCCAGCGAAAATCGGCTTTGCGTCGAGCCAAAAATGCGGCGCAACCTTCCGCAAAGTCGTTTCCGGAAAAAGCGTCGTCGAATGCACGCTTAAGCGCATCGGCACCCTCTGTGCCTTCCTCCGGCTCACCACCAGAGCCTCCAGCAAGATAACCCAGCGTGGCCTTGGTCCAGCGCACGGAATACTGGGAATTCTCGATTAGCGCCCGCGCTAGCCCTCGCGCCTTTTCCTCCAGCGCATCCCCTTCTGCTACATGCTGTACCAGACCTATCTGCAGCGCACGGGCCGCGTCTACGGGCAACCCGGTAAGCAGCATCTCGCGCGCATTGCCGTCACCCACCGCACGTACCAAGCGGCGGGTATCTTCAATGCTATACAGGATGCCGAGCTTGGCCGGAGTAATGGCAAAGGTTGCCGCAGTATCGCCAATACGCAGGTCACAGGCCAAGGCCAGGCCACAGCCACCGCCATAACAGGCACCGCGAACCAGCGCGATTGTCGGCCGGCTCAGACGCTGCAATTTCAGCTGTACTTCCTGGATCAGGGCATTCTGCTGGCGCATCACCGCTGGATCTGACATCGCCTGCGACAGCTCGGCGATATTGGCACCCGCACAAAAAGCCCGGGAGCCCGCCCCGCTGATCAATACCGCGCGAACCTGGTTATTCTGCTCAACTTGATCAAGCACACTGGCGAGCTGCTGCCACATCGCCACCGTCATGGCATTGCGCTGGTCTGGGTTTACCAGCGTGATGCGGGCCAGTCCGTCATCCAACCGCATTTCAACGCGCGGCGTGCCGGTGGTATTTCCTTCGCTTTGTTGCGCAGTTACTTCACTTGTCATACTTTCTCTCTTGCTTCTCAGCAGATTCATGCGGTAACCGCCAGATCGTGTTCCGCCAGCCACTCCTGCAACGCCACGGAGATTGCCAGCAGCGCAACTTCCGATCCAGCAGCGCCAATTACCTGCAGGCCAAACGGCAAGCCTTCTGCGGAGTCCCCGAGCGGGATGCTGATTGCCGGTAACCCCGCCATATTTGCCACACTGGTCAGGTTCGCCTGGTTGACCGGTACGGCCTGCTCAAACGGAAACGCCGTTTGCGGCGCGGTGGGGGTCAACAGAAAATCGACATTCTGTAATTGCTGTCGCAGCCAGTCTCCGGCCGCTTGCACCTTGTCCGAGGCCTGCACCAGTTCCGGCGCAGAGCGTTCTGCACCCCACTGCATGAGCCCGCGCAGCTGCTCAGAAAACAATTGCGGCTGCCGCTGGCGTTCGGCAGAAAAGGTGACGTTCGCTTCCGCCTCGCACAACAAAAGCCCTGCACGGCGAATCGCGGAAAAATCGATGGCGGAAAAGTTTAACGGCACATGCCCGGCGCCCGGCAGGCGTTTGGCCAGATCGCGAAAAGCTTCGCTGATCCCCTCCTCTACGCCAACCCCTGCGCAGTCTTCCAGCACCGCCCAGCGCACACTGCCTAAATCGGTTCTGCGCGCTGGCGGTACCTGATTATTCGCGGTGCCATTCAGGATCGGCCACAGTTCGCGCAGATCCCGTGCCGACCTCGCCAGCGGGCCCACGGTATCCAGTTGCCGGCACAAACGGGTAACCCCTGCCGTTGTCAGGCTCTCGCGGCCGGGTTTAAGGCCGGCGACGCCGCAGTAGCTTGCCGGGATGCGCACCGACCCCATGGTGTCGGTACCGAGGGCGAAAGCACACAGGCCTGCCGCTACTGCAGCGCCCGAGCCGCCACTGGAGCCACCCGGGGTATAGCCGGCCCGCAACGGGTTTTCACAGCGGCCCCAGTGCGGGTTGTCGTTGGTCGCACCCAGCGCAACCTCATGCATATTCAGTTTGCCGAGAATAATCACGCCGGCCGCACGCAGTCGCGCCACTACCGGGGCATCTTCCCGTGCCAGCGGTGCCGTATCGCCATAACCGAGGCCATTGGAGGTGGGCATACCCGCAACATCGATATTGTCTTTCACCGCACAGGTCAGCCCGTCAAAGATCGATAAGGGCTTGCCCATACGCCTACGCACATCCGCCTCGCGCGCGGCATTCATGGCACCCTCGCGATCAATATGCAGGAAGGCATTGATGCCCTGCTGGCTGTCGGCAATGGCCGCGAGCGTGCGCGCGGTGAGCGCCTGGCTACTCAGGTCTCCGCGCTGCAGACACGCCGCCAGTGCGGTTGCATCCTTGGCAAGAATTTCATCACTGATTGCACGATGTTGCTTACGGGACATGGCTTTTTTCCAGAAAAGAATACGCACAGAGTTACCCAAACCGGCGATCAAGTAAACGCAGGGGCTTCTGCCGGCGGTCAATCTCGGTCCAACGCGCGGTTTCTCCTGCGGACACTATCTCAACGCCCACTTCCAGGCCGAGCTTGAGCTTCAACAAGGCAGCACACTGTTCGGCAATTGCCGGGTGCCCTGCGACCGTGTCGGAGACTTCCACCATCACCGTCAACGTTTCCCGCCCGCTATCATCGCGCTCGGCAATGCAGACGTATTCACCGGTAAAGCTCGACAGCTCTGCCAGCATGCCACCGATACCGTGCGGATAAACGTTGATGCCGCGCAGCTTGACCATGTTGTCGGAGCGCCCGAGGAATCCACGGATACGGCGGAACGGCAGCTGGAACGGGTTTTCACCGACGATTTCCGAGGTGATATCACAGGTATTAAAGCGAATCACCGGATAGATATCGTCCTTGTACAGGCAGGTCACTACCATGTTGCCCGTGTCACCCGGTGTTACCGGCTGATCGCTATCCACGTCCAGCAGCTCCAGGTACTGAGCATCTTCCCAAACGTATAGGCCATTCTGGTCCGGTCCCTCGGCGGCAACACAGCCGGTATCGGCAACGCCGTACCAGTCGTACAGTTTCGCACCACCCCAAGCTTCGCTCAGCGCTGCGCGCGTCTCCTGCCCGAGGTGCCCGATAATCATATCCACCGGTATATCTTTGCCCGGCTGAATCCCCTGCTCTTCCGCCACGCTGGCGAGCTTTTTGATGTAATCGGCAAACCCAACCAGCACGTTGACGCCAAAGTCCTGCATCAACTGCACCTGCTGGGCAGAGCGGGTTTCCAGGCCGGTGCCGGAAGAGAGAAACAGTGCATTGGTATAACGGGTTACCGCTTCACGGATATAGTGGCCGCCGTTAATCATCCCGTGCCCATAGGTGGACTGCACAGTAGCGCCGGGCTTTAGTCCCATAAAGCGGTAGGAGCGCGCCACCAACATGGCCTGGATCTCGCGCCCGCGCGGCCCGAAAATAATTGGCTGGGGTCTGCCGGTGGTGCCGCTGGTGGTATGGAAAACCACTGGCGGACGCTCCTCCGGGGCCAGCCCTTCTAGCCCGCTGAAATCGCCGATCGGCGGAAACTTCTCGACACTTTGCATAATGTCGGACTTGGAAAAGACCGGCAGTTTTTCAATATCGTCGAGGCTCTGAATATCCTCTCGTTTTATACCCGCATCGCCCCACAGGCGCTGGTAAAACGGAATTTCCCAGCCACGTGCCATCAACTTTAGGAAGCGCTGGTTCTGCAGCTCGCGTAGTTGTTCGCGCGTCATTCCCTGATAACGCTCTAGAAAGGCATCCCCCAGTGGGTAATCCGCAAGCGCCTGCTGGACATCAAAGCTTTCAAAATAGCTTGGGTAAGGCATAACTGGTTTGCACTCTCTTTTACTAATTACTGGCTTTTACTAGTTACTGGCTTTAACTGGTTACAGAAACAGGCCGCTGTTGGGGCGTCAGCAGCGCGGTCAATTGGGTAATAGATTGCAGCTGATCCAGCTGCGCTATCTTGGCAAGGATTTGTTCAGCCTGTTCTGAATCCACGGGATTGCGCGCAGATGCCAGGCAGTTAACAAACTTTTCCTGCTGTCGTTTGCGGCTCAAGGGACTGTCGGGGTGGCCGAGGATGCTGGCCATCTCACGCCGGTATTCACTGCCATCTTTCAAGCAAACGATTACTGTCTGCGGCGCCAGTGCATTTGGATCCTCGCTCGCAGAGGGGCACATGCGTACACGCTGTGCCAGTGCCAGGCGCACTGGATCTGCCAGCGCATCGCGATCAAATGCCTGCACGCCGACATCGCCGGTCAGCAACAAGGTTGCGGCTACATAACCAATACACAAGCGGGCGTAATTCACGCTCATGTCGGGCTGCGCCGGGCGATCCACCAGGCGTCGCACCAGCGGCGGTGCTTCTATCTGGACAGACTCAATATCATTTGCGGCAAAGCCATGCTCACCACGCAGTTGCATTAGCGCATCGAGCGTTCCGTGTGCAGCGCGACCGGTGGGAAACGGTTTGTGGCTCACCCGGCCGATTTGCCATTCACGCCCTAACTTTGCAAAGGCGCTCTGGGCGTTTCCGTCGGATTCCATAATGGAGAAGTAACCGTAATCACCACTGAGAAAATTCGCCGGTCCGACCAAGCCGAAACCGGCCATGTCCGCCGCAGTAATCGCATTGCGTGCGTTGAACGCAACTTGCATTGGCAACACAGCCACACCCTCGGTATGCGCCTGCATGGTGCCACCGGTCTGACTGTAGGCAATGGACATCGCCTGCTGAATCTGCGCGCGATCGTAGCCACGCAAGCGCGCGATCCCCCCCGCTGCGCCAATGCACCCGGCGGTACCCGGACGGAAGAATCGCATGGGTTTATCGGCACTCATTCCGAGTACCGTGGCCACGTCGACCGCCAACGCCAGCGATAACAACAGCGCCCGCCCATCGGCATTGCGCGCTTCTGCCTCTGCCATCAGCGCGGAGAGAATCACCGCCATGGGATGCACTACCGCCTCTTCATGGACACAGTCGAATTCCTGACAGTGGATTTGATAGGCGTTGACCATCGCCGCATGCATGACAGGCAGGTGAACCCGTGTACCCCAGACCGTTGCAGACTTGCCCTCGTCCGCGCAGCCCCATCCCTGAGCGGTTTCAAGCAACTGTGCCGCATAGGGAATTCTTGAGCCGCTAATGCCAACGCCAATGGAGTCCAGCAAAAATGTTTTGCAGGCTTCTATTGCCGCAGCATCCAGATCTGCAAACTGGCTCTCGGCAACATGCTCCACCAGCCGCTGCTCGTAGCTGGTCACCGGGGCTCTCCCAATCCACGCAGGGCCGTAAACAGAGAATTCAGGTCGCCCTGTCCACTCAGGTTCAACGTTACTTCCAACACATCTTCCGTGGTTGCCGGACCAATGCCCGCAGCTGAGAACAGCGTGCGCGCCTTATCGATAATATCTTCACTTGTGAGCGGCCATTCCGGGTCTCCCCAGGCATCGGGTGCCGCCATTTCCCATTCACTGCCATCCTGCAGAACCACTCGTACCGTCGCACCAAAATGCGCGGGATACGCGCGCTGATGTGCCTCGCTCACGTGCAGGGTGACTTTGCCGCGTAGCTCTGCCACATCAGAGCGGGCAATAGTTTCTTCGCCAAAGTGCTCAATCGCCGGCGCGCCAAACAGAATTGCCACTGCAGCGCAGTGCTGGAGACTGAAGCGCGCCTGCGCCGGTGACTCTGGATGTTTGCGGTCGCAGAACATCAATGCATCGCCGAAGGTACTGATATGCAACTCGCGCACGTCTTCAGCTGACACTTCGCCCAGAGCTCTGACGGCATCGATCGTCGGGTGGGTGTGACGGCAAGCCGGCCACGGTTTGAAGCTGCACTGAAACAGCAGCCATCCTTCTGACGCCTGATCAATAACTGCCAGTGGCATGGCCTGTGAGGAGGTTGCCGCAAAGAATCCCTGAGTCCCCTCGAGCAGACTGGCCGGCCCACGCAGCTCGCTGGAAGCGAGTAGCGCAGCCTGTACACCGGCATGTGCCGCGCCGGCGTTGTGCAGATGCTTGGTCTCTACCGCCTCATGGCGCATTTGCCAAAAGCCACCGGTACGGCTACCTGCATTCGCAAGGGCCCACACGGTTTGCTCGTGATTAAGATCCAACAGATGTGCGGCAGCTGCCGCCGCACCGAAGCTGCCACAGGTAGAGGTGCTGTGATAAAGCGCGTAATGATCGCGGCCGAGCGCGCGGCCAATGCGGATCATCACTTCATAGCCCACCACAATGGATGACAGCAGCTTACGAGGGTTCGCCCCCACCATTTCGGCAACCGCCAATGCGGCAGGAATAATTACCGGCCCGGGGTGCAGGGTGGATGTACGGTGCAGGTCATCCATCTCGGACACACTGCCAAGGGCACCGTGAAACTGCAACGCGTCCTGCCAGCAACTGTCGCTGCCGTTCAAATTCCAGTTTTTGCCGGAAGCGCCCCACTCTGCGAGATAGCCCTGAAGCTTTTCTGCCAGTTCACTGCGCGCGCCGTACACACTGCAACCAAGCCAGTCCAGTAAATGCAGCTGTGCCCGTTCCAAGGTCGCATCGTCAATTTCCCGATCCAGCAGCGATACCAGCTGCTCTAGCAGAGTCATGGGTTGATTCACGGCAATACTCCTTCCACACAATCTTCAAAAGGGGCAAACGCCCAGGCGTGCTTTTTGCGACGCGTATTTTCAAACTGATCGATCAGCTTCCGCTGCTGCAGGGTGAGCGCGATGGGGTCGAGGCCATTCAACAGCATGTGACGCGCGCCCTCTTCCAGCGCGAATTCAAGTTCGCGGTCACCACACACGATGCGGCAACGATTAAGGTCGATTTCCACCAGATTAATTTGCGGATCTTTCTGCACCCGCTCGGCGAGATCGCTGATGGCCTGTTCATCGAGGCACACCGGCAATATGCCGTTGCGGATGCAGTTGGTGTGAAAGATAGCCCCGAATCCACTGGCGATCACCGCGCGAATGCCATACTCCGCCAGTGCCCAAACCGCATGTTCGCGCGAGGACCCGCAACCAAAATTTTCACCGCTCAGCAAGATCGATGTATTGCGGTACTCCGGTCGATTAAGAACGAATGATGGATTTTGCTCGCGGCCGCCGGGCAAGGTGTAGCGCCAGCCGGCGAACAGACCTTCTCCCAGCCCCTGCTTGGATACGCGTTTCATTTCCCGCGATGGGATAATGGCGTCGGTGTCGATATTCCGACGCAACAATGGCGCGGCGACACCCGTGTGAACCGTAAATGCTTTCATGACGCCAATAACTCGCTCTCCGCCAGCATTTCTGCTGAGATAAAAGACCCCGCAATGGCCGATGCAGCGACAGTGGCAGGGCTTGCGAGATGTGTGCGGGTATTCGGCCCCTGACGCCCTTCAAAATTTCGGTTGGTTGTAGAAATCACACGCTGGTTTGCGCCAAACGTCTCTCCACCGGCGTAAAAGCACATGGAGCAACCGGAGTCCCGCCACTCAAATCCCGCAGCGGTGAAAATCTGATCCAATCCTTCTCGCTCGGCGGCTTTTTTGACCCGCCGAGAACCGGGCACAACAACGCCGCGCACACCGGGCGCAATTCTTCGCCCCTTAACCACCGCGGCCGCAGCCTGCAGATCACTCAGACGACTATTGGTACAGGAACCGATAAAGGCGGCATCAATCGAGATGTCGACAAGATGTTTGCCTGGTGCCAAATTCTGGTACGCGAGCGCCCGCACCGCCGATTCACGACGGTGATCTTCCGCAAAGGTATCCGGATAGGGAATCGATTCGCCGATGCTCACAACCTGTTCGGGGCTGGTGCCCCAGGTCACTGCCGGCTGAATGGTGGACGCGTCCACATGCAGTTCACGGTCGAAGCGCGCGGCTTCATCACTGCGCAGGGAGCGCCAGTGTTCGACGGCATCCCGCCAGTGTTCGCCCTTGGGAGCGAAATCACGCCCGTGGAAATACGCCTCAACTTTTTCGTCAGGCGCGATCACCGCAGTAAACGCAGAGAATTCCACCGCCATGTTGCACAGGGTGAAGCGGGCCTCCACTTCCAAATCCCGCACGGTAGAACCGGCGAACTCCACGGCGTAACCCGCCCCACCATTTGCGCCGAAACGTGCAATCAGGTTCAGGACCAAGTCCTTCGCGGTCACACCAGGCTGCAGTGCGCCATCAATGACAACACGCATATTTTTTGGCTTGCGCACACGCAAGGTGCCCGTCGCCATCGCATGCTCCGCTTCGCTGGACCCTATCCCCCAGGCCAAAGCACCAATCGCGCCCTGGGTACAGGTGTGGCTGTCTGGGCAAACCAGTGTCAGCCCCGGTAGAACCAGCCCCTGCTCTGGGGAAATGACATGCACAATTCCCTGATTGGGATCATCGACATCAAATAAACGAATGTTCGCGGCACGCGTCTCGTTGCGAGTCGCGGTAATAAAGTCTGTCCCCGAGGGCATCAGCGTTGCATCGCCGCGCCCGGGAAAGGTATCGACGATATGGTCCATGGTGCAAAACACTTTGCGCGCATCACGCACGCCATAACCGGCCGCGTGCAGGCTTTGCAACGCAATGGAGCCGGTGCGCTCGTGCAGGAAAACCCGATCCAGATAGAGCAACGTTTCCCCATTGTCGAGCTCGCATACGGCGTGCTCCCACCACAACTTGTCAAATAGCGTGGTCGCCTCCGAAATCGCCCCCGGTGTCGTCATTGCCCCTGCCCTCCTGTACCCTCGGGTCAGATAAGATCTTTTCTCTGCGTATTTGATATATTATTATAACATTAGGACTTTGAGAATAGTGATTTACGGTAATGACTGACACCACCTCCACGCCTGCATTGGGCCCATGCAGCCTGGCCACCCTCGCGAGCAGTGACGCGGCGCGCCTGGTCGACGACTATTGCAGCCACCTGCACTGCCATGTGCTGGCGAGCGATACGCTCACCGAGCCCATGGCCGAGCAGTGGCAGTGCGCGGGACTCGCGGGAGCAACCTACTGGGTACTTGGAAATGCCAACGGCCGTGCGTGGCTGCGTATCGTCGACGATGCAGGCGCAGAGCCAGCCAAGCCCCTGCAACGCGCCGGCTGGATGGCGATGGAAATACTGGTAGAGGATGTGGACGGCCTGGCAGAAACCCTCGAAGGCTCTTCCTTTGCGCAGTTGCGTCCGGTCGCGAACCTGGAACTGAGCGATAAGATCCGCGCGGTACAGGTCCAGGGAGCGAACGGGGAACTGCTGTATCTCACGCAAATCTCCGGTGAGGTGCCGCCCTTCCAACTGCCAACCGCCAGCTGCGCCGTCGACCATCTATTCATTCCGGTACTGGCCAGCAGCAACCGGTCCGAATCACTGGCCGGCTACGAATCTCTTGCCGAGCACAGTGGCCTCTCATTCGCTACGCGCGTAACGGTCATCAACCAGCTACGCGGGCTGCCCATGGAGAGCCAACACCCACTTGCCACCTTGCAACTAGCGGACAGTAGCCTGATCGAAATCGATCAGCTGGAACAGCTCGCCGCTCCCACCAAAAGCTCGCAGACGCTGGGTGGCGGTATCGCAATGGTGACTTTTTACATCGACCAAATTCCGCAACAGTTCACCACATACCAGCACCAGCAGGCGCCGTACAATGGGCGCCGCAGCTGTACTTTGTATGGATATGACGGCGAAAGAATTGAGTTGATAGAACGCTGATCCACCAGCACTAAAACACAACATCAAAAATAAGTAACAAGAGAAGCTCATGCCCTACCGCAGCATCCGAGGACGTATTCGCTACACCAGCCACAAACCCGAGCGCTTTGGTGAAGAACGCGGCCGCGAGTACTTCAGCATCACCCAGCAAGCCGATGGCACGGATGTGCTGCAAGCGCACTGTGAAATTGACGACGCGCCCAGCGTTACCCGCGATATCGTGCAGGCACTCCGCCACAGCGACTCTGCGCCGCTCGATTGCTCGGTGCGACTGACCGTTGGCGACAAATTTGAGGGCACCGGATGGTTCCGCTTCACCGACAAACTGGCTGAGTGCGAAACCTTTAACCAGCGCGATGGACGCATCACCCAGCGCATGGAGCTAGAGGCACCCGTACAGTGGATGCAGTGCCACCCGATTGCCGGCGACGGCCTGCTGATGCGCCTTTACGACCTCTCCCAGGGGCCCGGTAAGCAACACTTCCCAAACATGATGCTGTCATCACCCGATCATCGCGGCGCAACCGGCCCAATGCTGTTCAAGATGGGGTTTTCGTTGCTGTATGTGGGGGAAACAGAAATCACTGTCGAGGCAGGCACTTTTCACGCGCGGCATTTTCAGGTGACTGATACCGCAGCTGACCTGCCCGAAGAGCACCCGCCGTACAACGTTTGGGTCACGGCAGACGACGACTATATTCTGCTACGTGCAGAGGTGGGCGGTTATATGCAGACCCATTACGAGCTTGCCGAGCTCGACTACTTCGCGGCGCAGGACGGCAAAACCGAAGCCAGCAAACCCGCAGTGGAAACCCCAGCCTGAGCACCTCCACGCTAACGTGCCCCACCGCGACGTTGAACCGGCGCTACTCCTGCAGCGCCGGTGCTTCCACTTCTCCCTGAACCAGCTTGACCAGATATTCCGGCGCGATCATGGTGCAATAATGTGTACCCATAAAGCTGTCGGGAACTGGCATAAAACGTCGGTACTCCACGTGCAAACCCTTGATGCGCAGCTTTAAGGTATCCCCCTCACTATAGGCCACCTGATAAATTTCAGGACGCAGCCAAAACGGGCCGATCGACACACTCTCCTCATCATCCGCCGTAATACGCTCCCGCGGCACGGCAATCTCCTCACCCCGCTCTGCTAGCACCTGATAAACATCGTCCAGCATTTGCGCCTGCCAGTCGTGACACGCGCGATCTTCTTCCGCAATCGTGAAGTTTTCACTAGCCGGCTGTGCCGTGAGAATGCGCTCGGCCGTTTTCATTTTGCAGGCAATCGATACCGGGAAGTCTGCGGATTCACCGTTGGCGAGCTGATAGCCCGCGTACTGATGCGTTGTCAGCGGCTGCGCCAGTGGCTTGGATTTTTTGAAGGTGGTCCAGTAACTACCCTCTCCATACAGGACGTTCTCTACGGCCAGATCTGTGCCGGCGATAAACTGCTGCACCCGCGCACAGAAAGCGTCATCTGTCACCAGGGGATAAGTGCTGCCCTCTTTCGCATACGCATCGATAGAGGCTCCATAAACGAGGCCAACAAACATCAGAAAAAGAGGTGCTTTCACGCTGTTTACCTTCAATAAAAGTTTAGGTCAGGATTGCTCGCAGAGTACGTACCCGCGGCAAGTTCAGATCATGGATACCCCAACTCAGGTTCCCGCGAATTGACAAAAATCAATCCCCACAACAAAGTGGCCAGCTAATCTCGAATCTAGATTTTTTGAGGCTGCCTTCCATGTATATGACTCGCTGCATTTTCGATGCGTTCAAAATCGAGTCTTTTCAGCCCCCTTACGATACGGGTATCGCCCGAATTTACTACCCGGCTCAATACAGCGGCTCGACAAACGAACAGGATACCGGCCTGATCCCGGCAGACGAAAGCCTCGCGCCTTATCCGGTACTCATCCTGTTCCACGGTATGAATACGGATTCCGCCGGGTACCGCTGGCTGGCAGAAGCACTGGCACCTCTGGGGATCGCGACCGTAACCTACCAACTGGTATCCGAGGCCACCTACGGCTCAAGAGCGGTAACGCCAGGCATCGACCTGGAAGCGCTCACGCCAGAGAAGTTCGGCACAGCCCCTTCGGCCCAGGCGGCTCAACCTATTCTGGAAATGCTGGAGCGGCTGAATAGCGATAGCTTGCTGGCAGGAAAACTTGACCTGACACGACTGGCATTTGGCGGCCACAGTGCTGGCGGCACCCTGGCACTGCTCAACGCCAACCAGGAGTGGTTTCCATCGCTCCGCGCTGTGTTTACCTATGGCGCCCACACCGGTGTATCCACGGCGCTCGGCTGGCCGGAGGAAACCCTGCTACCTTTCCCACCAGACTTGCCGCTCCTGCTAATGGGGGGTGAACAGGACGGCTGTATCGCCCACAGCGCCCGCCACTACGGTGATGCGACTCCCGGCGCAACCGCACGTATCGAGCAAACCTTTGAGAAAGCCGTACCGCAGAATAACGGCAACAACACACTGCTACTGTTCAACGAGGCCAATCACTTTGCCATTTGCACACCAGCAGATGAAACCTGCGGCCGGGGTTACATCGACACCCCAACAATCTCTCATCATGCGCGAGAGTCTCTAGGCTATGTAATCTGCAATTTCTTGCAAGGCTTCCTATGCGACGAACAGGACGCGTTTGAGATGTATCGCGCACTAGAAAAAGCCAACCGCCCTTACATTAGCCAACTAGCCCGCAAGTAACCCAAAACTAACTGATGTCAGATTGAACACATACTTATCGGTAACCCTGTATAAGAGCATCGGGGATTACTCATAGCGAAATTTCTTCCATCCGCGCAGCAATGGAATAACGATCTGCGACAACAATGCAGTAGCCCAAATAAGGTTACCTACAATAGACGGCACATGCGGAACCACAAAAAAGCAACCTATTGCCACAACGATACCGAATACACGTACATCCGCCCGGCCAAAGTCAGTAGCCACACGATGCTCAATAATGTGCTGCAACGCCCAGAGCATGGCAATGTAACCGGCAAGACCGAAGCAGCCTATCGCGGCGTATTTGGTCGGATACGGCTCCCAAAAATCTACTTTTACTTCGGCGGCAAGCGCTACACCAACCATCACTCCGCAAATCATCAGCCCCAGATGCGAAAGCCACCATTTCACCAACGTAGCCAACTTGGTATCTCTGGTTTTTCCATTTCCAACAAAATCAAAGTAAACCCAACACATAACGAACATCGAGATTCCGCCAATGACGAAATTCACTAAAATATCCGGAGCAACCTTGTCTATACCCTTCTGAGACAGGGAAACAACCATCTTGAAAAAACCTTCTCCCAAAACAATCAGCGTCAATAATCCAAATCGCTCCGCCATATGCCCAAGCCTTGGAGCAAACCGCTTGTAACGTAGTACCGACACCCGAGGAACCATATACAGAATTTGCGTTGAGACCATAGCGATGGCGAATACCCAATACGCATAGGGCCTTGGCAGAAAAGCTGTGACCGCAAATACCATCGCGAACAACGAGAAGTTTCTAATCTGCTCATTACACATCGACTGCGCAGAAGCAGTATTACGCCGCGCCCTAAAATAGAGTAAGGCAAGCATTGCCCTGTTGACGGCAAACCCCAGGGCGAAATAAGCCCACCCGCACCCATCGATTGAGGGTATTGCAGCCGCCATAAACATCACTGTGCACGTCATGATGCACATGATGATGCGATGCCACAGGTCGGTACTGACATAGATCGAGTTGAATATACTGAGCTCACCCCATGCATACCAAAGCACGATGAACACGCCACAGAATACCAAGAACCCATCGAGATTCAGATGTTGGGTGAGATAGTTTCCCAGCAGAAAAATAGCGACAACGTGTATCAAGTCGTAGAAGAGCTCAGCCCAGTGAACATGGTCGTGCACATCATCGAAATCTAGGTGGTGCTGCGGCTTACGCCACATTGGGTGGTCTTGCAGGGCAATACGGAAAGCACTCTACGGGTGAAAAACAACCAAGAATACCACCTTTAGACTCAGATCTTCTCATGAATCAGAGAGACACATTGCTTTCGGTTGGGTGCAAAACGCCAATGAGTGAAGCAGCGCCTATTGACGCATGACGGGAAACTGGAAATATAGGTATTTTATGCGGTGAAGTGACGATAGCACTCAGAAAAGACAAAAAAGCCCGGGGTCACCCTGAACCAGTCAGGGTGGATTCCTCCGGGAAACGAGAAAGCGCGCCTGGGTTAACTGACGCTAGAAAATCAGCCCTGCATTTGTTCTAGTTCACGCCCCTTTGTCTCGCGCACATATTTGCTGACAAAAAAGCAAGAAAATAAAGCGCAAACCGCATAGATACCGTAACTTCCGGAAAGCTGAATGCTGACCAGGAGTATCGGAAATGAAAGGGTAATACCGAAATTGGCAAGCCACTGAGCAAGGCCGGATACCGCTAGACCGGAACCACGAATTTGATTCGGAAACATCTCCCCTAGCATTACCCACATCACCGGCCCCCAAGATGCATTGAAAAAAACCACATAGGCATTGGCGGCAATCAATGCGATAGTACCTACAGAGTCCGAAAGACTCAGAGAGCCAGATGCATCAAGGGTCGCTTGCGAAAAGGAAATGGCCATTATCGCCAGCGTCAGCGCCATACCGCCGGACCCGAACCAAAGTAGAGGCTTGCGGCCAATCTTATCCACCAACATCAGAGCGCTAATCACTGCGGCAATACTCACAGCACCCGAAACCACATTAATAAGCAGCGCATCGCTCTCAGTAAACCCGACTGATTGCCACAATATCGCGCCATAATAGAACACGACATTGATCCCCACCAGCTGTTGAAAAACAGCCAGGCCGATACCGACCCAAACGATTCTGCGCAGTTTACCGGTGCTTGTGTCCTTCAGATCGGAGAGGCGGGGGCGATGATCATCGGCGAGAGATGCGCGAATATCCTGCGTTTTTTCTGTCGCTGCACGCTCCCCGAACAGACGGGTCAGTACCGAGTGCGCCCTGTCACTAAACCCACGGGCGACCAAAAAGCGTGGACTTTCGGGAATAAAGTAAAGGCCCGCCAGAAAAATTGCCGCAGGAACCAGCTCGATCCAAAACATCCAGCGCCAGGCTTCGAAGCCCATCCAGAACTCAGTGGTAGAGGCACCCGCAAACTTGGCAATGGCGTAGTTACTTAGGAAGGCCGCCGTAAGGCCGCAAATAATTGCGACCTGTTGGACGGTGGCTAGCCTCCCCCGGTAAGCGGCGGGCGCCACCTCACTAATATATGCTGGTGTCATGACACTTGCAGCGCCGACGGCAAGGCCGCCAAGAATGCGATAAAAAACAAATTCCAGTGACCCCGTTGCTGCGCCAGAACCCCAGGCAGATACAATAAACATGACAGCCGAGGTGACTAATAGTGCCTTACGGCCATAGTGGTCGGCCAGGGTACCAGCAAAGAATGCACCAATGGCACAACCCAACAACATGGAAGCCACGTTAAAGCCGGTACCAGCAGTATTAGAGTTAAATGCGGTCTGCAGGCCCTCCACGGTACCATTGATCACACCACTATCGAATCCGAACAGGAAGCCGCCAATGGTGGCAATACCACTGATTGCAATAATCAACCCATGATTGGTTTCGGTAGTAGTATTTTCGACGAGGTTCTCAGGAGATCCGACTCCTGACGCAACGCTTGCACTTGCGTCGATCGCCCTACCACTGCTGCTGATGGTTGTATTCATTTTTTATTCTCTCACTTACTAAACGCCGTTTGTCGGCTCTGACTTTTATTTCGCCCACGTTTGTCGCGGCATTGGTGGCACGGCTAATGAGCACAATTTCCATGTTCTCAATTAGAAGTTACTGTGTAATTTCAGAGGCATGGCAATCCCCAGCACGGATGCGCACTGGGGGGCGGGGTTGCCGTTCAGCTGCAGTGAATTTCTGCTTCTGCTTGAGACGCGACACGCACATCATGAATCGTCAAGTCCAACTTTCCCTCTGTACGCATGTAAAAGGGCGACAGCACCATATCCATTCTTGCACCATCAGCAGCCAAACACTGCAGATCTACGGTGACGGTTTTCCACTCGCCGGGAACTGCACTCTGCAGCACTTCGGTAATGGACTTCTCGGCACCGCAGTCCTGACCGCAGTACATTCCCAGACTAACGGGATCGCTAGGTGCGCCGTCGACCTTTACATCAAAAATCAGTGCGCCGTGGTTGCCCAGATACGCAGAAAGATCGGTGCGGCTGTTCGCGAAGAAGCCTGCCATCGCACTGCCTTCGCCAGTCCAGCGAAGGCGACGACTGTCTTCCTGAACCTTGCGATCGACGGACTGCACACTGATGCCGTGTAACTTGGCGACACTACTTGAAATTATGGTCTGGTTATTTCCAGCATCAGTCACCTGGAGGCGCCACGGATCCAGAGCCCGGCCATCGAATACCGCCAGCTCTCCCTTGCCATCGCCCATTTTTAGGCCACTCTCCTCAGACAGTACGGCGATCTGTATCCGATCCTCATAACCTAGACCATAGCCGTAGTGAAACTGCGCCAGCGATTCATTTTCACCGGGATTGCGTCGAGTGGGCTGCGCATCATTAGGCCAGGAAAAAGTCAACTTGCCGGTAAAATCGTGGTTTACCTCGCCACTAATCTTGCGGAAGAGTACGTCCGCTACACCACTACCTTCAGTACCCGGTTGCCAGATCACCACAAATGCATCGGAGGCATTAATTTCCGGGTTGGTCCAAAGAGGACGGCCGGTAATGAACAGAGAAACGACCGGAATACCCTGCTCCTTCAAACGTTGCAGTAGCGCTAAATCTTTATCGCCGCTGTAGTCCAGGTTAGAAATATCACCCTGCATTTCCGCATAGGGATCTTCACCAAACACCACGATGGCCACATCCGGCTTTTGCTCGAAGCTACCATCTACCGAAAGTTCGGCGATACCGCCCGCAGATTCAACCACTGCGGCGATGCCGCCAAACAAGGAAGTTGCACCGGGGAAATCGCTATTCTGGTTGCCGGTTCCCTGCCAGGTGATACTCCAGCCACCGGACTGCTTGCCGATATTGTCGGCGCCGTCACCGGCCACCAGCACGCGCTGATCACGCGCCAGTGGTAAAAGGCTGTCGTTGTTTTTCAACAACACCAAGGATTCACGCACCGCCTGACGAGCGATGGAGCGGTGCGCCGCGGCACCGATCAGGGACTCATCACCGGCATTGGCTCGCTCGGAGGGCAGACCCGCTTCGAACAGGCCGGAGCGCATTTTGACTCGCAGAATGCGGCGCACCGCATCGTCGAGTCGCTCGGAAGAAATCTCACCGCTCTTTGCCTGGGCTACGGTATTTGCAAAGAGTGATTTCCAGCTAGGGTCCGGAGCCATAAACATATCCAAACCGGCGTTGATCGCCTGTGGGCAGCTGTCAATGCTGCAGCCATTCACAAACTGGTGTCCTGCCCAGTCGCCGACTACAAAACCGTCAAAACCCAGTCGCTCTTTCAGTACATCAGTCATCAGATATTGATGACCATGCATCTTCTCACCGTTCCAGCTGCTGAACGATGCCATCACCGACTGGACACCGGCTTCGATTGCAGAGAAGTAACCCTGGGCGTGAATATTGACCAGTTCCTCTTCACTCATCACCGCATCACCGCGGTCAATACCGTTCTCGGTGCCGCCGTCGGCCAGCCAGTGCTTGGCCGTGCCGATGACGTGTTTACCTTGCAGCCGTTCTTCACTGTCGGCTCTGCCTTGCAGGCCCTCAACCAGCTTACCTGCGTAGCTATGCACAACTTGCGGGTTTTCGGCGTAGGATTCGTAGGTGCGCCCCCAACGGTCGTCACGCACGACCGCGAGTGTGGGCGCAAAGATCCAATCGATGCCCGTCGCGCGGACTTCGGCAGCAGTGGCAACACCAATCTGACGCATCAATTCCGGGTTCTGCGTGGCACCGAGGGCAATATTATGAGGGAATAGGGTCGCACCAATTACATTGTTGTGACCGTGAACCGCATCGGTTCCCCAAATCATGGGGATTCCGACTCCACCGTCAGTCGTGTCGACGGAGGCTTTATAGTATTCATCGGCGAGCGCGACCCAGCTGTCCACGCTAGCGTGCTTGTTGTCATATGGGAAGCTACCGCCACCATTCAAGATGGCACCGATGTGGTACTGCTTCACATCTTCGGGCGTTGCGGTGCGGATCTCCACCTGTACCATCTGGCCGACTTTTTCTTCGACCGTCATTCTTGCCAGTAGTGCATCAATCCGCGATTCGATCACCGGGTCCTTGGCGATGGGAGAGGTCAACTGCGGCCAGTAGACCGCTGCATTGTCGGCATCAATACCCTCAGCATCCACTACTCCCTCCAATTTCTGCTCAGCACAACCGGAAAGTCCAATGCCAACTATCGCTCCGTAGAGGACCCCCAGCAGAATTCGCTTCTTCATCACCGTAGAACTCCCGCATCTGTTCTTTTTTCGTTAGACTTCGTATCTTTAGGGCAACCACTTTGCTTGGCCCCCACAGTTCAGCAGTCTCTGTTGTACGGTATACCCAATCGGGGTTCGTCCCACTTTTACCCCCGAGCACAAAATGAGCCGCGTCACTTTCCCAGGCGAGGCCAGTGTGAAATGGGACGAATGAGAAACCTATAAAACGATAAACTCTCCGGCGGTACGCGTATGAAACACTATCTTTTCAATATTCACGATGTGGTTCTGATCATGACAGCAGCCGAGTGTCTGTTGCTGGCTGTATTTCGATCTATTTTGCCAACACGCTCCCGCCACGATGGCCATTTATTAGCTGCTTTTTTGATCATCATAGCCTTTGCGTCCGCATGTACACTCGCATTGTGGAGTGATCAAATAACATTCAACTCTTGGGTAGAGCAAAACTTGATGCCGGCTTTGCTGGTGACTGCATTGTTACTCAAGGGACCTGCAATCTACCTCTATGTCTGCTCTCTTACCCGACGGGATTTCTCTTTCACTCCCCGCATGGCACTGCACATTGTCCCTGCGATGTTTGCCATTTTGTGGATTACCGCTTTCGATATCTCTAGCAGCGACCTACGCTATACCCCAGACCCGGGGCAAACACTCCCTGCGAAGGCCGTCACACTTGTCTGGGATTTGGTGTCAGTGATGCCCTTTCTATATGCGGCGGCAGCACTCCACCAGATTCGCCGATATCGCCACGAGCTGAATGATGAGTACTCTGACTATTCCGAGATGGAATTAAACTGGTTGACGATGCCGGTATTAGGCGTATGCATTACCTGGGCCTGGACCGCTACCGTACACATTGTGGCCAAGTTCTCTAGTGACTACGTTGCAGATTACATGGGTATCATCGACAACTACTTTTCCTTCGTACTGATCAACGCGTTTTTTGCGTATAACCTCACCTACGCACAAAGATTGCTCGCAACTAGTCCAGAGACAGAGATCCGCAAGAGCGTCCCCGAAGATGGAGAACCGTCGGAATGGAATATCGAAAAAGTGCGCAACGCAATGGAAGTCGACAAGCTTTACCTCAAAAAAAACTTGAATCTGGAACAGTTTTCCGAACGAGCAGATCTGCCTGTAAAAGAAGTTTCTGCGGTAATCAACAAGCACTTCGGCACCAATTTCTTCGAATATGTAAACAGTTATCGAGTGGAAACCGCCAAGGCACTGCTCTCCAATCCGGACAAGTCCGAAATGACCGTTCTCGATGTTTTGCTTGAATCCGGCTTTAACAGCAAGTCAGCCTTCCATCGCTTTTTCAGCCGCCTGGTTGGCATGTCGCCGACAGAATTTCGAAAAAATGCCCTTTCCGGCGGCATAAAAAGAGGAGCAGCCAACGCTTAGCGGCCGAGAAAAACGCGAAAAACGTGGCGGAGTATGCGAGTTGAATTGTTCCCGCCACCTACCGATGATTCCCACGGCTGTACCACCCACAGATCACCTTCTGCCACAATGCCATCAAGCTACTTTCGATTATTGGGGTAGTAGGGGTCTGTGGGGCCTCTGAGTAGACTAATCAACCCGCTACCAGAAACTATCGCAAATCATCCCACGGGCCGTGAGGCCATGTTTTTTCCGCCCAATCAATTAAGTCTTGAATAGCATAATCCTGGACACCAATCTCTCGTAATTTGGGAATTACTCGATAGGTATTTCTTCCCTGATATTCACCAAGATCAAATGTACATTTTTCGCTGCACGGCGAAAAATTTGCACTGTTTCTATCTTGTACTTTTCTATTTTGCGTCGCATTAGCCCAGTCCTGCGCAGTCGCATTGTTTGCATCATCCACAAAATCCTCAACCATTGCTTGCGCCAACCGGCCCCACAATGGCTGCCCTATACTTGATTGCGTATCTGTTTTCGTGGTACCTCGTGCAGTACCGTAGTAGATATACGGCTGTGCTGTACGTAAATCCAACCCCGCTTCAATACCATACTTGCCATTGGTTTGCAGTTGACGCTGCTTGATCATCGTCGCCCAAAAACGGAAACCTTGATCAATTTTTGAAAACTGCTGCAGAAGCTCTACATGGCTATATGTATAAGCAAAATGGGACGGCATGGTTTCTCTGTATCCAGTATTAAGAACCATATTCAAGTGGTACCAAGCGTTTGACTCGAAGATACCGAGCATTTGATTTTGCGTGAAGTACTGCCGAACGCCGCCAGTAGCAGTAAAGTGTGGCGGACGGTCAAACACGTTGCGACCATCTACAACCCAGCCTCGCGGCTCGCTGGCATCAACGCAACGCCCGTCAGAGCAGACGCTCCGGCCTTGTTGCATGGACTCTTGCTCTAAGTTGTTACTGTGAATAATTTCCCACATTTTTACCGAGGACCAGGCCGTCAACCCGCGCTTGGCAATTTCGATCATCTCCAACGCTTCGCGAGAAGCACTAATGTTGCCGCAACTATTCCAGTCCACAGTGGGCATGGGCAATGCGATTGCTTCAACAATATCACCATTGATGGCTCGCATTGGCTCCCCTTGTCCACAGCTATTACCTTGCCGTAACCAGTCTTTAATATCACGGGCATAACCCAAGGTTTCGCGATTGGGGCTCGTGTAAGCATCGTTATATAACAGCTTGTAAAACGGTATTGCCACATAGCGCCCTCTTGCATCGGAATTTATCGCAGGATCCAAAGTATCAAAAGCATCGTCGGGATGGATAATTGGCAGCCACTGGTTCCACTCCGGCATGGGAATGTTGATGGGTAATTCCCTTAAGTTCAGCTTGCCAAATCGATCCACTACTTTACGTACAGCATCCAGAGATGTGCCATTTGGGAAAAGATAGGGTGCAAGATCTTGGTCTTGATCAAGTATGGCATCGATACCAGCACCTGCCGCCCATTCGTGTACAGGACGGGAATCAAGGCCTGCCCCAGGCTGATAGGTCGGGTTCCAAGGCCTGGCCTGGCTTACCAGGGGGACATACAGATTGCGAATGTATGACGCAATTTTCTCCCCATCTGCATGGCTCAAACCATGGAACTTGGAGCGTTCAATAATCGAATAATTTGAAAAATTAAAGTATTTCAAATCCCGCCCGTCTGCAGCGTGACAATCTGCACAGGAAGCTTGCATCGCCCCATCAAATTCACCTCGACCATTTCCTTGTCCATCAATGTTATCAAGCCATGGATCATAGAGAGTGTTGCGCGCTTCCCATAGCGCCTTACCTTCAGCAATTTCTTGAGGTGTATCACGAGGCGGGGCCCATGAGCCTGGATCTTCATAAGCAATGTTCGAAGCATCCAAGATCATGTTTGACAAGGATCCATTTTCTAACAAATTGAGCTCGATGATGCGGAACCCGATACTCGGGGCCTCGGCGTTCTCATGCTCAAACGTGAGGATGTTTTCACCGGCAACCAAGCCACTAATTGGCACAGTCATTCTCACTGTACGAAACCCGCCACCGATACCGCCGTAGTCAGCTTCGCCACCTATAATACGAATATCGGGGTTTCCATATACCCGATCATTTTCGATAAAGTGTTTTAATGGGATTGCGGCTCCGCCATTTAGCCGGACACTGGCTTTAACTTTATCACTTTCTTTGTCCAACCGAATATCATGATAACCACAAGCGTTACAGCGTAGATATAAATGTGTAATGCTTGAAGGATCCTCAAGGTCGAAGCGGACACTCTTCGTCGTACCGCCTGGGCCGAAGACTTCAATTGGCAACAGAATAGCTTCTTCTGAAATTTCGTCTGGCGACACTGTAATAGTTACGACATCACTCTCATGTATATTTCCAGAGTTGTCTTTTGCCCTGATACTCAGTGAATGAACACCCGCACCAAGCCCATCCACGGCGAACTCATAAGGTTGTGTGTTGTCCAGACTATGGTAAACATCATCAATCCAAAGTCGAGCAACGCTAATGCCACCTTGGGCAAATGCATCCGCTCGCACAATTAGCTGATCTCCTAGGTTAACGGTGGCTCCATTGAGGGGAAATGTAACCTTTGCATAAGGGATATCCTCAGGGGATGCAATGGGTTCTGGTTCTGGGTCTGACTCTGGCTCTGATTCTGGTGCAGGTGCATTTCCTGAGTTGCACGCGGCTAAACTATCATACTCCAGATATAGAAAATCGAGGCCTCCCGCACCAGGAAACCATGATGTCGAAAAAACGTTAAAATGTACGCTATCTCCCGAGTAATCGTTCTCCAAATCCTCAAACCAGTAAGTACCAGATTCAGAATCCGTTGCATCTTGATTGGCTTTGAAGAGCCCAATATCGGGAGCAGCCCCTCGCCCAACAAAAAACTTTGGTGATGCATTCGCTTCCCCAAGGTCAAATACAATCTTTACCGCTCCGCCATCTAACCGACATGCGCATAATGTTTCTTCTGCGCACGCTATTGATATTGACTCAGGTATAGGTATGGCTACATCTTCTGGAGGGGCTGAAATCTCTGGATCTACGATATCGACTGATACAACTTCACTGTTAAGCAACTCTCCTAGTTGGTTCTTGGTGCGAACCTCCAGGGAATAAGTACCTGATGATAGATCACTAATATTGAATGCAAATGGTGCACTTTGATCGATATCCCAGTACTGGCCATTCAGCCACAAGCGCGCAACCTCAATATCAATTGGATCAAAGACATCAACGGCAACTGTCAATGTATCGCCCGCTGAAAACACTGAGCCATCTTTCGGTGAAATAATTCTGGCATATGGCTTGGGCGCTTCGATCGAAACAGTAATGGTTTGGCTGTCGATAGCATTGCCCTTTCCATCTTTCGCGCGCACCATTAGAGTGTGTTCCCCTTCTGTAAGGGACGAAAGATAAAATTTATAGGGTGCCTGATCATCTAAGTCATAATAATTGCCATCCACCCATAATCGCGCAACATCGATGCCATCTGGATCCTCAGCCTCGACAAGCACTTCGATCGTAGACCCGGCATCAAACTTGCTGCCATTGGAAGGTGATACTATTTGGGTAAAAGTGCCAACCGATAGAGCCTTGGCACTTAGAAAAAGCATTAGAAGAACAAAAACATATTTGAAAAGGTTGCAGATATTCATAAAACCAACCCAAGTTAGATTATTATTGTAAATATCGCTAAGACTACTTAATTAACGAATCATTAAATTCATCACTCTAAACGGCTGCCAAGCATCATCAGATTGATCTGAATCTGTCTCAAATTCAGGATCCTTACTTACCTTATGATCAGATTCAAATAAGTTAAGCCCTAATCTAACGCTTCCAATAGTCTTTGTAAGATCTCGTCTGACTGATTGCGATATAGCGGCCACTGCAAGTAATTGCCCTGGGTCATTACCACAACCATTTCTTTCTCTTCGATGACATGGATGTATTGCCCTCCATCCCCTTCCGCCGTGCACACTGAAAGACCATTAAAGTTGCGCGGCCAAATGCCGTACCCATAGGCACCGGAAGGTCCTTCTGCCTGCACCGAGCACATCTGCTGAATCCACCGAGGCGGTACGACTTGCTGTCCCTTCCAGCGTCCACGCTGCAAAATTAGCACGCCAAGATTCAGCATATCCCGAGGCAACAACGACAACCGGGCCGAGGCTTCCGCGATACCATTCGGCTGCCGCCCCCAATGAAACTCTGTTATCCCCAACGGGCGATAGAGGCGTTGCTCCGCCCACAGTTGGAGCGGTACCGAGAGCGTTTCCTGAATGGCCTCATACAGAAGATTTGGCGCCGCGCTGTTGTAACGCCACTTTTTCCCTGGGCCATGATTTGCCCTCGCCAGTAGAAAGTCCGCAAAGTTATCGGTTTGCCACAGCCGCACCAGATCATCGTCATTCCACTCGTCCCAGCGAAAACCCGACTGCATCGACAGGATATCGTGCACGGTTAATGCGGCCTTTGCGGGATCTGAAAAATACGACCGGTAGCGGGGCAACAGCGGCGCCATGGTCTGTGTGGCAGTTCGGCCCTGTTCGTGTAGCCATATTCCCGTAAGCAGTGCAGTCACACTTTTATTGACCGAAGCAACGTAGTGCAGATCAGACGCCCGCCACTGTTTTTGATTGGGGACTGCTACGCGCTTTACACCGCCGAGAAAATCGATGTAATCCGCGTTTCCCGCAAAGTAGCGCTCGGCCAACACCTCGCCACCGCGAAACACCAGCAAGCTGTGAACCTCCTGGTATTCGCCGCTTGCGCCCAGGTATTCGACCAGCTCTTCGAACAGATTCTCGCCTGGGTACTCGACCGGATGCTCAAGGGCATAAGGCGCAGCCCCATCGCCAATGGGCAAGGGATCCGCAGCAGGCACCAGCGGCCCCACACTTGCAGTAACAAGTGAACCAATAAGGAAAGAAATCATGTGGTAACTCAGGTGAAAACCCGCGGCGATATTCTCCGGCCCTCGCGATGCGGGAGCCGGAGAATAGGTTTCATTGCCTGGGTATTAGAGTGAGTTTAGGAATTCCAGTACCGCACTGCGGTCCTGACTCGACAGGTTCTGGAAGGCATCGTTTGCGCTTTGTGCTTCACCGCCATGCCACAGAATGGCCTCTTCAATGGAGCGCGCGCGACCATCGTGCAGATAGCTGTGCACGGGAGTGCAGACCTCGTTGCCCTGGCCGCCGATGGGGTTCTCTACACCACCGGTGACACAGGCAGACAGGCCCAAACCCCACAAGGGTGCAGTACGCCATTCCGCACCGCTGGCCTCGCCTTCACCCAGGTTGTCCGCCAGGCCCGGCCCCATATCGTGCAGTAACAGATCGGTATAGGGGTGAATGGTCTGGTTGCGCAATTCCGCCAGGGGGTGGTATGCACTGGTTTGCTGGGTTGGCGTGTGGCAGTCGGCACAGCCGATGCTGGCAAACAGTTGCTCGCCGTTTTGCACCACCGGGTTGTCATAGTCACGCTGCGGACGCACACCCAGCAGGGCAATGTACTTGGTCAGGTCAACTAGGTGTTCATCGGCCAGCTCCGCGCCACTTGCACCGCAATCGGTCTGGCTGTTGCCACAATCCGGTTGCGGCAGCACCGAGGTCATTACGCCCATGTCGGTATTCAGCGCGCGAGCCAGCTGATGGCGAATACTCGCCGCGCCCGCTTTCCAGCCGAAACGCCCAAGCCGGGTGTCGCCGGTCTCGGGATCGACCACGCGATTGGCGCGACCGGAGATACCATCGCCGTTGCTATCGTCCGGATCTTCGTTGGCCAGTACGGAGGTCTCAGAGATGGCCTCCAGCAATCCCATACCGACCAGGCCCGGTGCGATACGCGCGGAAAAACGCTCCGGGGTAACGCCGGTAAAGGCGTAATTGGGCGAGCGCAAACCGTTTTGCTCCGTCCAGAACGCGATGGAGACATCGCCTTCGCTCGCGGCGCCATCGCGCGCTTTCGACTGCAGTGCACTGCCGAGGAAGGGGTGCGGGTTGCCATTGGCATCGGCCACTTTAAACGCCCACTTGTCCAACGGTTCACCTACGGGAGCGGGTGCCGCACGGCCGTTGCGCTCGTGGCAGCTGGCGCAGCTGTCGTTGACATAGTGCGGGCCGGCAAGCCCCACCATGTCCTGTAGAGGTGGGTTTTCCAGTGGCTTCTCGTCATGCACACCATCGATCGCAGATGTGTGCAATACACGGCGTCCAAGCATAAACGGCTGCGCATTGTCGTAGCCCAGGTTGGTCGCCATCTGCATAAAGTGGTTGTCGGTTTCACCAGAGGTCAATGCGTGAATGGTGGTTTCACCACCCAGCCAGGCGCTTTCCGGAATTTTGAATGAATCCTTGATCCCACCGAATGGTGTCGAGCCGCCAACATCCCAGGGGACCAAACCCTCGCCGACGATATACAGGTAGGTGGTGCCGTAGTAGTTGGCGCGACCATTGGGCACGCTGGCATCCAGGAACTGGCTGATCTCGAACTCCAGTAGGTCGCCCACCTGAATCGGGCGGTTTTCACGGCAGTTGAAGCTGCGCTCCTTGTAGTAGTTGTACTGGTCCACCACGTTCATCACGCCGTTGTCGCAGTATTCGGCCACAGTGCCAACGCCGCGATAGAACCAGCGGTTCTCCGCTTCGGTATCGCTCAAGCGAAATTCCGTGCGTACGTTCATTCGCACCGTATCGCCGCCTTTGGCGACCTCGTCGATGATCTCGATCGCGGCGGTGCGATCTTCCCAGTAGAAACTCAGGTAGTGATCGTAAGCCTGGAAATGGTCTTCCTTGGCGTGGCGGTCGCGCGCGCGGTCGGAGAAACGGGTAACCAGTGCATCGCCGCGATCGAACTTGATCGCAGGTTCCAGCTCGGTGGTCGCGTCATACAGCGGGACCACCGCCAGGGTTTGCGGATTGTAAACCGCCAGCCACCAGACACCACCGAGGCCATCCCCGTTCGTCTGGGCGGCACCATTGTCGCCGGCATAAAAGTACAGCGGCCGGCCTTCGTAGGTCACCTGCCAGTTGCCGTCATTGCGCTGCACGCTGCCGAGACCCGCGGCACCGGAGGCGAGGCCATCGGTCACGAGCAGTGGCGGCCAGTTACTAGCGCAGCTGTCATAGCAACTGCTGCTGCCGGCGTCGTTGTCGAACACGTACAGGGTGTATCCGGGCAGCGATGAATCGGGACCGCCGACCAGCAGGTTGCCGTTCACGCTCACTTCCTGCTCCGATTGCGCCACCGCACAGCCCTGCGCGTCGACCGGGGTTTGTGCCGGGGTATTCGGGCAGGCATCGATAGCGTCCTCGACGCCGTCACCGTCACTGTCTTGTGCGGTAATCGGGCAACCGTCCGCATCTACCGCGGTGCCTGCCGGTGTCGCGGGGCAGAGGTCATCACCATCCACAACGCCGTCACCGTCACTGTCCTGTGCGGCGATAGGGCAACCGCTGGCATCCACAGCGGTACCGGCCGGGGTCATGGGACACTGGTCATTCGCATCCAGCACGCCGTCCCCGTCGGTATCCGACGCAGTACTGGCAAGGGTAAATGTGTATTTGGGCTCTGCCGGGAAGGTATCGACGGCACCGGTGCCACTGTCGTAGGTGTACCAGTAGCTAATCGAGTCACCGGGCGCAAGCCCGCCAACGTCCAGGATGTTGTCATCGCCGACGCGGTTCATGGACAGATTCAATTCCGCACCGCCATTGATGCTGTAATGGACCACCGCCCAGACGCTATTATTCACGTAGAAGCGCACTTGCGTGTTGTCGATCTGGGTAATGCCATGGCCTTGCGCGACCACTTCACAACCGTCGGCATCCACGCTGGCACCGGCCGGGGTATTCGGGCACAGGTCACTGGTATCGGCGACACCGTCACCATCGCTATCGGCGGGTGGCAGGGCGCAACCGCTGCTGTCCACGGCCACGCCCTGGGGGGTGCCGGGGCACTGGTCGGCACTATCGTCAACGCCGTCGCCGTCGGAATCCGCCGGGACCTGGGTGAACTCGATCCAATTCAGATTGAACTCACCGCCCTCCATGGCGACCCGCAAACTATGGTCACCGCCGAGGCTGTAGGTACCGAGGTCCTGGGATTGCCAGCTCTGCCAGCCGCCCGTTGCGGGAACGTTGCCGCTGGCCACACCGGCGCCATCGATGGCCAGGGAATAATTCGCACCGCCGTACTGGGAAGCCACCCGGCTGGTGATTTGATAGGTGCCCGGTGCCACCGCAAAGTCGTATTCGAGCCACTCACCGGTAGCCACATAACCCACATTGCAGCCGCCACCGGCGTCGGTGGTATTTTCGAGGTCAACGTCGTCGCTGCGACAGGCTCCGCCGGTATTTCCCGCGGTGGTATCAAAGAAACGGGCGTAATCCTCGGCCTCTATGCGCAACTGGGTCGGTAGCGGACAACCGCTGCCATTCACCGCGGTGCCCGCCGGTGTCGCCGGGCACTGATCGAGGCTGTCATCCACGCCGTCGCCATCGCTATCGACAGGCAATGATGTACCACCGACCCACACGATATCGTCGATGGCCATGGAGAAACCTGCCGACGGTAGGTTTCCATCTTCACTGGCGATGTAGAACATCCCTTGCATGGATGTCAGGTCAAGCCCAGGTGTGCGCAACTCCGCAATCGGGATATTTGCTTGGCCCCAGTTACCATCTCGCACCAGCCCGTAGGTCGTCGACTGCGCAGGGAAGCTCGTCCAGCTTTCATTGCCATGGACATCTTTCACCCCCACCTTGAAGGCGACATCCGGGGGCATCTTTATGCGGAAACTTAACTCGCCTTCCTCGTAATTGCCCATATCCAGCGCCCGACGGCTATCAATACCACCGCCAAACCACATACCAGGCGTGTTGTAGTCCCAGGCGATCACGTTGCTACCTTCAAAGGGCTCCTCCTGACCTTGCGCTACCGATGCCGTATTCCAAACATAAATATCGGCGCTTACCCCGGCCTCCAGCCCGTCATCCACCATCGTATTATCAGTAAAGACACCAAAATCCCCAGCCTGGGGAGTACCGCCGCCTAGCGTCACTTCTCCCAAACCGCTGAGCTCATAAACGCGCACATAGTCGATGTACATTTTGGAGGGCAATGGTGCGGTAACTTCCGCAGCGGTCGCCGCATCGGTAAAGTTGCCGCCAACCGCGAGGTTTAAGAGAAGATAAAAAGGTGCCTGGAACTCCTCCATACCCTCGCCGATGGAAATCGGCGCAGCATAAAGGTCGTGCTCAACACCGTTATCCACCACAGTGAAACGAATTTGGGTATCGGTCCAATAGGTGCGGTAGGTCACAAAGCGATCTGACAGCGGGGTGTCAGCTACATAGGCATTATCGGTTTGCCACGCGGTGCTCGCGGCACAGGTCGGATTACCCTCAGAGCAGGCTGCCTCTGAGTAAAAGATTGCATTCGACCCAACATAACTATTTATATCTGCACTGGGATGACCCGCAGCGATTCGGGCCTCAGCACGATGCCCCATTTCCATCATGTCGATTTCGCCATTGGCTGGCCAAGTCGCCGTGCTGGTGCCCAACAACCAGGCCGCTGGCCACAGCCCAGTTTCTACCTGAGGCACGCGCAAACGAGCTTCAATCATGCCGTACTGAATCGAAATTTTGCCCTTTGAGTCGACTTTGCCCGAGGTGAATGCACTGCTGGCTACAGACTCGCTACGCGCAGTCAGAGTGAGTGCCTTGTTGCCCGGCTCCCCTGGGACATCCTCGATCGTTACATTGTCGGCGGCATACCACTGCAACTCTTGGTTGCCCCAGCCGCAGAGATTCGCCCCATAGGCGCACCCGTCTCCCTCGACTACATTCCAGGTCGAGGTATTCAAATCATTGAAGTTTTCTTCCCATAATATCGGACCGACATCAGAGTAGTCGACGTCCGCATTGGCGGCTTGAGAAATCGCTGCTGAAATTAGGCAGCTCGAGAATACGAGGGCGCTGCGCCAATGCGCAGCATTCGCGTGGAGGTTTTTCATCGCTATCTCATCTACGTTATTTTTATTTAGATCGGGACGTAGTGCGGCCAGCGGCAGCGTTCCACCGCATCTGGCCTCGTCAGCCTTATTTTTAAACTGACCATCCCCAAGATGCGTCCCACTTCACGGCACGGTCACAAAATGGTGCAGACCACCTTCCTGAGAACCTCAGAATCTTGAAATGGGACCAATTAGTTGAAGGATGGAGAGGTGCTAGCGGGTAAGACTCACATTGTCTATCTGCAGCACGGCGCCCATTTGATTATCCCAAGCGGGAGAAATTACAAAAGGAGTGTTTACGCTCGCGGTATTCAGCCCGCCCTGCTCCAACTCCAGCAACGGGATCTGGAAACGGGTCCACTGATCCACCGCGGGCATTACCAGTGGATAGTCACCGGAAGAGCACGGATGCACACAGTCCGCACGAAACGTCAGCAATGCCGAACCCGCATCGCTGGGCTCGGCGAGCACCTGCAGGTCGAACTCGATGAAGGTGAAGTCGCTCAGATCAAAGGCGGCATCAGACTGGAAATAACCAATACCTTGGTCGGTGTTCCAGGTAATCTCGGCCACGTCACCGTAGTCGCCACCGACATCCACCACCGCTATATCGACTGTGCCAGAAGCGGTCCAGGTGTGCCATTGGTAAGGGGCCTTCGCCTCACCGTCAAATACCACCAGTTCATCAGCAGTAGTATCTGGCGCCTGTGGTGGCTGCTTGCCAGGATTGAACACAAATTCACCATCGGTACTTGCACAGCCCTTGCCGGTATCAAAGTCTTCCGTGCACTGGTACACCCGTACATAATCGATCTGGAACTCCTGTGGGAAGGCGCCCTCGTCGATACCCGTGTCGTTCACACTGGCCGGCCAGTTGCCCCCCACCGCTAGGTTAAGAATCAGATGAAACGTCTGGTCGAAAGGTGCCAACGGATTATCCAGTGCGGCGGTGGTATACCAGCCGTCGCTGGTCTGGGTAGCGTAGTGGTCGCCATCCACATACCAGCGAATCTCGCCCTCTTCCCACTCCACCGCGTAAGTGTGGAAATCATCTGCAGGATTGAGATTTCCGCCAATGCGGTGCGATTCGCCAGTGTGAACGTTGCCCGGCCAACTACCTCCGTAGTGCAGCGTGCCGTGCACCTGATCTTCACCGCCGACCTTAAGATTCACAGCTTCCAAAATGTCGATTTCGCCGGAGAGCGGCCAGCCGCCGTAAGTCCAATCCGTGGGCAGCATCCAGAAAGCCGGCCAAGAGCCCTGCCCAAACGGCAGCTTTGCACGTATCTCGAAACGGCCGTACTTCCAGTCCCCTAGACCCTTGGTACGCAAACGTGCAGAGGTGTAAGTACCACTACCGGAGACATCGTTGCGATCGTAGCTTGGATCATCGTCAACCCGGCTCGGGCCAACTGCATTTTCACGAACTGCCTTGATATGCAGTTTGTCGTCGGCAACCCAGGAGTTCTCCGGTGCATCCGTGTAGCACTGGGCTTCGTCATTGCCTCCGCCGAAGCAATTTATTTCGTGGGACCATTTCTCACTATCGATGCCCTCGCCGGCAAATTCATCCTGCCAGACCAGACAGTATCCCGAGTTCATCGGATCCTCAAGACACCGATCAGGACGAGCATCCGCGACTGGCGGCTCCGCCGACATGCTTGTATTTTCATTACCGCTAGAACCACCCCCTCCACAGGCACTGGCCACTAAAGCCAATACAGTGGTCGCGGAGCGAAATAGGAGTCTGGACATCGCTGCCTCCTTTAATGTTATTTTTGGATTTTCATTCGCAAGCAAAGAGCTTGTTGAGCGCGGTCACACTATCGAGGTTTGCCTAGCAGACTGACAGGGAGGAAGTCATTAGATATGCCGCTCACACCTGATCAGGCACTACCGACAAAAAGAGAAAAAACCGGCGCGCGAGACGTGCCGAATACATTCTTCGACGTACGCATCTCAAACCTCACCTCTTCGTTGTTTTTATTCTGGCTTGGGCGTTGCCGCCCACATCTCAATAGATCGCGGGGTCGATGTTAATGAAATTAGTGGGACGGAGTCGTCCCACTTTAAGAAGGTCACCAATTCGGGGCGAATAACCGTCGACTCACAATGGCGCTACGAGAGTGCACCAACGCCTGCTACGGCTTTTTTCTGCAATGTATCCATAAGGTACTCATGGTGATCTTTCAGCTGTGACATAGAGCCATCTATTTGCTGACTCACCTGCTGAATAAAACCGCGCAGCTCTTCTTCAGACATCACATCGACCAACGGGTGGTACCGCTCAGGCACAAGACCCTGCCCGAACATCACCTGCTGCCAGGAATCCACAAAAAGCTCATTGCCATCCCTGTTTACATGCCCCGTTTCACGGAACAGATCGATTTTCGCGGAAAGGGTATCGGGAATACGCATATTCCGGCAGTAACGCCAGAATTCCGTATCGTCCCGTTCGGTCACCTTATAGTGCAGAATAATGAAGTCCCGGATACGCTCCATATCGAATTCTGCTTCCCGGTTAAATGTATCTACTGCCACCTGGCTGATTTCCCGGTGGGGAAAGAGTCGCAAGAAGCGCACGATATTTTGCTGAATCAGATGAATACTGGTGGATTCCAGCGGCTCCAAAAATCCGCTGGACAAACCTACTGCCAAGCAGTTTTTATGCCACTGCTTGCGTCGCCGCCCGGTCTGGAACTTGATCAATCGTGGATCGGTCAGCGGCACACCTGCAATATTTTCAGCTAATTGATGGCACGCAGCGTCGTCGCTCTGGTAACTACTGGCAAACACGAGACCATTGCCCACCCGATGCTGCAGCGGGATGCGCCATTGCCAGGCACTTTCCCGGGCGATGGAACGGGTATAGGGCCGCGGCGGCTCTACCGCCTCGGTCTGTACAGCGACGGCACCATCGCATGGCAACCAGTGCGACCAGGACTCAAAGCCCGTGTGCAGAGTTTTCTCGATGAGTAGCGCACGCATTCCAGTGCAATCAATGAAAAAATCTCCGTCTAGTTCATCGCCATTGTCCAGTTTCAGCGAGGAAATATGGCCGTTATCCGGATTGACTTTTACCTGGTCAATTTTCCCCTCAACACGTTTTGCCCCATGGCGCCCGCTGAACTGACGAAGAAACTTGGCATACAGGCTGGCGTCGAAGTGGAACGCATAATTCAAACCATTATTCGGCAGGTGAGAAAACTTGCCCGCTTCCGCGGCACGGCGTTCCAAGCAATACTCACCAAAATCGCCGGCAATCCCCAGTTGACGTGCCCGCAACCAAAAGTGCTGAAAGCCACAAGCCCAGCAATCGCGTCCGGTAACGCCGAAGCCGTGCAGGTACTGATGCCCTACTCTGCGCCAGTTTTCGAAGCGAATACCCAACTTGTAAGTAGCCTGGGTCGCCGTCAGAAATTCGGCCTCATCTATCCCTAACAAGCGGTGGAAGAAAATCAATGTGGGAATCGTGGCCTCACCGACACCCACGGTGCCTATCTGCTCCGACTCCACCAACGTGATATCCAGCGAGTCGCCCATTAACTTGGACAATGCGGCGGCGGTCATCCAGCCCGCAGTGCCGCCACCTGCAATGATAATTTTCTTTATTGGCTTACTCATGAATCTCTCTCTTGGTGCTTCTACATTTGAACTCAGGGAGTTCTTTGTAGCTTTTCTTGTAATAATTTCTTCAATCTGCCGGCTGTGCTTTTGTCCAGATTCGCCAGAATCCCCCGTCGTGCCTGAGGAATATGCTCTACGGCCTGTGCGCGGTGCACAACGAAGTGCGTAAATAGACTACCCCAGGCACGGCGTTGGGACTCCGGCAACCCACCGATCGACAACAGTGCATGCATCAGCGCGTCCTGTGGTAACCCTGACCAGGCTTCGGTGGATCGCCACCAGTAGTTGATCAGCATATTCACCTCATCCAGTCCCTCCACCTGATGCCACCACATACTCGGCACATAGAGCACATCTCCCGGCGCCATCTCGGCAACCTGCGCTGCTGCCAGCGCCTCACGGAACCGCGGGAAGCGCTGGTAATCTGGTGCATAGAAATCCACCATACTGATCGCCTGCCCCGCGGGGTTGAAATCCAGCGGGCCAGGGTAGAGGTTGCCCACCTGATCCGGTGGGAACAGGGTAAAGCGCCGGCGACCGGCGACGACACAGGCCAGGTTCTCGGGCAGATCGAAGTGCGCCGCAATACGCGTGCGGTTTCCCAGCCAGAGGGAAACAAGAGGCTGGCGCTTCCCCAGCGCGAGAGTATTCTGTTCGCGTATCCCGGGAAGATGATGATCGACGGGTGTGGATCCTATGTAGCAGTAGTCACTGTCTGCCGCACCGGACTCCAGCACGCGCAAAACATCAACGAGATTTCCGCTGGTTCGCTCAAAGTTAAACCCGTCCATCGTCTCGTTGTAGAAAATGCGGCCGTTTGTGTCATCGGCGGCACGAAACACAACCACCGGCCGACCCTGGTCAAACTCTTGCAGGTATTCACTCAGGCGGTTTTCGTGCGCGGCCCTCACCAACGGCCAGTGGGACATCGCGCCTTTGAGCAACAATGGTTGCTCGCGACCTTCGATTAATTCGGCTATTTCGCTGGCCGCAATGCCATCGCGGGTTTCTACTGCGGGAATTTGCTCTGGATATTTCATGAGCCAGTGGCTCCTGCCACGCTGCGCGCGATTATCTGTGAAATCAACTGGCGATTGTTCGGCAGCCCGTGACGGTAGGCGGCGAGTTGTTTCTCCACCTCGGCAAGAAGGGTACGGGCACGCACCTCGTCCTTATCTTTTCTCGGGGAGCGCAGCCCGTCACACTCGAATCCCATGCCATTCAGCACATAGCGATAACTCGCGGGAGGAAATAGCGGCTGCGTCTGCGGAAAGTCCTGCTTTGCAGGGGCGCGGTGGCGCCACAACGCGAGATTTTCCTGCAGGGATTCCGGGATACTGTCTGCACGGCGATGGGCCAACCAATACTCAGAGTCGGTACGAGTAGACAGCACATAGTGGAGCTTGAGAAAGTCAATAATATTGTCCCAGTGGGACAGTATCTGGCGGTTGTAACGCTTTGCCGCCAGCGGCATTTGCTCGACACTGGCCGGTAACAGGTCACGAATCAGCGCGGCACCCTGCTCGATCAGCGCGAGTGCAGAGGCTTCCAACGGCTCGATAAAGCCCGCGGACATCCCCAGTGCTACACAGTTGGTCCGCCACATTTCTGCGCGGTACCCCGGGGAAAACGTTAATTTTCGAATTTGCAGTTCGTCAATGTCCGTATCGGGCTGCTCGGCGCACAGATAGTGTTTCAAATCCGCCTCGGCGGTTTCCTCATCACAAAACCTGCTGGAATACACCGCGCCAATTCCACGACGCGTGGGCAGGCCAATATCCCAAATCCAGCCGTGTGCCCGTGCAGTGGAGCGGGTCACCGACGCGATGGGTGCCCCTTCGCTCTCATAGGGAAGCTGTACTGCCAGTGCACGGTCGTTAAACAGCACCTGCGATTGCTCGACCCAAGGTACCTCGAGGTGTTCACCAATCAGCAGAGCGGCACTGCCGGAGCAGTCCACAAAAAGGTCCGCACACAACTCCTCACCTCGGTCGGTGACCAGTGCGAGAATTTCCCCATTGTCACCGCCTTTTACCCGCGTAACATCTGCCTGGACATGCTTTACACCAAGCTGATTGACGCAGTGATCCCGCAGACACAGCCCAAACTTTGCCGCGTCAAAGTGATAACCGTAATTGAGTACCGCAGCATACTCCGGCGTTCCCAGTTGCTTGGGGGCGAGATGGGCATCGCAGATCGCGGCCTGGGGTGTAACGCGATACGCGTATTCGGTGGTGTGACCATGCCGCGCCAGATCCTGTTCGAAGTATCCGTGAGGCAAGGAAAACGGGTGGTAATAGCATTCGCTGAAATTGTGCGATCGCCAGGAGATAAATTGTGAACCCTGCTTGAACGAGGCCTCGCATTCGGCAAACAGACGGTATTCACTGAGGCCTATGCGCCGCAGGGTTTCGCGCATTGACGGCCAGGTGCCCTCGCCGACGCCGACGGTGGGAATCGTTGGCGACTCGACCAGGGTGATTTCGCAGTATCCGCCACTGGCACGGCCGTGTTCCGCAGCAAGTATCGCGGCGGTTAACCATCCGGCCGCACCGCCACCCAAGATGACGATGGAAAAAGGAGCCTGGTTCATTTACGGCCCTCCCACTACAAGGACATTAAACAAAAAAGGGCGTGATCACTCACGCCCAATGCATCCTGCGAGACGTGAGTGGCGGCTAGCCGCCACTCCAGACAGCACATCAGAAACTGTAACGTACCCCCAGATTATACCGGGCACCAGACTGAATCGCGCCGATTACCATGTTTTCAGCACGCCCATACAAGCGCTGGGTTTCATCCGTTAGGTTGATACCTTCGACAAATACCGAGAAGTTATCCTGAATATCGTAACTGACGTTTGCATCAAGTTGGCCATATGCTTCGGTATATACCGGGTTGCGCTCACCATTTCCATCAAAGGTACTATTCAGGAAGTCATCGCGCCAGTTGTAGGCCAATCGCGCCTGAATACCGTTCTTGTCATAGAAACCTACCACGTTGAACGAGTCACTCAAGCCAAGCAATGCAAACTGGTTTTCAACTCCTTCACCCTTGTTGGTATTGAAATTGTCATAGGCAATATCGCCATTCACGGTAGTGAAGTTGACGATGCCACCGAAACCACTGTCACCAAACATATGCTGCACGGCAAACTCAAATCCATCGATTTTGGCTGTTCTGGCATTAACCGGTGCGAGCACCGTGAATTCAGCCAGAGCATCGCCCTCCGCTGCCGATCCGATCACAGTGCCATACTCTGCTTGCATGTAGGCTAGGATCTCGGCGGAAGTCGCATCACTACCCAGTGCAGCGACCGCCGCCTCATAACGCGGTCCCTTAGCGGGGTGAGCGAGATCAAATGTGGTTTCGATAAACGAATCTAGGCCAATGAAGTTATCGACGTCCTTTTTGTAGAAGCCGGCAGAGAGGTAACTTCCCTCACCGTAGTACCATTCGAAACTCAGATCGTAATTCGTGGACTCAAATGGTTTCAGATCGGGGTTACCCCGGGAAGCGGTGCCACCATTGATGCGTACTCGCGGATTGATGGTTTGACCACCCTGAATATCGGTGTAATTAGGGCGGGTAATAGTCTTACTCACTGATGCGCGTGCGACCATATCCTCGTTCAGGGCAACATTGAAATCAATGTTCGGAAGCAGATTACTGTATGCACCCTGTTGTTCGCTAAAACCGACACCACTTGGGTTCGCATCGAATTCGTTTGCGGAATTCCATGCAATGAAGTCGTACTGGGGCACCAGTGCTTTGGCATCGATATCGGTCTTCTCATAGCGCACACCCACTGCCAGCTGCACGGGCATTGGCACGTCTTCCCATGCCAGATTTACCTGGGTATAGGCAGCCTGCTGGGTCTCAACCGCAATACGGTCAGTAGTGAAATTATCATCCACGCACAGCACAGTACCGCAGGGACTCAGGGTTTCCCCGTTGGCCTGTGCAATTGCCGAGATAGCATCACGCATGCCATCAAAATCAGCCGCGTAGTAGTAAGGAGTCATTTCCGCGCTGGTGGCACTGTCAAACTGATCAAGAGCCTCCGCCATGCTCTTGCGTACGAACAAAGAATCATCATAGTCAGCTGGGGTACCGTAACCTCCCCAGGTGCCGCGCTCCGCAACTGCATAGGCCGAGCGGTTGGAAGACTCCGTATAACCAATGCCGAAATCAATGCTCGACACTGGGCCGGCATCCACGTCAAAAGTACCATCGAACTTAGCCTGTTCGATGTCGTGCTTCATATAGCTGTTGCGGAAGCTGGTACCAGAGGTCAGCATCTGTGCTGGGTCGAAACCCTGGCCGTCGATAAACTCAAAGCTGGTAGCCGGCAGCTCATAGCCATAGTTGACCGTGGTAGAGGCGCGATTGAACTGCACACCGGCAATGTTGTTATTCGAGCCGCGATCATCCTTCGCGCCATTCTCGGCACTGGAATTGTGGTAATCGAAGGCCAGGGTTAGGTCTTCACGTGGGTTCCACACCAAATTGAGGCCGACAGAGTCGTTTTTATTGACCGTACCCCACTCGCCGGCGTTAAAGGTGACATCAGTTCCGGTGCCATCGGTATACACAATCGGGGCGACGACGCTGCCGTTACCGGAGCCTTCGGTAAACGAGCCGGATACGGGTACACCGTTAAACCAGGCACCCATGGCGTTGTACTGCTGCTCAACATCCTGCTCGGCATAGGTGTAGTCGAGGGTGGCTTCAAAGTTATCCAGTGGCGCCCACTGCAGAGTCATCTGCGCATTGGTGCGCTCGCGCTGCACCTCACCGAAGGAGTAACCAACACCGCGGGGAACGGCGTAGATGTCGCCTTCCTGGGGTGCGTTTTCAAAGTTGGTATTGTCCGGGGCGATGGAGCCCCAGTCGCCCTGGCCACCAGGAATGGTGTACCAGCCCGGGCCAGTTTCCGCTTTGGCAAAGCCGCTGTCACGCTTGGAGTGCGAGGCGGTCAGCGCTACACCGATGGTGTCTTCGGCAAATTTGGTGCTGAAGATACCGGACATTTCCGGAGTCAAACTGTCGCCAGTCTGGCTGGAGGTATCGTGGGTGGTTTTGGCACCCACATTCAACACCAGCTCTTCCATTTCCAGCGGACGAGCGGTGCGAATATTGATCACCGAGCCGATACCACCAGTGGACAGGTCCGCTCTACCCGTCTTGTAGATTTCTACCGCGCTTACGCTTTCCGCAGCCAGGTTGGCAAAATCGAACGAACGAGAGGCGGACGCGTTGGTGGCCTCGAGGTTGGCTGCCGGCATCTGGCGGCCGTTGAGGGTCACCACGTTGTAGTCTGGACCAAAGCCGCGCACGGTAACCCGGCTGCCTTCGCCGTTCTGGCGGTCGATCGACACACCCGTGATCCGCTGCAGGGACTCAGCCAGGTTGGTGTCGGGCATCTTGCCGATATCTTCGGCGGAGATGGCGTCGACCACGCCTTGAGAATCACGCTTAACATCCATCGCGCGCTCTAGACTGCCGCGGATCCCGACAACCACCACCTCTTCCAGTGCTGAGTCAGCATCAGTTTGCGCCACGGCACCGCCGCTTACGCCTGCAAGGGTAGCGATTGCCACCGCAACGGAATTCTTCTTGAACTCGGTCATTTTCTTCATGGAGTTGTCTCCCCCATCGTCACGTCATTTTATTTATTGGTTTTCGCCAGAGTGGGAACCTCTTGAGACCGCAACAGGATACCTCGATCTGGCGCCAGTCTATACTCTCGCTCCACATCAATCTCCGTCGTCCCACCTTCATCCATTGGCCAAAAATGGACTATCCCACCTTGATTTCGACAAAGCGGGAACTAAAAAATTACTATAAATCAACATGTTAGGAGCACCGAAAGATTCTCCTTCAATAGAATTCAATTCAGCTCGTGCACACAGGCTTCCACCACTCCCACGCACAGACCTAGTACAAGATCTGACCATAAGGAGGAAAAGATCAGCGCAACGAACCGCGAGGCGACCGCAAGTCCGAGGCGAATAGCCCAATTCAAAAGCGTGATCTCAAACAACGTGTCATCGCAAAAGAAGAAAACGGTACCAGCGAATTTCACGGAAAAAATTTTCGACCGTGAGCAATTTTCCACATGCGTCGATCAGTTTGTGAAAAACCACACGCTCTACCGGCAAGCCGTATCGGAGCTGTTCTGCACTCGTACAACCGCCGCAGCAGTGCCAAAGTGTCCCAGCGAAGCTAGGAATTGATTCGCCACCTCCAACCCAACCTTTACCGGGACTCGGGATTCCGACGAAAGCACAGAATGGATGCTGCTAGAAAAACCGTAAACGTGACAGGCTTTAATGGTTTCGAGTGCCACGGGATGGGAAAGGTACCGCGAGCTGATTTGAGGAAAATCAGGCAGCTGGAACCGGAATGGTACGGAATTGGAAAAGAAAATGGTCGGAGTGGCCGGATTTGAACCGACGACCACCACACCCCCAGGGGGAAACTGGCGTGAATTTCAATGAATCCCAGTGAACAAGAAAGAACACCGAAACACCAATAAACCTATATAAATCAATACGTTATGAAGTTCACCATTGTTCACTGCAACCTACCACCCTTCCCCCGAGTTCACTCCAATTGGACTTAATATGGACTTAAATTTACTATCCCATCAAAACGGGGGTAGTGATGAAGGCCAAACTCACCAGCAGGACAATCAAGGATCTCGCGCCAGCCGAAAAGGCGTATGAGGTCGTCGATACAGACGTGAAGGGGTTCCTTCTCCGGGTCCAGCCCACCGGCCGCATGACTTACTACTACGCCTACCGCACCACTAGTGGAAGCAAGAAGCGCATCAAGATTGGCTCCCACGGAGCCCAACTGACAGTCCAACAAGCCCGAGATCTCGCTACCCGCTACGCGGGCCAAGTGGCCGAAGGCAAAGATATCCAGGAAGAGAAGCAGTCCTCCCGCAAGGCCGCCCGCGCCGCTACGGAAAAGACCCTCAAGCGATTCACCGAGAACCACTACAGGCCTTGGGCCCAGACCAACCTGAAAAGTTCGGATAGCACTATTCAGAGCGTCTATGCCAGTTTTCCCGATCTCCTCGATACCCCTATGGCAGATATCTCGGTCGCCTGGATCGAGCGCTGGCGGGTACAACGGCTGAAGGATGGCAACAAACCGGCTACCCTCAACCGATTGGTTAATGCGCTGCGTTCCATCCTGACCAAGGCAGTAGAATGGGAAACCATTGAAGAACACCCTCTCCGCAAACTCAAAGCTCTCCATGTCGATAACGCTCCAAAAGTCCGCTATCTGAATAGCGACGAGGAAGCGCGCCTCTATACCGCTCTGAAAGAGCGCGACCTTAAGCTCAAGGAAGCCCGAGCACGAGCCAATGAGCACCGGGCTATTCGCGGCTATGAGCTGATGAGCGACCTTTTTCAATTTACATACGGAGACCGGCTGACACCGTTGGTCACCCTGAGCCTCAAAACTGGGATGCGCCGGGGCGAACTATTTGATCTGACCTGGGAGAACGTAAACCTGGATACCAAGGTCATCACAGTCACTGCCGAAACCGCAAAATCCAGGCGTACTCGCCATATTCCTCTGGGGCCAACTGCATTAAAAGTCCTCACCGCCTGGAAACAACAAGCTCCGCTTCAAGCTGGGCGCGTATTCCCGGCAGACGACGGCAGCAGGCTCGATAACGTGAATACAGCCTGGCGCAACCTTCTAAAGGCCGCAGGTATCACCAATTTCCGCTGGCATGACATGAGACATGACTTCGCCTCGAAGCTGGTGATGAAGGGGGTACCACTAAACACGGTGCGCGAGCTATGTGGGCACTCAGGTTTAGACACGACTCTCCGCTATGCACATTTGGCCCCCGATCACAAAGCTGACGCAGTGGCGCTAATCGGGTAAAACAGAAAAATTTGATTTGGTCCCAGCACAATGGAAGCACTACTAAACCGCTCCTTTCAGCTCGAAACGGAGATAGCACGATTATTCGACCTCCCCCAGGCCGAGCCCTCCCATCGGACCTGGGCGTCGAAAGTGATGTGTAGCATAGCCCTGGAGCATGCCGCATCAGCAAAAATTCTAATTGGTAATGGCCATAAAACCTCAGCCATTAGCCTGTTCAGGCTGCAGTATGAAGCTCTCGTCAGATCAATATGGGTAGCTCACGCGGCCTCTGAAGCACAAGTTGCTGCACTTTGTGAGCTCATTAATGAATCAAACTTCAACCGGCTAAACAATAAGCAGCTTTCTGTCGATGCGATGCTCAAGGAACTCAAGAATCACCTTCCTGGACACGTCATGGACAGGCTGATGGAATTCAAGGAGACCTCATGGAAACCGCTCTGCTCCATGGTTCACGGTGGCGTCATGGCATTACAGACTCACGCTGCGGATTTCCCTCCGGATCTGTTGAAAGATATCGTCAAACTTTCCAACGCGGTTTCCTGCCTTGTCGCCAACTCGTTGACCAATATAAGTTCCGACCGGTCGTTTGCAGGATTCACCACTCGACTCTATAAAACGTATCGCGACTGCCTCCCAGATAAAGAAGTAGAGTATTGACCCCATCTTCCTTCGCTCATTTGGGCCTTTCATAAACTGCTTATCTCGGATCTCACGGGAAATTGTACAAATAACAACCAAACCAATTGCTCTGAAACACAAAAATCTACTCATTTTCATTGCTACTTTTTCTGAGCAAAGTTTGGGTCTTATCGACGAAGTTGAACCCTCTTTCTAAACCGCAATCGACGACGTTCGATCATTTGAATATTTTTCACTCAAAAACTTTTTTTGGACCCTGTGACCCTGTTTTGACCCTCCGCCCTATTCACAGTTAACCCAACGGCCTTTTACGGTTCATCCATCGCTGAAAACACAGGTGGATACCAATGGCCCGCGAAGCACTGAAAAACTCACGAGCGCTGTCCGAGATCGAGGCGGCAAAATATATTGGCATGAGCCGCTCATATCTCGCCCAAGCCCGAATGGATGGCCGACGGGATAACCGCACCCCCGCCCCGCCCTTTATCAAGATCGGCAGATCCGTTCGCTATCTCCGCGAGGACCTGGATACCTGGTTGAACAGCTTTTCAAAGCTCGAGCACCTAGGACAAGCGTAGGTATCCGCCATGACGGTCTTTGCCGTAGACGAAGCCCTACGTATTACCGACGGTTTCGGCACACATGAGTGCTGCGCCTTCCGGGCTCATATTTTCAGGTCTCACGAATTCATCTGCCTTGCCCTGGCACAGCACTACAGGCGCATCGCCCTGACCGATGGACATGTAAAGGCCAACGAGTCTCTCAGGAAGATCCACGAGACTCTAAAGCTCGGAAAATCTTTCGAGGGATTGCTCATGACCTCCCCGGACGAAGACGTCCGCCGGTTTGCTGAGCACAAGGCAAAGATACTGAAAGCAGCCTTCTTCCTTGAGAACAAAGCTGGCCGATATCGCAACGGCTTGAAGAAGACCATTAAAGCTGTAGAGAACTGTCAGCTGAGCTTCCCCCATCCCGATCCCCTCCAGGCAAGCCATGAAGAGATCATGCCTGCACTAGCACGGGTATTCTGTCCAGACTGGTGGCGACGTGGTATCCGCACACTCCAGGACACCTATCTTGAAGCCGTCCATATCCAGATAGGCATGGTGCACAAGCGTGCCGGTATCTATGCGAGCAATCACGGCGTCAACCGAAAGCTGGCCCAGTGGAAGCGCAATGAAGCAGTGCTAGCCGCCCTTGAAGCGGAGAACGAACTGGGTGAAGTGTTCAATCTTCTAGACGTGGCCAAGCGAAGCGTCGCCAACCTGGTCAATCGCCGCAATGAGCTAATGACCCGTATGGCGGGCTTTGAAGCGATATCCAAGAAGCTAGATCACACAGGGGTATTCTTAACCCTGACAGCACCCTCTAAATACCATAGCCACAGGGCTAATGATGGTCAGCCTAACCCTACCTACACAGGGTCAACCCCGGCCGAAACTCAGGCCTACCTTAACCGTCAGTGGGCCAAAATTAGGGCCAAGCTCGACCGAATCAGGGTCAAACCATATGGATTCCGTGTGGTCGAGCCTCATCATGACGGTTGCCCCCACTGGCACATGCTGCTCTTTCTCCCCCCAGACCAATTGAAAGATACCCTCAGCATCTTTCGCCACTATGCCCTGGAGGTTGACGGAAATGAGCCCGGTGCTCGAAAACGCCGCTTTACCGTCAAATACATAGATTCCAATAAAGGAACAGCCGCGGGCTACATCGCGAAGTACATAGCCAAGAACATAGACGGTGAGAACGTCGGCACGGATCTCTACGGACATGATGCGATCCAGAGTGCGGTGCGCATTCGTGCCTGGGCGTCTACCTGGAAGATCCGCCAATTCCAGCAGATCGGCGGCCCCAGTGTTACCGCGTGGCGGGAGTCCCGCAGGCTTGCACATAGTGAGCATGCAGAAGCCGCTATGGACTCAATAGATAGCAAGTTATTGAAAGGACTTATCGAGGCTGCCGACAAAGGAGACTGGGAAACCTTCACCGAGCTGTCCGGCGGGCCTACTCCAGAACGAGCCAGCCTGCCGCTGCGGGCGCTACACGTCGTCAAAAAAGGCCTGAACAAATACGGCGAAGAAGCTCAGAAATTGATCGGCCTGCTATTCCAGGCGAGATCCTGGGTTATCACTCGCTTTCACGAGTGGACAGTTCGACCAGTCACTGAATTCAAAAATTGTGGATCGGAAGCGAGAGCAATAGGAGGGGCGAATGCCCCTCCCTTGGAGTTCTGTCAATAACTGTACGGAGCACTGATCTACAAAGCAGTTTCGGGACCAGGGAAACTAGCGAGAGAGTTTGAGCTCTCAATTACTTCCTTTAGAAAAGCATACCGACATCCAACTTGCGTCTTGCATGACCGCTTACGCAAAAGTCACCGCTACAAATCTGAAAAAAATCGATAACCAATTGATTTATATCAATTTTTTATTTTATCAGTCGCGACAATTTAAATGCACCCATTGCGATTTGCTCATGTTTTAAGCTAGTGCGACAATCCGCATTGCGCGACACCATTGAACTGAGTTAATTTTTCGGAGATCTATTTTCCGCGCAACAAGGTGACCCAGTTATACAGCGAATGCTGTCGAATAAACTACTAAGTGAATAATAAATGATCGAAGCATTGAACGGATTCCTCAACTCTGTAAAACAGACCAGTCCTACGATTTTTTCGGGGCTTGTAGTCGCTACTGGAATAGTACTTTTCTCAACCTCGGATCTGATTGATGAAATCGGATTAATGGATTTCAGAGAGCAAAATAAAGCGTATATCGGTGCTTGTTTTATTCTCTCTTTATCGATACTTGCCTCGCAGGCTTCCAGCAAGGTATTCCAAATTTTCAAATCGATCATCCTTAAGCGAAAGAAACGGAAAAATAAAGCTCAAGTGCTTGAGAGACGCAAGAGAGGGCTAGCTCACCTCACACCTGATGAAAAGGCCTATTTAGCGCCCTATATATTTGATCAAAAAACCACTCAATATTTTTTATTGGAGGATGGTGTAAAAGGAAGCCTGGAGGCCAAAGCCATTATCTATAGAGCAAGTAACGTTGGCGATATGGTAGATGGCTGGGCGTATAATATTCAGCCATGGGCAAAAGATCATTTGGAGAATAACCCACAGCTTCTAGATGGCTACACACGAGAGGTCGGGCAGCATTCGCGATGGTAGCCTAACTTGACAAGTTGGTGCGGGAACTCTTCCCCTTCATACACGTTCTGCGTATTCGATACGCTCTTACTTTCGTGCAAGCAGCTCAGAAACTAAGCCCTACCTGCGCACGACGCTATGTGAATTTCGTCTTGTAGATAAAGTTGATTTTTATGGATAAAAAGTATCAGGTTTTTGTCAGTTCCACATTTAGTGATCTTATCGATGAGCGCCAAGAAGTCATGCAAGCACTTCTTGAACTCGATTGTATTCCTGTTGGTATGGAGCTTTTTCCAGCAGCAGATGACGACCAATGGACTTTGATTAAGGGGTTAATAGACGATTGTGACTACTATGTACTCATTCAAGCGGGCCGATATGGGTCAATTGGTCCGGATGGTAGAAGCTATACGCAAATGGAGTATGAATACGCGCTGGAGAAGGACATTCCAATTATTTCTTTTCTTCATACAGACATATCAAAAATAGAAGCAGGAAAATCAGAACACGTTGCTGAGTCAATCGAGAAGCTTCGCGCTTTTCGCGAGCTGGTTACAAAAAAGATGTGCCGCTTTTGGGCGTCGCCTGCAGAGTTAGGGTCTCAAGTTTCTAGAAGCCTAGTAAAGCTCATTAAAAGCAAGCCCCAAACAGGATGGATTCGAGCCGATGTTGCGTCAAGCGATGAGGCAAATTCCGAGATTGCACGCCTTAGAAAAGAAATCGATGAGTTGAAAGCGCAGCTAGATAAGGCGAGAACTACCGCACCTGAAGGCGCTTCAGGTCTTCAGCAAGGAGACGACAAATTTGAACTGCACTTTTCCTACTACCACAACGGCGAGCACGAAGCCTCAGTAGAAATAACTTGGAACCAATGTTTTTATTTACTTGCCCCATTAATGCTAGATGAATCCTCAGAATCAAAACTACAGAGAGAACTTCAAGAATATTTAAAGCTCCAATTGGATAGTAGGCCACGAGTTTTAAGCGTAAATAGTGTCGACTTTCAGACTATGAAAGTCCAGTTTGTTGCACTAGGACTGATCACCAAGAGCGAGAAAAAACGAAGTATCAAAGACAGCGGCACGTATTGGTCTCTGACGCCATTTGGGGAAACTAAAATGATGCAGTTGAGAGCCCTTCGAAAGTAATGAAGTTAACTTGTAAGACTACAAATAGAAAATAGGACGCAGCGTATCTAGGTCGTTGTTTTAGGTGTTGTTAAAGGTTTACCCAACACAAAACGTCACATCATAGACAAGGATATATCAGATAATGATTACGGTGAGCACGCAAATCCAAAACGCTGATGTTGCCATTTGCCAAAATATTGAGTTGCTCGCTGATCAGAGGGCACTTCTCTCGCAAAACTTGCTGTCACAACTAAGGAATTTGGTAGAAGGAGTTGTCGTTCTTCTCCACAAGGGTTCAATGGATTCCGAGTTCAACTACCCGGATGTAGGGCCTGGATTGGCGTTTATCAAGAGTAAAGGGAGGCTCAATTTTCTCGGGAAATTCCATAAACTGATCCAAAAAAGTGCATCCCACTTCACCATGGACGGAGACGCTTCCGAGCGATTAATGCTCAAGTACTACGAGCACCTTTATCGGATTCGTAGTTTTCTCCATGACAATTATGGAATATCAATACTGGCGAACCTTGAGAATTTTCCAGTCGATCTTGATCCTTCATTGCGCGAATATCACGAAAAAATAGCCGCAAGGATTGTGGCAGCCCGGTCATATCCGGCCAACATTGGAGCCGAGGACAGATACTACATCCATAAAACTCGCCCATTCTTCCTCAGGGGGCGTATTTTCTACGAGGTAACCCTCTATCGCGCCATCAATAAAGTGAGCAAGTTCGACCGCATTATTGCCTTCACCGAAATCGATATGACTTCCGAGTATGCTGCAATGTTGACGCTTCTGGTGGACTCAATCGAAGTACTCAACCAGGAAATGCCGATCACGATAATACGGAAGTGGGAGGTTTCCATTCGCCCATGTGAGTTCAGCAATTTTGCGCGCCTTCTAGGTATGGACATAAATGTTCGGACTAATTCAGCGGAATATCGTTATCTCATGCGTGGGCTTACACTAGGTGCGCGAAACCTTGTAGATCTCTTGGATCTTTCTGAGGAAAGTTACAAGGATTTAAGGGCTGCGGGCACAGCCCGGGTGGCCAAAGAACAACTTTTTCCCGTGATTGATGAAGTACGCCGTATCGTGAGATCAAATTCTCCAGGGCACAACGTACTTCGCTATCTAATGCTGTGTATGCGAAACCAGATTCTTAAATTGCAATACTATAGGGATGGCTGTCACCGTCTTTCCGACTTGAAATTGAAATATGGATGTATTCCTTTTGATCAAATGCCATTGTGTACGTCACTGCCCGGACACAACCCCCGGTTTCGAGATCTCGTCGAAAGCCTTGACATGGATGGACGGAGTCATGAACTACTTGCCCGGTGTGTCAATAATAATGTGGAGCGTCATGGCATACTCTACACACCGATAGTTGACCTCCAAAAACTGGGGGACGTTGAAGCCTTGATATCCGAATACAATAATAAGCTTTACTACAAGCACAGGGATCGCCAGCTCGTACTCGACAAAAATCATGTTTTTATTCTCGGGTATGAGAACGACACAGTTTCCATCGTGGAAAAACTCCAAGATTGTGCCTCATCCGGAATCGCCGGCTATTCCCAAGCCGTCGAACGCTGGCTGGACGAGTCTTTTGCCGGCATCGACGACCCGGTAAAGGTGGGGGCTATAAAAGAATTATTCA
>NZ_AFPJ01000009.1 GCF_000220505.1 Microbulbifer agarilyticus S89 | reverse complement strand
CCAATTACTTGTCCGAGGCTCCACAATCCGAGGTAGCGGCTTTCCTGACCTTCGACGGTCATGTCAGCCATAAAGCTAATGGATGGGAACACCAGCAGTCCCAGTGCAAAGGCGCTGTAGCAGTAAAACACGTTGAACAGGGTCAGGTTCTGCAGCCAGGCGGCCCAGGCCAAAAGACAGAATCCGATAATGGACAGTGATGCACCAATCAGCATCAGCTTTTTGCCGAAATCTAGTGGCAGGGTTTTTTCGTCTTCAACGGAAAGACCAGCAGCTTTCTTTGCCTGTAAGCGTTTCTTCGCTGTTACACCTACAAAGATACCGCAGGCCGCCATACCGACGGTCTGAATACCGTTGTAGAAGCGCTGATAAATGGTGGACTCACCCGCAGCAAGGCCGAACAAATCCGCCGCCCACAGTTCCTGCAGCATGTCTTGCAGGAATACCGACAGCAGGGAAAAGATAATAAAGACAAAGAAGAGCAGTGCCTGGCGGTTGTAGGCGAGTACCGCCATGGACTCCTTCATCGGCTCAAGCAGCTTTACCGGCTTGGGCGGGTTGGTCTTAATTTCCTGAAGCTGTTCCGGCGTCAGTCGGGTTTCCAGTTTGATCAGGCCAAGAATCGTAATGCTGATCATCACGATCGGGGTCAGGTTATAGAGATCCTGCATGGCCTCCAGGCTGTATACCGGCATCAGTGCACCAAACACCCACGCCCACCCCGCCATGGCCAGGGCCTGTACGGTCCAGGTGAGGGTGACCACGCGGGAGCGACTTTCCTTGGTGGTAACATCGTTGAGCAGGTCGAGGAACACATTTGCCTGCATGGCAATACAGATACCAAAGGCACAGAACAGCAGCAGGCAGTAGAAATACGCCAGGGTGCTGCCCGCCTGCATGTCAACAAGTACGTCGGGCATCAGCGGGAATGCAAAGCTGCCGAGCAGGGTGCCCAGTAGCATGTATGGGGTACGGCGATAGCCGAGGATCGGCCAGCGCTCGCACATGCGGCCGATGATTGGCTGGATGGGACCGAACAGCGTGTAGACCCCGATCAGCAGAGAGATGATTGCTGCCGGTAACCCCATTTCAATAATGGCGATGCGGTTGAAGCTCGTCACTACCATGCAAAAGCTCCAGGCGATGGCGATTTTCTGCAGGGTAAACTGCAATTTTGCCTGACCCTCACTTACTTTCATTTCGATGCACCTTTATTTGAATTATTTGCCGGGTTAACCAAGGTCAGATGCCATGGCATTACTGAGACCATCTTTGCTGATGCGCTTGTGGAAGCTCTCGACATTCACTCGCCACAGGAAGTGCAGGCTGTACAGGCTGATAAGTCCCTCAACGAAGAAGATGATGGCGAAGCCGTCCGAGGCGCTGAACATGCCGCTTTCGATCAGCGAGGTCACCAGCTGGCCGCCAGCCATGGAGGCGAGGCCGTTGGCAAATGCGATGGCCAGCCCCCATAGGCCGATATACGCACCGCGCGCTTTGTCCGTCGTAAACTCCATCATGCTGGTGAGCGTGCCTACCAGGGCAAATCCGTTGAAGAACCCCATGCTCGCAAGCGAATAGTTAACGAGGGTTTCCGAAGGGAGGTAGGCGCCTATGGCCAGTGCGAACATCGAGAATCCGATGCCGGTAATACCAAAGGTGATGGCGTTGATCTTGGAGATGCCGCCGCGGAACACCAGGGATCCCATCAGGAACATGCCGATGATTGCACCAGTGCCCCAAATCTGTTGGAAGCGGCCCGTTTCGCCAACCGTCATTTGTAGTACTTCAGCGCCAAAGACTTCCAGAATGTTGTCTTGCAGGCTGTAGCCAAACATAAACAGAAAGATGAAAGCGAAGAAGTTTCTTACGGTCGAGTTACTGGCGACATCAACCGCGAAGTCTTTCAGGCTTGCGTGTTCTTCCGCATCCAATTTGCTATCCGATGCAGCAGTGGATTCGGCTGTGCGCGGCTTGTCGACACCGATCAAACCGAGCAACGTGGTGATTGCTACTACCGGAATTGAAAGCAGATACAGCTCACGCATAGTCTGCTCATCGTAGACCGGCATATAGTGGCGAATGAACTGCAGCGACACGATCATACCGACGATGAGCATGGTCCAGATCAGCGCGGTCACGAGCCCGCGACTGCGCTCGGGAATGACCTCGGCAACCAGAGCCAGGTGGTTGGCACCGGCCCCGGCAAAGCCGATACCGAAAATAACTAGAACGATAAACGCAGCAATATAAGTAATGTATGGAAAAGTCACCCCGAGCAACTCGTTCGGCGTTTGCGACATGGGAACCACGATGTAGGGCAGTGTGGCGACCGCGATCGCTGAGACCGTCATGCCAATCATTACATAGGGGGTGCGATGGAGACCAAAGATCGGAATCCTATCAGCGATACGACCGTAAATAACCTGAAATGGGGAGAGGAAATGGTAAAGCCCCAGCAGGCTGGTAATTACAACAGCGGTGATCCCGAGGTCGTAAATAGCAATACGATTGAAATTACTTGTGAGCAGCGCGAATAGCCAACCAGCCGCAGCGCGTGGTAGGGTCAGCTGAAATGCTTTAAGTATCAGAAGGCGCTTGTCCATAAGGTACTCTTGCAGTCGTTATCATTATTCGAGTTCTGAAAGTGCGGGGAGCCGGGGCGCCCGGCAACATCTCCCGGTAACGGCCCCAGGGACCTTACTTGCCCATACCGTTGATGGGGTAGAGGTGGAACTCCCACTGAACATCGTCAACTGCGTGAATATCATCGAAGTGCGACTCCGCCCACGGACGAACCTTGGCCATGAGTGCATCAATTTGCGCGCGGCTCAGGCTCCAGGTTTCGTTGTGTACACCGTTCTCCATGCGGTCCAAAATTTCCGCAATAGAAACCTTCTCAATCCACTTGCATCCAACTACCGGGCGGGTCATCTGACCGCCGAGCTTTTGAATTTCCTGAAACAGTGTGGGGCCGGCGGCGTCGGTGGGGCGCATTTCGGGGGCGATATCCACGGTAAACATGCGTGACTGGTTGCGCAGGGCACTTGCATTGGACTCCTCGTCCAGTACATCCCGACCAATAATGAATGTGCCTTCGGGTTTCAGCACGCGGGCAGCTTCTTTCAGCGCGTCACGCCAAAATTCGACCTGATGCAGGACGTTGGTGGTGATCACCGCGTCGAAGGTGTTGGATGCGAAGGGGGTTTGCAGGACGGTACCTACAGACTGGCGCGCGCGAATGTTGCGGTCTTCGGCTAGTTTTTTGGATGCCTTTAGCATGTGGTGCTCGATATCCATGGCAATCATGTCAGTGTGCGCTGCGATAGGCACGGAGATGCGTCCGGCACCACCGCCGAAGTCCATGATCTTGGCTCCTTCACCTACAAGGTCTGCGGCTGCTTTACCGAGGTCGGCGGCCGCATCGAGCGGGATATTGTTGATGTCGTTGTAAATCGCAGCAACTTCAACATAAGACATCTCGTTATAGGCTTTGCTCATGAGGGCTCTCGCTTTATTGTTACTCTGTTTGGAGAAACCTTAACGCAGAAAGCGGGCGTTTTATATCAATAAGTTTTGATATAGATTGCGTTTTTTGACTTTAGTCAAGCTTGTGGGGTAAGCGTTTTTTGGGCGGGCTTTGCGGTTGTTTATCAGGGCCCTGGCTGGCGCAACATCTCAATATGCGGAATGCCATCTTCGTCGTAGACGTCGGAGATCTGGGCAAAACCAAACTCTTCATAGAAGCGCTTCAAGTACAGTTGCGCTGAAATACGGATGGCGGCCTGCGGGTGTTCCCTCAGGGTGTCCTCGACGCCCAGCCGCATTAACTCTTTGCCAATGCCTGTACCACGTGCGCTTTCACGGGTTAGCACGCGGCCGATAGATGGCTCGGCATATTTCTTTCCGGGCGAAACCACACGCAGGTAGGCGAGTAGGGTGGGCTTGGTGGATTCAGCGTCCCAGCACACCAGGTGCTTTGCATGCTGGTCTTTGCCATCCACGTCCAGGTAAATACTTTCCTGTTCTACGGCGAAGACCTGCTGGCGCACGCGCAGGATTTCGTAGAGCTCGTCCGCCGTAAGCTGCTCGAATGAGAGCCAGCGGAAATGATGCGGTGGGATTGGTTTGGTCATGGCGCCATTGTATCGGTGGTAAGCAGCTGTTCGTTGGGGCAGATTATTTTTTCTTCGGCGAAATTCGCATCGTTATGTCCGCGTGGAAGACTTCCTCACCATTGGTATCAAATACACTGACGGGCATCACCACGTCCTGCGCAGAACCCCAGTGAAAATCATCGACCTTACACACGGCGCGCAAATCGGTTTTGGCCATCTTCAGGTATTGCACGGTCATACCTACCGGTATCCAGCGGAAGTTGCCGTTAAGCGATACGTCCAGACAAACACCGCCGGCGAGCTCCGCTGCATTACACATGGCAATGGCGTGCACGGTTTTAATGTGGTTTTGCACCGCGCGACGCTTTTTCAGTTTAACCTCGACCAGGCCCGGCTTTATCTCCGTGAAGCGCGGTTTGATGGAGTTGAAATAGGGCGCATTAAAGCAGACGATTTTGCTCACCAGCCAGCGGCCAACGCCATTGCCGCCGAAGCTTTTCCAAAGTTTCAGGATCGGGCTTTTGGAGGGTACGTAGGTCATTGGTTATCTCGCGCTTGGCCACACTATGGAGGTCGTCATTCTTGCACCTTTATCCGCTGCCGAATAAGTATCAAACAGCCCGATAGGCTTGTCCATATCGCTTATATGGCGTGCTGTATGCCTGTCCTAAACCTACATTGAGGTTTTCAGTCACTCCCCGTAGCATGGCCGCCCAACCAGAATAAAATGAGTGATTGCGGTATGGCGAATACTGGGGGAGAAGCTTTAGTTAAGCTGTTAGAGAACTATGGAGTCGACACAGTGTTCGGTATTCCGGGGGTGCATACCCTGGAGCTGTACCGCGGCCTGCCGCATACCGAGATACGTCATATTCTCACCCGGCACGAACAGGGTGCGGGCTTTATGGCCGATGGCTATGCCCGTGTGAGCGGCAAACCCGGCGTGTGTTTCTTGATTACCGGGCCGGGGCTCACCAATGCGGCCACAGCCATTGGTCAGGCCTATTCCGATTCCATTCCCATGCTGGTGATTACCAGTGTCAATGAAACCCCCACCCTTGGTAAGGGCCTGGGGCGTCTGCATGAGACCAAGGACCAGCGCGCGATTAGTGCACCGCTGACGGCATTCAGTGCCACGGCGATGTCACCGGAAGAACTGCCGGGACTGATAGCCCGTGCATTCGCTGTGTTCAATAGTGAACGTCCACGTCCGGTACACATTGAGGTACCGATGGACGTGCTGGCGGCGCCGGTTGCTTATGACTGGACCAATAGTGTGGCAGTCAGTGCCAAGCGCCCGCCGGCCTGCGCGGCAGATATTGAGCAGGCTGTGCGTCTATTGGCCGCGGCAAAACGGCCGATGATGATCGCCGGTGGTGGTGCGCTCGAAGCGGCGGCGGAGATCCGCACCCTGGCGGAAGCGGTCAATGCACCACTGTTCACCTCTATTGCAGGCAAGGGCATCTTGCCACCGGGGCACCCCCTGTCGGGCGGCGCAACGCTGTGTGTGTCGCCGGCATGGGATTACGTGGTCGACGCTGACGTCGTGCTGGCAATTGGTACCGAGCTTGCGGAAACCGATTTCTGGCGCGATAGCCTGCCCATCAACGGTCAGTTGATCCGAATCGATATCGACAGCACCAAGATGAATGACCTGTACCCAGCGGCATTGCCGATGGTGGCGGACAGCTATCAGGCCGCACTGGCGCTGCTGGAGGAATGGGGTGAGCGCACGTCAAATGTTGAGCCTGCGTGGCTAGAGCGCCTGCAGCAGCTGCCGGGGCAGGTCAGGGCCGGGCACGAACCGTTACAGCAACTGCATCAGCGCGTGCTGGAAAGCATTGCCGAAGGACTGCCGGAACATACGGTTGTTGCCACGGATATGACGCAGATCGCTTATACCGGCAATTACGTGTTCGATAGCCGCGCACCGCGCAAATGGCTGCACCCCACCGGCTATGGCACCCTGGGTTATGGCCTGCCTGCGGGTATCGGCGCGAAGGTTGCGGCACCCGAGCAGCCGGCACTGGTGATCGCTGGCGATGGTGGCTTTCTGTATACGGTGCAGGAACTGGCTACCGCGGTTGAGGAAATTCAGAGCGCGCTCGTTGTGCTGGTATACAACAACGCGAGCCTCGGACAGATTCGTGACGACATGCTGGCCCGCGATATCGAATTGGTTGGTGTATCGCCACGCAATCCGGACTTTACCGGTTTGGCGCAAGCCTTCGGTTGCGTCGTGTATCAGCCGCAGTCCCTGGCGGAGTTGCGCAACGATTTAACCGAGGCATTTGGGTTTGCGGGCGTCAGCTTTATTGAAGTCGATGCGGCGCAGGTAACGCGTTAACGGTTGCGACGGCGTTCGCAAGTAATAAGAACGAAGCAAACCAGAGAGTGGTAATGAAGTACTCAGACTTGACGCAGCGTATTGCCGGGAAAGGCTCCAGCGCATGGGATATTCATTTTTGCGCGCAGCAGCGCCGCGCCGCAGGCGAGGATGTGGTGATCTTGTCGGTGGGCGATCCGGACTTCGATACGCCAACGGCAATCGTCGATACCGCCTGTAACGAGCTGCGCTCAGGTTCCACCCATTACGCGGATCACCGTGGCGAACCGGAGCTGCAACAGGTTCTGGCCAAGCGGCATTTTGCACAAACGGGTGTTGATACCAGCCCGGAGCAGGTGGTTGTGGTGGCCGGTGCCCAGTGTGGTCTGTACGTGGCCGCACAGTGCTTGCTGAACCGGGGCGATGAAGTGATTGTGCCGGAGCCCATGTACGTGACGTACGAGGCATTCCTGCAGGCCACCGGTGCCAAAGTGGTGAATGTCCCGCTGCAGCCCGAGCAGCATTTCAATCTCGATCCGGCGGCGATCGCGGCAAAAATTACCCCGCGTACCCGCGCGATTCTGGTCAATACCCCGAACAATCCCACCGGTGCTGCCGTTGATGGTGCCACCTGGAAAAAGCTGGCAGAAATCTGTATCGGGCACGACCTGTGGTTGATGCTGGATGAGGTCTACGCAGACCTGATGTTTGAGGGCGAGCACTTTCACCCGGGGCAATTGCCGGGTATGGCTGAGCGCACGGTAACCATTTCCAGCCTGTCCAAGTCCCACGCCATGACAGGCTGGCGCCTGGGTTGGGTAATTGGCCCGCAGGAGTTTGCCGAGCACGCGGGCAACCTGACCCTGTGCATGCTGTACGGCAGCCCCGCATTCGTGCAAAGCGCTGCAGTCACCGCTCTGACCGCGGATTTGCCGGAGCTTGAAGAGATGCGCCAGGCCTACCGGCGTCGCCGCGACTTGATGGTGGAGCGGGTGCAGTCCATGCCGGGTATTCGTTGCCATACGCCGGCCGGCGGTATGTTTATGATGCTGGATGTACGCGAACTCGGTGTCAGCTCGGAAGCCTTTGCCGAGCGGCTGCTGGATGAGTTTGGTGTATCCGTATTGGTGGGGGAAGCGTTTGGCCCCAGTGCCAGTGGGCATGTGCGTGCCAGCTTCTGCGTGAGCGAGTCGGATCTGGACAAGGCCTGCGAGCGCATTGCCGCCTGCGCTGGAGCGATTTTGGCGGAGCGCTGATCTTCATCCTTATTTCAGGCCCTATCCGGAGCGCCCGAATCAGCCGGCAATCGCCGGCTTCTCCTGTGCATCAGCGGGTAGCTCCCGTGGCGACTTTTCTTCCTCACCGATTTCCTCATCGCTGATGCGCACGATACGAATGTTCAGGAAACCGTAGAGCAGCGCCAGCAACGGGTTGATCAGGTTAAAGAAACAAAAGGGCAGGTAGGCGAGCGTTGCCACTTGCAGTGTACCGGCCATATAAACCCCGCAGGCATTCCACGGAATCAGTGGTGAGGTAATGGTGCCGCCATCTTCCAGGCTGCGGGACAAGTTTTCGCTGGCCAGCCCGCGCTTCTTGTATTCCGCTTTCCACATTTGTCCCGGCAGTACGATGGACAGGTACTGGTCGCCGGTGAGCACGTTCACCCCGAGGCAGGTCCCCATGGTGGTCGCGATCAATGAGCCGGTGGAAGAAATCAGTTTCGACAGGGCGCGCATCAAATAAGTAACAAAGCCGATGCGCTCGAGCACTCCGGTCATCATCATTGATGCCAGCACCAACCACACCATATTCACCATCGACAGCATGCCGCCGCGGGAAAGCAGGCTGTTTACCTGTTCATTGCCGGTATTGATCATAAACCCATCGTAGAGGGCGACCCAGAGCGCGCGGCCCAGCGCGCTGGAACCTTCCAGCCCGAGCAGCGCGATAAACTGGTTAACCACCGGCATTTGCGTGAGCAGCGCGAGCGTCATGGCGATCAGGGTGACACCGGTAATGGCCAGGTAGGCGGGCACCTTCTTTACCGCCAGCACCAGTAGCAGCACCACCGGAATCAGGTTGTACCAGGCGATGGTGTAGGCGGATTCGAGTGCGCTTAGGAAGGCCGTGATCTGGCTGTCTTGCGCATTGTCCGCGCTGGTAAACACGCTGACCATAAAGAAAAACAGCAGTGCCAGCACAATACTCGGAACAGACACCCAGCTCATATGACGGATATGGGTAAACAGGTTGCTGCCAGCAATTGCCGGTGCCAGGTTAGTGGTCTCTGACAGAGGCGACATCTTGTCGCCGAAGTAGGCACCGCTCACCACAGCGCCGGCGGTAATGGCAGGTGACAGCGAGAACCCGTAGGCCACACCGATCATGGCCACACCAATGGTCGCCGCAGTGGTCCAGGAACTGCCGATGCAGATGGAGACCAATGCACAGATCAGGCAGCAGCTGGGGTAGAACCATTCGGGGGATAGCAGCTTCATACCCACGAACAGCAAAGTGGGCACCGCGCCGGACAGCATCATTGCGCCGATGAGTGCGCCAACAGAGAGGAATATAAGGTTGGGAACGGCGGTGCGGGCAGTGGCCTGGATGATGGAGGCTTCAATCTCGGACCAGCGAATGCCATTCTTGAGGCCCACCAAGGCGGCGAGGAAGCCTGTGGTCATCATCGCCACCTGCGTGGCACCGGACAGGGAGTCACTGCCGAACAGCCCGATGGCGCCGCCGAGTACCAGCAGCAGGACCGCGCCCAGCAGGGATGCGTCCAAAGCGCTTAGGTTGCGAGTGTCGGGGTTGTTGATGTCGAGCTTATCGGTATCGAGGTTTTGAGAGGCGCGGTTATGGTCGTTGGCGTTGGGTTTTTCGGCGTCACTCATAGTCGGGTCCGGTTGTTATTGGTTATTTACACCGGACAGCGTCCCAGCCACCTACACGTGCATCTGTTGTAGCAGCGTAACATGCCACGCCATAGCGATCTAATTAGCGCCTTCCCTTCATTATTCATTAGTTAGCCATCAAGCCACTCTGCAAATGCTCCGCGAGGCGCGCGGCCGCATGGCTGGGACGGCGACTTTTGAAGTGCAACCCGATACCGATCTCGCCGAGTTTGGGCAGCTTTTTTGATGGCCGCAGGATGCGCAGCGACTCAGGTACCGTGCTGCGGGTGAGAGCAGTAATGCCGAGGCCTGCCTCCAGTGCGGACTGGATCCCGTTGAGGTCCGGAATGGTAAACACATTGCGCCATGGAATATTGGCAGCCTGCAGGACGGTCTCCGCCCGCTTGCGGTACATACAGCCCTCGGGTGCGAGCACCAGGGGTAGGGGCTTGAGCAGATGTGCCGAGAATTTAGGGCTCGCCACCCACACCAGGTCGTCTTTGAGGACGATGTTTTCATCAGAAGATGCCGGGGTTTCCTGCAGCGCCAAAATCAGGTCGAACTGATCTCGTTTACCCTTGGCCAGCAGGTTGCGGCTTAGGTCGCTGGTGACTTCCAGTGACACATCCGGGTAGTTCTGGGAAAAGCTACCAATAATGCGCGGCAGTAGTACCGATGCAAACTCACTGGGAATACCCAGGTGCAGCTTGCCGGTCACCGAACTGCCGGAGAACTCTAGCAACAGCTCGTCGTTCAGGGCGAGGATCTGCTTGGCCTGCTCATAGACCCGCAAGCCGCTTTCCGTGACATTAAGCGTGCGCCCGGAACGCAGTAACAGCTGTCTTCCCAGGCGCTCCTCCAGTTCCTTGATCTGTCGGCTGATGGCCGGCTGAGTCCGGGAGAGCAGCTCGCCTGCCTGACTGAACCCGCCACTATCCACTACCGTGACCAGCGTCCTCAGCCACTCCATGGGGATATTCTTGTGGGGTAGATGCATAAGAAAATCTTATATAGGAATCAGAACTATAAATTTTAAAAAGTCTATCAGGCGGTCTAGCATCGCTCAATAAATGCAAATTCGGGACCCCTTTGACCGTTCGGACATACGCCGGGGCCTCGTTCACTCCCACTACCCTTGGAATAGCAGGTTGAACCGCCATGTCATTGAGTGTTTTTGATCTGTTCAAGATCGGCATTGGTCCATCCAGTTCACATACCGTGGGCCCGATGAAGGCCGCGGGTCAGTTCCTACAGTTGCTCGAGGCGCAGGGGCTACTCGCCAGCACCGGTCGGGTGCAATCCCTGTTGTTTGGCTCCCTGGGCGCGACCGGCGTTGGCCACGGTACCACCAAGGCCGTACTACTTGGCCTGGAAGGTGCGCAGCCAGAGACCGTCGATACCGCGCGGGTAGATGCGCGCGTGACAGAAATCGAAGCCGGGGGACAGCTCAAACTCGCCGGGCAGCGAAACATCCCATTCGACCGAGCTGCCGATATGCAGCTGCATGGGGAAGAAGAGCTCCCGCATCATGCCAACGGCATGCGCTTTACTGCATTTGCCGACGATGGACAGTTGCTGCTGGAAGAAACCTACTACTCGGTGGGTGGCGGTTTCGTTGTCACCGAAGCCGAGGCGGCTGCAGACCAGTCACTAGAGCAGAGTAAAGTGGAAGTGCCGTTTGACTTCTCCAGCGGGGAGGAGCTGATGGCGCTGTGTAAACGCGAAGGGCTTTCCATCAGTGAAGTCATGCGCGCGAACGAGTCTGCCTGGCGCAGCGATGCAGAAACCACCGCGGGCCTGCAGCAGATCTGGGCGGTTATGCAGGAGTGTGTAGCCAACGGTATCCGCAATGAGGGGGTGTTGCCCGGCGGACTCGATGTGAAGCGTCGTGCGGCAGCACTCAATCAGCAGCTGCTGAGCAAACCGGAAGCCTGTCTTTCCGACCCTTTATCGGCGCTTGACTGGGTAACTCTGTATGCGCTCGCGGTGAATGAAGAAAACGCAGCGGGTGGGCGCATTGTTACCGCGCCGACCAATGGTGCCGCCGGTATCGTGCCGGCAGTGCTGCACTACTACATGCGCTTCTCCAAGCAGCCCAGTGCCGCCGATGTCGAGCGCTTCCTGCTCACTGCAGCGGCGGTAGGGATTCTGTTTAAGAAAAATGCCTCGATTAGTGGTGCGGAAGTTGGCTGCCAGGGTGAGGTGGGCTCTGCATGCTCCATGGCGGCTGCGGGCCTGGCCGAGGTGCTGGGCGGCACCCCGGAGCAGGTGGAAAATGCGGCGGAAATTGCCATGGAGCACAACCTTGGGCTGACCTGCGATCCGGTGGGTGGTCTGGTACAGGTGCCGTGTATTGAACGCAATGCCATGGCTTCCATCAAGGCCATCAGTGCGGCGCGGATGGCGTTGCGAGGCGACGGCCAGCACCTGGTCTCCCTCGACAAGGTGATTCGCACCATGCGCGATACCGGGCGCGATATGCAGGACAAATACAAAGAAACCGCCCGCGGCGGGTTAGCGGTTAACGTGATTGATGTGCCTGTCAGTGTGATTGAGTGTTAACCACATTCTTTGATCAAGGCGCACAGGAAAAACAGCAGCAGGAATTGAATATGCTTAAGGTAAAAAACACTCTCACCGAACTGGAAGACCACGCCGAGTTTTCCCGCCGACATATCGGTCCCGCTGCATCGGACACCAATACCATGCTCGCCGCCCTAGGCCACACCAGCCTGGATGCGTTCATTCGTGAAGTGGTACCCGCGCATATCCGCGAAACGGAATCACTTTCCATTCAAGATGGAGTTCGTGAGCACGAAGCACTGGCAGAAATCCGCGCACTGGCAGAACTGAATCAGCCCCTGAAATCCTTTATCGGCCAGGGCTATTTCGGTACCCGTACGCCGAATGTGATTCTGCGTAATATTCTGGAAAACCCTGCCTGGTATACCGCCTATACCCCTTACCAGCCGGAGATTTCCCAGGGCCGTCTCGAAGCGCTGTTTAATTTCCAGACCATGGTCAGTGAGCTGACGGGGATGGACCTGGCCAACGCTTCCATGCTGGATGAAGCCACCGCTGCTGCAGAGGCCATGACCCTATGTCAGCGCATGAGCAAGTCCAAGTCGAACGTATTTTTTGTCGATAGCGATTGTTTGCCGCAGACCATCGAAGTGTTGCGCACCCGCGCCGAACCGCTGGGTATTGAGCTGGTAATGGGCGATGCGAACGAAGGGTTAGGGGAGCTAGAAGTATTTGGCGCGCTGCTGCAATACCCGGGCACCAGCGGTGCCGTGCAGGATCACCGCCCGCTGATCGATGCGGTGCACGCCCAGCGCGGTCTGGTGGTAATGGCCGCAGACATCCTGAGCCTGTTGATGCTGACTTCGCCTGGTGCGCTGGGTGCGGATGTCGCCGTAGGTTCTACCCAGCGCTTCGGTGTCCCCATGGGCTTTGGCGGCCCACACGCCGCATATATGGCAACCCGCCAGGCTTACAAACGCTCACTGCCCGGTCGCCTCGTCGGCCAGTCTATCGACAGCAATGGTAATCCCGCATTCCGTCTCGCCCTGCAAACCCGTGAGCAACATATCCGCCGTGAGAAAGCCACCTCCAACATCTGTACTGCGCAGGTGCTGCTGGCGGTCATGGCGTCCATGTATGCGGTGTACCACGGCCCGGCAGGACTAAAAAATATTGCCAATCGGGTACACCACCTGACTAGTGTTGCCGCGCTCGGTCTGGGCAAAATTGGTGTTTCAATCGCAAACACGACCTGGTTCGATACCTTGACTCTTGCGGTCGACGGCAAAGCGCAAGCGCTGCACCAGAAGGCCCGCGAGCGCGGGTTTAACTTGCGTGTGGTCGATGACTCTCATGTCGGCGTGACACTGGATGAAACCTCTACCCGCGAAGATGTACAAGCAATCTGGTCCCTGTTTGCGGGCGAGGACGTTCTGGATTTTGACGCGCTGGAATCCGATGTCGCACCGGTGTTGCCGGGCGAGCTATTGCGCAGTGACAAGCCGTTGAGCCAGGAAGTGTTCAACCGCTATCACTCCGAGACCGAAATGCTGCGCTACCTGCGCAAGCTCGCGGACAAGGACATTGCGCTGGACCGCTCCATGATCCCGCTGGGTTCCTGCACCATGAAGCTGAATGCCACCGCGGAAATGATCCCGGTGACCTGGCCTGAGTTTGCCAACGTGCATCCGCTGGTGCCGGCCGAGCAGGTAACTGGTTATTTGCAGCTGGTAGAATCCCTCGAAGCCATGTTGTGTGAGATCACAGGTTACGACGCCATCTCCCTGCAGCCCAACGCCGGTTCTCAGGGAGAGTACGCGGGCCTGTTGGCCATTCGTGCCTACCATGCCAGCCGTGGTGAAGAGAAACGGAATATCTGTTTGATCCCGAGCTCCGCTCACGGCACCAACCCGGCGTCCGCGCAGATGTGTGGCATGCGCGTGGTGGTGGTGAAGTGCGATGAGAACGGCAACGTTTGCCTGGAAGATCTGCGCGCGCGTGCTGAAGAGCACAGCGAGCGCCTCGCCGCAATCATGGTGACTTACCCTTCAACCCACGGCGTATTTGAAGAGGGCATCAATGACATTGCCGAAATTGTGCATACCCACGGCGGCCAGGTTTATATAGATGGCGCCAACCTCAATGCCATGGTGGGCCTGTGCAAACCCGGTAGATTCGGTGGCGACGTATCGCACCTGAACCTGCATAAAACCTTCTGTATTCCTCACGGTGGGGGTGGCCCCGGCGTAGGTCCGGTCGCGGTACGCGAGCATCTGGCGGAATTCCTGCCCGGTTCGATTGCCGGCGGCAGCGGTGCGGCCGGTCGTGCCGGGTTGCCGGTATCCGCAGCTAGCGTCGGCTCGGCGAGCATTCTGCCCATCACCTGGATGTACATCCGCATGATGGGACGGGAAGGGCTGCGCTCAGCTACCGAGCTGGCCATTCTCAACGCCAACTATATCGCTCATCGCCTGGAAGGCAGCTATCCGATTCTGTACCGCGGCAGTAATGGTCGTGTGGCCCACGAATGTATTGTGGACCTGCGCCCGCTGAAGGAGACCAGTGGTATTTCTGGGGAGGACGTGGCCAAACGCCTGGTGGACTACGGTTTCCATGCGCCCACCATGTCGTTCCCGGTCGCCGGCACCCTGATGATCGAGCCTACGGAAAGCGAATCCCTACAGGAGCTGGACCGCTTCTGTGACGCAATGATTCAGATTCGTGCGGAAATTGCCAAGGTGGAGGCGGGCGAGTGGCCGCTGGAAAGCAACCCACTGATCAATGCCCCGCACACCGCGGAAGTACTGGTCGCGGAAAGCTGGAACCACGTCTACAGTCGCGCCGAAGCCGTGTACCCGCTGGCGCGTTTGCGCCGGGAAAAATACTGGCCGCCGGTAGGGCGGGTCGACAATGTATACGGAGACAAGAACCTGATTTGTTCCTGCCCGTCCATTGAAGACTATTTGGAGAGCTAAGCAGGGCACCCGGCAACGCTTTGAGCCCGTAACTTGTCGCGCAACATGCGTTGTTGGCAAAGTGCGGGCTCAACTTTCTGCGCGGACGGCGGGTGGCGCGTTTCCCGCGAATAGCGTGTTTACTCCGGCATTGCGGAAGAGTGGTGCTCCACGATCAGCCAGCGCTGACCATTCCAGCGGTAAACAAACGTGTATCGGGCCTGCACCACGGCGCCATCAGCGAGGGTAAAGGTGTATACGCCCGAGTTAATTGCCAGCTCGCCGAAAATGCGAACGTTGGCTTCGTCGAGTTTCCCCTGGGGACCCAGGGCGAGGAATTGTACGAAGTAATCTTCGAACTCGGCGTGATTGTGGCGAACCTTGTTCGATATCGTGGGTAGCAGGATGGCATTAGTTTCGTACAGTGCCGCTACAGTTTTGGGGTTTCCGGTTTGCAGCGCATCGTTCCACTCATCAAACAGTGCGAGGATCTTGTTTTCGTTCATTCTGTAACCTGTATCTAGCATGCGGTCTACGGCAATCTGGTGGCCAAAATATGTCCAGATTTTGGGGTCTGTCGAGCCGCGGCTGATCGGTCACGGAATCGAAGCGAGGCGATGATACAGAATACGGAGGCGTATTAACACGGCCTCTAAAGGGCTGACTATCTTCGCTTGCTAAAGTTGCGCTCCTGCGCCTCTTGCCTGGCCTTTTCCTCAAAGGATAGGGTAGCAGTAGGGCGTAAGAGCAGGCGTTGCAGGCCGATTGGGTCGCCACTGACCTCACAGTAGCCATATTCACCTTCCTCGATCTTATCCAGAGTGCTCTCAATTTTCCTGAGCAATAGATACTTGCGCTCGGTAAAGCGCAGGCGCTGACGGCTCTCTTCCTCGGCTGCCGCTCGGTCGAGCTCATCGGCGGCTGCAAGGTCTGTGGTTGCAATTTCCGCGCGGCTTGCAGAGATTGCTGCCAGGGTTTCTTCTTTTAGATCGAGCAACCGCTGGCGAAAAAACGCCAGTTGGCTGTCGTTCATATAGTCTGACGCAGGCATCCGCAGCAATTCTTCCTCGCTGATCAGAGACATAGATACTCCTAGTACTTTCTCGTGGTGATACTCAGGTTGTAGACGGACAAGGCATTTATGATATAACGTAACATTATAGCTGTGGAACCTAGGACGTATTGGTGACAGAGCGTTTCGGCTCCATTGTTTGATGGGCCAGAGAGGTCAAGTGAAGGTTCCACGGGGTGGGGCGACTTTGATGGTGCTATTGCTGTTACCCCAAGAGTGTCAGACTGCACACTCGTGAATTTTGTAAAAATTTGAACAAAAACAGATAATTAGGGTCTTTGAGGCCAACGGCGAAAACTCCAAAAGCCCGCACTGCTGGTTGTTATTTGGCCTCGATTTCGAGTTTTTAGGTTTTCATACTCGTTTTGATGTATATCGGAGAATGACATGCGCAAATCTCTTCTAGCTGTAGCCATCGTGGCCATTACAGCGTGTTCTGAATCGCCCAACAACGATTCCGCCACCTCGGCCAATGCTCAAGAAGCAGAAAAAACACAGGCGGCGAGTGACGTGACTGCACAGGCTACCCAGGACAATCCGCTGTTGACTGCCAGCGAGCTGCAATATCAAGCTCCGGACTTCAGCCGCATCAAAGACGAACACTTTGAGCCGGCGTTTGAGCAGGGCATGGCCGAACACCTGCAAGAAATTGAAGCGATCGCGAAAAGCTCCGAGCCGGTAACCTTTAACAACACCATTGTGGCGATGGAAGAGGCTGGTGCGCTGCTGACGCGCGTCTCCCGTGTGTTCTTTAACCTGACCGGTACCGACAGCAATGAAGCCCGTCGCGCACTGCAGAGCAAAATGGCTCCGCGCCTGGCGGCCCACTCCGACAGCATTTACCTGAATGCGGACCTCTTTGCCCGTGTGGAGTCCCTGTACAACCAGCGTGTGGCGCTGGAGATGGACCCGGAGTCCGAGCGCTTGCTGGAAGTCTATTACGATAACTTTGTGAAGGCCGGAGCCAAGCTTTCTGCTGAGCAGAAAGACACGCTGCGTGCACTGAACGAAGAGCATTCTACGCTCACCACCCAGTTCAGTCAGAACCTGCTGAAACTGAGCAAGGAGATCGCGGTTGTCGTTGATGACAAGGCCGAGCTGGAAGGCCTCTCCGATGCGCAGATCAAGTCTGCTGCGGCAGCGGCCAAGGCGGCCGGACACGAAGATAAATATCTGATTAGCATTACCAATACCACTCGCCAGCCGGTGCTGACTTCACTGAAAAACCGTGAGCTGCGTCAGCGTATCTGGGAAGCTTCTGCCAACCGTGGTACTTCCGGTGAGCTGGATAACCAGCCGATCGTACAGCGTCTGGTACAGATCCGTGCGCAGAAAGCTGGTCTGCTGGGTTACGACAACTGGGCCGAGTACCAGCTGGTGAACACCATGGCGGAAAAGCCTGAGAGCGTGATGAACATGCTGAATTCCATGGTGCCGGCAGTGGTGAGCAACACCAAGGCTGAGCAGGCTGCGATTCAGGCAATGATCGAAAAAGAAGGCGGCGATTTTGACGTGCAGCCGTGGGACTGGGCCTATTACGCGGAAAAAGTACGTCAGGAAAAATACGACCTGAACGAAAACGAAGTGCGTGAGTACTTTGAGTTCAACCGTGTGCTGCACGACGGCCTGTTCTATACCATGAATCGTCTGTACGGCATTCGTTTTGAAGCCCGTCCGGACCTTCCTGTATACCACCCGGATGTGCAGGCGTTTGAACTGTTTGATCACGATGGCAAGAGCCTGGCAATTTTCTACGCTGACTACTTCGCGCGCGACGGTAAGCGTGGTGGTGCCTGGATGAGTGCATTTGTTGGTCAGTCTGGTCTGCTAGAGCAGAAGCCGGTTGTGGTCAACGTAATGAACATCCCGAAAGGCCCGGAAGGTGAGCCGACACTGGTGAGCTTTGACCATGTAACGACTATGTTCCACGAGCTGGGCCATGGTATTCACGGCATGTTCTCCGATGTGCGCTACCCGACTCTGGCCGGTACCAGCGTATCTCGCGACTTCGTTGAGTTCCCCTCTACTTTTGAAGAAGACTGGGCAAGTACACCGGAAGTTCTGGAAAACTACGCATTCCATTACAAGACCGGTGAGCGAATTCCTGACGAGCTGTTGGCCAAAGTATTGAAGGCGAAGAACTTCAATATGGGTTTCGATACTTTGGAGTACATGTCTGCCGCGCTGCTGGATATGGAATGGCACTCCCTGCCTGCCGATTCCGAGCTGCAGGATGTGGCGAAGTTTGAAGCCAAGGCGCTCGAGAAGCATGGTGTAGACCTGCCTGCGGTACCGCCGCGCTACAAGTCTACGTACTTTGCCCACTCCATCGGTGGTGGTTACTCTGCCGGCTACTACGCCTACATGTGGAGTGAGATCCTCGCCGCGGATGCGTTCGCGTACGTGAAAGAGCGTGGCGGCCTGACCCGTAAAAATGGCGACTGGTACCGTAAAAACATTCTTGAGGTGGGTAACTCTCGTCCGCCGATGGAGTCTTACAAGAAGTTCCGTGGCCAGGAGCCGACAACCGAAGCGTTACTGATTCGTCGCGGCCTGAACCCGCAAGGCGAAGAGTAATTCGAGAAGGCCGCGCAGAAATGCGCGGCCTTTTTTCTTTTCACTGGTTTCGTGGTACGAGGTAATCCTTTACCGGATGGCGTCGGAACATGCGAAACGACATCACTACATAGATTAATGAGCCCGCGCTGATTCCCATAAGCGAGTACTGGATATTCGGCAGGAAAGTACTGCCCACGATAATCGCCAGGCATACCGTTGAATTGAGAATAATTCCCTTACGCCACGGCGGGAACAGTTGCCAGTAGGGTAGCTGCTTGCCAATGTAAAACGCCGTCATGCCGCAAATTGCCAGTCGGTTGAATGTCGTACGGTTCATGTCGTCGACGATGGTGTACTTGATCATCTCCGACAGCAATAGAAGTCCCATGCACAGCAAAAGATGAGAGAGGGTCAGCAGGTTGCCCGATGATAGTCTTGAGGCGCGCTCCAGCAATGGGAAAGCATCGTAGTAGATCCACCAGAAACCCCAGGCCATCGCAAAACCGCTGATTGCGGCGCCCACCCGCAGTGGGGTCCAGTCGACCTGGGAGAGGCTGCCGACAATAGATATGACGGATTCCCCGAGCAGAATGATGATCATCAGTCCAATGCGTTCAACCAGGTGTGAGCGGTGCACTGGATGCTGGCAGGCGTTGCGGCGCAAATAACCCTGCCAGCAAATGTCGATGACAATGCCCAGATAGAACACGATGTACTGTACTGGGCCATCCAGGAAAAATGCGCACCCGCTTACCAGGGCGCCAAAGGTGATTGACTGGGCAATTTTCCGGGCGCAGCGTAACTCATTCCGTTGTTTGCTATATACCGCGAGATACATGCCCGCCAGGATCCAGCGAATCACCACGTAGGTCATCACATAGGCGTCAAATTTCCCGGATAAACTCTGCTCCGAGTAGGTGGAGAGCAGCACGACGAGTGCCATGATGAGCAGCGCGACGATCCGATGCTTGATATCGTCCTGGTCGAAGCGGTTGGCGTAGAGGGTGTGGGTCATCCATATCCACCACACGGGGATGAAAACCAGCGGAAAGCGGAGTAGCTGCTCTGCAGTGAGATGTCCGTGCACCGTGTGCGCGAGGTCGTTTGAGACCGCACTGATAACGGCGACAAACACCAGGTCAAAAAATAGTTCGAGCCAGGTGGCCCGCCGATTGTCTGATTGGGAGAGCGTGCGATCGGTGGCTGGCATGGTGCGCAGCTACACGCTCAGGACTGGTAGGAAGGGCGAGGAACGGGACGCTGTCATCAGACTACTCGCTAGGTTCTCGGTATCACTTCGATTGCAACCTCGTTGACGCGCATCAATGGCAACGAGAAGGGGGAGTTGTAGCGGTTGAAGATGGGGGTTCCTCGTGCGGTGAGCCCCGCCTCTTGCAGCGCTTCCAGTAGCTTACGCTCTTCCGCGCGATAGCGCTCCTGGCTCCAGCCACCGCGATAACGGCGAACCGCCACTAGCCGCTCCGGGATATGCCGCAGCGTCACTGCCTGATTGTTTGGTTTTGGCAGGGTTTCCATGGTGTACTCGGCGGGCATAAAAAAGTTCACCCGGTAGCGTTGCTTGCCGTTTGTATCCGGTTCTGCAGTGCGGTCTGGAGAAGGCTGCTGTGCCACCGGTGCAGTCATTGCGATTTTTTCGCTGGCCTGCTGCTGTACTGGCGCAGTCATCGACATTTTCTTTTGGCTTAAATTGTTACCAAAGATGTAGTCCGCCAGTACGCGGAACGCCAAGCCACTGGCATTTTCGAAGGTGGACTCCACTTCGACCTCGGCGACGATTTGCGGGGCGTAGCGCCGCAGCTCAAAGTCCGTATGTGTCTCAACCACCGTGTGTTGAGGGGTTTCAATTGCCGAAGCCATGGTTGCTCCCAAAATTCCGATCAGGGCAATACCGAGACGTACCAGGTGCCACATGATGGCTGCCTCCCAAAAGCACTGTCACTTCAGGATAGTACGGAGTGTTTATCCGGTTGGATCGGTGGGGGCTCTGGCAATAGTTGCCAGTTAGAGAAGAGGAGGCGTCTAGCGACGCCTCAGGTATAGCGGTTCAACGGGGGTGTCTTAAGTGGTGTGGCTTAAGTGGCGTGGCTTAAGAAGGATACTTCTGATCGATCACCACAGCATTATGAGCGTGCAGGCTCTCCTGGTGCTCGACTTTGAACCAGTAGTCCTTTACCCAGTCCGCATTTTCCAGCATGCCCTTTATTCTGCGTGCTGCGTCTTCACAGAACATCAGGTTGTCGCCATTCAAGCGGGCGAACTCTTGTTCGTCGCGGCGCTTCACCATGGTCTGCACCGGTGTGCCAATGGTTTCTTCTGTCTGCTGGACCAGCGAGGCCAGAGGTGGCCACGGGTTGTCACCGATGGTGAGCGCAAGGTAGGCATACGAGCGTTGGCTGTGTGGAGTGGCAACTGTGTTTGCCAGTGCCCAGCGGAGCAGCGCCTGCTTGTCGACCGTGTCTGTTGGGAATGCCGCATCAAGAGCGTTGGCGTAGAGCTGGCGCGCAAGTGCGGCAGAGCAGGGGCAGGTGCTGGAGTATGGGACCGCTATTTTCAGTCCATAGGAAATCTCGCCGTTTAGACTCTCTCCCGAAATTTCGATTGGGTAGGACTGGTAGCCGCTTTCGTCGCTTAACAGCGAGCCTTTTGGGAGCGTCAAATCAAACGACAGGCTGATCTTCGCACTTTTACTGATGCCGGCCTGGGATTCGACCATCTCCTTAAGCACGGTATTCAGAGCTTTTCTGTCACAGGTAACGGTAGAGAGGCGGTTGAGTAGGGCGTGTAGCCGCGACATATGGATTCCCTTAACGGAAGGGTCGTCGAGGCTAACGTACACATTGGCTTTGGCGGATACCGCCTGTGGACGTGCGTCCGCGGTCTCCATGAGAAGCGGGATGGCGATATCTTCCATGCCAACCCAACGGAGCGCATTGTTGCTGTTCTCAATCTGTGTCTTGGCAATATCAGGAAGCGATTCGGGTAACTGCATCTACATCGGGCCTAAATTGATTCGAATGGTTGGCTTTCCGTTAGAAAGTCTTATGCGGAAAATGCCAGGCGCTTGGCGGTAGGGGTTCTAGGCAGGACATTGCTGCCATCAAATACCTTCTGTCCATTCACCCAGGTTGCCTTGATGCTGGCACTAAACTGGTGGCCGGCAAATGGACTCCAGCCGCAGTGGTACAGACTGTTTTCGTTAGTAACCAGTGTCGGCGACTGCGTGTCGACCAGAACCAGGTCTGCGTAATGCCCCTCGCGGATAAACCCGCGCTCGCTTATCTGGTAGCGGATTGCCGGGTTATGCGCTGTCTTGTAGACCACCTGGGGGAGGCTAAGACGATTGTGATTCACGTGGTCGAGCAAGGTCAGCAGCGCGTGTTGCACCAGCGGCAGCCCTGCGGGAGCAACATCGTAAGCGACCTGCTTTTCTTCCCAGGTATGCGGTGCATGGTCGGTCGCAACGATGTCAATCTGGTTGGTGTGCAGCGCATTGAGCAGCGCATCCCGGTCGCTTTGCTTTTTGATGGAAGGGTTGCACTTGATCAGGTTGCCAAGGCGAGGGTAGTCCTGCTCGCTAAACCATAAATGGTGCACGCATACTTCGGCGGTAATGTTCTTTTTCTGAATAGGGCCGGGCTCAAATAGGGCCAATTCCTTTTCGGTAGTGATATGCAGAACATGCAGCTGGCTTCCGAATTGTTTTGCCAGACCCACGGCGTAGGAAGAGGAGACAAAACAAGACTCGGCATCGCGAAGCTTCGGGTGGTCTTCGATGGTGAGTTCAGGTTTTACGCTTAGGAGTGCTTCGCGCTTTCGGCTGATCACCGGACCACTTTCACAGTGGGTTACGATGAGGGTGGGAGAGTCGCGGAAGATACCCTCCAGCGCCGTTGGGTTTTCCACCAGTAGGTTACCGGTTGACGCCCCCATGAACACCTTCACCCCGCAGTGATTTCGCGGGTCGAGGCGTTTTATTTGCTCGAGGTTTTCTTCTGTGGCACCGAGGTAGAAAGAGTAGTTTGCCGCAGAGTGTTGCGCGGCGATGTTGAACTTGCTCTCCAGTGCCTCGATGGTGGTGGTTGCGGGATTGACGTTAGGCATTTCCATATAACTGGTAATGCCGCCAGCCACCGCGGCACGTGATTCACTGGCGATAGTGCCTTTGTGAGTCAGGCCCGGCTCGCGAAAATGTACCTGGTCATCGATCATGCCAGGTATAAGGTGCAGCCCCGTGGCATCCACGATTTGATCCCCGGGTTGCGCGGTAATTTCGCTCTCTAGTTTGGCTATTCTATCGTTTACGATACGCAGATCAGCTTCGAAGGTTTTGCCTTCATTTACAATACGCGCATTTTTTATCAGCGTAGACTTCATGCGTGTACGTCGTCCCCGGTCACCCATACTTGCTGTTTTGCTCCATCGACTTGAAGGTAGAAGCAAGTCTTTCTGCCTGTGTGGCAAGCGGAGCCCTGTTGCTCTACCTGGCAGAGGATCGCATCGCCATCACAGTCAAATGAAATGTCCACTACTGTCTGCACATGGCCACTGGTTTCGCCTTTTATCCAGAGCTGCTGGCGGCTGCGGGACCAGTATGTCATGCGCTGGGAAGAGATAGTCTTAAGTAGGGATTCTCTGTTCATCCAGGCGAACATGAGAATTTCTTTCGTGTGTACATCCTGTGTGATCACTGGGATCAGCCCGTCCGCATTGAAGGCGAGCTGATCAACGACGTCGGACAGAGCAAGTGGTGTCCGAGCGTCGTGATTTTCCAGTGCAACAAAATAGTCCCGTTGCATCGATTGTTCGGTCTCTACTGCTAACGAACGTTAAAAGGTTCCGCGCAAGCCCAGGCTGACGCCACGGCCCGGCAGCGGTGCCCGATCTTTAAGGAATGAGGTGTGCACTCGAGCTTCCTCGTCGGTCAGGTTCATGCCTTTAAGCACAGCGATCAGGTCACCCAGGTCGGTAGCGAAGGAGTAGCTCACTTCCGCATCTACCAGGGTGTAACCAGCGGTGCTGGTTTCGCGTTCTGCTACCTGGTTTTGTCTAAAGTAATGAGAGACGCCGATGTTGGCTTCCCAGCTATTTTGCTGGAAGCTCAGTTGGCTTCCCAGGCGTGCCGGCGGCGTGCGCGGCAGGTTGCCTCCGTCTTTCAGCTTGCTGCGAATGCGGTCACCCCAGAGATTGAGCGCAAAGGCTTCTGACAGTTGCCAGGCCATTTGAGCCTCAATACCGTACTGAATGGTGTCTGCCTGCTCGAATACGTAGACGGGCAGGGCACCGTGGTCGTGCGCGTGTTCTTCGCCCTCTGCTTCCGCGTGATCATGCTCTTCGTGATCGTGTCCGGCGATCGCTTCACTATCAAACCCGGTATCACGCTCGTAGTAGAAGTTGTCAATCTGGTTGTAGAAGACGTTCAGGGTCCAGCCGATATCACCGGAGTGCTTGCGCAGGCTCAGGTCGACATTATTAGAAACCTCTTCATTTACATCATTGACGTAGTGGAAGTGCGGATCATCTGATTCGTGCAAACGGAACAGTGCGCCTACCTCGAAACTTCCGGTACCGATATGTGGGCCGTAAGAGAAGAGCTCGGCGGCACTTGGTGCGCGTTGTGCGTGGGTGAAGGACGCACCAGCGTTGTAGTCAGCGGCGAAATCCCACACGACACCGGCGGAAGCGCTGTAAGGCGTAAAGGAAAGCTTGTCGAAGTCGAGAAGCTCTACGTGTTCCTCGTGCTCCTCACCCGCCATTTCCTCGTGCTCTTCCTCTTCCCAGGGGATGGAATCTGCACTGATATTGACTTTCTCAACGCGGGCACCCAGTTGCCACAGCAAGTCTCCGCTATTTTTTTCCTGCATGAATCCCAGAGCGATGCTGTCGGTGCGGCTCGGTGGTGTGAAGGCTTCTTCGCCCACCGCGGCAAAGTCGGTGGTTTTCCCTTCTACAGAAATGGCGCTGCGCCAGCCGGCGATTTCTTTCAGCAAAAAGTCGCTGCGTACTTGTAACGTTTCGTTGGCGAATACGGTTCCGAAAGCGCCGTTTTCAATCTCGACATGTTCGTAATCGGTGTAGCCGATACGGGTGTTGAGTCCGTTGAGCCAGGCACCATCCAGGGAGAGCTCACTGATCAGCTGCCAGCGGTCTTGTTTGAGATCGGAAATTACGGATTCTTCTTCATGCTCCTCGTGTTCTTCCTCGAGGCCGACTTCCATTTCATGCTCTACGTGTTCCTCACCATGGTCGTGGCTGTGACCGGGAATACCGTTAACCCGCTCCAGGCGCCCATAGGAAAGACCCACGTAGCCGTTTTCCAACAACCAGCTACCACCAAGGTTGAAGCCCTTGCTTCTGGACGCGCTGTTTTCCAGCACGCCTTCACTGTGCTCACCCTCGTGTTCCTCTTCGTGCTCTTCGTCAGAGTGAAGTTCTGCCTCACCCGGGATTTTGTAGTTGTCGCCATCGCGGGTGAAACCGTCAAAGTGATAGGCGAAATTCTCGCCGCCACCGGTGAAGGCCATGGAGAAGGCTTCTTCATCGTTCACTGAGTTGCTTTCTACGGAAACGGCACCCTTGGTGTCGCTGGAAGAGGGTACTCGGTCGTCGACGACATTGATCACACCACCAATGGCGCCGGAGCCATAAAACAGGGTGGCGGGCCCACGCAAGATCTCGATCTGTTCTGCGGTCATTGCCTCTGTCGCAACCACGTGGTCCGGGCCGACGCGCGATGCATCACTCACATCCAGGCCGTTTTGTGCAATCAGAACACGTGGACCATTGAGTCCGCGCACAATTGGGCTGCTGGCGACGGGTCCGAAGTAGGTGGAATGGACACCGACTTCATTCTTCAGGGTTTCGCCCAGAGTAGAGGCTTGCTTGCGTCGTAAGTCTTCGCCTGCCAGTACCGTCACCGGCTGCGCGGACTCCATTGCCGAAGCGTGGAGTGGGGTGGCGGTGACATCGATTTGCTCGATCATGGTGCGACGCAACGCGACCACCAACGGCTTTTCGCTCGCAGAGTCGATCAGCAAGGTCTGGTGGGTATGACCCGGCGCCTTGATGTGGAGTTCTCGACCTTCATTGCCGTCGGTATCCAGGGTGAAGCTGCCATCGGTACCGGTGCGTGTTTCCAGTCGGCTGCCGACGATGGATACGGTGGCGTTGCTGATGGCATTTCCAGATCCATCAGTTACCACCCCGGATACACCGTGTGCGAGCCCGGAAAGGGTCATTAGTGCCACGGTACTGGCTACATATCTCATTTGATCTTCCTCTGATGTGTGTGCGAGCGTACGGCGTAACGTGAATGTCACGATATTTAGATGTTACGATGTAACATATCTTACGCTCCTTGTAAGGCGTGAGCAACAGGGGCGAATGAATTCGGGCTCTTGGGGGGGCTTTGTGCCTAGCGGAGGGTGGGGTGCGGGCAATAGCGGGGGCGAACCCCCGCAGTCATCAGTCTTCGTAGGGGCTGATGTTGTGCACGTTCAGGCGGTAGGCCGCTTCGCCCTGTTCTGTGCTGGTCGGAAGGGTGCGCAGCTCGCCCTCGATATAGAAGGGGTCAAACAGGAACTGTACCTGAAACCCTTTTGAAAACTCACCATAAATCACCTGGTTGGGCGGTGGTGGTGGCAGGTGGATGCAGGCCCCGAAATAGGGCACTAACAAAAAGCTGGTGATTGTCTGATCATCATCAAACTCGAGCGGCACCACGAAGCCCGGGATTCGCACATTCTGTTGATCAAACTCGGGCTTGATGCGTGCAGATTTCAGCGCACGTTGATAGGGGGTATCGGCAACTGCCTGTTCAATTCCCTCCGGCCCCTCGGGGAAAATATCACCTTCGGAGCCCTCGGCAATGGCGTCCAGGTATTCCGGGGGATTGAGCAGTGCCTGCAGATCCTCTTGCGGGATCAGTTCCTCCCAGGCCACATCCCGGTATTCGATGTCGCGGTAGGGGGGATCGTCTCGGTCTTGCTGGGCCTTTGATACGCCCTTGGTTGCTGGCGATGTGGTCCTTGAGTGCGCGTCCCCGGTGTCGGGGTCCGGGCCCTTGTCGGTATTCCCGTGAAGGTCGGGAGTCTCGGGCGGTCGGCTGGCACTGAGATCCGCTTTGCTACAGCCGCTGAGAACGGCAAGGCAAAGCATTGTGGCGAGATAGAGGGTGCGAACAGGCATAGGCACAACATCGTGGAGTTTTCAAAGGTAGTTATGTTATATCATCAATGTTCGTTTCGATGAATCTTCTGATGAATGACTGGCTGAGGTAATCGATGAATGCACCGGCGGTTGAACTGGGGGAAGAGGCAGTTGCACTGGAGCGCCTGCGTTATTCCTATGAACGCGGGGCGTGCGTGCTGGATATCCCCCAGTGGTCCATACCCAAGGGCAGCCACCTGTTCTTGCGCGGACCATCCGGTTCCGGCAAGACCACGCTGCTCAATCTGCTTGCGGGCATGCTGGTCGCGCCTGAGGCTCGCCTGGAGGTCTTGGGGCAGTCGATGTCGGCATTGGGTAGCCGCCGCCGCGACCGTTTCCGTGCGCAGCATATTGGCGTGGTGTTCCAACAGTTCAATCTAATCCCCTATCTGAGTGTGTTAGACAACCTGCGATTGGCGGCACATTTCACCGGTAACACCAGAGATCTGGAGCGGCGCGCCAGCGAGTTGTTGGCTGAGTTGCGGCTTGGTCAGGACCTGCTCCAGCGAAAAGCAGCAAAGCTCAGTGTGGGGCAGCAGCAGCGGGTTGCCATTGCACGCGCACTGATCAATCGGCCAAATATGCTGTTGGTCGATGAGCCGACTTCTGCGTTGGACCCGGAAGCGCGCGATGCATTCGCCGAGCTTCTGCTGCAAAACTTCGCGAGTAGTGACAACACCCTCATCTTTGTAAGTCACGATACAACGCTTGCTGCGCATTTTTCTCAGCGCGCGGATATGCGTGAGCTGAATCGCGCTTGGCGCGAGGAGGGCAGTTATGCTGGTTAAGCTGGCGTGGCAGAGCCTGATGCATCGCCGGGGCAGCGTGTTGCTCGCAATTCTCTCGGTGAGTGTCAGTTTGTTTGTTTTGTTTGGTGTGGAGCAAATACGCAGCCATGCCAAAGACAGCTTCAACCGCACCGTATCGGGTGTGGATCTGATTGTGGGTGCCCGCACTGGCCCGATAAACCTGCTGTTATATAGCGTATTCCGCATGGGCAGCCCCAGTGCCAATATTTCCTGGCAGACCTACCAGCGGGTTGCGGATGAACCGGCCGTGGCCTGGAGTATCCCGATTTCACTGGGGGACTCCCACAAGGGGTATCGCGTAGTCGGAACGTCGCAGGATTTCTTCGAGCATTTTCGCTTTGGCAAAGGGCGGCCATTGGAACTCGCACAAGGCACTGCTTTTGACGATACCCTGGATGTGGTTCTGGGGGCGGAAGTCGCGAGAAAGCTTGGTTATGACCTTGGTGACTCCGTGGTGCTCGCCCATGGCTTGGGCAGCACCAGCTTCCATAATCATGATGATCGGCCATTTAAGGTCACTGGAATTTTACAGCCGACGGGAACCCCGACCGATCAGGCCTTGTATATCAGCCTGCAGGGTATGGAGGCGGTGCATGACCGCCACTGGGACGGTAGTGCGCTGGAGCCGCAAACCATTACCGCGTTTATGTTGGGACTCAACTCGCCAGTAAAAACCTTCCAGCTGCAACGCCAGATCAATACCGCGCGCGGCGAACCGTTGCTGGCGATATTGCCGGGTGTGGCACTCTCCCAGCTCTGGCAGATGTTGCGGGTCGTCGAAAACATACTGCTGTTGGTTGCCGCCTTGGTGGTGCTGGCGTCGCTACTGGGGCTCTGCATTATGTTGCTTACATCGATTCGTGAGCGCCGCAGGGAAATTGCCTTGTTGCGCACCATTGGCGCGGGACCATTACAGCTGTTTTTGCTGATACAAATAGAAGCGCTGCTTGTACTGGTGCTGGGCGCCTGCGTCGCGCTGTCCGTATTGTCTATTGGGCTTTGGATTGCAGAACCGCTATTAGCGGCGCACTACGGTGTTTATCTCGAAGGCTCCATTGTTTCTGAGCAGTCTATGCAGCTGTTTGGCATTATTGCTGCCGCGACATTTGTAGTCACACTGATTCCCGCTATCGGTGTGTATCGCGAGTCGTTGAAGCGCGGGTTAGAGGCATAACTGTATTAAGGCGCAACCGTATGAAGGAGCAATCGTATTGAGGATGAGCGGTTGATGCGGCTGGGAACGCAGCCGAAATTGCGCCGAGCTTACCGCCCCCTGTTCAGGGGGCTTCCTCCTGATCACTATAAATTGCGACACCCGCAGAGTTATCCGACAGGCGCCAGGCCCGGTACATACCCTCGGTATTGAATTCCATTGCAATATTGCCGGCTCGATCCATGGCGACAATGCCACCGGTACCGCCGGCGGGCAGCAGAACATCGTGGATCACTTCTCGCGCGGCGGTTGTCAGTGGCAGGTCGCGGTATAGCTTTCTGCTACAGATATCCGCGGCCACGTGATAGCGGATAAAGTATTCCCCGTGACCGGTAGCGGAAACGGCACAGCTGTTGTTGTCTGCCCAGGTCCCTGCACCAATGATGGGAGAGTCGCCCACACGGCCCCAGCGCTTGGCGGTCATGCCGCCGGTGGAGGTGCCGGCCGCGAGGTTACCTTGCTTGTCGAGCGCGGCAACGCCGACCGTGCCGTATTTGTAGTCGCTATCGGTAATATTGAAGGATGTGCCTTCGTCTTCAATTTTCTGCTTCGCTTGCTCAAGTTGCTTGAGGCGAAATTCGGTATCGAAATAGCTGTTTTCTACCTGCGGCAACCCGACGTGGCGGGCAAAGGCATCAGCGCCGGTGCCTGCCAGCATGACGTGGTCAGATTGATTCATGACGGCTTGGGCCGCCAGGATCGGGTTGCGGACAGTTTTTACGCCGGCCACGGCACCCGCTTTGCGATTGCTGCCATCCATGATCGAGGCATCCAACTCATGCGCCCCATCAAAAGTGTACACAGCGCCTTTGCCCGCGTTAAACAGCGGGGAATCTTCGAGAATAATGATGGCGGTGGTTACCGCTTGCAGGGAGGAGCCACCTTGCTCCAGTACCTTGTAGCCGGCATCCCGGGCCTCCGCTAGCTTCGCGCGAAGTTCGGATTCCTGTTTGTCCGTGAGCTTGGCGCGGGTGATCGTGCCCGCGCCACCATGGAGCACCAGCCCATATTTCTCTGCCCATGCCGGGGCAGTAACGAATAGCAAAGCAAAAATCAGTATTTTTCTCATGGTTCTTCACTCAATTCGGGTGCCCCGGAAGTCCGTCAGGCTGTCTGTCCGTTCTCGTGCGCTGGCCCCATCTATCGGTAGTAGTGATAGATGACGATTTCCCATGCCGTGTACATTGTGATTACCTTACCGCAGCATATAGGTTTTCCGGAAGGCGTGATAAAAGAAAATAAACAGGGATTGCAGGGCGTCATGTGTCGAACTTTTTCTGGTGTGCTGCTTTGGATCGTGATGGGGGCGTGCGCGCCGGGCGTAGAGGCAATTACCGAGCGCAAGGTTAATTCGCCGACCCAACATTGGGTTTGGCGAACGCTGGATCCACTCTGGTCGGAAACTCAGCGCAACTCTGGGGAAGGAAGTGTGATGCTGGTGCTGTTTCCGGGTTACTCGGTAAAGCGCGAGTGGGCCGAGCAATGGGCCTCGGAGTTGCTCCGACAACCGGTGGCGAGCGCGGTCGATCTGGCATGGATATTTGCTGGGCCACGAAGTGTTTTCTATCAGCAACGGGAGTTGCCCATCGTCGCCAGTATCGATCGGCTGCGGAAAGATCAGTCTATTCGGCGTGTTGTACTGGTTGCGCACTCTAGCGGCAGTTTTCCGGCTCATCAGTGGCTAAACCTGGTGGCGGACGATAAGCGCCTGCGTGCACGGCTATCGAATGCCGTTACCTACATAAACCTCGATGGCGGCTCTGGCGAAGGGTTGGAGGGAGACGATTTGGCGCTGGGTCAGTCCGCATTGGAGCTTATCGCCCGTGGCCGGGCGGTGGCGGCCCACGACAGGGTCACCGGGAGTCGCTCGTCTAATCATGCTGATATGTTGGCAACGGAGGCGCGATACCCTGAGAGGATTCAATATGTTGCGTTAGACGTGGATTCTGGCTGTGCCGAGGGCGCCGGTTGGTGCCTGCACGATGCGCTGATCATTCAGCGGCCATACAACACGCACACATTTGATTTACGACGTGATTATACCGACTTTACCAGAGACCGACCGGTGAATACTGGTTGGTGGCCGGCGGCGACTGATGGGCGTTAACGGCGTTGATGGCGTTTGCAAAACGATTAATCGATGGCACTAGGGGCAAAAAGTGAGTATTTCATTGAGGACAGTAAAAACTGCATATACGCGCACCGGGCGATTCGCGCTTATGTCAATGGCGTTGGCGGGAGTTCTTCTTGGCGGTTGTGGCAAGGAAGAGCAAGTAACGGATGTTGCAGGGAGTGAGCGTGTGGTCGAAATGGAAATCTACCAAGAGTATAAAACCCCTGGGTTGGATCAGCCTGTGATCCGCCAGTCTGACATACTGCCGCTGATAGAAGGGCTTCGTGAGCATCCGCTACTGACCGTAAAGCAGATCGGCGAATCCTACGAGAAACGTCCGTTGTACAGTATTGCCCTCGGCGAGGGCGAGACGCGGGTGATGTTGTGGTCGCAGATGCATGGTGACGAACCAACAGCAACGCCCGCGCTGTTTGATCTGCTGAATTACATCACCGCGCCAGAGCAGGCTGCATGGCGGGATCAGTGGATGGGTGAACTTAGTCTGCTGATTGTGCCTATGCTTAACCCTGATGGTGCCGAGCGAAATACGCGGCACAATGCGCAGAGCTTTGATATCAACCGCGATGCCAAGGCGCTGCAGTCGCCAGAGGGGCGGGTTCTGATGCAGCTGGCAAAAGAGTTTAAGCCACAGTTTGGCTTTAACCTGCACGACCAAGGCAGTTACTACGGGGTGGGCGATAGCGGTGAGGCGGCGACGATTTCGGTATTGGCGCCTGCCTTTAATGTAGAGCGCGACATCAATACCAGTCGTGGAAACGCCATGCAGCTGATCAGCGTCATGGTTGAAAAAATCCAGCCAGTGATTGGTGCCAATATCGGCCGCTATGACGACACCTATGCCTGGCGAGCCTTTGGCGACACCTTTTCCGAAATGGGCATTAGCACTATCTTGATTGAATCCGGTGCGCATCCGAATGATCCCAATCGACAGGTTGCCCGGCACATGAATTTTGAGATGCTGGTGACTGCGATCGACAGCATTGCGTCGGGATCTTATTTGTCCACCTCGCGCGCGACCTATGAGGCTATTCCACTGAATGAGGATGATGCACTGGTCGATCTTAAAATTCGCAATGTAGGTGCTGGGCAAGGTGATCTGGCGTATCGCACGGATCTGGCAATCCGTAAGCGTTACGGACAAACTTCGGTTGCGGATGTGGGTGATCTCTCAAATTTGGCCGGATTCCTCGATTACGATGCGGGCGGTGCTCGGTACCAGATGCCCAAGGCATTTTTACTGGACGGGGATGCGCCTCTTGAGCTGACGGACGAGCGCTATCTGGCGTTGCTCCAGGACGGAGTAGCCTACTTCGAAGGGGACGAGGCATTGTTGGTCAAAGAGACCCAACTGCCCGTAGTGTTAAACCCCCAGCGGTTGCAGGGTGAACTGCCCGCTAGACGGCGCAATGCGACCTTTCTGCTTTCCGACGTCAATGGCGTGAAGGCGGCCATTCTGGATGGCGAGCTGGTAGACGTAAGGGGGTTGCAGGGCGCGCAATAGAAATTGCGCGTATATCAGTTGGCTGGCAGTTGCCAGCCAAACTGATCGATGAGCGACATAAAGCATCCCCGAGGTTTGGCGACCAACTCTAGTCTCTCCTCAGTCACCGGATGTCGTATCGATAGCCGATAAGCGTGCAGCAACAACCGTGCGCAATGCAGCTGCTCGGCAAAAAACCGATTGTGCGTGGATTTGCCGTATTTCGGGCAGCCAATCAATGGGTGGGATAGGTGTTTGAAATGCCGACGGATCTGATGGCGGCGCCCAGTCTGCAATTCAATCTGCACCAGAGAGTAGCGACTATTGGGGTAGCGATCTACCGCAACCGGCAGCTCTACCGTGTCCAGGCGCCGGAAGTGGGTGATGGCTTCCTGTCGAGGCAACTCGCTCTTCGGCCGTTTGCGCTGATGTTTAAAGTCGGCAACTGGAGGGAGCGGGTGGTCGATAACCCCTTGTTCGGGGCAAAAACCCCGGCACACCGCAATGTATTGCTTCACAGATGAGTCACAGTCTAGCTGCGCTTGCAGCCTTGCCGCGCTATCCCCGCTTTTGCCGAATACGATGACCCCGGAGGTAGGTTTGTCCAGCCGGTGCACCGGGTAGAGGTGTTGTCCTACCAGATCGCGAAGGTATTGCAGCAGGATGCGATCTTCGTGCTTGTCGATAGACGAACGATGCACCAGCCATCCCTCGGGTTTGTAGGCGGCGATCAGGTGGTCGTCCTCAAATATCAGTTCGGGGGTCATCACCAGGATTCCAGCGGTTCCACGTACACCCAGCGCTTCTTGTGTAGCTTAAACAGCGATATTTCGTGCAGGGCACATTCCTTGTCGCCGTCTTGATACCAGGCCTTAAATTCGACGATCGATCGTTTCAGTCCCTTTTTCGCCTTAATAACGTCCAACCTGAGCCACTTGGTGTGTAAATCCTGCTCGCTGAGTTCCGGGCAGGTGTCTGGGTGCCAGCTTTTTTTCAGATACGGCAGGTTACCGGTCACATAAGCGCAGTAACGGCTGCGCATCAGGGACTCAGCGGTGTTTGGGTAGGTTTTCCCGGATAGGTACAGGTCGCAACACTGGGTGAAGGACTTGCCGGAACCACAGGGGCACGCTGGCTCTGTCTGGTGAGTAGGTGTGTTCATGGTGTATTGATATCCGGGTGAATGCGCATCATAGCAGGCGTTGCGCCGACCCTTCAGTCAGTCGTGCGCGAATTGGGCGATGCGGAGTGTATGCGCGTGGCATCGCAATGAAAACCCCGCCAGAGCTGCTACGCTTAAGAGCAGTTACCCGCGAAAGCGTGGGTGAGTCTATCGATTCTGTTGTCGTTTTGGTGCACGGCCGAGAGGTTTGCCTATGGGTCACCGCTATAAGTTGTCCGCGAGTAGTTTGGCAGTATCGTGTGCGTTGTTTATAGGGCTGCCCTCACTTCCGGCGAGTGCAGACGATGACAAGGAAGCGGTTGGCCAGGGGCAGCCGGGAGGAGGGCAGAGCCCGTATTTGAGTTTCTGTCAGGAACGCTTCTATGAGGAAGATGATGGCATTATCCGCTGTAACTGGGCTGTCAATTTCAATTTAGCCTGCTTTGTTTCCTATCCTTCCAATGTGGTCGTGCAGGCCGGGTCACTCATCTCCAAACCGGAGATTATCGGTGAATGCGATAACGGCGAGAAAATCATAAAAATTGTCCACTATTAGCGTGCACCGGTGCCTTCTCATCATCACCGAAGAGGGCAGCAATGCGTTGTTCCAGCTGCTCGTAGGTAAACGGCTTCTTGATGCAGTCTAGAATGCCGTCTGCCAGCAGTTCCTGTACCTTGCTTTCCACGCTGTAACCGGTGGAAAGGATTGCCTTGATCGCCGGATTGATCTGCTTGAGTTCAGCGAACAGTTGTTGCCCGTCCATATCCGGCATAATCATATCCAGCAGCACCAGGTCGACGGCTGCGAAATTGCACTGGTAGTACTCGATAGCTTCCGGCGCGGAGGCGAACGTCGTTACTTGGTGGCCATGCATTTCAAACAGGGTCTTCGAGTAATTGCGCACGATCGCTTCATCATCCACCAAAACAATATGAATCGCGGTGTCACAGGGTACCGGTTTCTTTTTGCCTTTATGGCCAGTCTTGTGTGGAATAACCGGTAGGTAGAGGTCAAAACAGGTCCCTGCGCCCAGCGTCGAGCGGCAGCGAATCGCGCCTTTGTGCAGGTGAATTGCCCCGTATACCGCGGCGAGGCCAAGCCCGGCACCACGGCCGCTAGCCTTGGTAGTGAAGAAGGGTTCGAAGATCCGTTGGCGGGTCTCTTCCGTCATACCAGTTCCGGTGTCACTCACGTTAATGCGTAAGTACCGGCCTGGCTCTAGCTGGAAATCGGAGATAGATAGGGTGTTGTCCACCGTTATGTCGCTGGTGGAGAATACCAATTCACCACCAGAGGCCATCGCATCCTTGGCGTTGATACCCAGGTTGAGCAGGGCACTTTTGAGCTGCGCGGAGTCCCCTTTGATATGGGGTAACTTTGCACGCAGGTCCTGGCGGATGACGATCCTGCGGTCGATTGTGCGCTTCAGCATCGCACAGACATCGTGCACGATGTCGTGCGTGTTGCACTCATTGATGCGGTAGGAGCCTTTGCGGGCAAAGGTCAGCAGTTGTTCGGTGAGCTCTGCCGCGTGGTGGGCGGTGTTTAAGATCTGGTTGGCGTATTCAGAAACCTTGGCATCGTAGCTTGTCTGATGGATGACTTCCGCAAAGCCGGCGATTCCATGCACCATATTATTGAAGTCATGGGCAATTCCACCGGCTAACTCCCCGATGGCCTGCATCTTCTGTGCCTGGCGCAGCTCTTCTTCGAGCCTTCTCTGCCTGGTAATGTCACTCCCGATACTCAGTACCCCAACGGGTTCACCGGCTTCATCGGTCAGAAGCTTGTTGGTCCATGCAACCCAGACACGTGTTCCGTTTTTGGTGATGTTTTCGTTGACGTTATAGCGATGTTCGTCGGGATGGTGACAGATGTGATCGAGGAGGGGGCGGAGGTCGCGGCCCGTACTTTCATTTTCCGGGACGATGGTGCCGACGGCATGCTGGCCGAGGATTTCCTCTTCCGTGTAGCCGAAAAACTTTTGGGCAAACTCGTTAAAGAAGGTAATCAGACCGTTGCGATCGAGGCGGAGGATAATGGAGTTGGCGTGTTCGACCAGTTCCCGGTAGCGCTCTTCACTCTTGCGCAAGGCCTCATACATCGCCTGGGAAGACTGCGGTAATTCTCCACCGTTACTACTGGGGCCGTCCGGCCCGCTTTCTGTTGTTTTTTTATTTGTCATTGGCCCTTCCTGCGATGAGGGGCACCCCCTTATATCAGTGAAGTAAATTCCAACACGGCCTGTTGAAATTGTCTAGTAAACCGGCAATTTCGGGTAGCTGTGTAATCCCGTATTGCCGATAGCATAGTATTGGTGTTGAATCCGTGGGTATTGAGGCGGGTATTGAGAAAGGTTTCCTAATAGACATTGGGGGGATAGGAAGCGGAATGCGATTATTTTCAGAATCGATGAAAGGCTTGGAGCGATTGTGCGTGGCCGTGTGTGGAGGGCTGCTTGTTTCCACACTGGCTGCCTGTGGCGGTGAAGACAAAAAGGCCACGGATGGACCGGATTTCGCCCGTCAGGGTGACTTTCCCAGCACGTATACCCCACAAGAGAGTACGCCCGTATTGATTCGCGGCGCCACGGTGTTGACTGGAACCGGCGAAAAACTGCTCAACTCCGACGTGTTGCTTGAGGATGGCAAGATCGCGGAGGTTGGCAAAGACCTGAAGGTGCCGAAAAAGGGCCTGGTTGTTGAAGGTGCGGGCAAATGGGTGACACCGGGCATCATCGACGTGCATTCCCATCTGGGCAATTACCCGGTGCCGTCTATCGAGTCTTCCCAAGACGGCAACGAAATGACCGCACCGAATACCGCTCAGGTATGGACCGAGCACTCCGTTTGGACGCAGGATCCCCAATTTCCTCTGGCGCTCGCGGGCGGCGTAACTACCCTGCAGATTTTACCTGGGTCGGCGAACCTGTTTGGCGGCCGTGCAGTAACCCTGAAAAATGTCCCCGGCCGCAGCGTACAGGACATGAAGTTCCCGGGTGCTCCCTACGGTCTGAAAATGGCCTGTGGCGAAAACCCGAAACGTGTATACGGTGGCAAGGGCACCTTGCCTTCCACGCGTATGGGTAATGTTGCGGGATATCGCAAAGCGTGGACTGACGCTGCAGCGTATAAGGAGAAGTGGGAGAACTTCCATAAGAATGGCGGCGATGAACCCGAGCGTGACCTTCAGCTCGAAACCCTTGCTGGTGTTCTGAATGGCGACATTCTCGTGCACAACCACTGCTATCGCGGCGAAGAAATGGCCATCATGATGGATATCGCACGCGACTACGATTTTCAGATTTCTACGTTCCATCACGCGGTAGAAGCCTACAAGGTGGCCGATCTACTGGCTGAAAACAATGTGTGTGCCGCAATGTGGGCCGATTGGTGGGGCTTCAAGCACGAAGCCTTCGATATGACCGAGGCCAATATCGCAATCGTTGACCAGGCAAAGGCCTGCGCCATGATTCATTCGGATTCTGCTGTTGGCATCCAGCATCTCAACGAAGAAACGGCTAAAGCCATGGTTGCCGGCCAGCGTGCGGGTTTTCATATCGAACCTCGCCATGCGGTCGCGTGGATGACGAGCAACCCGGCAAAAGCACTGGGTATTGAGGACGTCACCGGCACCCTGGAAGAGGGCAAGATGGCAGATGTTGTGGTTTGGTCTGCTAATCCGTTTAGCGTCTACTCCAAGGCAGACAAGGTGTTTATCGATGGTGTACTGATGTACGACCGCACGGATCCCGCGCGCCAGCCGCACACGGACTTTGAACTGGGAATTCTGGATGCGGAAGGTGAGCGCCTACCGGAAGGAGGGCAGCAGTAATGGGTATCTCAATCAATGTGAAAACCAAGCTAAAAGCTTCTTTGTTCGGTCTGGTATGCCTGGTTGGTACAGCAAGTGCTGAAACCATTCTGATAAAAGATGCCCAGATCGTAACGCTCAGCGAGCAGGGGACCCTGGATAGTGGTGACCTGTTGGTGCGTGACGGGCAGATTGCTCAGATTGCCGAGGATTTGGGGGATATTCCCGCGGACCTGGTAATCGACGGTCGCGGTAAGGTAATCACGCCAGGACTGATTGCGCCGAGCAGCGAGCTCGGGCTGACGGAAATCGGCGCTGCGGCCTCCACCAACGATGGGGCGATCGAAGAGCAGTCTATCGGTGCCGGGTTTGACCCGGTGGTGGCGTTTAACCCGCATTCCACTCTGATTCCGTTCAACCGGGCTGGTGGCCTGACCCGCGCGGTTGTTCTGCCTTACAGCAGTGAAAAGGTGTTCGCAGGGCAGGGCTTTGCGATCAAGCTGACCGGCGATTTCGACAGCGTGACCAAGCCCAATTTGGTACAGCGCGCTTACTTTGGTGAATATGGTGCGGAGCTAGCCGGCGGTAGCCGTGCCATGGCGTATGCGCAAATCGCGAATGCGCTGGCGCAGGCGCAGGAGTATGCAGAGAACCGGGATCAGGTGCGTCGCGGCGAGTGGCGCGAGCTGGATTACTCGGTTGCCGATCTCGAGTCCCTGCAGCCACTGCTGCGCGGTGAGCAGCCGCTGATGATCAATGCCGACCGCGCAAGCGATATCCTGCATTTGCTCGCACTCGCAAACCAATACCAGCTCAAGTTGATTCTCGTGGGTGCCGCGGAAGGCTGGATGGTTGCAGAACAATTGTCCAAAGCGCGCGTGCCGGTTGTGGTCGATGTAATGGGGAACACCCCGGATGCCTTCGAGAAATTGGGGGCACGCATGGACAACGCGGCATTGCTGCATGACGCGGGCGTAACGGTTGCGATCAGCGGCCCGGGCTATGCCGGATCCCACAATAGCTACCTGTCGCGGCAGGCAGCCGGAAATGCGGTGGCTTACGGATTGCCGTTTGAGGAGGGTGTGCGCGCGATCACCGCCAATGTTGCGCAAACCTTTGGGATGGATGCCGGCGTGCTGGCACCCGGTAACACCGCGGAATTGGTGTTATGGAGCGGGGATCCGCTGGAGGTTACCTCGTTTGCAGAGCTGGTGATGATTGATGGCAAGCCGCAGTCTCTGGTCAATCGTTCAACCCGTTTGCGGGATCGATATTTAAGCCCCAAAGCGGGTACAGAACATGGGTACAAAAAATGATGAGTGTAGAAATCACGGCACTGTATAGCGGTCTTTGTGCGTTACTAGTGCTTGCGCTTGCGTTCAATGTGGTGAAGTTTCGCCGCGGCAACAAGGTCGGTATTGGTACCGGTGGCGACAAGCTGGGTAGGGTACTGATACGTACTCATGCGAACGCGATCGAATATATTCCGCTGGCGCTAATCCTGTTGCTGATAGCCGAAATCAACGGCCTCTCCGCAATCTGGCTGCATTGTTTAGGCGGTGTGCTGGTATTCGCGCGAATCCTTCATGCGATTGGCCTGGTTGGCGGTAAGGGTGGCTATCACAAGGGGCGTTTTTGGGGCACTCTGTTGACCTGGGTGGTGATCACCATTCTCGCGTTGGTCAACATCGTCTCGGTATTCTGAAAATCCACTTTCCTGTAGCGCTTTGCCGGGCGAAAAAAAGCCCGGCAAGCCGGGCATAGTACAGGGATGGAAACCAGAATATTGGTGTCCGGGGGGATTACTGGTTTACCGCCAGCGGGGTAACGTTTTCTTCGGCAGTTTCCGCTTCTTGCTGCTCGCTCACTTCTTCTGCGGCCAGCAGCTCTTCCGGCTTGCCCTTACAGGCTTTGGCCAGTACTTCACGGCGCTTCGCCAGCATCAGGCCGATTTCTTCACTGGCTTCTTCTGATACACCTTCTACATTGCGCTCGATCAAAGCGGTGATGTTGGCGGCAAGCTCCAGCATCTTGTCGTGTTCTTCGGCATCTTTTTTATTGTCGAACATGGCTCCGTCTCTATCACATTTCCAAACGGCTACTACCGCCATACTGGGCCTCCTAAGGTCTTGATATCGTGAGTATCGGTATCGTGAATTATGATTCTGTGTTGTTTCTGTATGGATGTACAGTATCTGTATGTATATTCAGTGTCAACCGCAAATCCCTACATGGCGCGTAAGTGTACGCGCAGTGACGCGTCCAGCAAACCGCTAGAATCCGCCACCTTGTTCTAACCACTGCTGCTCCGCGGGAGTACTTTCCCTGCCGAGCGCCAAGTTACGATGGGGGTAGCGGCCAAACTGCTCAATCACGTCCTGGTGTGCGCGGGCGAAGCGGTAGTAACTCTCCGCTGCCTGCGTATCCTCCGGTGATACACCGGGTTTATCTCTGGCAAAGTCCTGTCGCAGCCGCAGGAAGTAGGCGACCGACTGCCGCTGTATGTCTGATCGCTCCGAGTGCTCCAGTGGCATACCAAAGATTGCGCGCTGGTGCAGGCCCAGCTGTCCCTGCCAATCCACATCGGCCATAGACTGGCTGATCTTGAGCGCGCGCGGGTCCCCAGCGAATGCTTGTGCAGAGCCCCGGTAGATATTGCGCGGAAATTGATCACAAAGCAGTATCAGTCCCAGCTGCCCGTCCAGGGACGATTCCCAGTTACTCAATTTACCCTCGATTGCACGACCGATGGCAGACGAGAAGCGCAGCTCGATCTCGCGGTCGAAGTCGTCACTGCGCTGGAACCAGCGGCTGCGGACCTCTTTGCTCGGCATGGCACCCAGATCGGTGCTGCCAAACCAGAACTGCAGGACGTCTGAGGGGGTGTTCTCACTCTGGTGCATTCGTTGCTCCCGTTGCTCGGTTAAATTTTTTTGACAGCTTGCATCCAAACCCGGCGGTGCCCACGTCCTTTAGGGGCAAGGTGATACCAGCGGCGCGATGTTGAGCCCCTGATACCCGTTGCCCAAAAAAGGTACAATCCCACGCCATTGACGGTTGTTGATGATAGCGTGTCACTTCCGGACCGTCGCCAGTGAGGGTCGAGTAAGGGAAGACTTGTTTTGCCTCAGATCAGTAAGAGCGAGATAACACCAATGAGAGCGAATGAAATGAAGAAACGCAGCCGAATGAATGCCTGGCTGCTGGCGCTGACAGCCACGCTGGGAATGAGTATTTCCGGCAGCCTGCTGGCCCAGGAAGAGGGCGCTGCGCCCCCCGCGCCGCCGGTGCCCGAGGCGCCCGCGGTGGAACCGGTGGAGCCGGTTGAGAAGAAGGTCACCAAGCAGGTACGCATCCTGCGCCAGGAAGACGGTAGCCTGCGCATTCACACCCGGGACGAAAACGGTGAGAGTGGCAGCGTCGAAATAGACCTCGGGGAAGCCTTCGGCGGCGAGGTCACCCAGCGTATTTATCGCCAGCTGGAAGAAAAGGGCATTCTGGATGAGAAGGGCCTGGTCGTGGAGCAGGCGCTGGATTCGGTGCCACGCAATGTCGAAATCGGTATCAAGGCCGACCTGGAGCAGGCAGAGCGTATCCGCGAGCGGGCGGAGCGGGCGCGAGAGCGTGCCGAGCGTATTCATGAGCGCGTCTATGAGGCGCATGAGGAGTCGCGCCATGGGCACCGCTCCAGTGGCCCGGATATGGAGTGGCTGATCCCGGTAGTCGCGATCCTGGCTGTTTTCGGCACGCCGATCCTGATTGTCTGGCTGGTTACCCGCAACAGCTACCGCAAGAAGCAGCTGGTGATGGAAAACATCAACCGGATGGTCTCTGAAGGTCGCGACATTCCGCCAGAGCTGCTGGATGCGCTGGACCGTGAAGGTGCCAGTGCCAACAACAAAGACCGAGGAATTACCCTGATAGCGGTGGGTGCGGCAGTGTTTATCTTCCTGTCTGCCTCTGCTGGCGTCGGTGTGGGTAGCCTCGGATTGATCCCTCTCTTTATTGGGGTCGCCCGCTACATCAACTGGAAGCACGATCACCAGCAAGCGGGTTAAGGATAACCAGTCATGAACCTCGATGATGAGGATCTGATCAAGCGCGTCGTCGAAGACGGGGACCAGCGGGCTTACGCCCAGCTGGTTCGTCGCTATCAGTCACAGTTGCGATTCTCGCTTCGTCAACTGTGCGATGGCGACCAGGGGCTTGCGGACGATATGGCGCAGGAGGCTTTTATCAAAGCCTACAAGGCGCTGCCGGCATTCCGGGGCGATGCCAGGTTTAGCACCTGGCTGTACCGTATCGCCTACAATCTGGTCATGAGCCATAAGCGTAAGAATGCTCCGGTAGTCGATCAGGATGCGGTAGATTCCGCACAGGCCCAGGAAAGCGTCGAAGAAGCGCAACAGCTGGGTATGGCCAGGGACCTGAATTCGGCCATGGGGGAGTTAAGTGACGCCCAGAGACAGGCGGTGCACTTGTGTATGCAGCGCGGTTTTTCACATGAAGAAGCCGCCAGTATTATGAAGTTGCCGCTGGGCACGGTAAAATCCCATGTCAACCGCGCGCGGGCCAAGTTGCAGTCTCTGCTTCAGGCCTGGCAGGAGGAGGTAGTGAGTGGCTGATTTCGATAAACAGTCCATGAAGCCCGAAAAGGGTATTTCCTCTCACAAGAGAGATGGATCAACAGGTATGGTGATAAAAAACGGTGTTGTAAGTGGCTCTCATCCGGCAATGGATGGCGAGCCTGACTTTGACACGTGGCTTTCCCAGCAGCTTCAGTTCAACGAGCCACATGTAGACGATGCGGGCTTCTGTGACCGCGTATTGGCGGAGTTACCGCCGGTGCCAGCAAAGCGCGCTGAGCGCCGTGCGACCCGTTATCAGTATGCGGCGGTTGTCGCAGCGTCTGCCATTGTGTGCTGGCAGTTCCCCCTCCAGGACCTGCTGGCGAGTATCTCAGAGCACAGCATTAGCTTGTATAGCCTGGTGGGCGTCGGCATTCTCGGCGCATTTGCTGCCATGACGGGAGGGATCGTCGCGGCGCGCCGCTGACTCTTTCGCTCCGGGTGTTCAGCCCGGGGCACCACTTGTGTAGGCCGGGATCGCCTATGGAATTTGCAGAGCTTGAATCCGAGCTCCAGCAATGGATGCTGGATGCCATCCACAATGGCCGGTCGCGTTCGGCGGTAGTCGACGCGCTGCTCAAGGCCGGTTACCAGCCAACCATCGCCAACGCGGTTGAGCAGTGTTTCCGCGCTCACGCTCCAGCAGAAGACGCGCCCAGTGAGCAGCCGCCGGGCGCTGCGTCATCAGTCACTCCCAGTCGCAAACCAGACGTACGCTTTCCCACATTCAATACGGGTGTCATTCCTCTGGGGGACCAGCAAGTGGAGGCGCGTTTCGCCATTAGGCAACCCAATATTGTGTTGTTTGCCAATTTCCTTGCCGAATGGGAGTGCGACGCACTCGTCGAGATGTCTCGGCCAAACCTGAGTCCCTCTCGTGTGGTGAACACACAGCATGGTGCGTTCGAACTAAAGCCCTCCCGAACCAGTGGCGGCACGCATTTTGCGCGCGGGGAAACGCCATTAATTGCCGACATCGAAGCGCGCATAGCAAGCCTGCTCAAGGTGCCAGAGGCACATGGCGAGCCACTACAGATCCTGCACTACCCCGTGAGTGGCGAGTATCGTCCGCACTATGATTTTTTTGACCCGGAGAAGCCGGGTAATCAGGAGGTGCTCGCAGCCGGTGGGCAGCGAGTAGGCACCTTGATTATGTATTTAAGTGATGTGGAGTCTGGCGGGGCAACAGTTTTTCCGCGGGTCGGGCTCGAGGTGCAGCCACAAAAAGGCGCTGCACTGTTCTTTTCTTATGTGGGGGAGCACGGCAAGCTGGATCTGCAGAGCCTGCATGGAGGTAGCCCCGTGCTCGCGGGGGAAAAGTGGATCGCGACCAAGTGGCTGCGTGCTGCAGAGTATCCGGCTTATTAATAGCCCGCCTTTGAACATCTTTCCTTTGATGGTCGCGCCCAGCTGCTACAGGGTGCTGTCGGGCTGGTTCTCCGGCCGCGCTTGCTGGAACGCGGGAAGGGCGTCACAGGCATCCGCAATTGCCGAGATCGTCGGGTAGTCTGAAACCGCCACGCCAAAGCGCTCGGCATTATAAATCTGTGGTATCAAGCAGCACTCAAACAGCCCGGGTGTGTCGCCGGCGGCAAATGCATAGCGCTGCGCATGCATGTGTCCCGCCAGTTGGGTTTCCAGTGCTGCAAACCCCAGCCCGATCCAATGACGCACCCACTGAACCTTCTGTTCATCACTCGCGCCAAGCTCCGACTGTAGGTATTTGAGCACCCGCAGATTCTGGATCGGTTGTATATCGCATGCCACATTGTATGCCAGTGCTCGTATCTGCGCGCGCGCCAGAGGCGATGTGGGTAATAGGGCGGGGGATGGGTGTTGTTCATCCAGCCACTCCAGGATTGCCAGCGATTGTGTCAACACATTGCCGTCGTCGATCAACGCGGGAACCAGGCCCTGAGGGTTGAGCTGCCGGTGCTTGGCATCTTTTTGTTCGCCTTTCAGTAGGTTCACTGCGTGATACTGGTACGCCAGCCCCTTGAGGTTCAGTCCGATCCGTACCCGGTAACTGGCAGATGAGCGAAAATAGCCGTGGAGCTCCATCACGTTGAATCCTTACATTGTTTTCTGTGGGTGACCCGGCAGGGCGAAGAGTGCGCCCTGTTAAGCAAATAGCGGGTGCGCTACCCCTATTGTGACAAAAATGGCGTCAAACACCGTATAATCGTGGCCGAACTTTCAGGGTGGTGCGGGCGCGACCAATCGGATGAAATTTGCTCTTTCATTTTTTCTGGTTATACCGTGCTGCCTGTAAGAGCTGCGACGCAGCCCAAAAAAACCTGCAGCAGTGGTTACAATTGAAACCAATTTTAGATACATTTGAAATTTGGTACAACCCGATCCTAAGCAGGTGTAGAGACCGCGATGACCACCGATAACTCCAACAGCTCATCTACGGAATTTTCCGACCCTATCGATGCCGTGCGTCCGGATGATCTGCGGCTGGAAAAATTCCTGCCATATCGCCTGTCCGTTCTCTCCAACCGAGTGAGTAACGCCATTGCGGATGCCTACAGCGCGCGCTTTGACCTCACCATCCCTGCATGGCGGGTGATGGCGATTCTCGGTCGCTTCCCAAACCTTTCTGCAGCGGACCTGGTGGAGCAGACCGCAATGGACAAGGTGGCGATCAGTCGCGCGGTTTCCATTCTGATTAAGAACGACTACATCACCCGCAGTGAAGACCTCGCCGATCGTCGCCGCCAGGTGCTGAACCTTTCCCCGTTGGGCCGCGATGTATACGACCGTATCGTGCCGCTGGCGCAGCAGTATGAGAATGACCTTATGGGCTCGCTTTCGGCAGAAGAGCGCGGCCAGCTGGACAGCATTATTGAAAAGCTGATGACGCGTGCGCAGGATTGGGCCAACCGCGGCCTGATCGACTGACCGGCTTTCCCTCTGCCATTCTTAAATTCCATCTATAGATTTCATTGGTCGGCACCCATTGTGTGTGTCGCCCAGAACTACTAGGAGTGACCATGTTTGACCATCTGAGCAGCCTGCCTGCAGACCCCATCCTCGGTCTTTTGGCGACTTACCGGGCCGATGAAAACCCGCGCAAGATCGATTTGGGGGTGGGCGTATATAAAGATGAAGCTGGGCACACTCCGGTGTTACAGGCGGTAAAAGAAGCCGAAACCCGCTTGCTGCGCAGTGAAGAAACCAAGGCGTATGTGGGCCCGGCGGGCACTGCCGGCTTCAATACAGCCATGCAGGAGCTGGTTCTGGGTGCTGGCCACCCGGCGCTGGTCGGTAACCGCGTTCGCTCCGCACAAACCCCCGGTGGTTGTGGTGCGCTGCGTGTACTCGCCGAGTTTGCCAATCGCGCTAAGGAGCACGCCACTATTTGGGTGAGCGACCCTACCTGGGCAAACCATGTGCCGCTGCTCGGCAATGCGGGCCTGCAAATCAAGAGCTACCCGTACTACGATCGCGCCACCAGCAGCCTCAAGTTCGACGCCATGGTGGAAACCCTCAAGCAAGTGGGAGAGGGTGAGCTGGTGCTGTTCCACGCCTGCTGCCACAACCCCTGTGGCGCTGACCTGAGTCGCGAACAGTGGCAGGTGCTGGCAGAAATGGCACAGAAACAGGGCTTCACCCCCTTCATTGACATGGCCTATCAGGGCTTTGGCGATAGCCTGGACGCCGATGCCTATGGCCTGCGCCTGATGGCAGAGTCCGTGCCGGAAATGCTGGTCGCTGCATCCTGCTCAAAGAATTTTGGCCTGTACCGAGAGCGTGTTGGTATGGCGATGGCCATTTACCGCGATGCGGATTCCGCCGACCGCGGACAAAGCCAGATGCTGAACGTGGTGCGCGGCAACTATTCCATGCCACCCAATCACGGCGGTGCCATCGTGGAAGCTATCCTGACTGATGCGGGCCTGCGTGCGAACTGGGAGGCCGAGCTGACTGAAATGCGCGAGCGCATCAACAGCCTGCGTTCAGGTCTGGTCGAGAGCCTGGAGAAGGCGGGCGCTGTGGGTGATTTCCACTTTATTCAGCAGCAAAAAGGTATGTTCTCATTTTTGGGTATTACCCCGGAGCAGGTACAGAAGCTGCAGCAGGATTACTCGATCTACATGGTGGATTCGAGTCGCATCAGCATTGCCGGCCTGAGCCGGAACAATATGGATTACTTCTGTGCATCGGTTGCAGAAGTACTGGAAAGCTAAGTCGTAATTGAGTCAAAGAGTTGGCCGAAAATGGACGTTGAGGTAGAAGCTAGCGTGTCAGAATCTGTTGTTGAACCCTGGGATCCCGCGAGCTGGCGCGAACGCACTGCGCATCAGCAGCCTAAGTATCGGTCTGCGGGCGACGTACAAGCAGTTGAGCAGCAGTTGTCTAACTACCCACCATTGGTGTTTGCCGAGGAGGCGCGTGAGCTGCGTCGGCAACTGGCGGAAGTGGCAGAGGGCAAAGCATTTCTACTGCAGGGCGGCGACTGCGCGGAGTCATTCAGTGACTTCAATGCGAATCGTATTCGCGACACCTTCAAGGTGTTGCTGCAGATGGCGGTGGTGCTGACATTTGCTGGCAACTTGCCGGTGGTGAAAGTGGCGCGCATGGCGGGGCAGTATGCCAAGCCGCGCTCGGCGGATACCGAGACCATCGGTGGCGTGGAGCTGCCAAGTTACCGCGGTGACATCATTAATGGGATTGATTTCACTGCGGGTGCGCGGGTGCCCGATCCCCAGAGAATGCTTACCGCCTACAACCAGTCTGCGGCAACCCTGAACCTCCTGCGCGCATTCGCGCAGGGTGGCCTTGCGGATCTCCATCAGGTCCACGCCTGGAACCTGAGCTACCTGGAAAATAATCCGCAGCGTGATCGCTATCTGCAATTGGCCGAGCGCCTTCAGGATGCGTTGGAATTTATGGCGGTGTGCGGGGTTAACTCCAGCAATACGCCAGCGATTCGTGAAACCACACTGTACACCTCGCACGAAGCACTGCTACTGAACTACGAGCAGGCGTTGACGCGCACCGACAGCCTCACCGGAAAATGGTACGACTGCTCCGCCCATATGCTGTGGATCGGTGAACGTACCCGTCAATTGGATGCTGCGCATGTGGAGTTCCTGGCGGGTGTGTGGAACCCCATCGGCGTAAAAGTCGGTCCGAATATGGATACCGATGAGCTGATCCGCCTGATTGACCGTCTGAACCCCAACAATGAACCGGGCCGGCTAACCCTGATTACCCGGATGGGCGCGAACACATTGGCGGACAAGCTGCCTGCACTGGTGCGCGCGGTAGAGAGGGAAGGGCGTTCCGTTGTGTGGAGTACCGATCCCATGCATGGGAATACGGAAAAAGCCTCTAGTGGCTACAAGACCCGCAACTTTGACAATATTCTGCGGGAGATCCGCGATTTCTTCGCTGTGCACCGCGCCGAGGGTACCCATCCGGGCGGCATCCACCTGGAAATGACCGGGCAGCATGTTACCGAGTGCACCGGCGGCGCCTGGAAAATTTCTGAAGCGGATCTCGCCAGCTGTTATCAAACCCAGTGTGATCCACGACTGAATGCGGATCAGGTACTGGAGCTGGCATTCTGTATCTCAGAACTGCTTCGCGATGGGCGAAATGGAAAAACCTGATTGCTTCCGAGGTTTGTCTCTGGTTGACCTTTGTCTGCAATTCATTGAATAGGGGAGGGAAGCGCATGCAGCTGTATATCGGAAATAAAAACTATTCTTCATGGTCGTTGCGTCCGTGGTTGTTGGCCACCGAACTACAGATCCCTTTTGAAGAAATACTTGTGCCGTTTGATGAGGGTGGCAGCTGGGACAAGTTTCGCGCTTTCTCACCTACCGGCCTGGTGCCATGTTTGGTCGATGGCAAAGCGACCGTCTGGGACTCTCTGGCGATTGCAGAGTATCTGTACGAATCCTATCCTGCCGTATGGCCGGCGGATAAAGTGGCCCGGGCCTGGGCACGTTGCGCTGCCGCCGAGATGCATGCCGGCTTTTTCGCGCTGCGCAACCAGTGCAGCATGAACTGTGGTGTTACCGTAGCGATGCACCAGGTGGATGCGGCACTCGAAAAGGACCTGGCAAGGTTAGAGGAACTGTGGCAGCAGGGTCTGGAACGTTTCGGTGGGCCTTTCTTGGCAGGAAATACATTTACTGCGGTGGATGCGTTCTTCGCCCCGGTGGTATTCCGCTTGTATGGCTATCAATTGTCATTGGGCGAAAAGGCGATGGCTTATGCCGAGCACATTCGCGCCTTGCCTGGAATGCAAACCTGGTACGAGGAAGCGCTCAAGGAACCTTGGCGCGAAGTTGCTCATGATCAGGAGCTGGTGGCCGTTGGCTCCATCGTCGAGGATCGCCGCCAGTAAGCCTGGGTTTTCCAGCCAATAAACCGCTCTCGGGCTGGTATCTCTCTCGCAGCGGGTCACTTCCTGTGGCTCGCTTATCCCGTATCTCTTTGTTGGTGATGACCGCGAATTCCTGCCGATGGTCGTGAATTACGATTGGGCTCTGTTGTTTTTCCCGAGCAAAAGTATCCACGTATTAAGTCGTTATCAACTCGGCTGATCAAGTTTGCCCCACAGGAATATCCGATTTGTTAGTCAGAAGCAGAGGAGAGTTCTGTTGTGGCCGTATTTTGCCGTCAATAGTTGGGGCTTTGTGGTCGAATCCTAGATGCTTCTATTGCAGGGGGGTAGACTTGCGTGATGACAAAAGCATTAGTCTGATATCCAAAAATAGTAACTATAACGAGGTCCATTTTCGATGCGTCAAACATTGATCGCCCTATCTATTTCCGCTGCGATGGTTGCAGCCGCTGGCTGTAGCAAGGAGTCTGAACCAGTGGCGAAGTCACCTTCTGCTGAACAGGTTGCCGAGATCGCTGCTGCAGCTGCGCCGGTCGATAACGTGCTGTTGGCCGAATGGTCCGGTCCTTATGGTGGGGTGCCGGCGTTTGATGCGATGGATATCGATGCGTTGAAGCCAGCGCTCGAATTCGGCATGGCTGAAAACCTAGCTGAGATCGAAGAGATTGCCAATAATCCTGCGGCGCCGACGTTTGCCAATACCATTGCAGCAATGGAGCGCAGCGGAAAATCCCTGAGCCGTGTGTTTACCTATTGGGGAATCTGGAGCGGTAACATGTCATCGCCCGAGTTCCGCACAGTGCAGGCCGAAATGGCACCTAAGCTTGCGGCATTTAGCTCCAAGATCATTCAAAACGACACGCTGTTCCAGCGTGTTAAAGCCGTGTTTGACGCGCGCAACGATTCCGATCTCACGCCTGAGCAGATTCGCGTGGTCGAGCTGACCTACGATGAGTTCGCCACCAATGGTGCAACCTTGAGCGGTGAAGCGAAAGAGCGCTACGCGGCAATCAATAATCGCCTTGCAGAGCTGCACACCAGCTTTGCAAATAATGTGCTTGCCGATGAAGAGGGCTACGATCTGTTCCTGTCGGAAGATCAGCTGGATGGATTGCCGGAGTCTTTCGTCAAAGCAGCCGCCGCGCTGGCGGAAGAGAAAGGTCAGCCGGGTAAATACGCAATTACCAATACCCGTTCTTCCATGGATCCTTTCCTGACGTACTCCACAAATCGTGCGCTGCGTGAAAAGGTTTGGAACAATTACTATAGCCGTGGCGACAATGGTGACGAGCACGACAACAACGCAATCATTGCAGAAATCCTGCAATTGCGTGATGAGCGTGTTGCGCTACTCGGGTTCGATAACTACGCCGCATGGCGCTTGCAGAATCGTATGGCGAAAACCCCGCAGCGTGCGATCGCGTTGATGGAGGCAGTGTGGCCAGCGGCAGTAGCACGAGTGCATGAGGAAGTTGCCGATATGCAGGCGGTGGCTGATGCTGAAAAAGCCGACATCAAGATCGCGCCTTGGGATTACCGCTTCTATGCGGAGAAGGTGCGCAAAGCGAAATACGACCTGAATTCCGATGAGGTTAAGCAGTATCTGCAGCTCGACAACCTGCGCGAGGGCATGTTCTATGTTGCAGGCGAACTGTTCAATTTCACTTTCACCCCGGTGGAAGAGGGCAGCGTTCCAGTATTCCATGAAGATGTGAAAGTCTGGGAAGTCACCGACAAGACTTCGGGCGAACATATCGGTTTGTGGTACCTGGATCCCTTTGCTCGTTCCGGTAAGCGCTCCGGTGCCTGGGCGAGCATGTACCGCGACCACACCACCTTTGATGGCAAGGAAACGGTTCTCGCATCCAACAACTCAAACTTTATCAAGGGCGCACCCGGTGAGCCTGTACTGGTAAGTTGGGATGATGCGGAGACCTTCTTCCACGAGTTCGGCCATGCGCTGCACTTCCTGGCCTCCAACGTTTCTTATCCGACGCTGAATGGTGGTGTGCGCGACTACACCGAGTTCCAGTCTCAGTTATTGGAGCGTTGGTTGAGCACAGATCCGATCATCGATAACTATTTGGTCCATTACAAAACCGGCGAGCCGATTCCGGCGGATCTGGTAGCGAAGATCAAGCAGGCGGCGACCTTTAACCAGGGTTTCGCCACGACGGAATACCTGGCTTCCGCGCTGGTGGATATCAAGTTGCACACCACTGATCCGACCGGTATCGATCCGGACAAGTTCGAGCGTGAAACCTTGAATGCGCTGGGCATGCCCTCCGAGCTGGTAATGCGCCACCGCACCCCGCATTTCGGGCATATCTTCTCCGGTGAAGGTTATTCTGCCGGTTACTATGGCTACATGTGGGCGGACGTGTTGACTTCCGACGCGTCGGAAGCATTTGCCGAAGCAGAAGGCGGTTTCTACGACAAGGAAGTGGCTGCCAAACTGGTCAAGTACCTGTTTGCTCCGCGTAACGCGATCGACCCGGCAGAGGCGTATCGTCTGTTCCGAGGTCGCGATGCCGGTATTGAGCCGCTGATGCGTGACCGCGGTTTCCCGCTGCCTGGCGAGAACACTGAGGAAACGGCAGCAGCGGGCGAATAATTCCAGCTGCGGGCAAGCAAAAAGGCCGCGATGTGGTGAGCATCGCGGCCTTTTTTTGTCTGGGGCCGGGGGTCGGTTTTGGCTTCTGTGTGCGCCGGCTTTTGCGGGCTAGTTACATCGGCTTGTCGCTACTTTTCCAGCAGCTGATCCAGCGGTAGCTCGGTGCGGTAACGCACCTGCTTGAGCGAGAAGCTGCTCTTGATGTGGTCAATACCTGGGAGTTCGGTCAGCTTCTTGTCGAGGAACTCTTGGTAGGCGTGCAGGTTCGGGACCACTACGCGTAGCAGGTAGTCGAAATCTCCCGTCATCAGGTAGCACTCCATGACCTCGGGCCACTGGCCAATGGTTGACTCAAAGTGCTGCAGTTCTTTCTTTACCTGGTGGTTCAGTGTCACCTGGATAAACACACTTACCGGCAGGCCTACCTTGTCTGGCTCCAGCAGCGTCACTGCGCGCTTGATAAAGCCTTGCTCGTGCAGGTTCTTTACCCGGCGGGAGCAGGGGGAGGGGGAGAGGCATACTTTTTCTGCCAGCTCGATATTTGGGATGGTGGCATCTTCCTGGAGAATTTCCAGAATGTGCTTATCGATGGCGTCCAGTAGATAGGCCATTGTGGTACCTGACTGTTTATCTGCGGTCAAAGAACTCAATTATTGCAGAAATTGGATGCCATGTGGTGATTTGTGCTCGTCTGGGTGTGCATTATTGGTGATTTTGGTATGACCTGCCTCCACTGCCGGTGATAGCTTACAGAAAACAATAAACGACGTTGAGCTACCCCTATCCGGGCCGGCGTCGCGGTTAATGTAGCCGACAGTACGAGAGAAGGTACCCCACGATGGCGATGGTTGAGAGCGATCTGGAATTCGGTTTTGACAGCGAATATTCGCTCAAAGCCGCATTTACCCGCGATAGCGGGCGTGTGTTTCTGACCGGAATTGATGCCCTGGTGCGCTTGCCGCTGATGCAGAAGCGCCTGGACGAGCAGGCTGGTCTAAATACGGCAGGATTTATTTCTGGCTACCGGGGTTCACCTCTGGGTGGCTACGATCAGTCCCTGTGGCGCCACAAAAAGTTGTTGGCTGGCCGCGACATTCATTTCGAGCCCGGTATCAACGAAGACCTTGGTGCCACCAATATCTGGGGCACCCAGCTGCTGGATCACTATCGCCAGCAGGCAACGCGCGACGGTGTTTTCTCAATCTGGTATGGCAAGGGGCACGGTGTTGACCGCAGTGCCGACGTTTTTCGCCAGGCAAATATTCAGGGTACGTCTCGACACGGCGGTGTTCTGGCCCTGTGCGGCGACGATCATACCGCCGAATCCTCCATGTTTTCCCACAACACTGATCAGATTTTTGAGTCGGTGATGATGCCGCTGCTGTTCCCGGCGACGATCGATGAATACCTCACACTGGGGCTCGCGGGTATCGCACTTTCCCGTTTTTCCGGCCTTTGGGTCGGATTCAAAACCATTACCGAGACGGTCGAGTCCGGTGCATCGATTATGGTGCCGTCGCTCCCCACCTTTACCGCGCCGGAAGGCTTCCCAATTCCTGCTCACGGGCTGAATTATGACCCGCACCTGAATTGGCCTGCGGAACGCATGGAATACGAGCGCCGCATGCTGGAGGAACGGTTGCCGGCGGCGCGGGCTTTCGCCTACGCCAATGGTTTGGACAAGAACCTGGTCCAGGCACCGCAAAAGCGCTTCGGTATTGTCACTGTGGGTAAAACCCACGGTGATCTCCTTGAGGCGCTCAAGCTATTGAACCTCACCGAGCAGGATTTGCTTGATGCGGGGATATCCATTCGCAAGATCGCCATGACCTGGCCGCTGGAACCCCGTGGCATGAGTGAATTTGCGGAGGGCATGGAGCGAATCCTGGTGGTGGAGGAGAAGCGTCCGCTGGTAGAGGATCAGATCAAGAATCTGTTTTATGCCTGGGAGGATGCGCGGCGTCCCAAAGTGGTGGGTAAGAAAGACCTGCAGGGCAATGATCTGTTGCCGGCGATCTGGGGCTTTGGGCCCGATCAGGTGGCGAAGGCAGTTACGCGTTGGTTAGCGGATACCGAATTGGCGGAAAAACTGATTCCGCTTGCAGAAAAAATTGGCGATTCTACGCCATGCAAAGTGGGCGGCTTGCTGGCTCGCGAGCCGATTTTCTGTGCCGGCTGCCCGCATAATTCCTCGACCAAACTGCCGGAGGGAAGCACTGGCAGTGCTGGCATTGGCTGCCACATTATGGCCCTCGGCAAAGGCCTGCGCACCGATACCTATTCCCATATGGGCGGCGAAGGCGCGCACTGGGTGGGGCTGCACCGGTTCTCCAGCGACAAGCATATATTCCAGAACATGGGCGATGGGACCTATAACCATTCTGGACTGTTGGCCATACGCCAGGCGGTGGCGAGCAAAATCAATATCACCTACAAAATCTTGCTGAACGACGCCGTTGCGATGACTGGCGGCCAGCCCACTGATGCCGAGGTTACGGTGCCCACGCTTTCCCGCCAGTTGCTGGCCGAAGGGGTAGGGCGTGTGTGTCTGGTGAGTGAAAACCCGCAGCATTGGCGCACCCACAATGACCAGATACCCCAAGGCCTCGAAATTTTTCATCGCGATGAACTCGACGCGGTACAGCGCACGCTGCGCGATACCCCCGGGGTGACGGCGATTATCTATGAGCAGGTATGTGCGGCGGAGAAGCGCCGCCGGCGTAAAAAAGGCCAGATGGATGATCCTGCGCGCCGTCTGCTGATCAATCATCGCGTGTGCGAGGGTTGTGGCGACTGCAGCGTGCAGTCCAGCTGTATAGCGGTCGAGCCTCTGGAAACGCCCTACGGGCGCAAGCGCCAGGTGAACCAGTCGAGCTGTAACAAAGATATGCGCTGTGCGGATGGCTTTTGCCCCAGTTTTGTCAGCGTCGAAGGCGGTGAGCTGAAGAAGCCCGAGTTGACCACGCTGGCTGAAGCGATCGACGCTGCCAGCGCAAGTTTGCAGGCTGCACCGGCGCCGCAGCTGGCGCAGCCGCTGAATATCCTGGTTGCCGGCATCGGTGGCAGTGGCGTGCTTACCGTAGCCGCGCTGCTCGGAATGGCGGCGCATCTTGAAGATAAGGGCAGTACCACCCTGTACTTTACCGGCCTCTCGCAGAAAAACGGTGCGGTTGTGGCCCATGTAAAAGTTGCGGGTGCACCGGACGAAATTACCACCGCGCGCATTCGTGACGGCGCTGCAGACCTCTTGTTGGGTTGTGACATGGTCACTGCCGCGGGTCAGCGCACCAAGTTTGCGAACGGTGCTATTAAGGCGCTGGTGAACACCGCAGAAGTTCCCGTGGCGGCGTTCGTGCGAGACAATGAGCTCGCTTTCCCGGCCGATGCCACGACAGACAGCATTCGTTCTGCCGCGGGCGAATATTTTGCCTTTGATGCGAACCGCTACGCCGAAGCATTATTTGGTGACGCGGTTGCCGCGAACCTGATGATACTGGGCTATGCCTGCCAGAAAGGTTTGTTGCCGGTGGGCCGCGCTGCGCTGGAGCAGGCGGTGACGCTCAATGGCGTGGCGGTGGAGAACAACCTTCGCGCTTTCCGCGCTGGTCGCTTGCTCGCGGAAAACCCGGCGGCGATTGAGCAGCTGCTGGTGCCAGAGCAGGCAGTAAAACTGGTGGAGCCAACGGAAACCACCCAGCAGCTGGTCACGCGTCTGGCTGGCGAGTTGGCCGAATACCAAAACGCGGCCTACGCACGCCACTATTCATCGGCGATTGAAGCGCTTTATCGCGCTGAATCGCGCATGGGCGGCAATGGCTTTCCGGTTACTGAAGCTGCTGCGCAGAGCCTGTACAAAGCCATGGCCTACAAAGATGAATACGAAGTAGCACGTCTTTATAGCAGCGAGAGTTTTAAACAGCAGCTCGAGAATACCTTCAGTGGCGATTACAAACTGAAGTTCCTGATGGCACCGCCGCTGCTTGCACGACCAGATTCAAGCGGCCGGATTCGCAAGATTGCCCTGGGCTCATGGATGACCCGTGTGCTGCCTGTGTTGGCAAAAGGTAAGGTCTTACGCGGTACTGTGCTGGATCTATTTGGTTATACCGCCGAGCGCCGTGGCGAGCGCCGCTGGGCCCGCGAAGTCCGAGACGCGGTACTTGCGGTCGCTAGCAATCTCTCTGTGGCGAATGTCGAACGGGCACGGGAGCTGATGTCGCTGCCGCAGGAAGTGCGTGGCTATGGTCATGTGCGTGCCCAGAAGATGGATCAGATCAGTGAACGCTGGCGCTTACTGAAATCGGACTTCAGCTCAGGCAGGGGGCGCTCCCGTGCTCGGGGTATGCTCACGTCCGAGCGCTGATTTTCCTCCGGTTGCTTAACGTAAAACGCCCGGCTGTTGCCGGGCGTTTTACGTTTCGGTTTCAGTCTTTACCTTGCGCTTACTGTGGTTTCAGCGAAAGGAAAGGGTTCATCATTCTGCCGAGAAGCCCGGTCAGCGCAACCGGTGCCTCGACAACGGAGAGACACAGGCATTCCTGGTCCTGGGTCGCGGTCGGGCGGTGCACCTGGCCGGGTTCCCGCACCAAGAAATCCCCCTTGGAATAGACGCCTTCACCATCGGAAAAGCTGCCGTAGAGAACCAGGGTAATTTCCTTGCCGCGATGGTCGTGCTCAGCCACCTTGCTCCCGGGGGCAATACGGTGAAATGCGACTTCCAACTGATTCTGGCCGGTCTTCAGGCGTGCTTCTTTCAGGCCTTTCGACAGCCTGCGCCACTTGAGTACCGGGTTCTGAGCAAGCAGTTTCTTGACTACCGGTGGAATCGCTGAAAAGGCCGGGTCCCGTGACACGCGCTCTTTGACCGTTTTAGCTGGTGCGGCAGGCTCCTCGCGCTCTTCGTTTTCGCGCGCTTCGATGCGCTGCATCAGATCGCCGAACAGCGCGGTATCTTCACGCTGCGCAGACGCCACGGGTGCCGATGCAGAGAGCAGATTGCCGCCTACATTGTTAAGCATTTTCATTTGCGCCGCGCATTGAGGGCAAAAATGAATATGTGCTGATACCGCCAGGCTTTGTGCCCAGTTCAGGCTGCCGCTGGCATACTCAAGCAACATATTGTTGTCGGGGTGGTATTGAATCATGGTGCCCTACCTGACAAGTGTGCTTTGAAGTTTCTTCAGGGCTAGTCGCACGCGCGATTTTACGGTGCCTAGGGGTAGCCCCAACTCTTCTGATATCTCGCTGTGGGATTTACCTTCCACATACGCCTTTTCGATTACATGGCTTTGCTCCGGAGGCAGACTCTGCAAACCCTGTGCGATCGCGCTCTGATTGCGCGATTGCTGTAAGAACACTAGGGGCTGCTCATCCTGACTGTCGTCCCAAATGTCTTCGACGCTCAGACTCTCGTCGGTTACCGGCTGGCGACTACTGCGTCTCAGTGCGTCAATGCGGCAATTCCGCATGATGGTAAAGACCCAGGTGCTGGCGGACGCTTTGTCGGGGTTAAATGTGGGCGCCTTGGTCCACACCCGGAACATAACCTCCTGTACCAGCTCGTCGGCCGCCTCCGGTGCCGAGCTCTGGCCCCCGCGGCTGAATTGAAAGCCTCTAATCAGGGGCGCGAAGTGCCCGAACAGCTGCTCAAATGAAGCTCGGTCACGATCTTTACCGACACGAACCAGCAGGTTACTCCACTCGTCGTCTCTGGTTTTCTCAGATGCCTGCACAGTGGCGGCACTCCCCCGGTTGATATATTTCACGGCCATGATAGCGAAACCTGACTCCATATTCTGCGAATTAGCAGTTTCCTTGGCCTTTCTACGCCCCTGGACACAGTCTGGATCACCAAAAAGAGGAGTTTTCTGCCAAAAAGGAGGTCATCTGTGCCAATTCTGGGCTGCTTGTGGGTTAATCCGAACGGTAGAGAGGCGCGTAAATAGAGGAAGATACTTTTTCACGACGTTATTTGACTCAAAGGAAGGCGAAAATGAGTGCCGCAATTGAGCGTCTCAAATTGCTGTATACCGATTTTCTTGCTGCTGACCCGGCAGCAATCGCCAGTGTCTACGCACACGATGTGGTGTTCAGGGACCCCGTACATGAAGTGCGTGGGCTGGAGGCAATGCAACAGTACTTTGCCGGTGTCTCCCAGAACTTGCAGGAGTGCCGATTCCAGTTTGACTTCGATGCGCACCAGCAGGGCAGGGGCACCTTGTGGTGGATGATGGAATATCGCCATCCCCGCCTTGGCGGCGGCAAGCTGCTGAAGCTCCGCGGTGCGAGCCTCTTGGAAATTGATCAGGCAAGCGACCGAGTCGTACGCCACGAAGATGTCTACGATCTCGGCGCAATGGTATATGAGCAGGTACCGCTGCTCGGCAGTGTGGTGCGAAGTGTTAAGCGGCGGCTGGCAGACAATGGGAGTGCATCATGAGTGAGTCCCAGCAGTGGTGTTCCAAGCTGAATATTTGGGTGACCGGTGCCGGGTCCGGTATCGGTGCCGCGTTGGTGCGGCTACTCGTTGAAGAGGGCCACTATGTGATTATCAGTGGTCGCCGCCGCGAGCCATTGCTGGCGCTTCAGCAAGCGTCTCCCAAGCGGATTCGTGTGCTCACCTGTGATGTCGGAGACGACGCGTCCATTGCGGAAGCTGGGGCGACGCTGCGCGATATAACCGACCAACTCGACATGGTAATCGCCTGCGCAGGTACCTGTGAGTACGACGATGGGTTAACCTTGGACATAGCAAGCTATCGCCGAGTGTTTGATGCAAACTTTTTTGGTGTGGTAAATACACTGAGAGAGTCGTTGCCGTTACTGAGTAATAGCCGGGAACCCGTGTTTGTTGCGGTGAGCAGTCTCTCATCTGTGGTTGGGTTTCCACGGGCTGAAGCGTACGGCGCGTCCAAAGCTGCCGTGGATTATTTTATGCAGGCTCTGCGTGCGGATACGGCGAATGTTTGTCTGCGCACTGTGCTGGTGCGCCCCGGATTCATCGACACTCCGCTAACAAGAGAGAACGACTTTGATATGCCGTTCTTGTTGACTGCGGAGCAGGCAGCGCAACGCATTTTGCGTGGTCTGAAAGGTAATGCATCGGTGATCGACTTCCCGAAACGACTGGCCTGGCCGCTGCGACTTCTGGGGGCACTATCCCCGGTTTGGTTCAATCTGATCGCACCCCGAATGACAAGAATTCGAACATTGAGGAAGGTGTAATGCGAATTGCAATTATTGGCAGTGGTATCTCGGGGCTTACGTCAGCCTATTTGCTGAATCAAAAGCATGAGATTTCCCTGTTCGAAGCGGATTCCCGGCTTGGGGGGCATACGGCTACTATCGATGTGGAGGAGGATGGTAAGACGATCCCCATCGATACAGGGTTTATCGTTTTCAACGATTGGACCTACCCAAATTTTATTAAGCTGATGTCGCAACTGGGTGTTGAGAATCAGCCTACGGATATGGGGTTCAGCGTATCCGCCCTCGGATCCGGTCCAAACGGACCTGGTCAGTTTGCCAAAGACTTTGAGTATGCGGGTAACAACCTGAACTCCCTGTTTGCCCAGCGCCGAAACCTGCTCGATGGTGGGCACTGGCGCATGCTGCGCGATATCGTACGCTTTAATCGCGATGCAGTTACCGACTGGAAGCGTGGCGAGCTCAGTGAAACAACAACGCTCGGGGCGTATCTGGATACCAATGGCTACTCTGCTGAATTTGCATCGCGGTATCTGGTACCTATGGGGTCTGCCATCTGGTCTGCCAGTATGTCGCGGATGCTGGATTTTTCTGTCGATTTTTTTGTGCGATTTTTCTACAACCACGGCCTGCTGAATATCTTTAACAGGCCGCAGTGGCGAGTGATTCGCGGTGGTTCCAAATCCTACATCGCGCCGATGATCGAATCCTTTAAAGATCGTATTAATTTGAGCAGCCCGGTGCAGCGCGTCACCCGAGTGGGCCCGCATGTACAGCTAGAATATGTCAATGCGTCTGGCGAAAAGCACATGCAGGAATTCGATCAGGTAATTTTTGCGTGTCACTCGGACCAAGCGCTGACAATCCTCGGTGACGCGTCAAATCCTGAGCGTGAAATTCTCGGGCATATCCCGTATGAGAAAAATTCGGTTGTGCTGCATACCGATACCAGCCTGCTGCCGAAACGCCAATCTGCCTGGGCGAGCTGGAATTATCGGTTGCAGGGTGATGATACTGCCTTGCCCGCGCTGACTTACAACATGAATATTTTGCAGCGTTTAGAGACCAGTAAGACCTATTGTGTCACTCTAAATGCAGATCATCTGATTGAGCCGAGCAAGATTATTGGTGAGTACGAATATGAGCATCCACAGTTTTCCGTGAATGGAAATAGTGCCCAGGCACGCTGGGGAGAAATCAATGGCGTCAATCGCACCTGGTTTTGTGGCGCTTATTGGGCTAACGGCTTCCATGAGGATGGTGTGGTAAGCGCGATTCGTGTGGCGAAGGCTCTGGGAGTCGAATTTTGATGCGTAGCGGTATCTACTCCGGTTGGATACAGCATCGACGCTTTGCGCCGAGAGAGCACCGGTTTCGCTACCGGGGCTTTATGATGTTTGCGTTCCTCGATGAGCTGCCCGAGATACTTGCACAAACACGTCTTTGGTCGCGCTCAAAATTGGCACCCGCACGCTTCTGTCGGGCCGATTTTTACGGCGATCCAGAAATGTCTCTGGACGAGGCTGTCAGGGCCAGGGTTGCAGAAGAGTTGGGTAAACGCCCGCAGGGGCCAATTGCCTTTCTCGCTAACTGGCGCTATCTCGGTTACAACATGAATCCGATCAGTATTTATTACTGTTTTGATCGGTCAGGAGAGCAGGTAGAGTCCCTGCTGGTGGATGTGCACAATACGCCCTGGAATGAGCGACATGGGTATGTGTTGCCTGTCTCCGGAGGTCGTGTGCAGAAAGCGGTTTTTGAAAAGGCGCTGCACGTATCCCCGTTTATGCCCTGTAATCAGGCTTACCAGTGGCGAAGTACCACACCGGGTAAACATCTGACGGTCAGTATCCGCTCGATTCAGGACGGGGAGTGCGTTTTCGATGCCTGTATGTCGTTAGAACGAGAAGAAATTTCCGCCTCATCGCTGATTCGGAAATTGATCCAGTATCCGTTGTTTACCGTAAAGGTCATTGGCGCCATATACTGGCAAGCACTCAAGTTGTTTATAAAAAGGGTGCCGCTGTATTCGCATCCACAGACCTGAAATTTTCTTCACTAAATTAAGAATCTAAGCCTCCGGGAGAATTTTCGATCATGAGTTTGATGCAAAAGAACGTCGCGAAAGCTGCGCATTCGTCGGTATCAGAAGAAGAGGCGCAATCGATGACGGTTGATTCTCCTACACCTCTTTCAGGACAGCCCAATATTAGCCTGGTCAGCAATGATGCTGCGCAGGCACAGGTGGCCAGCGAACAAAGCGTCGGCCAGCAAGAGAATGCGCTTAACTGGTTTGAGCGCCTCGCGCGCAAGCTGGTACTCGGGAAGCTCTCCGCGATTAGTATCGGCACTTTATATGTCCATGAGCTGTTCGGAGAACGCAAGATTCTGCAATTTGGGCAAACTCCTGGCTTTTCTGACATTGAGGCCCATCTGCATGTTCGCTCACCGGCGACATACACCCAAGTATTGATGAACGGCACTATCGGTTCTGGTGAAGCCTACATGGACGGTGACTGGCACTCTCCGGATCTGGTTCAGGTAATTCGGCTTATGGTGGCCAACCAGGATTTACTGCAGAACCTGGATTCTCGCTGGGGATTTCTGCAAAAAGCGGCATTGCGCGTTTTACACCGCCTGAATGCAAACTCGATTAATGGATCCAAGAAGAATATTTCTGCCCACTACGATTTGGGGAACGACTTCTTTGGCCTGTTTCTCGATCCCACCATGCTGTACTCCAGCGCCGTATTTCCCTCGGAAGGCGCGAGTCTGGCAGAGGCCTCCCAGTTTAAGATGGCGCGGATATGTCGCAAACTACAGCTGAAGCCAACTGACCACCTGTTGGAAATCGGCACAGGCTGGGGCGGCATGGCGGTATACGCGGCGAAGCATTATGGCTGCAAGGTAACGACGACCACCATCTCTCGCGAGCAATATGAACACGCCAAGGCGTGGGTCGAGAGGGAAGGGTTACAGAATCGTGTGACCTTACTGCTCAAAGACTACCGTGAGCTTGAGGGACAATTCGACAAGATCGTGTCCATCGAAATGATCGAGGCAGTGGGGCACGAGTACTATGCGACCTTCTTTGGCCGCTGCAGCGCGCTGCTCAAGGATGACGGCATCATGGTGATGCAGGCGATCACGATTCAGGATCAGCGGTTTGACGCGTACAAAAACAGCGTAGACTTCATCCAACGGTATATTTTCCCTGGTGGCTGCCTGCCTTCCAATCAGGTGGTGGCGAAGCATATCGCGGAAGATACCGATATGCAGATCGTCGGCCTGGACGATATTACCTTTGATTACGCCAAAACGTTGGCGTCCTGGCGCACCGCGTTTTTCGAGCATATTGATGAGATACGTGCTCAGGGTTTCGATCAGCGCTTTATCAACATGTGGGACTTCTATCTGTGCTATTGCGAGGGCGGCTTCCTGGAGCGTGTCATCAGCACTGCACAGTTTACCTTTGCTAAACCGCGCTGCCGTAAGCTGCCACCGCTGCACTGATGGCTATCCCGTTGGTGCAAAAGGCGGCTAGCACACCGGCTCCCTTCTGGAAAATGCTGGTCAGTGGTTTGATATTTGAGGGAATCTGGCTGCTCTGCGTGCTGGACCCCTCGACGCTTGCTGTAGTGGCGTTAACGCTACTGAATGTCGGTTTTCATCTGTTTCTCTTCCATAGCCCTGCCTTAAACCAGGGCGGGGCGCCTTCCCTGAATTCGTCACTCCTGTGGCTGTTTGCGGTAACCGCCGGCGGTATTGCCATGGACGCCGCACTGTTCCGCAGCGGGTTGTTTATTGCGGAGCCAGCACCATCCGTCGTGCCGTTGTGGCTTGCTTGCCTGTGGGTGAATTTCGCCCTTGCAGTTCGTTATGCCTTCGTGTTTTTACATGGACGGATGTGGCTCGCCGCAGTGTTTGGCTTTTTCGGTGGACCTCTCAGTTATCTGATAGGGGCAAAAATCGGTGGTGAGGTCGCACTGGCCACGCCTTTGTGGCTGACGTTGTTAGTTCTGGCATTGCTGTGGTGCATTTTCTTACCGCTGATTTTACGTTTTCTCTCTGTCACACAGCATCACCCAGCGTCACGCAGGCACTGATTTCGTGTAGTGCCTGGTTGTTCCCTATGGAGTTGAAGGACGTACTTCATGATTGCTTCCCTGTTCGCTCTCTCTCTCTCGGTTACAGGCTGTAGCGCGCCGCAAACGGTACTGGATGAGGCCAAGGTTGTTGGTCGCGCGATGTTGCCGGCGAGCGGTCAAGTGCAGTATTGCGAGTATTTTCTGCCGGGTGCGGACAGCTGGCGCGTGCTGTATTTCGCACCGGATGGCCAGAAAATCGCAGAAAAGCGTGTGGCGTGTCCAGGCGGGCAGGGCACCTTGCCTGTGTCTGCGCGTCCCGATGTGGCCCAGGAGGACTTTCGTTTCGGTGAAGTCCGTGAAGCGGTAAAACAGCAAGACGAGTGGCTGCTGCGGTACCGTCCACAGCAGGGGGCTTCAATGCAGGAGACGCGCGTGCCGGCGCGCAAGGTGGATGTGGTTGACGCTGGGTTCGATGCTTTTGTGCGCGCCAACTATGCAGCACTTGCCAGCGGGCAGGCGCTCAACTTTGGCTTTGCATCGCCATTGCATGGTCGCGTGATTACGCTGCGGGCACGGCAGGCTGCGTGTATAGCGCCTGAACCCGATCTTTGCATTGATGTGGAATTGTCGAGTGGTTTCCTGCGCTGGCTCGCTGGCGGCAAGATCTATCTCGAGTATGCTGCGCCTGCCAGCGGGGATTCGACAACAGAACCTGCGCGTTTGATGCGTTTTACCGGCACGGTTAATTTGCTAAGCGACGCCGGAAAGTCTCAGACGCTCGATATCCGTTACTTTTATCCGTGAGGTAGCCGTTTCCATCGCCCGCAATGCATGTTGCCAGTAGGGCTGTCGACGGATTTCTTCTAAGTGACCATTCTTATATAGCGATTTCTCCTGACGCGTAATCCCACCATCGTCTAAACCTAAGAGGACAAAGGCGACAATATGTGGTGAGGTGCGCCAATGAAGAAACAGCTCGTCCTCGGCGTGATGTTCACGGCGACAACGATGTTGGGTTGTGCTACCCAACAGGAACAGGTCTACGGTGCTGGCAATATCGTCATCGATACCCAGGGCGTGAACATGCGCCAGTACCAGCTCGATCTGGCAGATTGCAAAACACTATCGATGGCTGCGCGCAATGACGCTGGCCGGCGAGGTTTCTCACGCGCTGCGGGTGGCGCGTTACTCGGTGGTGCGTTGGGTGCAATCATTGGTGATAGCAGTAGCGCTGCTGCCGCGGCCGCAGGAGCTGGTGCCATCGTCGGTGGTGTGAGCGGTGTTGGCAGTGCCCATGCAGAAGAGGGTTATATCGCCCGAAACTGTCTGCGCGGTCGTGGCTATCGAGTATTGAACTGAGTTTCTAAAACCAACTCCTATTCGGCACTCACAGGACTTGGCTTTCGCCGGGGGATTTATCCTCCGGCTTTTTTGGTTTTGCATATTTGTTTTACATAGACAAAAAAAAAGCCCGCACGTTTCCGTGCGGGCTTTATTAGTGGTTTATGCGGTTAGGGAGCCGCGTAGGGCACTTCAATCTTGGATTTGCCATTGTTGTTGGCAATATCCATATCGCAAGGATCGGTTAAGTCATTGGCAAACCCAGTGATGTTTTCCAGCATTTCCTGGAAGGTAATAATCCGGGTTGCATGACCATCTGCGCCGACGGCAGGAATATTCGCAAGCTTGGTTCGACCCTTGTTGTCGTGGCCATTTGGAACACAAATTTGCGGATGGTCAAACTTGCCTTCCTGATAGGCTGCGCCCCAGTCGGTCAAGCCAGTTTCCATCATTTCCACCATTGCCGCTTCGCGGTCTGCACCTACATCTACAATACGCAATCCGGCGTCCAGATTGTGTAAGTTGAGGTTGGCAACACCAAAGCGCTTGTCATCGCTCAGGTCGAAGTCCACCACAGTTTTGTAGAACTCCAGTACCTGACGCAGGTTCATCTTCGACCCATTATGCATAAATGGACCGGTGAACTTTGTCATACGCACGGTGGGCGTCTTGAAGAAGCCATTGCGCAGTACCAGGTCATCGCTTGGTACAGTCGGGTCACAGACTACCGCGCCCATTTCTGGGTCACATGCCAGGTTCATGGCGAACGGTTTGGCGGTGAGGTTACCGGGCGCAGTTGGAATCTGCACACCGCCAACACCAACACCGGCTTGCAGGCTGTCTGCAATTTTTTGGAGTACGGCTTTGGTTTCCGGGCTGTCGTAAGGTGCCGGCAAGTCGCCTGGCAGCATGCCCATCAGCTGTGCCAGCTTGGCCTTTGACAGGGGAATCACACCGCCATTGGTGGTGGTGATGTTGTCGCCAACACTCAGGTCTTCACCGGTGGGGCGAATCGCGATGTTGTAGAAGCCGGCGTCATATACACCCTGATTTTCAAAGGTGTTCATGCGCTCCAGGATTGCGGGCGGTTCTTCACCGGGAGGTAGCGGGTCGACACCGAAGCCGGTAGTACCACTGATGGTTGCACCGGTGAATTCAGCGGATGCGTGGCATTCGGCACAGTCGGTTGCTCCCGCCTGGAAGCGGCCCATACCTTCGTCGATGTTCGCAATGGTCGCCGCGGCGGCCTCGCACACACGAGAATTGTAGGGCGGGGCACATCCACCAATAGGCTCACCGGCGACCAACTTTCCGCTTTCCGGTTGGTTGGGGGCGTTGGGTGCTTCAGAACCCGTTTCAGCTTTTGGATGGATGAATTCGGCAAACTTCATCGCGCATGCGTCGTACGCCGCGGTGGCTTCCACTTCAGTCGACGAAGGCGGCAACATTACCGAGCAGTCTTCAAACGAAACACCGTCGCCATCGGGCTGCAAACCGGTCCAGTCCAGCACGATCATGAAGCGGCCATTGATCATCTTGAAGCTACGTGACGGTGTGCCTGCCGGCGGACGGCTCTTGCCGATGTCCAGGCGGACCATGGTGCGGCCGTCGGCACTGATGTGCTCAATAATGGTTTCCGGGCCATGGTCGCCGTCGGGGTCGGAATCGATCATGCCGCCTGCCATCAGGTCGACAATCGTATTGCCGGTGGTGAGCGTGGCCTCATAGGCCTGTACGGCGAGTCCCCAGAAGAGGTTAAAGTTAACCTCCATTAGGGTTCTGTTCTCCGACTCGTAGCCGCAATTACTCATGTCGACTTTCTGGGTGAAGTTCGATGCTTTAGTCAGACAGACGTCGTTGCCAGAACCATCGCCCCAGAATTTTTCGAGGAAAATATCCTTGATAAAGTCTGAGTAGAGGTGGCTGTCAATACCGCGTACCTGTTGCTCACCCGGACCACAGTTGGTTAACGAGCCTAACAAAGAATCGTTACAGTTCACCCACTGCCCGTAAAGCGGAGTAAGGTTCACCAGCTTGCGGCCGAGGTTGTACCCATCGCCGCCACCGCCACCGCGATGAATAAATTCCATTTCGAAATCGCTGCCGGTCGGGCCCACAGCCTGTGACGCTAATGACGAGAACGGAATGAGCACCGAGTGCTCAAGCGCGTAATTGCCACCCTCGTAAACGCGAAGTTTGGCATCCGGGTCGCGGAAGCCCAGCGTGTTCACCCCATTGAAGAACATATCCGCTCGGCCATCCCAGAAGCTGCTCTGGTTAAAGATCGCGTTATATGTGGTAGGTGTGTTACGAGGTTCAACCCTGCGCACAGTGTCTGGAACACCTGCTGCATTGTTGGGAAATCCGTCGAACAGTGAATCGCTGCTGTCGAAGCCTTCATCGGTGGCCCGCAGGATACCTGCGTCTTGGATAGACCCAGGAATCAAGCCGGTGAAATCAGTTGCCCGGACCCCTTGGGAGGATACGACATCGTTGACATCCTGGCCGGCTATCGAGCCGAGTAACGCCGCGTCGACGAGATTACCGGGTGTGCCGTCTTCTTGGTCCGGCGTCGCGCCCGCGCCGATCAGCGCGCTCTCGCTAACTGGTAGGCCGCGCGGGGAACTCAATCCACCAAAGTCCATCACGGTGAGTGCTTTGTTCACGCCCAGCAATTGATGTGAAGTATCACCGCGCTTCAGCCCCGGACTCATACTGTTTACGGTGCGAATATCGGCGCCGGAATTGAAATGACAACTCGCGCAGGCCTGTACACCATCACTACCGACCTGCATATCGAAGAAAAATAGCTTGCCGAGCCGTTGGAGATCGGTGCGCTTATTGGGGTGGGTGACCTGCTCCCACTCCGCTGGATTGAAGCCATCTCCCTGCCCATCGAGTAGCCCCAGTACGTTCACATCGGGCACCGCAACTTTGCTGAGTGGTGGCACGTCGGCGAGGGCAGGGCCGGCGATCAACGAAAGGGATAAACCCCAGGCGCCGCCTCTATGCAAAAAAGCACGGGCTAATGATTTTCTTGTTCCTGGAAATGTTTTGCTTTCCGGGTCGGGTGGTGCAATTGGCCGTCCATCCTGGGGTGGACGGTAATCGCCTTTTCGGCAAGGCATGGCTAGATCCCTCTCGCTAGTTACGCTGATCGTTTCACTGATTGCCGAGCGATCCCCTTCGCATGAATCGTCCAGAATAAACGACAGCATTCATTCCGAAGATTGATCATTTTTTCGGCAACATATAAAAAATAGGTTTCTGAATCGCAGATGACAAATGTCCAAGGACGTGCAAAACGTGGTGTATGAGAAGGAAGTACCTGAAGGTACCGCTCGCGTATGAGAAGTTGATCTCACGGCTTCAGGCCCGGTATCAGCGCTGGGCAAAAGCAGCAAATTACGGCAATCGCGCAAAAACGTTATGCAAAACAGTCGCTAACAAGTTGCGTATCGTGAGAAATCTTGTACGGATTGCGCGGAGTTGCTACGAGAAAAGGTGGGAGAAAAGGGGGAGAAAAGGAGGCGAAAAATTGAGAAATATTTACGGTGCATTTCGTCGGGGCGATATTTTTGCCTGGGCATTCTCCGGTATTTGCTACGTGCGGTTTTCTTCAGTGCAAATTGCTATGCGTGTTACGGGTAGCGCGCGCTGAGGTTTGATCGCTGCCGGATACACCAGGTGGCACCTGTCCCGTCTTTTGCAGTTGAGCGCTGCGCCGTTCCCATCGATTTACCACTTTCTTCCTAGGGATTTAAAACTTCTCTCCTATGGCGAGCGCGGGCACCGCGTTCAAAAATCAAAGTCGATTGTTCGTAATTCGATCAGGTTGTACGAAATAAGATCAGTCTTTCAAGGTAAGACGACTAATTCATCCTGTGATGTTGTTTTTGCTGTCACACACCGGTTGGTTTTAATTAGCACGGGCCTTGTCTAATCAAGCAGTTTTCACCGAACAAGTGAGTTTACGGCGCTTGGGTATGAGGCAACTGGCACTTATGTGTGCGGTCCATCACTGGTATCGCGCACCAACGTTAAGTCCATCGATACCTCTTTCCATCTGCCGCGGGCTCGGCGGGTAATCTGTGAATCACCAAAACCGGGTGTCGAACCACACCTGAATTAGTCGGATAGCTTTGTCCGAGAAATGGACTTCCGGCTTGTAGATGTTTAAGGAGATATTCATGAAGGCGTATACCCCGATTGCCGCAGCAGTGATGTTTGCGGTCAGCTCAGTAGCCATGGCTGACAACAATGTGGCTACCCAGCTGCAGGACGGTGTTTTGAATAATGCCAGTGCCGACCAGGAGAGCCCAGATTCAGCAAACAATTACATTTTGCAAAAACAGTTCGGCTTCGGAAACATGGCGGATGCCACCCAGGGCGGAACAGAGACTGGCAGTGCCATTTATCAGTACCAGGAAGGTGAGCTGAATATGGCCACTTCTGTGCAAGAAGATGGCTACGATAACCTTGCGAATGTGCGTCAGGTCGGCTTCCTGAATGAGGCTTCTACCTATCAGGCCTTTAGCTACGATACTTATGTGAAGGTTCGCCAGTACGGTGGGTTTAACTACGCGAATACAGACCAAAGCTGGAGTAATTCCAGCGAGATTGCTGTAATCCAGCACGGCTATGGCAACAATGGGGTCGCTTCGCAGTGGGGTACATCCTATTCCAATATCAACATTGAGCAATATGGCCTGGGCAACTATGCCAATACCCTGCAAGTAGGTAGCCACGGTTCCGATGCCTACACATTCCAGTACGGTACCGGAAACAATGCAGTTACGCTGCAAAGTGCCTTCTACAGCGACTCGCTGATCATTCAGGACGGCGAGTACAACACCGCATTCGTCGATCAGATCGGTATTGACCTGAGCCAGACAACCTTGCAACTCGGTGTTGGCAACTTCGCTTCAACCGTGCAGGCCGGTTACAGCCTGAACGCGATGACCACACAAGTGGGTGAATACAACGTGCATAGCACGATCCAGGCGTTTGGTACTGGTGATACCGCGGTGGTATTCCAGGTGGGTACTGCCAACTTTGGCCTTATCGTCCAGTAGTATTCTGGTCTGAAGGCTGGACAAATCTGAAGTTCCAGTAAAAGTGAACTTCCATTAAAAAGGCGCATTCGGAAGAATGCGCCTTTTCGTGTGGCAGTTACTGTGCACTCTGTTAAGTGCTCACTGCCCAAGGGTAAATAGCTGGGTGTTGCCACCGGTGGCAACGGTATTTACCGTTTTGGTTTTTTCGTTTGCGAAGCGGAACAGATAGTGCGGTCCGCCAGCCTTGGGTCCGGTACCGGACAGGCCCATACCACCAAACGGGTTTACGCCAACCACTGCACCAACCATGTCACGGTTTACGTAGCAGTTGCCTGCGTCCACGCGCTTGAAGATGGCGCCGGCGCGTCCTTCGATGCGTGAGTGCAAACCGAAGGTCAGTCCGTAGCCTGTAGCATTAATGCGGTGAATGACGTCTTCCAGCTCCTCGGCCTTGAAGCGAACCACGTGCAGGAATGGACCGAAGACTTCGCGCTGCAACAGGTTGAAGTCTTTAATCTCCACCACCTGCGGGCCGAAGAAAGTACCGTTGGTCGGCTGCTTGGCTGGATCGAACGCAAACAGCGGGTTGGCCTCGACAGACATGCGCTCGCGGTGTGCTTCCAGCAGGCCAAGCGCCTTCTCATCAATTACGGGGCCGATGTCCGTGTCCAGCTTGGCTGGGTCACCGAGAGTCAACTCCTCGCAGGCACCTTTCAGCATGTTGAGGAGGTTGTCTGCGATGACGTCCTGCACACACAGGATGCGCAGCGCAGAACAGCGCTGACCGGCGCTAAGGAACGCCGATTGAATCACGTCGTCCACTACCTGCTCCGGCAGTGCGGTGGAGTCCACGATCATCACATTCTGGCCACCGGTCTCTGCGATAAGCGGCACGATTGGGCCGTCTTTTTCCGCCAACTGTCGGTTGATGTGTTTTGCGGTTTCCGTGGAGCCGGTAAACGCGACGCCCGCGACACGGGGATCGTCCAGCAGCGGTTGGCCTACGGCGGCACCGGTACCGGTAATCAGGTGTAAAACCTGTTTCGGCACACCGGCTTCGTGCATCAACTGAATTGCGCGTGCGGCAATCAGTGGGGTTTGCTCCGCAGGTTTTGCCAGCACGCCGTTGCCTGCGGCGAGGGCTGCAACAACCTGGCCGGTGAAAATCGCCAGCGGAAAGTTCCACGGGCTGATGCACACAAAAACACCGCGGCCACACAAACTCAGTTCATTGCTCTCGCCCGTGGGGCCAGGCAGGGTGGTGGGAGTACTGAAGTGCTTGCGTGCGCCATTGGCGTAGTAGCGGCAGAAATCGATGGCTTCGCGCACTTCGCTGATCCCATCGTTCAGGGTGCGGCCGGCCTCGCGGCAGATCATTGCCACCAGTTCATCTGAGTGTTGCTCATACAGGTCCGCGACTTTATCGAGGATCTTCGCACGCGCATTACCACCCAAACGGTCCCAGCTGCGCTGCGCTGTGTCGGCGGATGCAAAAGCCTGCTGGATCTGCTCGGCAGTCGCATTCGCGGTGTGGCCAACTAGCGCGCCGGTCGCCGGGTTCACTACGGGTAGGTCCGCACTGGCCGCAATCCCATCCACAATCGGGCCACCGCTCCAGGTACTGCTGGCGCTGTCGGCAACTGCCTGCAGTAATGGTGCGGCCGCAAGCGGGTCGGTCAACTCGATGCCGTGGGAGTTTTTGCGCGGCAGGCCCTCATGACCAATATAGATGTCGGCGGGCACCGGGATTTCCGGGTGACGATAGGGGTTGCAGGCTTCGCTTTGTTTCAGCGCGTCCTGCACCAGTTCGGAGACTGGCGTCTTCTCGTCCATAAAACGGTTGACGAAGGAACTGTTGGCACCGTTTTCCAGCAAGCGGCGAACCAGGTAGGGAAGCAGGTCTTTGTGCGCGCCTACCGGCGCATAAACCCGTACCGGGACCGATTTGCCGTGTACCGCTTCGATCTGGTCGTACAGCAGGTGACCCATGCCGTGCAGGCGCTGGAACTCGTAATTGGTTGCGTCGCCGGCCAGTTCGAGAATCAGGCCAACGGTATAGGCATTGTGCGTGGCAAATTGCGGATAAATGGCATCGCGGCCGTCGAGCAGCTTTTTGGCACACACCTGATAGGACAGGTCCGTGTGGCACTTGCGGGTGTAAACCGGGTAATCGGTGAGGCCCATTTGCTGGGCGTGCTTGATCTCGGTATCCCAGTAAGCACCTTTTACCAGACGGACCATCAGTTTGCGGCCGGTGTCGCGGCCAAGGGCGATCAGCCAGTCGGCCACGTGCGGTGCGCGTTTCTGATAGGCCTGCAGTACAAAGCCAAGTCCCTGCCAGCTTTTCAGCTCCGGGTCACGGGCCAGAGCCTCGAAAATGTCCAGGGAAATATCCAGGCGATCGGCTTCTTCCGCATCGATATTGAGGCCCATGTCGTAGTTGGCGGCTGCCACACACAGGGCTTTTACCTGTGGCAGTAATTCGGTCATTACCCGTTCCCGCTGCAGCTCGCTGTAGCGAGGGTGCAGGGCGGAAAGCTTGATGGAGATACCGTTCGCTTCGACTACATCGCGCTTCGTGTTATCGGCGCCGATCGCTTCGATAGCCATCATGTAGGCATCGAAGTAGCGCTGGGCATCGGCCATGGTGCGCGCGCCCTCACCGAGCATGTCGAAGGAGAAGCGGGTGCCGGGCTTGTTTTCGGCCGGGCCGCGCTTCAGGGCTTCCTTAATGGTGCGGCCCAGTACGTATTGCCCACCCATGATTTTCATGGCTTGCATCATCGAGGTGCGAACCATTGGCTCGCCCATACGGCTGACCAGACGCTTCATCCAGGTCGAAGGCTTTTCAGTAATGTCCGGGTCCAGCTCCACGATGTTGCCGGTAAGCATCAGGCCCCAGGTCGACGCGTTTACGAACAGGGAGTCGGATTGACCGCGATGGCTCGACCAGTTCCCGGAGTGCACCTTTTCGGCAATCAGTTTGTCCGCGGTGTCGGCATCGGGCACCCGTAGCAGGGATTCCGCCAGACACATCAGTGCAACCCCTTCCTTATTAGACAGTCCAAACTGTTGCAGGAAGGCATCCAGAGTACCGCGTTTGCTGCGTTGCTCGCGAGACTTGACCACCAGCTCACTGGCCGTTGCCAGGATCTTCTCGCGCAGCGCTTCACCTGGACGGGGGGCAGCCAGTAGCTCACTGACGCATTGGTTCTCGTCGGCGTGCAGGTATTCCCGTGCCTTCTGGCGTGCACTCTTGAGGTCTCCGGAGAAGTGTGTGGGCATAGGTATTTCCTCGAAACTCCCTAGGGAAAACTTGGTCAGAATAAAAAACCGGATTATGTGGGAAATATCCCAGAATTAATCTCCATTTTGGGAAAAGGTGTGGTTAAATGTAGGGGTTATCCGGTTAATTACCAGTAGGGTATTTTGCTATGTCTCGAAAGTTGGAAGATCTGGACCGTATCGACCGTCAGATCCTGCGAATTCTTCAGCATGCAGGCCGTCTTCCCAATGTGGAGCTGGCGCGCCGCGTCAATCTCAGCCCCACACCCTGTCTTGAGCGGGTCAAGCGTTTGGAGCGAGAAGGCTTCATTAAGGAATATGTCGCCCTGCTGGATCCTCTTAAGGTACACGCCGGCCTGGTGGTCTATATCCAGGTGTCCCTGACCGACACCGCCACAGAAGCACTGGAAGCCTTCAACAAGCACCTGTCTAGCTTGGAAGAAGTGCAGGAGTGCCATATGGTGGCCGGTGGCTTTGACTACCTGATCAAAATCCGTATTAAGGATATGCTCGGATATCGCCAATTCCTCGGGGAAAAACTGGCCTCGGTACCCGGTGTGCGGGAGACCCATACCTATGTGGTAATCGAGGAAGTGAAGACTGATACCTCCGTTGCCATCCCGGAGCCGGAGCCGAAAAGCGGCAAGCGCTGAGCCTTGAGCCTCGGGAGGTCCTGTTATGGCGCTGACCGCCACGCAGAGCGCTGACACCGATAACCGCCGCGCAACCCTGTTTGCGCTGGCGGCCGTGCTTTGCTGGTCCACCGTGGCCAGCGCCTTCAAACTGTCACTGCAGTACCTGTCACCACTGCAATTGGTGACCATCGCGTCCATCGTTTCCACGCTGTTTATGGCGGGGGTAATCATTTGGCGAGGCCACACCGCACGGGTTGCCAGTGCCTGGCGCCGGTCCCGTGGATGGTTTATCGCGCTGGGGTTCTGCAATCCCTTCCTCTATTACCTGGTCTTGTTCAACGCCTATGACCTGCTGCCGGCGCAACAGGCGCAGCCATTGAATTACACCTGGGGCGTTGTGTTGGCGTTGCTCTCGGTGCCGGTTCTGAAGCAAACCCTGCGGCGCCAGGATCTTGTGGCGGGGATCGTGTGTTACACCGGTGTTCTGGTGATTGCGACCCAGGGCAACCTGGGAGACTTGCGCTTTGAGCAACCCCTCGGCGTCGCTCTGGCGTTGCTCAGTACCATAATTTGGGCCTGCTACTGGTTGCTGAATACGCGTATTGGTGGCAACGCGGCGGTGAATCTATTCCTGACATTTTGCTGCGGATTACCCTGGCTTGCCGCAGCGCTCTGGTGGCAGGGCGGATGGCAGTGGCCGCCGCTGGCAGGATGGGTTGGTGCTGTTTATGTCGGCCTATTTGAAATGGGCATCGCCTTTCTGTTGTGGCAGGCGGCGTTAATGCACTGTGATAACACGGCGCGCATCAGCAACTACATTTACCTGTCCCCACCACTGTCACTACTGTTGATTGCGCTACTCGTAGGTGAGCATATTCATCCGGCAACGATGGCCGGGCTCGGGCTGATTTTGCTGGGTGTAGCGATTCAGCAGGGTATGGTGAAGGCTATGGCTAAGCGCGTCGCGCGGCGGTTAAGGTTAGGGCGACCGGCAACACGAAACAAATAAATAACAATAACGCTGTCCAGTGAAAATCTTTCACGGGGCGTTGAGTGATGAGCGAGAAATACCATGAATTTTGAACTGTCTGATGAACAACAAATGATCCAGGAAGCAGCCCGCCAGTTTGCCGAGAGCGAACTGAAGCCGGTGGCGGCGGAGCTGGATCATACGGGTAACCGCGAATTGCTTCTGCAAAAGCTCAAGCAGTTGGCGGAACTGGGGTTTATGGGAATCAATATCGATCCCGACTTCGGCGGCACCGGCGCGGGCACCATCGCGTTCGCGCTTGCCATCGCCGAAATTGCACGGGGTTGCGCATCCACCGCCACCACCACCTCGGTAACCAATATGGTGGCGGAAGTGATTCAGGCGAAGGGTACGGAAGAGCAAAAAGGATACTTTCTACCCAAAATATGCAGTGGTGAATACCCCGCAGGTTCTTTCTGCCTGACCGAGCCCGGGTCGGGATCGGATGCTGCCGCCATGCGCACCCGCGCAGTCAAAGATGGCGATGACTATGTGTTAAATGGCAGCAAGCTGTTTATCAGCAGTGCCGAGTTTGCCGGTGTTTTTGTTGTTTGGGCGGTTACCGATGCGGCTGCACCGAAAGGGAAGGGTATTTCCTGTTTTCTGGTGGAAGCCGGTACGCCGGGGCTGGTCATTGGCAAAGCCGAAGAAAAGATGGGGCAAAAAGCCTCGGTTACCAATGAGGTTTCCTTTCAGGATTGCCGCGTGCCCGCCACAAATATGCTTGGTGAAGAAAACCGTGGATTCCGTATCGCTGCCGGGGAACTGGCGGGTGGGCGCATTGGCATTGGTTCCCTAGCACTGGGCATTGGCCTCGAAGCACTGGATTGCGCGCGCGCCTACTTGCAGGAGCGCGAGCAGTTTGGCAAGCCACTGGCCCAGTTCCAGGGATTGCAGTGGCAGCTCGCTGACAAGTACACAGAAATGGAAGCCGCACGCTTGTTGCTGCTGCAGGCGGCCTGGCAGAAAGACGCAGGCCAGCCATTTGGCCCGGCGGCCTCTATGGCGAAGTTGTACGCGTCCGAGAAGGCGAATGAAGCCTGCTATGTGGCGCTGCAAATGCATGGTGGTGTTGGCTATACGAGAGAATATCCGCTGGAGAGAATGGCGCGCGACGTTCGTATTACCACGATCTACGAAGGGACCAGTGAGATTCAGCGATTGATCATCGCACGGCACCTGCTCGACGGCGTGCGTTAAGTTGGAGAAAAATGGTGGCCTTGGCCACCATTTTTTTGCCAGGTGCTAATCGATCGTAGGGTTTTCTGAATATTCAATATCGGTGATGTAATAGGTCACCCAGACCTCGTGTTGTTGAATCTCGATCTCGTCGTCGAGTCGTTTTCCCAATAACGCACGGGCTACGGGGCTGTCCATGGAGATCAGTCCCTCTTTCACGTTGAATTCGTCGGGCCCGACAATGCGGTACTTCACTTCCTTTTCTTCTTCATCCTCCAGCGTCACCCAGGCGCCAAAGAAGACCTTGTCCTTGTCGTCCGGAATACGATCGACAACGGTGATTTCTTCCAGACGTTTGGTCAGGAAGCGTACCCGACTGTCGATCTCTCGCAAGCGCTTTTTGCCGTAGATGTAATCCGCATTCTCACTGCGGTCACCGAGCTTTGCGGCATCGCTGACTGCCTGGGTAACCCGCGGGCGTTCAACTTCCCACAACTGCTTTACTTCGGCACGCATGCGCGCGGCACCTTCTGGGGTGATGTAACGGGAGCCGCGAGGGCGGGGTGGTCGCCAGCGGCCCATTAGTGATGTTCCTCGAGGTTATCGATCTGGATACCGGGCCCGGCGTTTGCCAGCGCAAAGTTAAATACCCGGCTGTAGAACTCAAGCTCGCCTTCCAAGGCCATTTCGATACTGCTGGCGGCGCGGAAACCGTGGCCTTCTTCTGCAAAAGTGATGTATGCCACGGGTATGCCGCGTCCGCGCAACGCGTTGACCATGGTCTCCGCCTGGTTTGGGGGCACCACCTTGTCCTCCAATCCCTGGAAGAAGATTACCGGGCACTCTAACTGTTCGATGTGGTTAATCGGCGAACGCTGTTGGTAGACATCTTCCGCCTGCGGCCAGGGACCAACCAGCTTGTCGAGATAGCGCGACTCGAACTTGTGTGTATCCCGGGCGAGGGTGGTGAGGTCACCAATGCCGTAGTGGCTGGCACCGGCAGAGAAGGTATTGTGGAAAGTGAGCGCGGCCAGCACGGTATAACCACCGGCACTGCCGCCCTTTATCAGCATTCGTTTGGGATCGGCGAGACCCTGTTCAACCAGATATTCGGCGCCTGCGCAAACATCTTCCACATCGAGCAAGCCCCAGCTGTTCTCCAGGCGGTCGCGATAGCTCCGGCCATAGCCGGTACTACCAGAGTAATTGACGTCGAGCACTCCGAAACCCCGGCTGGTCCAGTACTGCACCTTCAGGTTGAGCCCGGCAGAAGTGGCGCCGGTGGGGCCGCCGTGCCCGAAGACAATGACCGGGGGTTTTTCTTCAGTGGGCGCCAGGTAATCCGGGTTATGCGGTGGATAGAAAAAGGCATGCACCTCGCGTTCGCCAATGGTGTAGCTCAATGGCTGTGCAGGGGAGAAATACCTGGTATCCACGGGTACTGAGCTACTGCTGGCGAGAGTGTGAAAGCTATTGCTTGCGCTTGCGTATTGATAAACCGCGGGAAAATCCGTGGTGCCACTGCCGATAAATACGGCCTGATGCTGTCCACAGCGGATGCTTTCAAAATCGCAACCGGGGTGCTCAAGCTGTGAGTGTTGCCCACGCTTTAAGTCGATGCGCGCGAGCTTCCAGATTCCCTGTTGGGTATAGGTGCAGAATATCGTGTTGGCATCCAGGAATCCGTAGGTGGACATGCCGAACACCCATTGTGGTGTTGCAAACTCGGCGTCGATTTCCCAGATTGGTTTGTCACTTCCAGCCCAGTAAATATTCCACCAGTTGGTCTTGTCAGAAACGTAGAACAGGTCTCCGCCGGGCGACCACTGGGGCTGGAAGACGGATTCGCCTTCGCCTCCGGCAATTTTTTGCACCTGCTGGATACCGCCATCTTCGTCGAGCTTGGCGACCAAGAGCTCCGTTGCATCCCATGGCATGTTGGGGTGATGCCATTGCAGGAAGCTGAGCTGTTTTCCATCCGGGCTGAGACTCGGCGATGCATAAAAGTCTGCGCCTTCTGCGAGTACGGCTTGTGCCGGCGTCGAATCACACGCGTTAACCTGGTTGAGGTCGATGGCAATCAATCGCGCCACTGCTTCTGCAGCAGGGACTGAATTATCTTCCTGCACGCAAACAAGGCGGTTACGGGACGCGTCAAATTGCAAATCTGCGTAATGGAACGGGCCCTCCGGGGTAATGGCCTCTGGGGTATTGCCGTCCAGCGGCATGCGGTAAATACGCTGATCGGCCGCGAGCACGAAATAGACCTGACCACCACCGATGGTGTAAACGCCGCCACCATATTCGTGTGCCTTTGAGCGGATACTCAAAGGCGCCGGCAGCAAGTCGCGTGTTTGCGGGCTTGCCGGATCTGAATAGTCGCATTCCACCAGCGCGGAGCGCCCTTTTTCTGTTGGGCGCGACTCCAACCAATATGCTTTGCCCCCGAAGAGCTGAGCTTCACTGAGGCGGACATTACCGCCGGTGAGCAGGTTTGCGGTTATTGGGGATTTCCAGCTGCCATAGGGAGCCCTTGTTGCGCTGGCACGCGTGGACGTAGCGGGAGAAGAGTCATTGCGAGACGGCATAATGTTGAGGCGATTCCTTGTTCTTTTTTCAGTCATTTGCGCGGACAGGTTTGGCAATATTGTACGTCAGCGCTGGTCGGTAACAAGGGTGGCATTGGCGCTTTTCGGCAGCTGATCTTTACTGAATCTATAAACACTAGTTTTTTCTATAGACACTAGTTTTGTCGGCGGTCGCGCCAAACGTTACTGCCGCGCTGGGTATTCGTACAGGGCCTTCACGTATGTATTCACAAGAGTAAAAATAGGTATGCAGGCACTTTCAGATTTTTTCCACTCCGTCATCAGCATAGGCAACCAGATTACCTGGGGCGGGGTAGGGGGTATCTGGTGGGTCGGTATCCTGATTGCCGCGCTGTTACCGGCAGGTCTCTATTTCACTGTGCGCACCGGGTTTATACAGATACGCGGCTTCGGGCACATGATTCGCGTGATGGCACACAGTTTTCATAAAGAAAGTGATGACTCAATTTCCTCTTTCCAGGCATTTGCCACCAGTGCGGCGGCGCGGGTTGGCACCGGAAATATCGCCGGGGTGGCGGTGGCGATTACCGCCGGTGGACCGGGCGCGGTTTTCTGGATGTGGGTTGTGGCGCTGGTGGGTATGGCCACCAGTTTGATCGAGAACACCCTGGCGCAAACCTTCAAGGAAACCGGCGATGAGCCGGGCACCTTTCGCGGCGGGCCTGCTTACTATATCGACAAAGGTCTTGGCCGGAACTGGAAGTGGTTGTCGGTGGCTTTCTCGATCTTCCTGGTGATCTGTTTCGGCTTCTTTTTCAACGCGGTGCAGGCCAACGCCATGGCGGATGCGGTGCGCGAGGCATGGGGTATCAATCCGCTCTTGGTGGGGTGTGCGATCTCCGTGCTGGCCGGTGTTATTGTGTTCGGCGGTATTCACTCCATCGGCCGCTTCGCAGGTATCGTCGTGCCGGTTATGGCGCTGTGCTACATCGCCATCGCTTTCGCCATCGTCATACTTAATATCGAGCGCCTGCCTGAAGTATTTCGCCTGATCATTGGTAGTGCCTTCGGTGCGCAGGAGATGGGTGCGGGGGCATTTGGCGCGGTCATCGCCAATGGTATCAAGCGTGGTTTGTTCTCGAACGAGGCTGGGATGGGCTCATCCCCCAACGTCGGTGCTGCTGCAGACGTTAAGCATCCGGTGGTGCAGGGATACGTGCAGATGGCCTCGGTGTTTCTCGACACCATGATGATCTGTACCGCGACGGCCAGTATTATCCTGCTGAGTGGTGTGGACTATGCCGGTGCCGTAGAGGGCGTGACACTGACTCAGGCTGCGCTCGCCAGTGAGGTGGGGCCCTGGGGGAACGGCTTCCTGGCGATAGCGCTGCTGTTCTTTGCATTCACCTCGATTATTGCCAATTACTACTACGCGGAAACGAATATTTTCTACCTGTGGCATACCCGCGTATCCATCTTCTGTTACCGGGCGCTATATATCTGCTTCATCTTGTTTGGTGCCTGGGTGGCCTACAGCGGCAGTTCGGACAATTTTTCACTGCTGTGGAATATGGCAGATATGTCCATGGGCTTTATGGCGTCGGCGAATTTGCTGGCGATCCTGCTGTTGTCTGGCGTGGCCCTGAAGGTATTTGCCGACTATGAGGCCCAGCTTCGCCGCGGCATCAAGGAGCCCGTGTTTGATGCGCGGGAGCATCACATCCCCGGGGTTGAATTGTCCGTATGGTCACCGGACACGTCCACTGACGGCAAGCCAAAACATCCGAATTAACGCCGTACGCCTGTGACGCAGGCCGCACCCGGCTCTGGGATCTGGTTAGCGGCATTGCTGTGACCAAGTGTGCAATTGGTCGCTCGACCGTTAATACCTTATTCCAGTGAGAACCAGTCCCCATCTGCCGCGAAAGGAATCCCTTAGTCTCGCCTGCATCACTATAAATCTAGCCCCGGTGGCGGCGAGGAATTCATGGCAAACCAGGATAGGTTTCAAATTGTCTCTGCGGGCAAGACCGTACGCGCCAAGGCGCCCCAGGAAGTTCTGCAACAACTGATCAGTGCGTTTTCCATTGGTGCTGAGCAGGGCAAAAAGCTGTTCCTGAAGGGCTGGGTAATCAAAGATCAGCTGTCGTCGGCGCAGGTGGTTCAGTACCGCACGCAATTGCAGCAGCTGGGGCTGAAAATCGAAGTTCACCCCGCAGGCACGTTCGACAATCAAGCCATTCTTGCGCGCCTCAAGTTTGCCCGCCAGCGTGAGGCACGGAAAAGCCAGGGGGGCCAGTCTGCAGTTGATACAAGCCAGCCAGAAGCTGTGTCTGCATCAACGGCCCCCAAAGACAACCTCAACCCCACAGCAACGCAAGGTGTCACGGAATCTGTGGTGCGTGAGGCAGCGCCGCAGCAGGTAAAGCAAGCCGCAGCGAGCGAAGCCGTAAACCAGAAGGCGCCAGATAGCCACAAGAACGGCACTGCATGGAAGCAACTGCGCGGCTTGTTTCAGGAGGAGGTGGCACCTCAGCAGGAATCTGTGGCGTCGCGTATTGCGTTACTCCCGCACATGCTGGCTGCCGCTGTCGTGCCGGTGACGTTTGCGCTGCTGGTGTGTCTGTGTCTGTATCAGCTGGGCATGGCGTTGTGGTCGCTGCCTGCCGCAGCCCTCGCAGGTGAGTTTGGTGCGGCCACCATGTTGAGCGCCGCACTCACAGCACTGCTTGTGCTGTTTGTGGGGGCGGTAGTGGTCTATCCGTTTTACGCTGCCCGCGACTTTTGCGGTGCTGGCGGCACGGACGGAAGCTCTGAAGGCAACAAAGAAGCAGAGCAGGACAATCAGGCGCTGCGCTTGCTCAAGAAAGAAGCCCCGGGTTTGTTTCTGCTACTGGATGTGGTTGAAGATACCTGCGGGCTGGGCATTGCGAGCAAGCAAAAAGGCCCACAAAACCTGTCGAGTGCAGTGGTTGGCACGCAGGTAGTAGTGACGTCTGGATCACAAGTCAAAGTCATAAAGGCGGGCCAGGGGCAATTCCAGTTGTCCCTCGGACTTGCGGCAATTGCCAGCCTGCAGGGTGGCGATGTGCTTGGCTTGATCACTCGGGCGCTCAGCTATTACCGAGACCGCTGGAGCCGTCTGGCTACCGAGCTATCTGTTGGTACCGCCCAGCGCTTACAGAACATGCAGGACGCATTCGAACAGGAGCGCTCCATTTTCGGCCGCGATGAGAGTGTCATTACCCCGCTGCGACCGCTGCACCGTGTGCTTGCTCTGTGCGGTCATGCACTGATCCCGGTTGTGGAGCGCCTGCAGAGTATGCACGCGCGCTTGAGTGGGCGTTTGGGACGCCACCTGGAGGCGCAAGCGGATAGAACCGTGGCGCATTTATTGGGCAGCGATGGTTTTCAGGGTTTCGCGGAACGCTGGAACTACCTTGTCCATTCAGACCTGATCTGTAGCGAGATTAACCGCGAGGCGCAATTGATCGGCAAGAAGCTGGCCGACGTACCGGGCGCTGTTCGTTGGATGTATAGCAATCTCAGCAATGAAGACAAAACCGGCATCGATGCCGCTATGGGGCAGGAAACGGAGTTCTGGCCAACCGACGAACCCGCGGGGCACCAGCGGATTGCCGCGGTAGAGGCGCAGGATTACCCGCCTCAATTACAGCGCGTCGACTTTTCACTGCAAAAGCTGTTTGACGATTTTGCCGAGCTGTGCGGCCGGGTTAGTCGGGCGGATGGTGACGAAAGCTGCCGCCCGGTAGAAAACCGTTTGCTGCTGGAGTCGGACAAGGAGAGCGAGGCAGCACAACAGGTTTTGCTGGAGTATTTCAACCGGGTAATCCCACGGGATTTCCTGCATCTCGAGCTCCCCAAGAACAACGAGTTGGCGGAGCTAGACCTGCAGGCATCGATTGACTGGCTGCGTTCGCGCTTGCTCGACCTGCAGGAGCTGGAACAGCGTCGCGCACAACTGCAGCTGAGTGGCGCACGTATTCAGGTTGGCGCGGCGCTGGTACGGGCGAATTTACGGGTTGATCCGCGCAGTTACGACCTGAGTGGTACTACGCCATCTGCTGCGGACGAATCCATCCGTGATAACCGGGTGCGTCTCGGCGAGTGCCAGCAGCAGCGACACTCGATTCACAGTCTGTTTTATCAGCGTATCACGCACACCATTGTCGCGATGGAAGCTGGCACCCGCACGAGTGCTGAAGCGGCAGTTTCACGCTTGCGTGCTTTCGACGCGCTGGCCGAGCCGCTTACCGTACTGGGTCGCTATGGCGATGTGGTGTGCGAACTGATTGAACGCTTGCCGAATCAGGAGCTGCCGCAAGCTTTGTTGCAAAAGTACCCGCAGATCGTCGGTGAACAGGTGCGCAAGCTCAACCAGCTGGTTGCAAGCACTGGTGTGGTGATGAGTGCACCGCAGCAGCAAAAGCTGTCTGCCTGCGGTGAAGGGGTTATTGCGCTGTCGGTGAATGGGCGCAAGGACGAGCTCGCCAGCGGACTTCAGGCGCTCGAACTGCGGTGCAAGACGGTTTGTGGCGTTGTGCAGGAAGCTTATCAATTGGAGCTGGCTCGCCTGCTGAAACTATGCCTCGAAGAAGAGAAGCGGCTTAAGGTGAAACCTCTGCGTCTCGCGGCAATTTCTGCCTAGTTTGACCGCTAACCCAGTTGGCCCGCTAAATTGGCAGCCTCAGGGCTAGCCAGGCACTGTCCGGGCCGGGGCTTAGCCCCCGGCGAGTTTCACCTGATAGCTTTTTGCTTCGAGAACTGCTTTGATCTCTTCCCGCTTGTCGCCCTGAATCTCTATCACGCCATCCTTTAGCGCGCCACCACAGCCACAGCGTTTCTTAAGCTCTGCCAGCAATAGCTTGAGCTCGCTATCGGTGCCTTCTATACCCCGCACGCAGGTGACTCCTTTGCCTTTGCGTCCCTTGGTCTCGCGCTGGATGCGCACGATGCCATCGCCGCTATGGCGCTTTTCTGCAGGCTTATCTTCTTTGATCCGGCCGCGGTCAGTGGAGTATACAAGTCGGCTTTTGTCGCGCATGTCAGTTCCCGGTCAGTCAGCTCATTCAGTGAAAAAGGGGAGGAAATAGGGATCCCGGAAGAATCCGGTGGCGAAGGATAGCGGATACGGTGGAAGCGGACAAAGCTGTGGCGTATTCTGCGACTCTGAGGTCGGCTAGAATGTCACCCAGTTCAATAAGGCGAAAGGCTCGAATTCATGGCGCTTACCGGGACCCGCAAACGGCTGAATGAAATTATATTCGGCACCGATTCGCCTGCGGGTAAGTATTTTGATGTGTTCCTGATCTGGGCAATTCTGCTCAGCGTTGCGCTGGTACTATTCGCGTCAGTGGAATCACTGTGGGTACGTTTTGGGGAGACGTTCTATGCCCTGGAGTGGTTTTTCACTGGGCTGTTCACGGTGGAATACTTGTTGCGTATTTACTGTGCGCGAGACCGCCGCGAATATGTCACCAGTTTCTATGGCGTCGTCGATTTACTGGCAATCCTGCCCAGCTATCTCGCTTTGATTTTTACCGGCGCCACCTATTTGATGGTGATCCGCTTGCTGCGGGTGCTGCGGATCTTTCGCGTGCTCAAGCTGGTGCGCTATCTGCGCGATGCCAATCTCCTGGTGCGCTCACTGTGGCAGGCGCGTCGTCGAATCCTGGTGTTCTACACCAGTGTCCTGGTGCTTTGCATCATCTTTGGCAGCGTCATGTTTATCGTGGAAGGGCCGCGGCATGGCTTTACCAGTATCCCGAAAAGCATCTACTGGACTATCGTCACCATCACCACGGTCGGGTTTGGTGATATCACGCCGCACACCCCCCTGGGGCAAGCCATTGCATCGATGACCATGCTGATTGGTTATTCCATCATTGCGGTTCCCACCGGGATTGTCACCGCCGAACTGGCGCACGAACTCGGGCGAGAGAAGCAGCTTGCCCGTTGTCATAACTGTGGCAAAAGTGGGCACGACGCCGACGCAGAGTACTGCAAGCAGTGCGGCTATCGCCTTGAGGACTTCGAAGAGCCTGCCGACGAGGAGCCCTAGGGCTGCGCTTAACAGCTATCTGGCGATCCGTTATCCTTGCGCCCCTTTGGTCTCATCGATGGCCCCATCTATGTCCCGATCGATTCTCGCGCTGAACTGCTGTCTGCGGCAGATCTCAGCCTCCACCATCAACTGGTAACTGTACCCAATGGATATTCAGGGATATTGCGCCCCGGGCTTCGAGGCCCTGTACGACGCTTTTGCGGCAAACTTCCGCGATCACGGTGATGTGGGTGCGTCTTTTTGCGCAGTGCAGGAGGGCGAGGTCGTCGCTTCGCTCTGGGCTGGCACCACCGATCGTGCCGGCACACAGGACTTCGAGGAAGATACCCTCGTCAATGTATTCTCATCGTCCAAGGGCATTCTTGCCCTTATCGCATTGCAGCAGGTCGCTGCGGGCAACCTGGACCTGGACCTGCCTGTGACCGAGTATTGGCCGGCCTTTGCGGAAGCGGGTAAATCGACGATCACCGGTCGCCAGCTACTGAGTCATCGCAGCGGGGTAATCGCGTTTTCCGAGAAAGTCGCCGAGGACCTTATCTACGATTGGCAGCGGGCCTTACAGCAGGTAACGGTAACGGCACCCTGGTGGGAGCCCGGCAGTCAACAGGGATATTCTCCTTTCCTGTACGGGTGGACCCTCGGCGGATTGATCGAAGCAGCCAGTGGTCTCAGTGTGCGGGACCTGTATCGCAGCGGCGTGGGTGATCCACTGGCGCTGGATGGCGGTTTCGGCGCAGTGGGGCACCGCTCCTCGCGGGTTGCCGATGTAGGGCCATTGAAAAAACCTCTACCGGAGCTGCGTGATAATGCGATCGGCCGCTCCATCAAAGAAGATCGGCAGGGCCCGGTGGCTACGGCGTTCACCAACCCGGTTTCGCTTATGATGGGTACCAACGGTCATGCGTGGCGAAGTGCGTTGATTCCAGCAGCCAATGGTCATTTCAGTGCCCGTGACCTGGCAGCAGTCTATGGTGACCTTGCAAGTGATAACCCCCAATTGCTCGCAGCGGAAACGCTCGCACAAGCGACGCAAGAGCAAACCCGTGGCCAGGACGCCATACTGCAAACCGATGTCGCTTTTGGTTGTGGTTTTTTGAAGTCGGGTAGTGCGCAGGATCTGGCGTTTGGTGGCAGCAGGGGGTTTGGTCATCCCGGTGCCGGGGGCAGCGTTGGCTTTGCGGACCCGGAGGTGGAAGTGGGGTTCGGTTACGTGACCTCGCGTATGGGGCAAAGCCTGTTTATGGATCAACGGGCGGTTGGGCTGAAAGACTGCTTGTATCGACTGATATAAGCGAGACAGCTTGAGCAAACACTAGTGAGTGAGCGGTAATGAGTAAAGAAGTAGAGCAGTTGGTAGCACGTATTGATGAGCTGGAAACGCGCCTCGCGTTTCAAGAGGACACCCTCAGCCAGCTCAATGACACCATCGCCAAACAGGACGCGCAGCTGCGCGCGCTTGTCGGGAATATGAAAGAGGTGTCCGAGAAGTACCGAGACCTGGCGTTTGAGATGAACAAAGGCGGTAAGCCCGGCGACGAGCGCCCACCGCATTACTGATTCCCTGCAGCTGGAGAGTCGGGTGACTCGCCAGCTCGACCTACACCTCACTGACATGCAGACTTGCATCTGCTCTCCCGGCGGTTTCCATCTTTGCGCGGTTTTCTACGCCAATTTCTGGAAATTTTGCAAAATTTGATTTTTCCCTTCTTGTTTCCCCTTGACAAATCTTTTCCACACAGGGTCGGTGCATAAATAAGAGGCCCTGTGTTTCACTTATTCGCCGGCATTTTTCGCTCCATGCTTGCTAACGTATTGATTTTACTAGTAAAAAATTGTGGGGCAAAAAGTGTGCAATATGCTGGGGGCAAGGAATGCCGCCACATCGAGCCGTATTTAGCATATTCATGCACAGAGTTATCCACAGAAGCTGTGGAAGAACGGATTACAGGCAATTACACGAGGAGGGCCTCCAGCTGTGGAAGGCGCGAATCAGCGCCGGCATGGAAGTCCGGATGAATGTATGAATCGATATCTGGATTGTCGTGGGCTGTGCCCGAGAGCGCCGTTCCCAGCGCATGTCAGCCAGCAAAAAAATAGAACCGCGCCAATGGATTAACCCGCCATTTTGGGATCTAGGCAGTAGACCTAAGCTGACTTTCCGCATAGTCTTCGTGCCAGTGACGAGGGCGGTTCAGCGTGCAGTCAGCTTGACTCAGCGACACTGCCAACAAATTTCACCCGTCATCAGTAAAAGCGTTAGGAGAAGCTTAATGAAAAAATGGGTAGCGATTCTTGCCCTGGGTTCTTTGGTTGGCTGTACCACCCTGGACCCTTATACCCAGGAAAGCAAAACCAGTAATGCGGCCAAGGGCGCAGGTGCTGGTGCAGTGGCTGGTGCCATCATTGGTGCGGCTACGGCGAGCAAAAACGATCGCAAGAAAGGCGTTATCACCGGTGCGCTGGGCGGCGCTGCGGTGGGTGGTGGCATCGGCTACTACATGGACCGCCAGGAAATGGCTCTGCGCCAGCGTCTGGAAGGCACGGGTGTTCGTGTACAGCGTGAGGGCGACAATATCCGCCTGATCATGCCGGGCAACATTACCTTTGCTACCAACCGTTATGAAATCCGTTCCGATTTCTATGACACCCTGGATTCTGTGGTACTGGTACTCAATGAGTTCGACAAAACCGCAATTCGTGTGAGTGGCCACACTGATAGCACCGGCTCAGATGTCACCAACCAGAACCTGAGTGAACGTCGTGCCAGCTCCGTTGCCAACTTCTTCACTACCCGTGGTGTGGCGGCCGGTCGTGTTCAGGCCGTTGGTTACGGCGAGCGTTACCCAATCGCCAGCAACGACTCCGACGCAGGTCGTCAGGCGAACCGCCGCGTAGAACTGGAACTGTTACCACTGCAATAGTTACTTGGAAAAGGGCGCCCCGGCGCCCTTTTTTGTGTGCGTCTGAAACGTACATAAATCGTCAAGGGAGTGGCAATGACCGTTACTGGTAAAGGATTGCGTCGCACTAGGGCGCGCGGCCTGGGCGATGGCCCAATGCGCATGCGGGTTCTTTTCCGCAGCTGGCTGTTTTTGGCGGCGCTTAGCCTGTGGTGCGGTGTTGCTCACGGCAGTGACAAGCCGGGGAACTTCACCGATCTATCGGCTGAGATCCATCAACAAGTTGCCTCGGTCGAACTCGTCGCCCAGGTTGAAATTGTTGCAGTGCACCGTTTGTTGGATCGAGCCCTTTCCGAGCCCGGGATGGCGGCGGTATCCGGCTACCTGTACTCGGCGATTGCGCGAAAAGTCTGGAAGGGCGCAACACACAAGCAGCTAAGCTTCCAGCTTAATCTTGGTGACTGTGAGGAAAAGCTGGCCTTGGGAGCGCGATATTTGATATTTGCCAAGCGCAATACCTTCGGCGAAATGGCGCTTTCCGGCTGCGATGCCGCCATTGTTGAAAGTGATGCGACGGGCGTCCTCGCCCAGCTCCACCAGTACTACCAGGGTTGATCTGGTTACTCTACGTAGGCCCCGCGTAAGTCCGGCGTCGGCCTTATAGCGCGCCCCGCATGTCCCGTCAGATGGTGGCATAGCATTCCACATAATATCCCCGTGCGCTTTTAGAACCATAAATACTTGAACAACGGAACAATGTTCCTTGAAGTGCAGCAAATGGGGATTATTCTTATCAGTATTGGCGTGGGCTTCTTCGATGAAGTCGGGTCTCGGTGGTCCAGTACAGCGCCAACCGGCAACGGCGAGGTAGGTGCCAGGTCTGCGGATACTACCAGGCTGTGCGTCTTGCCTGATCGTTTCGAACTCTTTCTAACCGACGAGGGGTCCACGGGACTATGAAGAAATTACTGCTGCCACTCATTATTTTGTTGCTGATTATCGGCTACTTCATGTCGAAGAAGTCCGATCATTCGGTTGACGATGCTTACGACAAGATGGAAACGCCATCGACGGAAGAAACCCGTCCGGCAACCGATCCAACCATGCCACAAGAGAGTGACGACGTGGCGCCTTCTACCGCCGACCCGCAGTCGACCGGCGAGCGCATGATGGATGACACCAAAGACGCGGCTCGTGATTTGGGTGACAAGGTGGAGGACGCAGCCCGAGATACCGGTGACGCAGTGAAAGATGCCGCAGAGGACACCGGTGATGTATTGAAAGATGCGGCGCGAGATACGGGTGATGCGCTGGAAGACGCCGGCCGTGCCACCAAAGATGCCGCAGAGGATGCCAAAGATGCGGCAGAAAAAGCGCTCGATGATATGCGAGACAAGGACAAAACCGAGGACACGCCACAGCAGTGAGCGGAAGCTCGGTTAAGTCTACGATCGTAAAAGGCCGCGACTGGTTCGCGGCCTTTTTCTTTCCTACGCTTAAAAAGGAAGTGACGAAAGTATGACGGACCATGATCGAACACTGCTGGCATCACGATCACGATATTCTTGAAATTCGGCCGGTGGCGGAGCTGAAACCCGCCGAATTCCGCGCCTTGGCAGCACAGGTGGATCCGGTGATCTGCCAACATGGAGCCCTGCATGGCTTACTGATCGACGCGCGCAATTTTCGAGGTTGGCAGAATTTCGCAGCCTTGGTTTCCCACTGTGTATTTACGCGCAATCAACATCGACAGCTCCATCGCATCGCGGTGCTATCGGATAATACGCTTTTGGCTTTTATGCCTCAGCTCCTCAACCACTTCGTTTCCGCAGAAGTACGGCCATTTCCCAGCGAAGCCGAAGAATCGGCACTGGCATGGCTCGCCCATCACGGGTAAATTGCCCCATTCGATCGGCTGAGTTCCATCTCGGTACCCAATAATTAAATCTGGTTGTATTCCTATCATGCAGTTGGCAGTTACTGCCGCAGACGAAAGCCATGAACCAGCGGCAGCAGCACTGGCGGAGGCACTAGCGGTCCCTTATCTGGGTATTACCCCGGAGAAATTCATTGACCAGTATCCCTTTGTTTTGCGTCGAGGCGACCTGCTGCAATTGTGCGCTACGGGTCGCAAAGCGCCCGGGCCGGTGGCTGTCGACTTCGTGCGAGGTGCCGCTGCACATCGCCGCAAATATGGTGGTGGTAAAGGGCAGCAGATTGCCAAGGCCGTAGGGATTCGCGGGAGTTTTTATCCCAATATCGTCGATGCCACCGCAGGGCTAGGGCGCGACGCCTTTGTGCTCGCTTCTCTCGGCAGTAAGGTACGCATGCTTGAGCGCAACCCCGTGGTGTATGCGCTGCTTGAGGATGGCGTTGGCCGGTTGCGCCAGGCTGCAGAGCGAGACCCAGAGCTGGGGCCTATTGCCGAACGACTGCATCTTGAGCCCAGGGTGGAAAGCGCGGAGGCGTGGCTGAGTGCACAAAACCAGGAAAGCATACCGGTTGTCTATCTCGATCCCATGTTTCCCAGCCGCGGCAAGAGCGCCAAGGTGAAAAAAGAGATGGTCGCGTTCCATGAAATCGTGGGCAGTGATGAAGACGCCAATAGCTTGCTGGCGCCTGCGTTTGCGGCGTGCTACTACCGCACGGTGGTGAAGCGGCCGCGACTGGCCCCAGATCTAAATGAGCAGAAACCGAGCCTCCGCTTTGAGGGCAAGTCGGGCCGGTTTGATATCTATACCCGTCACGGTATTCCCGGCTAGGCAGCTCTGCAGCGCTCGATGCATTGCCCGATACACTGCCCGAAACATTGTCTGATTCTTTGCCCGGCGCCTATCAGCAGTTCACCGCGTTCACTGCGAGTCCGCCAAGGGAAGTTTCCTTGTACTTGTGCTGCATGTCGATTCCGGTCTGGCGCATGGTTTCAATCACACTGTCGAGAGGCACAATATGCGCACCGGTACCGCGCAGTGCGAGTCGTGCCGCATTGATCGCCTTAACCGCCCCCATGGTATTGCGCTCAATGCATGGGACCTGCACCAGACCACCAATTGGGTCGCAGGTGAGGCCCAGGTTGTGTTCCATGCCGATCTCCGCTGCATTTTCTATTTGCGCGTTACTGCCACCTTGTACCGCGGCAAGCCCCGCCGAGGCCATGGAACAGGCCACGCCAATCTCACCCTGGCATCCCACTTCGGCAGCGGAGATCGAGGCATTTTTTTTGAATAGCATGCCGATGGCGCCGGCGGTGAGGAGGAATTTCACCACCTGCTTTTTCAAGTCGCCGTGGTCTTCCGGGCGGTGTACGAATTGCACGTAGTAGGCGATCGTCGCGGGAATAACACCGGCAGCGCCATTGGTGGGCGCGGTAACAATACGTCCTCGGGCCGCATTCTCTTCGTTGACGGCCAGGGCAAACAGGCTGACCCAGTCCAAGATGGCGAGCCCCTGACGGCGCTCTTCATCGGTTTGTTTGGATAGCTCGCGAAAGTGTTCTTCGGCGCGCCGGCGCACGCCCAGCCCGCCCGGGAGTACACCGCTTTGGTGGCAGCCACGCTCGATCGATGCCTCCATCACTTCCCAGATATGCCAAAGCAGCTCGGTGATTTCCTGTTCTGAACGGAATGCCTTCTCGTTCTCCATGGCGAGTTCTGCGATGCTCCAGTGATACTGGTCACACAGGGCGACCAGGTCTTTCGCCGAGCTGAAATCGTAGGGCAGCAGGGTAGCTATCTGCTCTTTGTGAGAGAAATCTTCTTCCGACAATACAAAGCCACCGCCGATGGAAAAATAGCTGCGTTCAAGCAGGCATTGATCGCCGACGAAGGCTTTACATGTCAGCCCATTGGAGTGCTGGGGGAGGAATTCTTCCTTGTGGAAAATCAGGTCGCGATCGCGCTCAAAGTGAATGGCACGCAGGCCATTGAGAATGAGCTGTTGGTGCTGATCGATGGCCGCCAGGCGACCGTCGATGCGATCGATATCGATGGTCTCGGGGGACTCGCCTTCGAGTCCCATCAGCACAGCCATATCGGTGCCATGACCCGCACCGGTCAGTGCCAGGGAACCGTACAGGTGGATCTCCACGCGTTCGACCTTTGTCAGGTCGCCGCGGGATTCCAGGTGGCAGACAAACCGTTGTGCCGCCACCATGGGGCCGACCGTATGCGAGCTGGATGGGCCAATGCCAACCTTGAATAGTTCGAAAACACTGATGCTCATTTGGCCCCCAAGTATCTGGACAAACCCGCCGCAAACGCCAGCGAATATGTGTTTAGTGTAGTTAGTGGGCCAAGGGGCCTGGCCCACCGGAGACTTGGATGGCAGACGTAGCCCTAAACTGCGGTTGCAGTGAGCGTGGCGCGCAGTGGTGCAGGGTGCCCCTCAATGGTCTTGCTGGGATCGTTCGGGTCGAGAAAATCTGCCAGTGATTCGAACCGCATCCAGTCGGTACTGCGCTGTTCCTTGGTCGAAGTCTGGTCCACATCGACGGTCTTTACTTCGGTGAACCCGCTCTTGCGCAACCAGCTTTCCAGCGTTGCGGTGGTAGGGAAGAACCACACATTGCGCATCTTGGCGTAGCGCCCTTCAGGCACCAGGCATTCACCGAGCCCCCCTTCAATCACCAAAGTTTCCAGGAGTAACTGGCCGCCGGGGCGCAGTGTGTCGCGCAATTCCCGCAAGTGGTCCAGCGGTGAGCGCCGGTGGTACAGCACGCCCATCGACAAGGTTGTATCGAAGGCGCGTAGTGCCGGTGGCAGAGCCTCGATTCCCAGCGGCAGAACGTCTACGGGTTTCTCCAGCCCCAGGTATTTCTTCAGCGCATAAAACTGGGCGACGAATTTTGCCGACGGATCAATGCCAATAACCCGGCGGGCTCCGGCGCCAAACTGCCGCCAGCAGTGGTAACCGCTGCCGCAGCCCACATCGAGCACCAGCCGACCTTGCAGGTCATGCAGGTGTGGGGCTACGCGGTCCCACTTCCAATCCGAGCGCCATTCGGTATCGATAAAAATATCAAACAGCGTCCAGGGGCCTTTGCGCCAGGGATGCAGCTTGCGCAACTCCGTTTCGAGTGTTGCGAGCTGCTCCGCGGTCGCATCGGACGTATTACCAATACGGACCTCATCCTCGAGGGTGTATGTGGACGGCTTAATATCTGGCAGGTTGTCGAGTGCCTCGCGCCAGTCAGCCAGATCTCCCCAGCGCGACGGGTCAAGTCCGTCAGCAACTTGCTGGGGTAGGGTGGTAAGCCATGCGCGCAGGGCCGGGGTGTGCTGGATACCCGCATACAACTGGGTGTAGTCAATCATGCCAGTCATTCCGCTTACGGGTTGCGCTGCTTGATCGCAATCAGCGAAGCGAAATTAAAGCACTGGAACCAAACATCGACACTGCTGAAGCCGACGTTTTTCAGGCGCGTGCGATGGTCGAACAAGGTTTCCGGGATCAATACATTTTCCAGCGCACTGCGTTTCTGTGCTATTTCCAGCGCGCTGTAGCCATTTGCCGCCTTGAACGAGTGATGCAGGTCGATCATTAACTCCTGATGGTCGGTGTCGGAGAAGGCTACCTTCTCGGATAGGATCAGCACACCGCCCGGGCGCAGGCCGTCGTATATCTTCTGCAAAATAGCTTCGCGCTGTTCGGTGGCGATAAATTGCAGGGTGAAATTGAGCACCACCACCGAGGCGTTTTCAATGTCCACATTCTGCAAATCGTCACACACCAGTTGCACCGGGATTTGACCGCTGTCGGCCGCCAGTACCGCACGTGCCTGTTCCACCATCGCGGGTGAATTATCCACCGCGACGATTTCACAATCCGCCGCGGGGATGCGGTGGCGCATGGCCAGGGTGGCAGCACATAGGGAGCTGCCCAGGTCGTAACAACGGCTCCCTGACTGGGCATAGCGCTCCGCCAGGGTGCCAATCATCGCCACAATGGTGGTGTAGCCCGGGACCGAGCGCTGGATCATGTCCGGGAATACTTCCACCACAGACTGGTCAAAGCTAAACCCGGCTACCTGTCCCAGCGGGCTGGCGAAGATGTCGTCTTTCTTGCTCACGTGCTTCTCGGTTTCTCGCCGGTTACTCACAGTTTCTCTTCGTGCAGGTCGAGGGCAAGGCCTGCATCGCGACCATGGTTGCCGGTAACCACGGCGGTGTTGGCTTTATCCGCCTGCAGGTAGGTCTTGCCTACCCGCTGCAGGTCGTCGAGGGTTACCTCGGTGACTTTTCGACGGAAAGCCTGGCGCACTTCGTGGGTGCGGCCATACAGGTTGGAGTGGAAGGACTTCTTCGCTTCGCCCGCAGGCGACCCGGGCTTGTCCATACCGCCAACAACGCCAAGGATGGCTTCCTCTACCTGCAGGTCTTCATGGGATTCGTTCAGCAGCCATTCCACGGATGCGTCGAAGTCCTTGAGCGTGTCGGCCATGCGCGGGTCGCGATAGGAGTAGAAACGGAAAGCGCCGATCGTGACGTCGTGGCTGGCGCCGCCGCCATAGGCTCCGCCCTGCTCACGAATGGTACGGTGCAGGTAGCCATTGCGCAGGAAGCCGCCAAGTACTGCCAGCGGTGCCGCATCGGGGTGTGACATGGGCACGGTGGGGTAGGCCTTGGCACAGAAGTTCACCTGGCTGTTGGCAATCCACATTTCCTGAACCCGGCGCGGTGTGAAGGCACCATTGGCTGTGGCGCTGTTGCCGCTGCTACTACTGGCCAGTGGGTTCAGCGCACTGGTGAACGCGTCCAGTTTGTCTTCTTCGCCAATCACCAGGAACTGGCGCTCAGCGCCGAGCACTTTCTGGTGGATGCCGTTAAACGTGGCGGCAATATTCTCGAGACCGTGATCGGTATCCAGCTCTTTAACCAGCGCGCGCAGCTGACGAAGCCCTTGCAGGCCACCAAACTCGTGGCCATCGGCCGCAGCGCGGTTAAAGCCGGCACTGGCAGCGGCCATGGCAAGCGCATGACCGTTGCCGACCACGGACTGTTCACGACGGGCCAGGGTCTGCAGCAGGAGCTCTTTGAGCCGCGGCAGTTCGTCGAAGCGCACCTGTTCCATGGTGGCCTGCATCAGTTCGGTCAGTGCCGCCTGGTTTGCGGCCAGCGCCTTGCCGGAAAGAATGAAGTGGCCGGTCTGGCTGTCGAGATTGTCCAGTGCGGTGCGCTGGGTGGTAAAGCTGTGCAGTGAACCGGCCACCGCGGCTTGCCACTGCTGCACTTCCAAGTAGTCTTTGTCACCCAGACCCACTTCGCTCAGGCTCTGGCAGTAGTAGGGCAGCAGCAGGCGTTCCTCATCGGTGAATTCCGGCAATGCGGCAACCAGTTGCTGGTAAACAAGCCCGTTGGTGCCGGCACCGTAACGGCTGATCTTGTTGCCGTTGAGGTCTTCTATGGTGCCATCCACGCGCGGTAGTTCCGTGGGGATATCCTCAACCCCAACCTTGGGCAGGATGGACTCATCATCTTTACGCTGCTGGCGATCCGCCAGTGCCTTGGCGGTTTCAATGATCTGCTCTTTTTCGTGGTCGCTGAGGCCCGCTTTGATCTCTTCCAGGCGGACTTTCTCGGCCTGCTCGGTGCGCTCCGCCATGTTGCTGTCGGGCGCCAGCACCAGGCGGACGCGGTGATTATTTTCGAGCAGCAGTTGGCGCGCCGCATTGGCGATGAATTGCGGGTCCTTGATTTGCTCGCGCAGTTTTTCCAGGGTCGCGTCAATGTTGAGCAGGCCAATGGCATCACCGCGGTGAGTAGCGCCAGTGAGTGCGGTAAGGATCAGCTGCAGGCCGTAGGGGTAGCCGTCGCCGCCGATCTCGCGCTGTTGCAGTTCCAGCTGGTGCAGTGCCGCGGAGACCTGCTCGTAAGGCACACCATTTTCGGCGACATCTTCCAGCACCTTGAGAACTTGTTGCTCCAGTTCGTCGGCACGCTCACGCTCGCTGCCCTCAATGCCACACACAAACACCAGCTCACGCTGGCTGTCGTCCAAGCCGCACAGCGGGGAAGGGGACTGCCCAAGCTCGGTGGTCTCTAACAGGCGCATCAGTGGCGACGCACTGTTGTCGAGGAGTACCCCTGCCAATAGATGTGCAGTCAGCGATTGTTCCAGGTCGGTAACATCACCGAGCAGCCAGCCCAGCACAATGTGGGTCTTTTCCTTGTCGCCTTCTTCGGCGGGCAATGGGTAGTTTTCCTCGACGCGTACCGGTGCTACGTACAATTTTTCCCGCTCAACGGCAATTTTTTCGTCGAGTTGGTCGAATTTATGCAGGGCTTTTTCTTCGAACACCGCCTGATGCTCCGCGGCATCAATATCACCGAAGGTCATAAAGATCGCGTTGCTGGGGTGATAATGGGTGCGGTAGAAATCCACCAGCTGCTGGTAGCTGAGATCTGGGATATCCGCGGGCTCGCCACCGGAGTTGAAGTGATAGGTGCTGGTGGGGAACAGATATTTGCTCAGTTTTTGCCACAGCTGCGAGGTGACGGAGCTCATGGCACCCTTCATTTCATTGAAGACCACGCCCTTGAAAACCAGGTCACTTTGCGGGTTCTCGGTCTCAGCGAACTCCAGGCGGTGTCCCTCCTGGGCAAAGTCCAGGGGATCCAGGCGGGCAAAGAATACGGCGTCCAGATAGACGTCCAGCAGGTTGTCAAAATCTTTTCGGTTCTGGCTGGCAAACGGGTAGGCGGTCCAGTCGGAACTGGTAAAGGCGTTCATAAAGGTATTGAGTGAGCGCCGGATCATCATAAAGAAGGGGTCGCGCACCGGGTACTTCTCGCTGCCGCACAGTGCAGTGTGCTCGAGGATATGCGCCACCCCAGTGGAGTCGTGGGGGACGGTGCGCAGGGCCACCAGGAATACATTTTCTGAATTGTCTGCCGCAATGTGCAGGTGCTGGGCGCCAGTGGCGCGATGACGGTACTCTTCCACGCGAACGCCGAGGGATTCGATCTCGGCACTGGTTACTGGTTCGAATGCGGGGTGTACGTTGCTCAAAAGAAAGCTCCAGTGGGTAATTAGCGTTCCCCGGGTGGGCTTGGCGATTCCCGGGGCAAAATCGGCGGCCATTTTAGCGCTGAGCGGCAATGAATTGACAGGGTTGACAGGCCGCTGTTGACACATGCGCCATGGGTGCGAAACTTCGCACCCTGTTTTACCTATATTTCGATGACGCCATAAATGTAGTCCAAAGGGGGTTGTGCGTTGAACTGGATGGATTTTGCGAGTCTTGCGGGCTTTTGCCTTACCTGGGCAGGCTATACCGTGTTCGCTCGCCGCAAGGCCAAGACCGCCTGGTGCCTGGCTTCATCGATGCAATGGTACCGGGTCGAGTGGATGCTGCGCATGCTGGAGCGGGATATGCGCGTGGCGGATGCGGCCATCCTCAGCAATCTCGAGCGGGTAATCGGTTTTTTCGCGTCCACCAGCATTCTGATTCTCGCGGGTCTGGTGACGGCACTGTCGGCAAACATTGCCGCGGTAGAGGTACTGAGCAGCCTGCCGTTTGCGCAGACGACAACGGTTGAGCAATTCGAGCTCAAGGTCCTGGTGCTGATCCTCATCTATATTTTCGCGTTCTTTAACTTTACCTGGTCGCTGCGTCAGTACTCTTTCGCCAACGTATTGCTGGGCGCGGCTCCGGCGGTAAAAGAGGACGAAGTTTCCACCGATGACCGGCGCCGCTACGCCATCAGCGCGGCCAAGGTGATTGACCAGGCTGGGCACAGTTATAACTACGGACTGCGCTGCGTCTATTTCTCGATGGCGGTGATGGGCTGGTTTGTACACCCGCTGCTTTTTGTATTCGGCTTCCTGTCCGTGGTGTGGGTCCTGTACATGCGTGAGTTCCGATCCCGCACGCTGCAGGTCATTCTTGCGGCCGAGGGGCGGACCCTAGACCAGGCGCGGGACAAGTAACCGTCGATGGCTGATCGAAATTTCGACGATCTTGCTGCGCGTTTCAAGAAGCGTATCTACGGAGGCTTGAAGGGCGACATCCGCCTGGCCGTATTGCAGCGGGATCTGGCCCCCTATCTGAAATTGGCGCGGGAGCAGGGCGATGACGCTGCTCCGGTGGTCATAGATGCCGGTGGAGGGCAGGGGCAGTTCGCACTGGATCTGGCCAAAGCGGGCAGCCGCGTGTGGATTACCGATATTTCCCGCGCGATGCTCGATCTGGCGCAGAATGCGGTGCAAGCCGCGGGCCTGCAGGAGCGTGTCACCCTTAAGCAGCTACCGTTGCAGGCGCTGCCGCAAACCGTCGATATACCACCGGCGGACCTGCTGCTGTGCCACGCGGTACTGGAGTGGCTGGCAGAGCCGCAACCGGCGCTGCTCCAACTGGCGGACAAACTGAAGCCGGGCGGCTATTTGTCACTGACCTTCTACAACCGCCGTGCGCTGGAATTTCGCCTGCTGCAGCGCGGCAGTTTGCGGCAGCTCGATCGCCACTTGGAAAACGGCAATTGGAGCGGTCATCCCGGTAGCCTCACACCACAGAATCCCTTGGTTCCGGAAGATGTCATGGATTGGGTAGCGCAGGCGGGTCTCAGCATCGTGGCGCACAGTGGCATCCGCTGCTTTCACGATTTTATGACGCCGGAGATGCGCGACAAGTTGCCGCCAGAGCCGATCGTGGAAAAAGAATTGCGCTACTCCCGCATTGACCCGTACCGCCAACTGGCGCGATACGTCCACTTGCTGTGCCGCCGCGCCTAGGTGGGCGGTTGCGCATGCTAGCCGTCCAGGTTTTTGAGTAACAGAGCCTTGGCTGCATTAATGCGCGAGGCCAGATAGTCGCTGCCACCGCGGTCCGGGTGGAATTTTTGGATCAGTTTGCGATGGGCGCCAATAATCTCTTCGCGGCTGGCGTTGGCGGGCACACTCAGGATCTTGCGTGCTTCGGCGAGCGTGAGCTGGGGTTCCGAATTCGGCTTCGCGTGTGCTTGATCCTCACCAGATTCCTCAGAATACTCCCCAGACTGCGTGCGTTGCGATTTATCCTGTTGCTTTTGCGCGCGCGCCTGCGCGTGCTTTGCGATGAGAGGCGCAATCCAGGGAAGGTGACGGCCGAAAGTACGCCAGAGTCGGTTGAGAATAGGCAGGACCACCGCCACCGCAGCACCCACCCAATGCAGGCGGCCGGTCACCGCAAGCAACACCGCGCCCAGGGCCAGCGCGATCAGTACCCACTGAATCACCAGTTTGCGCCGTTGTTCCGGCGGGCTGTACTTGAATTTTTGGATGGCCAGCCAGGCGAAAATCGCCACGGCAATTAAAAGAATGATGCGGCCCAAGGTCTACTGCTCCGGGATCGAATATTGACTCAGGGCACAAGCCTATCAGATGTCGATTCGAAAGCCGACGGCTATAAAGTCATTGACCACCGGGCGTGCGACCCGGTTGCTCGCATCGGCTGCATTTTCGAAGTAGAGCCGCACACGCTTGTTCCACTGGTATTGGAAGCCGTAATAGTACTGGGCCAACTTGAATCGGCTGTCCTCCACCAGTGCAGCGTCAAACTCTGGGTCGTCGGATACCAGGTAGTTGTGGCCACCGTACACTGAGTAACAGTCGTTCGCACCCCAGGTGTAACTGAAAAAGGATTCCGAACCCTTGGCATCGAAGAAGTTGGTGATACCGGTTACGGAGCCAACCGGTGCTAACTCGTTGTTTTGGGACCGCTGCACAACACCGGCAACGTACCAACCCTTGGTAAAGGGGGCGCCTCCGTAATAGGCGCCGATGGCACTCGCCCAGGTGTTGGTGCTTGCGCTGATTGGAACATTCCGGGCGATGAGAACTTCCTCGCCATCTATGAATTCGAAAACCTCGCCGTTATTTGAGTTGATATCGAGCTTGACCCGATTGTAGGACGCGCCCAGCATAATGCCTTTGCCCACATTGGCACGGTATACCATGGCAATGCCATGGCTCTGTCCAAACTCACAATCCCGTGGCGGGCATACAAACAGCGTATTCGGCCCAAATGCATCGCGTATGCTGATGTTGAGATCTGCCACATGGGCGGCACGCTGGAGTGCAATCTTGAACTCACTGTCATCAAACACCCAGGTTTTGCGCCAGGCAAGCGCGCTATCCGCACGCCCACTGCCGGTACTGCCTCCATCGGTTCCGTAGGAGTAAGTGCCGCTCGCCAAGCCACCAGACACGTTAAACCAGTCGGTTATATAGGTGACTTCGTAATAGGCGCCCCACTGTTTACCGGCAGAGAAGCGTCCCCACTTTTCATGCTCCGCGTGCGCATTTCCCTGGCGCAGATACAGGGATAAATCGCGATTGTCTGGAGATACCTGCTGATCACCCTGAACGATGAGGTCCTGTGCCGATGAGATGGCGGCCACACCCCACTCGAGGTGGAAGCCGGTGTCCCAATCACCGTAAACAGGAACGTCAAGTTTGAATGCGATCCTGGATGCGCCATCCTGCATAATGGTTTCGCCGTAGGAATTCACCATATGCGCGGTAAAGTATCCCGTCATCTCCAGGGTTACGTCATTGCCCTCGTAAATCGGCACGGCGTAACTCTCGCCGACCAAAAGCAGGGCAGCAGCTGCCAGCCATTGTCTGCGAGTATTTTTATGCATTTCTGTGCCTCTTTTTACAGAATCTGTTATGTGGTTGCCGCACGTCACCATCGCGATCAAGAGCACGATCAAGAACACGATAAAGACGCTAGCCCTGATGGCGGCTCATCAGCAAAAATAGACCAGCTGGCTGAACTGGTACCGTGGAATAGGTACACTGCGGATATTTGGCACGGGCAACCTTGTTTCTGCGAGTTTCTCCGCCTGGCCACTTGGTTAACCTCAGCCCATATGGAGTACTTCATTGATTGAAAGTGATTCTCTGAGCCGTTCCATGTTTGGACTGGTTGTGCGAAAAAATGCGCACCCGGACATGCGCAAATTGCGCCGCGAGGCCGGCGACGCGAGCCTGCATGGCAACAAGTTTTGGAAGAGTTCCTGCCTCACCATGGACTACCTGAGGAAGCACCCGCTCAAGAAGGGCGCGCGTGTGCTGGATCTGGGCTGTGGCTGGGGCCTGGGTGGCATTTTCTGCGCGAAAGCATTTTCGGCAAAAGTGACTTCCCTGGACGCCGACCCCAGCGTATTTCCATTTGCGAATTACCACGCCGCGCTCAACGGCGTAGTAATCACCACGTGGCAATGCCGCTATGAGAAAGTGACACAGACCGCATTGGCGGAGTTTGATGCGGTTATTGGCACGGATATCTGCTTTTGGGACCAGTTAGAGGCGCCCCTGTTTAACCTGACGCGGCGGGCTATGCGCGCGGGGGTTGGGCGGGTGATGCTGGTCGACCCAGGGCGCTCCCCATTTCGCCGCCTCGGTGAGCGCGCGGTGGAAAAACTCGACGCGCAATACTTCGAGTGGCAGACTGCGCAGCCAATGAAGGCCTCCGGCTGTATTATGCTCGCAGGCGAATAGTTCACGCCGCCGGCGACCACGGATATTTGAGGTACACACCATGCAGTTCGACAAGTCCCGTATTCCTACCCCAGATGAGGCGCTGCCAGGCCGCGAGGAGCCTATGCCGATCTCTGGCAAGCACTTTGTGTCCGGAAACGCGATGGTGCCGCCATTCCCTGAAGGAATGGAGCAGGCGGTGTTTGGCATGGGCTGCTTTTGGGGTGCTGAACGTTTGTTCTGGGAGATCGATGGAGTTTGGGTGACGGCGGTCGGTTATGCCGGCGGCGTCACGCTAAATCCAAATTACCGCGAGGTGTGTACCGGTGGCACCGGCCACACGGAAGTGGTGCTGGTGGTGTTTGACCCTGCGAAAGTGCGATACGAGGAGTTATTGCGTCACTTCTGGGAGGAGCATGATCCAACCCAGGGTATGCGCCAGGGGAATGATCTGGGAACCCAGTACCGCTCAGTGATTTACACCTACAGCGACGAACAGGCCGAGCAGGCGCGGGCATCGGAAGCGGCATTCCAGCAGGCGCTGGAGGACAAAGGTTTCGGTGCGATCACCACAGAGATCCAGCCGGCCCCGACCTTCTACTATGCGGAGCAAGATCACCAGCAGTATCTGGCGAAAAACCCCGGTGGTTACTGTGGTTTAGCTGGTACGGGTGCCTGTCTACTGCGCTGATTCCTGCTTTACGCCTTACGCCTTGGCTGGTGCGTTGCGCGGATGCAGTATGTGCGCGCACCAGTCACTCCAGCTGCCCGGATACAAACGGGCCTCGCGACCGATCAGGTGCAGCGAAAACAGGTTCACGCAGGCGGTAACCCCTGAGCCGCAATAACATACGATGCCATCGTCCGCGGGAATACTTTGCCAGTGTGCACGCAGCGCAGCCGGAGGCAGAATCTTGCCGTCCGTGTCGGTTATTTCCTGCCAGGGTTTATTGATAGCGCCGGGAATGTGCCCGGCGATCGGGTCAATCGGCTCTTCATTACCGAGAAACCGCTTGTTCTCTCGGGCGTCCACCAGTTTCCATGGTGGATTTTCCAGGTTGGGGTAGATATCGCTATAGCTCAATAGCTCGCCGGCCTGAGTCTTTGCCGTAAAGTTGCCCGGTGCGGGTGCTTGTGGTTCGCCACTCTCGGTATCCATTCCTGAAGCCTGCCAGGCACCGAAGCCGCCATTTAAAATTGCGACATTGGTATGGCCGAAATGGCGCAGCAACCACCAGGCGCGGGCTGCGAAGGCACAGCGCTGGGCATCGTATAGCACGACCTGCGTGTGTTCGTGGATGCCGCAGTGGCGGGCAAACTCGGAAAACTGCTGTGCGGTGGGGAGCGGGTGGCGGCCGCCGTAGCGTTCGATCGGGGCGGAGAGGTCCCGGTGCAGGCTGGCATACTGCGCGCCGGGAATATGCGCCTTGAGAAATGCTTGCTGCCCGACCTCGATGTCAGCCAGATCGTAGCGGCAATCCAACAGGACCAACTGGCCATCTTCACGGCTCTGCTGCGCCTGCAGTGCAGCCAGTTCGGCAACTTCAATTACACCCTGATAATTCATAGCTACTGCTTTTTATTGTCTTTATATCCCCTCAAATTAAGCTTCTACAGCGCGTTTGTCCAGCGGCTGCGAGGCGCCTTGCGCAGGTTAAGGGCTCTCGGTGTATCGACTACCACTGACCCTTGGTGTGTGGCGTGGGCCCTCGGGGCGCGTTGTCTCGCTGGCAGGCTCGGCCTGCTCACCGGTTTCCTGGGCGCGTTCCGATTCCAGCTCGGCAATTTTTGCCTCCAGTTGGGCTTGCCGCGCGAGCTCTTCCTTGCGGCAATTGAGTACGCTCTCGGCGATTGAGGATTCTGGCTGATCCAGAAAGTCTGCGGCGGCTTGCTCAGCACACTCGCTTGCCGAAATGACATCGTGTGCCAACTCGGGAAAGACTACCCACTGGTGATTTGGTAGTTCTTGGCGCGCGCGGTCGGCATCGTCGACCGAGAGTACCGGGTCCAGGGCACCGTGCATGACCAGCGTCGGCACCTGGGTTTGAATGGCCTGCGACTCCAGCAAAGGCGCGGCGGGTACCGCCCAAATTCGACACTGCATTTGCATCATATCGATGTCAGCGCGCACCGAACGACCGAGGATGCCGCTCTTGGCCGCCAGCTGGCTGGCCTCTTCAAAATCAACAAACGGGGCTTCTTCAAAGCAGAAGTGGCTGATGCCTGCGGCATCGCCGAAATTAGGGTCAAGCACCAGGCCCATAAAGCGGGCAATGGCGGGCTTGAGTAGCTCGGCCTGATCAGACTCCAGCTCTTCAATAATTGCGGGCAGCTCTTTGAAAAAGGTTTCGTTATACAGAGCCTGGAAGAGTACCCGCAATAGCCGTTGGCCACTGAGTACAAACGGGTACTGTTCGCCTGGGTGGATATTGCCAGTGTCCACCACGATTGGGGACTCATCCAGTGCCTGCACCCGCGCTTCCAGGCGCTGTTCGAGGTCCGGGTAGCGTTTGTTGCACTCCTTGTCCTGGCGGCAGAAATCCACACCCCTCCGGTACGCCGCCGTGACATCCTCGGGCAGTGTCTGGGTGTAGATAATTTGCGGGAAGACGGCGCTGTTGAGCACCATTGCGCGCACGGATTCCGGGAAGTCGCGGGCAACCGTCAGTGCGTAGCGGGTCGAATAGGATACGCCGTACAGATTCAGTTTGGGGACACCCAGCGCTTCACGCAGGGCTTCCACATCCTGCGCAACCACGGCGCTGTTGTATTGGGAAAGGTCTGCTATTTGACTGAGCCGGCTATAGCAGCGCTCCATGCTATAGGTAAATACCCGTGCTTCCTCGTCGCTACTCAGGCGACGGGTAAAGGCGAGGTCTGCATCCTCGATAAATTCATCACAGGAAAGCTTCGGGCTTGCCATGCCGGTACCGCGCGGATCCATTACGATCAGGTCGCGTCCGTCTTCCACGGTCATCGAGGAATAGTTCACCCACAACCAGTCGCTGGCATTCTGGGGTTCCAGTCCGAGGCTTGCGCCCGGCCCGCCAGCACCCAGGTGTAGTAGGGGGTCTTTATCCGGGTCGCTGATCTCCGCGTAAAAGCGCACCACCGGGAATTGGATCTTGCGGCCCTCGGGTTTGGCGTGATCCTCAGGGACTTCCATCATGAAGCACTGGGTGGTTGGCCAGCTTGCTTCGGTACTGAACCAACAGGACTTGGGGATCAGTCTGCTAGGCGATACGGGCTCCGTCGGGTCCTCGCGTGTGCAGCCGCCCAGCACGGCCGCCAATATCAGCAATCCGGTGAGGAAGATACGGCGAACAGGTGGCGGGTTTAACCGGTGCGAGCAAGTGAGAGAGGGTAACGGCATAAGAAGGTTCTGAATCCAAATAATACGACGGCTGGTGCTTCACTCCGGCCCGAAGCGGGCGATCGGCGCGGACAGGTTCCAGCGCAGGGCGGCCAGGCGGATTGACAGCGTGGCCAGTATTGCGATGGCTACCACGATTTTGCCGGGTAGCACCGCAAGGTCGTCCAGTATCACCAGAGCGGCGGCGCCACTCAAGGCTGCGGTGGCATAAATTTCCCGTCTCAGTAACAGCGGGATATCGCCACACAGGATGTCGCGTATGAGTCCACCAAAGGTTCCGGTCATCACGCCCATCACTATCGCGATGCCCGGCGAAAACCCGAGGTTAAGCGCCTTTTGTGTGCCAATAACAACGAATACCGCCAGCCCCGCGGCGTCGGCGATCATCAGCAGTCGCATGGGCACGCTGAAATAGCGGATCACATAGAAACTGACGACACCAGTGGCCGCGGCAATGCCCAGGTAATGGCCACCGTGAAGCCAGAATACCGGTACATTCAAAATCATGTCGCGAATAGTTCCGCCACCGACGGCGGTGACGCAGGCAAGCACCACCGCGCCAAACAGATCCATCTGCTTGTGACCCGCGGCCAATACTCCGGTAAAGGCAAAAACGACGATACCGATCAGGTCACACCAGTAAAGAAGTTGTTCCATCCGGTCCGGGCCACGTGGGTACAGAGTAAGAGGTGATTCGGGTTAAAGAGCACCTGTCGATCGGGAAGAGGGCGCCTAGACGCTGATGTTGCAGGGGAGTGACGGCAGAACTTGGGTTGCCGGTCGGTAGTAGCGCGCGCCCTCAGTTACCCAGATTATGGGCCCGAAGGGCGCGCGGAGTACAGGCTCTTAGAAAAATGCCTGCAGGCCGGTTTGCGCGCGGCCGAGAATCAGCGCGTGCACATCGTGGGTGCCTTCGTAGGTATTAACGGCTTCCAGGTTCATCGCGTGGCGAATAACGTGGAATTCGTCGGCAATACCATTACCGCCGTGCATGTCCCGTGCGATACGGGCAATCTCCAGGGCTTTGCCGCAGTTATTGCGCTTCACCAGCGAGATCATTGTTGGGTCGAAGTCTTTCTGTTCGTCCATCAGGCGGCCAACACGCAGGGAACCCTGCAGGCCCAGCGTGATTTCGGTCTGCATGTCAGCAAGCTTTTTCTGGAACAGCTGGGTTTGTGCCAGTGGCTTGTTGAACTGTTTGCGATCCAGGCCGTACTGACGCGCGGCGTGCCAGCAGTATTCGGCGGCGCCCATGGCACCCCAGGAAATACCGTAGCGGGCGCGGTTTAAACAGCCGAACGGGCCGCTCAGGCCTTTGATGTCGGGGAAGCGGTTTTCTTCCGGAACAAACACGTTGTCCATCACGATTTCACCGGTGATGGAAGCGCGCAGAGAGAACTTGCCCTCGATTTTTGGCGCGCTCAAACCTTCCATGCCTTTTTCCAGCACGAAACCGCGAATATCACCTTCATCATCTTTGGCCCAAACCACGAATACATCGGCGATCGGACTGTTGGTGATCCACATCTTGGAGCCGCTGAGGCGGTAGCCGCCATCGACACTCTTGGCGCGGGTCTTCATACCGCCGGGGTCGGAACCAGCGTCCGGCTCGGTAAGACCAAAACAACCTACCCATTCACCGGAGGCGAGCTTCGGCAGATACTTCTGCTTCTGGGCTTCGCTGCCGTAGGCATAGATTGGATGCATTACCAGGCTGGACTGCACGCTCATGGCAGAGCGGTAGCCGGAGTCGACGCGTTCAACTTCGCGTGCCACCAGACCGTAGGACACATAGTTCAAACCGGCGCAATCGTAGCCTTCGATGGTCGATCCCAGCAGGCCAAGCTCGCCCATTTCTTCCATAATTTCGCGATGGAAAATTTCATTGCGGTTGGCTTCAAGCACACGCGGCATCAGTCTCGACTGACAGTATTCGCGTGCGGTATCGCGGATCATGCGCTCTTCGTCGCTCAGTTGACGGTCCAGTAGCAGGATGTCGTCCCAGTGTGCCAGTGGCTGATTTTTGCTCATGTGTTGAACCCGTACATGGTCAGTAAACAAGGGATTCTCGATCACGCATACGTCTATGGTAAGCAAATCACCGTAGATTCAACGGTTGCTACCCCGGAGCGGAGGGCTCAGGCCGGATGACCGGTCACGAAGTGGCGGCGCATGATCAATTGCTGCGCCATCATAGCGGAGCTCAGAGCCAATTTCACGTTTGTGATCACTTTTTTTGGCCGGACGGTCCAGAAGTGGATGCTCGGGTAAACAAAGGTAAATCGTGTTGGTGCCCGGGATATTGGCTTTGATAATGAAAATATACGTGTCTAGGACCTTAGGCTAAGGCAAGCGGGCTTCATGGACGAACTGCCAAAACTTATTGCCGTAACTGGATTGCTGGCAGCCCTGGGCCTTGCCGGGTGCAGTGGGGCGCCTCCTTTACCACCCGGGCTCGCGCAAGAAGCGCTTGGCTTGCCCGACCAGTTTATAGCCAGTGGTAATGGACACACCGATCAACGCTGGTGGCAGAGCTTTGGCGATCCGCGGCTCGATGCCTTGGTTGACCATGCACTGGCGGAGAATCCGGACTTGCAATCCACCTACTGGCGCCTGGCGCAGGCGGACGCACTGGCAGCACAGGCCCGCAGTGGCTTCTGGCCGCGGTTGAGCGGGCGGCTCGAAAACACGGAGCAAAAGCGCTCGGCTACCGATGGCTTCGATTTTGCCAGTGGTGAGAACCAGGGGAATACCTGGACCGGCAATTTGGCGGCGAGCTATGAGATTGATTTATGGGGGCGGGTACGCAGTGGCGCGCGTGCGGCAGAGGCCGGCCGCCTGGCACAGCAAATGAATGTACAGACCGCCGCGCTGAGCCTCGCCGCTGAAGTTGCCGGTGTTTGGCTGCAGTTACAGGAGCAGCGGGGGCAGGCGCATCTGTTGACCGCACAACTTGATGTGAATCAGAAAACCCTGCGTGCGCTGGAATTGCGCTTCGGTAGCGGGATTATTGCCGCAGCCGATGTGTTGCAGCAACGGCAGCTGGTCGAGCAATCGCAGCAGGATCTTGATCAAAGTCGCGCGAACGCCGACCTACTGGTGACCCAGCTGGCGGCCTTGCTGGGGCTAAGTGCGGAAGCGCTGCCACCTGCCGCTTTTATCGATACCGGTTTGCCGGTCTTGCCCGCACTGCCCGACACGGGTTTTCCCACAGCTCTGCTGTTGCGTCGGCCGGATGTGCAACGGGCCCAGCGAGAAGTGTTGCAGGGGCACTACCTGTCTGCGCAGGCTTGGGCCGAGCGGTTGCCGACCCTGTCCTTCGATATGTTTTTCTCGGGCGGTGGCACCTCGATCTCAGATATCGCCAATGACTGGTTGCTCAACCTGAGTGTCGCGTTGGAAGGCGTAATTTTTGATGGCGGTAACCTGGCTGCACGCAAGCGCGAGCAGGCCGCTGCGGAGCAGGAGCGCTGGGCCATGTTTCGCAACACGGTCATGCAGGCACTTTCCGAGGTGGAGCAGGCACTGATTAACGAGCACGCGATTCGAACGCGATTGTCCTACCTGGAAACCCGCACGCAGCTGGCAGACCAGATTACGTTGCGTCAGCGTCGCGCCTATGGCAAGGGCTCTGTAGATTTCCTCAATGTCCTGTCGTCGACAAATAACCAACAGTTGTTACAGCGTGAACTTTTGACCGCGCGGCGCGAGCTGCTGGAAAACAGGGTCACCTTATATCGCGCATTGTCGGGGGGATTGCCCATAGAAGATCTGCCCGAGCCGTTACCCGTGGAGCTGGATATCTACAGCGGCCAGATGGATTGAGCGCAGCAACTTGGCACACACTGGAAGATCAATCGGCCCCTGGGCCGAATAGCCGGAGCTTTAATGCTAAATAAAATCAACTGGAATATAGCCATTCCGATCGTGCTGATCGTGCTGGCGTCTGCCGTCTCCAGTTGGCTGCTGCGGGAAAAACCGACCATGCAGCGGGGTGAGCGCAAGGCGCCGCCCTTGCTGGTTGAAGTGACGCAAGCGCAGCGTGGTGAATTTCCCCTCACCATCCAGGCTCTCGGCAAGGTGTCCGCCCGTGAGGAGGTTGAATTGCAACCGCAGGTGGAGGGGCGGGTAGAGTGGTTGAATTACGATCTCGGGCCGGGTGCGACCGTTGCCAAAGGCGAGCGGCTTTTGCAGATTGAGCGTGAACCCTATCAGCTTGCGTTGCAGTCGGCGCGCAGTGCACTGGCGGAGCGGCGCGCGGAACTCCAGCAGGAGCAGGGGCAGCGCCTGGTTGCGGAGGAAGAGTACGAGTTGCTCGGCAGCTCACTGCCTGACGCCGACCTTTCGCTGGTACTGCGCGAACCTCAGCTTGCTGCCGCCCAGGCCCGAGTGGACGCGGCGCAAGCGCAGGTAAAACTGGCCGAGCGCGACCTGAGGTTGACCCAAATAAGCGCACCGTTTAACGCCTTGCTGGTGGCCCGGAGTGTGGATGTCGGCGATCGGGTCGCACCGGGCAGGGTCATGTATACCGTCGCCGGCGCCGACCGCTTCCAGATAGAAGTGGAGGTGCCCGCTCGACAGTTACCACAGCTCAACACCCCTAGCGCAAAAGTTCGTATTTATGGCAGTCAGTGGCCTTTGGGTGAATCGCGGGCGGGTGAATTTGTTCGTGTCATTCCGGTTCTGGAAGAGCAGGGCCGGTTGGGGCGGGTACTGATTGAACTGGCCGATCCCCTGAGTATGGAAAACCCCGGTGAACCGCGCCTGCTGCTGAATGACCTTGCGCGGGTAGAAATCACAGGCCGCAGTGCGGGCGAGCAAGTACGTATTCCTCTGACCGCGCTGCAGGATGGCAACCGGGTGTGGGTTGTGGATGATGGCAAGTTGCAGATCCAGCCGGTCGTGGTATCGCACTTCGACGGGGAGTATGCGGTGCTGCAAAGTGGTTTGAGTGGCGGCGAACAGCTCGTGACCACACGTCTTACCGCCGTTACCGAGAATATGCCGGTGCGTACCAGGAAAGGTTCAGCGCCGTCAGGGCACCCAATCTATTCCGACAATCCCGAGTTACGGCGGCGCAACAAGCCTGCGAGTTCGCGAGACGTGCCGCCACCGCCTGAGCTCCCCGAGCAATCACCAGAGTCCATCGAGAAAGGCACAGATGGTGAGCGTGGATGAGCAATCCTAACGACCCCCTGTTTCGCGGCAAGCGCCCCCCAATCGATACCTCGCGCGGTGCGATCGCCTGGATGGCCCACAACCATGTCACGGCAAATCTGTTGATGCTGGTGTTTTTGATTGGCGGTCTGATTTTTTCTCTCACCATCAAAAAGGAGGTATTCCCGGAATTCAGCCTGGATTTGATTACGGTAAATATTTCATATCCGGGTGCCAGTCCGGAAGAGGTGGAGCGGGGCGTGCTGGTGCCCGCAGAACAGGCGGTAACTGGCCTCGTGGGAATCAAGGAGTTGCGCGGTAGCGCCAGTGAGGGTAGTGCGAGTCTTACCATCGAATTGGAGGAAGACGCCGATGCGAACAAGGTTTTTCAGGACGTACAGGCTGCGATTGATCGCGTGTCGACCTTTCCAACGGATATCGAGCGCCCACAAGTAAGTCTCGTCGAGCGCAAACGGGATGTGCTCGATATTGTGGTACACGGCAATGTCGACGATCGGACCCTACGCGCTTTCGTCATGCAGGTGTACGACAAACTGGAAGCGCATCCAGATATCACCCAGCTCGAGGCCTATGGGGTACGTGATTATGAGGTTGCGATCGAGGTACATCGAGACGATTTGCGGCGCTACAACCTCTCCTTGCCCCTGATCTCTCAACTGGTGCGCAACGCGGCGGTCGATGTGCCTGCCGGCGGGGTGAAGTCTGAGGCCGGAGAAATCCTCGTGCGGGTCACCGAACGCAAGGACTGGGCCCGACAGTTTGGCGATATCGCGGTGGCGCAAAGCCCCGGCGGCGGTACGGTGCGTTTGGGTGATATCGCCACAATTCGTGACGCGCTGGTGGATGAGCCGCGCAATATGGTGTTCAACGGCGAACCGGCGGCCGGCATCGACGTATTCCGGATTGGTGACCAAACGCCGATGAGCGTGAGCAAGGCTACCCACGCGGTACTCGATGACGTGCGCCAAAGCCTGCCGCCGGGAGTTTTTGTCACGGTACGCGATGACGACTCGCAAATATTCAAAGAACGCCTGTCTCTGTTATTGAAAAATGGCTTTATCGGCCTACTGCTGGTGTTTGTGGTTCTGGGGATCTTCCTCGAATTGCGCCTCGCATTTTGGGTGACCCTGGGTATTCCGATCAGTTTCCTGGGAGCATTACTGTTCCTGCCCTGGATCGACATATCGATCAACATGGTCAGCATGTTTGCGTTCATTATTGCGTTGGGCATCGTAGTCGATGATGCGATTATTGCCGGCGAAAATATTTACGAGTGGCGCCAGCGCGGATACAGCAATTTCGATGCGGCCGTGGCGGGTGCTCGTCAGGTGGCGGTACCGCTGACCTTTGCGATTCTCACCAATATCGTTGCTTTTATCCCCCTGAGCCAATTGCCCGGGTTTATGGGCAAGATCTTTGGCGTTATCCCGTTTGTGGTGGGGTCCGTATTCGTTGTGTCTTGGATAGAAGCGCTGTTTATCCTGCCGGCACATTTGGCGCATTCCAAACGCGGCCACCGGAGTCGCTCGGCGCGACGCTTGGCGGCCCGCCAGAAAATGGTGGCGCGCGGTTTGGACCGCTTCGTCGAGCGACGCTTCAAACCCTTGCTCGACACTTGCGTACGGCATCGCTACTTCACCATATCCCTGGCGATTTCCATTCTTATCGTAATGACAGGCTATGCCGCCAGTGGTCGTATGGGGTTTACCCTGATGCCGCGGGTGGAGCGAGATACCGGCCGGGTGCAGGTGACATTTCCTCCCGGCACTGCGGAAGCACAGCTGGAACGCGCGCGCATGCAGATCATGGGTGCTGCAGATGTCATCCTCGACGACACGGGCAGGGAAGGTGTGTTTATCGGCATGCGTGGCCTGATCCGTGACGATACCGTACAGGTTGATGTTTACCTGACGCCTGGTGATCAGCGCGAGGTTTCAACGGGAGATTTTGTACGCCGGTGGCGGCGCCAAGTGGGCACCGTGCCGGGCGCGCTCAGTTCGAGTTTCGCCAGTGATCACGGTGGTCCCGGTGCCGGGCCTGCGCTCACCATTGAGCTGCGACACACCGACACCGATTTGCTGGACGAGGCCGCGCAACAGTTGGCCGCAGGATTGTCTGGCTTTCTCGCAGTGGGCGATATCGATGCCGGGGTTTCGCAAGGAAAGCGCCAGCTTGACCTGACCCTGACCGATACCGCAAAAAGCCTCGGCCTGACCGCCGAAGAAATAGGGCGCCAGCTACGCGCCTCTCTGTATGGTGCCGAGGCGCTGCGTCAGCAGCGTGGGCGCGATCAGGTAAAGGTGATGGTGCGCTTGCCAGAAGAGGAACGGGTGACGCTGGACGATGTAGATAACATCATGATCCGTACCGGCAACGGCGTGTGGTTGCCACTACCGGATCTGGTGCTGGTCGAACAGGGGCGTGCTTTTGCCACCATCGATCGTCGCGAGGGCCGACGGGTCATGAAGGTGACCGCAGAGGTTGAGCCTGCAGACCAGGCTGCGCTGGTGATCAACGAGCTTGAGCAGACACTGGTGCCGCAATTGCTGGCGCAGTATCCGGGACTGAGCCTGTCCTACGAGGGGAGACAAGCGGATGAACGTGAGGGCCTCTCATCACTGGGGATGACATTCACGCTGACACTGGCGGTGCTGTATTTTCTATTGGCGATTCCGTTAAAGAGTTATATCCAACCGCTTACGGTGATGGTGGCCATCCCGTTTGGTGTTATTGGCGCAATTCTGGGCCACCTGATCATGGGCTATGGGCTCAGCATGGTGAGCTTGCTTGGCATGGTGGCGCTGGCGGGGGTGGTGATCAACGACACGCTGGTGATGATTGAATATGGCAACCGCCTGCGGATGCAGGGTGTGGCAATTACCGATGCCATCAAAGCCGCCGCTGCCCGGCGTTTCCGACCAATTGTACTGACCACGGTAACCACGTTTTGCGGCCTAGTGCCGATGATTTTTGAAAAGTCGGTACAGGCCAAGTTTATGATTCCCATGGCCATCTCCCTGGGCTACGGGATACTGGCGGCTACGGCGATTTCCTTGCTGCTGGTTCCCTGCCTGTACCTGATGTTTTCCCGTGACATCCCGGCCCTGTTCGGCATGCTGAAGCACCATGCATTGCGCCGAGCCGCAAAGTGAGGCCTTGGCCCGGGGTGCGGTCAGTCGCGCCGCAAGTGATCTTTGATCGCGATAGGATTGGGGAAGTTCAGCACAACGATGTACGACGACACCAGGAAGGTGAGAATCGCGGTTGCCTGAATCAGGTGCGATGCCTTGCTGCCAATGAGCTGCTGGCTCGCCGCAAGAAAGGCGATCAACAGCGAAAATTCGCTGATTTGCCCCAGCCGGAAGCCGATATCCCAGGCGAGTATTTTGCGTTCACTCTGTTGTCCGAGCAGATAGCGGAACACCACCGGTTTGATAATTAGCACCGCAGAGGCTGCGACCAGTGCGGGGACGGCGATCTCTGGCACCATATCCAGATGAAACTGGGCGCCGAGGCTGAAGAAGAACAGGATTAGGAAGAAGTCGCGCAGAGGCTTTAGGCTAAGTGCGATGTACTGCGAAATAGGGCTGGTTGCCAGGGTAATGCCCGCAATAAAAGCACCGATCTCCCGAGATAAACCCACTACTTCTGCCAGCTCCGCAAGGCCCAGGCACCAGCCCAGTGCAAGCAAAAAAACGTACTCGTGGAAGCGGTCGAACTTCGCCAGCAATGGCTGCAATACGTAGCGCACGGCGGCCCAGGCAAAGCCAATGAGTAGCGGCAGTGCCGCGAAGGAAATTCCCAAGCGGGCGAAATCCACCGAGCCGGTGCTGCCACTGAGCAGGATCATCAGGCAGGTGATCGCGACGAAATCCTGAAACAGGAGCAGGCCAACCATCATTTCACCCAGGTGCTTGTGGTGCAGGACGGTGGTCGGCAGTAATTTGATGCCGATGATGGTACTGGAGAACATCATCGCCATACCGATCACCCAGGACTCAATCGTGGTGAAGCCGAAGACGCGACCGATACCGTAACCCAGAGCCAGAAACACTGCACAGCTGATCAGCCCAACAAAGGTCGCCTTGCGCAGCACCGACATCAGGGCCTTCGGTTGCATATCGAGGCCGAGCAGGAACAGCAGGAAAACAATGCCGATACTCGACATCTCTGCCATTAGCGCAACATTGTCGACGATACCAAACACCGACGGGCCCAGCAGGCAGCCGAGGGCAATATAGGCGACGAGTAATGGCTGTCGTCCCCACAACGCCAGTGAGGCAACCACTGCTGCGCCGCTGAATATGAGGAAAAATGACTGGAACAGGGAGGTCTCAGGCACTGCGCATCCTTGTAGCAGACTGGAAAATGACTCTGTCCGGTATTATCTGTGTTGTGGTGACCTGTTTTCAATGGGCAGGTTTAGATCGAGTTCTGGCAATTGCTTTAAAGCCAGGTCAGATCCAGGGCCGACGCGAAATGTCACTCGCTACAGTTGGAACCAGCGCAGGTCTTCTCCTTCTTTCGACAGGATTGGCTGAGCGCAGATTTCGCCGGGCGGGTTCGCGATTATCTGCCGCGCCTTGGCAAGATATTCCTGCAGCGGTAACGCGACTTTGCCTGGTGCTTCACTGCCTGGATCGAGGTCAAGCTCTAATGCTGGAACCGGTGCTTGCCCCTGATAGCGCCAGACACCGGCGGCCGTATCGTACTGATAGAAGGGCAGCATCCGGTGGCCGTGCTCGGCGATCAGTTCAATCGCATCGATGAGGTATTCCACGGTCTCCTCATCCAGGAAGTAATTAAAATTCAAGCGTACCCAGCCGGGCTTCAGAATACTTTCGCCGTCACTGACGAGCTTTTCAATGGCGATGCTCTGCTCATCCGTTAGGTGGAGCAGGTGGTGCCCGTAGGGACCGGCACAGGAGCAGCCACCGCGCACCTGAATCCCAAACAGGTCGTTCAGTAGCGCAACAACGAAACCGTAGTGCAGTGGCTTGCCATCCTGCAGTAGATGCAAAGACACGATACTTACCCGTTCCGCATTGGTGCCTCCGAGGATTTCTATGTTTGGATTGCTTCCCCAGCGGGCGAAAACGCGTTCAAGCCAATGGGCTTCCCGCGCTTCAATCGTGTCTGAGCCCACCTGATCTTTGAGTGCGAAGATCATGCCTGCGCGCACGGATTCCACGATAGCGGGTGTGCCAGCCTCCTCGCGTCGCTCGCCGGCGGGCAGGTAGGTGTGCCGTCCGGGGCTGACCCAGGACACGGTGCCACCACCAGTTACCGCAGGTTGGTTTTCCGGTAATAAAGCGCGACGCACGATCAGGATGCCCGGTGTACCGGGGCCCCCGACAAATTTATGTGGAGAGATAAACAATGCATCTTTGCTCGAGAGGGTGTCATTGCCCTGTACATCGACGTCTACGTAGGGTGCGGCCGCCGCATAGTCCCAGAAGGACAGGGCATTGTGCTGGTGCAAAAGCCGCGTGACCGCAACGGTGTCGGTGCGAATACCGGTGACGTTCGATGCGGCGGAAAAGCTGCCGATTTTGAGTGGACGTGCGGCGTACTGTTCCAGCGCTGCCTGCAGTGCAGCGAGGTCAACAGCACCCATGCTATTGAGCGGGATGGTCACCACTTCTGCGACCGATTCCCGCCAGGGCAAATCGTTCGAGTGATGCTCATAGGGACCGATGAATACCACCGGACGCGCACTGTCGGGAATGGCCCCACTGGTTCCGCCGATGCTGCCGTAGCGGTCTTTCCGCAGACCCAGGCAATCCACCATGCGGTTGACGGCGGCAGTGGCACCCGCGCCGCAGAAAATAATCGCGTGCTCGTCACTGGCATTGACAGATTTGCGAATAGCGCTGCGCGCCTGTTCGCGGAATGCCATGGTCTGGCGGCCGGTCGCCGAGGTTTCGGTATGGGTGTTGGCATACCACGGCAGGACCCTGTTGCGAATGGCCTCCTCGACAAACTGCAGTGCGCGGCCGGAAGCCGTGTAGTCTGCGTAAATCAGTGGCCGTTCGCCGAAAGGGGTTTGCATGGGCATGCGTTCGCCGATGACATTGTCGCGAATGCGCTGCAGTAAGGTTTCCATCTCGTCGGAGGTGGATGCAAATTTTTGCCCCGAGTGTGAATGATTCATAGCGACCTCAATGGACGGCACCCGCGGGGATGAGCCCGCGGGTGCAACGCTGTATCAGTCATTGAGCTGGCGTCATTCGCCGCTGGGTATGGGCAGTTCGGTGGTGCTCTTGATCTGCTCCATGGCAAACGTGGAGGCCACATCGGCAATGCCGGCGTGGGCGATCAGCTTTTTGTAAAACTGGTCGTAGGCGGCCACATCGCTGACCACGATGCGCAAGATGTAATCGTAGTCACCGGCAAGGCGATAGCACTCGACTACTTCTGGCAGGTCAGCCATTGTGCGCGCAAAGGAGTCGGCCCATTCAGCACTGTGCTGATTCGCTTTTACCTGTGCAAACACCGATACCGGAAGGCCGAGTACCTCGGCATCCAGCAGGGCGACCTTGCGACGAATAATGCCGCTTTTCTCCAGCTTCTGTATCCGGCGCCAGCAGGGGGTCTTCGTGAGGCCCACACGCTCGGCCAGCTCCTCGATGGAGAGGCTAACATCAGATTGCAAGATGGCAAGAAGTTGTCGATCAATAGCGTCGAGTGAAGACATAGTTCTACAAAGCTCCATAAATCGGGTTTGTATTCCCTTTGCTTGCTCCGGTACTCGCTCCCTTGCAACAAATTACCCCGGTACTTTTTAAGGGTACTGAGAAATCCGACGTTGGCGGCTCTTGGAAGAATCCTTTGCTGTACCCCGTAACTCGTTAGTAACGATAATCTCCGTATCGATGCACTAGTAGTGGAATTTTCTCTAGGATTTTCAGGATCAAAAAAGCCGGGCAATGCCCGGCCAAACAACAGGGGGGTTGTTGGAACTTTGTTTTGGGGCGAGGCCCGTGTTACGCCGCTTCCTTGGGCGGGAACATCGGCTCGAACAATCCCGCCGCCATGGCTTCGCGCACGCGCGCCATTAAATCAATTTCGGTGAGTTGTTGCAGGTCTTGCAGGTCGTTTAACAGGTAGTAAATGGGCTGCACAATATCAATGCGATAGGGCGTGCGCAGCGTATCAACCACTTCGAAAGGTGCGCGTACTGGCTCGTCACTCAGCGCGTAAAGCGTTTCCTTTGGCGAGGAGAGGATGCCGCCACCGTAAATACGCAGGCCATCTTTGGTGTTTAGTAGTCCAAATTCGACGGTGAACCAGTACAAACGGGCGAGGTAGCCGCGCTCTTTGGGACTGGCGTTCAGGCCCAGCTCGCCGTATTTCTGGGTGAAGTTGGCAAATGCGGGATTGGTGAGCATGGCGCAGTGGCCAAAGATTTCATGGAAGATATCAGGCTCCTGCAGGTAGTCGAATTCTTCCGGGGTGCGGATAAAGGTCGCCACCGGGAATTTACGCTCGGAGAGCAGGCGGAAAAAAGTCTCGAAGCCGATCAGCGCGGGCACGCGCGCGGTTTCCCAGCCGGTTTCCTGACGCAATACGCGATTGACCTCTTCCAGCTGGGGGATGCGGTCCACAGGCAGGTCCAGCAGTTCGAGACCATGCATGTACTCATCACAGGCGCGGCCAGGGATAATCTGCAGCTGTCTCTCGATCAGGCGCTGCCATGTTTGGTGCTCAAGCTCGGTGTATTCAATGAAACCCTCAGCGTCGGGTTCACGGGCCACGTACTTGCTGGGCTTTTTGCTGCTCATGACTATCTCCGCGGTTGGCGGTCACAGTTTGCCGCCAGTTCTGTTGTTATCGTCCTTTTATTCTTAGACACGAGAGTGGCGGGGTGGCAGGGCAGACCGAGCGAAAAAGCGCACCTATGGGGCTGACTGGCTACACTTTTTGTAAAGATAAGTTTACATTTGGGGCATGAGAGTAGAGATTACGTGTAGCGACCGAGTGGGTATCTTGCAGGAAATCATGGCAATTTTTGCCGATTTCCGCGTGAATGTACGCACTGGCGAGATTGGCGGCGACAGCGGGGACAAGGTTTACCTGTGGGCGCCTGGGCTGCTGCTGGCCCAGTTTCAGTCAATCGAGAAGTCGTTGCAGCAGGTTCCCGGGGTGCAGAGGGTCCGCCGTATCGCCTTAATCCCCTCCGAGCGGCGCCACTTCGAGCTGGATACCTTGCTGCGGCATGTGTCCTACCCGGTGCTGTCGGTGGATAGTGCAGGGCGGATTATCGCCGCAAACCTTGCTGCCGCCCGCGCATTCGGCGTCAATGAGGGGCAGGTTCCGGGGATGCAGCTGCAGCGCTTCTTACCAAAGCTCCAGCTGGAGGAGCTGCTGCGTGGCCTTACTGCACCCCGTTACGGTTTCCCGGTATCTGTGCGTGGCAAATCGTACACCCTCGACTGGTCGCCAATTACCGTGGATGACAGCTCGGCTGGGCCGGCGTCGCTCGCTGGTGCGGTGTTGACCTTGCACGCGGCCGCACCGGATAAAGATGCGCTTCCTGAACGGCTGCCGCCCACACCGCAGGTACTCTGGGATCTGGACGCGCGCCGTGCCTGTTGCCTGCGCCTGCAGGAAATGGCTCCATTGCACGCGCCTTTGCTGGTAAGTGGTGAGCGTGGCAGCGGCAAGACGACATTTTTGCAGGCGGCGTACTACCTGTGTCCGCTGGCGGAGGGCGGGGAGGTTTACCGCTGCCGAGGTGAGTTGCTGGACACAGACGGAATGCATCGCCTCGCCGCACTTCCCGCAGACACCGTGGTATTACTCGATGACCTGGACCTGGCGCCGGCGGATGTGCAGCGTCAATTGGCGGAAAGCCTGTTGCGCACCCGATTTGGGCCGCGGCTGATGGTTACCGTCACCGTAGTCTCTACCTTGCTGCCTGTGCTTCAGCAATGCTTTGCGAGCCAGCATATCCAGTTGCCCACCTTGCGCACTATGCGTCCCTCTCTCGAGCGATTTGTGCGACTGATCCTGTCTCAGGTGGCGCCTGGTGAGGGTCTGCCTGAGTTCAGTGATCTAGGTGATCAAGAGGGAGCCGAGAGGTTCCACGAGGTAGTGGATCTGTTAAAACGCTCGGATTGGCCGACAAACTTCACCGGGCTCGCCCAGCAGATTGAATCGGCGCTGGCGCACATGCGTGCGCGCGGGGGGAGTGTGCTGGCTAGCGAGGACTTTCCGGAAGCGGTCAGTGCAACCGTGCTGCCGTGGCACGAGTGGGGCAAGGGCTTAACACTGGCCGAACAGCTGGAAAAGGTAGAGCGCAGTATTCTTGCAGAGCTGCTCGAGAGTCTGCCTCCCGCCCAGCGTTCCAGCCGCGCGCTTGCACGGCCGCTGGGTATTTCACATACGGCTGTGGCCAACAAATTGCGCAAGTACAAGTTGTTGGCGCACTAGACGAGCCCTCACGGGGCTCAGCGTTCGATTTTGCCGATCAGGATGTCCTTGAACATCACAAAATCCCCCCACAGGGAGTAAAAGGGGTTTTTGAAAGTGGCGGGGCGGTTGTGCTCAAAGAAGAAGTGCCCAACCCAGGCAAAGCCATAGCCCGCTACCGGCACCGCCCAGAGCAATGCCCAGTTGCGGCTGACGATCGCGGTAATCACCAGACCAATGACCAGCGCGGTGCCCACGAAGTGCAGGCGGCGACAGGTGAGGTTGCTGTGTTCGTTCAGGTAAAACGGATAGAACTCGCGGAACGACGTAAAGCGCGGGGTTTCGCTGACTTTTTCATCTTTCGGTGTTTGCATAGTGTTGTCTGCCATCTCGCTATCCTATTTCCTTTGTTGTTCTCTTGCCGTTTTCTTGTTTATTTTTATACGGGGCTGGTTGGGGTGAGTTTGGTGCATCACCGATTCTAACGGCAAGCAGGCGCTTGCGCTGGTGGTAAACGGACATGGCATTTTGCGCGCAGGTTTGGCCCCCCAGCAAGCGTGCAGCGCAAATTTCGCTCTCGGCTTTCGACCATTGGGTACTAAATCTGATAACCTTGCGATTCAATTTGTGATCACTTTTTGGGGCAGTGCAGAGCTGCCAGCGCGGAAACATAAGGAAGTTTTATGTCGGGCCCGTTATCTCACCTCAAGGTTCTCGACTTGAGTCGAATTCTTGCTGGCCCCTGGGCCAGCCAAGTGTTGGCGGACTTTGGCGCAGAGGTCATCAAGATCGAGCGTCCCGGCAAGGGCGACGACACCCGCCATTGGGGCCCTCCCTATTTGCAGGACGCCGAAGGCAATGACACTGCGGATGCAGCCTACTACTTGAGCGCCAACCGCGGCAAAAAGTCCATAACGGTGGATATCACCAAACCCGAGGGGCAGGCGCTCATTAAGGAACTTGTCCAGCAATGCGATGTTTTGCTGGAGAACTACAAGGTGGGTGGGCTGGCGAAATACGGCCTGGATTATCCATCGATACGCGCGATTAACCCGCGCATTATCTATTGCTCTATCACCGGGTTTGGTCAGACAGGCCCTTACGCCCAGCGCGCCGGCTACGACGCCATGATCCAGGGCATGGGGGGGTTGATGAGTATTACCGGGGTTCCGGAAGGGCAACCGGGGGCGGGGCCGCAGAAGGTTGGTGTCGCCGTGGCGGATCTGATGACCGGGATGTATGCGGTGTCCGGCATCCTCGCGGCAGCGGTGCACCGGGAGCAAACCGGCGAGGGGCAGCATATCGACCTGGCCTTGCTGGATACTCAGGTCGCCTGGCTGGCGAACCAGGCGCAGAATTATCTGGTATCCGGTACCAGCCCCGAGCGCCAGGGTACCGCGCATCCAAATATCGTTCCCTATCAGGCTGTTCCGGCAAGCGATGGCTACTTCATGCTGGCAGTAGGCAACGACACGCAGTTCCAGAAGTTTTGCCAAATTGCGGGTCTGGATGAGGTTGCGCAAGATCCTGCTTATGCCACAAACCAAGGTCGGGTAAAGGCGCGAGCGACCCTCGTCCCATTGGTAGAGGCCACAACCGCTACCAAGCCGGCCGCCTGGTGGCTGGAGAAACTCAGCGACGCGCACGTGCCCTGCGGGCCAATCAATGATTTGGCGCAGGTCTTTGCCGATCCGCAGGTGCAGGCCCGCGGCATGGTCGTGGACCAGCAGCACCCGCGGGCGGGTACGGTGCGTACGGTGAAAAATCCCCTGGTATTCTCGCAATCACCGCTGGCGTATGAACAGGGCCCGCCGGTACTGGGCGAGCATACCGCCGAGGTGTTGCGCAAACTCGACAAAGACGCCGAAGAAATTGAGCGCCTGCGCGCCGCTGGAGTCATTTAGCGTTGTCGTCGACCGGCTCGGGCGTGCCCGGTGCCGTGGGCCACTCCCGAATATAAATGTCCTGCTTCGAGTAGGGGATTTCTACCTGGTTCTCGGCCAGCGCCTTGTAGATGCTGACGAGCAACTCATGCCGGATGCGCCCGCGCTCTTCTGGCATGGAGATCCATACCAGCAGGTCAAAGTCGAGGCTGGATGCGCCAAACTGGCGCATGCGCACGCGCGGTTCCGGGTTGGATACGAGATCGGGGTGTTGTACGGCTACGCCGTGCAAAATGTCGCATACCTGCTCGGCGTCGGAGCCATAGGCAACCCCCACCGCAATGGTGACGCGGATGGAAGAGCTGGGGCCACCACTTTCATTGATGATTTTGCCAGCGGCAATTAACGAATTGGGCAGGGTAATCTCCACATCATCCCGCGTCAGTATGCGGGTGCTGCGCAGGCCGATGTGCGTAACTCTGCCGCGCTCACCCGCATCGAGATTCACATAATCACCAATTTTGTAAGGCGCATCCGCAAGAATAAAAAAGCCGGAGAACAAGTTCGCCAGCGTATCTTTCGCGGCAAAGCCCACGGCGATACCGATGACGCCAGCGGATGCCAGCCAGCCGAGTGGGTTGATGCCCCACACCAGAAGCAACAGGTAACTACCAAACAGGATGACCAGCATCTTGCAGGTCAGATCGAGCAGCGGCAGGGCGCGGTGATCGATGAGCGCGAAGCGTGATGAACGATTGCTCATCAGTTCCAATAAAGTGCCGCAATGTTGGAATAGGGTAAGCATCCAGCTCACCAGTACTACGGTAGCCAACAAGTTGGTAAGCACACGGCTGCTATCGGGTAGCGCTAGCCGGCACGCAACAATAAGTCCCAGGCAGACAATGGTCGTAAATACCGGGCGCTGTAATTCCGTAAGCAGCCGTGAGCCCGGGCCGCCCCCATCTTGAGGCAGCCAACGGCGCAATTGGCGGAATATCACTATTCGGCACAGTATCGCGAGAATCATCGCAGAAACGAAGATCGCAGCAGCACCAAGCAGCGGGTGGGCGGCCAGCATGTCCATGGCCGGCTGTAACTGCTTTGGCAACCAGTCGCCGACAGCTGCCGTTTGGTTTTCTGGAGGTGTTGAACTCATGCGGACCCATTTCCATTCAAGTCATGCAGGATGTTACGGAATAGTCTCCTACAGGGTGAGGGTGTCACTCAAGGAGATTATACGGGAGTGCTGGTATACAGAAGATAGCCGGCACCGCGAGAGGGTGCCGGCTCGAGCGGGAAGTTTTAGCTCGCCAGTGCGCGGCGGCGAAAGATAGGCTTTGGTTGATCAACAGTGGCTTGATAGCTATCGCTGAAGTCCTGCAATGAGTCGATAAGCTTGGTCAGCGGCTGCGCACCCTGAAATGCAAAAGCGTTAAAGCCGCAGCGGGTCAGGTAAGTGAGCTGGTCGCGGATAAAGTTTCCGACCGCGCGCAGCTCGCCCTTGAAGCCATAGCGTTCGCGCAACAGGCGCGCCGCGGTAAACCCACGGCCATCGGTGAATGCCGGGAAATGCACGGCAACGAGCGGCAGTTCGCGGGCATACTCGCCGATGAAATCAGCGGTTTCATCGCTGTCGAGCCACACACCGATCTCTTGCTTGCGCTCCTGCAGTGCTTCGCGCAATGCCAGCCAAACGCTCGCCGGCAAGATGATTTTACCTGCGGCGAGTTTGTCGGCCGTAATCTGTTCTTCACCCGTCAGCGGCAGCAGGTTCCATTGGTTGTCTGCTACTTCTCCATCAAGGATCAGTTGCGCGGGGTTTTCCGGTTGTGCACCGACAGGTTTCTTCACCGCGGGATTCTCAGCTGGCTTTGGCATACACACGCTCCTTGAATGGCTGCAGCCCGATACGGTTGTAGGTATCGATAAAGAACTCTTCCGGCTGGCGGTTCTCGACAAACACATCGAGGATCTTACCGATGGTTGCTGGCATTTCGTCACGGGAGAAGCTCGGGCCAAGTACCTTGCCGAGACTGGCGTCCTGGTTGGCACTGCCACCAAGCTGAACCTGATAGAACTCTTCGCCTTTTTTGTCGACACCCAGAATTCCGATATGGCCGATGTGGTGGTGGCCACAGGCGTTCATGCATCCGGAGATGTTGAGGTCCAGGTCGCCCAGATCGTACAGGTAATCCAGGTCATCGAACTTTCGCTGGATCGCTTCCGCCACCGGAATGGACTTGGCATTGGCCAGGGAGCAGTAGTCGCCGCCCGGGCAGCAAATCATATCGGTCAGGGTGCCGATGTTCGGCGTAGCAAAGCCGTGTTTGCGCGCCGCTTGCCAGAGCGCGAACAGTTTTTCCTGCTCCACATCCGCCAGTACCACGTTCTGCTCGTGGGTAACGCGCACTTCACCGAAGCTGAATTCGTCGGCGAGGTCGGCGATTGCCTCCAGCTGGCGGTCGGTCACGTCACCGGGTGGGATTCCGGTTGGCTTGGTGCTTAGGGTAACCGCCTGATAGCCCTCCACGCGATGCGGGAAGGTGTTGCGTTCCAGCCAGCGGGCAAACGCTTTGTCGTCACCTGCCTGGTCGCGTAGTACGGCTTCACCGTGGCCGGCTTTGAAGGTTTTATACGGTTGCTCAGGGAAGAAGCGCTTGGCCCACTCGATGGCCTCGACGGTAAGCTCGTCGGCGCCGTCTTTGATTTGCTCCCACTCCGCTTCCACGCGGCGGGCAAATTCCTCCGGGCCCATCGCTTTTACCAGAATTTTGATACGTGCCTTGAACTTGTTGTCGCGGCGGCCCAGCTGGTTGTACACACGCACGATGGCTTCGAGGTACGACAGCAGGTGGGTTTCTGGCAGGAAGTCACGAATGGCCACGCCGAGGATTGGGGTACGGCCGAGGCCGCCGCCAACAAATACCTGGAAACCGGTCTCACCCTGGTCGTTTTTAACGATCTGCACACCGATATCGTGGGCGCGAATCGCTGCGCGGTCTTCTTCAGTGCCACAAACCGCAATCTTGAACTTGCGTGGCAGGAACGCGAATTCCGGATGGAAGGTGGACCACTGACGGATCAGCTCACAGTAGGGGCGGGGGTCGACCAGCTCATCACCAGCGACACCGGCAAACTGGTCGGTGGTGGTATTGCGGATGCAGTTACCGCTGGTTTGCACGGCGTGCATCTCGACTTCCGCCAGCTCCGCCAGGATATCCGGTACATCTTCCAGATTCGGCCAGTTCAGCTGTACATTCTGGCGGGTGGTGAAGTGGGCGTAGCCCTTGTCGTACTTGCGGGTAATGTGTGCCAAGCGACGAACTTGGGTGCTGTTCATCAGCCCGTAGGGCACCGCAATGCGCAACATGGGGGCCAGACGCTGCACATACAGGCCATTTTGTAGGCGCAGGGGCAAAAATTCTTCTTCGCTCAGCTCACCGGCGAGATAGCGTTCGGTCTGGCCGCGAAACTGGGCCACCCGTTCCCGGATCAGCTTGTGGTCCTGTTCGTCGTATCGATACATAAGAGCTTGATTCCATTACATTTTTGCGCCGGCTCAACAGCGCCCAGAGGGTCTTCTGGATTCTATCTATGACCCTGAGTGGCGCATAACATACCAGCCGCCTTATACAAAAAATAACAATTTTTTTCGCTACCTTAGTAACAGAAGGTTATAAGTAGCCGGTGTTGCTGGTGTTGGTGAATATGCGTGCAGTTGCACCGCCTGCGGGGATTTGATCTACTTGAGAAACCGCTTTTTTAGCGGTGCTGCTACCTTTAAAAACAATAATGATTTCTTGAGTGACGGAGTATTCCGATGAACGACCAAGTAGTAAGAGAAGTAGTAGTTGTATCCGACGATAGCGACAACGCTGTAGACGCCATTGCGGCGGTGGCCCTGGTGGCCATATTCGTTGCAACCTGCGTGTATTGGGTTGCCTCGCAGGGCTGATTCCAGTTCTCTCCTTGCCGCGCTAGCCCCACTTCGCACCGATTGTTTGCCGGCGTTCTCCCGGTGATCGACCGGTGTGGAGTAGGGTGGTGATAGTAGGGCGGTGATAGTAGGGTAGCGATTGCCTGGTAGGCTGAGTCGCGGCGCGATTTGGGTTTACCCCATATTGCTCAGCACTGTTTTCACTACCAGAACCAGCACGGCCACAAATACGGCAGTGAAGATAATGCCTGCAGCAATGTAGGCCTTAAAGCTGCCTGCCTTGAAGTCCCTTTCGCGATTCTTATCCGATTGCACGCCCACCGCTGCAGCCAGGGTGCTGAGCACCACCTGGCCGAACGATGGTTTCTGCTGCTGATCTTTGTCGTCGGTGTGATTCATACCGGATTCCTTTTTCCAGCGAACGCGTATTTTCCTTTCAATAGTTTTTATCGGAACCATTTGCATCCGATACTTTCCATCCGCTACTGCCGACGACCCGATTTCGACTACTACCTGATCAGTCTTCGAGATTGGGTCGCAGCCAGCGCTCCAGCTCATCTACTGGCATACCCTTGCGCTCGGCGAGGCTCTCCAGCTGATCATGCGATATTTTGCCGACATTGAAATATTTGGATTCCGGGTGGGCAAAGTAGAGCCCGCTCACCGCGGCGGCAGGCATCATGGCAAAGCTGGAAGTTAATTCGATACCGGCATTATCGTCCGCACTCAGCAGTTTGAACAGCGTGGCCTTCTCGGTGTGGTCCGGGCAGGCCGGGTAGCCGGGGGCGGGGCGGATGCCGCTGTAGGCTTCCTTGATCAGCTCTTCATTACTCAGTGCTTCTTCGGCCTGATAGCCCCAGTGCTCTTTACGCACCTCGCGGTGCAGGTACTCGGCGAAAGACTCGGCCAGGCGATCGGCCAAGGCTTTTACCATGATCGCGCTGTAGTCGTCGTGCTTGGCTTCGTATTCGGCGGCAAGCTCGTCGGCGCCGATACCGGTGGTCACAGCAAAGCCACCGACATAATCCGCGACACCGGAGCCAACCGGGGCAACAAAGTCTGCCAGTGAGCGGCAGAATCCATCGCCACCGCGTTTCAATACCTGTTGGCGCATCTGATGCAGGCGCGCACGTTCTGCGCTGCGGCTCTCATCGGTGTATACGACAATGTCATCGCCATCGGCATTGGCGGGCCACAGGCCAAATACGGCGCGGGCTTTCAGTCGCTTGTTCTCGATGATATCGGCGAGCATGGTTTGCGCATTCTTGAACAGGTCGGTGGCGGCTTCGCCGACCACTGAATCGTTCAAAATAGCCGGGTATTTACCGGCCAGATCCCAGGAAATAAAGAATGGGGTCCAGTCGATGGTGTCCACCAGCTTTTCCAGCGGGAAGTCATCCAGCACGGTCAGGCCTGGCTTATTCGGAATGGCAGGGGTGAAGTTCTTCCAGTCGAACTGCGGGCCTGCTTCCAGTGCTTTCGCATAGCTCAGGCGCGGATCGTTGCGTTTGCGGTTCGCGGTGCGCTCGCGCACTTTTACGTATTCATCCTTTACGCCCTGTACAAAGCCGGGGCGCAGCTCATCCGACAGCAGGTTGCTGGCTACGCCGACAGCGCGGGACGCATCGGCGACGTAAACCACTTGGTTGCGCTTGAACTGCGGTTCGATTTTTACCGCGGTGTGCGCCTTGGAGGTGGTGGCACCGCCAATCATCAGCGGAATATCAAACTCCTGGCGCTCCATCTCGGCGGCAACGTGTACCATTTCATCCAGTGATGGGGTGATCAGGCCGGAAAGGCCGATGATATCGCACTGCTTTTCTTTCGCCGTTTGCAGAATGGTTTCCGCGGGCACCATGACACCCAGGTCGACCACTTCAAAGTTATTACACGCGAGTACCACGCCGACGATGTTCTTGCCGATATCGTGCACATCACCCTTTACCGTGGCCATCAGGATGCGGCCGTTGGGTTTGCTGTCGGCGGTTTTTTCCGCTTCGATGTAAGGCTGCAGGTAGGCTACGGCCTGCTTCATGACACGGGCAGATTTCACCACCTGCGGCAGGAACATCTTGCCCTCGCCAAACAGGTCGCCGACCACATTCATACCGTCCATCAACGGTCCTTCGATCACGTCCAGAGGACGTGTCGAGGCCGCGCGGGCTTCCTCGGTGTCTTCCTCGATAAAGTTATTAATCCCTTTTACCAGCGCATGCTCGAGACGCTTTCTTACCGGCCACTCGCGCCATGCCAGGTCTTCCTTGCGCTCGGCGGCGCTGCCATCACCGCGGTATTTTTCCGCGATATCCAGCAGTGCTTCGGTGGCGTTGTCGTTGCGGTTCAGGATGACATCTTCGACTTTGTCCCGCAGCTCATCGGGCAGGTCGCTGTAGACTTCCAACATGCCAGCATTCACGATGCCCATGTTCATCCCGGCTTTTACTGCGTGGTAGAGGAATACCGAGTGGATGGCTTCGCGCACTGGGTTATTGCCACGGAACGAAAAGGATACGTTGGAAACACCACCGGACACGTTGGCACCAGGCAGGTTTTTGCGGATCCAGCGGGTGGCTTCGATAAAGTCCACCGCATAGTTGTTGTGCTCTTCGATACCGGTGGCCACGGCAAAAATGTTCGGGTCGAAAACGATATCCGTGGGGTTGAAGCCCACCGTATTTACCAGCACGTCGTAGCTGCGTTTACAGATCTCCACCTTGCGTTCAAAGGTGTCGGCCTGTCCGGTTTCGTCAAATGCCATTACCACAACGGCGGCACCGTAGCGCAAGCACAAGCGCGCTTTCTCGATAAACTCCTCTTCACCTTCCTTAAGGCTGATGGAGTTCACGATGGGCTTGCCCTGGATGCACTGCAAGCCGGCCTCAATCACCTCCCACTTGGAGGAGTCGACCATAAACGGCACCTTGGCGATATCCGGCTCGGTCGCGCACAGATTGAGGAAGCGACGCATTGCCGCTTCCGAATCCAGCATCGCCTCATCCATGTTGAAGTCGATCACCTGAGCGCCGTCTTCTACCTGGGTTGCGGCGATCTGCAGGGCGGTATCGTAATCCTCTTCCATGATCAGGCGTTTAAAGCGTGCGGAACCGGTGACATTGCAGCGTTCACCAACGTTCACGAACAGGGCGTTTTCGTCGGCCACATAGGGCTCAAGGCCAGACAGGCGCAGCGCAGGTTTGATTTCGGGCAGTTTGCGCGGTGCCACATCGGCAACCGCGTCGGCGATCGCGCGGATATGGTGGGGTGTGGTACCACAGCAGCCGCCAAGAATGTTCAGGAAGCCGGCGCGGGCGAATTCAGAGACCACGGCTGCGGTTTCTGCCGGCGTCTCATCGTACTCACCGAACTCATTGGGCAGGCCGGCATTCGGATGCGCGGAGACGTGTTCCGCACAGACGCCAGACAGTGCTTCGACGTAGGGGCGCAGTTCGGACGCGCCCAGGGCACAGTTAAGGCCCACCGAGATGGGCTTGGCGTGGGCAACGGAGTAGTAGAACGCTTCGGTGGTCTGGCCCGACAAGGTACGCCCGGAGGCGTCGGTTATGGTGCCGGAAATCATGATCGGCAGTTCGAAGCCGCGCTGTTCGAACACTTCCTGCACGGCGTAAATCGCCGCCTTGGCGTTCAGGGTGTCGAAAATAGTTTCGATCAGGATGATATCGGACCCACCATCGATCAGCGCGTTGGTGGACTCGATGTAGTTCTCGACCAGCTCGTTGAAGGTGACGTTGCGGGCACCGGGATCGTTGACGTCCGGTGAGATGCTCGCGGTCCGCGAGGTAGGGCCGAGTACGCCAGCCACGTAGCGGGGTTTCTCCGGCGTGGAATACTGGTCGGCCGCGCGCCTTGCGACTTCGGCCGCGACGCGGTTGAGCTCCGGCACCAGGTCTTCCATGTCGTAATCGGATTGCGACAGGCGGGTGGCGTTGAAGGTGTTGGTTTCAATAATGTCCGCGCCGGCTTCCAGGTATTCCCCGTGAATGCGTTCGATCAAATCGGGCTGGGTCAGGACCAACAGGTCGTTGTTGCCCTTGATGTCGGAAGGGTAGTCGGCAAAGCGGGCACCGCGGTAGTCGGCTTCTTCCAGCTTGGCCCGCTGAATCATGGTGCCCATAGCACCGTCCAGAATCAGGATGCGCTCACCCAGGGCGGCGTATAACTGCTTCAGGCGTTGATCGCGGGACTGCTCAGACATCGGATTTTCCTTAAACCAGGGATCAAAAGGGCGGCAATATTAGCACAGATACCCCCTTACATCGGCTTTCTGGTCACTTGGTAAGATCCTGTTTTTATGCTGATCAAACAAAAGGTTATAGCGCTACCGAGCTACACTCAGATGGCTCACAGCACGGCATGACATGGCATGAGGAGACGCGCGTGAAGATACTGATGGTGTTGACCTCCCACGACCAACTGGGAGATACCGGGCAAAAAACCGGCTTCTGGCTCGAGGAGTTCGCCGCTCCGTATTATGTATTTGTGGATGCGGGGGCAGATATCACACTGGCCTCGCCGAAAGGCGGTCAGCCGCCCATCGACCCGAAGAGCGACGCGGACGATGCGCAGACCCTGGCCACACGCCGCTTCAAGAGTGACGGTTTGGCGCAGCAGGCGCTTGCGAATACCAAATCCCTGGATGAAGTTGATGTGGAGGGCTACGACGCGCTGTTTTATCCCGGCGGTCACGGTCCCCTGTGGGACCTGGCCGAGGACCAGCGCTCCATAGCGCTTATTCAGGGCTTCTATCGCTCGGACAAGCCTGTGGGTGCGGTGTGCCACGCACCGGCGGTGTTTCGCCATACCGTGGATTCCCACGGTGACCCGCTGGTTAAGGGCCGCAAGGCTACCGGGTTCAGCAACAGCGAAGAGGAGGGGGTCGGCCTGACCGATGTGGTCCCATTCCTGGTGGAAGACATGCTGAAGCAGAATGGGGCCGACTACTCCAAGACCGATGACTGGCAAAGCCATGTCACCACTGACGGATTGCTGATCATGGGTCAGAACCCCGCCTCTTCGGAGGCCACAGCGCGCGCGCTGTTGGGGGCACTTGCCTGATCTGCGCCAAGAGTGACGGTGTGGCCGGCTTTACTTGCGGGGATTAGCGCGTAGAATACCCGACCATAGAGCTCGGTTATTCCGTGCCGGCCATTGCAAGCCCTGAGATTTGAGAAGGTCTATGTCAGAACAGTCGTCAGAATTGAACGTCACCATCACCGAGTCCGCCCAGGAGTATCTGCGGGACCTCCTGGCCAAGCAGGACTGTGAAGGTATCGCTATCCGTATGTTTGTCTCCAACCCGGGTACACCAAACGCGGAAACCTGTATTGCCTACAGTCGCCCCGGTGAAGAAAAAGAGGGCGACCTGGAAATGCAGCTGGATGGCTTCAAAGCGTTCTTTGAAGGCCGCAGCGTGCCGTATCTAGATGAAGCCCGTGTTGATTACTCGGCGGACAAAATGGGGGGGCAGCTGACCATTCGTGCCCCCAATTCCCGCATGCCCAAGGTTACCGATGACAGCCCGATCGAAGATCGTATCAACTACGTGCTGTACAGCGAGGTAAACCCTGGCCTGGCCTCCCACGGCGGTCAGGTGAGCCTGGTGGAAGTTACCGAAGACATGTTTGCGGTACTGAAGTTTGGTGGCGGTTGCCAGGGCTGCGGCATGGTCGACATGACCCTGAAAGAGGGTGTCGAGAAAACCCTGAAAGAAAAGGTGCCTGAGCTTGCGGGTGTGAAGGATATTACCGACCACTCGGACAAGTCGCAGGCTTACTACTGATCCTGCTTAATCCTGTAAACACTCAAAAAACGCGGCTCAAGCCGCGTTTTTTTGTGTCTGAAATATTTAGCCTGGGTTCTAACTATTCATCCGCTTTTTGGTTTTACTGGTCGCTTGTGCGGTGGTTGGGTCATCCGGCCAGAAATGTTTCTGATATTTGATGCGTAATTCCTTTTTCACTTCCTGGTAGGTATTTTCCCAGAAGCTCGCCAGATCGCGAGTGACTTGCACCGGGCGTCGTGCCGGGGACAGCAGGTGAATCATCAGTGGGTAGCGGCCGTTAACAATCGCTGGGGTTTGCCCGAGACCAAACATCTCTTGAAGTCTAACCGGTAGTACGGGGGGCGACTCTCCATAGTCAATGGCGATACGTGATCCACTGGGCACCTGAATGTGGCTCGGTGCCAGCGTATCGAGTTGTTGCTGGGTGGACCACTCCAGCTGTGCGAGCAGAATGCTTTTGAGGTCCAGCTGCTTCAACTGGTCCAGTTTACTGAAGCCATTCAGGTGCGGGAGCAGCCACGACTCAAGGGATTCAAGCAGGGTGGTTTCGCTCCATTCGGGCAATGCCAGCCCATCCAGCAAGTCAGTAAATTGCTCCCGCTCACGGTAAAGAAAGCGCACGCGCTCCAGCAGATTCTCAGATTCTTTCGTCCACGGCAGCAGCCGCAAACCGCCCTGGCGAATGGCATCGAGCAACGCGCGGCTGATCAGTTCGGGAGAAATATCCTGTGCGGGTTTTTCATCCAGTATCAGCTTGCCAAGCAGGGTCTGCTTGCTGGCGATAGCGCGGCCAGCACTATTATCCCAGCGCACAGCCTCTCGCTGCTCAATAAGCTCAGAAAAGTACTCGTGGAGAAGTTCTCGCTCAATGCGCGCGGCCAGTTGAATGCGCGCGTCGCGACCCTGGCCATCAAGATCCGCGACGACGAGAAATGCTTCCTGGGTCAAATCGTCGTCATGGGAGAAGTGGGCGCCGCGCCCGTTCGATAGCAGAAAGCGCCGTTCGCGGTCGTGTCGATTTTTTGCAATTCTGTCGGGATAGGCGAGGCCCAATAAAACACCGGTAGCGTCGCGGGCGTCCAGCATTGCCGCCGACGTGGCATCACTCCCCGTCAGTTGGGCGCGCCAGGTCTTAGCCTGTTTGCGGATGCGTTGCATCGAAGCGAAGTCCGCACGGCTGTTCTTGGTGCGCCCGAGCAATACTTCCATGCGCTTGTGGATGTCTCTGTCCCAGCGCTGGTCCCCGCGGAAGATATCGCGCTCCGATAAGAGTGCCGCGAGTTGGGTAGCGGGCTCTTGCAGACCCAGTTCCACGCTGCGCAACATCATATGCGCCAGTCGGGGGTGGGTGCCGAACTGCAGTATTTGCTGCCCGTGCGGGGTGATCCGCAGCTGGGTGTCGAGCGCCCCCAGCTCGATCAGCAGTTCTTGCGCCTGTGCCGTGAGTCCCGGTGGTGGCAGGTCCAACCAGCGCAGTTCACTTGGCTCGCTCACCCCCCACTGGGCCAGCTCGAGCATCACCGGGGCCAGGTCACTTAACAGTATTTCCGGGCTGTTCTTTTTCGCCATGCCCCGTTGTGTGGATTCGCTCCACAAGCGCAGGCAATACCCTTCGCTGAGCCGTCCGGCACGGCCGGTGCGCTGGGTAGCGGAGGCCTGGGATATTTGTGTGGTTACCAGTCGATTCATGCCGGTATTGGGATCGAAGCGCGACTCCCGCATAAGTCCCGCATCCACCACAACACGGATACCTTCGATGGTGAGAGAGGTCTCGGCAACATTGGTGGCGAGCACAATTTTGCGCCTGCCTTCGGGGCAGGGCGCAATGGCCGCGTCCTGCTGCTCTTTTTTAAGGTCGCCATAGAGCGGCGCGATTACAACGTCTGGTTGATTACCGAGAGACTCCCGAAGTGAACTTTCTACCTGACGTATCTCGCCGACCCCCGGGAGAAACACAAGCACGCTGCCATCTTGCTGCGCCAGCAGCTCGTTCACTTTGCGTGCCACGGTTGTTGGCAATTGGCGGGGGTTTTCCGGCACCTGCTGGTGGGGGAGGTAGTCTATATCGACTGGGAAGGCGCGGCCTTCGCTGGTAATTACCGGAGCATTGTCCAGTAGGCCGGCAATGGCTTGCGTATCCAGCGTTGCCGACATAACCAGCAGCTTCAAATCTTCACGCAAAACTTCCTGTGATTGCAGGCACAGGGCCAGTGCCAGGTCACCCTGCAGATTGCGTTCATGGAATTCGTCGAAAATGACCAGTGCGGTTTCGGTGAGCTCGGGGTCGGATTGCAGCAAGCGGGTGAGAATCCCCTCGGTCACCACGAGAATACGCGTATCACGGCCGTATTTGCGCTCTGCACGAATTTGATAGCCCACGGTTTTACCCACGGGTTCGCCGAGCAGTTCCGCCATGCGGGCGGCAGTGGACCGGGCTGCCAGTCGCCGAGGTTCCAGCATGATAATTCTGCGGCCCTCAAGCCACGGGCTGTCCAGCAGCGCCAGTGGTACCGTGGTGGTCTTGCCGGCGCCCGGAGGCGCCTGCAGCACAACGTTGTTTTTTTGATTAAGGGTGTCGCGCAACTGGGGCAACACCTCGCGGATGGGTAACTCAAACATAGCTGGTATTATACCGGGCAAAAGGCACCGTGCAGCTAGGTGCGAGCCATTGGGGCCAAAGGCGGAATATCAGCGAGAACGGGGCATATGGAACACAAATTTTGGCTGGATAAGTGGCACAAAAACGAAATCGGCTTCCATAACCCGGACGCGCATCCGTTACTGGTGACGCACCTGGATGCGCTTGGGCTTGCGGCCCGTGCCAGGGTGTTTCTACCGCTGTGCGGGAAAACCCTGGACATTGCCTGGTTATTGCAAAACGGCTTTCGAGTCGTCGGCGCTGAGTTGAGTGAATTGGCCATTCAGCAGCTGTTTGCACAGCTTGGGATTGAGCCACAAGTTAGCAACGTAGGTAACGCAAAGCACTACCGCGGTGGGCAGCTTGAGGTCTTTGTTGGCGATATTTTCGAACTCACGCGCGATGCGCTGGGCCCCATCGATGCGGTATACGATCGCGCTGCGCTGGTGGCGCTACCAGAGGCAATGCGCACCGCATACGCTGCCCACCTGATTGGGCTCACATGCGGCGCCAATCAGCTGTTGCTAGCCATTGATTACGACCAGAATAAATTACCCGGACCGCCATTTTGTGTGGATGCTGCCGAGGTTCACCGACTTTACGACAAGGCCTACATGACGGCGCAACTGGGTTCTGCCGAAATTGAGGGCGGTTTGAAGGGTAAGGTGCCGGCACGCGAGGTCGTCTGGCTACTGAGCTAGCAGGGAACCGTACAAAGCACATAAGGAAAGTACACAACTAAATTACACAGCAATGACGCAGCATATATCAGGGATTGATTGGGGGATTATTGCCGGTTACTGCATTGGCCTGCTGGCCATGGCGTACTGGCTGTCGCGGCGCCAGAGCAGTCGGGAAGATTACTATGTCGCGGGGCGCAACCTGGGGCCGTGGCCGGTAGGCTTGTCGATCATGGCCACCCAGTGCTCTACCAACAGCATCCTCGGTGCACCGGCCTTTGTTGCGTTTACCGCGGGCGGTGGCCTGTTGTGGCTGCAGTATGAACTGGCAGTGCCCCTGGCCATGGTGGTGTTGATCCTGTTCGTGATGCCGCTGTTTCGCCACCTCAATCTCGTCTCTGTCTATGCCTACCTCGAACAGCGCTTTGATCTTGCCACTCGCCTGACACTCAGCGGGCTGTTTCTATTTGTGCGCGCGTTTGCCACTGCCGTTACCGTCTACAGCATTGCCCTGGTGATCGATTTGATTACCGGGTTAGGCTTTTTCGCGTCTGTGTTGCTGCTTGGTGCATTCACGGTGGTGTATGACGTGATGGGCGGTATTCGTGGCGTTATCTATTCCGATGTATTGCAGTTACTCATTCTCGCAATCATGCTGGTGGTGGTGCTGGTTTCGCTGACGACCGCCGCTGGTGGGACGGACGCAATGTGGCAGGCCTTCGACAGTGAACGGAAAACCACGCTCGACTTTGCGCACCACGGTTTCGGAGATGGCGAGACGTTCGCGTTTTGGCCAATGCTGTTAGGTGGGCTTTTTCTGTATGTCTCCTATTACGGTTGCGATCAGAGCCAGGTGCAGAGGCAACTCAGTACCCGCAATATTGATGCTACCAATAATGCGCTGCTGATCAATGGCCTGCTGCGTTTCCCGCTGGTATTCCTGTATTGCCTGGTGGGTGTGGGGATCGGCGTGTATGCCGCGCAGCACCCGGCATTCGTCGCTGCATTACCGGCGACCGGGCAGGGGCCCCAATACAATCTCGCCGTACCGCTCTACATGATCAACGCGTTACCCGTTGGGTTGGTAGGGCTGAGTCTGGTGGCGTTGTTTGCTGCCGCCATGTCGTCCCTCGATTCGGTGCTGAACTCGTTAAGTGCTACGACCATGGAAGATTACGTGCGGCGCTTCCACCATGGACGTTGGACGGCACGCAAAGAGCTGGTTTATTCACGGGGCATAACCGCAATCTGGGGCGTTGTTACGCTGGTGATGGCGTTTTACGTGGGCGATATCGCGCCTACAGTGTTGGAGGCAATCAACAAAGTCGGCTCACTGGCGAATGGGCCGATTCTGGCGGTGTTCATTCTGGGCTTTTTGGTGCAGCGTGTGACAGGACCGCAGGTCATTGTCGGGCTGTCAGTCGGGGTGGCAGTAAATGGCATATGTTGGCTGACTATGCCGGAGATTTCCTGGCTGTGGTGGAATGTGATTGGCTTTTTCGTGACGGTTGTTGCGGCAGTTGTGGCTTCTTTCCTACACAGCAACAAGCGCAAAAGTGAAGCGGCAGCAACCAAAGGTGGGCCGGATTTATACGAACAGGCAATAGGTCACCACTTGCGCGCGGAGGCCAAGGTGAATTGGTATCGCCGCAGTGCCTGGCTCCTTGTGTGGTTTCTGTGCCTGTTTTTGCTATTTCGCTGGTTGCAATAGAGCAATAGAGGAATAGGGCACGCTAATGTGAATGGCGCTTGGGCATGAGATACCAGAGCAGCGCGGCAACCAGGAACAGGGCCGGTACATCGCCCAGTAAGTTTGCCCGTTCGGTCTCGTCTACTAGGGCCTGAACCAGCATGATGGCACCGTGCACAATACTCGACCAAATGGTAAACCAGATAAGGCTGAGGTTCTCCATGGGATTTTTCGCAGCTCTGATCAGGAATATCCCGAGCGTCGCGTAGAGCCCCATAATCATCTGCTCGTACTCCGGCTGTCGCGGCGTCCAACCCCAACCGGATGGCCATACCCACATCATCATGATGTAGATCCCAAAGATAAAGAAGATGCCCAGGACGACGAGGGCGATCTTCAGATATGTCATTCTCTGTGCGTCAGTCATTGTCGGTTCCTGTTGCCTAATACGCGCAGTGGGTTTGCTTGCTATCCAAGTAGTGTAGATAGGATTCTGCGGATGGTCGGGCACGCACTGACACATGTGCGCGCAGGATGATAGGTGGGAGGCGGTAAACGAGAAACGCTATTGCGCGGTTAAAAAAAAGGCCGGCAAAGCCGGCCTGTAATAAGCGTGAAACTGTTTAGCCTTTGCGGGCCTGAAGTGGTTTTCGCAGCTGCTCCGCCATACCGAGCAGCAGGGATTCGGTGGTTTCCCAGTCGATACACTTGTCGGTTACGGAGACACCGTATTCCATCTTGCTGCGATCTTTATTGATCTTCTGGTTGCCCGCCTTCAGGTTACTTTCCACCATGATACCGATAATGGACTTGTTGCCATCCAGAATCTGATGCGTCACGTTGTCCACCACCAGCGGCTGCAATTCGTGGTTCTTGTTGGAGTTGGCGTGGCTGCAGTCCACCATGATGTTGGCCACCAGGCCTGCTGCCTCGAGTTCTTTCTCACACATCGCCACGCTGACGGAGTCGTAGTTCGGCTTGTCATTGCCACCGCGGAGCACCACGTGGCCGTACTTGTTGCCGGCAGTGTGGATGATGGCGACCTGACCTTCTTTATTGATACCCAGGAAACGGTGCGGATTGGCGGTGGACTGAAGCGCATTGATAGCCACTTCCAGGCTGCCGTCGGTACCGTTTTTAAAGCCCACTGCGGAAGACAGACCACTGGCCATTTCGCGGTGTGTCTGGGATTCGGTGGTGCGGGCACCAATCGCAGACCAGGAAATCAGATCCTGCAGGTACTGCGGTGAGATCGGGTCCAGTGCCTCGGTGGAGGTTGGCAGGCCCAGCTCCGCAACATCCAACAGGAGCTTGCGGCCAATGTGCAGGCCGTCTTCAATCTTGAACGAATCGTCCAGGTGCGGATCGTTAATCAATCCTTTCCAGCCCACGGTGGTACGGGGCTTCTCAAAATACACACGCATCACGATCAGCAGGGTGTCAGAGACCTTGTCGGCCAGCGCCTTCAGGCGCTTGGCATAATCGATGGCCGCATCGACGTCGTGAACGGAACAGGGGCCGATCACAACCATCAGGCGGTGGTCTTTGCGGTCGAGAATGTCGCGCACGGCGGCACGGCCGGCGGCCACAGAAGCTTCAGCTGCCTCACTAACGGGCAGTTCTGATTTCAGCGCTTCCGGTGTAATCAGGATGTCCTGGGAGACGACGTTAAGGTCGTCGAACTGCTGCGTGGTCATGGTTAAATCACTACTTATTTAGATAATTTGGTCGCGTCCTTGCCCACAGCTAAGTACTGCGGGGCAGTTATGCTACCTAGTGACTGGGGGTAGGGCTAGGGTTTCATTTGAAACAGTTTTACCTGTCACGGGATTCCTCTGCCCGCGCAAAATTTGTCTAGCTTTGCGCGGGTAGCGAGGGATGAGTTTGCTCTGGGCTTTTGGTGGTGGCGCCTGGCTAGGATAGCGCGTGCGCGTTATCCGCGCGCGCAGGCTGAGGTGGACGCGATTGTTATACCCTCGGTCCAGCCGCAGATCCTGGCCAAGCTTTTCTGGTCTTATTCCGGCGGCAGCTCCGCCAGCGTTTGCAGCAAGGGAAAGTACAGCGCGCAGCGGACAGTCGTTTCGCCACGCTGGTAAAACAGGCGTCGGTAGCGGTCCAGCTGGCTCCGGTACTGCTCAAGTTGGGCGGCAATAAAGCCTGACTGCTCTTCCCCTGCGGCAGGTTCCGTGGTCTTGTAATCGACGATCCAGCGGCTGCCTTCGGCGTCGACAAAGGTGCGATCAATAATGTTGCGGCGCAGCTGGCCGCCCCCGGAGTGAATTTCCAATTCGGCGGCAGACTGTTGGTGGCTTGCATCAAGCAACCAGCGCCCGGTTGCGCAATCGAGTGTGCGGGTAATTGCCTGTTCAACTTTCTGCGCCGCACTTTCTAGGCTGCGCCCACTCAATCCGGCCTGAGCGAGACGCAATTGCCACAGGGGGCGTAATTCGCTAAGTAATTCGGATGCAGGTTGCTGCAAGCGCTGCGGTGCTTCGGTGAGCGTTGCCAGGGTTTCGTGAGCCACGGTGCCTGCATGCCGGAACCAGCGCTGGTGTACCTGTCCAAGTTCGGGCAGGTTGCGCGCTGCTGTCAGGTCCTCCGCCTCCTCAGCGAGTGCCACTTGTGTGCTTGCGAGGCGGTAACTGGCCAGCAGGTTTCCATGTGGGTACGCAGGGGGCTGCCAACTCAATGGAAGCTGCAGCAAATAGCTGTGATCCGTAGACGCGGTGTCGGCCGCAGGCTCCGGGCTTTCAAGCCAGTGACACCAATTGCTGTCTGCTTGTTCGCTAAGCGCGGGCCAGATACTGGCGAGCAGCGATGCGGGGGTGGGCGCTTTGTAGTCCTCATTTTTTTTATCGGAAGACTTTACGTTGGCCAGTAGGTACAAGCTGTGGATCGCACGCGTACAGCCCACGTACAGCAGGCGTGTGCCCTCGAGTCGCTCGCGTTCGCTGTTGTCGTGTTTCACGTAGGCGTAGAGCGGGTCTTTGCCGCTGCGCGGGCTTTTAGGCGCGAGCAGAAAACGGTTATCTGCCTCAGCATTTAGCCAACTGCACCAGCGCAACAGCTGGTCGCTGCCGCCGGCCCCGCCGGACTTATCCAGGCCGGGAATGATTACATGGTCAAATTCCAGGCCCTTGGACTTGTGGATCGTCATCACCTGCACGGTGGCCTGTTGCGCAGGGCGTGCGAACAACTTTTCCAGGGCTTGTTCGAACGCGGGCCAGTCGCCGATGCGACCACCCTGGTCGTATTTTTCCAGTAGTTGAAAAAAGTCCGCAGCGTTACTCAGTTCCTGCTTGTCTGCAACACTCGCGGGCCCGCCCAGGGCGAGCCACAGGCCTTCGATCCAAACCCGCAGCGGCTTGCGGTAGCGTTGCTGCCACGCTTCGAGGATCACCGGCAAAGCTCGTTGCAAGCGCTGCGCGCCATCCTCGCTCAGCCCCGCGATAGCCTGGCCGTTGAGCAGGGTGTCTAGCAATACGCTTAGCAGGGGCGCGTTTTTCGGATCACGTGGATCCCGAGGCGGTGCGTTGTCATCGAGACTTTTGGTCTCGGCAGTGGTCTCGGCAGTGACGTTGGCCAGTGCATGCAGGTCGGGCAGGGTGAGGCCACACCACGGGGCGCGCAGTACCGCTAACCAGCTGATGCGGTCCGATGGATCTTGCAAGGCGCGTGTCAGACTGAGCAAGTCCAGCACGACCATTTTACTGGCTAAGGGCGAGAGATCCTGGGCCTGGTACGGAATACCGGCACGGGTGAGTTCCGGCAAGATCTGTTGCAGATGTTTTTTGTTCCGCACCAGAATGGCGATGCTTGCCGAGGGCGATTGCGCCTGCAGATCTTGTACGATCTGCAGAGTCTTCTCTGCCTCCAGTAAACGTTCGTTATCGTCAGTGCAGCCATAAAAGGTGACGGGCTCACCTTCCCAGGAGCGCGGCTTGAATGCCACGGATTCCAGATAGCGCACGGCACCGCGGCTAATATTGTCTTTGCTTGGGAAGGCACGCGCGAAGGTGCTGTTTACCCAGTCCACCACAGCGGTACTGGAGCGAAAGTTCACCTGTAGATTCAGTGGTACCAGCGGCAGCTCACCAATACCTTCGTTGCGCGCGTCCAGAAAGATGCCCACGTTGGCATTGCGGAAGCCGTAGCAGGATTGCATGCCGTCACCCACGATAAACAGGCTGCGCCCGTCTTGCGGCTCCCAGCCGGCGGTGAGTTTTTGCAGCAACTCCAGTTGTAACTGGGATGTGTCCTGGAATTCATCCACCAGTATGTGCTGAATCTGCACGTCTAGCTTGAGCGCGACTTCACTGGGATCGTCACTGCTGCCCAGTGCCGCCAGCGCCGCCTGCGCGACCTCGGTAAAGTCGGTGCCGCCGACCTGCTGGAACACGAGCTTCAGTTCTGCGACCAGCAGCGGCAAGATACGGGCCATAGAGCGCAGAATCTGCCACTGCCCGTCGTCCATACCGCCGGGGAGCGTGCGTACCTCGGCGATGAGTTGCAGCAGCGTCTCATCGCCAGACAGGGAGCCGAGCAGGGCGCTGATTCGGGCCTTTTGTTCCTTAGCCTTGTCTGCATCTGGGGACTTTTTATCGGCGGCGGGAAAGCCGATGGTTTTGCTTACCGACTTGCGATAGGTACCGGTACCGGTGACAAGTAGCTCAGCCAGCGCCAGCCACTGTGGCAGACCCTCGGCGTTACAGCTCGGTGCGCCTGCGATACCCGCCAGTTGGCTTATTGGATGTTCGGGTTTGTCTTTGCTGAGATTAGTGCCCGCGTAGTCCGCGAGTTCAATCAGCTCGCCGAGGTAGGTCCCCAAGCCCGCTTTTAGTGCAGCAAGCTGGCTTTCAATCAACTCGTTTATTACGAAGGTGAAGTAGTCTTCCGCTTCCTCCTGATGCACCGCGAGTAGCGGTTCCAGCCACTGTTCCCGCTTTTCCAGCAGGGTCTGCAGCAGCCCGGTCACTTCCGGGAGGTTGTTGTCGAGATGCAGCAACAGTTCGCCGAGATCCCTATCCAGCGGTTCTTGCTCCAGTTTCGCGAGGAGATTGGCAATCGCCTTCTCATAGGCGATCGCGGGCTGTTCCAGGGGTTCGCCCGGTGCGCCCAAGCCGCTGTCGACCGGTAATTGGCTGGCGATGTTTCGGCACAGTCCATCGATGGTCTGGATGCGCAGGCGCTGTGGGCTCTCAAGCAGGTGCCATTGATGTGTCTGGTCGTGGAGCAACAAATTCTTTGCTAGCTGCCAAGTAATTCTTGCATGGGGGTTTTCTGGCTCCGGATTGTCCCGTGCGTCGAGCAAGGCATCGAGCAGGCGCTCGCGCATTTCACCCGCTGCTTTGCGGGTAAAGGTAATCGCCAGTACTTCTTCCGGCTGTTTGCAGGCGGCAAGCAATTTGAGCAGGCGCTGGGTCAGCAAGCCGGTTTTGCCGGAGCCGGCGGGGGCAGAGACCGCATAGCTTTGGGTGATATCGAGCGCTTGCGCGCGCTGCTGGGCATCTACAGGTGTTGTACTGCTCATGACTGTCGTTCCGGCCAGCGATTCAGCGGCCACAAATTTTTCTGGTTTTCGTTGTCCGCCGGGCGGTCGAAGCGGAGCGCGGCATACCCGGTTTTGTACTCTGTGGCGAGTGTTGCCAGTGCCTGTTGCCAGTGCTGGGTCAGCTGATCCCAGTTGCTGAATTCTGCTTCGGGATTCTTCTGGCTGTCACCAACCGCTTTTATGCCCTTGATGGAATGGGTGAGTTCACCGGTACCAAGATATTTGCAATCACCATTTTTTACCTCACCGTAGGCAATGCCTTTTACGTTTGGCAGGTACAGGGCGTAGAGCGGTAATTGAGGCTCACGCACCCGCGCCTGCAGCCAGTCGCTGACACTGGTTTGGCCGGTTTTGTAGTCGATTACCAGCTGTTCTTGCTGATCCGCGGTGATGAGGTCGTCCAGCCGGTCCAGACGCAATGTCAGGGTCAACCCCTCGAGATTCACGGTTGTTTGTGACTCAATTTGCGTAGCCTCAAATTGTGGGCGCGCCAGTTCCAGCGGCAGCCACTGTTCGAAAATGTCTTCCAGGCGACTTTTTTCCAGCGACCAGAATGCCTGCGGCAGCTCCGGATGTTTTCTTTTTAGCCGCCCAATGGCGGCGTCAATACTGGTGTTGATCTGGAGCTTGCGCTGCTCTGGTGTCATTTCGACAAGCTGGCGAGACGTTTTACAGTTTTCCCAGAAAGCAGCGAGCATTTCATGAATGAGGTTGCCGCGTTCGGCGGGGCTCAAACCGAGACCCGGCTGCATAAAGCTGTCGGCGCCAAGTCGGTAGCGGAGTTGCGCGTTAAGTGGGCACAGGGCCTGCGCCTTCAGCACCCCGGCGCCACCACGGACCTGTGCGCATTCTGTGGCAGAGAGCGGCGGGAGTGCTGCGTCCGGCGTTTTCTCCAGCGCAGTCGCGACCTCCAGTGATTCGTGAAAAGCCTGGAGTGGGTCGCTATCCATCCAACCTGCGGGCGCAGGGCTGTCAAACAGTGCGCTGAGCGATTGGCCTACACCATCTTCTTCAAAGGCGTAGCTAACCACGACATCACTGCTACTGTTTAGCAAGTCCCGGGTAAGCTGTTGAGCAAGTTCCAATTCACGCTCGGCGCTCGCCCGTGGCATTTTCCAGTCTTTCTGCCACAGGATGGGGAGCATCGGGTTGGGCGATGGCGGTGCCGGCCACTGCTGCTGACCGAATCCCACGAGACGCATATGCTCGAACGCCAGGCCGCCGGCTTCCAGTACCCCGAGGATTTGCAGTGGCCCGTCACGAGTTTCTGCCTGGAACGGACTGCGGCTGGCAATCTGTCGCAACAGCTGCAGTGCCTTGCGCAGTGGCAGTGCGCCAGTAAACTCGCTGAGATTGGCAAAGCCTTCCAGTGCCTGCTCCCACAGTACCAGTTGCTGGTATTCCTGGCTGTTGGGGTTACGTGTGCCGGGCCAACCGAGCCTCAGTAGTAGCTCTGAAAAGCGCTGCGCCCAGACTTCCGCTGGGGCGCGTTGCCAGCGCCGTGCCCAGTCGCCCAGTTGGTTAAGTTGACCGGGCAGCGCGCTTTCGGGGGCAAGCTCCTCGGCGAGCTTTTCCGCCCAGGTGCGCAACAGGTGTCCGGGTATCTCACGCAATTCCAGCTTCTGCAGCCGCCGCATCAGGGCGCTGCGCAAATGCTGTTCGGCTGCTCCTTCATCTCCCCAAAACGGACTGAACAGCAGATTGCGCAGGGTGCTGTAATCAAACGAATCCGTGAGCATCTCCAGCAGCTCGAGCGAGGCCGAGCCAACCGGTGTCTTTGCCAGCGGCGTGCCCGCGGAAAAGTTGAAAGGGAGAGTGTACGCGGGCTGGGTAGGAGAGAACCACTGAGGTTCCAGTACGCGCGCAAACACCTGTTCCACCTGGGCGCGACACTGGCCCAGGTTGTTGACGACGATACCAATGCTTGCTTCAGGATTCTGCGCCAGCTTGGTGGCGGCCCAGCGTGCTGCTTGCTGAAGTTCTTCTTCAAGGTTATGGCAGCGACTCACTTGCAGGGAGCTTGCCGTGGCTGCGGGGATGCCGAACCGCACAACGTTTTCGGCCGCCACGGCAAACAACTTTTCATTGAGTGGGGAGGATTGCACAAAGCCCGCCAGGGAGAGCTGCGGGAGACGCGCCAACTGCCCCTCTTCAAAAGCGCGCAAAATGAGCAGGTCGCGCTGGTCCCGGGTGATCCCGTTGTGTTGCGCAAGCGTTTGCTGGAACCTGGGCAATAGCGCGAATAGCGGATAGTCGCTGGCCTGTAAGCCAGTATTTTCAAAGTGAGGCTGCAACACCTCCTGTGCGTTTTCCAATTGCTCGATTCGACACCACTGAAACAATTGCGCCAATGCGCCGTCACAGTGGCCTGCCAGCTGTTGCGTGTTAATTAGGCCCTTATCCAGCGTGCTATCGATAGAGGCCTGCCATAAGAGTTGGCATTGCTCACGGTTAAGCACCCGGCGCAAAGCCGGCGGCCATTGTTTTTGCTGTAGTTCAAACCAGAGTTTGTCGAGCCAGCCCTGCAGCGATTCCACCGCCGGTGGTGTCCAGTTTTTGGTCGTCGCTGGCTGGAATGCGCCGAAGACTTGCAAACAGCGATTGCGTAGTCGATTGGTCGGGGTGAGCAGGAGTCCGCCCTCCGGCAATTCATTGAGGATCTGCCGGAAAGGAAATGCAGGTTGCAGCATAAAGTTTGACGCTGAATAGAATGTTTATTGCTGTTTTATAAGCCGAGAAGCTGGGGCTTCACAGCGCTACAGTCTAACCGCAATCGACTGGTGCTGATACGTTGGGGCGAATTCACTAAACGCCTGCAGAATCTGCTCAGCTTGATGGTCACTGCTGGTGAGCAGCTGGCTGCTCTGCGGTTCGTTTGGCAGGGCAAGTTTGAGTTCATCGAGCCACCAGCGCACCCGGCGTGCAATGGCATCGCCGGAATCTAACCAGGTGAGAGGCCGCGGTGAGGCTGCGTTGAGTTCTTCTCGAAGCAGCGGAAAGTGCGTACAGGCCAATACCGCTGTGTCGAGGGCATCGCCATGGGGGCCGGCAAACAGTCTTTCTATAACCGGTGCCAAATCTGCCGGAGTAATCGTTTCGCCGCGCAGTTTCGCTTCCGCCAGAGCCACAAGCTCCGGTGCGGGGACGTTAATCACGCGGCTGCTGTTGGCGAACTGGTCAATCAGCTCGCGCGTGTAACGGCGATTGACCGTGCCCTCGGTGGCAATCAGGGCGATGGTGCCGGTCAGGCTGCCGGCGGCAGCGGGTTTGATGGCTGGCACTACGCCGACCACAGGTTGTCGCAGGGCTTGTCGCAGTGGGGGGAGGGCCAGTGTGCTGGCGGTGTTGCAGCCGACCACGAGCAAATCGGCGTCGCAGGCAGCAAGCATCCGGCTCGCGATCTCAACAATACGCGGGCCCAGAATGTCCTCAGGCTTGTTGCCGTAGGGGTAGAAGCCGTTATCAATACCGAAATGCAGGGTGAGACCGGGTATTTGCCGGCGGATTTCCCGCGCAATACTGATAGCGCCGACCCCGGAATCGAATATCAATGCACTGGGGGCCTTGTTAGAATGGCGGCTGGATTGTTGGCCGCTCTCTACTGGCATGCGACAACCTGTCTCCCGTTAAGTAGCTCTAAGTACCTCTGGCCGGCAAGGATACCCCAGCCGACGCCATAAATAGCGAATTTGGTAACACTACCCAATAAGTTTAAGTGATTTTTATGACCTGGTTTCCCCTGCAAATTTCCCTCGAGCAGTCATTGCTGGCCGGAGGCCTGATCCTGGTGTTGCTGCTGCTCGTATTCTTGGGGGGCAGGGCCGGCAGATCGCGTCTGATCAGTCATTATCACGCCCAGCAAGCCGAGCTACAGGTCCAGCAGGCCCAAGCGCAGGTGTTGCAGGAGCGAGAAGCTCAGCTTCAGCGGGAAATACAGCAGCTGCGTGATGAACTAGCGCAGAAGTCGCAACAGCTGGTGCGACATCAGGTACTGGTGGAGAAGGGCGAGGCGGCTCTCGCAGAGCAAAAACAGCAGCTGGAGCAGACTCGGGCGAGCATGACCCAGCAGTTCGAAAACCTCGCAAATCGCATTTTCGAGGAAAAACAGCAGGCCTTCCAGCGCCGCAGTGAAGACAGCCTGCGTAAAAGCCTGGATCCGCTGGAGCGCCAGCTGGGCGATTTTCGCAAGCGTGTCGAGCACGTGTATGACCGGGAGAATTCAGAGCGCAATAGCCTGTTGGGCCAGATCAAGGCGCTGCGCGAGCAGACCCAGCGTATTAGCGATGAAGCGCTGAACCTGACTTCTGCACTGAAAGGCGACCGCAAGATCCAGGGGAACTGGGGTGAAGTGGTACTCGAGCGCTTGCTGGAGGAGTCGGGGCTGCAAAAAGGCCGCGAGTATGAAACCCAGGTCAGCTTTAGTGCGGATGGCCGCCGTCGCCAGCCGGACGTAATCGTACGCCTGCCAGAGAACAAGGACCTGATCATTGATTCCAAGGTCTCACTGGTGGATTACGAACGCTACGCGTCGGCCGAGACCGACGAAGAGCGCACCCAGGCGCTCAAGCAGCATGTGAACTCGCTGCGGGCGCATATTACCGGCTTGAACAAAAAGGCCTATGAACAACTGGAGGGCGTGCGCACCCTCGATTTCGTATTTATTTTTGTGCCCATTGAGGCGGCCTACATGCTCGCGATGCAGGCAGACCCGGAAATGTTCCGCTTTGCCTACGAGCGCCAGATTGTACTGGTCAGCCCGACGACGTTAATGGCAACCCTGCGCACGGTGGAGAATATCTGGCGCTACGAAAAGCAGAACAAGAACGCAGAAAAGATTGCCGATGAGGCGGGCAAGCTGCACGACCAGTTTGCCCTGGTATTGGAGTCGTTGGATAACCTCGGTAGCCGTATCCGCCAGGCCGATGAGGCCTATCAGGAAACCTATAAGCGGCTCGCCACTGGCCGTGGCAATGCGGTGAAGCGCATCGATAGCTTGCGCAAACTGGGCGCCAAGACGCGCAAGCAGATTGCCGCCGATCTGCGGGAAAAGGCGGAAGACAGCCACAAACTGCCCGCATTGGATTCGGAAAAGAAACTCGCGCAACCGACTGCCGAGGAAGTGGAATAAGTCTTGGACGCCGTCGCTGAAACCTTTTCGTTTGCGCTCTCTGTTACTGCGCCTATTTTCCTGACCCTGCTGGTGGGCTACGCGCTGGCACGCGCAAAGCTGCTCAGCAACTCTTTTGTCGATGATGCGTCGCGGCTGGTGTTTTTGATTACCTTGCCGGCCCTGTTGTTTTTCAATATTTTCGGCTCCGATGCCAATCCGACGAACGAATGGCCTCTGCTGCTGGCGGGCTTGCTGGGAACCGTACTAACCGTCCCGCTTGCGTGGCTGTGCGCGCGACCACTGGAGTACGGGGACCGCAGTGCGTTTATCCAGGGTGCTTTTCGCGGAAACCTGGGGATTATCGGTCTGGCATGGGCCGTAAATGCCTATGGACAATCGGGGCTGGCGCAGGCCGCGTTACTGATGGCGGTGATCACGATCTTTTATAATATTGCGGCAGTCGCCCTGTTTGCGGTGTATTCGCAAAAGGCGAAGTTTAGCTGGCGAAAGCTGGCCATCGACGTCGCACGCAATCCGCTGATTGTGGCCATCGTTTCAGCGCTAGTGGCCAAAGCCATAGGGCTAAAGCTGCCGCAAATGGTGGTTCAAACCGGAGAGTACCTTGCGTCAGTCACGCTGCCATTGGCACTGCTGTGTATTGGCGCGTCGCTGGATCTGAGCATGTTGCGCCGCAGTTCCTTTGGCGCGGTGGTCGCCAGTGCATTCAAATTGCTTGTGGTCCCCGTGGTGTTGGTTACCATTGGCTGGATGTTCGGCCTGGATAGTCAGTCCATGGCAATCCTGTTTTTGCTCGCAGCCGCGCCAACAGCTTCGGCTTCTTTTATCATGGCGCGGGCATTGGGCGGAAACAGCCAGCTGGCCGCCAATATTATTGCGATCAGTACACTCTTTTCTATTGTTACCGCCAGTCTTGGACTGGCCCTGTTAAAGGTAAACCTCCCATGACTGAAGTTCCCGCGTGGATTCTGGTAATTGCCGGGCTGATTATTCTCATTCTCTCTGCGGTAGCGACTTACTACTGTCTGGAGCTGCGCGCTGCGCGCAAACGGCAGGTCCAACAATTGGCAGATCTCGAGGCAGCAGCTGAGGCACAGCGCGAGCGGGTAAACAACAGTATCCAGATTATTGCCAAAACCCTGCTGGAAGAGGGCGTGGGGCTGACTGAAGCTTCTATCCGTATCCGCGTCCTGCTGGACTCCTTGCAGGTGGATGCGTCGGTAAAAGAGGAGTTTGTGGCTTTCTACCAAATCGCGGATAAAACCAGTCACATACCCATTCTTGCTGAATGGAAAAAGCTCTCCCCGAAGGAGCGCTTCGCGTACGAGAAAGAAATGTTCAATGTGGAGCAGGAGTTGGGCGATTTTGCCCTGGACGCGGCCAAGCGCATTCTCGGCAGGAGTTTTTAACTACTTAATTTGGGGGCGGCCTGTCACCATCACCGCCCCGGACTGGCGCGCTGCGTACTGCTTACTTCCGAACGAGCAATACGCCAGATTCTGTATGATCGGTGTAGGGGAACTGATCAAAGATCGCAAATCGCTCGATGCGATGGGTTTTGGTAAGTTCCGCCAGGTTTTCCAATTGTGTCTCCGGGTTGCAGGAGATGTATAAAATCCGCGGAAAACGGACAATCATCGCACAGGTATCCTGATCCAGGCCCGCCCGGGGTGGGTCCACCAGCACCGTAGAGAAATCATAACTGTCCAGGTCGAAGTCCTTGAGGCGGCGGAAAGGGCGCAGCTTGTCGATCGCCTGGGTAAATTCCTCACTGGACAAGCGCAGTATCGCCAGATTGTCTACGCCGTTTGCGGCGATGTTTTCCTGCGCTGCATTCACAGACACCTTGGAAATCTCCGTCGCCAACGCCTTGCGAAAGTGCGACGCCAGAGGGATGGTGAAATTACCATTGCCGCAGTAGAGTTCCAGTAAATCGCCGCTGGCTTGCTCTGCCCCTGGCTGGGGGCAACAGCTTTTTGCCCAGCTGATCATTGAACGACAAATCTCGCCATTGGGCTGGGTGAAACTGCCTTCCACTTGTTTGTACTGGAATACGCGTCCGTCAATGTCCAGCTTTTCAATCACATAGTCGCGTTCGAGTACCAGTTTCTGTTTGCGTGAGCGCCCCAACACGGGTACACCCAGCAGCTCTTGAAGCGCGCGCGCCTCTGATTCCCATTCATCCCCCAGGGGCTTGTGATAAATCAGCGTGATCAGCGCGTCACCGCTCAATGTTGTCAGGAACTCGGTACAGAACAGGCGTTTGCGCAGTATTTCACTGGCGTTAATGGCATCGAGCAACGGCGGCATCAGTTCATTGATCCGGCGCGAGCCGACGGTAAACTCCTGAATCACAAACGGCTTTTTGTACTCGCCCTGTTTGTACATGGCGTAATCCACGCGCCCACCATCTTGCCACATCTTGAATTCCGCGCGCAGGCGGTAGTGGCTGGGCGGGGAAGGAAAGACTTCCGGTGCCAGCTCCGTATAGGGCGTATAGGCCTCCCGCAGCCGGGCCACTTTCTGGTCCAGTTGCTGTTGGTATTCGTCGGTATTTACGCGGTGAAGTGCCATGGGATCAGCCGTACAATTACAGGTTTGAGTGTGTTCAAATTTGGGGCGCGGATTATAACGGAAACCCCAAGTCGATGTGAGATGGCTTGGAGACAGGAGTATTTATGGCAACAGGACAGCTGGAGATTGTAGTGCGGGGGCAGGGGCTGCACGAGTTCACCCGCGAGGTAGAGGGGTGGCTGTCCAGTCAGTCCGCTGGTGGCGATGGCTTGTGCACGCTGTTTATTCAACATACCTCGGCCAGCCTGCTGATTCAGGAAAACGCCGACCCGAGTGCCCGAGTTGACCTTGAAAACTGGCTGAACCGACTGGTGCCGGAAAACGACCCGCTCTATACGCACACGCTGGAGGGTCCGGACGACATGCCTGCGCATATCAAGGCCGCATTAACGGCATCCAGCCTGAGTATCCCGGTCATCGATGGACACCTCGCGTTGGGCACCTGGCAGGGCATCTATCTTACACATTAGTTGGAGTGTTGACAAAACGACACCTTAGAGTAACTATACCTGACATTATGATAATCGGTCAGGTAAACGGCTATGGCATATCTCCAAGAGTACTCGGCACAGCCATATAGCCGTCGTGGCTGTGAATGGACACCCAGCGAATCTAGAAGGCCTGAGACCAAATTCACAATATTTTGGTCTGACGGAGAGCTCTGGATGGAGGCTCACCGCTACCTTTCCGAAAGAAGAGCAAAGGCTCCAACTATTCGTAGCAACGCCTATGACCTGAAGGCTTATGCTGATTGGCTAGAGGATAATGGCCTCCATTGGCTGCACTTCCCAATCAGAAGGGAAGATCGATGCTTGGACCGTTTTAGGGGATATCTAATAAATTCTTCGAATGGGGTGAGCGCAGTTCCATCCAGAAGAATGAATGCTGTCGTGAATTTCTATAAGTGGGCGAAGGCAAAAGGGCTAATCGACAAGCAGCTGAAAATGTGGGAGGACCAGCAAGTTGCGGTTACGTTCTTTAATGCGACTGGCTTTCAGCGAACGGTGGGGGTTTGGACCACTGATCTAAGGATTCCCCATCGAAAAGCAAACGTCACTACTGTAGAAGGGGGGCTTTGGCCACTTTCTGTCGAGGATCGTGATTCGTTGCTGAACTACTTGAAGCGTAATGCAAGCGATCAGAATACCGTTCTGCATGCAATGTTCGCGCTGGGCTTCTTTACAGGTGCACGAATTGGATCAATAAGGACGATCCGTATTGAGAATCTGAAGAATGCTACTCCGGATCCCGTAGATCCTGGAATCATGCTTGTCGCTGCCGGCCCCGGTACTGGTATCGACACCAAATATGATGTTGCTGGTTATCTTCGCTTTCTTAGGCCTGTATATAATTTCATTGTTGAGTATGCGGAAACCAATATCACTCGACTTGAGCGGCAGGCGAAGGCGATAAAGAAAAACAAATCTTTAGTTTTTCTTACCAAGGACGGAAAGCCATATAGCGAAGGAAGCATTAATACAGCTATTTCTGATCTTCGAAAGGCATTGCTGAAAGCTGGCTTGACCCAGTTCCATGATCTGAAATTTCATCAATCCCGGGCAACTTTTGGTACAGAGCTGGCACGAGAGTGGATGGCGTACGGTGACGAGGTTGATGCGATTGATTACGTTCGAGATTGGCTGATGCATAAAAATGAAAGCACGACTTGGAAATATATTAAGTTCTTAAAGAAATCTAAGGCGGCGAGGAAAGCCAACAAAGCATTCGTTGACCAATTTTTGGGGCCTAATTTTCGCGGTAAGGAAGAGTAACGTGGAAAGTCCCGATCATCTAAAGATTAAGAACATTGAAGGCTCGTGGGCCAATCTCAGTCGTTGGTTAATCAGTGGGGGCGCAGCGACTGATTCCAGGTGGTTCTATCGCGATGTGACGGCGAAGATATGGCAGACCGCTATTAAAGAACGATTACCTTTTGTTGAGGCTGCTACAGATCACTTTAATCATGAGGTAACGCGCGGGACTTCAGAGTCATCTATATACACCTATGTAAATGACATGAATAATTTCATGAAGTGGATTGATGAGAACAAAGTACAGATCTCCTTGGATGACAACACACTCGAAAAAATATTTCTAGCGTATGATGAGTTCTGCTATCTGAGGGCATGGGGCAACAAAAAGATAAAACCGATAACAGCATACAAAGCAGTTTTTAATGTTGCTCAGTCACTTTCTAAGATTTTGGAGAGACCTGCTCACGCGGAACTAAAATACCTTTCTAGGACGATCAAAGCGTATTCGGCCCCTCGTAAAACTTCTGTCAGTCCTGCGGCCGAGAAACAGCATTTATCGAGCTCGCAGTTACTTGGCTATTATTGTGTGGATATTTCTGACTCTATATCAATTGAATCTATTTATGGGCAACTACCATTAGCTGTTAATACGATAAATCTTGATGGCGCACCTCATGAGATCAAGATGCCTTTGGGGTTGATAAATATGCTCAATTACAAGGGAAAACGCAAGTCGGAATCTGCTAGAACTCTTTGCAAGCCAACAGAGAAAATCGATAAATTTCGTGGAAGCTTGATAAGAATTCGGATCCTTGCTGAGCTTGTAATATTCGTATATCAAACCGGAATGAGCGTATCGCAAATCCTGCAGATAGAACGAAAAAGATTCTCTTATAAGTTACAGGGGAATAATGACTGGTTGGTCACATGTTATAAAGGTAGAAAGCAAGGCCCGATAAAGTTTACTATTTATAAGGACTATAAAAAGCGATTAAAAAATTTAATTAAATTTGTTGATCATTTTTTCCCGGATAAGCTTGAACTATTTCCGGTCTCCTATAAGAGCTCAAAAGGTAGGGGTTCTGTAGCCTACAAGACTTTAACGTCTCAGTTGAGACGCGATGGTATTCCCTGGGTTCCTCCAAGAATAACTCGAAATACTCGCGCGAATTTCCTAAATCGTATGACTGGAGATTCAGATCTTAGTGCTGAAATGAATCAGCACACAAGAGAGGTGTTTAGGCGGGATTATAATAGACCTTCGCAACATAGAGCCATGGCTGCATTGACGAAATTTTGGCCTGAGCAGCCGGTTAGCTTGATAAATAGTGGTTGTGGCGCGCAACCCGAATCTTGCGCAGATAAGCCGTTGGAAGTGATAGCTCCCAATTGTGTCAACGAATCTGGTTGCTTGTGGTGCACTAGTCATCGTGATATCGAGTCGGAGGATTATGTTTGGTCGTTGGCAACATTTAGGCACCTGAAGCTGATTGAGGCTGCTCAACCTGTAAAACGTGAAATTCCTGCTGACCTGGTTGTCGCGCGATTATCGGAAAAGATAGAAGCTTTCAAGGAGCTAAATCACGCTTCAAAGAAGTGGGTTTCCGAGGCTCTAATGCGTATTGAAGAGGGTTGTTATCACTCAACTTGGAAAAATGTGATTAATTTTTGGGAGTCCTGATGGAAGCTCTTTCACTTCGTTTTTGCGGTTCTCACGGGCTATCCTTAGACGCTTCAAAGCTTTGCAATTACAAACCTGTTACCTTTCCTCCAGCAAGTGATTTTTACGTTTCTGTAGATGCAAATGGTAGGGCGCTTTCAAGATATTCGGATGACCATTGGGATTTCAGCGCATATGGCACGAGAGGTTTCGACTTTCGCGCGCAAGGGCTTACTCAAAGGAATAATGAGCTACTCAAGAATCTGACATTTCTGTTCTTGTATCACATGCCATTATTTCCGGGGAAGATCAAATCACTAAAGGGCACGTTTGTACTGCTCAGTAAACTTTGTAAGTTTTCTGATTCCAATGAAATTACTGTAGATCAGCTTTATCGGTTTCCGCGACTTGCAAGTGATGTTATTGGATGCTTTAGTCCTGCACAACAAGTTAGACTGGTTCACGCTCTAAATCGGTTGTTGAGAGTGGAAGACGTTCTGGGTTGGAAAATTGCTGACGTCGCATTTATAGAAGAGTTGACCAGGCTCCAAGTCCCTCATATTCCGACGCAGAATGCTTACATACCTCCACGAATTTGGATGTCGCTAATTCGATCAACCGAGCTTGTTATGGATGACTTTGAAAAGCATCAGGATGATTTCGGAAATGCTTGGAGATGGATATATGATGCTTATCGACATAACATTGAAAATGGCTACACACAAAAGAGTCCTTTTATAGACCCAGGGCGAAATACCAGTGTCAAGGGGAGAATGAAGCCGACGCGACCTCCCAGGCGGGTTTACCCTGGAGGCGCGAACGCGTTTTTTGAGTTTCACGGTTTAGCGGAGCTTCTGAATTACTGGGTTGGCTACATACCAAACCAACAGCATGATCTACATGCATTTTCCGCGTACGCGAGTCTCGTGCGAGATTGTGCGTTCACGTTTATTCTGGCTCACAGTATTCAACGGGCCGGTGAAGGCTTGTCCTTGCGTTCAGATTGTTTCGTTGTGGACCAGGATCCCACCTTGGGTAAGGTGGCATTAATCGTGGGGGAGAGCACCAAGACGGACCAGGATAGTGACGCCCGCTGGGTTGTGCCGATGATAGTTGAGAGGGCCGTAAAAATTCTCAATTTCCTCGCTCGTTTGCGGATGGATACTACTTTCAAAAACGTTGCCCCAGATACTCAGAGAAATCCTTACCTTATGACAGGAAAGATAGAGCACTGGGGCTCCGGTACGAGCGCTATCAATGTAACCCAGTGGGGGTTGGGTAAGCTAGTAGAGCTAAACCCAGTTACATTTAATCCGCAAAGCCTCATCATTACGGAAGAGGACTACAAGATTGCCTACCAACTTACGCCGAAACTAGCAGAGAAATCGTGGTTCAAAGTCGGTAGTGTCTGGTCATTTAATGCCCATCAATTAAGGCGCACACTGGCCGTAAACCTTTTTAGCTCAAATGTGCCAGCATCAGTTATCCAGTGGCTAATGAAGCATAAAACTGTTCACCAAAGTTACTACTATGGTCGTAACTACACTCGCTTAAAAGTAAACGCCAATGCAGAACAAGCCGTAATTTTAGAAAGTTATAGAACCGCTGTGCGAAATCTAATCGAAATCGCCAAGAACACTCTGGACGACAGCGTTCATCCAACCGGGAAGAATCTAATTGCTACAGATACGCTCAGGCTTATTGAGAAGCGCGACTTCGAAAGGCTGGAGGCGCTCGCGAAGAAAGGTGAAATTGCAGCAAGGCCCACCCTTCTTGGTTTTTGCATGACCCAAAGTTGTGAATACGGTGGGGTGGAGTCAGCGGTGCATTGCGCTGGCGTTGATGGCAAGGGCCCTTGTAAAGATGCGGTGTTTTCGAAGAGGAACGACAAGCGATTGAAAGCTTTGTACGATAACAATGCTAAAGAGCTCAAAAATCTTGTAGAAAACTCCCCTAGGCACTCAAAACTGAAAGCTGAGAATGAAGCTATCGAGGTTTACTTATATGCCACGGCCTAAGAGTGTTGAATCAGAGATGCGGGCTGCGTTTGAACGGCTCAAACGCGACGAGCCAAATACCCTTCCTAAAGGCACGCCGGTTTCATTGTCCAATGTGGCGAAAGAGGCGGGAATGCAGCCTGTGAGTTTAAGAAAGGATAGATATCCCGAACTGCACATAGAGATTTCCGCCTACGCTGAGATTAATTCTAAACCTTCAGGTAAAGTTAAAGCCAAAAAATCCAGAGAGTCTGACGCTAAGCGTATCAATCGCCTGAAGGCACAGAACGAAAAGCTGTTAAATATTGTCAACTCGCTAACCAGGTTGAACGAAGAGCTGGAGCGGGAGAATGATCTGCTTAGAGAAAGAAAAGTAACTCGATTGGGGCGTGAATAGGTCCATTGCGAATGTGCTCAGGTAGAGCACCATCCCATCTGTAAATTTGCCTGTAGATGATTTAGGAGTAGGCCACGGTTAGACTGATTGTCGCCAAACAAGGTCAGTCCCTAAAGGAGCCCCCTGTGTCAGGATAGATGTGTGTGCCGCAGCATTGTGGATCAATCGGCAGGAGCCAGTTGTGAAGCAAGAGAAGCTGCTGAAGTGATGGAGGAACCGACCCTCCGGAGTCTGCCTGCAGGGGCTGGCTCCAAACCACCCTCAAGCGGCATTGGCTGAAGACCGTTGTCGTGAGCGTTGAGGGAGAAGGCGTGCCCACGTGGTGCGTCAGGTATGAATCGAGAAGGCGAGTACAAGCGAACCATCGTTCAGGTGTCGTTACTGATTACATGACATCAAAACCGGGGGCCACATCTATCCCCGGGATAAGTCCATCGGATAGCCTGCTTACTGGGTGGACGGTGTCCGGCATAGAGATGGCGCGAGCTCGATTTGGGCGCTTTAGCGGAACTGCGGGAACTCGGTACCGTGATGTTAAGGAAGAAAGTCAAGTGAAGAAAAGCAAGACTGAGAGTACCAATGCACGGTCCGAGGACGGACTGACTCGTAGTAGCGTAGATGCTCCTGTAATGGGAGCGGAGCGAAGGTGTCAGGTTGCTTCAGTCGAGTCACGGGCCAACTCCCTCGGGAGGATGAACCGGTGACATCGGCGAAACCCTTTGTTATCTCAAAACGCCTGGTGTGGGAGGCATACCGGCGCGTAAAGGCCAATCGAGGAGCCGCAGGAATTGATGGCCAGTCGATCAAGGATTTTGATTGCGACCAGAGCAGGAACCTCTACCGGATATGGAATCGGATGTCGTCGGGAAGCTACTTTCCCCCGGCGGTCAAAGCAGTACCGATTCCGAAGAAAACGGGAGGGGAGCGGATTCTCGGAGTGCCGACGGTCAGTGACAGGATTGCACAGACGGTCGTCACCTTGTTACTGGAGCCGATACTAGAGCCTGTCTTCCATGACGACTCTTACGGCTACCGGCCCGGGAAGTCAGCACATGATGCACTCTCGGCGACGCGCAAACGTTGCTGGGAGCGTGATTGGGTGCTGGAGTACGACATCCGCGGCTTGTTCGATAACATCAATCACGGTTTGCTCTTGAAAGCACTTCGTCATCACTGTGACGAACGATGGGTACTGCTCTACGTGGAGCGCTGGCTAACGGCTCCAATGCAGGGAAAAGATGGGATTCGAGCGTCGCGAACTGTGGGTACGCCGCAAGGCGGTCCGCTATCTCCGGTGCTCGCAAATCTGTTTCTACACTATGCATTGGATCGTTGGTTATCGGTAAACCACCCCGACACTCCCTTCTGCCGTTACGCTGATGATGGCATCTTGCACTGCCGAAGCGAGGCTGAGGCGAACTGGCTGCGTGAGCAGTTAGCCACACGCCTTCGTGACTGCGGCTTGGAGATGCACCCGGAAAAGACTCGGGTGGTGTACTGCAAGGACAGCAGGCGAACGGAAACACACGAGTGTGTCACTTTTGACTTTCTCGGCTATACGTTCCGGCCGAGACGCATTGTGGATAAGCGTGGGAAGGTTCGCACAGGCTTCACGCCGGCGGTCAGTCGCACAGCTATGACTGCGATGCGTCAGTCAATACGGCGGGGGCATCTTTCACTGCGTAGTGAGTTATCACTGGGCGATCTCGCCCGGTTGACAGCACCTCGCGTACGAGGATGGATTAGATACTACTGTCGTTTCCGAGGCTCGGAGTTTCAACCTGTTGCGGATTATATCGACAAGGTTATCGTCCGTTGGGCCATGAGAAAATATAAGCGCCTGCGCGGCCACAAAACCAGAGCATTTGCCTGGCTTGATCGTGTGAAGCGGAGTTACCCCGGTTTGTTCGTACATTGGTGCGCACGCGGGGCGTTCTCGGTTGAAGTAATGGGAGCCCGGTGAGCCGAGAGGTTCACGCCGGGTTCTGAGAGCAGCTGAGGGGGCAGTTCCCTCGGCTGACTCACCGTGTGCCGCAGCATTGCGGATCAATCGGCAGGAGCCAGTTGTGAAGCAAGAGAAGCTGCTGAAGTGATGGAGGAATCGACCCTCCGGAGTCTGCCTGCAGGGGCCGGCTTCAAACTACCCTCAAGCGGCATTGGCTGAAGACCGTTGTCGTGAGCATTGAGGGAGAGGGCGTGCCCACGTGGTGCGTCAAGTATGAATCGAGAAGGCGAGTACAAGCGAACCATCGTTCAGGCGTCGTTACTAATTACATGACATCAAAACCGGGGGCCACATCTAACCCGGGATAAGTCCATCGGATAGCCTGCTTACTGGGTGGACGGTGTCCGGCATGGCGAAAAAAAGGGTAAGCGTAAGTAATCTTCCTTCTTCACTTCATGGGCAGCAGCTCGCATGTAGTTGTGCGTAAGCGCAGCGTGCTGCTAGCGCAGGTGTCTCATTTCAACCCGCTAGTAAACCCAAGCCACTTTTAGGTCGGCAATCATTCGCAGCGATGTTGTCTGCAGGTATTTTTCCAGTACGATCCCGAACCACATAGTGGTCGGAACCTAAATAGGGCTCGCCGGCAATAATCTGGCCGAGAATACGAAGCTCTAAACAAAACCCAGAATGTAGTGGCACACTAAATTACAGGGCGGAATTTGGTTGGAACTACGGGTGTGACGGGGACATTGGAAACTCATTGACACAAACCAAAGCCAACCGCTCGCCTTGCGCTCCACGGTAGGTGTCCAGAAAGTGGCAGTTGCCCACGGCGACCGGCTTGGGTACGAAATTGTGGCCGAGGTAGAGTGCCTCGATGCCGCTGATCTGGAAGGGGGCAAGTGTTTCTGGTTTGGCCAGGTCAATTGTGTCCAGGCGCTCAAGAAATAGTCGTTTGTATTCGACCAGGGTGCGCTTCGCATCGCCTAGGCCGAGTAGGCACCTGTACAGCTGGCGCGCCAGGGAGCGATCCCATAGGAACTGCTCTGCGGCGCTCGCCATTCGCTCGTCCTCTTCAAGTGATGCGCCAGCTGACCAGGCTTCTTCGATAGCGGCCAGGGCACGCTGCGTCCGTGACCAGCTGCCGCCGAGAACGTTGGCGTGGATTAGCCCGATGCGTCGGCTGCCGGTATCCAGTTCAATGGCCCAAGGCCAGTGCCTGACCTGGTTCACTAGGTGCTGCCGCTGATCCAGTGGCAAAGTGTAGAACCATTCACCGCCGTTGGTGCGATGCTTGGCTGCGGTTTCGGGGTTCTCAAACCCGGCGATCATCATCGCTTCATGATTGCCAGAAACACTGAAAAAGGTATGTTGATCAATCATTTCGAGCAGGGCTTCGCTATCAGGGCCTCGGTCCACTAGATCTCCGAGGCAGAACAATCGGTCGAGAGATGTGTCGAAGGCGACCTCCTGCAATTGCGCATGTAGTTGCTGCAAGTGGCCGTGCACATCGCCGACGACAAAGTCTCGGCCTACAAGATTCCTGTCTACGTTGAGAAACATACTCATGAGAAATTTGCGCGGTTGATTGAAGACAGAGAGTCTCCGCTTTCGATAACCCTCAAACGAGCGACATTGAGACGAATAATAGCGATCTGCCGCATTTATAGTAAGTAGTTGCAATTGTCAGTAGGTTTTGGCCATTTGTGGCGATAATCGTTTACGAATGAAATTCCCGGAAATGTTTATTGATCTCAAGTAATTTCTTGATAAGTCTGAACCTTGGTATGTGGCATCAACCGGAAGATCAAAGTCTTGCCTTTTGTCGTGCACTCTTACTGCAGAATAGACAACTTCCAGCTCCTGCGGGGCCAAGCTGATAGTTACCGATTTCTGATCACTCACATTTGATCTGGGCGTAATCTCGACTGAGCTTACTTGGCCATGAGGTTTTGAAAGAAATGATTTTATAGTGGCGGTATTTGGAATGTCATTTTCAATTCTTTCTGCGTACTCCATTAACGTTGGTTCCGCTGGGAAATACATATACCCAATTTCATTACGGCCGCCATAGGAGCGCAGAATTCTTCCGAGTATTTGCCGGAAGTACAGTTCGGTTTTGACACGGGTTAAATGACAGCATACTTGAAGACGAGGTATGTTTGTTCCCTCACTGATCATTCCAACCGATATGATCCACTTTCTATCCGATTTTTTGAAGTCGCGGATCGTAGATAAGGAATTTTCACTTTTGTGCGTTACGATGTCGGCATGCTCACCTAACTCACTGGCAAGAATTGCGTGTATCTCCTCGGCGTGGGCAATCGATGTGGCTACTATTAATCCACCTGAATTTGGCGTTTTCCTCCGCAATGAGTCCAATTTCTGACTCGCCTGATTCAGGCAGTATAAAATTAAGTCTCGACTTTCTAATAGCTCCTGATAGGTGCAATCAGATTCGGTAAGTAAACTTCTGAAAGATCGGAACTGCTCGCGGTCATCATCGCGTTGAAACTGAACTTGATTGTTGTCAATAGCCGTCATAACTGGTGTACGGCACACACTATCCAAAATCGCTTCACTGAGGCCGTATTGGTAATCACAGCGAACCATGTGATTTTCATCGCTATAGTTCGCTAGGACTATGGGCAGCTGGTCGGATCGCCAAGGGGTTCCGGTGAGCGCCAACGTATAAGACGCACGCCCTTGTATATGGGTGATAATTTTTTCACCCCAGGCGTTTGATTGCTCAACAGTGTTACCCGCACAATGATGGATTTCATCAAAGATTACGAAGACTCTGTAGTGGTCGAATAGGGCCCAAAATCGGTCACCGAGATTACGTAGTGACTGGTATGTCAGTGAAGACCCGGAAGACCCAATCAATCCGTCAACGCGTTTTCCGGTAATCTGCTCCAGCTCACACCTAAAATCCTCAGCCACTACCACAGAAGGGGAAAAGCAAATTACTAGGTCGATTAAATCCGAGTCAAACAAATGATTGGCCAGAGTGGATGCCATCACTGTTTTCCCCGCACCAGGAGTTGCCAAGCACAAGAAATGTGTCATGCCCGCACTGTAATGCTCGAGCGCTTTTGAAATGCACTCGGACTGCCATTTTCGTAATTGCATTAATTATGATCGCTTTACTTCAGTGAGGACGGCCTCGATAGCTTTGACTCGCCCCTGAGTTCTAGAAAAATGGTCACGCGCACGGTCGTAGAGCGCTTGAATCTGATTCATTTTCTCCGGTGCTGTTTTGCTTAATTCCTCATATTCTTCGACTTCCCCAATTGCCTCCAAGAGCTCGACTTTGTACTCATGTAGTTTTCCTTCAAGTATCGAGAGGAAATTGTCACTTGGGGCATTGGATTCACGTGTTGAGACCGTGCTGCTATCCGTCTCGGAGAAGACGCGGTGGAAATCTGCAGTGAGCTGATACTGTTTGGTTCGTGCAGATGTCGAGGAGGTACCCACAACTAACTCATCGACTTCCAAAGCTTTGACGGTCCGGGCAACGATTTGACTCGCGGCGCGCTTGGTGGGACTAGTGCAGCGAGGTGACGCAAAGTAGGCCTGAGTAAGTGCTGGGCAAGTGAAAGTGTCATACCTTCCCGAAACCAACAAGTCGAGTATTTCAGGCTTAATGTTTGATGGAGTCATGGGGGGGGGTAATAGGATTGATCGTTAAATATACAGCTGGGGCGGCGGCGCTTAGGATTCCTAAGTATACCGGATGGCCATATACTTAGACAATCTAAGTCCCTGAGAACTCGAAGATGCTCGTATTTTGCCCAATTCCTCTCCCATCCCGTTGCGCCTGCTCCAAGCGCGCACCGCGAAAGGTGTCAGCCAAAAGGAGCTGGGTATTCGCTTGGGCATTGAGCCGGGCTCGGCCAGTAGCCGCATGACGCATTATGAAAAGGGGCGTCATAGCCCTGATTACCAGATGCTCAAAAGAATCGGCAAAGAGCTGGATGTGCCGGTGGCGTACTTTTTCTGTGAATCGAATGTCTTGGCGGAACTGATTTGTAAAATCGATAAGCTGCCTAAAAAGCGACAGCTTGCGCTTTTGAAGCAGCTAAATACCCCGAGCCAAGTGGAGTGATTTCTCCGGTCCATTAAAGGGGGAGGAGGGTATCCGGCTAATTTTGATTTGTTCAAGTTGTAGCTAATTGACTGGAGAGGGTTGTTTTAGTTTTTCGGGCAGAGTTGCGGGGAATTTGCTCATGCTGACCAATATAGGCTACCCAATTCAGGTGTAGAGTATCCCTACAAACCATTTATTTGGATTGAATCGGTGGCATTAGGTTTCTCGGAAAGCCTCAAGAGTCAATGACGCATCAACCGCAACCCATTGAAAACGACGAGCAGGGTGGCCCCCATATCGGCGAATACGGCCAGCCACATGGAGGCGTGTCCGGTGAAGGCGAGTACGAGAAATACCGCTTTAATCCCCAGGGCCAGGATAATGTTCTGCTGAAGTATACGGGCAGTGCGCTGGGATAAGCGGATAAAAGAAGAGATTTTACCGAGGTTATCGTCCATCAGCGCAACGTCGGCGGTTTCGATGGCTGTGTCGGTGCCCGCTGCTCCCATGGCGAAGCCAATATCCGCCCGTGCAAGTGCTGGGGCATCATTGATGCCATCACCAACCATGCCGGTATGGCCGTGCTCCGTCAGGGCTGTGATTTGACGTAGTTTGTCTTCGGGCAGCAGGTTGCCCTGGGCACGGTCTATGCCGACCTGGGTGGCAATGGCCTTGGCGGTATGTGGGTTATCGCCGGTGAGCATCATCGTTTTTATACCCAGATCATGAAGCTCATCAATTGCCTGACGGCTGGATTCTTTAACCGTATCGGCCACGGCAAACAACGCGCGCACCCCGTTTTCGCCGACCAGCATGATGACGGTTTTCCCTTCAGACTCCAGCTCTTCCAGGCGCTCTTCAAGTTCCGGGGTGCAAACGCCCAGCTCTTCAACAAGCCGGTGGTTTCCTAGGTGAAATTCAGTGCCACCGATCTCGCCCTTCACGCCACGCCCTGGCAAGGCAGCAAAATTTTCCACTTCTCTCAATGGAACCTTGTCGGCCTGCGCGGCTTTGGCGACTGCCATAGAAACCGGGTGATCTGACCGGGAGGCGAGGCTGGCAGCCAGCGATTGTACTTCGTGGGCGTCTTCGCCGGACCAAGCCTCAAAGTCAGTTTGTGCGGGTTCGCCGCGGGTAATGGTTCCTGTTTTATCCAGCGCCAGCCAACGTAGTCGCCGACCATTTTCCAGGTAAACGCCGCCTTTGATCAGGATGCCTTGGCGTGCGGCAGCCGCTAGACCGCTAACGATAGTAACCGGCGTGGCGATTACCAGCGCGCAGGGGCAGGCGATTACCAGTAACACCAGGGCCCGATATACCCACTCCATCCATGCGCCGCCGAAGAGCAAAGGGGGGATGATTGCGGTTGCCAGTGCTACCGCGAATACTAGGGGGGTGTACCAGCGCGCAAACTGATCAACAAAGCGTTGTGTCGGTGCTCGACTACCTTGTGCAGATTCCACGGCGTGGATGATCCTGGCGAGGGTGGAGCTATCTGCGGCGGCGGTTACTTGGTACTCGAGAGCGCCAGATTCGTTGATACTGCCGGCAAAGAGGTTGTCGCCCACGGCTTTTTCAACCGGTAAGCTCTCACCTGTAATTGGTGCTTGATTGACGGCAGACTGCCCTTTGAGCACTTCACCATCGAGGGCAATTCGCTCCCCTGGCCGCACCCGTACCCGGCTGCCGACAGCCACCTGTTTGGCCTGTATCTCTTGCCAGTTCCCATCTTCACCCTGGACTGTTGCGGACTCCGGCGCCAACGCCAGCAGTTCCCTTATTGCGTTGCGCGCCCGGTCCAGAGATTTGGCCTCAATTAGCTCCGCCAAGGTAAATAGCACCATGACCATGGCAGCTTCCGGCCAGTGGCCGATCAGCAGCGCGCCGGTGACGGCAATGGACATGAGGGCATTCATGTTCAGGTTGCGATTCTTGAGCGCAATCCAGCCCTTCTTGTAGGTCTTGAGCCCACCGCCAGCAATAGCGACAAGGGCCAGTAGCATCACCAGCCAATTGTTACCCCCTTGTATCCAGTACACCAATTCCGAGGCCAGGGCTGCCACGGCCGCTGCACCCAGGCCCCACCAGTTGGTGGCTGTCTCTGGAGGCGCGGTATTCGTGTCGGCCGCAACCGCCAGCCGCGTATCCAGATCCAGAGGCTCCAATGCCTTGAGCAGCTCTGGTTGTAATCCCTGGGCATGGCCTACCAGCAGTGTTCGCTGCACCAGGTTGAAGTCGAGCTGGTATATCCCCTCAATACCGGACAGCTTGCTTCGAATCAGGCTTTCTTCGGTGGGGCAGTCCATTTTGGAGATGGACAATAGTGTCGACTCACCGCCTGTGCCCGGCTCAACTGGGGGATTTTGGCTGTTGGCGGGATCGACCGTGTTTGCACAGTCGCAGGGGGTTTCCGGATTGCGGTCGTCCATGGTGGGCTCCTAGGTGGTAGTTCAGTCCGTTGATCGATTAGAATCCCTGTAGCCACTATAGAGTCAAGAGAGAGTCGAGAGGCTTGTATATGCGCTACAGAATTGGAGAGGTCGCTAGACTTTCTGACTGTAAAGTCGAGACAGTGCGATTCTATGAACAGATGGGGTTGTTGCCGGTTCCGGCGCGATCAAGTGGCAATTTTCGTCTTTACAATGAATCACAGCTTGGACAACTGCGATTCATTCGACACTGCCGTTCCCTAGATATACCACTGGAGGATATCCGCCGCCTTCTCGTTTCCCAGAAACATCCCGAAGAAAACTGTGCCGATATCAATCAGCTTATCGATGAGCAGATTGATCGCGTGGAATCTCGCATGCAATCACTTCAGCAGCTGAGGAAGCAGTTGGTGGAATTGCGCAGCCAGTGTTCGGGGAAAATGCCAACCAGTTCTTGCGGGATACTACAGGGGCTCTCTGACTGCGCGTGCCACTACCCAGCAGAGAGATAGGCCACAGATCAGCGTTAGAAAAAGGCTGGGGTTGGAAGTCCCGCCCGTATCCTGTTAGATTGTCGGTCACATTTTGGATTCAAGTACCCGTTCGTCACAATGAACTTCATCCGCATTTGCTATTTTCTGATCGCTCTGCTGGTTTGCCAGACCGCAGTGGCGTTCTATGATGGCCATGAAGAACGGCAAGATATTACTCAGCATGTACCGTTGCACCATCAAGATGGGACCGACGGTAATATCCACCTGGACGAACACACCTCCTTCGAGCACCCGCAACCGGACACCGTCCAGGATTGCCATCACTGCTGTCACTGCCACGGCTCTGCCTGTGCGTACATGCTGGTTAACGCTGCCCAGTGGCTAAATTCCGGTGCGCAACAATTCCGTATTACTTTCCAAGTGGCTTTTGCAGAAGGCCATTTCTCCGCGTTTTTCCGCCCTCCCATAGCCTGAGTTTCGCCTAAAAATCGTGTGCACGCTTGTTTGAGCGTGCTGCTGGTGATGTGTCTCAGGAGATTTCAATGTTTTCTTTTATGGTGCGCCCCAAGGGTGCGCTCTACCGGTGCGTGGCGATTATCGCCAGCGTATCAGCATCCCTATGGATGCCACTAACGCATGCGTTAGATGCCACACCAATGGGGACCGGCTCGGTTCTCAATCTTGAGCAGGCTGTCCGCTGGACCTTGGAACAAAACCCCGAACTGCAGGTATTCGAGTTTCGGGGCCTCGCGCTAGACGGCGAGGCACAGACTGCAAACCTGCGGCCGCCATTAGAAGTCGGTGCCGAACTGGAGAACTTCGCTGGTAGCGGGGGGGCTAGTGAGGCCGAGCTGACAGTGTCCTTGTCTTCAGTGATTGAACTCGGTGGTAAGCGCCGGGAACGCGTGGCGGCCGTCGGCGCCAGTCGTGATTATCTCGACATGCAGCGGCAGGTCGAAGCGCTGAACCTGATCGGCGAAGTCACCAGGCGCTATGTAGAAGTACTTGCCGCACAGGAGCGGCTGACGCTTGCCCTGGATGCGGTAACGCTGGCTCAGGATACGTTGAGCGCGGTACAGCGGCGAGTGAAGGCTGCAGCAACACCGGAGGCAGAGGGGTTGCGTGCAACTGCCGCGCTGATGCGTGCGCGACTGGCAAAACAGTCAGCAGAACAGCAATTGCAGTACTACAAAAACGCGCTGGCGGCGCTCTGGGGAGACACTCAAGCGACGTTCACTCTGGACAGCCATGTTCTCTATCGCTTTGGAGCACAGGTGGACTTTGCCGATCTGTACAACCGAGCCAAAAACAATCCGGCCATTGAGCAATTTGCGAGTGAGGAGCGGCTGCGAGAAGCGGAGTTACGGCTGGCAGAAACCCAATCCCGCGCCGATATCGGCTGGTCCGTGGGTGTGCGCCGTTCCCGGGAAATTGACGAGACCACACTGGTGGCCGGCTTCAATCTTCCGCTGTTTTCGGGGCGGCGTAACACCGGCGCCATTACCGCGGCTATGGCAAAGCGCGACGAGGTTGCGTACAGGCGTGAAGCGGCTCTGCTCAAACTGCACACGCAACTTTACGGTGCCGTCACTAACCGACAGCAGGCGGTAATTGCCGCGCGTACGTTGGGGCAGGATGTAGTGCCGACAATGAATCAGGCGTTGCAACAGGTAGAGCGGGCATATCGTCGCGGTCGATACAGCTATCTGGAGTGGGCTGCCGCCCGTGAGGATTTGATCGCTGCACGGCGTGCGCAGATCGAAGCCGCTGCCGCCGTACTGCGCTACGGCGCCGAAATCGAACAGCTAACCGCCGAGCCGCTACTGCCGGCGCAATACGATTACAGCAAATAATTTTTGAGAACGAGTATGAGACAAGCTCTATTGAGAAAACGCCTCGCCGCGGTGCTAGTGGTGTGCATATCCACCTTCGCGCTGTTCGTCATGGCATCGGAAAACGAGTCCCACGGTGGTGAAGAGCGTCACGGCAATGAACATGGAGAGTCTGGAGAGCACGGTGAGCACGAAGAAGTGACCGGGCCCAACGGTGGTCGACTGCTGGAAGACGGCGACCGCACCGTAGAACTCATGATTTTCGAAAACGGCGTGGAGCCGCAGTTTCGCGCATGGATAACAGACAAAGGCAAACCGGTTACCAAATCCGGCGAGGCCAGTCTGACGGTGGAGTTAACGCGTTTAGACGGCGAGGTCGATCGATTTAAATTCTCACCCAATGGCGACTATTGGATCAGCGAAGGAACGGTTGAGGAACCCCATTCTTTTGAGGTAAAAGTATCAATGTTTCGTCGTGGGGAGCGCGCTGAGTGGGAGTACGACTCTCATGAGGGACGGGTAGAAATTACCCCCGCAATGGCGGAAAAAGCTGGAATCAGGGTTGCAAAAGCCCGCTCTGGAACAATTCGCCAGACGATCACTGTCTACGGCAAGACCATGGCTGACCCCACCCAGGTCAGCCGCATCCGCGCGCGCTTTGCCGGGCCGGTCACCGGTGTTTCCGTCAATATCGGTGATCGGGTAAAAGCGGGGCAGACCATCGGGGAAATCGAGTCTAATGAAAGCCTGCAACGATACCCGCTGAAGGCACCGTTTGATAGCGTCGTGATCAGTAAGAATGCCAGTATCGGCGATTACGCCAGTGATCAGGTTTTGTTTACCCTCGCCAATTACGATCAGCTGTGGGCTGATCTTCAGGTATTTCCCGCGCAGAGTAATGCGGTTGCTCCGAAGCAGCAGGTTTCGCTGGCAGCGGATAGCCGTCTGAAGGAGTCTGCGATCGACAGTCTGGTATCCAGTGATTCGGCGCAACCGTTTGTGATTGCACGTGTGCCCGTCGACAATCGCGATGGACGCTGGAACCCGGGACTGCTGGTTGAGGGTAAGGTAACCGTGGACGAAGTAGAGGTGCCGCTGGCTGTTGATAACCGCGGTTTACAACCCTTCCGGGATTGGACGGTAGTCTTTGTCAACGTCGGCGATGCGTACGAGATTCGCCCATTGGAGCTGGGGCGCAGCGACGGGCGTTTTACCGAAGTGCTCAGTGGGCTGAAGTCAGGCGACCGCTACGTGGTTGAAAACAGCTATCTGATCAAGGCCGACATCGAAAAAGCCGGCGCGTCGCACGAACATTAATTGAGAGGCCTTTATGATTGAATCGATATTGCGCTTCTCGATCGAGCGGCGTTACCTGGTGCTGTCCCTGATATTGCTGGTGATCGGCCTGGGCGTTTGGAGCTACCAGAAGCTGCCGATCGACGCGGTGCCGGACATCACCAACGTGCAGGTACAGATCAACACCAATGCGCCGGGCTATTCCCCGCTGGAGTCCGAACAGCGCATTACCTTCCCGGTGGAGACGGCCCTCGCGGGTCTGCCGCGGCTGGAGTACACCCGCTCGCTGTCGCGCTACGGGCTGTCCCAGGTCACGGTGGTGTTCGAGGAGGGCACCGACCTCTACTTCGCCCGTAACCTGATCAACGCGCGCCTCGGCGCCATCAAGAGCGCGCTGCCGCCGGGGCTGGAGCCGGAAATGGGGCCCATCGCCACCGGCCTCGGCGAAATCTTTATGTACACGGTGGAGGCGTTGCCGGGCGCGACCCAAGCCAATGGCCAACCCTACGACGCAACAGCCCTGCGTGAAATCCAGGATTGGATCATCAAACCACAATTGTCGCTGGTACCCGGCGTGGTCGAGGTGAATACCATCGGCGGCTTCGACAAGCAGTATCACGTCACCCCCGATCCGCGCAAAATGCTCAGCTTCGGCCTCTCGCTGGAGGACGTCGGCGAGGCCCTGCGCCGCAACAACGAGAACCGGGGTGCCGGCTATATCGAGGGCAACGGCCGACAGCTGCTGGTGCGTTCGCCTGGGCAATTGAAGAACATTGCCGATATCGAGAATGTCGTGGTGGCCAACCGCGGTGGCACGCCGGTGAAAATTTCCGACGTCGCCGAAGTGGCTATTGGTAAAGAGCTGCGCACCGGCGCCGCTACTCGAGACGGGAAAGAAACCGTTCTCGGCACTGCGATGATGCTTGTCGGGGAAAATTCCCGGCAGGTCGCTCGCGACGTGGCACTAGCGTTGGAGAAAGTAAAAGCTTCAGTACCCGACGGTATCAAGCTGGAGGCCGTCTACGACCGCACCACCCTGGTGGACAAGGCCATACATACAGTGCAGAAGAATCTGGTGGAGGGCGCGCTGCTGGTGATTGTGGTGCTGTTCCTTCTGCTAGGCAATTTTCGTGCGGCGTTGATTACAGCTGCAGTCATTCCACTGTCTATGCTCGCCACCATTTCGGGCATGGTAAAAACCGGTGTTTCCGCGAACCTGATGAGTCTTGGTGCGTTGGACTTTGGTCTGATTGTTGACGGGGCCGTGATTATCGTGGAAAACGCGATTCGCCGCCTGGCCGAGGCACAGCATCGCAATGGTGGAAAGCTCGAGCTCAAACAACGCCTAGAGCTTGTATTTCACGCGACCAATGAAGTAATTCGCCCGAGCCTATTCGGGGTGCTGATCATCACTGTAGTCTATATTCCACTATTCACTCTCACCGGCGTGGAAGGCAAGATGTTCCACCCGATGGCAGCCACGGTGGTAATGGCTTTACTGTCTGCGTTGGTCTTTTCAATCACGGTGGTACCCGCGGCAGTTGCGGTGTTCCTGACGGGAAAAATCAGCGAGAAAGAGAACCGGGCGATCGTCGCGCTGAAATCCCTTTATCGCCCCCTGTTGTTGGCGGCGCTGAAGATCCGCTGGCTGGTGCTTTCAGGTGCCTTTCTGCTGGTATTGTTCTGTGGATGGCTGGCGACCACTCTCGGGTCGGAATTCATTCCTCAGCTCAACGAGGGTGATATAGCGCTGCATGCCATGCGCATCCCAGGCACTGGTCTTGAGCAGGCCGTGGAAATGCAGGAATTACTGGAGCAGCGCATCAAGGAATTTCCGCAGGTGGATAAAGTCTTTGCAAAAACCGGTACGCCGGAGGTGGCCACCGACCCCATGCCGCCCAACGTCACCGACAACTTCGTGATGCTGAAGCCCCGGGCCGAATGGCCGGACCCGGGCCAGACGCACGCGGAGCTGGTGGAAGAGATCGAGGCTGCGGTCTGGAAGCTGCCCGGCAACAACTACGAGTTCACCCAGCCGATCCAGATGCGCTTCAACGAACTCATTTCGGGTGTCCGGGCGGATCTGGGGATCAAGGTGTTCGGGGATGACCTGGACCAGCTGGTGCTTTCCGCCAATGAAATCCTGGCCGCTATCAGCCGTATCGACGGCGCCGCCGATGCGCGCATCGAACAGATCGAGGGCCTGCCGGTGCTGTCGGTCGAGCCCAAGCGCATTGCGCTGGCGCGCTACGGGCTGGATCTGCAGACGCTGCAGGACATGGTGTCCGCCGCCATCGGTGGCGAATCTGCGGGCTTGATTTTCGAGGGTGACCGACGGTTTGAGCTGGTAGTACGCCTGCCGGAAAAGGTTCGCCGAGATGTGGACGGCTTGGCAGAACTTCCAGTGCCACTTCCGGATGGGGGTTACGTGCCGCTGGAGGAAATCGCCAGTCTGCAAATGAAACCGGAACCGAATCAGATCAGCCGTGAAAGTGGCAAGCGTCGGGTGGTGGTAACGGCTAACGTACGGGATCGCGACCTGGGCTCCTTTGTCGAAGAAGCGCGTACTCGAATTGCCAATGACGTTCAGCTCCCAGCGGGCTATTGGCTGGATTATGGCGGTACCTTTGAGCAGTTGGAATCGGCTAGTCAACGGCTGTCATTGGTGGTTCCGCTGACCCTGGCTATCATCCTTGGGTTACTCGTTATTGCATTCGGGTCCGTGAAGGATGCGCTGATTATCTTTACCGGTGTTCCTCTGGCACTGACCGGTGGTGTGCTGGCCCTTTGGATTAGGGATATGCCCCTGTCCATTTCTGCCGGAGTGGGTTTTATTGCGCTTTCCGGCGTGGCAGTCCTGAACGGCCTGGTGATGCTGTCATTTATCCGCGAACTTTGGCGGGAGCGTGGTGAACTGCTGACCTCCATCATTGACGGCGCCATGATACGCCTGCGTCCGGTGCTGATGACCGCACTGGTAGCGAGTCTCGGCTTCGTGCCCATGGCACTCAATACCGGTACTGGCGCGGAGGTTCAGCGGCCACTGGCTACTGTCGTGATCGGAGGGATTATTTCTTCGACCTTGCTGACGCTGCTCGTGTTGCCATTGCTATACAGGATTGCCCACGGTAGAGACGAGCGCTAAAACGAAAGCCAATACGCGCTGGCGTAAAGCTGGCGCGACTTGAGAATCGGGAGGGAAGATGCACAAGCATGACGGCGAGTCCAGCTCACGACGTATAGGTCTCGCCTTTTTTCTGAATGTCGGATTTACAGTCATCGAGTTTATCGGTGGCTTACTCACCAACAGCACCGCGATCATGGCGGATGCTGTTCACGATCTGGGTGATAGCCTTTCTATCGGCACTGCCTGGCTGTTGAACCGCTGGAGTGGCAAGTCTTCTGATAGCGAATTTACCTACGGTTACCGGCGTCTATCGCTATTCGGTGCCTTCTTCAATGGGGTGGTGCTGCTTGCCGGTTCTATTTGGGTGTTGGGAAAAGCCATTCCCCGTCTTGCAGATCCAGAAATGCCGGTCACCGAGGGGATGATTCTATTGGCCGTTTTCGGTGTGGCAGTGAACGGATTCGCTGCTTACCGGCTCAGTGAAGGCACTAGCCTGAACGAAAAGGTGTTGAACTGGCATCTGCTGGAAGATGTACTGGGCTGGGTGGCGGTATTGATCGTCGCTGTGACATAGCAATTTGTTGAATGGCCGATTCTAGATCCATTGCTGTCGATAGGGTTTACGCTGTTTATCCTCTTCAATGTTGGCAGGAATCTATGGGTTACCGCAAAGCTCTTTTTTCAGGGTGTTCCTGATCGAGGCATGAGGGAAGAGATTAACCAAAAGCTAAAGGACATTGATGGTATTAGCGAGGTACACCACCTGCACTTATGGTCACTGGATGGGGAGCACCATGTACTCACTGCCCATGTTGTACTGGACCCGGAAACACACATCGACAACCACCAGGCACTCAAAGATAGGATAAGTGAACGACTGGCCAGCTACGAACTGGAACATACAACAATCGAGTTTGAACTCAGTGAAGAGCGGTGTCGCGACGGCAGCCGGTGAAAGGGTGATTCACCCATTTTTTGGCAAGGCCGTGTGCACTGGCTCTGTCTTTAGGGAGGGTAGATTACTCTATGCGCGAAAAACTGGAACAGCGCCAAGTCTGGATTTACCTCGTTGTCATCCTTGCCGGAATGTTCATTGGCTGGAGGTCTCCAGAGTTGACGGAGACCTGGGAATTATGGCTATGGCCAGTCCTGGGCGTCCTGTTGTATACCACCTTTACCCAGGTACCATTGATCCATTTGGCTTCGGCGTTCCGCGATCGCCGCTTTCTGACGGCGTTACTGGTGGGCAACTTTATTCTGGTGCCGCTGGTTGTCAGCGTACTGCTACTTTTGCTACGGGGTTATGATCCCGCCGTTCGCCTCGGTGTGGTTATGGTGCTGCTGGTACCCTGTACGGATTGGTTTATCAGCTTTACTCATCTCGGCCGGGGTGACAGCGCCCGGGCAATTGCCGCGGCCCCCGTGCTATTGATCGCGCAGCTCGCACTGCTTCCAGTTTATATCTGGCTATTTATGGGCAACCTGGCGATAGAGCTGGCCGTCAGTAGTCATCTGCTGCCGGCTTTTTTTGGATTGATTGTTGTACCTCTAATTCTGGCTTGGTTAACTGAACGATGGGCGGAACAGCGATCTCTAGCACGGACGTTTGTCGATCGGCTGGGCTGGTTGCCGGTACCATTGCTGGCGCTGGTGGTATTTCTCATCGCCGGCTCCCAAGTTCGCCTCGTACTCGAAAATGGCGCCTTGCTGTGGCCAGTACTTGTGGTATTTGTCGTATATCTAGTGGCGGCAGCGTTCTCCGGCAAGTTGCTCTACCGTCTATTCAAATTGACTCCCGCCGCCGGCCGGACCCTCACGTTCAGCCTCGGTACTCGAAACTCTTTTGTAATGTTACCTCTGGCTCTATCGTTACCAGATGCCTGGCGCGCGGCTGTTGTTGTTATTGTATTCCAATCACTGGTTGAGTTATTCGGAATGCTGGCCTATTTGCGCTGGGTACCTCAACGTATGATTCCAGAATATGGTTCACAGCACTCGGTGGCAGACATGAAGCATTGATATCAACTGCCCTATTTTCAATTGATGGCGAGCGGGGTGAGTGGGAATTCTGAGGATGGTGAATTTTACTCTTTGCCTTTAATGTCTTTATTGCCCAACGTGAGTTGGGGAAGGAGTTTACGCAATTATGGCTGGTAATAAGTCGATGACCATTGGCCAGCTGGCGCAGGCTGCTGGGGTAAACGTGGAAACTGTGCGCTATTACGAGCGTCGAGGGTTGATCATTCAGCCCACCAAACCTGAACAGGGCCATAGAATTTACTCCGGTGATACCTTGGAGCGGCTGATGTTTATCAAGCGTGCGCAAGAGCTGGGCTTCACTCTGCAGGAGATTGATAGTCTGTTAGCTCTGGATGGTGGGCAGTGTTCAGAGGTGCAGGCTCTCGCGGAGGAAAAGCTCATTGCGATACAGGCCAAGATCATCGACCTGAAACGACTTGAAGGCGTTCTCGACAGGCTCGTTCGTAGTTGCAGGCGCAACCGTGACAGTGCTCCTTGCCCCATTGTCGAGGCGCTACAGCCAGATACTTGACACCGTACTGTGGTACGGCTTCTAAGCTCCCGGTATAAGTTTCCCAGGAAGAGAAACCGTGCCCAATAACAACCCCAAAATTCCCCTTATCGGCGGCATCGTCGCGGCCATTGGCGCAGGGCTTTGTTGCGCTGGTCCCTTCGTGTTGCTCACTCTGGGCATCAGCGGTGCCTGGATCGGTAATCTGACGCTCCTGGAACCCTACCGTCCACTATTCATTCTGGCAGTGCTGGCACTATTCGGCTGGGCGGGCTGGAAGGTTTTCGGGCCCTGCGCGGAGGGCGCCGCCTGCGCACGCCCCGAGGTGCGCAGGCGGCGCCAGCTTATCTTTGTACTGGCTGCGCTGACAGCAGCGTTGCTGGTGACCAGCAATTACTGGATCCCCTGGTTGGTCTGAATATATATCTTGTGTCGACTTTAAGGAGAAACCCCATGAAAAATACTCTAATCGCTCTGTGTTTGATCGGTGTCAGTCTGTCTGCAGAAGCGGAAACGCACACTGTGACATTGGATCTACCCACCATGAATTGTGCCATGTGTCCGATCACCGTTAAAAAGGCGCTGGACAAGGTGGAGGGCGTGAGTCAGTCGGAGGTGCACTACGACGATAAGCGTGCGGTGGTGATCTTTGACGATGACTTGACCAGTGTTGATGCGCTTGTCGAGGCCACTACTAACGCAGGTTTCCCGTCCACCACCATAGAGTAGTGGGAAGAGGGGAACACTTAGGACACCTTATCGACGGTGTATCCCTAGCACAGCATCCCTGCAATGCCCGACTGAAAAAGTGAAAGACATCCCATGCAATCAGTTTCCATCGCAATAATCGGCAGTGGTTCCGCCGCCTTCGCTTGTGCCATTAAAGCCGTCGATCGGGGTGCTCAAGTTACCCTGGTGGAGGACGCCAAAGTCATTGGCGGCACCTGCGTCAATGTCGGTTGTGTGCCCTCAAAAATACTGATCCGCGCAGCCCAACTGGCCGAGCAGCAGCGGCGTCCTCCATTTACGGGCATTCAAAGCCATGAGCCACAAATAGATCGTGCGCTGCTGATCCGCCAGCAATCAGACAGGGTGGAAGAGTTGCGTCAAGCCAAGTACCAAAACATTCTCGATGAGAACCCGAACATAACACTGCTGCGCGGCCGTGCGAGATTCTGCGATGCCCGCACACTATCCGTGCGAAGCTCGGACGGCACTGAGCAAACGTTGCGCGCGGATAAATTTTTGATCGCCTCTGGGGCCCAACCGACGTTGCCGTCAATCAATGGCCTGGCGGAAACGCCATATTGGACTTCTGATGATGCGGTGTTTGCCGAAGATGCGCCGCAACACCTACTCGTGATCGGAGCGTCAGTGGTAGCTGTAGAGCTGGCCCAGGCCTATCGCCGCCTGGGTTCAGAGGTGACGGTACTGGCGAGGCACACACTGTTGCGAAACGAAGACCCTCTTCTGGGAGAAGAGCTCACGCGTGTGTTTGAGGGAGAGGGTATTCGCGTGCTGGAACAGACTGAGGCCAGCCGCGTTACTCACAAAGAGGGTGAGTTTATACTCGAAACCAACAGTGGCGAAATTCATGGCGACCGATTGCTAGTAGCTACGGGCCGAAACCCGAACACCAGCGGGTTGAATCTTGATGGTATTGGTGTCGAGATCGGGCCCGGTGGTGTCGTACGTGTGAATGACGCTTTGCGCACTTCAATACCGCATATTTTTGCCGCCGGCGACTGCAGTGATATGCCTCAGTTTGTCTACGTAGCCGCGGCGGCAGGCACTCGCGCGGCTATAAACATGACCGGCGGCAACGCTCGGCTAGATACCTCAACCATGCCGGCTGTTATTTTCACCGATCCTCAAGTTGCCACTGTAGGCATGTCTGAGCAAGACGCCCGTTTATGCGGTATCGAAACAGACAGCCGTGTGTTGACATTGGAAAATGTACCGCGGGCGCTGGCCAACTTTGATACCCGCGGCTTTATCAAATTGGTGGTTGAAGCGGGTGGCCAGCGGCTGCTGGGCGTCCAGATCTTAGCCCATGAAGGTGGGGAGGTGATCCAGTCTGCGGCCTTGGCGCTACGCAATCGCATGACAGTAGAGCAGCTCGCAGACCAGTTATTTCCCTACCTGACGATGGCAGAGGGGTTGAAGCTTTGCGCGCAGACGTTCGCTGGTGATGTGAAGCGCTTGTCCTGCTGTGCTGGCTGATTATTGTCTTGGGCGTCGATCAGAAACCTTCTTCGCACCTGACAATTCAAAGTGGGTGGATACCGTTGTTTTTAAGCAACTCAACCTGACAAAACGAATATACGGAACCCTCCCGAAAATCAAGGGCTGGGAAAATGTCAGGCATTTTGTCACTAACGTGTATTTTTTTTGGGAACACCGCTATCATGCGGGCGCCCGTCGAGTGATTTTGCATTTTGCTTAGGTGAGAGCTTTTGATTCGCTACAGGTTTCGGTACAGCATGCCGTACAGCGGGAACTCTAGCGCTGGGTGGGTCCGCGGCGAACTGTATTGCACAGGCCAAAAAAAGGGCGCCGTAGCGCCCAATTCAATCTGCCGAACTAAACGTATCAGAAGGAAAATTTATATCCCACTGACAAATTGAACATCCATGGATCATAGATGTAGTCGCCGGAGTAGGACTCAAAGATCGGTTCTAGGTCCGGGGGTGGCGGTACGTCGTCGAAAACCTGTAGCCGCATATCGGTGTCGGCTCGCGTATACACCGCGGCAACGTTTACTAGCCAGGCACTATCGCGCCCGAAGTTGAAATCCATACCGGCTTGCCACGTATAGCCCCAAGAGGAACCTAAGCCGAAGTTGCCACGTAGACCAACGTCGGCTAAGTCCCGCCGTACGGCACGGCTAAGGCGGGTTGAACCGAACTCGGTGTAGCTAATGCCACCACCGATGTAGGGCTGAACCAGGCACGTCTCATCAAGTGGGTAATACTTGAGGCTTAGGGTACTGATATCGGCATCAAAATTTGTGACATTGCGGTATTCCACATCATCGAAGCCGAGTGTGAAATAGCTGTCAGCATGGCTGCTTGAGTGGCTGTCGCCATCCATATAGGCGAGCTCGATACCCCAATGCTCATGCGGTTTCCATTCGAAGTTGATCAACCAACCCCACTCGGAACCAGGGTCCACATTAGCACGGAAGGCATCGGAAAACTCGAGCGTTTCATCGACGAAGCTAACTGTGTCATCACCCGGGGAAATATAGTATCCGCCCGCACGGACAATAAAATCCTGTGGTCCAGTCAGGCCGAGTGGGCCCGCCGAGGCGACGCCACTCAATCCCAATGTCAGCGGCGCCAGAATAGGCAAAAATTTCAACATCCTTTTCACTTGAGGTAACTCCTTGTATACCTGTTGAGTAAAAAGTGTAATACGGGACTATTTAACTTATGGGAAATACGACCAACTTAGGTGCCAAAATCGTATCCGGGTAGAAGTGTTTGCGTTAAATACTTTTACGCTCACAAACAATTGGTGGGTTTGGGGAGCCCGGCGATCTTGCTGCCTATTTTGGCTGGGCTCGGCGGGAAGAGTTGCATTAGGAAAATACTACGGCCTTTTTCCTGACCCAGGTGTTGCCCGACATACTTCACCAGAGGGCGCATCGCCGGAGACAGTTCGAACTCCCGATAGAAATCGCGCAGTAACGTAATCACGTCCCAGTGGTCCTGCGTGAGTTCGATGTTTTCCCGGGTCGCGAGCGCGGCGGCCACTTGCGGGTTCCAATCGTTCAGGTCGCGCAGAAAGCCTTCTTTGTCGAGCGCGATCTCGCGCCCTTCGATTACCAGATTGTCCATCAACAACTTACCTGAACCAGCTAACGATGGGTGTGTGCGCTACGCACAAATCTACCCACGCGGTTTCATCGATGCCTGTTACGGCTTGAGCCAGTGTTACACCGCGTGCCTGCGCATCGGCCGCCAATGCAAAGACTTGACCCTGTGGCAGCTTATGCTCAGCGGGAGAGGCCGCGGCATAGACGGCGTCTTCGATCAGCAGTAGTGCGTCTCCTTCAACAAAGGAACCTAAGCAATCCTGTAGGGCGCTACCCCCCAAAGGGGATTGGTTAATGATGTGAAGGGTCATGTTAAAAGCTCAGTACCTGATCAAAGCCGCGAATAAAGGGGCCGGTGTCGGCCAGCAAAACAATCTCCGCCCCAGCAAGCTGCAGCGTGTCGGCAGCAATTCCCCGTGCATCAGCGCTTTTCCTGCATACATGGATGTGCTCTATGCCAAACATCGGCAAGGCCTGCAGATTCCGTCGCAGGCTCTTCTCATTAATCGCCACCGGGTCTTGTTCCAGCAGCTGGTACACGCCATCACCGCTGAATAGCACGGATGGAACCTGGTCCATGGCGGCGCAGGCCAGAATTGCCTCGAGCCCTTCGCGCGCGAGCGCATTGCCGTAGGGTGCGTGTCGGCACAGGGCAAGGATGGATTTTGCCATGGTGTTAGCCTCCAAAGCTGATCAGACGGTCGCTGACAGCCGCCGCTTCGGCCAGTTGCCCGAGACCGGCGAGGGTAAAACCATCGGCAAGGTTGGCGCTCGGCTTCTCCAGACGATTCGCTTCGGACTCGCTCAGTAGCCCGCGGCGTTGGGCTGCCGCTATACACACGGTGAGATCGAGCGCGTGGCTCTGTTGCAGGGACTGCCACTGTCCGAGCAAATCCTGCTCATCTTGCGGAGGCGCGGCGAGGGCACTGCCGTTGTGCACGCCATCGGCATAGAAAAACACCCGATAGATACTGTGGCCAGTGGCAAGGGCCGCCCGTGCGAAGCGGAGTGCGGTAGCGGCACCTTCTGAGCTATGGGGTGCGCCGTAAACCACAAGGGTAAATTGCATGGGCGTGTGTACCTGGTGCGTGAGTGTGATGCCCGAATTCAGGCAGAGAGCTAAGCAAAGGGTGGCATACCGACAAAAAAATGCCCCGCGAAGCGGGGCATTTGTTGAACCGAGGGTTGAACCGGGTCAACGCGCTGATTAGTCGTCGGAAGCGAAGCCGAAGATGTGCAGCAGGCTGGTGAACAGGTTCAGGATGCTCAGGTACAGAGAGGTGGTTGCCATGATGTAGTTGGTCTCACCACCATTCACGATACGGCTGGTGTCGTACAGGATAAAGCCGGAGAACAGCAGGGCGATAACACCGCTCAGTACTACGCTCGCCAGCGGCATGTATACGCCGAAGAAGCTCGCGATCATCATGCCCACGGCACAAACCAGTACCGCAATCAGACCGACGAACAGGAAGCCGCCCATAAAGCTGAAGTCTTTGCGGGTGGTCAGAACGTAGGCAGACAGCGCGAAGAAGATCAGCGCGGTAGTACCGAGCGCCTGCATGATCACCTGGCCACTGCCAGCAGACACGTAGTAGTTAAGGATCGGCCCCAGGGAAGCACCGAGCAGACCGGTGAAGGCGAAGACCACACCGATGCCGGTGCTTGAGTTCGCGGTGCGCGGCAGTACAAACCAGATCAGGCCCAGAGCGACGATGGAGCAGATGATGCCCGTACCGCGCCCCATGCCAATTGCCATGGAAACGCCAGCCGTGACTGCACTGAATAGAACAGTCATAGCCAGTAGTGCGTAGGTATTGCGCAGAACTTTGGCGGACTCCAAGCGGTCGACCGCTCGGGACTGTGTATAAACTTCGGGCTGCATTAGCGTCTCCTGCTATTGAATAGATAATCTGATGTGATCATATAACCAGTGCTTTTGACCTTCAAGTAGTCGTGAGGTTCGCTGAAAACGGGAATCTTGAGGAAATTTAGCGCGCAATGTCAGCCTCTCGGAAATGCCGTTGCTGGACAAGATCTGGCCACATAAAGCGAGATTTATGGGCGAATGTGGGCTTTTTCAATGGGCTGAGTGGGTCTGTGGCTGACTGGGGCCGCCTAGGCATTGGGCGGAGGCGGCGGTTTGACTGGCACCTTGATGTCGACGATCAGGGGCAGGTGGTCGGATGCGAGGCGGGTTAGCTCGCTGCGGGGTACATGAATGTCACTGACCCGCAGCCCCGGCTCGACAAACACGTAGTCAATGCGCGCCTTTGGTAAGCGACTAAAAAATGTGCCCTTGGGTTTATGACCGGACAGTATCAGTTGTGCGTCATCCAGTACCCCAGTCAGTTTCTTGATTTCTGCGGCGCCGGGCAGGGCGTTGAAGTCGCCAACCAGTATTCGGGGTTTGTCGCGACACGCTGCATTGCCAAGCCAGTCTTCGCCCAGCAGGGCATCCACCTGACGTTGCCGTTCACCTTTGGACAGCCCGAGGTGCGTGTTGAACATCTGTATCGGTGTGCCGTGGAAGTCGATCTCCATCCACAGTGCACCGCGCGGCTCCGCACTGTTGCGGAAGCGTGAGTTTTCCGGCGGTCCTGGCAGGATTCCTTTTTTGATCAGGCGCACGGGAAGATGGGTCATGATCGCATCCCCGTAGCGCTCGTCTTCGAGGTGCATCGCTGGCTGAAAATGAAAGTCCATGGATAGCAGTTTGGCGATTTGTCGTGCCTGGTCGACGTCGCCGGTGCGCTTGCGGCGCACGTCCACTTCCTGCAGGGCAACAATATCCGGTGAGTAACGCGCAATAACCCGTGCCACGCGCTCCGGCGAGAGCTTACCGTCCATGCCCTTACAGATATGGACGTTGTAGGTCATCACGCGCAGGGCATGCGGTTTGGAAGGCTTAGCTGAGGTATTAGCTGTTGTGCTAGCTGCCGTATCCGGGTGCGCTATGGCAGTGGCTTTGACATCCGCAACGGGCGCGCTTTCCGCGGTGGATGGCTGCACATCGGCGGCCGTGGTGACCGCAGGCGGAGACTTGAGATTTTGCGCTGGTTGCGCCCGCAGGAATTTCAGCGCGGCATTGCGGATATCACGGGGTCGCCAATGACCACGCCCGTTCTCCGGAAAATGGATGTCACCGGGCATCAGCGCAAACGCGTGGGTTTCGTTGGGGCCGGCACCGCCATGGCTACCGGACTCGATGGCAAAAGTGATGCTCGGTAGGCCCGCGCAATAGCCACTCACCACGAAGTCACCGGCATCCGGGTGACGGCACAGGTTTGCCAGGTCCTCGATGGCCTCGTCGAGAAATGGATGATCGGCACCGAGAACCTTTGCGCCATCCTCCGGGAGCGTCAAGGCCCCGTGTCGCCACCAGCCTCGAATCTTGGTGACCTCGTTACCCTCGGCGTCGATTTCCGTGGATTCCTTGTCTTCGTAGAGGATCATCGGCGCGTCGGTTTTCTCGACGATGATGCGTGCGATCTCGGCAGGCGGCGTATGGGTACAGTGGATGTTATACAGAAGCGCCAGTGGGCCCATGGCAGACAGGGCCATGGGTGCGTCGCCTTCCTGCTGGTCTTCGGTGACCTTTACTGGAAACAGCTTTTGTACCCACTGGCCACCGAAGAGGCGGACACGTTGCAGCTGTATGCCTTGATTGGAGCTGGAACGGTAACCACTGGGGCTTTCCGGCAGTTCCGAGAGCGCATCGCTTACCGCATCGGCGAAGCTGCGGCCATGCAAGGTCTCATACGGCGTACTGTCCTCCTGGCCATGGTCGGAGTAGATCCAGACATCATAGTGGCGACGGGAAGAGCGGTGCGCTGCACGCCAGATCCGGGCAATCGCATCGTCGATTCCCTTCAGCGTCCAATGGGCAAACGCGGAGCTTGGACCACGCCGGTGCGCCTGTTCGTCGTAACCGAGCAAGTTAATGTAGATGACCGGTAAACCGCGTGCGATATCGATCTTTACCCCCACGGTAGACAGCTCGCGCATCAGTATCGTGATGGCGATACGCGTTGGTATAAACATCAACTCGCGCAAAAAGTCCTGGCCGCTTGTCAGTCCGCGAAAGAAATCCACCACGGATAAGAAAAACTCGAGAAAAAGCAGGCCGGCGGTACGGATAAGGCTCCAAAGATTCACCAGTAGCATCAGGATCAGCGCCTTGGGGCCGGCCTCCTTCAGCGAAGGCCCCCAGCCCTGAGAGGCAGGGCAGAAGTGTGCCTCGTCATGCTCGGCCCCCGCACGAAATACACTGACATAGCAGCTACCGTGCTGCAGTAACGGTTCGTTACCGGATTCTGTCAGGCTGCCCTCGACCTTGGTTGCCGCATTGGATTCATACATCCGCAGCATTTCCTGGGAGTCTGTCGACATAAACCCGAACGCGGGCACTGCGCATTTAACCCCATAAAATATTTCTGCCTGTACCGCCGGTGTGGTCGCCGGCACGCCGGAGTACATATGGTCGAGGTGGTAGTGTTCGTTTTTGATCAGTTTGTTCAGGAAGGGCATCTTGCCCTCGGCTAATGCGCGATCCAGCTGCAGGCGTGCCAGTCCGTCGATCTGAATAAGTACCAGCGCAGGCGCTTCAGGCTCACGCTCGTTGATTTGCAGCTTGAGCGTACGTGCCAGCCACTCACTGCGGCTGACGCGGCGGCGCCAGTTGCGGAGACGAGTGGCGATGCGGGTTAACATACGCTGGGTTCCCTAATCGTTGGCCTGTTGAGGTTTGCCTTTGCCAGCATTTTCCAGTGCCGCAGTGGCAGCACCGGTCACGCCTTCGAGTATTTCCCACTGTGCGCCAATGGTGTTGCGCAATCGCATCCATTGGGCGTAGAGCGAGTCGTCCAATGGCCAGTGCTGATGGACCAGAGACTGATAATGGGAGAGGGCGGCGCGGGCACAGTTTTCCATGGAAAAGCGTTCGGCGGTTTCTAACGCGGCCTCTCTTAGCTTGTCGCGCTCAGAGGGCTCCAGGTCGAATACCCATTGTAATCCCGCAAGCAGTTCTCGCTGGCAGTGCTGCAGGATCAACCGCCCGTTAAACCGATCGTCCACCACCTCACGCACACCGCTTGCGTCCAGCGCCACCACCGGAGTGCCTGCGGCCATGGCCTCGGTCAGCACCATGCCCTGGGTTTCGCTGGTCGAGGTAAAACCAAACACGTCCATCGCACTGTAGGCGTCACGCTGCGCATCACCCTGCAGGATTCCGGTCAGGTGCAGACGATCCGACAGGCCTTGTTCCGCGAAAATTTCCGCGACACGTGTTTTTAGTGGGCCGCTACCGACCACCATAAAATGGCTGTTTGCGTTGCGGTGCATGAATTCCGCTACCGTTTCCGACAGGAATTCGAGATTTTTTTCTTCCGCAAGCCTGCCCAAATGACCGATTACGAACGCGTCCTGCGGGATCTGATATTGAGCTCGCGCCCTGGCACCGTCACCGTCGCGATAGTCCTCTAACTGTACCCCGGTGGGGACAACCCCTACGGGTGATTTCACGCCGCGCGCGCGCAGTAGCTCGGCAACACTCTCACTGGGTGCGAACACCATGCTGGCGAGGTTGCTATAGCGTGTGGCCAACTCGATGACGAAACGTTTCAGTGCCTCGGAATCCGCAGGCACATAGTGGGTGTAGCGTTCATACAGCGTATGGTGGGTGAAAACCAACGGGAGCTCACGGCCACGCGCGATGCGCAGTGCTGTCATACCCAGCAAAAAAGGGTGGTGAGAATGTACGAGATCCGGCTCGAAGAAATCCAGCCGTTCGCTGAGCTCACCGGAGAGTGGCAGCGCTACTGAGAAATCGCTGCCATTGAAATTCTGAATCGCGGGGATGCGCACCACGTCCATTTCATTTTCGATCTTTTCCGGGAAATCTGGCGCGACCACCAGAACCTTGTGGCCTTGCCGGCGATATTCCCGGCAAAACGCGGCAACCGACCGCGCAACACCACCAACATGAGGCAGGTAGGTGTTGGTGAGCATAACGATATTCACAGTGGCTTGAGCTCCACGTTTTCTGCGTCGGGATCCACAACCACTGGGTGGTAGCCAAAGGCCCGGACTTCTATTGTTGGCGGGATGTCATGCCAGTTCCCGGTCCAGGCAACCCGTGGGTGTTGCCCCGGCGTAATCTCGAGCGAGATGGTACCAAAATGGGTGGGCGCGGGGCCAAACAGAATAGGACGCTTGGCTTCCGTATCATTTAGCCATTCTGGTGGTAATCCGGATGCCAGAATCAGCTTGTCGCCCTCTTCGCGCACAAAACAATTGCGCTGCATGGTGACCCATTCTGCGGCCGCCCATGCGTGTTGCCCGTCACCCATACAACCGCCGAAAGAGTGGGGATGAATGGCTTCCGGCCACTGGCCGGTGGGTGAGGCAAGCTTTGCCGTATTCCGCATAAGCTCAATACAGCGCGGGTCACCGGCACGCAACAATACCTGAGCCACATGAATTGTCAGGTAGGCATTGATTCCCGAATGGATCATGTCCTGGAAAAATCCGCCGGAGACAAAACATTTCTCCAGTAGGAAGTCCACGAGGTCGAGCAGGCGAGGGTCTTCAGGGGCGTACAGCTTGAGCGGGTAACCCGCAGCGATGGAACCGATGGCCCCAGCATCCAGCCGCCGCTTTGGCGACGCCGGCATTGCCGGGCGTTTGAGCCGTTCTGCACAACCTTGCAAGGCTTCGTCGACGGTTAACATGAAATCATCGGCGTGGCTTTGAAAGGTCTCCGCGTCTTGGGTATTTCCCTCGCGCTGGCAGATCGCGACCGCTGCCTGCTGGCCAGCGATTCCCCAAAAATCATCCCAAAAGTAACAGTCGTTTGGTCCCAAATGTTCCGCGCTAAACCCGGCAGGTAACAAACCGCCAGTGAGGCTGCCATCTTTCGGCAGGCGCTTGTTGTTGATCCAGTGTGCGCCACGTAGCACGGGGTCAAGCCATTCGGGCTTCAGCTTTTGCCCGGTCATACGGCAGTATTGATCGATAATCCACAGCGCTTCGCCATTTGAGTCCCACTCGCCATCCTGGGAATGAAAATACCCGTTGCGTTTTTGCCGCGTCGGAAACCGCTCCAGCGCCTTTGCAGCCCGGTCGAGCAAACCGGCATGCAACAGCGATTGGATCATAAAGGCCGCATCACGGAACCAGAATCGTTTGTAGGTATACGGCCCCGGATACACGTCGTGGGGCGAATGGAGAATCAGCGTACGTATTGCAGCATCGTACATAAACTGCATTTCTTCATCGGGCACGCTCATCGCACAGTGCTTGTCGAGATTTGCCCGCCAACCCGGCGGCGCATTGCGGCGGTTCAGCGGGCAGTGCTGCGGGATGGTGACAAGCGTATCGAGGGTTTGGCCTGGCTCAATCCGAAACAGCGCAGCCGCCGTGGCCATGCCCACATCGCACTCCGCATGTGTCTCATTGGTATCGTCGCGCAAGTACAGGGATATATCCCCTTTTTTGTAATCCGATGCGTGATGCCTATCCATGGGCCTGTCGAACAGAATGCGATCTTTGCCGTCCACCAGCCACTGATCGCGGTTGCCTTGCAGCGATATTTTATTGATAAACGCCACGCCTTCCGGATTGCACGGTCTCAGGGAGACCACAAGCCAGCCACCACTGCTGTGGCTGGCCTTCAGGCGCATATGGCAGTTGTTGTTGTGATCGTCGAGTTCCGCCCAGACACGGCTGAGCAAACTGCATTCTTCGGTACCCGACTGGGTTGCCACGGCGACACCGTCGAGTAGCCGCAGGCGCTGAGTCACATCATCCCGTTGCGATGGGTACAGGTTTTCCCCGTCATCACCGATGATCCAGGCATCGATCGACCAACTGTCGTAGTGCGGGGTCAATAGGCCCCTGGGGTCGACGATGGGCATCTCTTCGCTCCCGGGTACGCCGACGGCTGTCCAGTTACGGTGGCTGAGATTACAGTGGGTAATCGAGAATGCACGGGGGATAAAGGAGATATCTGCGGGGTCGAACTGACGTTCGATCCAGTAGGGCCACACCCAATCCAGGTTGTGCTGGATCACCTTGCTATTCATCAGTGCCCGGGCATGAAAAATTACGCCAGCCCGCAGTAACTCGATAGGCTCGCTAACTTCCGACGGTTCGGCAAAACGCTGCATGCGCGCCATGACCGCCAGAGGGTCGAGGAAGCCGTGGGACGTCGCAAACTTGCGCACGAAGAACCGCCAGGGTAGCCATTTCATCCAGGGCATTCGTGTCCACCTCCGTTCGTCGCTAGATTCAGGTATCACCGCGCATTTTGCTGTGGCGCCACGCACACGATGTTCATTGCTTCAACGGCGCAAGGGCGCGTTTCGCCATCCGGGTCAGGCCGACCAGGGCCACAATCGCCAGGATGAAACCCATTGCGTACAGTGCCCATTCAACGGGCGTTCTTTCCACTTCGCTGCTTCCGAGCGTCGTTAGGTCGGAAGCAATCGAGCCTACATAAACGTTGGTGAGGGTAAGTGGAATGATGCCCAGGAAGTTGCCCAGCAGAAAGTCCTTGAAGCGCACGGGCGTGAGCCCAAAGAAATAGTTGGATAGTTTGAATGGGAACAGTGGCACCAGTCGCGTATACATGATCATGCGCCAGCCTTCATCGCGTATGACATCACCAATATTGGATGGCTTGACCTTGGACATCACCCACTCGGACGGCCGCTTGCCAAAAAGGTAGCGTGCAATCAAAAACGCAATACCCGCACCCAGCACTGTGCCAGCAACAACCAGCACTGTGCCTTTTATTACTCCGAATACGAATCCAGCACCCATGGTAAAAATCACCCCAGGCGCCAGGCAGATAATGGCCGCTGCCATAATCAGGATGAACAACAGGCTGGCCTGCCAGCCCTGATCCTCAAGCCACTGCAAGATTTCGAGAATCTGTTCGTCGAGGTCGAAGTAGTAAATTATTCCCAGACCAATACACACACCGGCGACACAAGCCGCCAGGAAGAGCGCTGAGGCGTGCTTCCCCTTCATATCTTCATCCCGTGAGGAGCGCGCCCCGAAAAGGCGCGGCTTTCTCTTAGCCTAGTCGAATTTTGCGCACATTTTGCCTGCAGGCCGGATGTCGGAGAGACGGAGTGTTCCTAAAGCATGGTCCGAGAGGCGGTCGTTCTAAACTTTGGGCTTTCGTACGGCGATAAACGGATAGAGTGACGGATTTTGATGACAGTTGCAGAGCTGCAGTACCTACTTGGCATGGCGGGAACCGTCGCGTTTGCGGCGACCGCCGTTGCGGCTGTGGCACCAAAGCGCATCGATTTATTTGGCGCACTCGTAATGGGGGTAATTACCGCCATTGGAGGGGGGACCATTCGAGATCTGATCCTGGATGTGCCGGTCTTCTGGTCCCAGGACCTGAACTACATATGGGTGGCGCTGGCAGCGAGCTTGGTGGCATTCATTGCCAATAAGCAAATGACCGGTCGACAAGTCTACCGGGCCATGTTGTATCTCGATGCTGCGGGAGTCGCCTTGTTCGCGGTGCAGGCGGCCCAGAAAACCATGGACTTGTCGTTTGCCCAGCCGCTGGGCCCAGTTCTTCTTGGTGTTATTACGGCGATTGGCGGGGGGTTGCTGCGGGATGTACTCGCCGGTAATGACACCCTGCTTATGCGCAAAGAACTGTACGCGGTACCAGTCACCCTGGGTTGCGTCACGTATGTCTCCTTGCATGCGATATTTCCCACTGCCGGACTTACCGTAGGTGCCTTCAGTATGTTGCTGATCTTCTGCCTGCGCGGCGCCGCCATTCACTGGCACTTGTACGTACCAGATTTCCTGCTCACTCGACCAATCGGTAGCAAGGAGTCTCAAAAGTAGCGTGGGCCGGGCGCTCACGCTTACCCTGCGCCAAACCTCGGTTTGGACGACTCTGCCCACGACAATATTCTTATCAGGCCGAACTACGCCCGTAGCGAGGGAGGTGGTGGTGGACAATTTTCTCTCGAATTGATTGTGGGGTGAGGCCTTATGTGTTCGACAATTCTCTGGACCCAAAAAGGACAGCCAGTCATTGTGGGTCGTAATATGGACTGGACCGAACAGATGGGAACAAAGTTGTATGTTTTCCCGCGCGGGGCAGAGCGTGAGGGTTTGACCGACGGTAACACTTTGCAGTGGACTTCCCGGTACGGGAGCATCGGTGCCGTCATCTGGGACTGTGCCACGGCAGACGGGCTCAACGAAGCGGGCCTCTCGGTGCGGCTACTGTACCTGGCGGAGGCGGAGTATGGAGCGCGCGAAGAGGACCTGCCAGGGCTCTCTATTTCTGAGTGGGTTCAGTATTACCTCGATTGTTTTGCCACCGTTGATGAAGTCGTAGCAGCCACGCGTGCAATGCAGATACGCCCAGTGGAGATTGTGCACCGCGGAGATCATGTCGATTCTCCCATGCATATGTGCGTGTCAGACGCATCGGGGGATTCGGCGATCATCGAGATTCTGCACGGCAAACCGGTGATTCATCACGGCGCCCAGTATCGCGTGATGACGAATTCCCCGGTTTACGATGAGCAGTTGGTGCTGATGAAACAGTATCAGGGCCTTGGCGGCAAAAAAACACTGCCCGGTAGCGCAGAGGCGGAGGATCGATTTGCGCGTGGTGCCTATTATCTGAACACCCTACCCGAACAACCAGCTTCCTATCAGGAGGCAGTGGCCGGTGTTTTGAGTGTCATGCGCAACATGGCAACCCCCCTGGGGTATGTCGATCCTGTGCAACCGAATGTTTCTCCAACACAATGGCAATCCGTCAGTGATCTAACCAACAAGCGTTACTACTTTGAGTTCTCACGCTTGCCGAATGTCGTGTGGATTGACATGGAAAAGCTCGACCTGTCGGAAGGGGCACCGGTTCTGATGTTTGACCTTGCGTCAGATCTGGAGGCGGCCGGGGAGGTCTCTGGCAAGTTCACACCCGCAGAGTCGGTAACCTTCCAAGAAGCCGGAACGGTGGTGGAGTGGAAGGCCGCGGCTTAGGAAACACTCTTACGAGCTCACCTTCGATATTTGAACATCGTTGTGTGGTTTTAGCTGGGAGCTTCTCGCCTGACAATTAGCCAAAATTTGACAAGGACGAGGCGGAGAGTTCCCAAGTATACAATTGTTGATGCAGGTGCATTATCGGCGTGAACTATAGGTTGATCACAACCTTGCCGATGGCTTTGCCACTGGTTAAATGGTCGTGAGCTTTGCCAGCCTCTTGCAGCGTGAAGGTATTTTCATCTACCACAGGGCGCAAGCTGCCATCGTCCACTAGCTTGGCGAGCTCCTGCAGAATCACTCCGTGCTCTTCACGTTTGTGATCGTGCAGCATTGGGATCAACATAAACACAACATGCAACGACAGCCCTTTAAAGTGCATGGGAGTGAGGTCCAGCTCCACCATCGACACAGTGGTCGCTACCTGTGCATTGAGCGCGGCCGCTTCGAAGGAATTTGTGAGGTTAGCTCCACCCACGGAGTCGAACACCACATCAAAGCCGATACCATCCGTGTGTTTCGCCACATAGGCTTCCACCGACTCGTCCACGTAGTTGATTCCCGTAACGCCGAGCTCCTCGATGAGCGCCAATTGCTTGGTGCCGCCACCAGTGGAGTACACATCCGCACCAAACGCCTTGGCGATTTGTAGCGCGACATGCCCAACACCGCCAGAGCGACCGTGCACCAGTACTTTCTGACCTTGAGATACGCCAGCGCGGGTTAAACCTTCGTAGGCGGTTATGCCGACCAGCGGCAGGGCGGCTGCCTCATGCATGGAAGCGGATTTTGGTTTCAGTGCGATTAGCCTGGCATCTGCAACCATGTACTTGGCGAGTGCGCCGGGAATGTCTGCAAGCCCACCGGCGCATCCATAGACTTCATCGCCGATGGCAAAGGCGTCCACACCTTCACCAACCGCTTCTACGGTTCCAGCAAAATCCATCCCTAGGATGGCGGGCAGGTCGGGGGATAGCGGCAGTTCCTTGCCCATCTGCCGGATCATAGTATCGACGGTGTTGACACTGGTCGCGGCGATTTTGACCAAAACTTGCCCCGGCCCCGCGCTGGGCGTGGCAATTTCGGCAAGCTCAAATACATCGCTCGCGCCGTAAGAATTAATAATCATTGCTTTCATGTCGGGCTCCTGAATCGTCCATGAGTCGGTAATTGGGTGTGTTCAAACAAGTGATTTAAGGATGCGCATGGTTTCTTGCACCTGCGCTTCATCCAATGCGCTGGGATGCGGGTCGGCAAACTGGCCTATGTCATTGTCGAAGTAGCGGCCGGAGGCATTAGCAAAGGTGCCGGAGAGGGCTGCGTCGACCAACACCTGCGCGCCAATGCTGGTGGATTTACCAGCGACGCCGAAGCCTTCTTTCACCATTTTGGTGGCAAGCAGCGAGCCGGGATTGACCGGAATAATCACCGGACCTTCGTTGCCGAGTGCATTAGCCAGATGTCTGGACCACTGGATCAGTCCGAGTTTGCTTTGCGCGTAGGCATCCATCGCATCAAGCGGCTTCTTGCCGAGAAGCGCAGCGGTATCCACGCCTGCCTGAGCGGCGGAAGCGAGGTTCACCACACGACCCGTTTTGCCAATTAATGGCAATAGTCGCTGGGTGAGCACCCATGGGGCGATAGTGTTTACCGCAAAGCGGATATCCAGACCGTCTGCGGTGGTCGTGTGGCTGGTACGAAGTATTCCTGCATTGTTGATCAACACATCGATGTGGTCGAAGTGGGAGACTATCTCGTCCGCAAACGCGTTGACCGCCGGTACGTTTGAGAAGTCGGCAATGAAGCCGCTGACAATCGCATCCGGTGTGTCCGCCTTGATCGCTTCTTCTGCCGCGGTCAGCTTTTCCTGAGAGCGACCGTGCAGAATCACTTCATGGCCGTTTTTCGCAAATAGCTTTGCCGTTTCCAGGCCGAACGCAATATCAGTCAGGCGGGCAAGGAGCTCGGCCTGTCGGCGGCGGTTGCCAGTGCGCATCTGAACAAACTGGAAGAGAGTATTGGGGTACGGCTGCTCAATCGCACCACACGTAAAGTATCTCTTACGGAGGAGGGGGCAGCGCTCCTGCCCCATGCCGAGGACGTGCTGGAAAGCGTAGCGGCCGCCGAGGCTTCTGTCGGCTCCGCGCGCACCATGCCCAGCGGCGTGCTCAGAATTGCCGCGCCCGCATCCTTTGGGCGTATGCATTTGGTGCCAGCGCTGGCCGATTTTATGGCGGAGTACCCAAACCTACGCGTGGACCTGCGGTTATCCGATGCGATGGTCGATCTGGTGGAGGGGGGCATTGATGTTGCGATACGCAACGCGAAGCTACTGGACTCGTCACTGATCGCAAGAAAGCTGGCGACGGATCGACGGATCGTCTGTGCGGCGCCTTCCTATCTCGAAAAATACGGTACTCCCGAATCTCCGCGGGATTTGGAACAGCACCGATGTCTTCATCTTAGCGGCCTGGATACCTGGGAGCTCGCTGAAGGAACGGGTGCAGTGCGCATCAAGACGTCGGGCGTATTGCGCGCCGACAACGGTGAGGTGGTGCGAGATGCCTGTGTTGCGGGTCTCGGGATTGCACAAAGTTCAGCTTGGTGTGTCTATGAGCAGCTGGCCAGCGGAGAACTAGTTGAGATTCTGACGGACTACCCCTCCGTGTCAGATACCTCAATTTGGGCAGTCTATCCTTCGTCTCGCTTACTCGCGTTGAAAGTAAAAGCGTTTGTTGATTTCCTCGCGGGCTTTTACGGTGAGCCGCCGTACTGGGAGGTTACAACGCCAAATCATCAGTCTCCAGGGAGTGGAGCTAAAATCGGCCAATAGCCAGGCCAGTAGAGCTCAACAAGCCTCCAAATTCAGGTTAGATAATTTGACTGAATCTCGTACGCAAAAATATTTCAGGCCTCTGTTACCGCGGGACAAAGCGGAGGCCCATCGGGCAGCAACACAGCTAGAGCTGCTGTTTGACCTGGTATTTGTGATTGCAATTTCAGCAGCGGCACACGGGCTGGGGCATGCGATTGCGGATGGGCACTGGCAGGAAGGGGTTATTAAATTTCTGTTGGTGTTTTGGTGTGTGTGGTGGCCGTGGAACCTGTTTACCTGGTTTGCATCGAGCTTCGATAACGACGACGTCGGGTATCGCATTACGGTGATGGTACTGATGCTGGGGGCATTGTTTATCGCCGCCAGCGCGCCGGGATTTTTTGAAGATCGTGACCTGCGCTATATGTTTTGCGGCTATCTCATCATGCGGCTGGCATTTGCTTCGTTATGGCTGCGGGTTGCATGGGCGAAGCGTGAGTATCGAAATACCGCCCTGATCTATGCGGGTGGCCAGGTGATTATGCAGGTGTATTGGGCCTGGCTCGTATTTCTTGTTCCCCACGATTACGACCACTTCACTTTGCTTTTCGCAGTGGGGATCACTCTGGAAATGTTGATTCCGTTCCTCGGCGAGAAAGTTGGCTCTACCCAATGGCATCGGCAGCATATAGTGGAGCGATTTGGGCTCTTGAACATTATTGTACTGGGCGAGGTATTGCTCGGCAGCAGTGAAGCGCTCACCGAGGCGATCCACTCAGGCTTCTGGGGCGACTATCTTCTGGTGTTCTGCTGTGGCGCTGTGCTCGCGTTTTGTATGTGGTGGCTTTATTTCTCTGTGGATGGCCATCTGGCATCGGAAAAACTGACGCGTGTTTTTGTCTGGGCGTACGGCCATTTCCTTATTTTTGCAGGTGGTGCGGCGGTGGGCGCGGGATTGGTGGTTGCAGTCGCGCAACTTGGTGGTGGGCAGGGAGTGACGAGGCTGGCGACTATCACCCTGTCTGCTGCGGTGTCTGTGTATGTGTTGGGATTGTGGTTGGTTCGAGACCAGTTCGCCGTCAAAGATAGCCGCTGCTGGATTATGTTGGTCGCGGTACCGTTTCTTATCGCGTGTGGCTGGTTACCCAACGGTATTGTCTGGCTTACGCTGGTTCTGGCGCTATGCCTCATGCTGCGGCTGCGTGCGCACCCGGAGCAGGGGAGTAGCGCCTAGCGAACTGCAATTCGATGAAACCTGGAGCCCGAAAGTTTTTTGTGCGCGGACTGGTACGGCCGGGCCTGCTGGGCGGGGATTGGAAACTCAGGCATAAAAAAGCCCGGCGCAAGGCCGGGCTTTTTTGTATGGCGGTGGGATAGGGATTCGAACCCTAGGAGCTGTTACACTCAACGGTTTTCAAGACCGCCGCTTTCGACCACTCAGCCATCCCACCAATTTGTCCGGCGCATTATACCGAGCTGTTTTGCAGGTACAAGTGCGATCCGAATTTTTTTAGTAACTTCAAAGAGTTAGCTGCAATTTTGAACAGCTAACTCTCTGCTGTTACTGAGCGCTTAGCCTTCGGCTACCTCGCTATTGCGTTGCACACGCGGATCATTTGCCGGGCGCGCAAGTGCACGTGGACTGTGATCAATGTTTGCCGGTTGCGCGGTATCCAGCGGACGCAGCTCACCGACTTCCAGTTGCTTGGTGACAACCTCCAGGCCAACCAGAGGTTTCGGATTGACGCGCGGGTCGTTACTGGCACGGGTCGATTTGCCGCCAGCTTCCGTGCGCGCAACAGGCGCTTCCGCCTCGGCCACGGATGCGGCAGGTGCTGCCTGTTCCTCGACGACTTCTTCTACCGCTGCGGAAACTTCTACCGTCTCCTGGGCTGCGGCAGGTGCTCCACTCTCAGTGGTGGTCTCATCAGCCGCTGCTTCAGGCTTCGCTTCCTCCTTAGGCGCAGCTTCCGTTACCGGCTTCGCTTCCTCGGCAGGCGCCACCTGTGGGGCTACGGCTTCGGCACGCTGAGTCGCGCTTTCTGCCGGCGTATCTGCAAGGAAATCACCTTCAACATGGGTTTCCGGTGTTTTTGCTTTTACCTCGCTCGCGCGCTGCTTGAGAGCTTGCGCTGCCACATCCGGCTCAGCCTTGGTTTCAACCTTGGCTTCAGTCTTAGCTTCAGTCTTAGCTTCTACTTTCGTTTCAACTTTAGCTTCAGCTTTCGCTTGCGCCACGTCGGCTGCGACCGGTTCTGGCTGACGGCCCTGCTGTTCCTGCTCGGCGCGTGGCGGACGCGGCTTGCGCTGACGACGCGGCTTCTCTGAGCGCTCGCCGCGGCTTTCCGCTTTCGCTTCTGCACTGGCTTCTACCGGTGCGGTTGGCTCGGCCTTGGCTGCTTCCGCTTCAGGTTGCTTGGCTGCTACAGGCGCGGAGGCAGTCTCGCTATCCGCAGACTGTTGCGCCTGATCAGCGCCACGGCGACCACGGCGGCGGGGCTGTGGACGGCCACGCACATTGCTCGGGCGACGGGATGGACGCTGCTGCTCTTCACCAGACTCGGTGCCTTCTGCAGCTTCCAGATTGTTTACGTCGACATCGGCAACGGCAGTTTGTTGGTCGTTGCGGCGATCGCCACCGCGACGACGACGGCTGCGACGCTGGCCGCCTTCGCGACCCTCGCGGCCTTCACCACCGCGTGCATTGTCACGGCCCTGATCACGTTTGTTGTCGCGTGCACTTTCTACGGCGTCACCGTCTTCACGGCGCTTATCGCCGCGTTTGTTGCGACCGTCTTCTTTACGCTCTTCACCGCGCTGGTCGTCACGACCTCTGCCGCGATTCCCGCGGCCGCGTCCACGACCTCCGCGCTGGCTGCGATTGCGCTGCTGGTAGTTTTTACCACGGCCTTTGCCTTTCTTGTGCTTCTTGCGGCTATCTTCGTCTTCACCGCCGAACAGGCCGGCAATCGCGCTGATCAGACGGCTGAACAGGCCAGGCTTCGCTTCTGCCTTCGCCTTTGGCTTTTCTTTAGCCTTGGGCTTGGCAGTCGGCGTCGGTGCCGGTGCGGTGTGAGCGATCTGCTGCACGGCGGGCTGTGCTACCGGGCGCGCAGGCTCTTCATCAGCCTTGTCGACTGCTTCCTCGATGCTACCCGAAATCTTGTACGAGGTTTCCAGGGTGGTGGAGTCGTCATCGCGCAGGCGCTGCACCTCAAAGTGCGGAGTCTCCAGGTCGGCATTCGGTACCACAACAACACGTGTGTTATTGCGAGATTCGATGTCGGAGATCGCCTTACGCTTTTCATTCAGCAGGTAAGTGGCGACATTCACTGGCGCAATCGCACGAATCTCAGCGCTGCGCTCTTTCTTCGCTTCCTCTTCGACCAGTCGCAGGATGGAAAGGGCGAGGGACTTGGTGCCGCGAATGGTGCCGGTGCCGCTACAGCGTGGGCAGACGCGGAAGGTGGTTTCACCCAGGGAAGGACGCAGTCGCTGGCGGGACATTTCCAGGAGGCCGAAGCGCGAAATACGGCCGACCTGCACGCGCGCACGGTCCATGCCCAGAGCTTTTTCCATGCGCTTTTCAACTTCGCGCTGGCTCGACTTGCTCTGCATGTCGATAAAGTCAATCACGACAAGGCCGCCCATGTCGCGCAAGCGCAGCTGGCGAGCGATTTCGTCAGCGGCTTCAAGGTTGATGGTGCGGGCAGTTTCCTCGATGTCGCCGCCTTTGGTGGCGCGGGAGGAGTTGATATCGATCGAGATCAGCGCCTCGGTCACATCGATCACGATGGAGCCGCCGGATGGCAGTTTCACTTCGCGTTCGAAGGCCGTCTCGATTTGGCTTTCGATCTGGTAGCGATTGAATAGCGGGATGTTGTCATCGTAGAACTTCACCTTGTTGGCGTAGTTCGGCATGACCTGGCGGGCAAACTCCGCGGCCAGCTGGTAAGCACCGTTTTCATCAACGATCACTTCACCGATATCGTCGCGCATATAGTCGCGGATCGCACGGATGATGACGTTACTTTCCTGGAACAGGAAGTGCGGCGCTTTGGACTCGTCCGCCTCTTTTTTGATGGCGGTCCACAGTTGCAGCAGGTAGTTGAGGTCCCACTGCAGCTCTTCGCCGCTGCGGCCAACGCCGGCGGTGCGCACGATGATGCCCATACCGGAAGGTACGTCCACGCTGGACAGGGCATCGCGCAGGTCGCTGCGCTCTTCGCCTTCGATACGGCGAGAAATGCCGCCCGCACGCGGGTTGTTTGGCATCAGAACCAGGTAGCGGCCGGCGAGGCTGATAAAGGTTGTGAGGGCGGCGCCTTTGTTGCCACGCTCTTCCTTATCTACCTGCACGATAACTTCCATGCCCTCTTTGACCACATCCTTGATCTTGATGCGGCCCTCAATATCTTTGGGCTGTTTGTTGAAGTATTCGCGGGAAATTTCTTTCAGGGGCAGGAAGCCGTGGCGTTCAGCACCATAGTCGACAAAAGCGGCTTCGAGTGAGGGCTCTACGCGGGTAATTTTACCCTTGTAGATGTTGGCTTTTTTCTGTTCGCGAGTGCGATTCTCAATATCCAGGTCGTACAGCCACTGGCCATCAACCAGGGCAACGCGCAGCTCTTCTGGCTGGGTCGCGTTAATCAGCATTCTCTTCATGCGTAGGTATTTTCCTTGCGTTTACGCAAAGGTAAAACACCACTGAAGCTCGCAGGCATTGGTGGCTTCGCCGTGTTCGCCCGGCGCCGGGTAGGGCGGGGGTGCACGGCTTTCGTGTATGTGGCCAGGCGCGCGTGCCTTCAATTGAGGTCACGGCGGTCAGCCCGCATACCGATTTAACTCAGAATACCCCTTAGTGTTCGGGTGTATTCAGATCCTGCCAGTCCGGGCCCAGTGTGATTCTTTGGGCGGGTCCTGGCTGCCTGCCGTGTGGGGCGGGCATGGGTTACATTCGTTTCCACTCTGGGGCCGGCTCGTGGCTGGGCCCTTTGTTGTCTAGTTGTTACCGGCGGTGCAAGGGTGGCTTTCCATCTCAGGCACGGGCCGGGGGCCAGTTCGGTCGCTGGCGCGCATTCTCAGAGTGCTATGTAACGAGTTGAGTCTGTTCCAAGCGCTGCGGGCATCAGCCCGTCTTACCTTCGCAAAAGTCCCGTTTCTTCGGGTTAGGGGTCGGCGAGAACTTCGGAAGCAGCAGCACCTGCTGCCTGTTCGCTCCCTTGGCACCATCTTTCGACGCGCTCTCGAAGGATCTCACCGACAAAGTTTTGTTGATAACGCGGTTTTCCGCGCACCGGCCTGACTGGCGGTATTTTCTCGAGAACGGCACCTGGGTTTTTATATAGCAGAAAAACCGTGCACCGCCGAAAACCAGCCCAATTTAGGCCGGCCGAATATAACACGACCTATCATGGGCATCAATTGCGTGCTTCAAATGGTTAGTGCATGCCGTTATCATGCGCCCCATGCGAAGTACCCCCCCAAACAAGGCCGCTCAGGCCAAGCCCTCAGGCGCTGACGCGAAATCCCCCCAAGTGGGCAGTAGCGTTCAGTTTATCACCGTCCCGGAAGAGCTGGCCGGCCAGCGCGTGGACAACTTCTTACAGGCACGCCTCAAGGGTGTACCGCGTTCACGCGTCTACCGCATTTTGCGGAAAGGTGAAGTGCGGATAAATAAAGGAAGGGTGAAGGCGGAATATCGCTTGCAGGCGGGAGACGTCGTGCGCGTGCCCCCGATCCGGGTTTCTGAGGAGACGCCGCCGGCCGTGGCGGGTGACCAGCTACGGCGCACCCTCGAAGCGGCCATTCTTTACGATCAGGGCGGCCTGCTGGTGGTGAACAAGCCTGCGGGACTCGCGGTCCACGGCGGTAGCGGCGTGCGGCTCGGCCTGATTGAGGCGCTGCGCCAGATGTATCCCGAGAGCCCATTTATGGAGCTGGTGCACCGTCTAGACCGGGATACCAGTGGCGCCATCCTGGTGGCGCGCAAGCGCGCGGTTCTGCTGCATGTGCAGAGCGAACTGCGCGCCGGAAAAATGGACAAGTCCTATCTGGCGCTGGCTGTTGGCAAATGGCCGCGCGCGCAGAAACTGGTCGAGGCGCCGCTGCGTAAAAACACACTGAAAAGTGGCGAGCGTATGGTTGTCGTCGATGGCGAGGGCAAACCCTCGACAACGCGCTTCCAGGTAGAGGAGCGGCTCGATGGCGCGACCTTGATGCGCGCAGAGCCTGTGACCGGGCGCACCCATCAGATCCGCGTACATGCGCAATTTGTTGGCTGCCCGCTGGCAGGTGACGCCAAATATACGCCCGACGAGGCAAACGTGCACTTCAGAAAGCTCGGACTCAAACGCCTCTTCTTGCACTCTGCCCGGGTGGGCTGCACCTTGCCTGATGGCACCCGCGTGCGTGTGGAGGCACCACTGCCCGCAGAATTGGCCGGTCTCGTGGCTAAGTTACGCTAAGAGCTGTTATTAAGGAGGGTTTGCCGATGCTGGTTATTCTCGACTGGGATGGAACGGTGTGTGATTCGGAGGCGCGTATTGTGGCCTGCATGCAGCGCGCTTCCGGCCGCGCCGGGCTGCCGGTGCTCGAACCCTCCACGATCGGCAATATCATTGGCCTCGGTCTCCCCGAGGCGATTTCTACGCTGTTCCCCGACGCGCGGAGTCAGCAGCGCGCCGATTTGCGCGAATACTATGCCGAGGAGTGGCTGGCAGCTCGAGGTGAGCCTCTGCCACTGTTTGATGGGGTTCTGGACACTCTTGATCAGCTTCTCGGGGCAGGCCACCAGCTGGCAGTTGCCACGGGAAAGAGTCGCCGCGGCCTGAATCGTGAGTTTGCCGAGCACGGAATAGGGCACCTGTTTGCCACCAGTCGCTGTGCAGATGAAACCGCCTCAAAACCCAATCCAACGATGTTGCGCGAAATATTGTCCGAGACGGATTTGCCCGTCTCGCAGGCGGTCATGGTTGGCGATACGGAATTTGACCTGAAAATGGCGGCAGCCATCGATATGCCCGCGATCGGGGTGAGCTACGGGGTGCACAGTCGCGAGCGGCTGCACGACTGCCGCCCACTGAAGGTCATTGACCACTTCACCGAACTGCTGTCCTGGCCACCGCTCGTTCCCTGACGCGTTTTACTGCGTTGAAGTGAGCTCGGTTAGCCTGCCAGCGGGTTCACCCCCTTCTGCCTGAGAAGCTCCACCAGTCGAATTAATGGGAGGCCGATCAGTGTATTCGGGTCAGACCCTTCCATTTTTTCGAACAAAGTGATCCCCAGACCTTCCGACTTGAGTGAACCAGCACAATCCAGGGGCTGGTCCAGCTCAACGTAGCGAGTGATCTCCTCACTGCTGAGGTCACGGAAGTACACAGAGTAGGTTTCACATGCGGTTACGTGGCTCATGTCGCGGGTATCAACGAGGCACAGGCCGGTATGGAAGTTCACCCTGTGGCCCGAGCTCTGGCTGAGCTGCTCTATCGCGCGCTCCTTGGTGCCGGGCTTGCCGAGCAGTGTGCCGCGGCACTCTGCGACCTGGTCCGAGCCAATAATGAGGTGGTCCGGATACCTGTCCGCCAGTGCCAGCGCTTTTTCCCGCGCGAGCCTGCTAGCGAGATCGCCGGCCGCTTCTCCGGGAAATGCTTCTTCATTTATATGGGGTGCACAACTTTCAAAGCGCAGATGCAGCTTTGACAGCAGCTCGCGACGGTAGCTCGAACTGGACGCTAGAATTAAGTTGCGCATGAAGCTTCTCCATGGGTTGTCCCTGCGCGGGAAATCGCGGGAGGACAAGTGTTTTCGGGCGCTGATCATGCGGTGAATGATTTGTTTTGACAAGGCTCAGGTGAGTCCATAGAATTGCGCGCTTATGTCGATACCCCCCCAGAAGTCCGGTCAGAAAATGGCGCAGAATTCAGCTCAGAAATCCGCGCTGCCACGCCGCATAGACGCACGAAAGTTGGTGCAGCGCGGGCAAGAACTGGACGGTATTGTGCCCCACGATGCGCTGCCTCGGCTGACTGCATCCACGGAATCAATCGAGGGTGACGTAACGGTCTCTCTGGCATTTGCCCGAGACCTGCAGCGCAATCAAGTGGCCACTGGCAAACTTGAATTGACAGTCAACCTGCTTTGCCAACGCTGTTTGCAGCCGGTGAGCGAGGTGATTGAAGCTGATATCGCTTTGGGGTTTGTGTGGTCCGAAGAGCAGGGTAACTCGTTACCCAAGTCTTTGGATCCAGTGATACAGGATGGCGATGAGCTGGATCTGTATCAGGTATTGGAAGATGAGATTTTGCTCAATTTGCCAATGGTGGCTTACCACGACTGGGATTGCGTCGCACAAGAGGCATTCCAAAGTCACAGTGAGGAACCAGAAGCGGAAGAGCAACGAGAAAACCCCTTTAAAGTACTGGAACAGTTGAAGGGTTCGTCAAACAAGTCTTGAGAGTTGTTTGAAGGGTTTGGGCTCGCCGGTAGGCGCCCCGGTTCCGGTGTTAACTGTTAGTTATGTTTAGGAGCACCAAATGGCTGTTCAGCAGAACAAAAAAACCCGTTCCCGTCGCGGTATGCGTCGCTCTCACGACGCTCTGAGCGGACCAACTTTGTCCGTAGATCCGACTACTGGTGAAAAGCACCACCGTCATCACGTGACCAAAGACGGTTTCTACCGTGGTCGCAAAGTGGTAGACGTTGGCGGCTCTTCCGAAGAAGAGTAAGTTTTGTCCAGCCAATTTCGATTGGCCGTGGATGCGATGGGCGGGGACTTAGGTCCCCGCTCTGTCGTTCCGGCCTGCGCAAGATTTCTCATTCGCTATCCTCGTGCAGCGCTCAAGCTGTTCGGCCCCCGCTCGGAACTCCAATCCCTCCTGCATAATGAACCTCCATCTGTCCGCGAACGTGTGGAAGTGGTGGACTGCGTCCAAGTGATTACCCAGGGCTGTAACCCGGTCCATGCCTTGCGCCACAAGCGTGAGTCATCGATGGCCAAGGCACTGCAGTCGGTTTCGTCCGGTGAGTGCGGCGCCATGGTGACTTCGGGTAATACCGGCGCATTACTGGCATTGGGGCGCAGCATTCTGGGGACCGTGGAAGGTGTTCGGCGTCCTGCACTGGGCAAATCACTGCCCACCTCCGAAGGCTCCTGTTTTCTATTGGACCTCGGCGCCAATATCGATTGCAGCGCTGAGGACCTGGTGCAGTTTGCACGCATGGGGGTCGAGGCGCAGCGAGTCTTCTCGGGGAGGCAGGACCTATCGGTTGCCCTGCTGAACATTGGTGCAGAGGAGCATAAAGGCACAGAAGAAATTCGCCGTGCCGGCCAACTGCTCCAGGCTGACCCATCCATTCAGTATGCCGGTTTCGTTGAAGGGCACGACATCTTTACCGGTGTTGTCGATGTGGTGGTGTGCAATGGGCTCATGGGCAATGTGGCCATGAAATCTGCCGAGGGCGTCATTCGACTTATTGGTCAGAAGACGTTCACCATCGACAAGAAGGCGCCCCTGAAGCGGTATTTTGGCCAATTAGCCATAAATCTGTTGCGAAAATGGCGGTCACAGCTGGAACCGGCCCGCTATAATGGCGCCAGCTTTTTAGGGCTGGAAGGTAACGTCATCAAGAGTCATGGCGGTGCCAGCAGTGAGGCGTTTTACCGCGCAATGTTGACCGCAAAAGAATGTGCCGAGTCTGACTTGGCACATCTTGTAGGGCGGGCTCTGGCCTACCAGGCCCAGCGTCAGACCGGGTGTAATTAAACCCCGGTCTTTCGTCCTCCGGTTCGACCAGCAGGCGCCTGCTGTATAGCCATCCCTGGAATTCGTGGCTTAATTTATTTGGTTAAAGGATGTTCAATGACCAACTCAGTATTGGCGTTCGTCTTTCCGGGGCAGGGCTCCCAGCAAATCGGCATGCTGGCGGATGCCGCCCAGGCCTTCCCTGAGGTCTCCGCGACCTTCTCTGAAGCTTCCTCCGTACTCGGTTACGACCTGTGGGACCTTTGCCAGAATGGTGCCCAGGAAGATATCAATCTCACCGAAAGAACCCAGCCACTTCTTCTGACCGCGAGCGTCGCACTTTATCGCGCCTGGCTTGCTCAGGGCGGTACGACCCCGGCGTATATGGCGGGTCACAGCCTCGGCGAGTGGTCCGCACTGGTATGCTCCGGAGTGCTCGATTTCGCCGATGGTGTGCGTTTGGTCCGCGAACGTGGGCGCCTGATGCAGGAAGCTGTTCCTGCAGGTGAGGGCGCTATGGCCGCGGTAATCGGCCTTGATGATGCCGCCGTGGAAGCGGCATGTGCCGAGTCCGCGGAAGGCGGTGTGGTCGCCGCCGTGAATTACAACTCGCCTGGCCAGGTTGTGATCGCCGGTAGCGCTGCGGCGGTCGGCCGCGCAATCGACGCCTGCAAGGCGGCTGGTGCCAAGCGTGCAATGCCGCTGCCAGTGAGCGCCCCGTTCCATACCGAGCTGATGCGCCCAGCGGCGGAGAAGCTCGCCCCGCAAATTGAAGCCACTGCATTTAATGCACCCGTCACGCCCATTATTCACAATGTGCACGCCAAAACCGAAAGTGACCCCGCGGCGATCAAGGCCTTGATGGTTGAGCAAATCTACAGCCCGGTGCGCTGGACCTCCTGCGTTCAATCAATGGCGGGAATGGGTGTGCAGCAGCTGGTTGAGTGCGGCCCGGGCAAGGTCCTGGCTGGCCTCGCCAAGCGCATTGATCGCAGCCTGGTCGCACACAATATCGAATCATCCGAGCAGCTATCTGCAGCGGTTGCCGCTACGGCCAGCTAAAAAGCCGTATAACACAGTCCAATAGTTGACGAAGAATCTCGCCCCCGGCCCGTTTCTGTAAACGGGTTTGCGGTTGGCGATCTGGAGAACTTATGACAATTACAACTTCACTGGAAGGCAAGGTCGCACTGGTTACCGGCGCCAGCCGAGGAATTGGCGCGGCAATTGCAGATCTGCTCGGTGCGCAGGGCGCGACCGTAATCGGTACAGCCACAAGTGCCGGCGGTGCCGAAAAAATTTCTGCACGTTTTGCTGAAAAGGGCATCCAAGGTTGCGGCAAAGAACTGGACGTAACCAATGTGGAAAGTATTGCCGGTGTTTTGGAAACCGTGAAAGCAGAGTTCGGCGCGCCCACCATTTTGGTGAATAACGCGGGGATTACCAAAGATAACCTGCTCATGCGCATGAAGGATAACGAGTGGGATGACGTTCTGAACACAAACCTGACCGCCGTTTATCGAGTCAGCAAGGCCTGCCTGCGCGATATGACGAAAGCGCGCTGGGGCCGCATTATCAACATCAGCTCCGTGGTTGGTAGCATGGGTAATGCGGGCCAGAGCAACTATGCGGCAACAAAAGCTGGTGTTGGTGGCTTTGCCCGCGCACTCGCGGCGGAGGTTGGTTCCCGCGGTATTACGGTGAATACCGTTGCACCGGGATTTATCGACACCGACATGACAAAAGTCTTGCCGGAAGCGCAGCGTGAAGCGCTGCTGAGCAAGATTCCACTGGGCCGTCTCGGCGCACCAGAGGAAATCGCCTCCGTTGTTGCATTTTTGGCCAGCGATGCAGGTGGTTATGTGACCGGAGAGACCATCCAGGTGAATGGTGGCATGTATATGGGTTGATTTTCTTTCGAGAAAGTCGACATAACTGATTGATTGGTAAAGAAAAATTTATCATTCAATGGTTGCTGTGAGGCGGTGCATTACATCCCGAAAAAATCAGGGTACAATGCCGCCTCGCATTAACCGTTAGCTGTGTAAGCCGGTTACTGAATCGTCAAAAATGACGAATAAATTTTAAGCAGTGACCAAATTAGATTTTTATCCACTAGGAGTTAAATTGAATCATGAGCAGCATTGAAGAGCGCGTAAAAAAGATCGTTGCTGAACAACTGGGCGTGAAGGAAGAAGATGTAAAACCTGAAGCATCCTTTGTTGAAGATCTGGGCGCTGACTCCCTCGACACTGTTGAGCTGGTGATGGCTTTGGAAGAGGAATTCGAGACCGAAATTCCGGACGAAGAAGCTGAGAAAATTACCACCGTTCAGCTGGCCATCGATTACATCAACCAGAACCTGGGTTGATTCCTGCTGGATAGCTTAAGTAGCGCGTGACCAAATACACGTTACTTTTACCACCAGTGCCAAGCGCACTGGTCGGTATAAAAGCTTTACGAGAGCCGTTCTATGTTGCATAGCGCGGCTCTCGGCATATTTGAAACTTGATAAATTTGCGACCGATAACGGCAATAGGGTTACGGCGCATAGTATTTATATCGGGGAGACATCAGTGTCGAAGAGAAGAGTCGTTATTACCGGTATGGGCATGGTTAGCCCTCTGGGCAACACCCTTGAAGATACCTGGTCTGCTTTGCTGGCAGGTACCAGTGGTGTAGTGCCGATTGACACATTTGATGTTTCTGCATTCAGCACACGCTTTGCAGCGACAGTGAAAGAGTTTTCACCGGAACCTCATATCCCAGCGAAAGAAGCCCGCAAAATGGACGTGTTTCTGCAGTATGGATTGAGTGCCGGTATTCAGGCCATGGAAGACAGTGGCCTGGAAGTATCTGAAGAAATGGCGCCAAAGGTCGGTGCCTGCATTGGATCTGGCATGGGCGGTATTGCCGCCATCGAAAACAATGCGATGTTGATCGCAGAGAAGGGGCCGCGCCGGGTTTCTCCCTTCTTTGTACCGGGTGCCATTATCAATATGGTCGCCGGCAACCTGTCGATCAAATACGGAATGAAAGGCCCGAACCTTTCAACAACAACCGCATGTACCACGGGTACCCATGCGATCGGCCTGGGCATGCGCACCATCCAATATGGCGACGCCGACGTGATGGTGTGTGGCGGCGCCGAGATGGTTACCACTCCGGTTGGTCTCGGTGGTTTCTGTGCCGCGCGCGCACTCTCCACACGTAATGATGACCCTCAGGCAGCCAGCCGCCCCTGGGACAAAGACCGTGACGGTTTTGTATTGGGTGAGGGCGCAGGCGTGTTGGTACTGGAAGAGTATGAGCACGCCAAGGCGCGTGGAGCAAAGATTTACGCAGAGCTGAGTGGCTTTGGCATGAGTGGTGATGCACACCATATGACGTCACCACCCGAAGACGGTGCAGGTGCAGCGCTCTCCATGTCAAATGCGCTTAACGACGCGGGCCTCGATCCTGCGGCCATTCAGTACATCAATGCACACGGCACCTCAACGCCGCTGGGCGACAAAGCAGAAATTGCGGCCGTACGATCCGTGTTTGCGGATTCACTGGATGCGCTGGCGGTAAGCTCCACCAAATCCATGACCGGTCACCTGCTGGGCGCTGCTGGCGCGATCGAAGCGATTTTCTCGGTGAAATCGATTCAGGATCAGGTCGCACCACCGACCGTCAACCTCGATAACGTCGATGAAAACTGTACCGGTGTCAATCTGGTGCCGCATAAAGCGCAGGAAATGAAAATTGATGCCGTACTATCCAATTCATTTGGGTTTGGCGGTACCAATGGCTCGCTGATTTTTCAGCGCGTTTAACTGTGCAATGCGCAATAGAGCGGCTGTGTTGTAGCAGACCGCTCTATTGCCGCCTTCCTTAGATCCGTGACGGATATCCACCCTTTCTTTCTTTCCGCTGCTGGTGAGCTGAAAACGCTCATGCCGGATAGTGCGTTCCAGTTTGGCGTGTTGGAAACCATGCGAGCCGGCCACGGCAAGATCCCGTTGTGGGCGTTTCACCGTGCACGTCTGCAGCGCAGTGCTTCGCCGTCACCGGAGACCCTGTCTGCAATCAATGATGCTTTGGAACAGGTGACCTCGCGTACACGCGATTGGCCGCAAGGTGCTCGGGTAAGGTTGCGTTACGGCGTGCGGCTAGGCGGCAATATGGATGCCCCGGTATGGGACCTGCGTGTGGAGCCGCTGGAGCACACCTCCCCATGGCGCAATGGCGTACTGTTGGGCTTGTGTCGCACCAGAGTAACCGCTGCTGCCACGCATTCGCCGTTTGCACCTAGCTTTGACAGTTTGGGAGCTAGTTTGGGGGGTAGTTCAGAGCCGACTGAACTCCACGGCTGTAAATTACTCGTAAGAGATGTCTATAGTCAGGCCGCAACCGAGTGGCCGGCGCGCGCAACCAACGGCGGGCCATTGGTCGAACCGGTGCTGATGGCCCCAGCCGGCGCGGTGATTGAAGGATCACGAAGCAATCTGTTGTTGCGGATCGGCACCGAGTGGAAAACACCTCGCCTGGATCATTTTGGGGTGCGCGGGGTCATGTTGCGCTGGCTGGCCGGTCAGGTTCAAATCAGCGAAGATACGCTCTATCCAGCAGATTTGGCGAATGCCGATGAGCTCGCGATCTGCAACAGTGTGCGGGGGGTAATCCCAGCGCAATTGCTGGCGGAAACTCCGGAGGAATTTCACAAGGATTCCACAGCCCGAAGGCCAGTGCGTGCAGGGCGCGACACACGCATGCTGCAAGCGTTAATTTCGGAAAAGTTATGGTAGCGAAGAAAGAGAATCGTAAAAAAGCTTCCTCGAATTCAGGCAAGGGAAAATCCTCGAAGGGGTCCACTCTTGGCCGCCTAGTCCGCGCTGTACTTGTACTGCTCGTGCTCGGCGTCGTTACCGGCGGCGCATCCTTGTGGTTCATTAACAGTGCGCTTGTTGCACCGTTATCCGTTCCCGCGCAGGGGCTGAGGATGGATGTGGAGACCGGCAGTAATCTCTCGCGTGTCGTGCATGGACTTGCTGCAGACGGCGTGGTGAAACACCCGCGCCTTGTGCTGGGTTACGCTCGAATTAAACAACTTGGCCATATTCACCCAGGCGAATACATGATCCCTGCGGGTAGTAACGCCATGGATTTGGTCGCACGACTGAACCGGGGGGATGTCACCCGCTATCGTGTAACTCTGGTCGAAGGATGGACATTCCAGCAGGCTCTCAACCAGATCCGTGCTTCGAGAAAAATTCGCGCAACGGACGCCGGCGCTTCGGTGCAATCCGCCGCGCAAGCTTTGGGGATAGAAGGTAACCCGGAAGGCCAGATTTTCCCGGACACCTATATCTATCGCTCCGGTACCAGCGACTTGGATTTGCTGCGCCAGGCGAATCAGCGTATGAACACGGTACTGGCGGAAGAATGGGAAAAACGTGGCAATGACCTGCCGTATGACAGCCCCTACGATGCTTTGATAATGGCGTCCATCGTGGAGAAAGAGACCGGTGTGCCGTGGGAACGGGATGAAATCGCCGGCGTTTTCGTCCGTCGCCTGGACAAGGGTATGCGCCTGCAGACCGACCCGACGGTAATCTACGGGATGGGTGAAAGATACGATGGCAATCTGCGCCGCACGGATTTGCGCCAGCACACTCCGTACAATACCTACGTAATCAGCGGAATGCCGCCCACGCCGATCGCGTTGCCAGGGCGGGAAGCCATTCACGCGGCATTACACCCCAAGCCAGGAAAGAGCCTGTATTTTGTCGCCAAGGGGGATGGCTCGCATTACTTTTCCGAGACGCTGTCTGAGCACAACAAGGCGGTGCGCGAGTATCAGCTGCGGCGTCGTTCGGATTACCGTTCGAGCCCTGGAAAAGTACAAGAAAATTAATGAAATGGTGGCCCGTTCGACGGCCGGAAAATCAATGAGCGATCAACCAAACGGTAAGTTTATAACCCTGGAAGGCGGAGAGGGCGTAGGCAAGTCCACGAACCTTCGCTTTATTACCCAGTGGCTGACGGAGCAGGGGATTCCGTTTATCCAAACGCGGGAGCCTGGAGGCACCCCCCTCGCGGAACAGCTGCGCAACCTGCTACTGGAAAAGCGCGAGGAAAGGGTAGACCCAACAGCAGAGCTGCTGATGGTCTTTGCGGCCCGCGCGCAGCATTTACAGCGCGTGATACTGCCCGCGCTTGCGGACGGAAAATGGGTTATTTGTGACCGTTTTACCGACGCGACTTACGCATACCAGGGGGGCGGTCGCGAGCTAGACTGGAACCTGATTGCGCAGCTCGAACAAACCGTTCAGGGCGACCTGCGTCCGGATCAGGTTCTGTTGCTGGATGTCGACCCGGAAATTGGCCTGCAGCGTGCCGCCAGTACTGGTGAGGCAGACCGCTTTGAGAGTGAGCAGATTCACTTCTTCAACAAGGTCCGTGCGGCCTACCTCAACCGAGCACAAAGTGCCCCGGATCAATACACGGTAATTGATGCTTCAGTGCCACTTGAACAGGTTCAGAAGAGCCTTGCGCAGGCGCTGGGCCAGATTGCGAGTGCGCCATGACAGCGGTAGCAGCAGATTCCGAGGGTTTCGCACAATCGCAGATTCCATCGCCACTGCCATGGCAGGCGGCACAGTGGCAGCGCTTGGGCGCACAGTGGGTTGCAGGGCGCTGCCCGCATGCACTTTTGATCAGTGGTCAATCCGGCCTCGGTAAGCGCCGTTTCGCCGAGGCGTTTACCGCGCTGCTGTTGTGCGACCAGCCCCGTCACGGCCTGGCTTGCGGCGAATGCCGCGGTTGCCAGCTGCGTGCTGCGGGCTCGCATCCGGATTTTACCCGCGTGGTGCCGGAGAAAGAGCAGGGGCCACTGAAGGTTGAGCAGATTCGTGAGCTGGGCGAATTCGTTGGCCGCACCAGTGGCCGGGAAGGCGCCCGTGTTGTGCTGCTCGCGCCCGCCGAGGCGATGAATGTGAACGCCGCAAACGCACTGCTAAAGAATCTCGAGGAGCCGTCGGGATCGGTCATTTTCCTACTCATAACGGATCATCCTTCCGGTCTGCTGCCAACCATTCGCAGCCGCTGCCAGACAATCGCTTTTCCGATTCCGCCGCAGCAATCCGCCTTGCGCTGGCTGCGCGAAAGCGGCATTGAAAACGAAGACGCCGATAGCGCACTCAATCTCGCCGGTGGGGCACCGCTGCTGGCAATTCGCCTGATGGAACCGGAAGCGGAAGAGACCCGGCAATCATTCTTTGCAGACCTTGGGGCGCTAACGCGGGGTGATGAAAACCCGGTGGTGCTGGCCGGCAAATGGGAAAAGCCTGCTGAAGGCGCCGACCTGAATATGCTGCTGCAGTTCTGGCAGAGCTGGGTTGCTTTGATGTTGAAGTCCCGCAGTACCGATGTCGCTGCGGACCCCAAGATCATGGGCTTGCTGCAGCGACTGCCGGGCACAGGGCCCGAGAGCATGCGGCCCGTATTTGGATTCTACGATCACCTGCTCAAAGCACGCGCGTTGCTATCTGGCAACAGTAACCCGAACAAGCGACTACTGCTGGAAGAACTGATGATTCGCTGGGCGGGGCTGTTCCGCTGATATTGCACAGGAATGTGGACAGGTTGCTGGCCATCGAGGTAAGTTAGCACGACAATTCCTATACGGTCGTCGGCTCTACACAGGGTTAGGGTTTCAGGCGAGCGGTTAAATAATGTACAAGAAGTGGCGTATGGCCAAATCGTCCTTTGGGGTGGAAGGTTATGCGCAACCGCGGTGGGGTTTAGCATGAAAGGTATGGGGGGCGGTGCCCGTAACGGCATCCTGTCACTGAAGATCCAAGACAAATCCGTGTTGTATGCGGCGTACATGCCGTTCGTGAAGAACGGTGGTCTGTTTATCAATACCGACAAATCGTACAGCCTGGGTGACGAAGTTTTCCTGCTGTTGAGCCTGATGGATGAACCGGAAAAGCTCCCGGTGGCCGGAAAGGTCGTCTGGATTACTCCCGGTGGAGCGCAAGGTAACCGCACTCCGGGCATTGGTATTCAGTTTAGCGACAAGGAAAATACCGCGCAGAACAAAATTGAAACGCTGCTGGCAGGCTCCCTGGAGTCGAGCCGGCCAACGCACACCCTGTAACGCAGTCCCGCTGGATCGATACGCCGGGCCATTTGGCCTGGCTGTTGCCCTCCCACAAGCCGTTGTATTACGCGCGCCTCGCTAGACAGGCATATCGCTGGCCAGGGCTGTATAATCGCCCGCTCAATTTCCCTGATTCAATTTCCCTGCTTCGTCATTTCGAACGTAGGGCGATAGGCTGTGATTTATGCTGGTAGATTCTCATTGTCACCTCGACAGGCTCAAACTCGATAAGTTTGACGGTGACCTGGACGCAGTTCTGGACCTTGCGCGTAGCCGCGGGGTGAGCAAATTTCTCTGTGTGGGCATTAGCCTGGAGAATGCCGACCAGGTGGTTTCCATCGCCAATACCTATCCCGACGTGGTCTGTTCCGTGGGTGTGCACCCGCTGGACGTGGATTCCGGCCTTGCCGATGTCGACAAACTGAAGCGCCTGTCGGCACAGCCCAACGTAGTGGCACTCGGTGAGACCGGTCTGGATTACTACTACAGCACCGAAACCCGGGAAGTGCAGCAACAAAGCTTTGTTGCGCATCTTCAGGCTGCGGGGCAAGTCGGCTTACCTGTCATCGTGCATACCCGTGATGCTCGCCAGGACACCATCGACCTGATTAAACAGCATGGCAGCCGTGAGCATGCGGGTGTTCTGCACTGTTTCACCGAATCCTGGGAGATGGCCAAGGCGGCATTGGATCTGAACTACTACATCTCCCTCTCGGGCATCGTGACCTTCAAAAATGCCGAAGAACTCCGCGAAGTAGCCAAGCAGGTACCGCTGGATCGCCTTCTAGTGGAGACGGATTCTCCGTACCTCGCGCCGGTTCCCCACCGTGGCAAACCGAATATTCCCGCCTATGTGCGTGAGGTTGCCGAGTTTATTGCCGATTTGCGCGGACTGCCTTACGAAGAGCTTGCCCACATCACTACTGAAAACTTTTACCGACTGTTTCCTCGCGCCGCATAAACCCGGCCGGGCTGATTTTAGGAAATAACTATGTCTCAACAACAACTGGAGACCATGCTGGCCCTGCAGGACGCCATCAATACGGTCGTAAATGAGAATTGGCGTGCGCAGAATTTCGCCTGGTATCGCGCGATCTGGGTGGAGAGCGCCGAACTGTTGGATCACTACGGTTGGAAGTGGTGGAAAAAGCAGGAGCCGGAAATCGAGCAGGTTAAGCTGGAGCTAGTGGATATCTGGCATTTCGGCCTGAGCCTGGAGTTGCAGCAGGGCGCCCCTGAGGTAGTTGCGAAAGAAATGCAGCAGCAGCTCGCAGCGCTTGATGTCAGCGCTGGCGACTTCAGGGAAAACCTTGAGGCCTTCACCCTGAAAACGCTCGCCACCAAGCAGTTTGACCTGCCTGGGTTTGCACAATTATTAGCCGACTGTTCGATGGACCTGGATGAACTTTACCGCCGCTATGTCGGCAAGAATGTCCTGAATCGCTTCCGGCAGGATCACGGTTATCAGGATGGCAGCTACCAGAAGCAGTGGCAGGGCAGGGAAGACAACGAGCACCTGGCGGAGATTGTTCAATCTTTAGACGCCGCAGCAGAAAATTTCAGTGTTCAGTTGTATGAAGCCTTAAAAGTTCGTTATCCGGGCACGAAAAAGGATTTGGCGTAATTAATTTGGTCTCTTTTGTATAGAGATATAGACCAAAGGATAATGAAATTAATTTGCCAGGCCCTATAATGCTCGCGCCTGAAAACAACGGAGATACATCGTGAAAGCACCTGTTCGTGTTGCAGTTACCGGCGCCGCCGGTCAGATCAGCTACTCCCTACTGTTCCGCATCGCTTCTGGCGAAATGCTGGGTAAGGATCAACCAGTTATTCTTCAGCTGCTGGAAATCACTCCTGCTCTGGAAGCGCTGAAAGGCGTAGCGATGGAACTCGAAGACTGTGCCTTCCCGCTGCTGGCAGGAATCGTTCAGTCCGACGATGCAACCGTTGCCTTTAAAGACGCCGACTACGCACTGCTGGTTGGCGCGCGTCCGCGTGGCCCTGGCATGGAGCGTAAAGACCTGCTGGAAGCCAACGCTGCAATCTTCTCTGCACAGGGCAAAGCTCTGAACGACGTAGCTTCCCGCGACGTGAAAGTACTGGTGGTGGGCAACCCGGCCAACACCAACGCCCTGATCGCCCAGCGCAATGCGCCTGATCTGGACCCGCGTAACTTCACCGCCATGACCCGTCTGGACCACAACCGTGCCCTGACTCAGCTGGCGAACAAGACCGATTCCACCGTCAACGACATTACCCACATGACCATCTGGGGTAATCACTCTGCGACCCAGTACCCTGACCTGCACCAGGCCAAGGTCAATGGCGAAGACGCCATGGGTAAAGTAGAGCAGGAGTGGTACGAGACTGACTTCATCCCGACTGTTCAGCAGCGCGGTGCGGCGATCATCAAGGCGCGTGGCGCTTCCTCTGCAGCTTCCGCAGCCAATGCCGCTATCGACCATATGCGTGATTGGGCCCTGGGTTCCGCCGAAGGCGACTGGACCAGCATGGGTGTTTACAGCGATGGTTCTTACGGTATCGAGAAAGGCCTGATCTACTCCTTCCCGGTTGTTTGCAAAAACGGCGACTGGGAAATCGTGCAGGGCGTAGACATCAATGATTTCTCTCGCGAGAAGATGACTGCGACTGAGCAGGAACTGGCTGAAGAGCGTGATGCTGTAGCGCACCTGCTGCCGTAAGCTTTTACGCAAGCGAGTAAAAGCCACAAAAAAACCCGCACCTTGGTGCGGGTTTTTTGTTTCTGCCAGCGCATTTTGCTGGCAGAAACAAGTTAGAACTTCGCGTTGCGCGGTGTGCGCGGGAAGGGGATTACATCGCGGATATTGCCCATACCGGTAACGTAAGACACGATGCGGTCGAAGCCCAGTCCAAAGCCTCCGTGCGGAACAGTACCGTAGCGACGCAGGTCGCGGTACCAATCCAGGTGCTCTTTCGGAACATCCATTTCGTCCATGCGCGCATCCAGGCGATCAAGGCGCTCCTCACGCTGTGAGCCACCGATGATCTCACCAATGCCCGGGGCCAGTACGTCCATGGCTGCCACGGTTTTACCGTCGTCATTCATGCGCATATAGAAGGCCTTGATGTCCTTCGGATAGTTCAACACGATGACCGGCTTTTTGAAGTGCTTCTCGGCAAGATAGCGCTCGTGTTCGGAGGCCAGATCGATACCCCAGGAAACCGGGAATTCGAATTTCTCTTTGCAGTTTTCCAGAATCTCGATGGCATCGCTGTAATTGATACGCGCGAAGTCATTATCGACGATGTTCTCCAGGCGCGAGATGGCTTCTTTATCAATACGCTGAGCAAAGAACGCCATGTCGTCGGCACGCTCGGTCAGAACCGCACGGAAAATGTACTTGAGCATTTCTTCGGCCAGATTGGCGCAGTCGGCCAGATCGGCAAATGCGATCTCCGGCTCCACCATCCAGAACTCCGCCAGGTGACGGGTGGTGTTGGAGTTCTCCGCGCGGAACGTCGGGCCAAAGGTGTAGACCTTGGAGAGCGCAAGGCAGTAGCTCTCTACATTCAGCTGGCCAGACACGGTGAGGAAGGTTTCTTCGCCGAAGAAATCCTCGCCATAGTCCACGTCACCCTTGTCAGTCAGCGGCAGGTTGGTCTGGTCCAACGTGCTTACGCGGAACATCTCACCCGCACCTTCACAGTCAGAAGCCGTGATGATTGGGGTGTGCACATAGTTAAACCCGCGCTCGTGGAAGAAGCGGTGCACGGCCTGCGCAATGCAGTTACGTACGCGCGCAACCGCGCCACTGACGTTGGTGCGAGGGCGCAAGTGTGCATGCTCGCGCAGGTGCTCCATGCTGTGACGCTTGGGAGACATGGGATAGGTGTCTGGATCTTCTACCCAACCGACCACAGTCACACTGCTGGCCAGCAGTTCGATCGACTGCCCTTTACCCTCAGACGCCTTGATCGTGCCTTCAATGTCGACGGCACAGCCTGTGGTGAGGCGCAGAATTTCAGACTGGTAGTTGTTGATGTCGGCTTCCACGACCACCTGAATCGGGTCGAAACAGCTGCCGTCGTGCACGGCGAGAAAGGACAGGCCCGCTTTGGAATCACGACGGGTACGGATCCAACCCTGGATACGGGCGGTTTCACCTTCCCGCTTGGTGGACTTCAATAGTTTTTCGATGGACTCAACTTGCATGATGGTGCTCTTGTTGTCGTTCGCGCATGCCGGGTTAGGTTTCATTCAGCCATGGGTGTGCCGGAAACGGGGCAGGCGGTTAGTACACGCGGCTTTTGGACGCGTATTCCCGCCGCATCTTGCCCCCTGAGTGCGGGAAAATCTACCCCTGAAACGCCGGTTGTGGCCAGGAAGCACAGGTCGCGAGAATGGGTGGCAGGAGGGGCACCCGAAATTCCGGTCGCCGGTGCCGCCACAGTATAGAAGCCCACGTCTGGACAAACTGACTCTTGGTTCAGTTTTGCCCTGTCCTACACTGAAAATATCACAGTGATGGATGATGTACTCATGGTCAAAGAAGTCGGCGGCGCGCGCGGGCGTCGGGCCTGTATCCTTCTCGCGCCCAATCAATCCCTATCCTTTGCCGGCAACCTCTGGGTGTTCATTTCCCTGGTAGCGGTTTCCCTGGGTATCAGTATCGCGTTTGCGCTGGCAGGTGCCTGGATGGTCATTCCCTTTGCCGGCCTGGAAATGCTTTTGCTCGGAGCCCTGTTTGGCTACGTATATATGGAAGGTACGCGCCGCGAAGTAATCCGCATAACCGATGAGCGCGTAGTGCTGGATACCAGCCGCGGTAATCTCGAGCGGCCGGTGTACCACACCGAGTTTGACCGCGACAGCCTGGCGGTGCTGGTACGGATGGGGGCGACGCCAGCCGAGCCCACCGCCGTGACTTTCAGTGGGCCTGAGGGCTGCCTGGAGGTGGGTGAGTTTCTGACGGATGCGGAAAAGGCGGCGCTGGTTGAAAAGCTCGGCACCTGCGGCTTGCGCGCGCGCAAAGAACAGAGCTTCCGCCTGCAGGACTTTTGATCTCGCAGGGGCGAATACCGTAAACCGTATTCAACAATATCGCCGCGCAAGATCGCGCCCCTTGATAATCTAGATATAATCTTCGCCAGACGCATGCGCTCTTGCTAATCCAGCACGTATCCAATACTGCGCGTGTTATTTTTGTAATAAGGGGAGGCACCATGGCACATCCAAAGATCGGCAATCTCGCACCAGTATTTACCCTGAAGAATCAAAACGGCGAGAAGGTTGCATTGAAAGACTTTCGGGACAGTAAAAATGTCGTGCTGTATTTTTATCCGAAGGCATTGACCCCAGGCTGCACCACGCAGGCATGCGGAATTCGCGACAGTGCAAAGGAATTCGCCAAGCGTGACACCGTTGTCTTTGGTCTGAGCCCAGACCCAGAAGCCAAACTGCAGAAATTTATTGATAAGTACGAGCTGAATTTCGACCTGCTTGCGGACGAAGACCACAAGATCGCCGATAAATATGGCTGCTGGGGTCTCAAGAAGTTTATGGGCAAGGAGTACATGGGATTGATCCGTACTACCTTTATTATCGATAAAGCGGGGCGTCTGCAGCACATCATCGATAAGGTGAAGACGAAAACCCACCACGATGATGTCCTCAACTGGATTGATGAAAACCTGGCCTGAACGCACGGAAGGACCCCGGTGGCCCCGGGCTTGGCCCTTTGGGGCCATAGCTGGAAGGGCTTTCCTCGGGGGCGCTGCATTCTTTTTGTGGATTACTTAAAAAAAATTGCCTGTCGCCCCTTGCATTATCCCTAGATGGTCTATACTGGCTTGTGTAAAGGAGCGCCGCTCAAACGTTTTGCCCAGGGCGATTGAGTGTGGTGCGAGGAAGCAGTACAAAAATCGTTCACTCTGGGTAGGCTTCGTTGCTTGTTTTTCAGGTGCGCCCAGCACCCAAGGTTGTAGTCAGCGATTGCTGGATTTGTAAACACACATCAAATCGGCAATAGTGCTGGCGGTGGTAAAAAGGGTCTCGCAGGAAGCGGGCGTAGAACAATAACCGCGGCTCAAGGAATCCATAAAGGAGCAGCTCAATGAATCACATTCAGCCAGATCAGGCTTCTTTGTCAGAAGACAAACCATTGCAGCAGGCGCGTCTGTCCGGTGATCCGAACATTCTCGACCAGTTGCTGGCACCACCGGAAGCGACCAGCTTTGGTATTGCCGCCCGTGTAATTGATGTGCTGGAACAACGGATTGGCAAGGCATCCCTGGCGATTCGCCCGGTAGCCTCCGATCTCAGCATGTCGACCCGCACCCTGCAGCGCCGTTTGCAGGAGCACAACCTCAGTTTTGCTTCCCTGCGGGATCACGTCCGTTTCCGTCATGCGGTACATTTTTTGAAAGACACTGCACTGAGTGTCGACGGTATCTCCCGCATCCTCGATTTCTCTGACAGAACCAGCTTTACCAGTGCGTTCAAGCGCTGGACCGGAATGTCACCCACCGGGTACCGCCGGCAAGTTCGTCAGCGCTATTAATCGGCAACCATAGATCCCTCGCATCACACGATCCAGAGCCCGCAATTGCGGCGCTCTGGATTGCCTCATTTTGTCAAAGCCGTTAGAGTTGTGCCCCAGAATTTGACTGACTCTATTGAGGTTTAGACCATGGATTTCTTTATTCCTGCTGCAATGGCACAAGAGGCCGCACCGGCTCCTCAGGGTAACCCGCTGATAACCCTGCTGATGTTCGGCGGCTTGTTTGTATTCATGTGGCTGTTCATTATTCGTCCGCAGCGTAAGCGCCAGAAAGAGCATCAGGAGCTTGTGGGTGCGCTGAAAAAGGGCGATGAAGTGGTAATGACCAGCGGCATGCTGGGCCGTGTCGAGAAAGTCGACGACGATTACCTGATTCTGGAAGTGGCGGACAACATGAAGCTGAAGTTCCAGAAAGTTGCCGTACATGCGGTACTGCCTAAAGGCACCATCAAAAATATCTGAAGACATATGCTTCGCCTTGGCCGCACGCTAAGTGGTCTGAGGGAAGCAGTGGAGCTTCACACGCAAAACCCGGTGATCGCCGGGTTTTTTTGTTAGTAATACGCAAACCATAATAAAAAGGGAAGTTGACTGTGACGATTGCTTACCCGCCGCGAGAGCGGCTTGCGAACCTGCCCACGCCATTACAGCCACTTGATCGTATTACCGAGCGGTTCTCGAAGCCATTTAACGGTCCGCGTATTTGGGTCAAGCGGGATGACATAACCGAGAGCGCAATGTCTGGCAACAAGCTGCGCAAGCTTGAGTTTATTGTCGCCGAAGCCAAGAGGATTGGGGCGGATACGCTCATCACGTGCGGAGGTGAGCAGTCGAATCATTGTCGTGCCACCGCACTTGCCGCCGCACGGTGTGGTCTCCGTGCCCACGTCTTACTGAGACAAAGCCGGCCACAGAGTAAGCTCGAGGATGCGCCGGACGGAAATCTCCTCGTGGATTACCTCGCCGGTGCCCAGGTGAGCCTGTATCCATTACAAGAATACCTTTCCCGACTTCCCGAGCTATTCCAGGAGTGGGAGCAGCACTATCTCGCGCAGGGTCGCAAAGCACTCTCGATCCCTACCGGTGGTAGTGATGGACTCGGTGTGTGGGGTTATATCGCTGGTGTCGAGGAACTCATCCAGGATTGCCAGCGTGCAGGATTTTCTCCAGAACATCTTGTGTGTGCGAGTGGCAGCGGGGGC
>NZ_AFPJ01000010.1 GCF_000220505.1 Microbulbifer agarilyticus S89 | reverse complement strand
AAATCCGCCGCAAATGTAGTAAATGGCGGGATAGTGAAACTACACTGAACGCTGAAGTGGTTTTTGGCGCAGTATCAACAGCAACAGAAGGTTATGTGATGAAGCTTGCGACAATCTGTTCGGTCACTATTTTGGCTTGCGGCATGGCTGTGGGAAGCCAGGCGCTGGCGAATAGTGTGGAAGAGAAGTACAAGACGTCCTGTCATATCTGCCACGATACCGGAGTGGCCAATGCACCCAAGGTGCACGACGTTGAGGCGTGGAAACCGCGCCTGGACAAAGGAATGGACGCTCTGGTCAACTCTGTGAAAAACGGTTTGAACGCCATGCCGCCTGGTGGCATGTGTGCCGATTGCAGCGACGAAGATTACAAAGCGCTGATCGAATACATGTCCAAGCCAAAACAGTGAGCGAACGCCTGGCTGGGGCATGTGTAGAAAGGGTTTGCAGGAGCCTGAACTACAGGCGAAGTGGTGACTGGGCTAATTGCCTGCAGAGCAGGTCCTGCACGGTTTAGTGTGGCCCATCCGACGTCACTTGGCGGTCATTTGGCGCAGGCCTGAGCAAAATCATGTCAATTTTTTGTTCAGGCTCCATTAGAGGCCCGTGCAAGGACAGGGTGGAGTCGCCCCTGACGTTATGAGGGCAGGGCATCCCGCCGGAATTCCGTGGGCGTCTTTTCATGTCGGCGCTTGAATGCGGCGTTAAACGGGCTGAGCGAACGGTACCCAATATCCAGCGCAATGCTGAGCACCGGCAGGTGCGCCTCATCCGGGTCAGCCAGGCGTTGGCTGGCCTCATCAATACGGTACTGATTCAGGTACTCGTTGAAATTGCGAAACCCCAGGTGCTTGTTGATCAAGGCGCGCAACACGTGTTCCTTTGCGCTGAGCTGCTCCGCCAATTCCCTGATGGTCAACCCGGTGTGACGATAGCCGCCCGCCGCCATATGCTCTTGCAGGCGCGCAAGCAGTACGCACTGTGCTTCATCCAAAGGCTCGAGACTTTTTTCTCGCGGCTCATTCGCTTCCGGGTCGTTACTTGCCGGGGGCAATGAGTCCTCAAGCGCCTTGGGCGACAGGGACAGCAGCCAGAAGCAGGCCCCAAACGCCAGCAGGGTTGCGGTCACCGCATGCAGGGTGGGAATCCCTGCTGGTGTGGGCAGGAAGGAAAACAAAAACTCGGCGCACACCACAATCAGCATGTAACCGCCAATGGCAATTAACAGCGCGATCCGCAGCTGACGGCGCTCCGCTACCAGGTCGGACTGTAATTGCTGCAGCAAAGTAGCCAGCCCGGCACCGATGATCGCAAGCTTGTAGGGTTGCGCGAGAAGGTAAAACCAGTGATGTAAGTTCAGGTGGCTCGCTAGGTCCACCATGATCTGCGTGGCGACAAGCCACCAGCCCCACTTTGGGAAGGCTTCTCGTTCACTGCATAGCTGGTGGCAGAACAGCCAGAAGGCGCCGGGGATCAGAATGGTGGGTATATCGATAAGCAAGTCGATCAGGGAACCCTGATCGTTTAGCAGCGGGCGCAACAGGTACAGAAAAATTCCGGCGAGTAACACCAGTAGCCAGCGGCTGTCTCTGCGTTTGTGACCCATGGAAATCCTGACCGCGGCCAGCAACAGCAAACCGCAGGCTGCACCGGTAAAAAAGCTGTACGCCATGGATCAGGTACCTCTTACGTGTTTTTATTTTTGCTTGCTACCTCAGGGCTGCTGCGCGTTAGCGCCAGCGATCCACCCAGGCATCCAGGACCTTGCGGCTATAGGTGTGGCGACCATAGCTGCCGTTGTAGTAGGCCAGCGCGTTGGGCATATTGCCTTTGGCTTTCTTGATGTAGTGCTTGAGGATGGTGCAACCGTAGCGCAGGTTGGTGTCCATATCGATCAGGTTGTCTTCTGGACGGCCAATTTCATTTTTCCAGAACGGCATTACCTGCATCATGCCTTGGGCTCCCACGCGTGATACCGCGTAGGGGTCAAAGGCACTTTCTATCTGAATAACCGCCAGCACGATTTCCGGTTGCAGGCCCGCGCGGGTGGCTTCCCGGTGGATGGCCTTGAGCACGTGCATGCGTCGCTCGGGGTCCTTGATGTAGCGCGCCAGCGGCTGGGATTTTGCCATCAACCACACTTCCGCATCGAAGCGGTCGACAAACGAGTCGGCTTCGGTCACTGCGCCTTTCAGCGCTGCGAGCAGTTGCGGGTCCGCCTCTTTGGGTTGGGCGGAAGCCGCGCTGCTCAGCAGGCATATCACGCATAGCTGGCAAAGCTTGAGTGTGGCGAGGGCAAGTCTCATCAGTGCGGGATTTTCTCGAGCAAAATATCCAGAATCTGGTCTGCGGAAAACTCCTGATTCTCGGAATCCCGGCGACCTTTGTACTCGATATTACCTTTTTCCAGACCGCGGTCGCCAATCACGATGCGGTGGGGAATACCCATCAGTTCCACATCCGCGAGCATGCCACCGAGACGCGCTTTGGGCTCGTCCATCAGCAGTACGTCGATGCCTTTCGCGGTCAGAGTCTCGTAAATGTGCTCACATTTCTGCTGCACGGTTTCGCTCTTGTGCATGTTGATCGGCACAATTGCCAGCTGGAATGGCGCAATGGCTTCCGGCCAGATAATGCCGGCATCGTCATGGTTCTGCTCGATTGCAGCGGCAACCACACGGGAAACACCAATACCGTAGCAGCCCATGGTCATGACCTGCTCCTTGCCGTTCTCATCCAACACGGTGGCATTCATGGCTTCACTGTACTTGGTTCCCAGCTGGAAGATGTGGCCCACCTCGATACCGCGCTTGATTTCCAGGGTGCCCTGGCCGTCGGGGCTGGCATCGCCGGGAACCACATTGCGCAGGTCTTCTACGCGGCCCAGCGCTGCGTCACGCTCCCAGTTCGCGCCGGTCAGGTGGTAGTCGTCCTTGTTGGCACCGCAGACAAAGTCCGCCAGGTGTGCCGCAGCACGGTCGACGATGACATCGATCTGCATACCCACCGGGCCGAGCGAGCCGATGCCGCAACCCAGTTCCGCGGCGATGCGCGCTTCTGGGGCGAACGCCAGCGGGCTGGCAACACCGGCCAGTTTTTCTGCCTTCAGTTCATTCAGGTCGTGGTCGCCGCGCAGGACCAGCGCGACCAGCGGTGCTTCGCCACCTTCTTCTTCGGTTTCACCCAATACGATCAGGGTTTTCACCGAAGTGTTCGCGGCAATGCCGTAGGCCTCTTCCAGTGCGGCAATAGTTTTCTGCCCTGGCGTGTGCAGTTCTTCCATGGCCTTGCTGGGTGCCGGGCGTTCGCCGGCGGGGGCAACGGCTTCTGCCAGCTCAACATTGGCCGCGTAGCGGCTTTCGGAGGAGAAGGCGATATCGTCTTCACCGCTCTGGGCGAGAACGTGGAATTCATGGGAGTGGGAGCCACCGATGGAGCCGGTGTCCGCCAGTACCGGGCGGTAATCCAGGCCGATGCGGTCGAAGATGCGGCAGTAGGCACCGTGCATCACATCGTAGGTTTCCTGCAGCGAGTCGGCGCCGAGGTGGAAGGAGTAGGCGTCCTTCATGGTGAATTCGCGCGCGCGCATTACCCCGAAGCGCGGGCGGATTTCATCGCGGAATTTGGTCTGGATCTGGTAAAAGTTGGCCGGCAGCTGTTTGTAGCTGTTTACCTCGGTGCGGATCAGGTCGGTGATCACTTCCTCGTGGGTCGGGCCCAGGCAGAAGGGGTTGTCGTGACGATCCTGAATACGCAGCAGCTCCGGACCATACTGCTGCCAGCGGCCGGACTCTTCCCACAGTTCCGACGGCTGCACCACCGGCATCAGCACTTCCAGTGCGCCCGCGCTGTTCATTTCCTCGCGCACGATGCGCTCTACCTTGCGCAGTACACGCAGGCCAGTGGGCAGCCAGGTGTACAGTCCAGAGGAAAGGCGGCGGATCATGCCGGCACGCAGCATCAGCTGATGGCTGGTGACTACTGCGTCATTGGGGGTTTCTTTCTGGGTGGCGATCAGATAGCGGGATGCGCGCATAGTGCTTTCTTAGTTCTGTGTGTGAAATTGTAAGGGCGGCCATTTTACGCTGCCGGATGCCCCTATTGGTAGGGGGAGCCATAAACAGAAAACCCCGCAGAAGCGGGGTTTTCGTGGCGGAGAAGTGCGAGGATTAGGACTCGGCCATTTCCTTCATCTTCTTCAGCGGGCGAATTTTCACCTGGATGCTCGCAGGCTTGGCCTTGAACACGGTCTCTTCGCCGGTGAATGGGTTGATACCCTTGCGCGCCTTCTTGGCCGGCTTCTTCACGGTGGTGATTTTCATCAGGCCTGGCAGGGCGAATTCGCCTACTGCGCGCTTCTTGATGTGGCCGTGGATCAGGTCGTTCAGCTCGTCCAGAACAGACTGAACCTGCTTGCGGGACAGTTCGGTGTTCTCGGCGATCTGGTTCAGAATCTGGGTTTTGGTGTACTTGTCTTTGATCGCAGTCACTTTCTTGGCCGGAGCGGCCTTGGCTGCTGCCTTCTTGGCTGGAGCCTTCTTGGCTGCTGCCTTCTTGGCGGGGGCTTTCTTAGCTGCTGCTTTTTTCTTCGCGGCCATCGTTAGCTTCCTTCTATATAGGTGTTTATTCCAGTGAAAGTGTGTGTACAACAGGCATAACCGAAGTACTGAGCTGAAGTATATCCAGTTTTTTTCTGCGCGCACCGGGTTAAATCAGAAAAAAAGTGCTTTTTTTTAGGGTTTTGGCTGAAAAATGGCCCGTAAATTGTCAGTGCGCGGTACCGATCGCTCTCTTTGGCCAGGATTGCGTTATCCCGCCTGTTGGCAGCTTCTTCCCGTGCAGGTGCTCATGTATAATCTGCGCCCCTTTATATCCAGTGAGATCCGGATTAGAGCCATGCCGATCTACGAATACCAGTGCAAGGCCTGTGGGCACCAGATGGAGGCCCTGCAGCGTATGAGCGATGCTCCGCTGACCGACTGCCCAGAATGTAATAAAGCGGAATTAACCAAGAAGATCAGCGCCGCCGGTTTCCGCCTCAAGGGTGGTGGCTGGTACGAGACCGACTTCAAAACCGGCAGCAAGAAGAACCTTGCCGGTGATGCGGCCAAGCCTGCCGGGAAATCCGCGGGCTCGGAAGCCAAAGCCAGCTAAGCAAGCGAATACAAGACGATACTACTAAGGGAATAAGACTCCATGCGCACCGACTATTGTGGCGCCCTGCGATCCGCCGATATTGACCGCGAAGTAACCCTGTGTGGCTGGGTAGACCGCCGCCGCGATCACGGTGGGGTGATCTTTATCGACCTGCGCGACCGCGATGGTATTGCCCAGGTGGTGTTTGATCCCGATGCCGCGGAGCATTTCGAACTCGCCGACCGCGTGCGCAGTGAATATGTCCTCAAGGTGACCGGTCGCGTGCGTGCCCGTGCCCCGGAAGCGGTGAACCCGAACATGGTCACTGGTGAAATTGAGGTGTACGGCCTGCAGTTGGAAATTCTCAACAGCGCAGAAACCCCGCCCTTCCAGCTGGATGAGCACACCGCAGTGGGTGAGGACGTGCGCCTCAAGTACCGCTACCTGGATCTGCGTCGCAACGAAATGCAGCACAACCTGCGTTTCCGCTCCAAGATCACCAACGCGATCCGCAATTACCTGGACGACGAGGGTTTCCTGGATATCGAAACCCCGATCCTGACCCGCGCGACCCCGGAAGGCGCCCGCGATTACCTGGTGCCCAGCCGAACCCACGGTGGCAAGTTCTTCGCCCTGCCGCAGTCGCCGCAGCTGTTCAAGCAGTTGCTGATGGTGTCCGGCTTCGACCGCTACTACCAGATTGCCAAGTGCTTCCGCGATGAAGACCTGCGCGCGGACCGTCAGCCGGAATTTACCCAGATTGATATCGAGACCGCGTTCCTCGATGAAAACGCGATCATGTCGATCACCGAAAACATGATCCGCAAGCTGTTTAAGGAACTGAAAGGTATCGAGCTGGGCGAGTTCCCGCGTATGCCGTTCAGTGAAGCCATGGCGAAATTCGGTTCCGACAAGCCGGACCTGCGTATCCCGCTGGAGCTGGTCGACATCAAAGACCTGATGACCGAAGTGGACTTCAAGGTGTTCTCCGGCCCGGCCAATGACCCGAAAGGCCGGGTAACTGCGCTGAAGGTTCCCGGTGGTAACGACAAACTGACCCGCAAGCAAATCGACGACTACACCAAGTTTGTCGGTATTTACGGTGCAAAAGGCCTGGCGTACATCAAGGTCAACGACAAGTCCGACCTGGAAGGTGGCTTGCAGTCCCCGATCGTCAAGTTCCTGCCCAACGACGTGCGCGGCGCAATCCTCGAGCGTCTGAACGCCGAAAACGGCGACCTGATCTTCTTCGGTGCGGACAAAGGCAAGGTCGTTTCTGAAGCGCTGGGTGCACTGCGCTGCAAGCTGGGTGAAGACCTGGACCTGTTCGTAGCCGAGTGGGCGCCGCTGTGGGTGGTGGATTTCCCGATGTTCGAAGAGAACGATGACGGCAGTGTCACCGCGCTGCATCACCCGTTCACCGCGCCATCCTGCTCTCCGCAAGAGCTGGAAGCGAACCCGCTGGAAGCGCTGTCTCGCGCCTACGACATGGTGCTGAACGGTACCGAGCTTGGCGGCGGCTCCATTCGTATCCACAACCAGGATATGCAGCAAACCGTATTCCGCGCCCTCGGTATCGAGGCTGAAGAGCAGCGCGAGAAGTTCGGCTTCCTGCTGGACGCACTGAAGTACGGTGCGCCGCCCCACGGTGGTCTGGCCTTTGGTCTCGACCGTCTGGTGATGCTGATGACCGACAGCGAGTCGATTCGCGACGTGATTGCCTTCCCGAAAACCCAGAGCGCGGCCTGTGTGATGACCGACGCCCCGGGCGCGGTAGATGCCAAGCAGCTGCGCGAGCTGAGCATTCGCCTGCGCCAGAAAGAAGAGCAGGTCGGCTAATTTGGTTCCGCCCCGGTGATTGCCGGGGCATACCCTGTATATATGCACCTCTTAACGAAGTAGACCGGAGAGAGTTCGATGGCGGGACATAGTAAATGGGCCAACATCAAGCACCGCAAGGCCGCTCAGGATGCCAAGCGGGGCAAGGTTTTCACCAAGATCATTCGCGAGCTGACCGTAGCGGCGAAGTCTGGCGGCAATCCGGATGACAACCCCGCGCTACGTGCCACCATTGACAAGGCGCTGGGCGCGAACATGAAGCGCGATACCATCGACAAGGCTATCGCCCGTGGCGCCGGCAATGCGGATGGCGAAAATTACGAGGCGGTTACCTACGAAGGCTACGGCGTTGGTGGCGTGGCGGTGCTGGTGGAGTGCCTGACAGACAATCGCAACCGCACCGTGGCGGAAGTGCGTCATGCCTTCACCAAGCGCGGTGGCAACCTGGGTACCGACGGCTCTGTGGCGTACCTCTTCGCGCGCAAGGGACAGATGTATTACGAGGCTGGTGCTGACGAAGATGCGCTGATGGAGGCGGCTCTGGAAGCGGGTGCCGAAGATATCGAAACCAATGACGACGGCAGTATTGAGGTAACCACCGAATTTACCGATTACATGTCGGTGAAAGACGCGCTGACTGAGGCGGGTTTCAAGCCAGACAACGCGGAAATCGCTATGATCCCTTCCACCACAGTCCCCATGGATAAAGACGGTGCGGAAAAGGTGCTGGCGCTGGTGGATATGCTGGAAGACCTGGACGATGTGCAAAACGTCTACACCAATGCGGATATCCCTGAAGAGGTGATGGCGGAACTCGCCTAAAAGCTACTGCGCGTGCGCCTAGCGGCGTCCGGCGGTACTCGGAATGCTCATGTACTGTCTGTACATTCCGCTTCCTCCGCTCCGGCGGCCACCACCAGCCACCCGCTCGCTACGCTTTTCGAGTATCGTATCAATGCCCCGCTTGCCGGGGCATTTTTGTTTCTGCCCCACCATATCCCCGCCTAGCCTTGACGCCTCGGGCTCACCTTGGGACACTTCCCGCCAACAATGTATAAATGTACAGGGGGCAGCCTGCCGTGACCCGAATTCTGGGGATCGATCCCGGTTCGCGCAAGACCGGTTACGGGGTCATCGATGTGGAGCGCACCAATGCCCGTTATGTGGCCAGCGGCGTGATCAAGCTGCCCGACGGCCCGCTGCCCGAGCGTCTGAAGCTGATCTTTGACGCGGTCAGCCAGATTGCCCAGCAGTACCAGCCGCAACAGATGGCCATCGAAAACGTGTTTATGTCCAAAAGTGCCGGTTCCGCCCTGAAGTTGGGGCAGGCCAGGGGGGCTGCCATTGTGGCGGCGACCCATGCCGACCTGCCGGTGGCCGAGTACGAGGCGCGCAAGGTCAAACAGGCGGTGGTAGGCAACGGCGCGGCGGACAAGCTGCAGGTGCAGCATATGGTCAAGACCCTGCTGAAGTTGCCGGCCTCTCCCCAGGAGGATGCCGCGGATGCGCTGGCGGTGGCACTGTGTCATATGCACACCATGCAGACGTTGATCCAGTCATCGGCCGGGTCGCGGGCGCGCTTCCGCCGCGGCCGCCTAAGTGTGAATTAATGGGTGAATTAATCGGCCGAGGCCGGTTATGAGATAATTTGAAATTGGAAAACAGATGATAGGAAGACTCACCGGAACGCTGGCCGCAGTGCAGCCGCCGCAACTGCTGGTCGATGTGCAGGGTGTCGGTTATGAAGTGCTCGCGCCCATGACCACCATTTTCGAGCTGCCGCAGCTCGGTGGCAGCGTGCAGCTGCACACCCATCTGGCGGTGTCGGAGACGTCCCAGCAGCTGTTCGGCTTTATCCGCGAGTCCGACCGTCAGTTGTTCCGTACCCTGATCAAGGTGAATGGCGTGGGCCCGAAAATGGCCCTGGCAATCCTGTCCGGGCTGGACGGCGCGGCGCTGGCGCGCTGTGTGGCGGACGATAACGTCGGTGCGCTGGTGAAGGTGCCGGGCGTTGGCAAGAAAACCGCCGAGCGCCTGATTATTGAGTTGCGCGGCAAGCTTGCCCCACAAACCGGTGACCTGGGCGATATCCCGTTGATGTCTAGCAACAATGAACCCAAGGTGGACCACTCCGGTGAGGCGGAAAGCGCGCTGGCGGCGCTGGGCTACAAGCCCACCGACGCCACCAAAATGGTGGCCCGGGCGCTCAAGGAGCAGCCGGAGGCCGATAGCGCCACCCTGATTCGCCTTGCCCTGAAGAGCATGGCGCCCGCTTGAGCCTGAACCGTTGCAGCCCGGATTCGTTGAAGAGAATTTCCCGTGATTGAAGCCGATCGTCTTATCGCCCCCGAACCGCAGGGCCCTTCCGGCCAGGAAGAGCAGTACGACCGTGCGGTGCGCCCCAAAACCTTGTCCGATTACGTCGGCCAGCCGGTGGTGCGGGAGCAGATGGAGATCTTTATCCAGGCCGCCAAGCTGCGCAACGAGGCGCTGGACCACACCCTGGTGTTCGGCCCGCCGGGGCTCGGCAAGACCACGCTGGCGAATATCATTGCCGCGGAAATGGGCGTGGCAATCAAGACCACATCCGGCCCGGTACTGGAGAAGGCCGGCGACCTCGCGGCGATCATGACCAATCTGGAACCCGGCGACGTGCTGTTTATCGATGAGATTCACCGCCTGAGCCCCCACGTGGAGGAGGTGCTGTATCCGGCGATGGAAGATTACCAGCTGGATATCATGATCGGGGAGGGGCCGGCAGCGCGCTCCATCAAGCTGGACCTGCCGCCGTTTACCCTGGTCGGCGCGACGACGCGCGCGGGCCTGCTGACCTCACCGCTGCGCGACCGCTTCGGCATTGTGCAGCGCCTCGAGTTCTACAGCGTGGAAGACCTCACCAGTATTGTGGCGCGCTCTGCGGGCCTGATGGGCGTGGATATGGACGAGGGCGGTGCCCACGAGGTGGCGCGGCGTGCCCGCGGCACCCCGCGTATTGCCAATCGCCTGCTGCGCCGGGTGCGCGATTATGCCGAGGTAAAGAGCGATGGCCATGTGAATGCAGATATCGCCGATCTTGCGCTGAATATGTTGAACGTGGATGCGCGCGGTTTTGACCAGTTGGACCGCCGTATGTTGCTGACCATGATCGAGAAGTTCGATGGCGGCCCGGTAGGCGTCGATAGCCTGGCGGCCGCGGTCAGTGAAGAGCGCGACACCATCGAAGATGTCCTTGAACCCTACCTGATCCAGCAGGGTTACCTGACGCGCACACCGCGCGGCCGAGTGGTGACGGCGCTGGCCTATGAACATTTCGGTATCCCCAAGCCAGACCGGGCCTAATCAGGCCCGGGCATACCTGACGAACCGGTCTACATCCTGTAGCATATCCCCCAAACCGCGCTCAACAAGAAAAACGCGCGCGCGGTGGGCAAGATAAGGATGATGCGTGTCAGAACCTTTCAATATTCCCATTCGCGTCTATATCGAGGATACAGACGCTGGCGGAATCGTCTATTACGTCAATTATTTAAAGTATATGGAGCGCGCGCGCACAGAATTGGTCCGTGCGCTCGGCTATGATAAGCCCGCCATGCCACAACAGGGGCTGTTACTGGTGGTCCACTCCGCGGAGATTCAATACCGTCGCTCGGCTTTGCTCGACGATGAGCTCCGGGCCAGTGCCGCTGTGGGCAAGGTCGGTCGCGCCGCCGTGACGTTCGAGCAAAAAATTTGGCGCGGCAGTGAAATTATTTGTGAGGGTGTGGTCAAAGTGGCTTGTGTGGACGATGCAAGCCGCAAACCCTGCGCCCTCCCCGAAAACATCCATCAAGCATTGAAGGCAGCGAGTCAAAATTCATGAACGCCGGTGAACAACTTTCCCTGTGGGGGCTGATTTCCAGCGCCAGTCTATTGGTGCAGTTGGTAATGCTGATGCTGCTGCTGGCCTCGGTCATTTCCTGGGTAATGATCATTCAGCGCGGCAGCTACCTGTCGCGGGCACGCAAGTCCATGATCAACTTCGAGCGCAAGTTCTGGTCCGGTGCGGACCTGAACCAGCTGTTCCGCGACGGCAATGCCGCGGCAGAAAAAGGCAAGATCGACGGGGTCGAATCCCTGTTCCGCGCCGGTTTCACCGAGTTCACCCGTCTGCGCCAGCAGGGCAAAAGCAGCCCGGCGGCGGTGATGGAAGGGACCGAGCGTGCCATGCGCGTGGCCATGTCGCGGGAGCAGGAAAAGGTCGAGATGAACCTGCCGTTTCTCGCCACGGTCGGCTCGGTGAGCCCGTATATCGGCCTGTTTGGTACCGTATGGGGGATCATGAACTCCTTCCGCGGCCTCGCCACCATGCATCAGGCCACCATCGCCACGGTGGCGCCGGGGATCTCCGAAGCCCTGATCGCGACGGCGATGGGGCTGTTTGCGGCGATTCCGGCGGTAATGGCATTCAACCGTTACTCCGCCAAGGCGGAGTGGCTGCTGTCGAGCTATGAGACCTTTGCCGAAGAATTCTCCTCCATCCTGCACCGCAGGGTGCATGCTGCCGGCTGAGGCGCCGGTCGCAACGCTGTGCAAAGAGCCAAATCATGAGCAATTTTCGCAAACCCGCCAAACGCAAGCTGGTCTCCGAGATCAACGTGGTGCCCTACATCGACGTGATGCTGGTGCTGTTGATCGTGTTTATGGTGACCGCGCCGCTGTTGATGCAGGGGGTAAAGGTCGACCTGCCCGACGCGCCTTCCGCGCCGATCGATGATACCGACGACGAACCGCTGATTATCTCAGTCAAGGCCGACGGTACCTACTACCTCAATCTGGGCGATGACGAGCAGGTGGCCAAGCCACTGCAGGAAATCAAGGATACCGTGGCCAAGGTGTTGCGCCAGAAACCCAAGACACCGGTGCTGGTGTGGGGCGATACGGACGCAAAATACGGTCTGATCGTGGGTGCCATGACCCATCTGCAGCAGGCCGGCGCACCCAGCGTGGGCCTGGTTACCGAGCCGCCGTCGCAGTGAGCTGGAGCTGAACCCACGCATGAATAGCTCATATGGCCCGGCCATCGTCATCAGTGTTGCCCTGCACGCGTTGCTGATTGCGGTGATGACCTTCGGTTGGGAGGCAAAACCTCATAACGAACTGAAGCCGATGCCCAAGTTCGTGGAGGCCAAGCTGGTCCAGCTCGAATCCAAGTCGGACAAGCCCAAGGCACCGCCCAAGGTCGACCTGCGCGAGAAGCGTCGCCAGCAGGAGCTGGAGCGTCAACGCCGTGCGGAGGCAGAGAAGAAGCGCAAGGCCGCCGCTGAGCGCAAGAAGCGGCAGGAAGCGGAGAAAAAGCGCAAGGCCGAAGAAGCGCGCAAGAAGCGCGAAGCAGAAGAGAAAGCCCGCAAAGAGAAGGAGCGCCTTGAGCAGGAGCGCAAGAGTGCATTCGAGGATGCGCTGGAAGATGAAGAGTTCCTGCAGGAAGCGAGTGACGATTCCGCCGCGGTCATGTCGGTGGCCCAGGCCATTCGCCAGCGCATTGTGCAGGTGTGGAGCCGTCCCCCGAGTGCCCGCAATGGCATGGTGGTGGAGGTAGAGATCAACTTTGTACCGACCGGTCGCGTTGTGGCTTCCACCATCACCAAAGGCAGCGGCAATGCGGCTGTGGACAGATCCGTACTGACCGCGGTCAAGAAAGTCGAAGTGTTCCCGGAAGTGGAAAAAGTGGCCCGTGAGGAGCCATCCCTGTTCGAGCGCCAGATTAGAACCACCAAACTGATATTTAGAGTCGAAGGCCTGCGCCAATGATGAAGAAAACAGTCTCGCTTATGTTTGCCGCCCTGTTGGGTTGCGTGCTGGCGGTTTCCGCCCACGCCCAGCTGGTGGTGGAAATTGATGATGGAAACGATAACCCGACCCCGGTGGCAGTTGTGCCATTCGATTGGTCCGGTAGCGGGGTACTTGCGGAAGATGTATCCGCGATTATCTCCGCGGATTTGCGCCGCAGCGGCCTGATTGCGCCGGTGCCGCGGGATGACATGCTGTCGTTCCCGAAAACCCCGGAGCAAGTCAGCTTCCGCGACTGGCGGATGCTGGGTACCGAATACGTGGTGACCGGGCGCATGCAGCCGCAGGCCAATGGCTATCTGTTGAGCTTTGACCTGGTGAATATTTTCGGGCAGCGCAAAATGTTCACCAAGCAGGTGACGGGCGGGGCCAACCAGTTGCGGGATATCGCGCACCGCGCGGCGGATGAGATTTTCGAGGCGATCACCGGGATTCGCGGTGCCTTCGGCACCCAGATGGTGTACGTGCAGGAAACCCAGCGCGGTGGCCAGCCCAGCTATGCCCTGATGCTGTCGGACATCGACGGTGCCCGCGCTCGCCAGATTCGCCGTTTCAGTGCGCCGGTGATGTCGCCGAGCTGGTCGCCAAATGGCCAGGAAGTGGCCTATGTGTCATTTGAGACAGGTCGTCCGGCGATTTTCCGCGAGAACCTGCGCACCGGTGCGCGCCAGCAGCTGACCAACTTCAAGGGGCTGAATAGCTCCCCCACCTTCTCTCCGGACGGCAGCAAGCTGGCGATGGTGCTGTCGAAAGACGGCAACCCGGAGATTTACGTGCTCGATTTGAATAGCGGCCGCTTCACTCGCATGACCCGCCATTTCTCCATTGATACCGAACCGAACTGGATGCCGGACGGTAAATCGCTGGTTTTTACTTCCGATAGGGGAGGTAAACCACAAATTTATCAATTGACGCTTGCCACGGGTCAAGTAGACCGCTTAACCTTCGACGGCGACTATAACGCACGCCCGCGGGTATCCCCCGATGGTAAAACGCTGGTTATGGTGCATCGTAGCAGGGGGGTTTTTACGATCGCTACGATGGACATCGTATCCGGACGCATGCGTGTCCTGACGGAGACGCGCCTGGACGAATCCCCGAGCATTGCTCCTAACGGTGCGATGCTGATGTACGCCACCAAGCGGGGGAACAAAGGTATTCTGGCTGCGGTATCGCTAGATGCTGGGGTTAAGTACAGCCTGCCTTCTCAGCAGGGAAATGTCCGTGAGCCGGCGTGGTCGCCTTACTTTGATTGATGCTGTGACTGCGGCAAATGCTGTTTATTTGCCGTAAGTGTGAGATCAAACAACTAAGAAGAAACGAAACCCTGATTAAATCCACGGTTTTATAACGTCTTACAGGATTTCTCGATAACACTAAGCGGAGTTGTTTATGTTCAAATCAGTAAAAACCGGCCTGGGTCTGGCATGCGTACTGGCAGTAACTGCCGGTTGTTCCAGCACCGACACCGATGACAGCGCAAATCAGCAGATGGCTCAGACCCCACCTCCAGTGGTTGAAGAGACTACTGCAACCGAAACCGCAGTTCCGCTGGATAACGTCGTGTACTTCGACTTTGACCAGAGCCTGCTGAAGCCTTCTACTCGTGAGCTGCTGATCAAGCACGCTGACCGCATGCGCGGCGCTGCTGGCACCGTTCGTCTGGAAGGCCACGCTGACGAGCTGGGTACCCGTGAATACAACCTGGCACTGGGTGAGCGTCGCGCCAACGCGGTTCGCGACTTCCTGGTACTCCAGGGCGTAAACGCTGCGAACCTGGAAGTGATCAGCTACGGCGAAGAGCGTCCGGCACAGGAAGGCTCTAGCGAGAGCGCGCGCGCAATGAACCGTCGCGTGGTGATCAACTAATCTAGAAGCATGCAATTGTCTTTTCTGATTAGAAGTATCGCGATAGCCGCAGCCTCCATGGCTGCGGCTTCGTTCGTATTCGCGCAGGCCCCGGTGGTTGACCTGTCCAATGACAGTTCGGCCAATCAGGGGGCTGCAACCCCGCCTCCCCCCAGCTACCCACAGCTGGCGGTGCGCACCAACACTTCTGCCGGTATGCAGGCGAATCCGCAAGCGGATGCGTATTACCAGATGCAGGTACTGCAGCAGGAAGTGCAAGAGTTGCGCGGTGCTGTGGAAGAGTTGCGACACGAGATCAAGCGGTTGCGCCAGCAGCGCACCGAAGACTATATGAATCTCGACCGCCGCATTTCGAAACTGGATGGTGCAGCACCCGCTGAAGGTGCGCCCGCGGGAGCAGCAGCCGGCACCAACGCTGCCGGCGCAACACAAGCTCAGGCACCTGCTACCAGTGGCAGTGGCGCAGCTCCGCAAGCCAGCGAGAGCGAGCGCGACCGCTACCAAGCAAGCTTTGGTCTGGCGCGTAAAGGCGACTACGCCGGCGCCAGCAAGGCATTCAAGAGCCTGCTGGAAGACTATCCCAACGGTCAGTACGCACCCAATGCCAACTACTGGCTGGGTGAGATCGCGCTGGTGCAGGGCAATATCGAAGAGGCCCGCACCTGGTTTGTTGCCCTGCTAGACGGCTACCCCAACTCGAATAAAGTTTGGGATGGCCGCTACAAGCTCGGCACCGTGTATCACCAGCTGGGTGACAACGCGAAAGCCAAGGACCTGCTGGAGCAGGTCGCCTCAAGCGATCAACGAGCCTCTGGGCTAGCCAAGCAGTATCTGCAGGAAAACTTCCAGTAGAGATCTCCGGTCACCACCAGCTGTCGCTCCTTGTGGAACGACTGCTGGTTTTGTGATCAGAAAAACTCTATGATCCCGCGCCCGGGGGGTATCTACCCTCCGGGCGTTTTTGTATGTGCTGAACCGACAGCAGGATTTCACGATCAGAGTGGTGTATGGCCGAATTTGAAACTGAGCTGGCAGGGGTCAATTTGACCGAAGAGTCTCTCCGCATCAGTGAGCTTTTTTACTCCCTGCAGGGGGAAGCACGTGATGCCGGCTTGCCGACGGTCTTCGTGCGCCTGACCGGCTGTCCGTTACGCTGCACCTACTGCGACTCCGAATACGCCTTTTACGGTGGCGAGCGGATGTCGCTGGCCGCGATCTTGCAGCAGGTCCAGAGCTATCCGGCGCGGCATGTTTGCGTCACTGGCGGTGAGCCGCTGGCCCAGCCAAACTGTATTCCGCTGCTGCAGGCCCTGTGTGATGCCGGTTATCAGGTTTCGCTCGAAACCAGTGGCGCCATGCCGGTGGATGCAGTGGATGCGCGGGTATCCCGCGTGGTTGACCTGAAAACGCCGGCATCCGGTGAGCAGGCGCGCAATCGTATGGAAAATATCCCGCTGCTAAATGAGAAAGATCAGGTCAAATTCGTGATCTGTGACCGCGGCGACTACGACTGGGCGCGCTTTACTCTGGATCAGTATCGCCTGTCTGAACGGGTCGGCGAAGTGCTGTTCTCCCCCAGCTATGAACAGCTGGCGCCGCGCCAGCTGGCAGAGTGGATACTGGAAGACGGCTTGCCGGTACGCATGCAGATGCAGTTGCACAAGCTGCTCTGGGGCGACGTTCCCGGGGTGTAGCCCGGCGGGTAAATACGCGTGATATTTTAGATTTTTCCCAGTAAATAGCAGGTATTTGGCAGGTTTATGAGCAGCAAGAAAGCCGTCGTTTTACTCTCCGGTGGTCTGGATTCCGCCACGGTCCTGGCCATGGCGCGTGCCGAGGGTTACGAATGTTACGCCCTGGGCTTTGATTACGGCCAGCGCCACAGTGCCGAATTGATGGCGGCGCAACGGGTTGCCGCCGACCTGGGTGCCCGCGAGCACAAGGTGGTGAAGCTCGACCTACGCGTCATTGGCGGTTCAGCGCTCACCGATGACACCATCGACGTACCCGAGGAAGAGACCTCCGGCATTCCGGTCACCTATGTGCCGGCGCGCAATACCGTGTTCCTGTCGATTGCACTGGGCTGGGCCGAGGTACTGGGTGCGCAGGATATTTTTGTGGGTGTAAACGCCGTTGACTATTCTGGTTACCCGGATTGTCGCCCCGAATATATTGAGGCCTACGAACACATGGCCAACCTGGCGACCCGCGCCGGGGTAGAGGGGAACAAACTGACTATTCACGCGCCGCTGATGAAAATGAGCAAGGCGGACATTGTCGAGCGGGGTAGCGAACTGGGCGTTGATTACAGCCTGACGGTGAGCTGCTATCAGGCGCTGGCGAATGGTGCGGCCTGCGGGCGCTGCGACAGTTGCCGCCTGCGCGCGGCCGGGTTCGCCGAAGCGGGCCTTGCCGACCCCACCGTATATGCATGAGCGGGCCCGCAGGCGTATTTGGCAGGGCCGAAAATGGCTGTCTAAGCCCTTAAATTTGTTAGCAATTTTTTTGTAACCGGGTCTTGCGTTTCCGGATTAGATCCGTAAGATACGCAGCTCCTCAGGTAGAGGGGTCAAGGGTCGTTAGCTCAGTTGGTAGAGCAGTTGGCTTTTAACCAATTGGTCGCTGGTTCGAATCCAGCACGACCCACCATCTTCCCCCCTGTAACCGCATTCCGATACCTTTGTCGTGCGGTTATGTACTAAAGAGCTCGTAGCAAGTACGGGTTATACAAGTAGTTTTGTCGTGTCCCATATGGGATAGGGCAGTCTTAAGGGTCGTTAGCTCAGTTGGTAGAGCAGTTGGCTTTTAACCAATTGGTCGCTGGTTCGAATCCAGCACGACCCACCATTTCCTTAAGAATTCCCCCACTCAATCGTTGCCCCACGAACGCCTTTGCACCATCGTTGCCGTTGTCTTACGACCCTAAAATGCAGCGGATTTGCAGGGATTTCGGATTGAACATCGGCGAATCTCACCGGTATCGGTATAATGCCGGCCTTTTTCGTTAGTACGTAGAGAGCTTACGCAAACCGCTATGACAGACAGCAGCGACAAAATTGCTTCCAGCGCGCCCGCCCCGAATGCCATCGATGCCCGTGATTTTGTGCAGGATCATTTGGCACACCCGGGTGCCCATGCGTACAGCGAGGAAGAATTGAACCAGTGGCGCGAGCGCATCAAACGCCTGCTGAAAGAGCAGAACGCCGTGCTGGTTGCACATTACTACACCGACCCGTTGATCCAGGCGCTGGCCGAAGAAACCGGTGGCTGTGTTTCCGACTCCCTCGAAATGGCCCGGTTTGGCGCGCAGCACGAAGCCGATACCCTGATCGTGGCTGGGGTTAAATTTATGGGGGAGACGGCCAAGATCCTGACCCCCCACAAGCGCGTGCTGATGCCCACCCTCGAGGCGACTTGCTCACTGGATCTGGGGTGCCCGATCGAGGAATTCTCCGCGTTCTGTGATCAGCACCCCGATCGTACCGTGGTGGTGTACGCGAACACGTCCGCTGCGGTGAAGGCGCGCGCGGACTGGGTGGTGACCTCCAGCATCGCACTGGATGTGGTCGACTACCTGGATTCCCAGGGCGAAAAAATCCTGTGGGCACCGGACAAACATCTCGGCAGCTACGTGCAGAAGCAAACCGGTGCGGATGTATTGCTGTGGGATGCGGCCTGTATTGTGCACGAAGAATTCAAGGCGAAGGGGGTGGCTGACCTGAAGGCGCTGTACCCGGAAGCCCTGGTACTGGTGCACCCGGAATCGCCCGCTGCGGTTGTTGAGCTGGCCGACGTGGTGGGCTCCACTTCGCAGATTATTAACGCGGCGAAAACCCGTCCGAACAAGCAGTTTATTGTCGCGACCGATCAGGGCATCTTCTACAAGATGCAGCAGCAGTGCCCGGATAAGGAACTGATTATCGCGCCTACCGCCGGTTCCGGGGCTACCTGTCGCAGCTGTGCAAACTGCCCATGGATGGCAATGAACTCGCTGGAAAACCTGTGCGGTGTTCTCGAGCGCGGTGACAATGAAATCTTTGTGGATGAGGCCCTGGGCAAGCGCGCGATGATGCCGCTGCAGCGGATGCTGGATTTCCGCAAACCCCTGGACTGAAAGTAAAAAAAGAGCGGCAACTTGCCGCTCTTTTTCTATTGGGCACTGGCAGGGCTTACAGTTCCTTGGCCCGCTCCTGCATCTTAATCACATCCTTCATGCGCTGCTCGAGGATCGCATGGGTCTGGTAGTCGTTTTTCGCCAGGCGTACGCCGTGGCGTAGGTGCTGCAGCGCTTTATCGAAGACGCCGTTTAAGATGTAGTACTCAGCGCGCGCCTCGTGCACGCCGACAATATCTCCGGCCAGACCGTGAGTTTCCGCCAGCAGGTACCACACCGCCGGATCTTTGCGGCGCACGCGGCTGTGCTTCTTGAGGATACGTTCTGCGGCCAGATAGTTGCCCGCCTTAAAGTGGGCATTCGCCAGCCCCATGGTCAGGGCGTGATTTTTCGGATTCTTGTTAACCGCTTTTTGCAGGCGATTGGTCGCGCTGGTGTAGTCCTGGCGGGCCAGGTCGATATCGGCGCGCGCCAACACAAAGGCGTCCTTGTCAGGCTCTTTGTCCAGCAGCGGCTGCAGGGTGTCGATGGCGGTATCGGGTTTGCCGGCGGAGGTCTGCGCCAGTGCCAGGCCGTAGCGGGCGGCGTCTTCATTGTCGTTGATGCCGCGCAGTTCCGCCTGGAAACGCTTCACCGCCTGTTGCGGGGTAGCCTCTGCGGCCACGCGAATACGCGCGCGCATCAGGTGGTACTCGCGGCTATTACGCAGGGGGACCTTGTCCATGCGGTTGGCCCGCAGCTTGGCGTCGGCGATACGCTTTTCAGTGACCGGGTGCGTGAGCAGGAACTCTGGCGGGCGGCGGTAGTAGCGGGTCGCTTTCAGCATTTGCTCGAACATTTCGCCCGCGGCCTGCGGGTCCATCCCGGCCTTGGCCAGGGTTTCGATGCCCACGCGGTCGGCTTCCTGCTCGTTCTGGCGGGAAAAGCGCAGCTGGTTGTCCAGCGCGGCAGCCTGGGTAGCGGTCATCGCGGCCAGGCCCGCATCGCCACCGGCGGTCGCCGCCAGCACCAGCGCGCCGAGCATACCGGCTAGGGTGGGTAAGGTACTGTTGCGTTGCGCCTCCAGCGAGCGGGCGTAATGACGCTGGCTCAGGTGCGCGAGTTCGTGCGCCAGCACCGAGGCAAACTGGTCTTCGTTTTCGGCGAACAGGAAAAGGCCGGTATGCACACCGACCACGCCACCGGGCACGGCAAAGGCGTTCATGGTGTCGTTGTTCACCACCACGACGTCGAGGCTCTTGTCCTCCAGCGGGCTGTATTCCGCCAGCGCCTGCAGTGAATTCTCAACATACTGCTGCAGCAGGGCGTCACTGGAAGTGCGTACCTGGCTGCGAAACATGCGCAGCCACATGCTGCCCAGTTCTTTTTCCCGCGCACGGGAAACCAGGCCACTGCTGGTGTCGCCGAGCATGGGGAGTCGGATGTGGTGATCACCCTGGGCGGTTGCCACCAATGGCGCAGTGGTCAGCAGGAGTCCTGCGGTGAGACCCGAAATGAAGCCGGCAGCGCGCTGACGCAGGCCCATGCAACTGCGGCCTAAACGTTTTCTGAATGATGTCGGGTTATCGGTCATAATTTTACTGCGCCTGCCGGGATTCCTGCCGCTAACACTATACGTAACCCTGTGAGACTGTCGAGGTTTTGAACAGCTCCCGGGTAAAAGGTTCAGCTCCATGGCCCATTGACCCATGGGCACCGGTATAATTCACCGCATTTACGGTTCTTTACCGCGTTTTTATGACCAGCTCCGCAAATCAGACCAGTCAGGCACCGGATAGTGTGTGGGCCTCTGCTGTAAGGGTAGATGCCAGCGGCCAGCCGTGCCCGCAACCACTGCTCGCCATGCGGCGGGCCCTGAAGCAGCTGCCGCCGGGTGAAATCTTGCATTTGATTGCCACCGACCCCGCGTCACAGCGAGATATTCGCAGCTTTTGCACGTTGAGTGGCGTACGCTTGCTGCGTGCGGAAATTGATGGTGAATTCTTCCATTATTGGCTGCAGCAGATTGACCAATGACCCTGTGGCCACTGAACGCGGCGGTGGACGAGCGATCGACACTCGCTAGATGCGCAAGTAGATGCGCAACAAGTCGATACGCAAATAGTTTTAAGTTTGATCTGAGTTAGATCTTAGTTAGATATCAAAGAGTTTCGAGAGAACAGCATTTATGTATGCGATTGTGAAGGGGTGGGTAAATCGCTATTTCGGCCAGGAAGAGGTGGTGCTGCTGGTACTGCTGTTGCTGGCTGGGCTGATTGTGCTCGCCACACTGGGCGGTGTGCTGGCGCCCGTGCTGGCGGCGCTGGTGATTGCCTTTTTGATGCAGGGCATGGTGCAGCGGCTGGAGTCCTGGAAGGTGCCGCACTGGCTGTCGGTGACGATTGCCTGCCTGGTACTGGTGGGCATCATCGCCGCCATGTTGTTTGTGGTATTGCCAATAATCTGGCGGCAGGCGGTGCGCCTGGTTTCCGAGTTGCCCAATATGATCGCCAGTGGCAAGGATCTGCTGGTGTTATTGCCGGAGCAATATCCGCGCCTGGTCACCGCGCAGCAAATCGATGAAATCTTCAATACCGTAGGCAGCGAGCTGGGTGGTATCGGCCAGACTCTGCTGACCTTCTCGCTGGCCAACCTGCCGATTCTGGCGGCGGTGCTGATTTACCTGGTAGTGGTGCCGATTCTGGTGTTCTTTTTCCTCAAGGACTCCAAGCAGCTGCTGCGCTGGTGCGCGTCGTTCTTGCCCCATCAGCGTCCCATGCTGCGCCAGATCTGGTACGAAATGAATGACCAGGTGGCGAACTATGTCCGCGGCAAGGTGATCGAGATTGCCATTGTCGGGGTGGTGAGTTACGCGGCCTTCCTGTTGCTGGGGGTGAATTACGCGCTGCTGCTGGCGGCCGCGGTGGGCCTGTCGGTGCTCATCCCCTATATCGGGGCAGCGGTGGTGACCATTCCGGTGGCGATGATCGGCCTGTTCCAGTGGGGCTGGAGCAGTGAATTTTTCTGGTTGATGTTTGCCTACGGCATGATTCAGTTGCTGGACGGCAACGTGCTGGTGCCGATCCTGTTTTCCGAGGCGGTTAACCTGCATCCGGTGGCGATTATTCTCGCGGTGCTGGTGTTCGGCGGTATCTGGGGTTTCTGGGGTGTTTTCTTTGCCATTCCGCTGGCCACGCTCGCCAAGGCCATCCTGAATGCCTGGCCCACCAGTGAGCATCAGGCCGAGTGGGCCAGGGAGGCGGCGGCCAGTGCCGACAGCGAAGCCTGAGCCGGGCAACCGGCACTGATTGAGGGCCGGCATTTGGTTCGGCTTGTCACTGTTTCAGTGATAGGGGGTTTGCTAGAATCCCGCGCCTGAATTTTCCGCCCCGCTGCCGCGGGGCTTCTGTCTATCTATTATCTATACCCGTCCTTGTAACGGCACAGGAACCTCCATGAGCCTCGCAGACAAAGTCCTCGCGGTGAACAACGATCTCCCGATTCGCACCGACAAGCCCGTCCACAGTGGCAAGGTACGCTCGGTCTATTGGTTGACCGAGGCAGACAGCGCCCGCCTGATCAAGGAGAAGGGCTACCCGGTGGCTGCGGATGCGCCGCTGGCCGTGATGGTGATTTCCGACCGCATGTCGGCATTCGACTGCATCTGGAAGGGTGAGAATGGACTGCGTGGCGTGCCCGGCAAGGGGGCGGCATTGAATGCTGTGGCCAATCACTGGTTCAAGCGCTTTAAGGAGCAGGGCCTGGCAGACAGCCATATTCTGGATATTCCCCACCCCGCGGTGTGGATTGTGCAGAAGGCGCGTCCGGTGATGATTGAGGCCATTGCCCGTCAGTACATTACCGGCTCTATGTGGCGCGCCTACAGCAAGGGCGAACGGGAGTTCTGTGGTATCCAGCTGCCGGACGGCCTGCAAAAAGACCAGAAGCTTCCCGAACTGCTGATTACCCCGTCTACCAAGGGGATCCTCAAGGGAATCCCGGGGGTGCCGGAAGCGGACGATGTAAACATTACTCGCCAGAATATTCTGGCGAATTTTGCCGCGTTTAATTTCCAGAGCGCTGCGGATATCGATCGCTACGAGCAGCTTCTGCAAGAAGGGTTTGATGTTATCTCCGCAGAGCTGGAGAAACTGGACCAGGTGTTTGTGGATACCAAGTTCGAGTTCGGCTATGTCAGCGACGCAGATGGTCGCGAAAAGCTGATCTACATGGATGAGGTGGGTACCCCGGACTCGTCCCGTATCTGGGATGGCCCCCAGTACCGCAATGGCGAAGTTGTGGAAAACTCCAAAGAAGGTTTCCGTCAGGCACTGCTGAACCATTTTCCGGATCCGGACATTCTGCTGAATAAAGATCGTATGGATGAGCGTCTGGCGCTTGCCCGTGACAATGAGTTGCCGGAATCCATGTTGATGGCGGTCTCTAATACCTATGTGGGTATCGCGGAAAAGATCATTGGCGAAAAACTGGTGATTTCGGACAACCCCAAGGCGGAAATTATCGACGTATTGCGCGATGGGTATGGCCTGATCGATTAGGCTCCCACTTATCCCCAAGTTTTCAGAAACCGGCCCCGTGCCGGTTTCTGCGTTTTTGGCATCGTATTTTTGCCCTGCCATGTTTCGCCACAATTGACCCGCAGCTCGCCCGATTGATTCCCCGGCAGTGCCCGATTGTCTGTGTGTAATACCTCCATTCATTGATTTGGAGGCTCTCGTGAACCGACCGCTTTTTCCATCACCGCGCATCGAGCGCGACTTGCTGATTCTTCCTACCAGCGAATATTACCGCCGCCGCTATCGCAAAAGCCGCGTCGGTAGCTGGCTACTGTTCGCCGTGACCACGCTCGCGGTGCTCCTTGCTGCCGTCGGGGCGAGCGCGGATGATGCACCGCAAGCGCCGGCGTTTGAGGAGGTGGCGTTAGAGGATGCCGGCAGCGGCGACTTACTGTTTGTCGGTGAGCAGGAGGGAACCTTTGAGCCGGCGTTGCACCTGTCGACCGCGGTCGACATGCGGGTGCGTGGCCTGGTGGCCGAAGTGCACATTGCACAGACATATATTAACACCAGCAATCACTGGCGGGAGGCCGTCTACGTACTGCCGCTGCCGGAAAATGCCGCGGTACGCGGCATGGAGATTGTAATTGGCGAGCGCAGAATTGTCGGCAAGGTGCGCGAGCGTGAAGAGGCGAAGAAGGTGTATACCGAAGCGCGCGCGGCGGGCAAGCGCGCAGCGTTACTGGAACAGCAGCGGCCGAACATGTTTACCAGTCGTGTCGCCAATATCGCACCGGGTGAAAAAATTGCCGTTGAGGTGCGCTATCTGCAAACGCTCAAGTTTGATCGCGATCAGTTCAGCCTGCGCCTGCCGAGTACCCTTACACCTCGCTATATTCCCGGGGTATCGGGCGAGCTCTCTCGAAAGTCTGCACAAGAGTCTGCACAAGAACTCGCGCTCAATTCGCACGGCTGGTCGCTGCCTACGGACCAGGTTCCGGATGCGCAGCATATTTCCCCCTTCATGGTGCCGATGGCGGAACTGGCAAACCGTGGCAGCCACCAGATGTCGATTCATATCGACCTCGGCATGGGGTTGCCGCTGGCAGACATTTACAGCCCCTATCACGAAGTGGACTTTCGACGCCAGGACGGGAATCGGTACCAGGTCCAGTTGAAAGGGGGCTCGGCACCCATGGACCGTGACTTTGTGTTGCACTGGCGGCCGCAGATGTCTTCCATGCCTTCCGCCGCGGTGTTTGCAGAGCAATCACAAGATGGCAGCGCACAGTACCTGCAATTGTTGCTGTTGCCTCCGCGGGAACCCGGCGCAACTCGCAAGTTGCCCCGGGAAGTAGTGTATGTAGTCGATACATCCGGCTCCATGGGCGGCAACTCGATTCGTCAGGCCAAGGAAAGTCTGCTGTTGGCGTTATCGCGGCTCGCTGCGCAGGACCGCTTTAATATTATTGAATTTAACAGCCATCATCGGTCTTTTTATCCACGCCCAGTCAGCGCCAGTCAGGAAAATATTCACCGCGCACGGGATTGGGTGGAATCGCTGAGTGCCACCGGCGGTACCGAGATGGCGCCGGCGTTGAAAGAAGCCTTATCCCAGCAGCTGGATGAACAGGCGGGCGAGCTTGTACGTCAGGTGGTGTTTATTACCGATGGTGCGGTTGGCAATGAGCGCGCACTGTTTGAAATCATCCAGCAGCGACTCGGCCAGGTGCGTTTGTTTACCGTGGGCATTGGCTCAGCGTCCAACAGTCACTTTATGACCAAAGCGGCGCAAATAGGCCGCGGCAGTGCGGTGCATATCGGTGACCTGGGGGAAGTACAGGCGCAAATGGGGCGCCTGTTCGAGAAGCTGGAAAACCCGCTGGTGACCGACCTGCGCGTAGACTTTCCGCGGGGCATCAAACTCGAAGCTTATCCAAAGCAGCTGCCCGATCTGTATTTGGGGGAACCCGTGCGGTTGGTTGCACGAATCGAAGGTCAGCCCCTGGGGATGCCGTCCAGCGGTGAGCTGGTTGTCAGTGGCCGCCTTGCAGGCAAGCGCTTTTCCCGCACTATTTCTCTGGCGCAATTAGTCGTGGATCAGCAGGGCGATCAAATAGGCAGTGTGTGGGCGCGGGCAAAAATTGCCGCGCTGCGTGATATGCAACGCCAGCGCGGCCCCCTGGCAAGAACGGCAGGCGATGGTGAACAGGCCGAAGTGGTTGCAGATCCCCTCAAGCAGCAAATCCTCGCGCTGGCGCTGCGTCACCAGCTGGCCAGCCCCTATACCAGCTTTGTTGCTGTCGAAGAGACCCCGGTGCGTCCGCAGGCGGAGGCGTGGAAGTCCAGTTCCGTGCCCAATGCGGTTGCCAGCGGCCAGAACCTACAGCGCTTTACCTATCCTTCCACCGCAACTGGTGTTTACGGACAGATTCTTACCGCTTTACTGTTGCTCCTCGGGGGCATGGGGCTGCGCGCACGTGCAGCAATCATGCGCAGGGTGCGTACGCTGCTATGTGGTCTCACCCCCGATGTACGTCGCTGTCGAACGCGTCTGGAACACCTCCTGGCGCGACGCCTTTCTCCGGCCACAATAAAATCAGGCGAGTTGCCTCCGCGCGCGATCGGCACTCGTATTACAGGGGTGCAGCAATGAGCCGCATGTGGCTGTCTAAGCGCTTGCTGCCACTGCTGTTGATCACTGCCGGTGTATGGCAGCTGGCGGGCGCCAGCTGGATTCTGGCGAAAGCGGAATTGTCTCAATACCTGATCAGCAGTGCCTGGGAGCGTCAGTTGCACGCGGGGGAGATTCACAAGCCGTGGCCCTGGGCGGATACCTGGCCGGTGGCGCGACTCAAACTGGACCAGCAAAAACCTTTGGTGGTGTTGCAGGGGACCAGTGGTGAAGCGCTCGCTTTTGGGCCCGGCTTACATGAGGCTTCAACACTGCCGGTGACGCAACAGCACGGTGATGATACGCCCGTGCGCACCACGGTTATTGCCGCACACCGCGATACACACTTCCGCGGCCTGGAAAAATTGCAGGTGGGGATGGGGGTGCAACTGCAGGGGCGCGACGGGCGCTGGCGGCACTATCGCGTGCGGGGTACCCGAGTGGTGGACAGTTCACGCGAGACCTTGCCAGTGAGCGACCGGCCCGGCTTGCTGCTGGTTACCTGCTATCCCTTTGGCGCCTTAGAGGCGGGCGGGCCGCTGCGCTATCTGGTCTACGCCGAGCCGGTGCCAGAGGCGCAGGTGATCAAATTGTAAGCGCGCTGGGTCCCCTGATACTCGCCTCGCCCGCCGATATTGGGCGGGTTTCAGGGCTGAGCACGGGGTAAATGTTGCAGGTCAATCGGCGCTTTTGGTTATTGACGGAGCGGCGCAACACAGGCTGGCGTGGGAAGTCACCATCCCGCCAATCCCGCTTTCGTTGGTACATGCGTGACCAAAAGGTGATTTCTGGACTCTATTTTGTAATAGAATTTCACTTATTGACGACAAATTCATCCGCCAATACCGCTTTCAGAAAACTATTTGTTTTGCAATTTGGTTTTATTTGTTACTAATTGTCCTATCTGGAAAAAGTTTTGTAGTAATACTACAATCGCCCCCGCTTGAGCACTTACCGCCTGTTTTTATGTGGTGATGCCTGTGCGCTGCAAGGCGCTGGCCCTACATTTAGCAGGTCGTGAATTCAACGCCGAATTCAAAGTCGAGCCGGTAACCGAATCCACTGGTTCCCAGCCGGCGGTATTCCGTCGCACAGCCCTTTTATTGGAATCGAGTCAGTATCGAACTGCTGATCAGCGAAAATCGCTTTTCCGGCCATTTTTGGTGGTGAATTGGCGAGGAAGGTGCCTGACTCGGGGGAATTCCCCGCATTTGCGGTACTGTTGCGCGGCAAAAAATTCTGACCATAAAAAAACACCGACTCGACGTCGTATATTCGCCGAGGAGCATTTGATGCACGAAGAAACCGACATTCAGGAAACGCAGGAATGGCTGGACGCGCTGCAGGCGGTTATCCGCCACAGCGGCAAGGAGCGCGCCGCGTTCCTGATCAAGCAGCTGTCTGATCGCGCGACCAACACCGGCGTACAGCTGCCGGCAGCTATTACGACCCCGTATCGCAATACCATTCCGCCGGAAGCGGAAAAGCGTATGCCCGGGGACCTGTTTATGGAGCGTCGTATCCGCTCCCTGATCCGCTGGAATGCGCTGGCCATGGTGGTACGTGCCAACTCCAACAGTGACAGCCTCGGCGGCCACATCGCCAGCTTCTCATCGGCAGCGACCCTGTACGATGTTGCGTTCAACTACTTCTTCCGTGGTAATGAAGGGGAAGAGCGCGGCGACTTGATCTTCTTCCAGGGCCACAGTGCCCCGGGTATCTATGCCCGCTCCTACCTGGAAGGCCGCTTTGATGAAGAGCAGCTGGACAACTTCCGCCGTGAAGTGAACGGCAACGGCCTCTCTTCATACCCGCACCCCTGGTTGATGCCGGAATACTGGCAGTTCCCCACCGTATCCATGGGTCTCGGCCCAATCCAGGCGATCTATCAGGCGCACATCATGCGTTACCTGTCTGCCCGTGGCCTGTCTCCGCGCGGCGATCGCAAGGTGTGGGCATTCCTGGGCGACGGTGAGTGTGACGAGCCGGAATCCCTGGGCGCAATCGCCCTGGCGGGCCGCGAGAGGCTGGAAAACCTGGTCTTCGTGGTCAACTGTAACCTGCAGCGTCTGGATGGCCCGGTGCGTGGCAACGGCAAGATCGTGCAGGAACTGGAAGGCGTGTTCCGCGGTGCCGGCTGGAATGTGATCAAGGTCCTGTGGGGCCGCCTGTGGGATCCGCTGTTCGAGAAAGACGACAAAGGCCTGCTGCAGAAAGTCATGGACGAAACCGTCGATGGTGAAATGCAGAACTTCAAGGCCAACGGTGGCGCCTACACCCGTGAGCACTTCTTCGGTAAGTACCCGGAGCTGAAGGAGATGGTCCAGGACTTCTCCGACGAAGAGATCATGAAGCTCAACCGCGGTGGCCACGACCCGTACAAGGTGTACGCGGCTTACGCCGAAGCGATGGCGAGCAAGGGCAAGCCGACCGTGATCCTGGCGCAAACCGTGAAAGGTTACGGCCTGGGTGCAGCCGGTGAAGCGGCGATGGATACCCACAACGTGAAGAAAATGGACACCGAGGCACTGAAGCGCTTCCGTGACCGCTTTGCGATCCCGATTACCGACAAGGAAATCGAAGAAGTCCCTTACTACCGCCCGTCTCCGGACAGCCCGGAAATGAAGTACATGGCCGAGCGTCGCAAGGCTCTGGGTGGCCCGGTACCGTCGCGCAGCGTGGACGTGGCCAAGCTGGAAATTCCGGAACTGGACGCCTTCAGTGCTCTGACCAAAGGCTCCGGCGACCGCGAAATCTCCACCACCATGGCATTCGTACGCGCGCTGTCGGTGCTGGTGAAAGACAAGAAGATGGGCCAGAACGTTGCGCCGATCGTGCCGGACGAAGCCCGTACCTTCGGTATGGAAGGTCTGTTCCGTCAGCTGGGTATCTACTCCTCCCAAGGCCAGAAATACACGCCGGTCGACCACGGCCAGATCATGTATTACAAGGAAGACAAGAAAGGCCAGGTGCTGGAAGAGGGCATCAACGAAGCCGGTGCGATGTCTGCGTGGATGGCGCTCGCCACCGCGTACAGCAACCATGGCGTACCGATGGTGCCGTTCTACATCTACTACTCGATGTTCGGCTTCCAGCGCATTGGCGACCTGGCCTGGGCGGCGGGTGACATGCAGGCGCGCGGCTTCCTGATTGGTGCCACCGCCGGCCGTACCACCCTGAACGGGGAAGGCCTGCAGCACCAGGATGGCCACAGCCACGTACTGTCTGCGACCATCCCGAACTGTAAGAGCTACGACCCGGCCTACGGTTACGACCTCGCCGTAATCATGCGCCAGGGCCTGAAGGAAATGTACGAAGAGCAGCAGAACCTGTTCTACTACATCACCATTGAGAACGAAAACTACCTGCAGCCGGAAATGCCGCAGGGCGTTGAAGAAGGCATCATTCGCGGTATCTACAAGCTGGATAACAATTCGCGCAAGCCGGGCAAAGGCAAGGCGGCGAAGAAGCACGTACAGCTGGTGGGCGCTGGTTCTATCTTGCGCGAAGTACTGGCCGCCGCGGACATTCTCGCTGACCAGTTCGGTGTTACCTCTGACGTGTGGAACCTGACCTCCGCCACCGAAGCTTCCCGCGAAGCGCAGGACGTGGCGCGCTGGAACATGCTGCACCCGACCGAGGAAGCCCGTAAATCCTGGATTGGCGAGCAGTTCGAAGGCAACGAAACCCCGGTGGTGATTTCTACCGATTACATTCGTTCCTACGTTGAGCCGCTGCGCGAGTTTATCGACGGCGACATGATCGCACTCGGCACCGACGGCTTCGGTCGTTCCGACAGCCGCGAGCAGCTGCGTCGCTTCTTCGAAGTGAACCGCAACTACGTGGTGATCGCTGCGCTGACTGGCCTGGCTAACCAGGGTGTTATCGATGCGAAAGAAGTCGCAGACGCGATCAAGAAACTGAACATCGATCCGGAAAAAGTAAACCCGCGTCTGGTTTAAGGCCCGCTGAATTAAGGAAGGCAAGACATGGCAAAACAAGTCATTAAAGTGCCTGATCTCGGCGGCGCCGATCAGGTAGACGTAATTGAAATTGCGGTTGCGGTGGGTGACACCGTCGCGGAAGAGGATGCGCTGATTGTTGTGGAGGGCGACAAGGCCTCTATGGACGTTCCCGCACCTGTTGCCGGCAAGATCCTGAGCATTTCCGTCAAGGAAGGTGACAAGGTTTCCGAAGGCGACGTGATCGGTGAAATGGAAACCGGCGCCGCTGGCGACGTTGCAGAAGAGTCTGCAGAAGTGGTGGCGGAAGAAGCCGCACCTGCACCGGCAGTAGCATCAGAAGAGCCGCCTGCCCCGGCACCCGCCGCCGCTGCCGCTGAAGAGACGGAACAGGAACTCAAGGTTCCCGATCTCGGCGGCGCCGAGGCGGTGGACGTGATTGAACTCTCCGTTGCTGCGGGTGACTCGGTAGAAGAGGGTGATGCCCTGATCGTGGTGGAAGGGGACAAGGCGTCCATGGACGTGCCGTCTTCCGCTTCCGGCACCATCGTCTCCCTCTCCGTGAAGGAAGGCGACAAGGTTTCCACCGGTGACGTGATTGGCGTGATCAAGGCTGCTGCTGGTGGCGTAAGTGGCGGTGAGGGCGCTAGTGCGCCAGCTCCGGCGCCTGCGCCGGCAGCAGCGCCCGCTCCGGCGCCGCAAGCGGCTGCACCGGAAGCGGCGCATGAGCCGTCAGCGTCGCCCAAGCGCGACCCGCATGTCGAACGCGACCACACGCCGTCGGCGGAAGTTTACGCCGGCCCCGCCGTGCGCAAGCTGGCCCGTGAACTGGGTGTGACCCTGAACAAGGTAAAGCCGACCGGCCCGCGCAACCGTGTGACCAAAGACGACCTGCACGCCTACATCAAGGAGCAGGTGAAGAAAGCGGAAAGTGGTGCTGCCGGTGGAGTGGGTGGCGGTATTGGTATTGCGCCGATGCCGGAAATCGACTTCAGCCAGTTTGGCCCGGTCACTACCGAGCCGATGAGCAAGATCCACAAGATCACCGCCGCGAACATGTCGCGCAACTGGCTGAACGTACCGCACGTTACCCAGTTTGACGATGCAGACATCACCGAGCTGGAAGATTTCCGCAAGGCGATGAAAGCGGAAGCAGAGAAGCGTGGCGTGAAACTCACCCCGGTGCCTTTCCTGCTGAAAGCAGCGGCGGCTGCGCTGCGTGAAGTGCCGAGCTTTAACGTATCCCTGCACAACGATGGCGAGCACATTGTTAAGAAGGACTACGTGCATATCGGCATGGCGGTAGATACACCGAAAGGTCTGATGGTCCCGGTGATTCGTGATGTGGATAAAAAAGGCCTGTACGATCTGGCGGAAGAAGCCACCGCACTGGCGATCGCCGCCCGTGATGGCAAGCTGAAGCCGCGCGATATGCAGGGCGCCTGCTTTACCATCTCCAGCCTGGGTGCCATCGGTGGCACGGGTTTCACGCCGATCGTGAATTCGCCGGAAGTGGGTATCCTGGGTGTTTCCAAGTTGTCTGTGCGCCCCGAGTGGAACGGCAAGGAGTTTGTGCCGCGCAAGATGCTGCCGCTGGCGCTGTCTTACGACCATCGCGCCGTCAACGGTGGCGACGCTGGTCGCTTCCTGACCTACCTCGCCGGAGTGTTGGCAGACGTGCGCCGACTGCTGCTGTAATCTCGATTGCAGACTTGGCATATGAAAGCCGGTGGCTAATCCCACCGGCTTTTTTTTGTGCGAAATTTCGCGTTTTGCAGATAGATAATGCGCCAGCTGCTCACGAATGGCGGCCCGGTGATCCTGAGGTTGAAATCTGCGCATTTTATTGCGGTTAAAAACTGTACAGCGGCGTCCAACCCTTCCTGCCAGCTAGACTAAAAATATCGGAAGCGGAAACGTCGGTTTCCCGATAAGCGGTTAGGGCAATTTCAGTTGTGAGGTAGAAGCGCCATGAGTCGCAGAGGGATTGCAGGAGTGGTGTTAGGCGCCACCGTGTGCATACAAGGTTGTATCTTCCTTCCCTATGAGGACGACATCAGTCACGATCCATTTTTCTTTAGTCCCGAAAGCAAGAGCCAGCGTGCAAACTTTGTCGAGGTGGGGAATTACCTGCCGAATACAGCAGCACCGCAGGCGGCCAATCAACAGTGTGCCACCGACGCTGGCGATAGCCGGGTGGGCTCCGCCTGCTGGTTTTTCCCGGTTATGCGCGTGTACTGATGCGCTAGTGCCAGTGCCGTTGGCGCTGGTACGCGTAACCGCCACCCATTTTTTAAGGAGACCCCATGTACAAGCGAACGACCCTATTTTCTTTATTGGCGGCGGTAACGCTGGTCGCGGCCTGCGGCACGAGCAGCGTGCGTGATCAGGTGGTCTACCCTAACAGTGCGCCAATTCCGCGGGAGCCTGTGGCTGAGCAGAAGACGAACTATGATGGCTGTCCCGGAGATGCGGAAGAGCTGGCACCGGGTTCGATTTGCCCGGCAACCGCTCAGTGCTATGAAATTTCTGGTGGTCGCCGCTGTATCGTCTACGAAAAGTAAGCTCTGTTCCGCGGGTACCAGTGCGAGAATTTAAGGTCAATTGGGACGACCTGAATAATCACAGAGGATGTGATCATGAAACTGCGCCTGTTTTGCCTGCTATTTGCCGTGCTGAGCACGGGTTGCGCCACCACCGGTGACGGGGTGGAAAACGCAGCCAGCCTCGATGGGTTCTGGTGTGACCTCAGCGGCACCCCCGGGGCCTTTTATCAGCGCCCACAACCTGCCAACCTGATGCCCGCTTTTCCACGGAATTGCTTTGCCGGTCACGCCGAGACGCACACTGCAGACGCCTGTCTGGTGAATGATTCGATCTGTTATCAACTGGACACCGGGGCCTGGTGTAATGCCGGGCAGGCGCAGCTGTGTCCTGCTGGCACATCGCCGCTGGAACTGGAGGCACCATGCCCGGAAGGCGGTCGCTGCTGGTTGTACAGCGAAGGTTTACGCTGCTATTCCATGGAAGCGCAGGCGGGCTAATCGGCCGCGTCGCAAAGTTTTTGACTTAGCCTGTCTCTGCCCAGGGGAGCCAGATGGTTACCCTGAGGCCACCCCTGGCCCGGTTGTGTAATTGCACCTGCCCGCCGTGGGCATCGGCAATTTCCCGGCACAGCGCCAAGCCCAGTCCGACCCCGCCGGGCTTAGTCGAATAGAACGGCAGCAGTGCCTGCTGCAGTACCTGATCATTCATCCCGGTGCCGCGGTCCGCGACCGTCAGCAGTTGCCCGTGTGCATCTGTCTGGATGCGCACCGAAATATCTTCCCGTGCGCTACCGGATTCGGCGGCATTCTTCAGCAGGTTCAGCAGCGCCTGCTCCAGCTGTGTTGGATCGAAGTAGCCCGGCCGGCTGGGCAGCGTATCGGTGAGGGTGAACGGCTGCAGTGGCTGTACGCGGGAAACCAGCGTATCCCAGGCCACCTCTTCACACACCGGGGGTGGCAGCTTGGCGAAACGTGCATAGCCCTGGGTAAATTCGGTGAGATGCTTGCAGCGGTCCGCGATGACATCGAACACCCCGGCGAGCTGTTGCGAATCGATTTTCTGGGAGAGTAATTTTCCGCTGTGGGCCATGGAGGATATTGGCGCGAGCGAATTGTTCAGTTCATGGCTGATCAGACGAATGACTTTTTTCCACACCTGAACTTCCGCGCGGGTCAGCTCGCGCGTCATTTCACGCAGCAGCACCAGGCGGTGTTTTTGTGCATTCAGCACAAAGGTACTGTTGCTGATATGCATGGTATGGGTGGCCTCGCCGTCGAGGTAGCTAATCAGCCCATCCTGCTCGCGCTCGATGGCCTGCGCCAGTTCCCTGGGGCTATGCGGTAAGATTTTGGACAGTAGATGGCCCTGCAGCGGCCGCCCCTGGTGCAGCAGGTGGCGTGCACTGGTGTTGGCATAGATTACGTGCTGGCTCTGGTCGATGAGCAGCAAAGCCAGTGGTGAACTCTGGATCACTGTATCCAGTAGCAGTTCGCGCTGGTGGATATGTGCCCGTTCCCTGCGCAGGATTTCACCGACCTCGTTGTACAGATTGGCGAGTTTTCCAAACTGGTCATGGCTGTCCAGCGCCAGCGAAATAGAAAAATCGCCGTCGCGAAAGTTCAGCAGCCCGCCTTCGAGGCTTTGCAGCGCCTGATTGATTTTGTGGGTGATCGGGCGCATGAGCAGGAATGCAGCGGTGAGCCCCAGCAGCAGCCCGATGCTCCACGCGAGTATCGGTGGTACGCCGAGCTGGGTGAGTCCAAAGGGAATACCGGTCGCAACTGCGACCGACAGCAGCACGGTGGCAAAGAGTTTCCCTTCGATAGAAGTTTTGGGCGTGGACGGTGTTCGCATCAGTAAGGAATACCATACTTATCCAAACGCCGATACAGCGCCTGACGGCTAAGGCCAAGCTCGCGCGCAGCCTGGGCAATCACGCCGTTGCAATTGGCCAGGGTTTGCTCCAGCAGTTCCCGGCTGGGTTCAAAGCTGTGCTCAGGTGCCTTGGCCAGGCTGTCTTCGGGAAGCGCGAGGGTCGACTCTTCGACAATGTCGCCTTGCGTGAGTACTGCCGCCCGTTGCATCACGTTCTGTAACTCGCGCACATTCCCTGGCCAGCGATAACGCATCAGGCTTTGCTGCGCCTGGGCACTCAGCTGCTTGCCTGTTTTGGCCAGAAACCCGCGGGCGAGCGGCAGGATATCTTCCGGCCGGTCACTCAGGGGAGGGAGCTTCAGCTCAATCACATTCAGACGGTAGAACAGATCCTGGCGAAAGCTGCTGTCGGCAATCATTTCCTGCAGGTTGCTGTTGGTGGCGCTGATCACGCGCACCTGTACCTTGCGGGTCTGGCTGCTGCCGAGCCGTTGAAATTCCCCAGTCTGCAATACGCGCAACAGCTTTACCTGACCGCTGGCGGAGAGCTCGCCGATCTCGTCCAGAAACAGGGTGCCGCCATCGGCCGCTTCAAATCGCCCCTGACGCACCTTGTTGCCTGCGCCGGTATAGGCTCCGGCTTCCGCACCAAACAGCTCGGCTTCCATCAACTCTTCGGGCAGTGCGCCCACGTTGACCTTGATGTAGGGGCCGTCTTTTACGCTGGAGTTCGCCTGCACGATATCGGCGATCTTTTCCTTGCCGGCACCATTGGGGCCAGTAATCAGCACCGGTACATCCGAGTGGGCAACCTGCGTGGCCATTTCCAGCAGCGTCTGCACGCTCTGGCTGCGGTAAACCACGCTCTGCAGGTCAAACTTCTGTTGCAGCAGTTCTCGAGCCTGTTGCGCACGACTCTGGGATTGCCGCTGTTGCTGCTGAAGGTCGTGTAATTCGAGCAGGTTTTTAATGGTGGCGATAAGCTTGTTGTCGTCCCAGGGTTTACCTACATAGTCGGCCGCGCCGGCTTTTACCAGCGCTACCGCCATTTCCAACTGGGTCCATGCGGTAAGCAGAATGACCGGGATATCGGGCTGGATTTCACGCAGGGCAAAAAACAGTGCACGGCCTTCTTCCCCGGAGGTGGTGTCGGCAGTGAAGTTCATGTCCTGGATAACCAGACTGATGTCCGGATTTTCCCGCAACAGCTGTAGGCCGGCCTGGGGGGTAATGGCGGAAAGAGTCTGAATATCGTGTAGAGACAACAACAGTGACAAGGCAGAAATGATACTGGTGTTGTCGTCGATGATGAGTACTTTGTCCAACGCGCGCTTCCTGTTGCGGTGGTCTTAAACTTACTTTACGGTGCTCCTGCGCCCGGCAGGGGGCGCAGGAGCTCAGTAGCGGATAATCGAGTTTTTATACGCTCCGTGTCGCTGTCGCCGGCGAGATGTTCGCAGCGCGCAGCGCCGGCACCAGTGCCGCGGTGAGGCTGACTACCAGTAATACTATCGCACAGCCAATGAGCAGAGAAAGTGACAGTGGTGGCTGCGAGAAATTATTGGCGATGGCCTCGTTGATGATCAGTGCCGCGGTGCCCCCCAGCGTCAGGCCGGTAACGGCGATAATACTGTTTTCCACCAGGAAGTAACGGCTGATGTTGCTGCGGCTGGCACCCAGGGCACGGCGAATACCGATCTGCTTGGTGCGCTGGTTAATCCAGAAGGTGGTGAGCCCCACAATACCCAGTGCCACGATGAAGGTAAGCAGCCCAACAACCACCGACAGCATTTTGATCATCAGGTTATCGCCAGAGTAGCTCTGCCTTTTATTCTCTTCCGTGGTTTCGACATGGATCACGCGCTGCGGGTCGCGTTCCGCCAGCTTGTCTTCCAGCTGTTTGAATACGGCGTCCCGCTGTCCCGGTTCTGTTCTTACCAGATAGCGTTTGTGATTGCCGGTGATCAACATCGGGTTAAACACCACGTTTCCGGCCAGGTTCCAGCTCGGCCAGGCTCCAAGATGGCGATCTACGATACCAATAATCTTGGTCGGATGATCATCGCGGCCGGAGTACAGGTATTTACCGAGTGCACTCTCTTCCGGGAAGGCGCTGTCGGCAAATTGCTGGGTGACGATCGCGACATCGGAAATTTGGTTGTCGTGCGCACCGAGAATTTTCATCTCATCTTCGCGGAAGTTGCGTCCCGCTACCAGCTTCATCCCCAGCGTGTTAATAAAGTGCGGGTCCGTATGGTAGTAGTTTGCGGTGAGATCGCCGATCTCCTGATTCGGTTCGAGAAAGTAACCGCTGGCGGAGCCAGAGCCGGATAGCGGCAGTTGGTTGGTCACGCTCGCATCGATGACACCTGGCATCGAGCGTAACAGATCCAGGTCCGCAACCACGGCACCAGCCATGTCGTACTCGGTCGGTACCGGCATAAAGGTAATACCGATCAGATTTTCCACATCGATCCCGGTGGGGCGATCGATCTTTTGTTGCCGCTCCTGAATGATCGTTACCGAGTTGCTCACAATCGCGAGGGTGAGGGCGATCTGCACTGCGATGAGCAGCGCGGATATCTTGTTTCGCCAGAGGGCGGATAGCATGGGTTTGATTTCAAACACGATAGTTTCCTTTTCTGGCTTATTGCGTTTTCAGGTAAACAGAAGGATTGGTCCGGCTGATACGCCAGGCCGGGTAGAGGCCGGCCAGCAGGCTCGCGAAAACCGCCAGTGCGATTGCGGCAAACACCATAGCCCAGTCCATTTGTGCCACCCGGTCAAAGCCGTCGTCGGTGAGTACACGAATACCGGCTAGCCCCACGAGTGTAAGTACGATGCCGGCAAGTCCGCCCAGCAGCCCAATGCAGCCGCTTTCAATCAGGTGCTGGGTGAATATCGAGCCGCGTCCCGCACCTAGTGCCCGACGCACGCCAGCCTCTGGCGCCTTGCGTAGGAACTTTGCCAGCAGCAGTGCTACCGCATTGACGACACACACCAGTAAAAATGCCAGTGCGCACCAGGCCAATACCCGGCTGTCCTGGTCCAGTACTTCATTCAGCACCAGCCATTCGGAAGGTTGCGTGAGGGCGAACTTCAGCGGGCGCTGGAAACGCCCCTGCTCTTTTTGCTGGCGGATATAGTTGGTGATGAACTCTTCGTAATCACGCTTTTGCGCGGCGCTGTCCAGCTCCACCCAGTATTGGATCCATACGGATTCACTCTGCAGGTGTGCCTCATAGCCGGTCACGCCTTCGTTGCCACCGCTGTTCCAGCCGTTATTGTTACCCCAACTGTGGATTTCAAATTTGCGATGCAGGCCAAACGGGATGTAGATCTCTTCCGAGTCGTTGAATGCGCCATTGTTGAGGTCATGTACCTTGGGTGACGGATTCCAGTCTTCAATAACGCCAACGACGGTGAATGGTTCGCCATTCAGTTGGATAACTTCACCGACGCTGTTCTTCTCACCAAAGATTTTGGCGTTGGTTGCGCTGGACAGAACCACGCTGAGGGTGGGGGTCTCATCGGCACTTTTCTCCCAGGTGCCGCCGTGCTTGAACGGTACGTCGAACAGGCCGAAGAAATCCCGCGTGGTTACCCGAGCGTTAGCCACGAAAGGGCGCACCTGGCTATCGTCAGTGGTGACGGTGAAACCAAACCGGTGCATGGCAACCTGGCGCGCGGGAATTTCCGAACGCAGCAGGGCAGTTGCGTCTTGATAGGTCAGCTGCCATGGGATTTGATTGCCCCGCCCACCGCGGTTGTAGGATTCGTTCGGATCCCAGCTATCCAGCTGTACTGCGTACAGTACGCTGTCTTTGTGCTCTAGCGGATTTTTCGAGGTCATGTAGTTAACCGTGAGTACGGTCATGGATGCGCCGACACCGACTGCGATTGCGGCGATCATAAGCGCGCTCAGAATAGGAGTGCCCCGCAGGCTGCGCATGGCGAGGCTGATGTAATAGCCGATCATTTCGGTTTCCTTTTCTCGGATTCAGCTTAGGCGATGGCGGCTTCGGGTTGCGCAATGGTCTGGCGCAGGTCGGATACCTGGCCGTCGACGATCTGGATATTGCGTTGCGCGCGGCGGGCCAGGTCCGGGTCATGGGTCACCATGACAATGGTGGTGCCCCATTCGTTGATGAACTCCAGAAGTTCCATCACCTGGCGTGCCATCAGCGAGTCCAGGTTACCGGTTGGTTCATCCGCGAGCAGGAAGCGTGGTTCACCGGCGAGGGCGCGGGCGATCGCCACACGCTGTTGCTGTCCACCGGAGAGCTGCGCGGGCAGGTGTTTGGCGCGGGCGGAAAGACCGACCTGTTCCAGGGATTTTTCAATGCGGCGACGACGCTCTTTGGCATTGAAACCACGATAGCGCAGCGGCACGTCGATATTGTCGAACAGGTTCAGGTCAGGAATCAGGTTGAAGCCCTGAAAGATAAAGCCGATTTTCTCATTGCGCAGACGTGAGCGCTCGCTATCGGAAAGGTTGCCGACTTCCTGGCCGTCCAACAGATACTGGCCACCGGTCGGCGTTTCCAGCAGGCCCGCAATATTCAGGAAGGTGGTTTTGCCGGAGCCGCTGGGGCCGGTAACCGAGACGAACTCTCCCTCGTTCACCTCCAGGCTGAAGTCGCGCAGCGCATGGGTCTCGATGGTGTCGGTGCGATAACTTTTACGGATGTTTTGCATTTTTAGCATGGTAAATTTCCTTGTCTTCGAAGTTGCGTGATCTTTAATTCAGTTCTGCGTTTATGAGTTCGTTGCGGTATCAATCTTTCAGGGCAACCAGTTGTGCCTTGTCCAGCTCATCGGCGGCGGAGGTGATAATCTGGTCGCCTACCTCGAGCCCCGAAACAATCTCAACCTGGTTGAGCCCCCACGCGCCGATGGTGATCGGCACCTTCACGGCCTGCTGCTGGTCAGTTAGTTTCCAGGCGAAGCGACCGCCGGTCTGCTCCAGGAAGCCGCCGCGTTTCACCAGCATGACGTTCTCGCGGCTTTCCAGGAGTACGCGGGCGGTAAGGCGCAGGTTCTGGCGCAAATTAGCGGGCTGACCATCGGTGAAACGCACGCGGGCGGTAACTTGGTTGTTAATCACCTCGGGTGCGATAGCGGTGATCTCACCGGGCAGCTTTTCGAAGCCCATGGTGACTTCCACAGCCATAGCGAGGCCCAGGTCATCGGCGTAGTTCTCCGGCACCGCGGCTTCCAGTTCGAAGCTGGTCAGATCGACTACGGTGAGCAGCGGCGCGTTGGCGGCGACGGCGGCGCGTTGGGTGGTGGCGAGACTGCCGATGGTGCCGTCTACCGGGGATACGATGTGCAATTCGTTGACCTTGCGCTGCAGTTCTTCCATCTGCAGTCTTTGCTGGTCAACCTGCAGTTGCAGGGTCTGGGTTTCAAACGTGAGTGCCTCGTTTTCCAGCGATGCATTCTGTACCGCCTGCGCGTATTCGAGCTCTGCGCGTGCCAGGTCATCGCTGGCCTTTTCGAAGTCCAGCTGGGGGATAATCTGCTTTTCCAGGGAAATCTGTGCGCGCTTCAATTCGCGGCGCGCCGCCGCCAGGTCCACCTTGGCAAGGTCGGCCTTCTGGGTGTTCTCCAGACGCTGGCGTTTCGCCTGAATTTTCTGGCGCGCCAGTTCCACACTCAGTTTGTTGTACAGCGCACTTTCCTGGGCGAGCTGGTTTTGCAGCTGCGGGCTGTCGACCTCTGCAAGCAACTGCCCGGTGCTGACGGTGTCACCGGCCTTGACCGCGAATTTGACGATGCCCTGAGCCGGGCTGAACAGGGTAGGGCTATTGGCCGCAACGACTTTGCCCTGAACCACCAGGTCGCGGACCAGGTCCCCGCGCTCCACCGCAGCGATATTGATGCGCGACAGGGAAAGGCGGGCATCCACGGCGTTGGTGCTTTGCCAGCTCATCAGTCCCCACACCACGAACGCGGCTGCGCCCATACCCAGGCCGACGCGCTTGAGCAGGCGCGGGCTCTTCCACGGGCTTTGCGGTGCGAGCTGGACGTCCTGCCCTGAGGTATCTCTGATCATGTTGTTCCCAAGTGCTGTGAATCGATTTGTTTTGTTCTGCCACTCTGACGCAGGTTTTTTCTGCCCCGGATGCAGCGTGGATTTTTCTGGATGCAGCGGCCTTATCGCAATTGCCGTGCCAAGGTGTTAATTGCGTATAAGCTATTGATTTGTAAGGTAAATAAATATTTTATGAATTGTCGGGGCGGAACTGAGGTGTCCGCAGAAAGTGTCCGGACAGCGGGTGTCCGTGGTATCGGACAGCAGAGGAATTAGGTGACATGGGACCCGGGCCCGCACGGATTGCCGGTCCGGGCTGAAAAACATTTGGGTGTTCTTTAGCCAGCAACCCCAAGATGCTAGAATCCGCGCCCCTGTTTTCCGGTGAAGATTGCGCGCCGAAGAAAGCAGGATTCCGAACAAGACTCCCCAGACAGGCTCTTCTGATTATGCAGTTCTCCAATACCCTGTTGTCGTCCACCAGAAATGACTGGTTTGGCAACATCCGCCGTGACGTGCTCGCCGGCCTTGTGGTCGCGCTGGCCCTCATCCCGGAAGCCATTGCCTTTTCCATCATTGCCGGTGTCGACCCGCGTGTTGGTCTCTACGCGTCCTTCTGTATTGCCGTGGTCATCGCGTTTGTGGGCGGCCGCCCGGGCATGATCTCCGCCGCCACCGGCGCCATGGCGCTGCTGATGGTGACGCTGGTGAAGGAGCACGGGTTACAGTACCTGCTTGCGGCCACGTTATTGACGGGGGTGCTGCAGATCATTGCCGGCTATCTCAAACTCGGCAGCCTGATGAGCTTTGTGTCGAGGGCCGTGGTCACGGGGTTTGTGAACGCCCTGGCCATCCTGATCTTTATGGCGCAGTTGCCGGAGCTCACCGATGTGACCTGGCATGTGTATGCCATGACCGCGGCGGGCCTCGGCATTATCTACCTGTTCCCCTATGTGCCGGTGGTGGGCAAGATCCTGCCTTCACCACTGGTGTGTATTCTGGTGCTGACTGCGGTGGCGGTGACTATGGGGATGGATATCCGGACCGTGGGCGATATGGGTGAGCTCCCGGATACCCTGCCAATCTTCCTGTGGCCGGACGTACCGCTGAATTTTGAAACCCTGAAGATCATCTTCCCGTACTCCGCCGGTCTGGCGGTGGTCGGTTTGCTGGAATCCCTGATGACCGCGACCATCGTGGACGATCTGACGGACACCAACAGTGACAAGAACCGCGAGTGTAAGGGCCAGGGTATCGCCAATATCGGTGCCGGCATGCTGGGCGGCATGGCGGGCTGTGCAATGATCGGCCAGTCTGTGATCAATGTGAAATCCGGCGGCCGCGGCCGTCTGTCTACGCTGGTGGCCGGTGTTGGCCTGCTGACCCTGGTGGTGTTCCTGAGCGATTGGGTGGCGGTGATCCCGATGGCGGCGCTGGTGGCGGTGATGATCATGGTGTCTATCGGTACCTTTGACTGGGGCTCCATTCGCAACCTGAACAAGTTGCCGCTATCCACCAATCTGGTGATGCTGTCCACAGTGATTGTGGTAGTGTTTACCCATAATCTGGCATTCGGCGTGTTTGTGGGTGTTCTGCTGGCATCGCTGTTCTTCGCCAACAAGGTGAGCCACTTTATGTATGTGAGCTCGGAGCTGGATGAAGAGAAGAATTGCCGTACCTACAAGGTGGTGGGGCAGGTGTTCTTCAATTCTGCAGACAAGTTTGTTGCGGCGTTTGATTTTAAAGAGGCGCTGGACAAGGTGGTGATTGATCTGAGCCGTGCGCACTTCTGGGATGTGTCGGCGGTGTACTCTCTGGACAAGTCGGTGGTGAAGTTCCGTCGTGAGGGTGCCGAGGTCGAGCTGATTGGCCTGAACGAGGCGAGTTCCACCATCGTTGACCGCTTTGGTGTGCACGACAAGCCGGAAGAGATTGAGAAGGTGCTGGGCGGGCACTAAGGCCTGCGAGCTTCGTTCGGGAGCTCTGTATTACCTCCGTGGCGCCGAAACACTGAATGGAAGTTTTTGAAAACGCACAAGTACATCCCTGTATGCTCCGTCGGCGACGTCCATGTCGCCGACGGTTTTCAAAAACTTCCATTCAGCATTTCGGCTTCATTCACGGCGACAGACCTTGTAAGCCGGCACCTACACGAACACGCATAGTGGTAAGTGATAGAGGGAAAATAATAAATGACCGAGCACAAAGACCCCATCGTACTCTCCTGCATTGATGGCTCTCACTACAGTGGCGCCGTCTGTGATTACTCCGCCTGGATATCTAGCCGCGCCAAGGCGCCGGTCAAACTCCTGCACAATATCGAACGCGTAACCACCCCGGCGGTTGCCGACCTGTCCGGCAGTATTGGCCTGGGTAGCCAGGAAGAACTGTTGGAAGAGCTGACCTCCCTGGAACAGCAGCGCTCGAAGCTGTTGCTGGAGCAGGGCCGGCAGATGCTGGAAGATGCGCGCCAGCGCGCGGAGCAGGCGGGTGCCGAGCGGGTAATCACCTGTCAGCGCCACGGGTCTTTGGTTGAATCCCTGGTGGAGATGGAAGACCACATCCGAGTGCTGGTGCTGGGTATTCGCGGTGAAGAGCACGGCGAGTCGGATAAAGGCCTGGGGGCGCAGCTGGAAACGGTGGTGCGGGCGCTGCACAAGCCGATTCTGGTGGTGAACCGGGAGTTTTCGGAGCCCCGTTCAATCATGCTGGCGTATGACGGCAGTGAGGCGGCGCGCAAGGCGCTGGATATGGTCGCTACCAGTCCGGTGTTTAAGGGTGTCGACTGTCATCTAGTGTATGTGGGTGATGGAGCCGAGTCGGTGTTGGCGCAGGGTGCCGAGACACTGGGGCACGCCGGTATTCGTGTGACCAGCGCGAACCTGCAGGGCAAGACGGTTGATGCGCTGATTGCGTACCAACAGGAACACGATATCGACCTGACGGTAATGGGTGCGTTCAGCCACAGTAAGCTGCGCGATCTGTTGCTGGGTAGTGTGACCGCGAAAATGTTGCTGGGGACTAATCAGCCCTTACTGCTACTTCGGTAAGTCTGTTACTTCGATAAAGTTACTGCTGCACAAATTTATCCTGATGCATAAAACAAAAAAGCCTGCGGGATAGACCCCCACAGGCTTTTTTTATTTGTACAGGTAACGTTAGCCGGCGAGGCGGGTAGTTGCGGTGGTGCTGGTCGTTGCGTTCGGCATACTCAGGCGGGCTTTCTTGTGCGGTGTTGGTTTGCCATCCGCATCCAGTGCCACAAATACGATTCGGTCGACGCGCACGATCAGCTCGCGGGTCTGCTTGTTGCGCATCTCACAGTGCACGGTGAGTGAGGTGCGGCCGACGTCGGTGACCTCGAAGCCAAATTCCACAATATCCCCGCACACCGCTGAGCTGACGAAGTCGATTTCTGACATCAGCTTGGTCACGATATTGGCGGTACCCATCTGGCACCCGGCGAAAATTGCCGCTTCCTCATCTATCCACGCCAGTGCCTGGCCGCCAAACAGACGTTGTGCAGGGTTCAGGTCGCCGGGTTTTACGAAATGACGTGAGTAGTACTTCATGTGCTGTTACCTCTTTGGTTACCACTGGGTCGGGGCGGGGAGCGTGCCGCGCTCCATTGCGGCCCACTCAACGACTTCACACAGTAATTGCATTAACTGTGCCAAAGGCACTGGCCCCGTGGAGGTGCCCCGGGATGCACGGTGGGCCTGGGATTGCGGGTGTTATCGGGGTTAATCGAGCACATCGGCCCGAGACTGATGCGTCCGGCCTGGTCATTTGTGTACAAAAAGTGTGCAGCTCGCACTCGCATGGGGCGCAGGCCGCAGGTCGATATTGGCTAAATTGGCCGTGATACCCGAAATATTGGCCATGAAATTCCCGATCCGTGACCTCGCACTATGGGCGTTACCGGCGACACGCTTTAGAATGTCCCGCTTTATGGCCGACCGGTCGGCTAGCTACGCAAGAACAGACGTTCGAAGAATTACCCAACGGAGAGCCCGGCATGATTATCCAGCCGAAAGTTCGCGGATTCATCTGTACCAACGCCCACCCGCAGGGCTGTGCCGCCAACGTGCGTGAGCAGATCGAATACATCAAATCCCAGCCCGCTATCGAAGACGGTCCGAAAAATGTCCTCGTGGTTGGTGCATCCACTGGCTACGGTCTCGCTTCGCGCATTACCGCAGCCTTCGGTTGTGGCGCCAATACCCTGGGGGTGTTCTTTGAGAAACCACCTACCGAGAAGCGCACCGCGTCTGCCGGTTACTACAATTCTGCCGCGTTCGAACAGGAAGCACACAAAGCTGGCCTGTACGCCAAGAGCATTAATGGCGATGCCTTTTCCGACGAGATAAAGGCGCAGACGATCGACATGATCAAGCAGGACCTGGGCAAAATCGACCTGGTTATCTACAGCCTCGCGTCCCCGCGTCGTACCGACCCGAAAACCGGCGAGCTGTACAGCTCGGTGCTGAAGCCGATTGGTGAGTCCTACACCGCCAAGAACCTCAACACCGACAAGTTGGAAATCTCCGATATCAGTGTTGATCCGGCGAACGAAGAAGAAATTGCCGCGACCGTTAAAGTAATGGGCGGTGAAGACTGGGAACTGTGGATGCAGGTCCTGGGGGAAGCCGGTGTTCTGGCGGACGATTGCAAGACGGTTGCCTACACCTATATCGGCGAAAAACTCACCTGGCCGATCTACGGCCACGCCACCATTGGCAAGGCGAAGGAAGACCTGGATCGCGCCGCCAAGGCCATCAGCGACAGCGGCAGCGCCAGCGCGAATGTCGCAGTACTGAAGGCTCTGGTTACTCAGTCCAGCTCGGCAATTCCGGTCATGCCGCTGTATATCTCGCTGGTATACAAGGTGATGAAAGAAGAGGGTACCCACGAAGGTTGTATCGAGCAGTTGTACCGCCTCTACACCGAGGGCCTGTACACCGATTCGCCCCGTCTCGATGACGTGAATCGTTTCCGCATGGATGACAAGGAGCTGCGTGCGGAAACCCAGGCGAAAATCGAGAAGCTGTGGCCGGAAGTGACCGAGGAAAACCTGTTCCAGCTGACCGATTACAAAGGCTATAGCGACGATTTCCTGAAGCTATTTGGATTCGGTGTTAGCGGTGTTGATTACTCTGCCGAAACCAGCCCGGTGGTGGAAGCGGACTTTAAATAATTCCAACTTCCGCGGACGCAGCAAAAAACGCCATCTTTTACGATGGCGTTTTTTTATGTCCTAAAGTTTTATGTCCTAAAGAAAGGTGCATGGCCGACAGCGGCTGCCCGCTCTTCGAAAGCCTCGCATGCCGAGCCCCGGGACATACAGCGGCTATACTGGCCGAGAGGTTTTCAGTTGGTCTCTGTGCCGATGAATATTTTTGAGTATGTCATCAGCTTCGTACTGCTACTGGTCGCTCTGGCCATCACCCTGATGCTCGGCGACCTGGCGCGGGCATTTCGCGAACGGCAGCTGGTCGCGCTGCACTGGTTAGTGCCTGTGTGGGTGCTGTTAATCATTGCCTGGCAATTTCAATTGCTGTGGGGGGCGTTCGAGCTGCACAAACTGCAGAAAGATTGGACGGCACTGGAGTTCGGCCTGTTAATTGGCTTGACACTGATTCTGTGTTTCGCGAGTCGACTAATTGTGCCCGGGCGTGTCGCACTGGACGCGAGTTCTCAAATTGAGAAGCCGAATAACGCCGCGTTCGAACAGTTTCGGTTTAATGGTAAATGGGCCATTACCTGCCTGGCGATCTATTTTTTCTGCGCCTATCTGATCAATATTTTCCTGTTCGATCTGGGGATCTATAGCCCGAACAATGTGGAAGACCTGGCATTGGCAGTGCTGCTGATACTCCTGATCTGCTCGAATAGACCCTCTTACTGGATTCTGGGAACTGTACTTTTTGCACTAGCCTCTATGGTCGGTATTGTGGTTTTGAGTCCAGCGCACTACGCCAACTAGCCGCCGTATTGTTTCTCGCATAAATGTTTCTCCTGTGTGTACCCTCCGCATCTCTATCGGCATAATGTGACAAATTTTTCTCATCGATCGTCAGTGTCGATTTTTTACAGGAGTCGCAATGGAGTATCGCCCACTCGGTAAAACCGATCTCGAGGTCAGCAAGATCTGCCTCGGTACCATGACGTTTGGGGAGCAGAACTCCCAGGATGAGGCATTTGCTCAGCTGGATTACGCGACAGAACACGGCGTGAACTTTATCGACTGCGCAGAGATGTACCCGGTGCCACCGCGCCCGGAAACTTATGGCCGCACCGAGGAGTTTATTGGTAACTGGCTGCAGCAGCGCGGTAAGCGGGATCAGGTGGTACTGGCAAGCAAGGTGACCGGCCGCGGCGCGGCGAACTCGGGTGTTGGCCATGTGCGCGGCGGTCCGCGTTTGGACCGCGCCCAAATTCTCAAGGCGTGTGATGATTCGCTGGCGCGACTGAAGATGGATTATATCGACCTTTATCAGGTGCACTGGCCAGAGCGGCAGGCCAACTTCTTCGGCAAGCTCGGGTACCAGCACGGTGAGGATGATGGTGTCGATATTGCAGAGACCCTGTCCGCTCTGCAGGAGCTGGTTGCCGCGGGAAAGGTGCGCCACATCGGCCTGTCCAATGAAACGCCCTGGGGAGTACACCGCTACCTGCGCCTGGCCGCCCATGGCAACAAACCCCGGGTGGCCTCGATCCAGAACCCCTACAGTTTGCTCAACCGCACCTTTGAGGTGGGCCTGGCGGAAATGGCCATCCGTGAGCAATGTGGCTTGCTGGCCTATTCCCCCCTAGGCTTCGGTACCTTGAGTGGCAAATACCTGGGTGGTGCCAAACCCGCAGGTGCGCGTCTTACCCTGTTCGACCGTTTCCAGCGCTATACCGGGGGGCGCGCTATCGCGGCCACCGAGGCCTATGTGTCACTGGCGCGGGAGTTTGGGCTGGACCCGGCGCAAATGGCTCTGGCGTTTGTTACCCAGCAGCCGTTTGTTACCAGCAATATTATTGGTGCCACCACGCTGGCGCAGTTGCGCAGCAATATCGCCAGTGCCGAGCTCACGCTCAGTGAGGAATTGCTCGCGGCCATCGGCGAGATTCATCAGGCCAACGCCAATCCCGCCCCCTGACCAGATATACGGGCCATGGTGTTGCCGGGTACTTGGCGCGGTTTTATCTATACTGATTTCAATCAGTGAGAAACAAGAGATTCGCCATGGAAACTGGACACCACACGATCAATGACCTGTTTGCTCAGCTGGGACTGGGTTCTGACAATGATGCGATCCGGGAATTTCTCGATAGTCACCATTTGGCAGGGGAGGAGAAGCTCACCCGGGCAACCTTCTGGAGTGACAGTCAGCGTAAATTTCTCAGTGACGCGCTGGACGAAGATAGTGACTGGTGTGAGGTGGTTGACGAGCTGGATGTAATGCTGCGTCACTGAGATATCTGGGTTGTGACTGCTTACCAGCGATAGTTCAACGGGTATATCCGCTGGCGGGGGGCGGAGCTATAATGCGCCGCATTCCTCCTGCCGCCGCGGTGGCCGGGACTCCATTCCCTGATCGCAATTACCCGTTTTATGGAAAAACCCCATTTTCGCGCCGCCCTGCTGCACCCGCGTTACTGGTTCACCTGGACCCTCTTTGGAATCTGGTATCTGGTTGCCCAGCTGCCCTACCGCTGGCAAATCGCCATGGGGCGCGCCCTGGGCGGGCTGATGCTGCGCTTTGCCGATGACCGCCGCCAGATCGCCGAACGCAACCTGGCGCTGTGTTTCCCCGAACTCTCCCCTGATGAGCGCGCGCAGTTGTTGCAGCGCAATTTTGCCTCCAACGGTATCGCGCTGATGGAAGCCGGCATGGCCTGGTTCCGTTCACCGCGTTGGCTGCGCCGTCGCTTCACGATTGAGGGGCTGGAGCACCTGCAGGAACCGCAGGATCGGGGGCAGGGCGTCGTATTGATGGCCATGCACTTCACCACCCTGGAGATGGGTGCGGCCTTTATGAGCATGAGCCACTCGGTGGATGGCATGTACCGGCCGCACAAGAACCCGGTATACGACTACATGCAGCGCAAAGGTCGTGAGCGCCACAACAAAGAGTCCAATGTCCTGCAGCGCAAGGATGTACGCGGTATGTTGCGGGCGCTGCAGCGTGGTCGCGCAGTCTGGTACGCACCGGATCAGGACTATGGCATCAAGCAGGGGGTGTTTGCGCCGCTGTTCGGCATCCCGGCGGCAACCGTAACCGGCACTTCCCGGTTTGCCCGGGTGGGCCGCGCCAAGGTCGTTCCCTACACCGTTACCCGTCTGGAAGATAAAGGGATCTACCACGTCAAGGTGTTCCCAGCGATTGATGAGATTCCCTCTGGTGATGAATACCAGGATGCGGTGCTGGTGAACCGGTTCGTGGAGGCGCGTATGCGCGAAAACCCCTCCCAGTACATGTGGGTGCACCGTCGCTTCAAAACCCGTCCGGAGGGGGAGGAAAGCTTCTACCCGCCTCGCAAAAAACGTCGCAAAAAGCGCAAAAAATAACCAGTTTTGGCGGTGTCGGCTTCTCTTCCGCAGGATGAGTTTTTTACGCTGGCATCGAACCTACACGCTAAGTAACATACCGCATTCTATTTTTGGTGGTAGTAACCGGTCCACGGCCGGTTAGAGAAGGAGTTGCAATGATTTCCGGCAGTATGGTGGCACTCGCCACACCCATGTACGCAGACGGCAGCCTGGACTGGGACAAACTGCACGACTTGGTGGAATGGCACATTGAGCAGGGCACCCGCGCCCTGGTGGCCGTAGGAACCACGGGTGAGTCTGCAACCCTCGACGTACACGAGCACCTGGAAGTCATTCGCCGGGTGGTAGACCAGGTAGCCGGGCGCATCCCGGTCATCGCCGGCACCGGCGCCAACTCCACCACAGAAGCGATTGAGCTGACCGCCACCGCAGCAAAATGCGGTGCCGATGCCTGCCTGCTGGTAACCCCTTACTACAACAAGCCCACCCAGGAAGGCCTGTACCAGCACTTCAAGGCGGTGGCCAAGGCCGTCAATATCCCCCAGATTCTCTACAATGTGCCCGGTCGCACCGCGGTGGATATGTTGCCGGAAACCGTGGCACGGTTGAGTTCGGTGTCCAATATCGTCGGGATCAAAGAGGCGACGGGTGACCTGGAGCGGGCGCGTGCAGTGATCGATCTGGTGCCGGAAGACTTTGCCGTCTACTCTGGTGACGATGCCACGGCTGTGGAATTGATCCTGATGGGTGGCCACGGCAACATCAGTGTTACTGCCAATGTTGCCCCCGCCGCTGTCGCGCAAATGTGCGAGGCAGCCCTGGTGGGCGACACCGATACTGCCCGCGCCATCAATCAGCGTATCGAACAATTGCACAAAACGCTGTTTGTGGAGTCCAACCCCATACCGGTCAAGTGGGCGCTGAAAGAAATGGGCCGCATCGACAGCGGAATCCGCCTGCCCATGACCGAGCTGTCTTCCGAATATCACGCTGTGGTGCGCGATGCCCTGCGCAGTGCCGGCGTGCTCTGACAGCGAAAACACGGTTGGCTGAGACCCGAGGCATCGGATTTATGCAAGGCCAGCGTAACTGAATAAAACGCGATCGCGACTGATTCGACAAGGTACGAATAATGACAAAATTGACCGCCGGAGCGCTGTTGTGCGCTGTGGTTTCCTCTCTCAGTGGCTGTGGTATTTTCGGCAATGACGGGTATTTCCGCGATCGCGGAGACGACTACCAGATGGCCAATAGCCTGCCCCCCCTGCGTATGCCTGCGGGCATCACCGAGAAGCCCCAGGAAGAGCTTTACGAGGTGCCGACCATCGCCGGTGATGTGGAGCGCGGAGAGTTCGTTGTGCCGCGGCCGCAGGCCCTGAATGTCAATGTGGGCCTCGACCGGGTGAAAATCCAGAAGCTAGGTAGTCGTCGCTGGGTGCTGGTGAATCAGCCGCCAGACGAGGTATGGCCGCAACTGCATTACTTCCTGCGCACCACAGGCCTGCAGCTGGCGATGTCGGACGCGGGTTCCGGCACCATGGAAACCACCTGGCTGACCTTTGGCGACAACCCGGACACCAAAGACAAATACCGTCTGCAGGTAGAGTCCGGCGTACAGCCGGATACCACTGAAATTCATGTGCGCCACCTGTCTGCGCCCATGTCCGCCCCAGCCAGCGAAGCCGTTACCTGGCCGGCGCAGTCCAGCAGCGTGGAGCGCGAAGGCTGGATGATCGACGAGATGTCCACCGCACTGGCCACCGATGCTGCCGGCACTTCGGCTTCCCTGGTGGCGCAGGCCGTTGGCGGTGGCAAGGTTAAGGTACAGGTGATGGAGCCGGCCGGTCAGGAGCCGTTTGTGGCGCTGGATCTGGCGATGAATCGTGCGCGTGCCACCGTTGCCCACGCGTTGAATACCGGCGCTTATCGCCTGCACAAAGAAGATGCGGATCAGGGCGTTTACTATGTGACCTTCGATCCGGACCGCGAGCTTTCCGATGACGACGAAGGCTGGTTCTCCAGCTGGCGCTCCGGCAGAGGGGAAGACAAGATCGCGCAGGCTGCCGAAGGCTATAGTCTGGAGCAGGTGCTGGCGAATGTTGACCCCAGCGCGCAATTGTTTGCCGGCATCCCCGGGGTTGGTGCTGCACCAGCAAGTGATATCCCCGGATACCTGGTGGTGTTGCGCCAGGTGGGTGAATCCGTGCAAGTGCGTGTGCGCTCTACCCGTGGCCAGCCGCTGTCCCGCGTCAGGGCTTCCGAGCTGCTGATGGCGATCCGCCAGAACCTGATCTGACGGAAACGACATGGCGATCCGATTTGCCTCCCTGGGTAGTGGTAGTAAGGGTAACGGCACTCTGGTCGCCTGTGGTGATCACTGCCTGTTGGTGGACTGTGGTTTCACCATCAAGGAAACCGAGCGGCGCATGGCGCGGCTCGGCGCCTCTCCCGCGGACCTCTCCGCAATTCTCGTAACCCACGAACACAGCGACCATATGGGTGGCGTTGGCCCACTGGCCCGCAAGTACCGCCTGCCGGTTTACCTGACACCAGGTACCCTGCGGGCACGGGATATCGGCACCTTGCCAGAGGTACGCCTGATCGAAGGGCACCAGCCATTTGTGATCGGGGACATCGAAGTTACCCCCGTTGCGGTCCCTCACGATGCCCGCGAAGCCGCGCAATTTGTATTTCGCAGCCGTGGCAGCAGCCTCGGCCTGCTTACCGACCTGGGTACCATCACGCCTCACGTAGAGTCCCACTTTGGCGATTGCGATGCACTGGTGCTGGAAGCCAACCACGACCCACAAATGCTGGCGCAGGGGCCTTACCCCCCGTCGCTGAAGCGCCGTGTGGGCGGTGCCTACGGCCACCTGAGCAATCAACAGGCGGCGGGCTTCCTGCAGCGGGTGGGCAGCGATCACCTGCAGCATCTGGTCGTGGCGCACATCAGCGAAAAGAACAACAGTCTCGAACTCGCGCGCGCGGCCCTGTCTGAGGCCGCTGCCAAGGCCGCCAACTGTATCTTTGCCTGTCAGCAGGAGGGATTTGACTGGTTGCAGATCAATTCAGGTGACCTCGCTACGGCACCGCGGGATGGCGTGCCAATGGCCAAATCTCCCGCGGAGGCGATAGACTAAGACCCTGGTCAAGATTGCGCGCGCCTGCTTGCGCGTGTCCCGCAACAATTTGTCAGCAACAAACTGAAGATGGAGTTTCCCTGTGGTTGCAACCAACTACCTGAGTTATACCGACAGCGGTGCGGTTTATGGCAAGCCCGGCCTCGATTTGTTGCTGGTGGAAACCGCGTTATGTCGGGCGGTGATTGCCGTGCAAGGCGCCCAGGTTCTTGAATTTACCGCCCGCGATCGCGCGCCGCTGTTATGGGTGAGCCCGGCGGCACAGTTTGTGCCCGGCAGGGCCGTGCGCGGCGGTGTACCGGTGTGTTTGCCATGGTTTGGCGAAAATCGCGCGGACCCCACCAAACCCAAGCATGGGCTGGTGCGTGGCCAAGACTGGACGCTGGAGAGCAGTGAGCAACACGCGGATGGCCGCGTGTCACTGCGGCTGTCATTTTCCCATCCCGGCGACGAAGTGTTTGCACCAAGTTTTCAGTGTTCGCTCACCATTGGGCTCGGTGCGGAGTTGGCGTTTGACCTTGAGTTGACCAATACCGCCGACGTTGCCGCGGAATACAGTTGGGCACTGCACAGCTATTTTGCTGTGGATAGCGTCAATGCGGTACAGGTGCAGGGGCTGTCTGGTGTTGATTACCTGGACAAGACAACCGGCTTCTCCCGCGATCGCCTCGAGGGGAATCTGCATTTTTCCGGCGAAGTCGATCGGGTATTTGAGCAGGCGCCCGCCGCACAGACCATCCTGACCCCGCACCCTATCCATACGCGCAGTGAAAACTGCCACACCGTTATTACCTGGAACCCGGGCGCGGAGCTCGCATCCACAATGGCCGATGTCGGCTCCTATTACGCAGGGTTTGTGTGCGTAGAGCACGGCAATGCCTTTGCCGATAGCTGGCAGCTTGCGGCGGGTGAGACCGCCGGGGCCCGATTGGCTCTTTCCCGCTAGACCACGAGGCGCTGATGAACAACGGATTGATTCACGGGTACCTGCTGGACGGCGAAGGTGGTGCTCGCAATTTAACCTGGGCTGAAATCGAGGCCTGGGAGCCCGCTCAGGGCTGTCTGTGGGTGCATTTGGATTATTCTGATGCGCATACACGGTCGTGGATATCCGGGGGCGCCCAGCTCGATCCGCTGGTGGCTGAGGCCCTGCTGACAGAAGAAACGCGGCCGCGGACGACCGCTGTTGGGGATGGGCTGCTGATTGCCCTGCGCGGGGTGAATCTTGACCCCGCATCAGAGCAGGAAGACATGGTGTCTCTGCGCCTGTGGGTGGAGGAGACGCGGATTATCACCACCCGCAAGCGACAGCTGCTCGCGATCCGGGATCTGCGGGAGCAGCTGGAGCGCGGGCGCGGCCCGGGGACCAGTGTCGGGATCTTGTTCGAACTGGCGGGATTGTTGGTGTGGCACATGGGGCATACGGTGGACAGCTTTGAGGATGCCATGGATGCCCTGGAAGACCGGGTTGTCGCCGGTGACAGTGCCAACCTCCGGTCCGACCTCGCGGTTTTACGCAAACAAACCATTACCCTGCGTCGCTATCTCACCCCGCAACGGGATGCACTGACGCACCTGATGGCGGAGCGGCGGCCGTGGATCAGTGAGCGTGATCGAATGCAGTTACGCGAGGTCAGCGACCGCCTGCTGCGGCATATTGAAGATATTGATGAGGTCCGTGATCGCGCTGCGGTGACTCAGGAAGAGTTGGCCAGCCGTATTTCCGAGCAGCTCAACAACCGCATGTATTTGCTGTCGATTATTGCTGCGGTATTTTTACCCTTGGGCTTTTTTACCGGATTACTCGGCGTCAACGTCGGCGGTATTCCGGGCTCGGAAAACCCCCAGGCGTTTATCATTTTCAGCAGTTTGTTGCTGATCACGGTGTTACTGCAGCTGGTTGCCTTCCGCTGGAAAAAATGGCTGTGACCAACGCCGGCTAGAGCAGCTCGGTCATCAGCCGAGGGAATAGTAGCCGAAGGGTTATTAACCGAAGATGGTTACCGTCTGCCGCGACAGCGCGATCAGGCGGCCGCGCGCATCCCACAGGCGCGCACCGATTACCGCATAGCCGTCTTCGGCCTGCTCCACTTCCGCCAGGTACTGCCACCAGTCACTGCTGTCGGCCACTAGATCGTGGGCCGCGGGCATCAGTTCCACGGTCCAGGTCAGAGTACTGGCCGGGGACAAGGTGGTGACTAGTGAAAGCACTGCCGGTGGCCAGGCGTCGATCAGTGCCAGCAGGTGGCCGGTGCTGATGGGGGCACTGTTGTCGCTTTTGAATCGAATCCAGCCTCCGATGCGGCCCTCTTCGCTGCCAGTAAATGGCAAGGCGCCTTCACCCAGCCGGTAGTCGAAGTGCTGGGAAAATTCCGGGACCAGCCCTTCGATATAGGGCAGCGCTTCACAGGACTCTGGCGCGGGGAATTCAGGGGCAGCGCCGGTGCCGACCGAAACCGCCGACTCGCGCGGCTTGCCAAAGCTCGCCAGGACCGCGGTGGTCACCTGCTCGTCCTGCGACGCATGGGCTTCGACCTGTACCGCGGAGCGTCCGGCGCGCAGCACGCGCACCGATGTGTCCAGGGTGCCGGCGGCCGCGGGTGCCACGAAAGAAAAGGTTAATGAGCGCAGGTGCGCCTGCGGTGCGCTGTCGCCACAGGCCTGTTCCAGCGCCGATTCCAGTGGCTGGTACAAAACGGCGGCCACCATGCCGCCAAAGGCCGCACGCCCCTGGCTCCAGCCTGCCGGAATCTGTGCTGGCGCACCGCGGCGCGCCGTCGTCAAAGTGGTTGCGAAATCCATACTGCTTGTCCTGTGATTTCTCGTGGTGTTGTCCGCTCGCCAGTGTGTGCGCCTTAACTGAAGCTGTGTTCGGCGTCCGGGAAAATACCGTTCTTCACATCTTCTGCATACTTGCGCAGGGCACCGGGAATATCACCGGCTTCTACTAAGAAGTTCTTGGAGAACTTCGGTGGCTTTTCCGTAAGGCCAAGAATGTCATTGATCACCAGTACCTGCGCATCGGTATGTGGGCCCGCACCGATGCCAATGGTGGGCATGGTGACGGTTTCGGTAATGCGTTTGCCGAGCTCGGTGGGCACGCACTCGAGCACAAGTAGGTCTGCGCCGGCCTCATCCAGTTGTACGGCGTCATCGAGAATCTCACCTGCGCGCTCGTCATCGCGGCCCTGCACTCGGAAGCCGCCCAGCTTATGGACAGACTGCGGGGTAAGCCCGAGGTGTGCACACACCGGGATGCCGCGCTCGGTGAGCATCTTGACCGTGGGTGCGAGCCACGCGCCGCCCTCAATCTTCACCATGTGGGCACCGGCCTGCATGATACGGGTGGCATTGGTGAGTGCCTGCTCCGGGGTAGCGTAGGTCATAAAGGGCAGGTCGCCCATGATCAGGGACTTTTTGTTACCCCGCGCCACGGCTTCCACGTGATAGATCATCTGCTCCATCGTCACCGGGATAGTGCTGTCGTATCCCAACACGGTCATGCCCAGTGAATCGCCAATCAGCAGGGTTTCGACGCCGGTCTTCTGCGCCATCGCCGCCATGGGGGCATCGTAGAGGGCCACGCAGATAAATTTTTCGCCGTCGGCCTTCATCTTGCGCAGCGTCTGCACCGTCACGGGCTTGCTCAGCTCCTGGGTTCCGTAGGGCATGTTGTGATCTCGCTTTGCGGGCGCCTGGGCCCGGACTTCTCTAATAATATGGCAGGCGTCGCCTGCACACCGTGCGGTGGCTTGGACCGGTTACTTCCCTGGATTGTAGTAATGCCGGCCGCTCTTTACGTTCAGCAGGTACTCCACCAGCTGTTGATAGTCTGCCTGCTGATCGACGATATCGATTTCTGCGCAGTTGACGATGAGCAGCGGCGCCTGATCGTAGTAGTGGAAGAACTTGGTGTACGCCTCGTTGAGCGTGCTCAGGTATTCATTGCTGATGCTGCGCTCTGCGCTAATACCGCGCTTGTGAATACGTTCCTGAAGCACGTTCAGTGGCGCCTGCAGGTAGATCACCAGGTCCGGCTTCGGGGCTTCGAGGGTGAGGTGTTGGTAGACCTGGCGGTAGAGCTGCAGTTCATCGCTGTCGAGGGTGACCTCGGCAAACAGCTGGTCTTTCTCGATCAGGAAATCCGCCACCCGCACCGGCTTGAACATGTCGTCCTGGCGCAGGGCCTGGATTTGCTGCGAACGTTGCAGCAGGAAGTGTAACTGGGTGGGCAGCGCCGCACTTTTGGGGTCGTGGTAGAAGCGCGCGAGGAAGGGGTTGTCTTCCGGCAGCTCCAGCAGCGTGTCGTAGTTAAAGGTTGCCGCCAGTCGCTTCGCCAGGGTGGTTTTACCCACCCCGATATTGCCCTCTACCGCAATGAAGCGCGGCAAGTCCCGACCATTCAAGTCGAACTCGTGAGACAGGTTTTCGGTACGGTAATCGTCGGAAGAGGGGGCGTCGGACGCGGAAAAATTACTCACCGAAGTTACTCCTTTGGGTTCCCTGGTTACAGTCGATGTAACCGGTTGGCTGGGCACTGCTCGAGCAGGTCACGCAGAGGTGTGCCATCCGGCATCACAAGGTCCGGGGCCAGATCGGCCAGTGGCACCAGCACAAAATTTCGTTCCGGAATGCGCGGGTGCGGCACTTCAAGGCGCTCTGTCGCCAGTGTCTGGTTGCCAAACAGCAACACGTCCAGGTCCAGGGTTCGCGCACCCCAGCGCACGGTGCGTTCACGACCGTGCGCATTCTCAATGGCTTGCAGTGCATCCAGTAGCGCTTCCGCGCCGAGGTCGGTCTCCAGCTCCGCAACGGCGTTCACATAATCGGGCTGCTCTCCGGGGCCTACCGGCGCACTGGTGTAAAACGGAGAGCACTCGGCGAGCCGCGTGCGTGCAATTTGCGCCATGGCATCCAGCGCGCTGCGCAGTTGCCCGACGGGGTCCGCAAGATTGCTGCCTAGGCCAATATAACAGCGAGTCACTTGTGAAGTCCGCTCAATTTGACGGGCGATCGCCGCCCTTGTTGGTGCGGTTCCGGCGACCGCCGCGGTTGCGACGGCCACGGCTTTTACTGCCGCGCGGCCCATTTCTCGGTACATCCCGGACCATTTGCAGGCGTTGTTCTTCGTCCTGCTGCTGGAACTCAGTCCACCACTGGCCCAGCCCGGTAGGAATCTCGCCACTGTCTTCCCGCAGCAACAGGAAATCGTAGGCTGCGCGAAAGCGCGGGTGCTCCATCAGGCGGAAAGCGCGCTCGCCGCCGCGGCGCGGCAGGCGGGACTGCATGTCCCAGATTTCCCGCATGGGCATGGAGAAACGCTTGGGAATTGCCGTGTGCACTAGCTGCGCGCTGGTAATTTTTTGCGCGGCTTGCGCCAGCGCGGGCACCGGAGGAATGCCTTTGTCACTCAGGAATTTCTGCTCGCTGTTGACCGCCGGCCACAACAGCGCCGCGTACAGGAACGCGGGCGTCACACGTTGGTCGGAACGGATGCGGGTATCGGTATTGCGCAGCGCCTGACGGGTGAGTGCCAGGGCTTCGGGGGACTCGAGCATGCGCGCATTGTCGGGGAACAGGTGCGACCACAGCTCGTATTCGCGCAGCAATTCAAAGGTGCGCTCGCCATTGCCGCTCATCAACAACTTGAGGACTTCGTCGAACAGGCGGGCCGGGGCAATATTGCGCAGGAGCGGTGCCAGCTCGCGCAGTGGCGCAGCGGTGCCGGGCTCAATGTCGAAATCCAGCTTGGCGGCAAAGCGCACCGCGCGCAGCATGCGCACCGGGTCCTCTTTATAGCGTGTCGCCGGGTCGCCGATCATACGGATCAGGCGCTGTTCGATATCCTGGATACCACCGGTGTAGTCGTGAATCTCGAAGCCGTTGGTGGTGTAGTAGAGCGCGTTTACGGTGAAATCCCGGCGTACCGCATCGCTTTCCAGGTCGCCGTAGACATTGTCCCGCAGCAGCATGCCGTGTTCCGACTGTTGCGCCTCGTGGGCTTCACCGTCGCTGTGATGGCCGCGGAAGGTGGTCACCTCGATTACTTCACGGCCGATACGGGCGTGCAGGATACGGAAGCGGCGCCCAACAATGCGCGCGCCACGAAACAGCTGTTTGGCCTGTTCCGGGGTGGCATCAGTGGCAACGTCAAAGTCCTTGGGGTGGCCGCCCAGCAGCAGGTCGCGCACACCGCCACCCACGATATAAGCCTCAAAGCCGGCTTCCTGCAGACGCTTCATTACGGTCAGTGCCGCGCGGCTCACGTCGCGCCGGGACAGGCAGTGATCGCCGCGGGCAATCACGGTGCGGGTGTTTTTAGATCGTTTGGATTTCTTGCGCCCGGGACGGGGGCTGTGTTTGGAGCCTGGCCGGCTGGATTCCACTGTGGAATCGCTCTCGGCGGACTTGGATTTGTCATGCCAGCGCTTGATACGGCTGATCAGGGTATTGAACATACGGCTATCTGTTTTGTCCGCAGCCCACTGCACGGGGCGGCTGTCTCTGTATCGGTGTACTTTCTGTGAAGCGGTTGCTTAAAAGTACTCTAGATAAACCGGGGTTGCTCCGGCGACTACAGGCCCGGAAGACGGTTTGGGGGCGGATTCTAACACATACAGCACAATGCACAGCTGCCGGGCCCAATCCAATGGGGTCCAGCATCAAAGTGCATCGAGGAAAAGAAGAAAAGAAAGGAATTATTCTTATTCGGTATGAAGGCAGCGGCTTCCTTGCGCTATCAATTTGCTATTCAGCAAACCCTCTCCCAGGCACAATCAGTCAGTTTGTCACGTGCTTGTCGTTATTTTTGTTGTCTTCTACAAGTTATTGTTCTTGTTATTCGTCTTTATTCTTATTGTTTATTTTTATTATTGTTTCTTATTACTTTTTGTTTATTTTTATTGTTGTCGTGAGCTTTATTGTTTTTATTGCTCGAGTTTTGCTCCGGATTCGATCACTTTGGTTTTTATTGTCGATCTTCCCGTTATTATTTTTATTGTGTTGCGCCCGCTTATTGTCAGTTGTTATTAGGGCTTAGACAGTCATTTATTATTATTCTTGGCTGTTCTCATTGTTTGGCCTATACGAAGCAGATAGCGTGCCAACTTTAAAAAACCTATAAAAATCAATGACTTATCTTTTATGGGAACTTTTTTGTGGCGTGGGAATACAGATTTCCGTTACACATAGTGCGGTGGTTGTTACTTGGGGGCGGAACCGGGTAACACTTTCACTTGTTACCAACTCGCACTTTTGTCCCCGTTGGATCACATTTCTGTGACTGCTACATCCAGGTTGTCCACTCGCGAGAGGGGCTGGAGACCCTGAGAGAGTCCGCAGGGTACAGGGGGCGTGTTACCACGTGGTGCGGCAACAAAAAAGCCCGCGCTGGGAGCGCGGGCTTTAAGTGATGGGAGCGGTGCCAGAGATCAGGCTTCAGCCAGGCGTTTGGCCTTTTTGCGCGGGATGCCGAGCTTCTGGCGTCGTTCCCACAGGCACTTGCGGCTCACGCCGAGCTTCTTGGCCAGCTCGGTTTCGCTCATGGTCTCCTGGTGTTCCAGGACGAAACGGGCGAAGTAGTCCTCCAGTGACAGGTCTTCACGGGGGTCGGCGCGCAGGCTGGTACGCGGACGTCGCTCGGGGTCGGCCTCTTCAATCGGCACCAGGTCCAGGTCGATGTCCAGGGTGCGGTGGTCAATCTCGACGTTGTCTTCGGTGAGAATCACCGCCCGTTGAATGGCATTTTCCAGCTCGCGCACGTTACCGGGCCAGGTGTAGGTGGTGATTGCCTGGATCGCTTCCGGTGACAGGCGCAGCATCGAGCGGCTGACCTTGGCACAGAATTTCTCCAGCAGGTTCTCGGCAATGGCCAGGACATCCTTGCCGCGCTCGCGCAGCGGCGGGAGGGTCATCTGGACCACGTTAATTCGGTAATACAAGTCTTCGCGGAATTTGTGTTCGGCCGCTAGCTGGCGCAGGTTGCGGTGGGTTGCCGCCACCAGGCGCACGTTGACCTTGCGGGACTCAATGGCGCCAATGGGACGCACCTCGCCCTCCTGCAGCACACGCAGCAGGCGTGCCTGGGCTTCCAGCGGCAATTCGCCAATCTCATCGAGGAATAGGGTGCCGCCATCGGCTGCCGCGATCAGGCCTTCGCGCGCGGTTTGCGCGCCGGTAAATGCGCCTTTCTCGTGGCCGAACAGCTCTGCTTCAATCAAAGTTTCCGGAATGGCGGCACAGTTCACCGAAATCAGGGGCTTGCCGTTGCGCTTGCTCTCTTCGTGAATCGCCCGCGCCACCAGTTCTTTACCGGTACCGGTCTCACCGTGCACCAGCACGGTAGCGTCGGTGGGGGCTACCTTGTGAATCCGTGCGTAGAGATCGCGCATCACCGGGCTGTCGCCAATCATGCCGGAAATGGCGCGCCCTTCCGCTTTACTGTCCGCCGCGGCGGCACCCGCCGCGCGATTCTGCTCCGCCTTGCCAATGACCCGGCGCACGGTGGCGAGCATTTCGTCGTGGTCGAAGGGTTTGGCGATATAGTCGGCGGCGCCCATACGCATGGAGTCCACCGCGGAGCGCAGGCTGGCATAGCTGGTCATGATCAGCACCGGTACGTCGCCGGCCAGTTTGAGCAGGTCGGTGCCGGGGGCACCGGGCAGGCGCAAGTCGGAAATAATCAGATCCATGTCCGCGAGACGGTACTTTGTGGTGGCCTCACGGACCGAGCCAGCCTCACTGATCTTGTAGCGATGCCGCTCCAGCAGCTTGCGCAAAGCCGTGCGGATAATGGCTTCATCTTCTACGATCAGAATGTGGCTCATGTGTTACGCCTGGTTACAAAGTGTTCAGGGGACGCTAAGTTTTACCTTTTGAGCGTTTCGATGCAACCCAGTGCCCTGTTTGTGATCAAAAAAACGACTAATTTTTATGTCTGGCGGTAACAAACTGGTCATAAACCGGCCTGTTTTGCCCTCTGCCGCGTGACTCAGAATTCGACCAAGGGGATTTGCACAATAAATTGCGCTCCCCGTCCGGTTTCCGGATGGGCCGGACTGACCAGTTCCAGCTGCCCGCCATGTTCCTCCACAATGCTGTACACCATCGCCAGGCCAAGACCGGTGCCTTCGCCGGGTTCCTTGGTGGTGAAGAAGGGTTCCAGAATTCGCTCCCGGTGTGCCGCTGAGATCCCAGGGCCGTTGTCGGTCACGGCGACACAGGCCTGCCCGGCGCGGGTGTAACCGGTCACTGCGATGTGTCCGCCATCGGGGCTGGCGTCGCGCGCGTTACTCAGCAAGTTGATAAACACCTGGATGAGGCGCTGGTTGTCGCCCAGTGCAATCAGGTCCGCGGGTACCTCATTGGCGAAGGTGACCTGGGTCTTGTCCCGCTGCAGCGACAGCAGCTGTACCGCTTCTTCCACACAGGCGCGCAGGTCCACCGGTGCTTTTTCGCTGTCCTGGCTGCCGCTGTGCGAGAAACTCACCAGCGAGTGGACGATACGGCTGATGCGCTGGGTCTGGCTGAGGATCTGGTCTGCCGTTTCCAGCACTTCCGGGTTCTCCGACTCGTACTGCAGATTCTGTGCAAGGCAGGCGATACCGGTGACCGGATTGCCAACTTCATGGGCAACACCGGCGGCGAGGCGACCGACCGATGCCAGGCGCTCGCTGTGCATGAGCTCCTGCTCCAGAACCTGCGTTTCCGTGATGTCCTCCACCAGCAGCATTTGTCCGTCACTGCGGTTCTGGCGTCGGGTGTTTTCACGGCCGTACTTGCCGGCGCGCTGTTTGAGTCGTGTCTTGTGCAGGTTCAGCCAGTGGCTGGTGCCATCGATATCCACTTGCTGCTTGAAACGGCTGTCATCGGTGGAGCGGGCAAATTCTGTCAGCTCGCTGCGCCAGGGCTCTGGCAGGTACTCGGGTTTGGAACCGATCACCTCGCTGGCACTAATGCCGGTGAGCTCGGTCATGGCGTAGTTCCACAGCAGTATCTCGCCGTCACGCCCCAGGGAGCAGGCTGCCATGGGTAGTTCTTCCAGCATTTGCCGGTGATACAGGCGCAGGTTGTTCAGTTCTGCGGCCAGGCCGGTGAGCTGGTTTTTGTAGCGGCTGAGGCGGGTCTCGATCAGGTTGATGTCCTTGTTTGCCGGCTGGTCGCTGGTCACAAAGGGCACATGTCGATCGAGAATCTGGCCCGCCAGTACACGCCCCAGCAGGCCGGAAAGGTTGGCCTCCAGGCGGTCGCGCAGCTGGCGCAGGGCATAGGGCCGCCGCTCTTCCTCCTCCAGGTTGAGCTGGCGCAATGCGCGGCTGACTTCCTGGCTGGCGGTGGCCGCCCCCAGGCTCTCGGACAGGCGCAGGCGGAATTCCGCGGCAGATTGCACATCCAGTTCCAGGCGCAGCGCCTGACTGATGGAATCGTCGCTGCACAGGTCGGCCGCATAGCGCTCGAGGCTGGATGTGCGGGTGAAGATGGAGAGCCCCACAAACAGCAGCATGTTCACGGAAAGGGTCAGGGTGGTGATCTGCGGCCAGATTTCCATCCCCAGCGGTATATGGAAGTCGCCAATGCGAATACCACTGTTCCCCACCATTGCCGGCAGCAGTAAGCCACCGGCCCACACCAGCATGCCCGCCAGCAGTCCGCCGATAAACCCGCGCCGGTTGCCCTGCGGCCAGTGGATAACCGCGAAGATCCCCGGCAAAAACTGCAGGGAAGCGATAAACGCAATGATCGCGAGGTCCGATAGCGACAGGCGGTTGTTCAACAGCAGATAAAACGCGAAACCCGCGAGAAACAGTGCCGCCACCAGAGCCCGGCGCAGCCACAGCAGCTGGCGGTACATGTTGTCGTCGGATTGCCAGCGCGTGCCGGGCAGCAGCCAGTGGTTCATCACCATGGTGGCCAGTGCCAGGGTGATCATGATCAGGGCACCCGTGGCCGCCGACAGGCCGCCAATAAAGGCGAGGATGGTGAGTAGCGCGGAGCCGCTGGCGCGGGGTACCGCGAGAGTGAAGTACTGCACAGGCTCCGTTACATCCAGCGCAAAGCCCGCCCACATGATCGGGAAGATCGGCAGCGCCATCAGCAGCATAAACAGTGGGAATCCCCAGCTGGCGGTACGCAAGCCCTCGGTGGGTGGGCGGTCGGCGATACTCAGATAGAAAATATGCGGCATGGCCACTGCGGTGGCGATAAACACCAGCAGCAGGGTGTGGGAAGAGCCCTGCTTGATCGGGGAGTACAGCAGCTGCTGCATATCGCTGTTCTGCGCGAGCCAGTTGTCGAGGTCGCCGAGGCTGCCGAAAACGCCGTACACCGCATAGAGGCCAACTGCGAGCAGGGCGACCAGTTTGACCAGGGACTCCAGGGCCATGGCGCTGGCGAGGCCTGCGCGGCGCTTGCGCGAGGCGCCGTAGGTGCTGGTAAACACCGCCAGTAACACGCAGTAGAGGAAGGCGATAAGGTCTTTACTGGTGACGCCGCTGTCGGGCAACGCCATCGCCGCCACATTGTCACGGGACAGTAGCGCCAGGGTTTCTGCCACCGCCTGAATTTGCAGGGCAATCAGCGGCAGTAGTCCTAGCAGCATAAACAGGGTGGCGAGGGTGCCGGCCTCGCGGCTGTGATAGCGGAACACCAACAAGTCGGCGGGCGAGGTCAGCTGGTAGCGCTGTGCCAACCTGGCCAGAGGTTCCAGTGCGAATGGCGCAAACAGGAACATGGCGCCAGTGCCCAGGTAGTAAGCGAGTACGCCGTAGCCGTGCTGCCAGGCGAGATCGATGATGCCGTAATAGGTCCAGGCGCTGAGCGAAACCCCCAGGGACATCACGTAGAAAAAGGGGTGACGCACCCAAGTGCTAGACAGCCAGCCCTTGGAGGTGGCAAAAGCCACGAAGAACAGGGCAAAAATATACGCAACGCCTATTAGCGCAATATTGACGATGTCAAAGGTCATCGGGTTTGCGCCTCCGCTGAATAAAAATGGCCAGCAGGATCAGCACGAACCAGAGGATAAACGGGCGATACCAGGCGCCAGAGGGGTTGATCATCCAGGTGAATACGGTGGGGCTGAACACATAGCCCACCAGTACCAGCAGGATTAACAGGGTGCGGTTGCTCATTGGAAGCCTGTTGGGTCCCTGTGGTGAAGCAGTTTGAACACGGGGAATTAGAACACGGGGAAACTGGCGCGAAATGTTAATGCGCCGCCGGGGCACAGTTCAACTGTTTAACGGAGTAGCGGTTAGCGAATTAGTCGAGCAGGCGATTGTGGCGATCGACCGCCTTGCGCTGCCAGTGCGCGCTGGCCCAGGCAAGTATATGCGCCGGGGTGTTGGCGGCGAGTTCGTGCGGCGGGCGCAGGCCGAGAAAGCCCAGTGCCTGAATCAGGTTCAGGGAGGCTTTGCTGTCATCCAGTGGCGCGGCGTGATTTTGCTTGCTGAGCTTCTGCCCGGCGTCGTTCATCACCAAGGGTAAGTGACCAAAGTGTGGCGGTTCCGCCCCCAGTGCACGGAACAGGGATTGCTGGATACCCGTGCAGTCCAGCAGGTCCGCACCGCGCACCACATGATTGATGCCCTGCGCAATATCGTCGACCACCACCGCCAGTTGGTAGGCATAGAGACCATCCTTGCGCTTGAGGATTGGGTCCTCATCAATGGCTTGCTGCTGTGTGCCCTGCCAGATATCGGCAAACCCTTCACGGGTGCCGGCGCACGCAAAACGCAGGGCGTATGGCCCCGATGCGCCGATACAATTATCCCTCGTATGTCCGCCGGCCTTGCGTACCTGCTCGCGGGTGCAAGAGCAGCGGTAGACTTGATCTCGGGCGCGCAGCTGCTGCAACGCCTGCTGATAAAGGTCGTGACGTTTGCTCTGCCAGACCACGGGGAAATGGCTGCGCAGGCCATGGGCATGCAGCGAGTGTAGGATACGTTCCGCTGCGCCTGGCATCTCCCGCGGTGGGTCCAGGTCTTCCATGCGGATCAACCAGTGGCCACCATGGGCAATAGCGTCCAAAAAGCTGCCCAGGGCGCACACCAGGGAGCCAAAATGTAAAGGCCCAGTGGGCGAGGGCGCAAAGCGGCCTATATAGCGCTCTGAGCGGGATGTCGGTGCGGAAGGTAAAGACACTGGTAGGGTAAGTCAGTGTGAGGGGTAGATACCGGGCGGCGCTGGGTGCGGCCGCCCGGGGTGCGTGATCAACCTGAGATTTGCTTCTCTTTGATCTCCGCCAGAGTTTTGCAGTCCACACACAGGGTGGCTGTAGGACGGGCCTCCAGGCGACGGATGCCAATCTCAACACCACAGGCTTCACAGAAGCCGTAGTCTTCCTGATCAATCAGCTCAAGAGTGGAGTCGATTTTCTTGATCAGCTTGCGCTCGCGGTCGCGGGTGCGCAGTTCGAGACTGAACTCTTCTTCCTGGCTGGCGCGATCGGCCGGGTCCGGGAAGTTGGCAGCCTCATCCTTCATGTGCGTTACGGTGCGATCCACCTCTGCCATCAGTTCGGCTTTCCAGGCCAACAGCAGTTTGCGGAAATGCTCCTGCTGCTTCTCATTCATGTACTCCTCGCCCTTCTGTTCCTGATAGGGCTCAAAGCCGTGCAGAGAATCGGATTTCGCAGCAGTATTGGGCATAGTCATTGCCTCTCTCGTAATACGGGCCCTTCTTAATAGGGGCACTACAACCAAATTCAAGCCTAGCAGGCGCGAAGCCTAGACCGCAGGCAGTCTCCAACGGCCGCGGCGGCAGCCAAGGCGAGGAAACTATCAAATCTCACACGACTGCGCCACAAAATGTTGCCGGACCTGCCCCTTGGCGATGATCCTCCCACAAAGGATGACTTGATTGGTGTATTCTGGCGGCCATTTTTTCTACAAGTTGGCGTTTACATCAACTTCTGCTGAATTTTTAAACGATTTATCGAGAGAACCACGTGAAGCTGAGCCCGGCCTTGATCGAGGGAACACTCCTGCGCCGTTACAAGCGTTTTTTGGCGGATGTTGCCCTGCCGAATGGCGAAATAATGACCATCCACTGCCCTAACACCGGATCGATGAAGAACTGCTGGGAGGAAAACACTCCCTGCTGGTATTCCGATTCCGGCAATCCCAAGCGCAAGTATCGCCACACCCTGGAAATTACCACCACACCAGAAGGCGCCATGGCCGGGGTCAACACCGGGCGTGCTAACCACCTCGTGGAGGAGGCGATCAACAATGGGGTTATTGCGGAGTTGCAGGGCTACGATGCCCTGCGCCGCGAAGTGAAATACGGCGAAGAAAACAGCCGTATCGATATTCTGTTGGAAGGGAGCGCGGGCGCCTGTTACGTCGAAGTAAAAAACGTCACCCTTGCCGAGGGCGCGCGCGGCATGTTTCCCGATGCGGTGAGTACCCGCGGCACCAAGCACCTGCGGGAGCTGGAAAAGCTTGCCCAGTCCGGCGTGCGTGCCATGCTGTTTTACTGTGTGCAGCACGACCAGATTGCCACGGTGGAAGCCGCAGCCGACATCGACCCAGCTTATGCCCAAGCCCTGACACAGGCGCTAAAAAGTGGTGTGGAAGTGATCGCTTACCGCGCCAAGCTCACTGCAGAGGAAATCTGCCTGATCGAGCCAGTGCCGTTTCTACCTGCGTAGTAATTAGTCTGCCAGCAGCACGTAGAGACCATCCTGCGCGTACTCGACGGGCACTGGAGTCAGTGCGTCGCCCGCGCAGGGGCCGGCAATACATTCGCCGGTGCGTATCTCGAACAGGGCGCCATGAGAAGCGCACTGGATTAGCGCTTTTTCCGAATCCAGAAATTGATCCGGCTGCCACTCCAGGTTGATGCCCCGATGTGGGCAGACATTTTTATACGCGTACACTTCGCCGTCCTTTTTCACCGCAAACACATTGTCCATGCCCGCGCTTTTGTCGCCCAGGGAAAAGCCTTTGGAATCGCCTTCGTTGAGGTCTTGGTAGCCGCAGAGGAAATGTTTTTGCATGGAAAGTTACAGCGCTGTTGTAAAAATGGTTCGGCGGGGAGTTTAACGAATTATTGGCTCGAGCAACTACTTGAACTCTGGGCGAAGGTGTCGATACCGGGGTGCGCCTGGTGAGACCTTCGAAAAAAGGGACTTTTTCGAAGAGCCCCCAGGGATGGGTTCACGGCGTGTCTCGCCAGGCGCACCCCGGTAGCGGCGCCGCCACTCAAGTAACGAGCGAAGTTACATTACAAATGCATTAAGGTGCAGCGAGTACCAGCGAGGTCTGGTACGCCTCTCCGTTGCGCAGGTAGTCCACCTGTACCCGGTCCCCGGGGCGGCGGTCTTCGAGCACATTCATCAGGTCGTCGTAATTGCTGATCGGCCGACCATCAATACCCACAATCACATCACCCAGTTGCCAGCCACCGCGGCTGCCGCGATAGACGCCGCGCAGCCCGGCTTTCTCGGCGGGCAAGCCCGGCGCGGTGCGCAGAACCGCCACGCCCTCAAAATCGTAGCGATTCGCCCATTGGTCCGGTGCCGATTCGATGCCAAGAATCGGACGCACCAGGCGGCCGTGGGCGATGAGCTCCGGAACAATCTTCTTCACTGTATCCACCGGAATCGCAAAACCGATACCTACGCTGGCCCCGCTGGGGCTGTAGATCGCGGTATTTACCCCGATCAGCCTCCCGCTGCTATCGAGCAACGGGCCGCCAGAATTGCCGGGATTAATGGCCGCATCGGTCTGGATCACATTGCGAATGGTGCGATTGCCAGCGGCATCAATTTCACGCCCGAGCGCGCTAACCACGCCGGTGGTGAGAGTGGTATCCAGGCCAAACGGGTTGCCGATTGCCAGTACTTTGCGCCCCACCGAGAGGCTGGAAGATTCGCCGGGTATCAGGGGTTTCAGTCGTTCCGCCGGGGCGTTGATTCTCAGCACCGCCAGATCTTTCTCCGGGGCCGAGCCCACCAGTTGCGCCGGCCACTCGCTGCGGTCCTGCAGGGTAATGGTGATCTTGCGGGCTTTTTCGATTACGTGAAAGTTGGTCACCACATGACCGTACTCATCCCAGATAAAGCCGCTACCGGCACCCTTGGGTACCGTATGCAAGCGCAGACTCCAGCGGTCGCGCACCAGCGTTTCATTGGTGACATACACCACGGAAGGGCTGGCGAAATTGAACACCTGCATGGTGTTGGTTTCGTCGTCGGTAGCAAACTGTGGCGGGCGGGAGTCTGTGTTCGCCGCACTCGCCGCACCCGCATGCAGGGTCAGGGCAGTCGCGAGGAACAGTCGAGAGAAGTAATTGATCAGGCGCATGGTTGGGCGTGTTTCCTGCGTCAAAGAAGTTTGGTACCGCAGGCTAGCGTGGCGAGCGGCCCCTAGTGGGCCTACTCGCCGAGAGTTGCGGTTAACGGGAAGAATTTTGCAGTGCGAGGATGCGATCCTCAAGAGGGGGATGACTCGCCAGCAGGGCCGCCATGCTGTTGCCATAAATACCGAAGGCCTTCATGTTGGCGGGCAGTGGTTCTTCGCGGCCCGCTTCCGACTCCGCCTTGATCCGCGCCAGAGCCGCAATCATCGCCTGCGGGCTCGCCAGGTGTGCGCCGGCCGCATCGGCCCGGTATTCACGGCGGCGGCTGAACCAGGCCACAACGATCATGGCGAAGACACCGAACACCATATCCATCACGATGGAGGTGACGTAGTAACCAATACCGAGTCCCTGTTCGTTGCGCATCAGTACCCGATCGACGAAAAAGCCGACCAGTCGCGCAAAGAACATCACGAAGGTGTTCACCACGCCCTGAATCAGTGCCAGGGTGATCATGTCGCCGTTGGCAACATGGCCGATCTCGTGGCCAATCACCGCGCGGGCTTCATCCCGGTTAAAGCGTTGCATGAGCCCCGCGCTCACCGCGACCAGGGCATTATTGCGATTCCAGCCTGTGGCAAAGGCGTTCGCCTGCGGCATGGGAAAAATACCGACGTCGGGCATGCCGATACCGGCTCGTTCCGAAAGCTCGCGTACCGTCTCCACCAGCCAGCGCTCATCGGCGGTCTTGGGCTGTTCAATAATCTGGGTGCCGGTCGTTCTGCGGGCGATGGTTTTGGACAGCAGCAGTGATATCAATGAGCCGCCAATACCGAAGATGGCACACATCGTAAGCAGCCCTGGCAGATTCAGATTGACGCCGTTGGCGTCGAGAATTCCCTGAATCCCGAACAGGTTGAAGATGATGCCTACCAATACCATGACTGCCAGGTTGGTGAGCAGGAAAAGCCCTATTCGCAGCATTGTGTTCTCCGCTGGGTGAAAATAGACCGAATGATAATAAAGTTAGCGCACCGCCCCCAGCCGCTGGTGCCAGCGCGTGTCAGGGCCGTGGGTTTCGAGTTTTGTTCGGGGGAGTAGATAGGGTCGATGAGCGCCAATTACAAGCCCCCGACCGGCCGATCAATCCGGCGGGAATATGAGGCAGAATAGACGCGGCAGAGTAGGCGCGGTCGAGGTCCGCCGGGGAACGTCAGGCGCGGTCTTTGCGCGCCAGTATTTGCTCGGCCTCATCCACCAGATTGGCTTTGAGGTCCGGATCGAGTTCGTTCCAGTGGACATCGAGCAGGGCACCCTGGAGCGCGTAAAGAAGGACGCGGGAGGCGTTGATACCACGGCCGCGGATACTGGCGAACGCCTCCGCTGGCCCCACGCGATGGAGGTCATCCTGAGTGCGGATGCCGATGGAGTGCAGAATATTGACGGAGGCAAGGCCCAGGTTTTTCAGTTTTAACAACTCTGACTGACTTGGGTGCATAACATTCTTCCCTGAACTGTTAGACAGTATGGCAGCCATTATCGCAGCGTATCATTCGCCGCATTTCACCGGGCGATCTCCCGATGGCTACCAGCTTCGACCCAATCCCGAGTCGAGTAAAACGGTCGCCCAACATAGCACAAAATAATAAAAGGCCAAACCGCGCTTCTATACCCGCAGCGAGACCGCTAGCAGGTGGTCGCTTGCCGGGTGTTCCTTACCACTTTTTGCCTTTAGCAGTGGTCTAAAACAGCGGCGACGGACAGTGGTTGAAACAGAAAAAGTTTACGCACGGCGCAAATTTGTCGAGTCGCTTAACTATGCACCGCGTTACGTCCGGTAGTATCGACGCTTTCGCGTTAGCTCCAGCTAGCTATATAAACCCATGGGCGGCCATGGATTTTGAGCATCTATGGCTGCCTGGGAGTCGCGCGGCTATTTTGCCCTATTTTGCCGTATGCAGAAAAAGACTAGTCTGCAAATAGCCGTTTTGCAGATCTTTGGTTCTGTTTATCACCGCCGGATGTAGTATTAGAGCGGGTGCCAAGCGGCTTTGAGGAGAAAACTTTGCCATGCATAATTTGTTAAAGGACATGGTATTCGGGCGCACCGATGCCCACGTAATACTCGAGCCGGTCTCCGGGCAACTGATGCACCCGGAGGCACTGGTGGCATTTGATCAGCTGCGCCGGGATGCGAGGGATGCAGGCTTTGAGCCGAAAGTGGTATCTGGCTTTCGCGATTTTGAGCGTCAGCGTCGCATCTGGAATGCGAAAGCGGAGGGCACGCGGCCGGTACTGGACAGTTTGGGTCGGCCGCTGGATGTTGCGGGAATGTCGCCTGAGGATATCCTATTCGCTATATTGCGCTGGTCTGCCCTGCCGGGCGCGTCGCGCCATCACTGGGGTACCGATTTCGATGTGATTGATGCGTCGGCATTGCCCGCGGGCTATCAAGTACAGTTGACCTCGGATGAAGTGGCGGATGATGGCATGTTTGGGCCGTTTCATTGCTGGCTGGATGCGCGCATTGCGGCCGGCGAAAGTTATGGCCTGTTTCGCCCTTACAGTGAGGACCGCGGAGGAGTAGCGCCGGAGCGCTGGCACTTGAGTTATGCGCCGCGCGCGCGGGAGTTCCAGGATCTGGTAAGTGCGCAAGCGCTGGTTGAGCAGGTCAACAGTTGCCCGCAAGATCGGTCGCTGGCATTCAGTGCGCAGATTTGCGCGCAGATGCCGGAGATCTATGCGCGCTTTATCACGGTCCCGGATTCGGCATACCCCGCCAATATGACCAGACTATAAACGCATTATTGAATCGCGCACCGCCACAGGAGCTTGTGTTATTACCGTCACTGAACTCAAACAACGGGATATTTGGGGCGCCATGCGCGCGGAGGCTGCGACGTCCGCGTCGGGGGAGCCGGTGCTGGCCAGCTATTTTCACAACACGGTGCTGCGCCACGACTCCATCGACAGTGCGCTTGCCTATCAGCTCGCCTCCGTGCTCGACCATGCCGCACTGACCGCGACCGCCTTGCAGGAAGTGATTGCTGGGGCGCTGGCAGATGATCCGCAGATTTCTCTCAGTATGCAGGCCGATATTTGTGCCTGGTACGATCGCGATCCCGCCTGCGATCAGTACATTATGCCGTTTCTCTATTTCAAGGGATTCCACGCCTTGCAGTCCCACCGTATTGCCCATTGGTTGTGGGGGCAGGGGCGCCGCACGCTGGCGCTGTATTTTCAGAGTCAGGTCTCGGAACAGTTCGCCACGGACATTCACCCGGCGGCACATTTTGGCTGTGGCATTATGATCGACCATGCCACCGGCCTGGTGGTGGGGGAAACCTCCATCGTGGAAGATGATGTTTCGATTCTGCATTCGGTAACCCTGGGCGGTAGTGGCAGTGGCGGTGGTGATCGTCACCCCAAAATCGGTCGCGGTGTGATGATCGGTGCCGGTGCCAAGGTATTGGGCCCCGTGCGCATAGGGGAGGGCGTGAAGATCGCTGCGGGCAGCCTGGTGCTGCGCGATGTTCCGAATCACTCCACTGTCGCGGGTGTGCCGGCACGTATTGTGGCGGGTAAATGCGCTGCTACCCCGGCGTACACCATGGATCAGACTCTGGACTCGGACGACTAGAACCCATTGAATTCTGTCGCCAGATACGCCAACGTTGGGTGCTGGTGCCAAGTGCAAACAACAAGAACACACATCAACAAAGCCAACAAAAATAAAAAGTACGCAAGCCGATTTAAAGCGGCGCCGCTATCGAGACAGTGTTATGAGCGAATCCACTTACAGCGTAATTTTTCGCGGTGACCTGGAACCGGGTTACACCGCCGCCGATGTGAAGGCCAATATGGCGCGATTGTTCAAGGCTGGCCCGGAGACAGTCGAGAAATTGTTCAGTGGCCGCCCACTGGCGATAAAGAAAGGCCTGAGTCTGGCGCAGGCGGAGCAGTTACAGGTCACGCTGGCGCGTCAGGGAGCCCAGTCTTCGGTGAAAAACGAGGCCGTGGCTGAAGCGGAATCCGAGCCGGCGCCGCGCCCAGCAGAGGAGGCTCCGGCAGCACCGGCGCCGGTGGCACAGCCCGCACCTGTGGCGCAAGAGGAGGGCACGCTGTCCCTTGCGCCCATGGAGGGCAATCTGCTCAAGGAACACGAGCGGGCCAAGGTCGAGCCGGTACAGGTGCCGGTGAGCCATCTGAGCCTCAAGCCTGCCGTAGGCTATTTGGTTGAGGCGAGTGAAAAGCAGGTGCCGCCGCCGGTGCAGGTGAACGTACCGGACTGGAAGCTGGGGAGCCATATCACCGGCAAGGCGTCTTTCAAGCTACCGGACTGATGGCCGCCTGAATTGTTTTCTGGCCTTGTCCACGGCCCTGCGCGTCACACAATCGATGGCGTGATCATTAATCAGCCCCATCGCCTGCATAAACGCATAGACGGTGGTGGGGCCAACGAATTTCCAGCCGCGCTTTTTCAGGTCTTTTGAGATTTTCTTGGAAACTTCCGATGTGGACACGCTCTGCGGAGTCGTTCCGGCAACTTCCTCGGGCTCAAACCCCCAAAAGTAGGCGGCAAGTGACCCCTCTTCGCGCACCATCTCTTGGGCGCGCTGGGCATTATTGATCACCGCTTCGATTTTGCCACGGTGCCGCACGATGCCTGCATCCTGCAGCAACCGCTCCACATCCGGCTCGGCAAACTTTGCCACCTTGTTGAAATCGAACTGCTTGAAGGCTGCGCGAAAATTTTCCCGCTTGGCGAGGATTGTTCGCCAGCTCAGGCCGGACTGAAATCCTTCCAGGCAAATTTTTTCAAACAGGCGCTGATCATCGTCTACCGGAAATCCCCATTCGTTGTCGTGATACGGGAAGAAATCATCGGTGGCGGCGCACCAGCCGCAGCGCGGTTTGCCATCGGGTCCCGGGATTGTGGTTGCCATCTGTGGGCTCCAGCTGTGTTGTTAGACTATTTAACGGGCACAAAAAAGCCGGCGCAAGGCCGGCTTTCGGAAAGATCGGGCGATCACCAGCGTGTGGGATCAGCCTTCTTCTTTCAGGTAGCGCTCGCGAGAGGCCATCACTTCTGCACGTGCCGCGTCAGCATCGGCCCAGCCGTCTACTTTCACCCACTTGCCAGCTTCCAGCGCCTTGTAGTTCTCGAAGTAGTGCTCGATCTGCTTGATCAGCAGCTCCGGCAGGTCGCCGATTTCGTTAACGTGGTCGTACAGCTTGGTCAGCTTGGTGTGCGGTACCGCCAGCAGCTTGGCGTCTACGCCGGATTCGTCGGTCATATTCAGAACGCCGATCACACGGGAACGGATTACGGAGCCAACCATTACCGGGTAAGGTGCAACAACCAGCACGTCCAGGGGGTCGCCGTCTTCAGACAGGGTCTGAGGCACGTAGCCGTAGTTGGCCGGGTAGAACATCGGGGTAGCTACGAAACGGTCTACGAATACCGCGTCTGCGTCCTTGTCGACTTCGTATTTGATCGGATCGTGGTTGGCCGGGATCTCGATGATTACGTTGATATCGTTGGGCAGCTCTTTACCTGGGGAAACCTTGTCGAAGCTCATTGCTAGTCCTGTTGGTGGTCCTGACTAAAAAATAATCAAAAGGGTGGGTTAAATTTCGGAGCGCGGATTATATACCCTGAGCGAGCGCTAACATAGTCGCCCAGTGGCTGCGTGTCCTGCGACCTTAGTCTTCATAAAAGTCTCCATCTGTTGACTATGCTGTAGGCAAGATTCCGCCTGCAGCCAGCACCGCCTGCCGGGTCCTAATCCAGATCACAATCCAGATCACAATAATGGAGCCGACCATGGATGAGTCCACCGAACTGCCGTCTTCTTCGCCGGAGCCGCCCATCAGCGCGTCGTCTGCCAGCGTCTCTTCTTCCAGCACGCCGTTGTCCGCCAGCGGGACGCCAAGTGCGCTGCAGCCGCGCCAGGTGCGCTCGGTTGAGGATGCCAAACACATTGTGGACGCCCGCGGCCTCAGCCACGTGAAGGTCGGGTTGTTCGATAATGACGGGGTGATGCGCGGCAAGTACATGAGCCGTGAGAAGTTCTTTTCGGCGCTGGACAAGGGGTTTGCGTTCTGTGATGTGGTGTTGGGCTGGGACACCCAGGACCAGCTCTACGATAACGCCCAGTACACTGGCTGGCACACCGGCTACCCGGATGCGCCGGTGCGAATTTTGCCGCATACCTGCCGCGAGGTACCGTTTGAGGGCGGCATGCTGCTGTTCCTCGCGGAATTTGACGGTGCCGCAGAGGCCGTGTGCCCGCGTGCGCTATTGCGGCGGGTCATCGAGCGCTGCGTGCAGGCGGGCTTCAGTCCCTACGCCGCGCTGGAGTACGAATTCTTTGTGTTTGAGGAAACCCCCGACAGCGCACGGGCCAAGGGTTATCGAAATCTCAAACCCTTCACGCCGGGGTGGTTTGGCTACTCCATGATCCGCAATTCCGTGCATGCGGACCTGTATGAGGAAATCCTCACCCTGGCCGAGCGCATGGACTTTCCCATTGAGGGGCTGCACACGGAAACCGGTCCCGGGGTACTGGAAGCGGCGATCACCGTGGACCAGGCGGAAGCTGCGGCGGACAAGGCCGCGCTGTTCAAAACCTTTATCAAGGTGCTGGCAGAGCGTCGCGGCCTGATGGCGACTTTTATGGCCAAGTGGTCGAACGAGTATCCCGGCCAGAGCGGGCATATTCACCTGTCATTGCGCAATACAGGTGATGATCGCTCTGCATTTTATGCCCCGGGGCAGCCGCACAATATGAGCGATACCCAGCGGCACTTTCTTGCCGGGCAGCAGCGGTTGATGCCTGAACTGTTGAGCATGGTCGCGCCGACCATTAACAGCTATCGACGCATGATCCCCGGCTTTTGGGCTCCCACCGATGCCACCTGGGGGGTGGAAAATCGCACCGCGGCGCTGCGCGTGATTCCCGGCAATGAAAAGTCCCAGCGCCAGGAATATCGATTGGGCGCTGCCGACGCCAACCCCTATCTCGCGCTCGCGGTAGCCCTTGGCTCTGGCCTTTATGGTATTGAGCAAGCATGGGAACCGGGCGAACCGGTGCTGGGCAATGCCTATGAGGGGCAACATTCGGCGGAGCTGGCGCTGCCGTCCACCCTGTGGGATGCGGCGCAACGGCTGCGGCAATCCAGTGCCGCGCGCAGCCTGTTTGGCGATGCGTTTGTAGAGCACTTTGCCGCCAGTCGCGAGTGGGAAGAGCGCGAGTATCGCAAGCACGTCGGTGAGTGGGAGCTGCAGCGCTATTTCGAAATCATTTAGCGGAACTTGCATCGTTTCGAACCCGAGTGCTGGAAGCAAGGCGCGCAGGAAAGCGCTATTCCGATAACTGCGGCAGCAAGCCGAGATCAATATGCAGAAACTCCAGTGTATTTCTCCCATCGACAACCGCGTTTACGTGGAGCGGCCGCTGGCGACGGAGTACGAGATCCAGAATGCCCTGGGCAGCGCACAAGGGGCACAGCTTGCCTGGCGACAAGTTCCCATTGCCGAGCGCGCCGCACTGGTACGCGCGGCAGTCGCCAGCATGCAACAGCAGAAAAGTACTCTCGCAGAGGAAATCTGCTGGCAGATGGGGCGCCCCATTGCCTAC
>NZ_AFPJ01000011.1 GCF_000220505.1 Microbulbifer agarilyticus S89 | reverse complement strand
CATTCGCCGGCAACACAAGCCTCCGTGTATGACCGATCAGCCAGCAAAATCGAACGAGTAGCCAGCACCGCCTACTGCCTGCCTATGTGAGGCTCTCCGTCCTGGGGTATTCTACGCCGCGTAACTTTTCCGATTCAGCTTTCAGAACTTGGGCCAGACTCCATGAACCGATTAGTACAGTTTATTTCGGCAGCGCTGCTCGCTACCCCAGCGCTCGCCACGGAGGAAACACCGAATTTCTCCTACGAGGACGTTTTCAACCTGGAATATGCCAGCTCGCCACAATTTAGTAACGACGGCGATACCATTTTCTATGTGCGTAACTTTATGGACCAAGTTGCGGATAGGAAGCGCTCCAACCTGTAGCGCATTGGCGCGGACGGCAGCGACCACCGCCCTCTGACCGCAGGAAAATATAGCGACAGTTCGCCCCAGCTCTCTCCGGATGGCAAAGTACTCGCGTTCGTCAGCGACCGCAGCGGATCTGCCCAGATCCACTTGTTATGGCTGGACAATGGTCACTTCCTGCAGCTTTCACACCTGCCGCACTACCCTGCCGGCCTCACCTGGTCTCCGGACGGCTCGATGCTGGCGTTCTCCATGTTTGTGCCAGAGAGCAAGCCGCTGCCGGTGAAGCTGCCCACGCCACCGAAAGGGGCAAAATGGGCTGACAAGCCCGTGTTTATCGACCGTGCAACCTATCGCGCCGATGGCCAGGGCTACCTGAAACAAGGACACTCCCAGATATTTGTACTGCCGCGCGAGGGCGGCACTCCGCGCCAGATTACCAGCGGTGAATTTGATCACTCTGGCACTCTCAGCTGGAGTGAAGACGGTAGCGCAATTTACTTTTCAGCCAATCGAAATCCCAACCATGAACTGGAGCCAGGAAACTCGGAACTCTATGCCGCCAATCTCGCCACAGGTGAGATCCAATCCCTGACGGATCGCTACGGCCCGGACTACGAACCACGGCTTTCCCCGGACGGTAAATATCTCGCCTACCTGGGTTATGATGACCAACACTTGGGATACCACAATGTGGCGCTCAATGTGCTCGATCTCAGCCAGGGAACAACTCGCGTTATCGAAACCGCCGCTGACCGCAGCGTGAACCATTTCAAGTGGCTCAGTGACAGTAAGCGCATTGCCTACAGCTACGATGACTTCGGCAGTACCAAGATTGCGATTACACGTTTAAACGGTAGTGAGAAGCTTGTGGCGAGAGATGCTGGCGGGCTGTCCCTGGGTCGGCCATATGGTGGCGCGCACTTCGATATTTCAGCCGCCGGTGAGGTGGTTTATACCCGCACCGATGGTATACACCCCGCTGAGCTCGCGATTACGTCCGGGCGTCAACCACAGGCCCTGACCAGCCTGAACAGTGACTTGCTGCCGTTCCGGAATATGGCGCAGGTTGAGGAAATCACCTATACGTCGAGTTACGACGGCCGGGAGATTCAGGGCTGGGTAGCCTATCCGCCGAACTTTGATCCAGAGAAAAAATACCCGCTACTACTGGAAATTCACGGTGGTCCCTTTGCGAATTATGGGCCCCGCTTTGCCGCAGAAATTCAATTATTTGCCGCGGCCGGTTACGTCACCCTCTATACCAACCCGCGCGGCTCCACCAGTTATGGCCACGAGTTCGCCAATTTGATTCATCACAATTATCCCAGCCAGGACTACGACGATTTGATTTCTGGAGTCGACGCGCTTGTGGGCCAGGGATACATTGATGAGGACCAACTGTTCGTTACCGGCGGTAGCGGCGGCGGCACTTTGACCGCATGGATAATTAGCAAGACCGACCGTTTCCGCGCAGCGGTGGTGGCGAAGCCAGTAATCAACTGGGAAAGCTTCGTGCTAACCGCCGACTACTCACGCTTTTTCACCAAGTACTGGTTCTCTGGTATGCCCTGGGAAAAGCCGGAAGAGTATCGGCGCCGTTCGCCGTTGACCTATGTGGGCAACGTGGAGACGCCTACATTGCTGTTGACCGGCGAGCAGGATTACCGCACCCCGATATCCGAAACGGAGCAGTTCTACCAGGCACTTAAATTGCGCCAGGTGCCGACAGCCATGGTGCGCATTCCCGGTGCGTCTCATGGGATTGCTGCGCGACCCAGCCAACTGATCGCAAAGGTGGCATCCATTCTGTATTGGTTTGACGAGTACAAGAGTGACGCCGACGAGACAGACAAAGCCGCCGTCGCGACCACCGATCAATAACAGGCCCCACTGATTACGCACGCGGAAACGTGTCACTACATCTTTTCCGCGTGCATTCCACCGCCACTAAAAAATCCCCCGCCGGCGAATTCCTCCGGCCTCGTCAGGTATTTTTCCCTGGCGGACTATTCTCCTCTTCTCTCCGTAAGTTTCCCAACCGCGAATTTCCCAGCCGAATGCGCAAACGTGCACTATCCTCTCCGGAGTGAGAATTTTATCTCAGTCAGTTTTATCTGTTGCCATGCCAAAACATCAATAAGTTGGAGCTCATAGATGAAGCTACATTGGATCAAGGATCCCAGTGTCCAGTTTGCCCTGATCGGGGCACTCCTGTTTGGCGTCAGCAGTATTTTTCAGGGCGGGAGTTTCTCTGCCGACGAGGAAATCGTCATCAGTGAGGCGCGCATTCGCAATATTTCCTCGATTTTCGAACGGGGCTGGCAGCGCCCGCCCAGCGACCGAGAACTACAACGACTGATCGAAGAGTATGTGCGCGAAGAGGTGCTTTATCGTGAAGCGCTGAATATGGGGCTGGACCAGAATGATGCGGTTATCCGTCGGCGCCTGCGCACCAAGATGGAGTTTCTGGCGAAAGATCTCGTGGATGCCATCGAACCGTCCGAGCAGATACTCCAGCAATTCCACCAGGCAAACGTGCAGGACTACACCAACCCAGCCCAATACACGTTTGAGCAGATTTTCCTCGATAGTGATAAACGCGCCGAAGTGGCGGAAGACGCGCGCATGGTACTTACCCGTCTGACCGCCGGCCGCGATCCGCGCGCACTCGGGGATCGCACGCTTCTGGATTTTCAATTCAAGTCCGTGACACCCGATCGTATTGACCGGACTTTCGGCAGCGACTTTTCACTGCAACTTATCGACCTGCCTACCAATGAGTGGATCGGGCCACTGACTTCCGCATATGGCGAGCACCTGGTGCGCATTACGGAAATGGTGCCCGCGGAGCAACCGGCATTTGCCGAGGTTCGCGACCAGGTTTTACGTGACTGGCAAGATCAAGAGCGTAAAGACGTACTGCGCATCCAGTACCAGACCCTGCGGGACAAATACACCATTTCCATCGCCCCGCTGCCATCTGCGAAAGCGTCAGCGACAACACAGCCCCTACCGACCGCTACGGATGTGCCTGCCGCCGAGGAGGTCGCCCGCCAGTGAAAAGCCTGTTTGCCCTGTTCATCCTGCTAATGTCACTCTCGCTGCAGGCACACGAATTGCGCCCAGCGGCGTTGACCCTGCAGGAAGTCGTTCCAAGAGAATTTGACGTGACCTGGCGTGTGCCGGCGCGGGGTGACCTGAGACTGTCACTGGATGTGACTCTTGATCGACAGAGCCAGGCCATCACTCTCCCCACCGCGCTGTTCGCTGGCGGTTATTACGTCGAGCTCTGGCGCGTGCGCCATGAAAACAGGTTCTTGGACACCAGTCTTACAATTGATGGACTCGAGAACACCCTTACGGATACACTGGTACGCATCCAATGGCTGGATGGGCGTGAGCAGGTAGCGCGCCTCCTGCCAGATACCCCACAGATGAGGGTAGAAAACAAAGCGGGCAAAAAGGAGATTGCCAACATGTACTTTGTTTTAGGCGTCGAACATATTTTGCTGGGAATCGATCACCTGCTGTTTGTGTTGGCCTTAATGGTACTGGTCACAGGCACCAAGCAGCTGGTTACCACCATCACGGCCTTTACCCTTGCCCACAGCATTACCCTGGCGGCATCGGTACTCGGCCTGGTATCGGTTTCTCAGGGGCCAGTGGAAGCCGTGATCGCGCTGAGTATTGTGTTTATCGCGGTGGAAATACTGCACAAGCTCGAGGGGCGCAGCACCCTCGCCATTCGCAAGCCCTGGCTGGTGGCATTCGCCTTTGGCCTGCTGCACGGCTTTGGGTTTGCCGGGGCACTCTCCGAAATCGGGGTCCCCGCACACGAGATTCCGCTGTCCCTGGCGGTATTCAACCTGGGCGTGGAGGCGGGCCAACTGGCCTTTATCGTCACCGTCAGCCTGTTGATGCAGGCGCTGAGGAAGCTGCCGCAAGTGCACCAGTGGGAACTGCGCACAGGCCACTCGGCGAGTATCGCCAGTGCGCTGCCGGTGGCTTATCTGGTGGGGGGGATTGCCGCGCTTTGGCTGGTGGACAGGACCCTTGCCCTGGTGGTCTAGCCTGCCGTTTCTTTCGCCGCGCGCGGTATCAACGGGACAGTATTAGCGGGACGGCATCAGTGTGACGGTCAGTTGCTAGTCCTGGAATAGCAAGTCGAGTGGGTAACCACCAAACGGCTTGGTTTTCTCAATCACCAGATGCGACGTCATGCGGGTAATGGCGGCATCCTCGTCTGCCAGCAATTGCTCGGAAACGCGGTTGAAGTCACCTGCGTCCGGGCACACAAAGCGCAGCATATAGTCGAACTCGCCCGACATCTTCACACAGGAAACAATCTGTTCAATTTTGTTGATAGCACGCCGAAAGCTTTCGCTGGTGCGTGCATCCTGGCGCTTGAGCGCGACATTGACATAGAACTCCGCGTGACGGACCTTGTCGAGATTCACCTCGGCCTGGTATTCGCGAATAAATTTTTCACTGGTAAGTTTCTTTACCCGCGCGAGGCAGGCGCTTTCTGACAAACCAATCTGATCCGCCAGGTTCAGATTACTGATCCGCGCATTGGTTTGCAGGACTTCGAGAATTTTCAGGTTGTGGCGATCAATTTTCACGGCAATTGCTATCGACAGGTTTTTATAACAGGGTCAAGTTCGAAACAGCATAGCGGGAAACACGCGACACCGAAACACAAGATCGGCAACTCGGCATGCACCCGCCCGCGACTATCCCGCTTTCAGACAGCCCCCGACCACAAAGCGCTCGATACGATCCAGTGCCCGCGACAGGTCGGCCTCATCTGCCGCCAGCGTCAGGCGCACATGGTTCACGGCGCTCGGGCCAAACGGCTTACCTGGCAACACCGATACGCGCTCAGCATCCAGCAATGCGCTGGCAAATGCCTCCGCATCCTGGGCGACTGCGGAAACATCCACCATCACAAACATCCCCGCTTCCGGGGAATAACAGCGCAGGCCTGGAATCTTGCCAATACGCTCCACGATCAGGTCGCGGCGGCGCTCGTAGGCATCGCGCATTTGCTTCACGAAGTAGGTATCAAATTCCAGGGCAAACGCGGCGGCTTCCTGGATGAACTGGGGGCAGCCGAAGATCGTTGCTCCGGCATATTCGATAAGACGTTCGACCAGTTCACCCTGTGCCACTGCCCAGCCCAGACGCCAGCCACTCATGGCATGAGACTTGGATAAACCGTCAATCACAACCACGTTGTCGAGCTTCTCTGCCGCCGTGCGCAGTGAAGTATGGCGGCGAGCAAAGGTGATCATCGAGTACATTTCATCGGAGATCAGCCACACATTGCGCTCGCGGCAGTAGGCGGCCAGTTCGCGCAACTGTTCCGGCGTCGCCATGGCGCCGGTGGGGTTGACCGGGGTATTGATCATCACCGCACGGGTGTTCTCACCAATAGCCTGCTTGATGGACTCGATCTCAAACGCGAAACCCTTGTCTGCGGGGCAGGACACTTTCTTCACGTCCAGCTGTAACGCGTCGGTAATGGGGACATAGCCGATGTACATAGGCTCGGGAATCACAATCTGCTCGCCGGGATTCAGCAGGCACGACAAGACTCCGAAAATGGCATTGGTGCCGCCGGGGAACACCACCACATCGTCCGGGCTGCACGGGTGATCACTGACCTTGCTTTCAATATCAGCAATCGCGCGACGCAGCACAAGCTCACCGGCAGCGGGGGAATAGTGGGTGCGGCCTACACCGAGGCGGGCGCGGGCGAAATCCAGGATGGGTTCCGGGGTGTCAAAGTTTGGGTCCCCGACACACAGGAAAATTACATCTTCACCTTTGTCTGCCAGCTCGTGGGCGCGGTCGCTCACCTCCCAGACGTCGGCATCGGCGGAGTGGAGGGCCTGGCTCATTTTACTAAAGCGCGGAGCGTACATCTTCGGGTCCATGATTTCGGTTGTTATCGATACTGCTAACTTAACAACCGATGGGGTAATCCATGCCGCTTCCACCTAGGTGATTTCGCAGCAACCCGATTATTTCACCGCCGCCGCCGCAGATTATGCGGCAGCGTAAAAATGACTCCCCGTCCGACCCCAAAGGGTCACAAATGCCCCTCACACTCCCGGGCTGTTACCCCGAAGCCGGTCAGAAGCGATAGTTCAGGCTCAAGCCGCCCACCGCATCATCCGGACGTACGAGCACATCCGCCGCGACACGCAACTTTTGGTTAATGCTGACGCCCACCATGGCGCCCACCCCGCTCTGGAAAATACCGGTATTCTCGCTGCGATACGACGGCAGCCGTGCCCAGTTGTTGAAGATCGAATTGACGCCGATACCCAGGTCCGCGTAGTCATCACCCGTGGTGTGTTCGAGCCAGAACTCACCAAACCACTGGTGCTCCCCGACATCATCACCGTTATAGAAAAAGCCCAGCTTCGAGCGCAGGTATTCCCGATCCTGCCCGTGTACCCACAGCCCAAGGGGATCGAGGGGTTGCCCCCAGGCACCGGCATAGGTCAGCCGGTCGGTAGTGCGCTCGCGAAAGCCATTGACGTCCACCTCGGTCCATTCAAAAGACACAAACGGACCCAAATGGCCACAGGCCTGCAGCGCAGTGTCATAACCGGCGCGCAGGAACACACTATAGCCCTCGCCATCGGTATCACCATCGAGGCGATGACGGAATCTATTGCCGAGCCGAACGGTGCGCTGCACATCGTCATAGTCGATGTCCGAGAAGGTCACACCGCCATCCAGGAAAAACAGTTCGTTATCCCAGCGTGCAAAGGCACTCAGGTTAAAGCTGCGCGCCTTGAAAAACAGATCGCTCGGCTCGTATTCGCTGCCCCCATAGGACATGCTAAGCCCCCACTCCAGGTGATCGAAGCCGGCAAAGCTCATCCCCAGAAAGCCATCCCAGGCCGGGTACTCGTCGTTCACCGCAGGCGCTACCCCAAGCTCTGAGTGGCCGACACTGGCACCAAAAAATACCGTGGTGGTTGGATCGCGATAGCGCTGGGATATCAGGTGATGATCGATATTAATGCGGTGCTGGCGCATGTTTTCATAGCCAAGATCCGGCAGCACACCGAAGTGGATCGCCGCGGTTAGCGTTTGATAGTAGTAGTCCGCGAGTAATCTCTGTGCCGCCAGGGTGGGATGAATGCCGTCATTGAAAATCAGCAAGTCCGCATTGGGATTGGTGCCGTTCGCACCATAAATGGGGCTCGGAGTTGCACAGTTTTCGAAGCAGAATGCGCTCTGATTAATGTTGGCGAAGCCAAACGCCGTCGGGTCTGCGATGGCAAGTTCGAGCAACCCTTCCATATCCAGCAACAAGATATTGCCGATCTCGTTTACTTGGCGCCGCAGGCGGTCGTTGAATATTTCAGTGCCGAGATTGGCATAGTCGATCGCCGCCTGCCCCTGCACATTGATCGCCGGGGTATTCCCGATACGCGGGGTATTGGTCATAACGATGTACTTGGCACCGTACGCCTTGAGCACACCGCCAGCGGTCGAGAGGAACGTCGCCGCGCGCGTCATGGAGTCGAAATTAATGGTGCCGGTGCTCACACCGCTCAAAATATTATTGCCACCGCCATTCAGGAAATACAGATCATTGGGGGAGACCGTATTTTGCGGCAGATAACCCTGGCCGGTGGCGAAGGGCACGCCGGTCAGGGTGATATTGTTGTTGGGATCATCCACCAGCGCCTGCAGGGCAGCCGGGTCATTAAATGCGGCGACGGCCGCCGCAACTTCCGCAGGGCTCAGGTAGGGGCTCTCCCCCTGTGCCGGGTTGCAGATACCATCGGCCCCGCAACGGCTCGAGTCCGGCAAGATTGTGGTCAGCGTATTGTGATCGGCGACCGTGGTGTCGGGAAACAGCACGCGGAATTGCTGCGGCCCAACAAGATCCAACAATACATCCGCGGTGCGGTTGCCACCCACAGCCCAGTTGGGGCCATTGGCCAACACCGAATCCACAATTTGCTGCAGCTGCTGATCGATGGTGCCGGGAGCCGGCGCACAGGGAATAAAGCCACCAAATGCGGGACCCAGGCCGAAGCAGGAATTTTCCTTGGGCACACCGAGCATATCGGCAAGGAAGGATACCGCAGGCTGGCGGGGATAGATTCCCTGAGGGTCTGCGGAGGTAAATACACCGGCATTGCCGTTGTCCGACAGGCTATCGCCAAATACGATCAGAGAGCCATATATCGCCTCTTCCGCCTGAGCGTCTGCCGTATGCCCGCCCATACCCAGCACCAGTACCACGGCAAGCGAGGCTGCCATGCTCGCCCTGCCAACTCTGCCTGCAGCCAATTCCCGTGTATCTCGCCGCACTGGGTTCTCCTTACCTCTGCGAAATTTCGTGGCAAGTATAGGTTAATCGCGAGAAAGGAATTTCTTGTTGAGATGATCAGCCGACACGGTTTTCTACAGCATCGATCTGGTTGACCCGAGGTGCCAGCACCCCACTGATCAGTGCGGCCAGCAGGCTCCACACCAGGGCAATACCGATCAGGCACTGCCACAACGGCCGCCCCCAGCTCGCCGAACCAAAGTAGACACTATTCAGGTAAAACACCGGTGCGATGAACAGGCCCGCTAGCGCCGCATACAAAGGCTTGTGGATAAGCCAGGCAAGGGAATAGCGCACGGTAGTCGCCAGCATGGCCCAGATACAGATAGCCCAGGCCGGTGGCAGGGAGGATTGATATTCGTGGATGCCAACCAGCATAAACGCCCACTCGACAGCAAAGCCACAAAAAATAAATCCCAGGACCAGAAAAATATCCCGAATATCACGCCACATAAAAAAGTGCAGCATCAGCACCACAAACAGTGCGATGAGTGCCATGGCATTGCCGCCGAGCAAGGCCAGCCACCACCCGGCAACAAACAGCACAAAATTGGCCATTTTTTTAACGTGCATTTGGCAACGCATCCATCAGAAGAATCTGTATCGCGGGCGCAAACTATCTGGCGACAATCGCGCAGAGATATAAGGAATAAAACAGAGGATTCCTATTTCTTCAAGTTGGCAAACGCTTCAATTGCAATTTTTCGCGATTCAGTCACATCGCACATTGGTGGTGGATAACTGTGCTCGGAGAACAAATCCTGCGGCGGGCAATGTATATCCCGCTCTGCCACCTCGGCTAATTCGGGAATATAGCTGCGGATAAATTCTCCATCAGGGTCAAAGCGTTTCGACTGGCTATAGGGATTGAATACGCGAAAATAAGGTGCTGCATCGGTACCGGTAGACGCGGCCCACTGCCAGCCGCCATTATTGGCCGCAAAATCCGCATCGACTAATTGACGCATAAAGTACTGCTCACCCTTGCGCCAGTCTGTCAGCAGGTTTTTGGTCAGGAACGACGCGACCACCATGCGTAGCCGATTGTGCATCCAGCCAGTCTGGTTCAATTGCCGCATCGCTGCGTCGACAATCGGTACGCCAGTTTGCCCTTCACACCACCGTGCAAAATCCTCCTCACGGTCGGACCAGGGTACGGCTTCTGTCTCGGGCTTGAACGGCTTGTTGCGACACACGCGGGGGAAGTTCACCACCAGGTGCTGATAGAACTCACGCCAGAGCAACTCGCTGATCCAGGTGGTTGCCCCCTTACTCGGCCCATCCAAGCGGCCATCGTTGTGTTCCGCCGCAAGCTGTACACACTGTCGGATCGAAACCGTGCCACAGTTTAAATAGGGCGACAGGCGCGATGTATTTTCTCGCGCGGGAAAATCCCGCCATTCGTCGTACTCATCGATTACCTCGGCAAATTTTTTCAGGGTGCGCGCTCCCGCCGCCTCCCCCACCGGCCACTTCAGCACGCGCTCTTCACCGCCGTCAGCCACTCCATAACCGCCCACGGTATCTGGAATACTGCGTACCAGATTGTGTTCGCCATCCAGTGCGATCCACTCCGGCCACTGCTCCAGGTGGTCCGCGGGCAATGCGCGCGGTGTCGGCAAACAGCCGAAAGCCTCAGCGCTGTTACTGTGGGTAGAAATAAAGGCACGCTTGAAGGGGGTGAAGACCTTGAAGCCGTCCCCACTACCGGTGGTGAGGCTACCCGGGGGGATCAAGGTGCGGTCGGTGAAGTACTCGACGGCGACATCGAGCTTGCCCAATGTATCTTTCACCGTTTGATCGCGCGCCAGCTCATTTACGGGATATTCAGCATTGGCAAACAGTGCGTCTAGCTGTAGCTTTTGCGCAATTTGCGCGAGTGCGCTATCGACGTCACCAAACGCCGGTACCTCAAGAAAATACAGTGGGATGTTCTTCTTGTGCAACGTCGCCTGTAGCTTGCGTAAAGAGCGCAGCCGCATGGCGACCACGTTGTCACCGTCCCCATGGCTGGCCCAGGTGCTCGGGCAGGCAATATAGAGTACGGCGAGCGCATCACAGCTTTTTGTGGCACGGTACAGCGCGGTGTTGTCGGATGCGCGCAGATCGTTGCGCAACCACATCAAGCCTCTTTGGAAGTTCTTCACGGGCATGCTTTGTTTAGTTGAAATCACATAGACCAAGCTCTGCGGGTTCCGCCGCCAAGAGCACCTGGCTATGAATAAAACTGTGGGGGCTGCGCGGTAGGTAATGGCGGAGCAGGGTCAGTACCGCGGACAGCGGTTTGTGCCCCACCCGGTAGTCTTCGATCAGATCTTTCAGCTCGGCTTTCTCGCGCTTATCGAGGAACTCGCTTAAGTGGCCGGCGCTATGCATCAACGCATTGGTCTTGTCTTTGCGCGAGGCCGGGCGGGAGAGGATATCCATAATCCGCCCGCGCACCTCAAATGCGAGCTCCGCTTCGCTCATGGACTTGGCGTCAGCAAGCACCTTACCCAGCGCGCGGGTCTTATCCTGGTGATGCGCCATCAACAGGTATTTGTAGGCGGTGTAAAACTCGATCACGCGTGCGAGGAAGGACAGCGGCCTGCCGGAGATACCGGGGCGCTTGTCAGCGGGAATCTTGTCAGCAGGGTGCTCCTCTCCGGCCGGGGCCGTATCCTCTTCCGCCCCATCACTTTCCACGTAACGGAACCAGGCGTCATAAGCAAATACCCGGGTGAGAAAGTTCTCGCGCAGCTCGTTGTTGTTCAGGCGGCCCACTTCCTCCATGGGCAAATGCGGAAACTGCTGCTGCAGGCGACGGGCAAAGACACCGACGCCCTCACTATCGATCCCGTGCCCATTGGCCAGATACCGGCGCACGCCGCGCAGGCCACAGCTGGGCGAGTTCTGCATAAAGATATAGCCGCGCACCTTCTGCAGCTCCGGGACTACCGAATCGGCGTAGTCGCGCAGGGGGGCCGTGACATCCACGCTGGCATCATCCACACCGATCACGCGCACTGCGTCTACCGGGGCTCCGTCTTTTTCTACCAGCAGGTGAATGGGCTTGCGCGGCACCCCCATGCCAATGGCCACCTCCGGGCACAAAGGCACATAGTCAAAGCACTGCCCGAGTAACTGGGTACAGACCTTGCTGTGCTTGTGACCACCGTTGAAGCGCACGGCATCGCCCATCGCGCACTGGCTGATGCCCACCGGAATTTTTCGCGAGAAATTCATGCTTGGCTGTGCCTCCCAAACTGCGGGCGCATTCGCCCCCCGAGCCATATAGCAGTATACGACCAGCTACTCTGTTCAGATTAAGGTACACACCGGTGGGCACGGCCGCAAAGGATTCAGGCCCTACTGACCGGCAATTCATCAGTCGTCGGTTCCGTCGCGCAATTTCTTCATCGATTTGCTGTATTTCGGGCGATTTTGCGCAAAACGATCCGGGCTACCCCGGCAAACAGCCGGTAATTGTTGCGCAGGCCGCCACCGCCGCTAAAATGCCAGTCCTTCATTAGTTGTACCGTGTGTACAGACAATCTGTCTTACCAGACCCCGGGGCCCGGAATGATTCCAGCACTGCGCGAAATTAACGAAGTACAGGCGCTCTACCTGCAATTTCTCGAGGTGCTCAAGCGCCGCGGCTTCCATGGCGATGCCAGCCCCAGCTATGCCAGCCGCACGGTGCTCGCCACCGACAACTCCATTTACCAGGTTCTGCCGCAGGCGGTGGTGTACCCGCGGGACACTCACGACCTGCAGCTGCTGATGGAACTGGCCGAGCGCGAGGAATTCCATAAGGTGGTGCTGTCCCCGCGCGGTGGCGGTACCGGCACCAATGGCCAGTCGCTGACCGACGGCATCGTGGTGGATATCTCCCGGCATATGAACCGGATCCTCGAGATCAACGTCGAGGAAGCCTGGGTACGGGTGCAGACCGGTGTGGTCAAAGACCAGCTCAATGCCGCACTCAAACCCCACGGGCTGTTCTTCGCCCCGGAGCTGTCTACCAGTAACCGCGCCACCATCGGCGGCATGATCAATACCGATGCCTCCGGTCAGGGCTCGTGCCTGTATGGCAAGACCCGCGATCACGTGCTGGAACTGAAGACCGTACTGATGGGCGGCGAGCTGTGGCACTCCCACGCCATCGACGATGACGCCCTCGATGACATTACCGGCCAGGACGGTCGCGCCGCCAGTGTCCACGCACTGGTGGACGGCATCGAGCGCGACAAGCGCGACCTGATCGCGGCCAAGTTCCCCAAGCTCAACCGCTGCCTCACCGGCTATGACCTGGCGCATATCCGCGACCGGGAGAAAGATGGCCGCTTCAACCTGAACAATATCCTGTGCGGCTCCGAAGGCACCCTCGGCTTTATCGCCGAGGCCAAGCTGAACCTGCTCAAGATCCCCAAGTGCGCCGCACTGGTGAACGTCAATTACGATCACTTCCAGGACGCACTCAAAGACGCCACCGACCTGATGAAGGCCGGCCCCACCTCCATTGAGACTGTGGACAGCAAGGTGCTGCAACTGGCGATGGACGACATCGTGTGGGAGAGCGTGAGCGAATTTTTCCCCCAGGATGAACGGCCGGTAAAAGGCGTCAATCTGGTGGAGTACACCACCGATTCTGAAGCAGAACTGGATGCGGCACTGGCCAGATTCACCGCCCATGTGGACAGCGTCATCGGCCAGCCGGGCAAGAGTTTCGGCTACACCATTGCCCGCGGCCACGCTCAGGTGAACAAGATCTGGGGCATGCGCAAACGCGCGGTGGGCCTGCTGGGTAATGCCAAGGGTGAACAGCGCCCGATTGCGTTCGTGGAAGACTGCGCGGTGCCACCGGAGAATCTCGCGGACTTTATTGCCGAATTCCGCGCGGCGCTGGACGATGCCGGTTTTGCCTACGGCATGTTCGGGCACGTGGATGCCGGCGTTCTGCATGTGCGCCCGGCGATCGATATGAAGGATCCGGAACAGGCCAAACAGGTACGCATCATCACGGAAAAAGTGGTGGACCTGGCCAAGAAATACAACGGCCTGCTGTGGGGCGAACACGGCAAGGGCGTGCGCTCGGAGTTTGCCCCGGAGTTCTTCGGTGAACTGTATCCGGAACTGCAAAAGGTGAAAGCGGCATTCGACCCGCGCAATCAGCTGAACCCCGGGAAAATCGCCACCCCCAATGCCGCCTCCGGCCTGCTCAAAATCGATGAAGTCCCCACTCGCGGTGAGAATGACCGGCAGATTCCGGTACAGGTTTGGGAAGGGTATTCCGAAGGCGTTTATTGCAACGGTAACGGCGCCTGCTTTAACTGGAACCCGGACGATGCCATGTGCCCCTCCTACAAGGGCACTCGCAACCGCATCCATTCCCCCAAAGGCCGCTCGTCACTGATCCGCGAATGGCTGCGCCTGCTGTCCGCGCAATCGATTGACCCGGAAACCGAAGCGCGCAAAAGCCGCGAGAAGTCTTTCCTGCTGGGCCTGCCTGGGCGCTTCAAGAACAGCCTGGCCAAGGCCCGTGGAGAATACGACTTCAGCCACGAGGTGAACGAATCCATGCAGGCGTGCCTGGCGTGTAAGTCCTGTGCCGGCCAGTGCCCGATCAAGGTGGACGTACCCACCTTCCGTGCCAAGTTCCTCGAGCTGTATTACGGCCGCTACCTGCGCCCGGTGAAAGATTACTTCGTCGGCGGCCTCGAATTTATGATGCCGCACCTGGCGCGCGTGCCGCAGCTGTACAACTGGCCACTGAAACTCAAGCCCATCCGCTGGGTCATGGAACGGGGACTGGGCCTGGCGGACTCCCCATCCATCTCCGCCACCCGCCTGGACAAGGCGATGCGCGAGCTGGGAGTGCCCTACGCCAGCCGCGCTAGCCTGAGCGCCATGGGCCCTGCCCAGCGCGCCAAGGCCGTGGTGATCGTCCAGGATGCCTTCACCAGCTATTTTGACGCGGATGTGGTTGCCGACACCCTGCGCCTGCTCAAGCTGCTGGACTTCAACCCACTGGTGGCGCCGTTTCGCGCCAACGGTAAGCCACTGCATGTGCACGGTTTCCTGCGCCAGTTCGCCAATACCGCAGCCAGCAACAGCGCCATGCTCAACAGCCTGGCGGCAAGCGGCGTGCCACTGGTGGGCATAGACCCATCCATGACCATGACCTACCGCGCGGAATACCAGAAACTGCTGGGCGACAAAGCGCCCAAGGTACAGCTGCTGCAGGAGTGGTTGTCTGAGCACACCGAGCACCTGGCCACCAACAGGAACCGCCTGCAATCCGGCAGCTTTACCCTGCTGCCACACTGCACCGAGCAATCCAACGCCGCCGGCTCCACCCGTCAGTGGCAGCAGGTCTTCAGTGCGCTGGGTATGCAGCTCAACACCCAGGCTGCGGGCTGCTGCGGCATGGCCGGTACCTATGGGCACGAGATGGCGAATCGCGAGACCTCGCGCACGATTTTCCAGCAGTCCTGGGCGCCCAAGCTGAGCGGCGATACCAGTGCGATCCTCGCCACCGGTTACTCCTGCCGCTGCCAGAGCAAGCGTTTCGCTGACACCGAATTGCGCCACCCGTTGCAAGCTTTACTGGCACAAATCGAAGATTCAGGGTTTACTGTCAGTAATCACTAACTAATCCAGTGGCCGGCGCCGCTGGCGCACTTTGATACTGGACAGCGTTGCCCCTTGATACCGGGCAGCGGTGCCCGGGCGCGATGCAGCGGTGGAGATGAATGGCAATGGCGAATCTAACAACACGGCCCAGCCGGGCGCTGCGCACGCTTTTCCGCTCAGCGCTTTTCAGCTCAGTCATTTTCAGCTCAGTACTTTTCAGCACAACGCTGCTCGGCCTGCCGCTGGTAGCTGCCGCTGCGCAGGCGGACAGCACCAACCAGCCCAAGGTGTCGCAGCTGATCACCGCGGCCGAGGAGTACGCGCTCTCCGGCAACTACGATGAGGCACTGCCGCTGTATGAAATGGCTATTGCCAACTTGAGCGAGGAACCCCATCGTCAGAACCAGCTGCGCTACCGCTACGGCATCATCCTGAATGCACTCGGCGGCCAGCGACCGGATCTCTACCCGCTGGCCCGCAGCCAATTCGACGTGGTACTGCGCTATATCGAGTCCTCCCCGGGCATCCCCTTCGAGCACTCTGCTGCGCGGGTGCGCTCAGCCATCGCCCACACCTACCACCAGCACTCCGCGGTGCAGGAGAACCCGAACCGTCGTGCGGTCATGCTGCGCAACGCCTATCAACTGTATGCCAGCGCCATCACAGACCTCCGCGCCGAGGGCGACTGGCAGAATCTGGCCATCACCGCCTTCAATATCGGCCAGGTGTGCGAGTGGCAGGGTAATCTGGAAGAGGCCATTGAATGGCTGGAGCAGGCGGTAGCACTGGACCGTCAGTACGGTTTAGCCGACCTCGAAGAGGATCAGGCTTACCTGACTGCACTGCGTGAGCTGGTCAACCCTCAGCAGCCGGTGGGTAACACCGCCATCTAAGCCAACAATCGCGTGCCTGTGACCGGTCACACCGCCCGATTCCGGGACAAATTCCCCCTGGCAGCACACGCCAAAGTGACGGCAAGCAACGCCGGGGCAACTGATTTACATCATGTCGACCGGCAAAAACCCCGATAACGCGTGCACCACAGCCCGCTTGCGACGGCAAAAACCCGCCCGGGAACGCTAATTGGGCCTAATGGACAATCAGTCACAGATAAATTAAATAAAAATCTTATTCCAGCGGACACCAAGTCCACACGCCCAAATCGTACATTTTTCCACCAAATGCAGAAGACATCGCTGTCACACGATACTTGAGGATGGAGGCCCGCATACGACTCAAATGTGAAAACCCGTCCCACTCTGGCCCCAAAAACCCTCTCGAGAAGTCTTAATCGGCACAAAAAATCGCAGTTCTGCGCAACAAAATTCCAGTTTTCTGCCGGAAATATGCGTCTTCCCATCGACCAAAAAGTTCGTTAGCGCCGCTTGCGCAAAATCTGGAAGCCTCTAATATTGCCCAACCTGATCAAAACTTGATCAGTTATGACGAAATCAACTTGGAGCCGCACAAACATCTTTTGTTTGTGATTACCGAGCTTCCGGAGGTAGATACATATGCGACAGAGTCTTAAACAATTTGCCATCGTGCTTGCCGCTTCCTTTGCAGCTCTGGGCGGTGGAGAGGCCTTTGCCGCCATTAAGGAATCCCCCGAGAAGAAAAAGAAGTCCATGACCGTCACCGCGACCGCCTACAACTCTGTTGAGGGCCAGACCGATGACGACCCCTGGACAGCGGCCTGGAACAACCGCCTGCGCCCGGGTGACAAGATTATTGCGGTGTCCCGTGACCTGGAAAAGCACGGACTGACCAATGGCGCCAAGGTGAAAATTGAAGGCCTGCCCGGTACCTATACCGTGCGCGACCGCATGAACAAGCGCTACACCAACCGTATTGATGTGTGGATGGAAGAGGACATCAAGAAAGCGCGTAAGTGGGGCAAGAAAAAGCTCAAGATCATCTGGGATCACAAGAAAAAATAAGTGAACCAGAAGACAGGGCCTTGCCAACGCCTAATGATCGATAAAAAAAGCCCCCGCCAGTGCG
>NZ_AFPJ01000012.1 GCF_000220505.1 Microbulbifer agarilyticus S89 | reverse complement strand
ACACTGCGCGAGCTGCTGTCTCATCGTCAGAGCTGGAGCGTTATCTCCGCACGTTTCTTTATTGAGCCGATCTGGTGGCTGTTCGTCGCCTGGCTGCCGCTGTACCTGAATGACAAGTTTGGTTTTGACGTAAAGGCGATCGGTGCTTCGGCGTGGATTCCCTACTGTGGTGCCGCGGCTGGTGCAATCTTTGGCGGCTGGCTCTCTGGCAAGCTCATCAGCAGTGGCTGGACCGTGAACAAGTCGCGTAAGTTCGCTGTCGTTGTCGGTGGCTGCTGCATGCTACCTGCATTGCTGGCAACTACCGTTGCGGCAACACCCGCGGCAGCACTCGCGCTCATCACCGTGATCCTGTTTGGCTTCCAGGCAGCGATCAACAACATCCAGACTTTGCCGAGCGACTATTTCTCTGGCAAGAGCGTAGCCAGCCTCGCCGGTATCAGCGGCGCGGTCGGTGTTATCAGTGTAATCACCGCCATCCAGATGGTTCCGATCATCACCAACGATGGCACCTACTATCCACCCTTCTTCATTCTCGGTGCATCTTTGGTACCGCTGATGTTGATTTCTGTCCTGTTTGTTGGGGGGCGTATCGGGCCGGTACGCAGCAAGCAGGAAAAGAAGCAATTCGCTGAAGCAGCGAACTGAAAAACGTTGATCACTCTTCGAAAACTATTCGGACGAAAAAAATTACAGTTAGGAGTAACTATGAAACTTCAAGGCAAAGTAGCCATCGTCAGCGGTGGGGCACGAGACATTGGCAAGGCGGTATCTTTGAAGCTGGCGGCAGAAGGCGCGAAAGTAGTGGTGAACTACTTCAGCAACAGCCAGACTGCAGAAGAAACCCTGGCCGAAATCAAGGCCGCCGGTGGGGAAGCCATCATCGCGCAGGGCGACATGACCAAGCAGGCTGATGTCGACGCAGTAGTAGCTGCAGCGCAAGAAGCTTACGGCTCCAACATCGACATACTGGTAAACGTTGCCGGTGGCCTGGTTGAGCGCAAAACCCTGGGTGAGATGGACGAAGACTTTTTCAACAAAGTGATGGCCCTGAACCTGAATAGCACCTTCCTGCTGACCAAAGCGGTTGTTCCGCACATGGACGGTGGTGCGATCGTGAACCTGGCGTCTCAGGCTGGCCGTGACGGCGGCGGCCCCGGTGCTTCGGCCTACGCTACTTCCAAAGGTGCGGTAATGACCTTCACCCGTGCCATGGCAAAAGAGCTGGGTCCGCAGAACATCCGCGTCAACTCTCTGTGCCCGGGCATGATCAGTACGACTTTCCACGACGTCTTCACCAAAGATGCGGTACGTACCAACGTTGCCAACGCCACTCCGCTGAAGCGTGAAGGTAAGGCACCGGAAGTGGCTGACGCAGTTGCCTACCTGGCGTCTGACGAAGCTTCTTTCATCACCGGTACCAACATCGACATCAATGGTGGTCTGTTCTTCTCCTAAGGGGGAAGAACGATGCATTAGCGTATTGGGGTAAACAGGCGGAATACCATGCACAAGCGCATAGCGGTCATCGGCGAGTGTATGCTCGAAATGAACCTCGGCGACGATTGTCGCAGCCATCACAGTGAGTCGCGCCTACGCGCGGGGCTCGCTTTTGGTGGCGATACGCTAAATACAGCCTTGTATATGTCCAGGCTCGGCGGCAACGTCGAATATGTGACAGCGCTCGGTGACGATCATCTGAGTGATTGGATGGTCCGTCAGTGGCAGGCAGAAGGGATCGGTTGCGAACTGGTAAGGCGTGAGGCGAACGGTACGCCCGGACTTTACCTGATCGAGACCGACGCCAGCGGTGAGCGCACTTTCCACTATTGGCGAGATCGCGCACCGGCCAAGCGCCTCCTCGATAATCCACAGGCTGCTAAACAACTCTTTGCGGAGCTAAAGGGTTTCGATGCGGTATACCTCTCCGGTATTTCCCTCGCGATTCTTTCCCCATATGGCCGCGAATGCCTGTTCGAGTTTCTCGCGGAATTCCGCCAGGACGGTGGTCAGGTCATTTTTGACGGCAATTACCGGCCGCGCCTGTGGGGCAGTGAGACGCTCACGCGCAAGGCCTATGAACAGATACTGCAGTTAACGGATCTCGCCCTGCCTACGTTTGAAGACGAGCAGCTGTTGTTCGCCGATAGCGACACCGATACCGCCCTGGCGCGCTTCCAGGAATATGGGGTCGATGAAGTTGTACTGAAGTTGGGCGCCGAGGGCTGCCTAATCGTTCAACCAAATCGCGATCCGAAGTTGGTTCCCGCAAATAAGGTCACGCCAGTCGATACTACTGCCGCGGGCGATTCTTTTAATGCGGGCTACCTTGCCAGCCGTCTCGGCGGTAGCAGTGCCGAAGAGGCCGCCCGCTGCGGGCACAAACTTGCCAGCACAGTGATTCAGCATCGCGGCGCCATCATCCCACAAAGTGCGATGCCAACAATGCCTGTTAAAGAGACGGAGCCGGCATAAATATCTTGCGGTTTCTGTTCCCAAAAAGCGGCTTTCTAGCCGCTTTTTTTATGTCTGCAGATTTTTCGAATACGAATCTTGGGATCATGTACTCGACACATCTATCAACCAGATTGGTTTGACCTCTTTCTGCTTTACAGAAGTGCATCACAAAGCGAAAAATAAATGGCGCTTTTCTTCTCCCCCCAGAAAAACAAAAAACTATATATAAAACATATATTTAAGTTAAATCTGCCAAAACCTGTATGACCAATATAAAAACCAATGTAATTGACAGGTTTTTATGAATTGGTTTAACTCCGCCTGCTGCGAACTAATAAAAATAAAATCGTTCTTACAATGAGAGGAAACTGTTAGATGGATAACTATAAGAAGTTTGATAAGCAGAGCGCTGTGCGGGACCTCAGCGTGCTGATGCTCTCCGCCTCCGCCATGGCATTTGCCCCAATGACGTTTGCCCAGTCGGATGACTCCACTGTGATGGAAGAGGTTGTAGCAACCGGCATCCGTCACAGTATGGAAGCCGCCGCCGATGCCAAACGCGACGATGCACGCGTAGTCGATGCCGTAGTGGCAGAAGACATTGGTAAACTCCCCGACAACAACATTGCAGAAGCTCTGCAACGCGTTACTGGTGTCTCCATTAACCGCGACTTTGGTGTGGGCTCTGAGGTTTCGATCCGCGGCCTTACCCAGAACCGCGTAGAAGTGAATGGACGTTCCGTACTCGGCGACAGCCGAAGCGGAATCGATTTTCAGGATTTCCCCGCCGCCTTCCTGGAAAAAGTGGAAGTCATCAAGTCGCCGACCCCGGAAATGACCGAGGGCGCACTGGGCGGCACCATCAGCCTGAAAATGGCGCGCCCACTGGACTTGGACGGCCCTCTCGCCGCAGTATCGGTACAGGGTGAATACGCCGATAAAGCAGACAACCTGGCTCCGATCATGAGCTCCGGGGTAGGCAACACCTGGGATCTGGGCGACGCCGGCACCTTCGGCGCTATTGCGTCTCTGTCTTATCAGGATCGTGAGCTGCGCCGCGACGAATCCCTCTTGCAGTTGCAGGTAGGGGAAGTAGAAGGCCTGGCGCCTGCGCAAAATACCCCGAGCGGCAACTATGTATACGGGCGCGAGCACACCTTCAACCCGCGTCGTGAGGAGCGCGAGCGCACCGCAATCAACCTTTCTTTCCAGTGGGCACCCGCCTCTGAACAGGGCCAATTCTATTTGGACCTGAACTCGGTTGAACGCGCGGGCAGCCAGGAGACCTTCTCGCTACTGCATATCCTCGACACCCCAACCGTAATTCCTGGTGAAACCTACGAAGATGCAAACGGTCAGCTGCAAAACTTTATGTACGACGCAGTTCAGCCATTGCAAACCGCCGGCTCCAGCTTCCGCAACAGCGACTCATTCAGCCATGCGTTCGGTGGCGAATGGGATTTCACCGACAAGCTAACCGTGAGCGGCGAGTTTTCCTATGCCGAAGCCGACAGCTACACCCCCTTCTCCGAATTCCGCTTCCGCGGTATTGATCGCGAACTGGAAGGGCAAGGTGCCGACGGCGAAAACAAGTGGCTAATTCCGGTGACCTTCGAGAACAGCAATAGCAGTGCACCAACCATCGACTTTGCCGACGGCTACGTATTTACCGATCAGCAAAATCAGGCGTTCCGCCGCTACGAAGATACCCGCACCTACATCAACAACGAGGAAAGCGCGTTTAAGTTCGACGTGGAGTACGCCGAGCCGTTTGGCCTGGATTGGGTATCGTCGGTTAAGAGTGGTGTACGTGTGACTTCGCGCGATTTCGAACAGAATCGCTACCAGTTCCGCATCACCAATATCTTTAAGAACCTGGAAGATGGCGACGGCAACCCAGACATTATCTGGATGGAAGATATCGCCGCCCAATTCCCGGATGCCATCAAAAACTACGATTTCAGTGGCGATGCGTTCGAGCACACGGGTCGCAGCGGCGCCTACGACCTGGCAAAGGTGACCGCGTACGATGTTGGCCTGCTGCAGAATCAGCAGGCGACTTTTGACATCGTGCAACAGCTGCTGGCTGGTACCAATATGGAAATCAGCGGTAGCCTTGCGGATAACCTCGAGTACCAGGAAGGCAGCTATTCCGAAGTAAACGAAGAAACATCCGCGGCTTACATTCAGGCAAACCTCGACTTCGGTGATGTGCGTGCGATCGTTGGTGGACGCTACGTGTCAACCGACATCAGCTCCAGTGCCTACCAAGAGGGCTCGATTGTTTCCGATGGCGCGAGCTACGACGACTTCCTGCCTAGCCTAAACGTAACCTGGAGCCTGACCGACGATACCCAGCTGCGCTTCGCCGCCGCCAAGGTAATGCGCCGCGCAGACTTTAACGAACTGAGCCCAGCCTACAATTACCGCGACGCGTACATCGCGGCCAGCCGCGGCAACCCCGAGCTAGAGCCCTACCGTGCAACCCAGTATGACATTGCCGCTGAGCACTACTGGGATAGCAACATGGTGTCCGCCACCCTGTTCTATAAGGATGTTGAATCTTTCCTGACCCAGACTTTCGAGTGCGAAAACCAGCCAGAAGTTGTCAGCACACTGACCAACACCTCTGATTTCGACAAGATCTGTCTGTGGCAGGCGGACGGCATTCAGTACGCCAATGAGAACACCCCTATTGCTGACATGGGTATCCTCACCGACTTCATCACCAACGGTGAAAACGGTAAGATTCAAGGCTTGGAACTGGGTTACCAGCAAGCCTTCGACTTCCTGCCCGGCCGCTGGTCTGGCCTGGGTATGAGTGCCAACTACACCTATGCGGATAGTGAAGATCCGAACGGTACTCCGCTGGAGGATATTTCCAAGAACACCTTCAATACGCAGTTCTACTATGAGTATGAAGGCCTCGGGATTCGTCTTGCGTATACCTACCGTGATCGCTTCCTCGATCAGGCGCAAACCAAGCGTGTATTGCCATTGGGCGAACTCGTACTGGGCGCAGGTTCTGACGACCCAACCCTGGGTAACAACTACCGCGAAGACCTTTCGCAACTGGACCTCTCTGCCAGCTACGATGTGAGCGAAGACATCACCGTTATCGCCAACATCACTAACCTGACCGCAGAGCCCACCATCAACACCGGTTCAAACGGTACCGCTTTCCAGATCATGGAAACCGACCGCCGTTACGTACTGGGCGTGCGCGCAAAATTCTAAATTGCTGCACGCAGTAAGAGCATTGCGGACCAAGCAATGAAAAGCCGCCGATGGTTTGCCACCGCCGGCGGCTTTCTCTGACGAATTTATCGCTTTTTTCGTTGTATCCCTGCAAACCAGAGAGGACCGGGTAAGCCGGTGGTATTGCCGTGGCTAGAAAATGCGGTAAACCACGCAGCGGTCGTGTGTACGCTGCACATTCAAAACCCTAGAAAAATATAATGAGGGTCACATGAAACCAACATCTCTAGCGATGAAACTCAGTTATGCTGCCGTGCTGTCGACATGTATTGCCAGCGCTAACGCATCGATTCTTAACCCCGGCTTTGAAAGCAATTTCGACAGCTGGACCGACATCGATCCTTCCGCGATTTCCAGTGTTGCCAACAGTGGTAGCAAGTCAGCAAAAATCTCCGGCAGTGGCGGCCGCGTCGAGCAGGATGTAGCTGTCAGCGCCAATACCAACTATCGATTGACCGCCTATGTACGCGGGGCCGGAACTGTGGGTGCGCAAGTAAGTGGTAGCACTTTCGATACCAGCGCGAGTAATTCCGACTGGCAGCCGGTATCCGTGGAGTTCAATTCCGGTAGCGCCAGCAGTATCACCGTTTTCGGTACCTATAACGGTGCAGAGGGCCGCCTCGATGACTTTGCTCTGGAAAACCTCGGTTCAGGGTCCAGCTCTTCAAGTTCATCCAGTAGCTCTTCGAGCTCCGGCGGTGACAGCTGTATCTCCGGCAGCAATCTTTCTGTGGCTGCCGCCATCGACGATGGCAGCAACGATGGCAATGGCCCAACCAATGTGATTGATGGCAGTCTTGCCACACGTTGGTCCTCAAAGGGCATCAAGTGGATAACCCTTGATCTCGGCACTGAACAGACCGTGAAGGAAATCGATATTGCTTGGTACAAGGGCAATCAGCGCACGAGCTTCTTCGAAGTCGAAACCTCGACCGACAACAGTAACTGGACCCTAGTCCTGTCCGGTGGCCAATCGAGCGGCAATAGCACGGATCTGGAAAACTACGATGTAACCGACTCCAGCGCACGCTACGTTCGCGTCACCGGTAGCGGTAATACTTCCAATAGCTGGAACAGTATTCTGGAGATGGATGTGATCGGATGTGCCGGTGGCAGTAGCTCCAGCAGCAGTTCCGGTGGCGGCTCATCCAGCTCAAGCTCCTCAAGCTCCAGCAGTTCCGGTGGCAGCTCCGGCGGCGGCTCCGGTTCCGGCGGTGGCCTGGACCCGAACCTGCCCCCATCCAGCAACTTTGACTTGAGTGCCTGGTACCTGAGTGTGCCCACCGACAACAACGGCGACGGCAAAGCGGATTCCATCAAGGAAAACGACCTGAATGCGGGCTACGCCGACGGAACCTATTTCTATACCGCGGCCGATGGCGGCATGGTGTTCCGCTGCCCGGTGGACGGCTACAAAACGTCGAGCAATACATCGTATACCCGTACCGAACTGCGTGAGATGTTGCGCCGTGGCGACACCAGCATCGCCACCCAGGGTGTGAACGCCAACAACTGGGTATTTGGTTCAGCCCCTGCAGGGGCGCGTGCGGCAGCTGGCGGTGTTGACGGCGTACTGCGTGCGACGCTTTCTGTTGACCATGTCACCACCACTGGCGACAGCGGCCAGGTTGGCCGGGTAATCGTAGGCCAGATCCATGCCAACAATGACGAGCCCCTGCGTCTTTACTACCGCAAACTGCCGGGTAACAGCAAAGGCTCGGTATACATCGCGCACGAGCCGAACGGCGGCAGCGATAGCTGGTACGACATGATTGGCAGTCGCTCCAGTAGCGCTTCCGATCCGGCCGACGGTATCGCGCTGGGCGAGAAGTGGAGTTACGAAGTGAAGGTCGTCGGTAACACCCTCACGGTCACCGTGTCTCGCGAAGGCAAAGCGGATGTGGTACAGGTGGTGGATATGAGCAACAGCGGCTATGACGTTGCCGATCAGTACCAATACTTCAAAGCCGGTGTGTACAACCAGAACAATACCGGTAACGGCAGCGATTACGTACAGGCAACCTTCTACGCGTTGGAACAGTCTCACAACTAACCCAATACAGCCTTTCTAAATCGCGTGAAATGGGCGGCCTGCCCCAAGCATCGAATGGCCGCCCAATAGAAGCTTCCCGGAGCTGGTATGAGTTAAATCCCCCAGGCTCCGGGCTTTTTACTTCCGCTTAATGTGCCCGCTGTGTTTCGCGTAATGGCTTAAGCCAGAGAACACTTACCAGATTTTGACGCGCTCGTCGGGTTTCAGATACAGCGCATCACCTTCTTTCACACCAAATGCGCTATAGAACTCCGGCACGTTGCGCACGGCACCGTTAATCCGAAACTCGGACGGTGCATGTGGATCGGTGTTGATCAGGTTGCGCATTGCCTCTTCGCGATACTTGCCCTGAAAAATTTGCCCGTAGCCCAGGAACACCCGTTGCTCACCGGTAAAGCCGTCGAGTACCGGAGCTTCTTTGCCGTCAAGAGACATTTGGTAAGCCAGCAAGCCAATACTCAGGCCACCCAGGTCGCCAATATTCTCGCCAAGGGTAAATTCACCGTTGATGTGGAGGTCGTCAAAAGGTGCGAACGCACTGTACTGATCAATCAACTGCGCGGTGCGGTCTTTGAATTCGGATTTATCTTCCTCCGTCCACCAGTTGCGCAGCACACCGTCACCATCAAACGTGCTGCCGGAATCATCAAAGCCATGGCCGATTTCGTGACCGATCACTGCACCAATACCGCCGTAGTTCACTGCATCATCCGCTTCCATATTGAAAAATGGGGGCTGCAAAATTGCGGCAGGAAATACGATTTCGTTTAAAGGTGGGTTGTAGTAGGCATTCACCGTCTGGGGCGTCATGGCCCACTCATGCTTGGCAACCGGTCCCTTTTGCTTTTCCAGCATTTCGGCGTAATTGAACAAAGCGGATCGCTGCATATTGCCGTAGAGGTCGTCGCCGCTAATGGTGAGAGCCGAATAGTCACGCCACTTATCCGGATAGCCAATTTTCGGAGTAAACTTGGACAGCTTGTCGAGGGCTTCCTGCTTCGTCGCTTCGCCCATCCAGTCGAGTTCCTTGATGCTGACTTCATAGGCTTTGATCAGGTTGGCGACCAGTTCCTGCATTCGCGCTTTGGCTTCCGGTGGGAAGTGCTCCTTCACGTACACCTTACCGACGACTTCACCCAGGTGCTGATTCACTAGATTCACACCACGACGCCACAGCTGGCGCGGCTCTTCCACCCCGTGCAAAGTGCGACTGTTAAAGTCAAAATGCTGCGCATAGATGGCCTCATCGAGATAAGGCGCGGCATGGCGTGCAGCGCTCCACTTCAGATAAGGCTTCCAGGCGTCGATACTGGTCTCGCTGATAATGGTATCCAGCTCTCGCATATAATCGAGCTGGGTCACCACCAGATTTTCCAGCTCAGTAATACCTGCCGTTGCAACAAACCCCTGCCAGTTAAAATTGGGCATCAATTCCGGCAACTCAGCCAGGGCCACCGGGTTGTACAGCGCAACCATGTCCCGGGTTTTTTCCTTCTTCATATGTTGCGCGGCGAGCGTCATCTCGAGATCATAAATACCCTGCGCGATTTGACCGCTGGATTCTTCACTGCTGATACCGGTGAGCGCCAGCATCTTGGCAATATGTTTCAGGTAGGCAGCGCGCACCTGCTCCGACTTATCGCCTTCTTTAAAGTAGTACTCGCGATCCGGCATACCCAGGCCACCCTGCCAGGCGTAAATCATATACACATTGGGATCTTTGAAATCGGCATACTGGCCGACGGTGAAAGGCAGGTCGTGCCCCAGTTTGTTGGCCTGGGCAAAATAGACAGCGAGCTCCGCGTGACTTGAAACTTCATCGATGCGCGCGAAACTTTCGATGAGTGGCTGCGCCCCAAGCGCATTGCGCGTTTCCAGATCCATAAATGAGCGATATAGACCACCCACCTTCTGCTGGTCGGTGCCATCCTCATGACTGGCGGCCGCTGATTCCTCGATTATCTTGCGCACATGCTCTTGTGCCTGGTCGCGCAGGATATGGAAACTACCGTAAGTGGCCTTGTCGGCAGGAATTTCGGTATTCGCCAACCAATTGCCATTAACATATGCGTTGAAATCATCGCCCGGGCGCACACTCGTATCCATGTTTTCCAGGTTGATCCCGGATTTCATCGCCGCTGTCTGCGGTTGCGGGTTTTCTACTTTCTGGTCACACCCTGCTGTTGCCAGCAGCAGTGCACTGATTACAAAGGCTTTTTTCATTATTTTTTCCTATTCAGGATCGTCTTTCCTGTCAGTACAGGCACATTTTTTGTACTACTCCTCGATAGTCTCACAGGTGCAAGTGCTGTGCCTACCGGGGTGCGTCTTGCGGTAATCGGTTTGCGACGGGGCGAATTCGAGGCACAAAAAAAGCGAGCCTCACAAGAGACTCGCTTTGCGGTCATACCCGGTGCGACGACTCGGGCCATGCCGCCGCGTTACCAAAAACCGGGATTACTCCACGATCTTTTGGGAAGAGCAGAGAAGGATGTATCAGCAGCATCTGAGAACGCTTCTTGCAGATCCAAGCTTTATTTATTGAATTCTGCGGCGAATAAAGTCTACCGAATAAAGCTCACCATCAATATCGACTTCAAATAATAGGTTCCGATCTGCATGCCCCTTAGCGATTTTTATTGGATTTAGAACGAAATTACTTTGGTAGGTTTCGCCTGGCGCAATAGTATGAGGCTTTAAACCATTGTCATATGCAAAGCTAATTGCTGCCGAATGCTCAGCATCCATGGCAGAAATCAACTCTGCATTTTGTTGATCTGCTCTCGCCTGAGCTAGTTGGGCCGCGACAGGATCATAGTATGACGTATAACTCGAACCATATGCATTTGCATAAGTTCCATTGCTCCCATATGCGGTTGCAGAACTCGTCGTATATGCGCTCCCATATCCAGCATTAGCCGCGTTCATCGCATTTCCTGCAGCTGATAAACCTACCGCAACAGCACGCCATGCAGCTGCTTTTTTGGCTTGGGCGACCATTTGTTCTGTCGTGAGGATTGGGTGGATCGCATTATCAACATACGCCGTAACGTCACCATCCATTATTGTTATCGGCTTCAATGTCCCGTTAGTGAAGGTAAGTGTAAAAATTTGTCGAGCATTTGCATCCGTGATCTCACCTGCCGATATCGTTAAGGTGCCTTTCGACCCTCCCAGCATGATGAATTCGCGCCCGTAATTATATCCCTTCGAACTATCACCAGATTCAATGGGGATATTTTTATATTGCGGCATTGCACAAGCAGTAGCTGCAAGTGCTACAACGAGAATTAACAGTTTTTTCATATGATTAGATTGCTAACGAATATTTTTATAAGTTCAGGTGGACCACTGCCTACAGGCTCATCAGAAACTGATTTACGTATCTGATGCCCAATACTAACACGCAGAACGTGACCCGCATCACATTTATTGAGAGTTCATATTGCACTCGCATAGCCATATCTAGTCATTTCAATCACCAGACTCATAGAGTTCGCCAAAAAAATCACCCTGATTCCAGCGTGGTTTCTGCGTTGAATCCGCCACATCACGCGCAATTGCGTAATTCACTTCGGCAAACTGCTGCGCCGCAATGTAGTTGATTCCCGCATCTGACTGATCGCTGGGTCTGTGGTAGTGGTCGCGCAGGAACTGGATTTGTGCGTGACTGCCGTCGATCTCGCTGTCGATGGCCTCGCGGCCGGTGATCAGGTAAATCGCTGGGATGCCCTGGCGTACGAAACTGTAATGGTCGCTACGCACAAAGATGACCTGTTCGGGCATGGGGTCAGGACTGAGTTTAAGACCGGCACGGCGCGCGGCACGGGCGGTGGTTTCGCCCAGGCTCGAATGCTCGGCACCGAAGGCGATGACGTCGCGGAACGGATACAGCAGCATCGGCATATCGAGATTGATGTTGGCCACCATGGAGCTTGGGGCAACCGGTGGGTGCTGGGCAAAGTAATCGGAGCCAAGCAGGCCCTCCTCCTCTGCGGTTACCGCGACAAACAGAATGGAACGCCGGGGCCCATGCTCCGCTGCGGCAAATAGCCGCGCTACCTCCAGCATCACGGCTATGCCGGCGGCATTATCCTGTGCGCCGTTATTAACAAGATTGGTGTCCGGCTCAATGCCGATATGATCCAGATGCGCGGAAAAGATGATGTACTCGTGTTTGAGCTGGGGATCCTGCCCCGGCAACAGGCCCACAACATTGGGGCTGGAGATGCGCTGGTGCTTGGCGCTGCTGGTCAGGGTGGCGGTATCGGGCAGGGAAAATCCCTGTGGCACCAGGCCATTTTCAATTTCAGTAAAAATGGTATCAAGGCTGCGCGCGGCGCCCATAAACAACTGCTTGGCAGCTGGCATATCGAGCATGACACCGGGCTGCAGGCGCTGGATAGCATTGCCCGGTGTTTCATCGGCACGCAGCCAGTCCCAGCGCGGATCCTGCAGATGCTTGGTAGAAGCCGCGAATGGGCGACGCAATTCCCGCATCGGGGTATTCAGGCTAATGGTGCCAACTGCACCACGGCGAGCGGCCGTCCGTTGTTTCGTGCGGTTGGATGCGAAGTGGGCACCCACCTCATTTGGTAGATGCTGTGGGCGTCCGGACAGGTACACAACAATTTTTCCCTGCACGTCGAGTCCGGCATAGTCATCGATGCCATAGGCGGGTGCATCGATACCAAAGCCGACAAACACCAGGCCCGCGGTAGTCGTGCTATCGCGATGCGCCGCAGAGGGAGCAGCAAGAAAATCCACCCCCAGGTCAAAGGTGATGTCGCCCTCGCGACTGTGCAGCACCAGTGTCGCCGCACCTGGATCCCAGAGCGCTTTGCGCAGGGGCACCTGCTGGAAGTAATCCTCTCCGGTGATGGAGACTAGCCCGAGCTCGGCAAACCGCGCAGCCACATAGTTCGCCGCCTGCTGGTAGCCGGCAGAACCGGTTTCCCGCCCCTGTAACCGGTCGTCCGCCAGAAATTCCACATCCGCACGCATGCGCTCCATGTCTGCACGAGGTATCTCGGGTAGCTGGCTGAGCCCCACACAGGCGCTCAGCAGTCCTACGACTAGGAGAGGAACAAACCGGGAAACTGGCCGCAAGGATTGCGGTGCTTTTAAGGCGATGACACGGATGGCGCTGAAGCGGGACATGCTGGGCTCATTCTAAAATTCGAAACGCCCCCAGCTTATCACGGCGCCGCGCGCGACACCGGCGATTGCTCTGCACAGGTTTTGCGATCAGTGCCGCGTATCGCGGGTATTGCGTGCCTTGAGAGATGCGGAAAAACTCGCCGCTACCGCACGCTCGGCGAGTTCGTGGGCGCGGTCTGCACAGAAATCACCGTGACCGGCGAGCATATGCTGGAACGGCAGGTCGAGCAGCCGCTGGAAGTCGGTAGCGAGCCAGCGCTGATAGTTTTCCCCCTGCGGGGTGGCGCGACGGCACCAGGCCGGCGATACCTGCATACCCCGATGCATGCCACTCAGGCGCAGCGCCCAGCGCCCGGCCCAGTTGCAGGCCGTCCAGCTGCTCCAGTATTGCAGGGAGTCCCCGGTAAGAAGCAGCCCACCGGAGTTAGGGACATACAGTGCAGCCTCGGGAATCTCGCTGTGGCTGAATTCAAATACCTGGCCATCCGGAATCGGGCAGCTGCCACCCTCTTGCAGAAATTCATCGGCGGCGGGAACTGGGTAGTAATCGGAGTGGTGTTGCCGCCAGAAAAATACATTGAAGCGATCGCGGTAATAGAGATCATCGCAGCCAAAGAAGTATCCAAGGCGCACCGCCTGACGCACGTTGCCGAGGTCGCACAGGCGCTCTTCCTGCAAGCGGGTGAGACGTATCGGATTGACCAGTAGCAAATCATCGTCAATGCGCACAATGCCCATATTGCGATTGACCAGCACCCCCGGCGCAACGCGGGCCTGGCCACGCACCACGAAGAAATCCGGCAGCAACTGGCGGATCGGGCCGTGGGGCAGTGGCGGCGGATAGGCGATATGCATGGTCGGCAGCGCACTCCTCGATAAGACGTCTTGCCCAGGGGCGCTCCCTGCCATCGGCGAACCCCGCCCAGACCTAAACATCTGGACGGAGAATAGAAACGGTGTCTACTTCCTAGGAGTACTGCAGACGATTGCTGATGCCATACAGGATCTGCATCGCATGTCTGGCATCGCGCGCGCGCACCAGGATGTGTTCGTGATAGCGCGCAGAAACCACATTGGCCTGGACCCCGGCATCAGCGAGCTCACGCAAAATTATGGCGGTGAGGCCGGGCGCCTCCACACCATGAACAAACTGCAAAGTAATTTGCCGGTAATCCTCACTCACCGATAACTGCGCCTGCTCGGCAAGATGTGTGGGCAGCAATGCGGTAATCCCTTCGCGCTCGCGGAAGATACACCGGCAATGTGCCAGGTGTTGCACCAGTTGGGCCTCATCCAGCACACACAGCCCGAGTACTTCGCGATCGAGGATCGGGGTCAGCCGCAATAGCAGCTGGTCGATTTTTACCTGAGCATTCATCGGCGGTCTCTCCCGGATTTGTCTTTCACCCGCGCCTTGGCGGTTTTGCTTTTTGACGATGCTTTCTGGCCTGGCACTTTGCCCTTGGGCTCAGCCACTGCCGGTCCGAAATCTTCGCCGGTAAATTCCGGCTCCCCTTCTACCGGGGTGGTATCGACCAATTGCTCGTGTTCACTCTGTTGCGCTTCCTGTTCCCATCGGTCGAGCGCCAGGTCGATATCTTTCTCCACATCCATGCGCGGGAAAATCGGACAGGGGGCGTTTTTCTCCGGATTGTGCCAACCGGATAGAGGTGCGACGAAAACAACCAGGGATTTATGCAGATAGTTGCGGCCGATGCTGGCTTCGGTCCAGGTGGTCTGCCAGGCAAACTTTCCCTTTACCGCATAATCGCTTTCGTAAGACTTGAGAGTGAGGAAGTACGGATACACGCGGCCACCCCGGCACACAATGCGGCGCTCGGTTTTAATATTGGCCATCTGGGTATGTGGGTCGAAGTACCAGCTTATGTCGTAGCCGTAGGCAAACTTCATCTCATCGCCATGGCGATTGAATGCGTAGGAGCGACCAGTTCCATCCTTGTTCAGGCTCCACACATGCTGCGCTTCGCCATCGCGGGAAATCAACCAATTGCCTACCCACTGCCCGGCCTGCAAGCGCGATTCCACTTCCCAACCGGGATACTGGCCTTGTTGCTCGCGCCCGGCTGTCTGCCCGGACGCTTGCGACTGCAATTCCTTGCTGGGTTTGGCAGCGGAGTCGGGTGCCGCAACCGCCGCAGTCGATGACAATAGCGCTGTCGATGACAATAGAAAGGCACTCACCAACACGGACCTTGCCGCAATCAGAGTTTGCCTACTGGTAACCAGTAGCTTGTGAATAAAGCGTTGCTGCATGACTGCCAGGCTCCGCTTGCGCTTTATTCTTCCCTGAGATGAATGCCAGTCCCTTGGACCCCGGCGGGGGACTTCCTTCCCCGGCCGCAGGCTGGACGCTTTCTTGGCCATTGCGCTGGCCCGTGCATTGATCATGGCTAGATTGACCAGCACTGCCCTATACGCTCCGGCTTCAATTGCCGGCCGAGGCGGTCTGCGGGGTCTCTTTCCGCTCGCGATCGTACAGATTGGGGCACTCGGCGCCGTGGTTGGGTGTTTCCCAGTCGGCGAGGCGACGCTGGAAGGCAAGGATGCCACCGTTATGCTGGCGCCAATGACGCCCGTCGATCACGTTGAAGTCTAAGGTGACCGCGCTCCAACCGGTAAACTGCGCGTAAACCATGCCGCTGTTGCAATGCAGGGTGCCGCCGGTACGGATTCGCACCGTATCACCGTTGATACGCCAGGAAATTGCGAAGCCATGGGTAAGCTGACCGTCAGCACGGAAACCGTGCGCAAAGCCGGTACCATCGGCGTGGAGCTGCCAAACCAGCTGCTCATCCCCCTGCCCCACCACCAGCCAGTTGCCGACCCAGCGTTTGGCCGCAGCCTGGTTGCCGGTCTGCTCCTGTGCGGAGGCGAATGCGGGAAGAATCAGGAACACTGCAAAGGTCAGGGCGTAGGATTGCAGCAGGGATACGAGAACGGGACGGAAGGACAACTGACGCAACAACTTCATGCGGCACTCTTCTCTGTTGGGTTCAACGACTGGCGGTTATTTGCACAACCTAATTAAAAGCCTAGTCGTAAATCTCAACAGTGGCAGCGAATGCGACAATTTTCTTTGTTTTCGCGTCAGCCCAGCCTAAGGAACTCGCCTTTAGTGAGGGAAACAAACCTATGTTTTACGCCGACGACGCAAACCAAACCACAGCATCAGGCCCAGCGTCAGCGCGGCAACAAACAAAAGTCCCGCCCATACATAAATGACACTGCCACTTGTCGGCTGCAGCAGTTCCCGGCCCTGCACCACACTGGCCAGCAAACGCTGAAACTGCTCGATCACCTCATTGGCCGGCGCGCGCGCGAGAATGGCCTCGCGCAGCGCCTGCCACTGCTGCTCGAGCTGGATTGCGAGCGCCGGATCCCGTTCGGCCAACTCTGCGCGCGCCGGCAAGTAACCACTGCGCAGGGCCAACATGAGTTTGTGATAGGCGCCGGCGGGGTCACCACCGCGATAGGCAATCTGCGCCAGATAGATCAGGCCCGCGGCCCGGGCCAGCGGGTGTTGCAGCGCACGAGTCTGCTCCGGGTGGGCGCGCCACCACATCAGCGATGCACGCGCGGGTTCGGGAAGCTCAGACGGACGCAACACCGCCATGCCGGGAAGGCCGACCAGCGCCGGGTACTGTTCGGCAAGTTTGCGGGATGGTGCCACCTGCGGTGCGCTGAAGCTGGCCACCTTGACCGCCAGCGCCCAGCGCTGGCGACTGCTGAGGTCGCCGTCCACGGCTTCATCATGGGCATCGTTACGGGTGGGCTCCAGCACATTGTAAAAATCGTAAAGACTCAGGTTCACCATGCGCGCGGGATCATTCAGGGCGCGTTCCGGTTGCCCGGCTAACCCATTTTCCCCATGGCAGTGCTGGCAGCGATCGCGATACAGGGCGTTTGCCTCACTGGCGGCAGGCAGGGGTTCGGCCGGGGAGCGCGGCAGTTGATAGAGCGCGGCCAGGCGGTCGGCCGCGGTGTTGGCACGGCGGCGTACCAGCTCCGCGGTGTCTTTGTCGGAAATAGCCGCTTGCAGCGTCTGCAATGTATTGAGCAATTGGGTGCGCCCCGGCCGGTCGGGCAGCCCCGCGACCAGGTCCGTAGCCAGCTCTGCGTTTTCGCGGGTTTGTCGATATAGCCCCCGGTCGAGGACATTGCCGCCGTTGACCGCGTCGGGATAATCCACCGCGACAAACGACAGCAGGCTCACTGCGCGCGCGGCAATATCCACCGGTGTCTGCTGCTCGGGCAGCTGCTCCTCGACCAGCGGTTCTTGCGGTATCTGCGCCATGGCCTGCAGCCAGCCACCCCAGAGGCTGAGCAGCAGAGCAATCAATAGTGGTGGGGGCAAATTGCGCATTCTGGCACTGGCAAAATCGGTGACGGTACCCATTGTTAGCCTAGCAGTGCGCCGACGCAGGGAAGTTCAGGCAATAAAAAACCCCGCAGTTGCGGGGTTTTGCGAGCGGGGTGCGCCGGGGCAATTAGCCTTTCTCGGCACGCTCTTTCTCGACCAGGAAGTCGACCACATCCAGCATGATCTCCTGCCCGTTGGACTTGCCCTTGATACCCGGCAGCGAGGTGCTGATGCGGTATTTACCGGCAACAACCATTTCCGGGGTACCGGTCAGTTTGTAGGCACGCTGTTTCGCCTGGCCCTGTTTGACCTTGCTGTTGATCGCGAAGCCATTCATCAATTTCACCGCTTTGGCGCCGTCGGCACCGGCATCGTTGAACAGCGCTTCAATGGCGGCATCATCGGCTTTCCAGTCGCGACCGTCGCGGGTGGCGAACATTTTGCGCTGCTGGGCGATGGCGGCAAAGATCGGGTCGTGCACCTTGTCCAGCGCACCCATGGCGTCCGCCACGTAGAACATACGCGCGTGGATCTCCATCACCGGCTGCCAGATGGCCGGGATCTTCTTCAGCGCCACATCGGCGGGCATGGTTTTCTGCCACTTTTTCAGCGGAGACTCAAAGTGATAGCAGTGGCCGCAGCCATACCAGAACAGTTCGGTCACTTCGATCTTGCTGTCGTCGTCCTGGGCAACGGCCTGCGGCAGTACTTCGTAGTGCTGACCGGCCTTGAACTTGCCCGGGGCTTCCTGGGCGCAGGCTGCCAGGCTCAGCAGCATGGTAAAGAGTGCGACGACGGCTTTCATAAAGAGTTACTCCAAAATTTATTCTGTGTGCCTGCAGCTGTAAGGCCAAAGTATGCTCGGGCTCAGCTGACTCCTGGCTGAATATAGACCGCGGAAATTATTGAAGTTCCCAACGGTCGGTGCAAGCCGGGTTCGGCAGGGGGAAACAAAAAGGCCGGTCACTGACCGGCCTTTTTCGCAACTGGCTACCGATTACTCGGTCAGGCCCGCTACGTAGTTCGCGACAGCCTTGATCTCGGCGTCGGACAGCTGGCGTGCCACGGTGCGCATAATGCGGGTATCACCATCGTTGGCACGGGTGCCTGCGCGGAAAGCCTTCAGCTGCTTCTCCACGTATTCGGCATACTGACCAGACAAACGCGGGTACGCGGCGGGTGCGTTACCCAGGCCGGTAGGCGAGTGGCAGCCCATGCACGCGGGTACACCGGTTTCGCTGTTGCCTGCGCGGTAGATCTCGCGGCCCAGCGCCAGGCCGTCCACGTTGTCACCGTTATTCAGCATCACCGAGAAGGCGGTAGAACCGGAAATCTGGATGTTCTGCGAAGCGTAGAAAGCAGCGATATCCTGCAGGTCCTGATCGCTCATGTTATCGAGCTGACCGGTCATTTCTGGAATGGACCGCGCACCGCTCTTCACGTCACGCAACTGCTTGAGCAGGTACTTTTCGCCGAGACCGGCAATTTTCGGGAAAGTCGGCGCCGGGCTGTTACCGTCCGCACCATGACAAGCCACACAGGTCGCAGCCTTTGCCTGCCCCGCACTGGCATCACCGGCAGCGTGTCCCACCTGGGCGAAAGCTACCATCCCCAAAGCCAGAGCGGCCTTCTTTATAATGCTGTTCATACGTCGTCCTGTTGCGCGCTGAAGTTTTGCACCCATCTTCGCTGCTGGCGGCACCCAAACGCCCTTAAACCATCAGCGACGATAAAACCGCGGCATTATATACTTGCGCGCCATCTGAGTGTACCGGGAAGTCCCATGTCTGAAGCCAATGTTAAACGAATCAATTTCCGCCACGCTGAATTTCTGATCAGCGCACCCACCTTGGCGGAGTGCCCGGTGGATTCTGGCGCCGAAGTAGCCTTCGCCGGCCGCTCCAATGCCGGCAAGTCCAGTGCGATTAATGCACTCACCGACAACAATAAGTTGGCACGGACCTCCAAGACGCCCGGACGCACCCAGCTGATCAACTTCTTCCACCTGAGCGAATCCCAGCGTCTGGTCGACCTGCCGGGCTACGGCTACGCCAAGGTGGCGCGTGCAATGAAGGACGAGTGGCAACGCAATCTGGCGTTTTATCTGGAGAATCGCCAATGCCTGAAGGGGCTGGTACTGTTGATGGACATTCGCCAGCCGCTGAAAGAGTTCGATTTGCAGATGCTGAACTGGGCAGTCAAGTCGGGCCTGCCCGCACATATCCTGCTGACCAAGGCCGACAAACTGAAGAATGGCCCCGCCAATAACACGCGCTTTGCCGTAGAGAAGGAATTGAAGGCACTCGAGCTGGACCACAACGTTACGGTACAGATTTTTTCCGCACCCAAGCGCAAGGGCCTCGACAAGCTCGAGCGCCAGTTGAACCAGTGGCTGGCGCTGCCCCAGGACGACGCCGAGGCGGAACAGCCAGGCGCGTGAATTGCACCGCCAAATTTCGTCTAAACTCAATGTAAGCCGCTTATTTTTTAGCCAACCCGGGCGATGAGCAGCTCACAGGATGTTTTCCCGGGCCGCGCAGGCCCGATAAGCGCCTTCAAGAACTGGAGGCAAAAAAAAGCCGGCAGATTGCAGCTGCCGGCTAGGGGTCAGTGCCCTTGGGGAGGGGCACTTGGGAGCCGCACCCAGGGGGACGGGTGCGACCTTGGGTTCTCACCCAAATTCCACTGCATCCTCTGCGATGCCTTCAAACCAAATCCTATAGTCCAAAGACTAAGCTGGGCCTGAAAGGTTCCCCACTCTTTTTTCGCAATGCGGACGCGGCAACTGTATCCCACCCATGGCTTTTTTGCGGGCAAAAAATTCTGTTTCTGAGACTTTATTCCTCGCCGCGCGTCAAAAAACTCTATTCCTGTTGATTAAATAACCAAGCCTTTTTGATACAGCCTCAGGCACTCTACACGTTATATCGACCTACGCAGCGCAAATTTCAGGCAAAAAAAAGCCCCGATGGGGGTATCTTCGGGGCGAGGGGCTTCTGACTAAGCTTTGGGGATGATGTTGCAATCCAACGATCTTGCTTAGTTAGAGAGGCCCCTTATCGAGTAGTTCCGCGGAAAGCGAAAAAATCGCAAAAATTTTTAAAAAATTGCTGACCGACTCAGTGCGCCTCGTCCCAGTTCGCGCCCTCACCCAGATCGGCAATCAGCGGCACATCCAGTTCTGCTGCAGCCTGCATCAATTCCGGAATCCGCTGCACCACCACTTCACGCTCATCAGCCGGCACTTCCAGTACCAGTTCATCGTGTACCTGCATGATTAGCCGGGTTTTCAGCTGCGCCTCGCGCAACCAAGCATCCACGCTGATCATTGCGCGCTTGATAATATCGGCCGCGGTACCCTGCATGGGCGCGTTGATCGCGGTGCGCTCCGCAGCCTGTCGCTGCATGCCGTTGCGGGAATTGATTTCCGGCAGGTACAGGCGGCGACCGAACAGGGTCTCCACGTAGCCCTTGTCGGCGGCCTGCTTGCGCGTGTTTTCCATATACGCGAGCACACCCGGGTAGCGCTCGAAATAGCGGTCGATATAGGTCTGGGCGTCTGCGCGCGGGATATCCAGTTGCTTGGCCAGACCAAACGCGCTCATGCCGTAGATCAAACCAAAGTTGATCGCCTTGGCGCGGCGGCGCTGTTCATCGCTGACCTCTTCCACCGGTACCTCGAACACTTCCGCGGCAGTCGCGCGGTGAATATCCGCCCCGTGGGCGAAGGCATCCAGCAGTCCCTTGTCTCCCGACAGATGCGCCATGATGCGCAATTCAATCTGCGAGTAATCCGCGGCCACGATCACGCTGCCACCATTGATGCGCGGGTCGGCGACAAACGCCTGGCGAATGCGACGGCCCTCTTCGGTACGGATCGGGATGTTCTGCAGGTTGGGATCCGAGGACGACAGGCGCCCGGTGGCCGCCACTGCCTGGTGGTAGGAGGTGTGTACCCGCCCAGTGACCGGGTCGATCATCTGCGGCAGCTTGTCGGTATAGGTGTTCTTCAGCTTGGCCATGCCGCGGTACTGCATAATCAGCGCCGGCAGTTTGTGTGACAGTGCGAGCTCCTGCAGCACCGGCTCGGCGGTAGACGGTGCCCCTTTCGGGGTTTTTTTGATCACCGGAATTTCCAGCTTTTCAAACAGAATCGCGCCCAGCTGTTTGGTGGAACCGAGATTGAATTCCTCACCCGCCTCGTCGTACGCCTGCTGCTCCAGCTCGCGCATTTTCTTGTCCAGCTCGTCGGACTGCTGTTTCAGCATCGCCGCATCGATATAGGCACCATTGCGCTCGATGTGCGTCAGCACCGGCACCAGCGGCATTTCAATTTCGTCGAGCACCTTTTCCAGGCTCGGCTCTTGCGCCAGCCGACCGCTCAGCTCCTGGTGCAGGCGCAGGGTGATGTCCGCATCTTCCGCCGCATACGGGCCGGCCTTGTCCAGTTCGATCTGGTTGAAGGTGAGCTGCTTGGCACCCTTGCCGGCAATGTCTTCGAACTTGATCGTGGCTTCACCCAGATATTTCTGCGCGAGGCTGTCCATATCGTGACGGCTGCCGGTGCTGTTGAGCACGTAGGATTCGAGCATGGTGTCGCGGGCAATCCCGCGCAGCTCAATGTCGTAGTTGGCGAGAATGTGGCTGTCGTACTTCAGGTTCTGACCGACCTTCTTGTATTCATCACTCTCGAGAATGGGCTTCAGTTTGGCCAGTGCCCGCGCAAAGTCGATCTGTGCCGGTGCGCCCATATAGTCGTGGGCCAAGGGCAGGTAGGCGGCCTCGCCGGCGTCCACCGCAAAGCTCACCCCTACCAGCTTGGCCTGCATGTAATTGAGGCTGGTGGTTTCGGTATCGAAGGCAAACAGGTCCGCCTGCTTCAGTTTGTCCAGCCAGGCATCCAGCTCTTGCTCGTCGAGGATAATGCTGTAGTTGCGCTCTATCGCGGCGACCGCCGCGGACGTTGCCTCGCCGCCGCCACCCAGCTCGTCGACCCAGCTGCGAAACTCCATTGCGGTAAACAGTTCGCGCAGTTTGTCGCTATCCGGTTCGCTGTTGGTGAGGGTCTGCGGCTGGTAGTCCATCTCCACGTCGGTCTTGATGGTGGCCAGCACGTAGGACATATCCGCCGCGTCCTTGTGCTCTTCCATTTTCTTGGCCAGGGTCTTGGACCCACGGAAGCCGAGCGGCGCAATGCCATCGAGATTGGCGTAAATATCCTTGAGGCTACCGAGCCCCTGCAGCAATGCCAGGGCAGTTTTCTCGCCCACACCGGGAACACCCGGGATGTTATCCACCTTGTCGCCCATCAGTGCGAGAAAATCGATGATCAGCTCCGGACCCACGCCGAATTTGGCCTTTACTCCCTCCACGTCCATCACCGTATTGGACATGGTATTTACCAGGGTCACGCCGGGGCGCACCAGCTGGGCCATATCCTTGTCGCCGGTGGAGATGATGACGTCCATGCCCTGCTCTGCGCCCTGCAGTGCCAGGGTGCCGATAACATCGTCTGCCTCAACCCCGTCGATCACCAGGCGCGGCAGCCCCATGGCATCGATGATGTCGTGAATCGGCTGTATCTGCGCGCGCAGGTCGTCGGGCATCGGCGGGCGGTGCGACTTGTATTCCTCGAACAGCTCATCGCGGAAGGTTTTGCCCTTGGCGTCAAATACCACCACCACTGGGCTGTCCGGATGCTCCTTCAGGTGCTTGCGCAGCATAGAGATCACCCCGCGCACGGCGCCGGTGGGCTGGCCGGTGCTGGTCGCCAGCGGCGGCAGAGCGTGGAATGCGCGGTAAAGGTAGGAGGAGCCGTCCACCAGGATCAGTGGCGCAGAAGAGGTCTTATCGTTGCTCATAGACAAATAGAAATTCGGGTTGCGATGACAGATAGATGAATGCGATGTGGCGCTGTTTGCGCAGGTCGACAGGATACCTGCCTTGAGAAGTTTTCGCTCGTGCGGCGGCGGCGGAAGTTGCCTCGCCCAACTCCATTTGTCGATGCCGCCGCGCGAGTCATCGCAGTGTCCCCCCCACTCAGGCAACAGCTTCTAGGCTTGCAATAGGGAAGTTGCAGAGAGGCATGAACAGATGAAATCCCGCATATTGATCCAGCTGGCGTTGGTTTGGGGGCTCGCCGGTACGGTGATCGCGCAAGATCAGGCGCCGGGCGCGGTAGAGAGCGCAGTAGGAGACCGCGTAGAGGGTGCAGTAGAGGAAACCGCAAGTGGCTCGGCCTACGCGGCAGAAACCATGGAGCATGTAGAGGCGACCGCATATCCGGTGCCGGAGTTGATTGCGGAAGAGGAAGTAAGCGACAACCGATACCTGATTCAGGAACAACACCGCGAGCAGTACCGGCAGGAGATGCTGCGCGACCCAAACCGAGAGGCCCTGCTCAACAACGTACGCAGTGTGCAGCAACAGCAGGTTGAAGCGTTGATGCGCGCGGCAGAGGAGCAGCTGGCGCAACAGCAGGCGCCGCAAGAGTCACCGCAACAAACATCTGCACAGGAAGCGTTGGAAACAACCGCGGCGGACCCTGTAACCACTGAGCAAGCGCCCGCAGCGGCGCTCACTCAGTCGGTTTCGGAAGCGCCTGAGGCAGTGCGGGAATCATCGCTTGCGCCTGCCGTTTTGCCGGAACAGGAAGCCGACCGGGAGGCACCGGCTAACGAAATACAACGGGAGCAGAATCAGGAAAGCGTGTCGGAGCAGGAGCCCAGCTGACGGTTGCTCCGTCCAATCCAGAAACTGGACGAAGCGGCCGGGCGCTTTTATCGGGAATTGTACTCAGGCAGCGGCGAGCATCCGCCAGCAGCTTTTCCATCAGCGCGCGGTACCCTGCATCTTGCGGCAGCGTACTTCCCAGGGGATCCAGGGCCTGGTAGCCCAAATTCAGATGGCTGGCAGTCTGACGATCGCGATCGTTCGCGGGGACCTCGCCAAACAGGCAACCGGCGGGCCCGGAAACCTCTTCACGTCGAATCTTGTCCACCATGGTGCGCGCGCCATGGGCCTGCTTTGACCCCCCACTCAGACTTTCCACCGCCACGCCGGCGGGGCCAAAGAACTGGCTGTAGGCCTTGTGCGTCGAGACGATGGGCACATCCTTGTATGCCCACAGGGCGCGATCCTGCACTTTTTGCAGATTGGCCATGGCGCGCGAGAAATCCCGGGCGCGCTGGCGGTAACCTTCAGCCTGTTGCGGATCGAGGGTACTGAGCCGCGCGGCGATGCGCGCGGCGATTGCTGAGGCATTACGCGGACGCAGCCACAGGTGTGGATCGGTCGGGTCGGAACCGTCGAATTCAAATTGGCTGGTATCGTCGAGCAGCGCCAGCTGGCGTTCCGCGGACACCAGTGCCATCTGCCGCGCGAGCACGGATTCCAGCGCGGGTCCCATCCACACGACTAGCGGAGCACCCTCGATGGTCAGGCGATCATTTACCGAGGGCGCATAGTGATGTGGATCGGCACCCTGCACCAGCTGGTGGACCTCAGCCGCATCCCCCACGACTTCGCGCGCGAGCATCGCCAGCGGCGCAATGCTCGCTACTACCACCAGCTTTTCAGAACGCTTGGTGTCCGGGGCTTTTGTACCGCAACCGGCACTCACCAGTGACGCAAAAATCAACCCGAGCGCAAAAACAACACCCAATGGCTTCTCGAACATAGGCAAACGAACCAACAGACCAAACAACAGACCGAACACCGCTGGCAAGGATAAATCGGCGGCCGGTAGCGACCGCAATTGCCGGCGAACACACGTCACACCGATTAAAGGGGTGCGATATAATCATACGCGGCTTACACTCGCCAGCCGTTTTATTATCGATCGCGCTTCTGCAGAGGCCAAACCCCTCTTCAACCAGTCTGGAGCCTCCCCTGAGTTCATCCACCCCGCTCATCCGCGCCCGCGACCTCGGCCTGAACATTGGCGGCCGCCAGCTGCTGCGGGATATTACGCTGGAATTGCGACCCGCAGAGATCGTCACCGTGATTGGCCCCAATGGTGCGGGCAAGACGACCTTATTGCGCCTGTTGCTCGGGCTGACCAAGCCCACCTCCGGTGCGATCGAGCGGCGTCCGGCATTGCGACTGGGTTATATGCCGCAACGCTTGCAGATCGACTCCAGTATGCCGATGACCGTCTCGCGCTTTTTACAGCTCGGTATCGATGATGTCAGTGTCGCCGCAGCTCTCGAACGCGTGGCAGCCCCGCACCTGGCCAACGCCCGCCTTACCGACCTGTCTGGCGGCGAAATGCAGCGGGTATTGCTGGCCCGCGCGGCGGCGCGCAGGCCGCAGCTGCTGGTACTCGATGAACCCACCCAGGGTGTCGACGTCGGTGGTCAGAGCGAGGTCTACCAGTTGATCGCCCAGCTACGCGACGAGCTGCAGTGCGGTGTATTGCTGGTGTCGCACGATTTGCACCTGGTGATGGCCGCGACCGACCGGGTGTTATGCCTCAATCAACATATTTGCTGCCACGGGCACCCGGAGCAGGTGAGCAAAGATCCGGTGTACCTTGAAATGTTTGGCGACAAACTCGCCCTGTATACCCATCACCACAATCATCATCACGACTTGAGCGGTGACGTTGTGGATAACGGTTGTCACCACGACCATCCGCACGCACTGACGCCGGGCAAGACCTCCGGCCCGCAGGAACACAATTAATGGACTGGTCACAACTCCTGAGCTCGACATTCCTCTGGTATGCGCTGGCTGCGGGCCTGTTGGTGGCGGTGGTCAGCGGGCCACTGGGCTGCTTCGCGGTCTGGCGGCGCATGGCCTATTTCGGCGATACCTTGGCGCACTCTGCCCTGCTCGGGGTAACCCTCGGGTTTGTACTGCATATACAGCCGACGCTGGCGGTGGTCGCCAGCAGCTGCGTACTGGCATTGCTGCTGGTGTACTTGCAGCGCCGTCAGAATCTTTCCGTCGATACCCTGCTGGGCATCCTCTCGCACAGCATGCTGGCGCTGGGCATCGTGACCATGAGCCTGCTGCAGATCAATGTGGATTTGCTGTCATTGCTGCTCGGCGACCTGCTGGCAGTTTCGTCGCAGGATCTGCTGCTGATGGCGATGGCGGCGGTCATCATTGCCGGCTTGCTGTGGTACCTGTGGCCAAAGCTGCTGGCATTTACGCTGCACGAAGAGCTCGCCGCAGTGGAAGGGGTTCCGGTGGATAAAATTCGACTGGCGTTGATGTTGATGCTGGCCCTGTTGATCGCCATCGCCATGAAAGTCGTCGGTGTACTGCTGATCACCGCGTTGCTGATTATTCCGGCGGCCACCGCACGTCGCCTGTCGGCGACCCCGGAACAGATGGCGGGTTTCGCATCACTGATCGGCTGCGTTTCTGTGGTGGTCGGCCTTGGTATGTCGGTGGTATGGGACAGCCCCGCGGGGCCGTCCATCGTGCTGGCTGCAAGCCTGTTCTTCCTGTTGGGGCAGGTCCGCGCGGCGCGCGCTTGACCTGGAGCGGCGGCGACTCTTCGTTCTATCAAATCGCTCGCATTAACGGCGCTGGCGCGGTTCTCGCCGCTGCCCCTTGCGCGCCGGCGTGACTGGCTCCGTTCCCGCGCGGTGGAAGGCATACACCGTCAGGCCGATACCAATCAGCATCAATACAAAAACCGCCAGACCGACGTAAAAGATCAGTTGGTCAGACATGACTACTCACTGCGCGCCAGCAGCGCTGAAACTTTTACGTAAATGCCAAAAGCGAGAATACTCGGCACCCAGAGGGCGGTGAATACGCCCTGTTCGCGGTAACCGTTGAACCAGAGATAACTGGAGAGGGCGAACGAAATCGCCACGGCGAGAAATATAAACAGGTCGGACAAGCGAAACATTAGGGCACCTAATCGCAGTTTGCCCAAAAAGTTTAGTCTTGCCAGAAGCCAATTGCGGCAATCAGCAGGCCACCAATGGCAAAGGATGCGGGAATACGCAATCCGGGGATGCCGAAGGTGGTAATCAATGAGGGTTCCCAGCCAAGCAGGCCAGCAATAAACCAGACCACCCAGGGCAGCACCATGGCAAGGCCGAGGTAACCCAGCAGTCGCCTTCCAACGGGCGGCCATTTAAGCCGCATGATTGCCAGTGCTCTGGTTTCGCTTCACAGACTTTCGCGCCAAACAACGGTCTATTCAGGTTAGTTCACCGACGCGTAGCTTGCGCCCTCCGGCAGTGCTTATCCCGGATTCTCTCCCTGGACTCTCTCCCTGGACTCTCTCCTGGACTGTTACCCTGGATAAGCGAGCAGGGTCATATGCAGCAGGTTGACCCCCCAGTGGGCAAGCACACATGCCCAGAAACTACCCCGCAGTTGCCACAGTAGTGCGTAACCGAAACCGGCCACACCCACCAGTGCAAGCATCGTCGGTGACGCCGCCCACCCCGTATGCAGGGAGACAAACAGCAGGCCCACCACAACGGTGGCGATCCAGGGCCAGCGGGCAAGCCATAACCCCAAGCCGCGCTGGAGGACCCAGCGAAAGAATCCCTCTTCGGCAATACATACCACAACAAAGTTGAGCAGCGCGGCAAGCGCAATGGTGGCAGTGAGCTTCGGGTGGAAATCGAGGACCATAGCGCCCAGCGCAATGGGTGCGGCGACAACAATGGCGATCCAGGGAAGGTCTTTGCGGTGCAGCGGTTGCGGCCGCACCAACATAAACAGCACGATGGTGAGCGCAATGACCGCCTTGGCCGGACGGAAGCTTGGGTAAATCAGGTTGGCGGATGCGTCCCGGTAGGGTTCCATGAGCAATATGTGTTCATTGCCCGGAATTAAGCCGCTGTTAACCAACAACATCAGCAAGCCGGTAATAAAAAAGCTAGCGGCCTTTTTCCAGCCGCGGGCACTCTCCATCGCCACCAGGCCGAGCCAGATCGCTGGCGCAAACACGCCAATCCAGCCGAAGGGGATTACCAGAGAGCATAGAAATGCGGCGGGCAACCACAGTGCTTTGCCGTCAACTGGTTCGGTCGCGGCAATTTCCGGCGCACCCCGTTGGACACTGAGAGAAAACATAGAAAATCCATTTTCAATAAGCTGAATGGGAACAGGCGCCATCGTAGCGCCTGTTATCAATCACTTCAGTGAACCCCGTCCCCTCAACCGGTAAACGTTGCTCGCATTGAGCGGTAGGTCAGTTTCATTTTGGCAGGATCCAGCGGCGCCTTGAAAAAGCCATGGTAGTGACCGCGTGGATTAATCAACACTACTTGCGAGCCGTGGTCGACAGTGTAATTGCCATCGTCCAGGGGGACCTTGTTAAAGGGGACATTCAGCTGGTTGGCAAAGCGCTTCAGATTCAGAAACTCACCAGTTACCCCGGCAAACTCCGGATTAAAGTAACGCACGTAGTCGTGTAGTTGTTCCGGGGTATCTCGCGTTGGGTCTACAGAAACCAGTAAAACATCCGTGGTTTTCTGAGTTTCTTCATCCAGCGTCTGATAGAAATTATTCAGCGTCGCCATGGTGGTCGGGCACACATCCGGGCAGTGAGTGAAGCCGAAAAACACCAGTGTCCAACGCCCCTCGAGTTGCGTGGTTTTAAAGGCATTGCCGGTATCCGCAATCAAGTCGAACTCATCGAGAATACGCGGACGCTCCAGCTTGATTGCGCCATTCAGGCGCAACTCGGCATCGCTAATTACCCGCGGCTGATTCATTTTGTTGAGGAAGCCGGCCATCACCGCAACCATAAACAGAACCAGAACGCCTACCGTTAAAATTATTCCCCGCTTTTGCGTGGCGGTGTGCTGTGAATTCTCACCCATCTCAGACTCCACTGGTTGGTAGCGCCACCAGATAATGATCCAGCAACATAATGCAGAACAGTGCCATCAAATAGATGATCGAGTACTTGAAGGTTTCCATGCCCGCATTGGGATTGCGATCGCGCAACATTTCTATCGCCCAGTACAGGAAACCAATACCCAGTACCACCGCGCCCAGCAGGTACAGCCAGCCAAGCATGGCAGTGGCAAATGGCAACAGCGAGACCGCGAGCAGAATAAAGGTATACAGCAAAATATGGACTTTGGTGTACTGCACCCCATGGGTAATCGGCAACATGGGAATTTCCGCTTTGGCGTAATCATCGCGACGATGCACGGCAAGCGCCCAGAAGTGCGGTGGTGTCCAGGCAAAAATAATCAGCGCCAGCAGCAGACCGTGACCATGAACCTCGCCGGTTACCGCAACCCAACCCAGTAACGGCGGTGCCGCGCCGGCGAGGCCGCCAATCACAATATTTTGTGGCGTCGCGCGCTTGAGAAACATTGTGTAAACCACCGCGTAACCCAGTAGAGACAACAGCGTTAGCCAGGCGGTCAGCGCATTTACAAACACAAGTAGAATTGCCATGCCCGCGCACCCAAGGAGCATGGCAAACAACAGGGCCTTTTGCGGCTCCACGCGACCACGTGCCACCGGTCGGTTGGTGGTGCGCGCCATCTTGATATCAATCTGGCGATCCACCAGGTGGTTTACCGCAGCGGCACCGCCGGCACACAGGGCGATGCCCAGATTACCGAGTATCAGTATGTCCAGGGGCACCATGCCAGGTACTGCCAGCAACATGCCGATCACCGAGGTGAGAATCATCAGCATCACCACACGCGGCTTGGTGAGCTCATAGTAATCGCGCCAGCTGGCGCGTTGGACGGGTACTGCCTGGGTACTCATGGTTACCACCTCGTTGTCATTGTTATGCGGCAGGGATGCCCGCTTTTGGCATCCCGTCAAATCAACCAGTTCGACCGAGAGGTACTACTTAATCCTCTGCTTTATCCCCTTCGAATATTCGTCACGGATACTGCTTTATTGCCGGCTGTACCGTATTGATGCGATAACAGAAGGTCAGCAAGCTCAGCAGGAGCAATGCGGCACCCGCATTGTGAGCCACGGCAATCGGAAGCGGCAGGTGCATCACTACGTTGGCAATACCTAACGCCACCTGCAAGCCCAGTACGGCGAGCAAACCTTGCGCCCAGCGCGGCGAGCCTGCGCGCCATGCGAGCATCGCCAGCAAGCTGACAATCAGGGTTACGATAATCGCGCCGATGCGATGGGTCAGGTGAATGGCGGTGCGTGCATCGCTCTCCATGGCACCGCCGAGGTAATTCGGGCCAATTTGTTGGGCAATATTGAATCCCTCGGCAAAGTCTGCGGCGGGCCACCACTGGTTATGGCACTTGGGGAAATCCGGGCACGCGAGCGCCGCATAGTTCGAGCTCGTCCAACCCCCCAGGGCAATCTGCAACCCGACCACCACCACGGCAGCTATCGCCAACGGGCGCAACCGTTGCAGTGCGGTAAACTCGTGAGCGGGAATCAACCGTTTGCGATAGCGCAAGCGCTCGGACAGCATCCACAATACCGACAGGGTCGCCATACCCCCGAGCAGGTGCAGGGTCACGACCTGGGGCCACAGCTTGAGGGTCACGGTCCACATACCAAAGGCGGCTTGCAGCGTAATCAGACCGAACAGGATGTGGCTTTGGATAAAGCCACGATGGCCGCGACGCCGCCAGAATAAATAGGTAAGACCTGCCACCAACAGCATCAACATCCCAGCGAAATAGCGATGCACCATTTCCGGCCAGGTCTTGTCGGTCTCTACCGGAGTATCCGGGAAAGCGGCATTCGCAGCCGTAATTTCGTGATGCTCGTCGGGCCACAGCAGGTGACCGTAGCAGCCGGGCCAATCCGGACAGCCCAGCCCGGCATCGGCAAGCCGGGTAAAAGCGCCCAGCACTACTACCACCACCGCGAGACCGGTGCCGATCAAGGCGAGGCGAAAGCGCCAGTCCTGTTTGTAGTTTTTTCTCAGCTCGGTAATGTCTGATTCCACGTCCATCGCTCTCTCCTGTCCCCGTTACTTCTCGTAGGAGTACTTCAGCAGCCGCTTGATATCCTTAAGTAGCTGGTTGCCGTTGTGGGTGTTGTCATACACCATCATGGCGTAGCCCTGTTGATCCACCAGCAGCGCACTTGGCCGCTTCAATTGTGCGTGGTCACTGTCTGCCAACCATTCATCCAGTTTTTGCTGGTCGCTGGTGGTGAACCTCAGCTTTGGATGTTGATCGGCAAGAATCCGATGACGCAACTCCGTCAGCGGCGCGCCCGTAACCAGCAGGCGCTCGACACGGCGAGACTTCTCACCCAGGCGGATATGTACCTGACGGGTGGTATAGAGGAGCTTTTCACACTCTCCAGCACAATCTTCTCCCCCAACAATCAGGTAGCGCCACTTCGGCTCCTGCGTCGCAAGGTCAACCGCATTGCCATCGTCAGCCAGTAGATTAATTTCAGCGAGGTCCTGGGCTGGCCTGAGCAGCTCACCCTGGTTCACCGTATCCGTAGGCATGCCCACGCCGGTGTAAAAAATGATATAGGCCGCAAGCATCGGCAGTGCCACAGAGGCAACGACACTCATGCCGGCGAAACGACTCAGGCCGCCCTTTTGCGCGGGTGCTGCAGGCGTAGGCCGAGAATCGGGCTGTGCTTCAGTTTCGATCTGGGTTTGCTCAGTCACGTGAGTACCTCGCTATCGCACTCATACCCGGACACTGGTCCAATTGAGTGCTCGTTATTGTTATGCGTTGATTATGTCTGTTTTGGTGTTTATTTAAACCACTTTTCTCGCACTATTTGTCGCAGATTGGTCGCAGCCAGCAGCCACATCACCAGCAGGGCGAGAGCCATGGCGAACCACTGTACTGCGTAGCCCGTATGCTTGGCCGGACTGGTAGTCAACAAATTCCATTCGGTAAGTAGCGCGGTATCGGAATCTGCGCTCAAGCGAATATGCCAGTCCGCTTGTTGCAATCCAGAGCCAAGTGCCCGCAACTGCGCCAGTGACTGAATACGGCCATGGACCGCAACGGCCGCTGGAGCAGCGGCGTCCGCGTTGGACTTGCCATTCGGGTAGAGAAAACCGGTAATTACCTTGGCCGCCAATGGGTAGGATACTTGCGGCAGCTGGTCGCGGTGACTGTTTGCCGGTATCCATCCTCGATTAATCAGCCAGCGTGCCTTTTCTGCACCGCCGCTGCCGGTTTCAAACACCTGCAGCACCTCGTAACCGACGCGACCATTACGCGTGCGGTTGTCTAAAAGAAAATATTCATCGGTATAAAAGCCCAGCAGGCGCACCGGGGTATAAGTTGTGGGGACTTTTAGGTCAGAAATTTTGATGGGCTGCGCACTGAGACGTGCGTCGACCTGCTGCTGGATATGCTGTTTTTCTGCCGCCCGCTGCAGCTGCCAGTTACCCAACCCGAGCAGCAGGGGGAAAAAACATAAACTCAGAACCGTCAGTGGCCAGTTGCGGATAAATGCTACACTGGCCTCCCGCGCTGCAGGATCCTGGCTTTTTGCCAAGTGCGCGGAATGGGCGGAGTTCCCGGTCTGTACTGCCTGATCGCGTTGTTGCTGCGATTTTTTGGGAGCTGTCATGCCAATAAATACTTCAATAAGTGGCGTTTGTTATGTGGCTTAAAGCAATAATTGTGTTGTTGTTTCTCGCGGTACTGGCCAGCCTGACCAGTGCACTCTTTTTTCTGCTGCGCGACATGGGCGCGCCGGAATCAAAACGAACCCTTTACGCGCTGGGCATTCGCATCTCGCTCGCTGCCCTGTTGCTGGCAGCAATCTGGTACGGCTTTGATAGTGGAATCCTGTCCAACACCGCACCCTGGGCAAATAAATACTGATTCAGTGAGGGAGTGGGTAGTACACGCTACCCACTCCTGATTTTTCGTTAGGCGCCCAGCACGTAAACGAAGATAAACAGACCGACCCACACCACATCCACGAAGTGCCAGTACCAAGTGGCCGCTTCAAAGCCAAAGTGATCGTCCGGCTTGAAGTGATTCGCGATTACCGAGCGCAATAGCATAATCAGCAACATAATGGTGCCGAGCGTTACATGCGCACCGTGGAAACCGGTCAGCATAAAGAAGGTGGTGCCGTAGATGCCAGATTCCAGGGTCAGGCCCAGGTGCTGGTAGGCTTCCAGGTATTCCTCGATTTGGAAAAACAGGAAGGCCCCGCCGAGCGCCACGGTAGCAGTCAGCCAGCCGTTAAAGCCCTTGCGATTACCCTTTTTCAGGTACACATGGGCAATGTGCACGGTGACGCTGGAAGCGAGCAGCAGCACGGTATTGATTAATGGCAGGTGCCAAGGATCGATGATGCCCTTGGGGCCGACCACTTTCGCCGCATCACCACTTACGGCCTGTTCCGGGGTTACCATCAGCGGCCAGGTATTCTGAAAACCTTCCCACAGCATGTTCGAGGAACCGCGGTCCCCTTCGCCGCCAAGCCACGGCAGGGTAAAGGTGCGAATGTAATACAGCGCACCAAAGAAAGCGGCAAAGAACATGACCTCGGAAAAAATAAACCAGCCCATACCCCACACGTACGAGCGCTTGAGCTGATCGCTATTGAGCCCCTGCATATTTTCTTTAATTACCGCGGCAAACCAGAACCACAATACGGTGGCCATCGCGAGGCTGCCGGCAAAGAAAATATAGGAGCTGCCGCCGTTAATCCATGTGGCGGCGCCGAATGCCATCAGGAAGATGCCGATGGTGGCAAAGATTGGCAGCCGGGACTGCTCGGGCACATAGTAGCTGCTTTCAGTGGCCATAGTTTTTTATCCCTCTCGCTCGGAGTCGGTATTTTTGTTGTTCGCTTGTTTGGCAAATCTTTCCGTGACATCAAACAGCGTGTAGGAAAGCGTAATGGTGTTCACCCCGGCGGGCAGATCTGGGTCGACGATAAAGCGCAGTCCCAATTCCGCAGTTTCGCCAGCGGCAAGTGATTGCTGGTTGAAGCAGAAGCACTCGGTCTTGTGAAAATAGTTGGCGGCCTTGAACGGCACCAGACTGGGAATGGCCTGGCCGATCATTTCGCGGTCGGTGGGATTGCGTGCGTGAAACACGGTATCTACCGCCTCACCCGGATGCACGCGAATTTCCACCATGCCCGGTTTAAATTCCCATGGCATATTTTCATTGTTGCTCGCCACAAACTGAACTTTGACCGTGCGCCCTGTATCGACCGCAGCCGGCACCGCTTCGTAGCGACCACCGGTTTTGCCATTCAGACCGGTTATTTCACAGAAGGCGTCGTAGAGAGGGGGCATGATGAACAACGCAAAGCCGAGCATGCCGACCGCCAGTGTCGTTAACTTGGCTGTGGTTTTTGCATTTGCGCTCAGTGCCATGATGCCAGCCCTCTCAATACCGGATTAACGTACGACCGGTGGCGTGCTGAAAGTGTGGTACGGCGCCGGCGACGGCACGCTCCACTCCAGCCCTTCCGGGTTTTCCCAAACTTCATCGGTCGCCTTCTTGCCACCGCGTACGGTGCGGATCACGTTGAACAGGAACAAGATCTGCGCGGCACCAAACAGGAAGGCGCCCACGCTGGCAATCTGGTTAAAGTCCGCAAACTGCAGTGCGTAGTCGGGAATTCGGCGCGGCATGCCGGCCAGGCCAACAAAGTGCATCGGGAAGAAGGTGACATTCAGGCCGACAAAGGCGAGCCAGAAATGCACTTTACCCATGGACTCGTTGTACATGTTGCCGGTCCACTTCGGCAGCCAGTAGTAAACGCCCGCGGTGATCGAGAAGATGGCACCGGGCACCAGCACGTAGTGGAAGTGCGCCACAACGAAGTAGGTATCGTGGTACTGGAAGTCCGCCGGTGCGATGGCCAGCATCAGGCCGGAGAAGCCGCCAATGGTAAACAGAATCACGAAGGCAATGGAGAACAACATTGGGGTCTCGAAGGTCATCGAGCCCCGGAACATGGTCGTCACCCAGTTGAACACCTTCACGCCGGTGGGTACCGCGATCAGCATAGTGGCGTACATAAAGAACAGCTCACCGGCGATGGGCATGCCCACGGTAAACATGTGGTGCGCCCACACGATAAAGCTGAGGAACGCGATACTTGCGGTGGCGTACACCATGGAGCTGTATCCGAACAGCGGCTTGCGCGCAAAAGTGGGAATAATCGCCGACACAATGCCGAATGCCGGCAGGATCATGATGTACACCTCGGGGTGGCCGAAGAACCAGAACACATGCTGGAACAGTACCGGGTCACCACCACCAGCGGCGCTGAAGAAGCTGGTACCGAAGTGGATATCCATCAACATCATGGTGACCACACCGGCCAGTACCGGCATTACCGCGATCAGCAGGTAAGCGGTAATCAACCAGGTCCACACGAACAGCGGCATCTTCATCAGGGTCATGCCCGGTGCGCGCATATTCAGAATCGTGGCCACGATATTGATCGCGCCCATGATGGATGAGGCACCCATGATGTGCACGGCAAAGATAAAGAAGGTCACGCTGGGCGGCGCGTACTCGGTGGAGAGCGGTGCGTAGAAGGTCCAGCCGAAATCGGGCGCGCCCCCTTCCATAAACAGCGTGGATACCAGCATTGCGAACGCGAACGGCAGAATCCAGAAGCTCCAGTTATTCATCCGCGGCAGGGCCATATCCGGTGCGCCGATCATCATCGGCACCATCCAGTTGGCAAGCCCCACAAAGGCGGGCATCACTGCACCGAACACCATGATTAGGCCATGCATGGTGGTCATCTGGTTAAAGAAACCGGGCTGCACAATCTGCAGTCCGGGCTGGAACAATTCGGCGCGGATTACCAGCGCCATACAACCGCCTAGCAGGAACATCGCAAAACTGAACCACAGGTACATCGAACCGATGTCTTTGTGGTTCGTGGTGTAGAGCCAGCGGGTAAAACCGGGTTTCGGACCGTGTGCCATAACTAAACTCCTCTCGGCTCTTACTTACTTATTCTTGAAATTGAGAACGTCAATGGGCTGCACGGTGTCGCCCATATTGTTGCCGAAGGCACTGCGCTGATAGGTGATGACCGCGGCCAGATCCACTTCACTCAGCTGTGCGCCAAACGCCTGCATCGCGGGATTGCTCGGGGAGCCATCCACAACCATGCTCATATGGGCGTCCATCGGACCGGTGGCAATCTTGGAACCGGCGATGGCTGGGAAGGTACCGGGGATACCCTCACCCTTGGCCTGGTGACAGGCGACACACGCACTTTTGTAGATCTCCTCGCCACGGGCGTAGAGCTCGTCAAACGTGAAGGTTTTATTGGTGAGTTCTTTGATGCGCGCAGCGGCGGCAGCGCGGTCGTTCAACCAGGAATGGTATTCATCTTCCGGCACCGCCTTGACCACAATGGGCATAAATCCGTGGTCCTTACCGCACAGCTCCGCACACTGGCCGCGGTAAATGCCGGGCTCTTCAATGCGCGTCCAGGATTCGTTCACAAATCCGGGAATCGCATCTTTCTTCACTGCCAGGTCGGGCACCCACCACGCGTGGATTACGTCATTTGCCGTAATCAGGAAGCGGATTTTTTTATTAATCGGCACCACCAGCGGCTCATCTACCTCGAGGAGGTAATTGGCTGCTTTCGGCTGCTGATTGTTGATTTGCGACTGCGGGGTGGAGAGGTTGGAGAAGAAGGAAACATCGGAACCCATGTAGTCGTATTTCCACTTCCACTGGTAGCCGGTGATCATGATGTCCAGATCGGCTTCCTTGGTGTCGTAGATATCGTACAGGGTTTTGGTGGCGGGTATCGCCATGCCGATCAGGATCAGGGTGGGGACGATTGTCCAGGCCAGCTCCACCAATGTGCTCTCGTGAAACTGTGCAGCCTGGTATCCCTTGCTCTTGCGGTGACGCCACATACTGTAAAACATCACGCCGAATACCACGACGCCGATCGCCACGCAGATCCAGAAGATCAGCATGTGCAAATCGTAAGTGGTACGGGAAACTTCGGTTACCCCTTGGGTCATATTGACCCCCCAGCGTGCTACCTCCTCTTCCGCATCTTGCGCTGTTTGCTGCGCAAAAATGCCGGGAGCAATGGTCGCTAGGGTCAGGAAGGCGAACAGCCGTTTTATGCCCATCAACATCGCCTGCAGATCTCCATGTTTGTTATTCTCGCGGATCACTCACGGGGCTGCCCGGCAGCGACCCTGACGCACGGGAAAATACCCGAGCGCGATCGCGGCGCGAAAAGCCACATATAAGCGAAACCGTAAACAGCGGCTGGCTGTTCGGAAGACTGGAGTCTGCCCCGACCACGAGATCGGGAACACATCCACACATTAAGCATGTGGACACGCTGTAGTAAACCAAGACTACATACACTGTTCGCACACCGGGCGATGACCTCGACTGCGCGATACTGCCGTCAGTGCAACTTGTTATTTTTACTTCAGATGTCGTCGCCCGGAAGGTACAACCAACAACCTGTGTCTTTTTGTCGCATCTAGCGTGTTCAACAGAAACACATCGCCAGAACAAAGTCAATTAAAACGCCAACTTACATGAAAAATTCATCGGCGCAGACCAGCGTCTCGAGGCGCCGTCATTTAGCCCCATATCTGCGCGTCTGGCACCTGGCCTGGCCCATGATTCTGAGCAACATTACGGTGCCTTTGCTGGGTGCAGTGGACACGGCCGTGCTCGGTCACCTGCCCAGCCCGGAATACCTTTCCGGAGTCGCCATCGGTGCCAGTGTGATTTCCATGCTGCTGTGGGCATTCGGCTTTTTGCGCATGGGTACCACCAGTTTGGTGGCCCGCTCCAGCGACAGCGGTGCAGTCTGGCTTCTGCGCGCGCTCGGCCTGGCCTTTTTACTCGGCACCCTGCTGTTGCTACTGGCCTCGCCACTACTGCCGTTTGTTACCCAGTGGATGAACGCCAGTGTCGACGCGACCCCGCATGCGCGGGACTACCTGCAAATCCGTTTGCTCAGTGCGCCCATTGCCCTCGCCAATTTCGCACTGCTGGGGTTTTTTATTGGCCGCCAGGATAGTCGCGCACCGCTGGCGATCCTGGTGACCGCCAACTTACTGAATATTGTGCTGGACCTGGTGTTGATTCTCGGCCTAGGCATGGGCGCCCGCGGCGCGGCCTGGGCATCGGTGTGCGCAGACCTGTGCAGCTTCGGCATGGGATGGTGGCTGCTGCGCCTGCGCCATGGTGATGCGCCGCAGGAAATGGCCGTAGTTTTACGCAATACGGCCTTCTGGCCATGGCAAAACATTGCCCCGTGGCTCGAACTGTTGCGTATCAACAGTGACCTGTTCATCCGCACCTGCCTGCTGCTGTTTACCCTCACCTTTTTCACCGCGCAGGGCGCGGCGCAGGGAGATACTGTGCTCGCGGCAAATGCGATCCTGCTCCAGCTGCTGATGATGACATCCTATGCGCTGGACGGATTTGCCCACGCAACCGAGTCATTGGTGGGCCAGTCTGTCGCGAGACAATCGATGGCCCAGTTCCGCCGTACCAATCGCGCCGCAGGTACCCTGGCGCTGGCTACTGCCATCGGGATCACCGCGATACTGGTTTCCGGACGGTATTGGATCCTGCCGCTGTTTACCGACATCCCCGCGGTATTGTCGGCGGCAACCGCGTACTACCCCTGGCTATGTGCACTGCCCATGGTCGCTGTGTGGAGCTATCAACTGGACGGGGTTTTCATCGGTGCAGGCAAGAGCCGACAGATGCGTGACACCATGTTCATCGCCACTGTGATGGTGTTCTTGCCATGCTGGTGGCTAACGCGCCACCTGGACAACACTGGCATCTGGTTCAGCTTATTTTTGTGGTTTATCGCACGCTCGATCGGATTATTGGTCTACTTTTACCACTACACTAAAAAGAATTATTGGCTGTAATTGGAGCTACGAAACGGGATCCTCATCCTTCGTTAGGCAGTCTTGCACACATATTTTGTTTGCTCTGTTTGTGGAGCAGTCCAGGCCTTGCGGTCCGGGAGAAATAAGTGGGCAATGAGACGGGGAAGCGGTTTCGCCGTTTTCGTTTCGACGTATGTCTGACCACTATGAACTGATCCAGCAGTGCATTGAGCGAGCTGTAGCCGCCGAGCAGGCCCGCAGTCGCTTCCGCCATTCACTGCATAAAGCCCTGCCCAACCTGCATCGCAGCATCCACCTGCCCGCGCGGGATGCGCCGCTGCATCTCACCTGCTTCGTGATTCGCTATATCCAGGTTATTCCAGTTTGGCTGCAGCGCCTGCAGGCGCTGTGCGACGCCGGCGGTATGGATTTTCATCCGGTGCAGGAGCTGATCACACACAGCTTTAGCGAAATCCCCGAACGCCAGCCGGAACAGCATGGGCTTGGATCGATTCTCGACGAAGCCTATCTCGCACATCGCATCATGGAAGAGATCAATGATGTGTTGCAGCCGGTATGCGGTACCCCGCTATTGCCCATGGATCCGATGGTAGCCAACCTGGTGGTGCGGGAATTGCTGGGAGAGAGCCTGGCATGTCAGCTTGACGGGCTAGCCGATATTTTACTGCAGCGCTTCGAGCCCGCGGAACTGGACCCAGAACACCTGATATCGATGATTTTGTATAAACAGCGCTTCGACGATGTGCCCGGCCAGTGGCCAGATTTTGCCAAGCACATGCAAATTGAATTACGCGGCCCATCAATCGATCGCCCAGTGGACTTATCCCACTAACTATCCGCACCCGCGCATTGGCCCGCTATCGCTTTCGCGGGCACTTTATCGATGGGCAACATGCTCTCGCAGCGATAAGTTAAGATACTGCCCACCGTTATCGCTCCCGTCACTGCGTTACGATTTGCCGCCAGCTGGCAAAAAAATCGACCTCACCATGCATCAAGGAGCGATTCAGGTCGTCCACCTTGCGATGCAACGTTTTATTGTAAAAAAACAGACTGCCACCGCGCAGGCTAAAGCCTTTGGCGTTCTCGGTGAGTAGTTGATAGAAGGCTTCCTGGCGCTCCAGATACTGTAAAACACGGCGCTTGCTAAAACGTCCTTTGCGATACTTCTGGAAAATAAACTCTTGTAACTGCTGGTCGGCAAGCGCGCGCGCCTCGGGTGATATACGACTGACGTCGAGCCAGTGCTTTACGTCCACCTCCAGTTCCTGCATGTACTGGTCTGCCGCCTGGGCGGCGGTTTTACTGCGATAAATGGCTTTTTTACGCCGCTCTTGGAAGGGTTCACTCTTGGCGGTACTGAGCGCCCAGATATCTTTCTTCGCCATATCCGCAAGTGGACGGAAAATCGTTTTATGCTGTCGATTGCTGTTTTCCGTCAGGCGATCACATACGTTAAGCGCAGCTTGCCAGTCGGCGAAGGGTTTACCAACCAGGATGGCATCGGGCAGGGCGCGAGTCTGTTGTTTTAACCGGCGGGTCTCGACATCCAGCAGCTTGGGCTGCTGCGCCCAGTCATTATTTTGCAGTACAAACAGCGACAACAGCCCCTGATTCACACAACGGGTAATCAGGTGCGCAGTCATTTCCTGCTGCTGTTCGCGCACTTGGCGCTGATGGTCGAGCCAGTAAAGGCCAGCGATAACGAGACCGATCGCTACGACGGCCAGGAAGAGGAGCTTTTTCAAGTGGAAATCGTTTTTTGGTTATTTTTTTTCAGACGGCGGCAACAAAATCTTCACCGTCGTTTCTTCCACTTCCCTGTCTTCGGTTTGATTGACCCGGGTGTCCAATTCCCGAACCGAGGCTTGCAGTCGAATTTCATCTTTGAAACCGCAGGCCACACATTCACGATAATTCTTTTCGCCCAATTTGTAATTGACGATCTTGTCCATTTCACTACAGCGCGGACAAACTGCGCCGGCAATAAACCGGCGTTTGGTGGGCTTGTTGGTTTCGTCGCTCACGGGATACCTCTATCTATAGTGGGCTATTCTATACCCGAGTGACGCAATAGTGCGTCTATTTTCGGTGCTCGGCCACGAAACGCCACAAAAATCTCCTGCGCATCGCGACTGCCTCCCTGCTCCAGCACCGTGGTCAGAAATTTTTCGCCGGTCTGTGGATCAAAAATGCCGTTTTCTTCAAACAGCGAGAAGGCATCGGCACTGAGCACTTCCGCCCACTTGTAACTGTAATAACCCGCCGCATAGCCTCCGGCAAAGATATGGCTGAAGCTGTTCTGGAAGCGGTTTTCCGGAGAAACCGGTACTACCGATACCTGCGCACGCACCTCATTGATCAAACGTTGGATCTCCTCCGCATTGGCACCCTCCGGACGTGAATGCAGCAGAAAATCGAACAGCGCAAATTCCAGCTGGCGCACGGTAAACATCGCCGACTGGAAGTTCTTCGCCGCCAGCATCTTATCCAGTAACACCTGCGGCAGCGGCTCACCGGTGTCGTAGTGACCGGAAATCATCGCCAGTGCCTGCGGTTCCCAGCACCAGTTTTCAAGAAACTGGCTGGGCAACTCCACCGCATCCCAGGCCACACCGTTGATCCCGGAAACCGCGGCCACATCAACCCGCGTCAACATATGGTGCAAGCCGTGGCCGAACTCATGGAACAGGGTGGTGACTTCGTAGTGCGTCAGCAGCGCGGGGGCATCCTGCGACGGCGAGGAAAAGTTGCAGACCAGATAGGCCACCGGCAACTGCAGGCCGGCCATGGTCTGGCGGCGCACGCGGGCGTCGTCCATCCAGGCCCCACCGCGTTTTTTCTCACGCGCATAGGGATCCAGATAAAACCCGGCGATGGGTTCATCACCGCGCTTTAACCAATAGAAATGGACGTCGGGATGATAGGTGGGAATGGTGTCATCGCGTTGCGCGACCACACCAAAGAGTTTTTCCACCACCGCAAACATACCAGCGAGTACTTTTGGGTAGGGGAAATAAGGGCGCAACTCTTCCTGACTGACGGCGTAGCGGGATTGCTTGAGTTTCTCCGCGGCCCAGGCCACATCCCAGGGGTGCAGCGTATCAAGTCCCAGTTCGCCAGTTGCAAACGTCTGCAGCTCGGCAAATTCTTTCACCGCCGCCGGCTTGGCACGCTTGGCCAGGTCGCGCAGGAAGGCTTCCACCTCTGCGGTGGAGCCGGCCATCTTACTGGCCAGGGAGCGTTCTGCGTAATTTTGCATGCCCAGCAGATGCGCCTGTTCGGCGCGCAACGCGAGAATTTCTGCCATTACATTTGCGTTGTCAAATTCACCCGCATTGGGACCGACATCGGACGCTCGCGTGATAAACGCGAAGTGCACGCGATGGCGCAGATCGCGATTTTCCGCGTGGGTCATCACCGCCAGGAAACAGGGGCCGTCCAGGGTGAGCAACCAGCCCGACAGGTTCTTCGCCTCCGCCAACGTCCTGGCCTGGGCCAGCGCAGAATCCGGGATACCCGCCAGTTCGGATTCATCGGTGATATTCAGCGTCCACGCATTGGTGGCGTCCAGTACGTTGTTGGCGAAGGTGCTTTTCAGTTCCGCGAGGCGCTTGCTGATCGCGGCGTAGCGCGTGCGCTTTTCACCCTCGAGACTCACCCCGCCCAGATGCATATCGCGCAAACCGTGGCGCACTGCCTGCTGCCGGGCCTGCGGCCAGCTGGCAAAGTCTTCCGCTTTGGCCAGGGCGCGGTAGGCGGCATACAGTTCCGGGTTCTGTCCCAGTTCGGTCCAGTACTCGGTCACCTTGGCCAGGCACTCTTCGTAAGGCTGGCGCCAGTCGCCACTCAACACACTGTTCAGGTGCGATACCGGCGAAAAGGCCTTGCTCAAGTGGTCCTGAGCCTCCTCCAACGGCGCCATGGTGTCGTCCCAGGTGGGGCTATCTCCGGCACTTTTCAGGCAGGATCGCAGCTGTTCGCGACAGTTGACGATCAGCGTGCTGACGGCAGGCTCCGCATGCAAGGGTTTCACCGTGTCGAACGGCGGCAGTACCGGTGCACCCAGCAACGGGTTGTCGAGGGAAGAATCTGGCATCGGAATTCCTTGTCGATGGGCGGCCATCACAGGGGCGATGAACGCGGGGACGGGTTAACATATGCCCCCTATTCTAGTGGATTGCCCAAGCGGAGGTCAGCCTTGCCCAAGCCGGATTTACCCCATACTTCTAAACCAGAACACCTGCGCGAACACCGCGGCCATACGCCAAATCTTGGCGAGCGCGTATTTATCGACCCGCAGAGCTGTGTGATTGGTGACGTGGAGCTGGGCAACGACAGTTCCGTATGGCCCATGGCAGTGGTGCGCGGCGACATGCACCGCGTGCGCATAGGCGCCCGCACCAGTGTGCAGGACGGCTCTGTGCTGCACATCACCCACGCCAGTGACTTCAACGAGGGCGGTTGGCCACTGACCATTGGTGACGATGTCACCATCGGCCACAAGGCGTGCCTGCATGGCTGCACCGTCGGTAGCCGCGTGTTGATTGGCATTGGTGCCATCGTTCTCGATGGCGCGGTGATTGAAGACGAAGTGGTACTGGCGGCCGGTGCGCTGGTGCCGCCGGGAAAACGCCTGGAAAGTGGTTACCTGTATGTAGGCTCCCCGGCCAGGCAGGCACGTCCGCTGTCTGACAAGGAAAAAAGCTTCTTTGCCTACACTGCGGGCAACTACGTGAAGTTGAAAGATGAATACCTGGGCAAAGACTAAGCCGACACTGCGATCCGGCAGGTATTCGGCATGAGCGTCGCGCCGAATTTATTCCACTGGCACCAGTGCGTCAGCACTCTGCTGGATTGCGACTCGGATTCACAGCGGGTGTATGCATTGCTGCGCGGTGTCGAACAGCTGGTGCATGGCAACAGCAGCATGGCAATTTTGTACCACTCGGGCAACGCACCAGAAATTGTCCACCACCGCTTGCTGGCCAATGAACAGCCCAGCACTCAGGTCGACCGGTACATTGAAGGCGCCTACCTGTTCGACCCGTTTTACCGCGCGGTGATGGACGATGAGAAACAGGGGTTGTTCTTCCTGCGCGAGGTCGCGCCCGATGCCTTCTCGCACACAGAATATTTTCGTAAGTACTACCGCGAGGCTAACTTGGGCGATGAGGCCTGTTATTTAGTACTGGGCCGTAACGGCAGGATCGCCAGCCTGTCGATTGGCCGCGCGCGCGATCTGGGCAGCGGGCGCTTCAATGATCAGGAAACGGCAGTATTGCACTCGTTAACGCCGGTGGTGGAAAACATACTCAGGAAGTGGATGGCCAGCTATGAGACTGCCGAATCAGGTCAGGAAAGTTTCGGCAAGCGTTTGGATAGCGCACTGGAAAATTTCGGCAGTTCGCGCCTGACCAATCGCGAATGCGAAGTGCTGCACCTGACCATGCGCGGGCATTCCATCAAGTCGATGGCGGAAAGACTGGATGCCAGCGTCGATACGGTAAAAACTCACCGCAAAAACATCTATGCCAAGCTCGATGTCACCTCGCAGTCAGAGCTGTTTTATCTTTTTATCAGCGCGTTGCGCCAGCATAGCAGTGGCGAGCCAGACCCATTGCTCAGCCTGGAAAGGCAACTCGCCTAAATCACAATGGCCTGCCGTCGCGTGCGCGTTATTGCGCTGAATTTTTTCCGGCTTTTGTGCCGGCTGCACGTGCAAAACTCAGTTCACAGGCGCTCCCAGTTGTGCGGATTTGATTTCGGTAAACTCTTCCACGCCATGGTGGGAAAACTCGCGGCCGTTACCGCTTTGTTTGAAGCCACCAAACGGCGCCTGGTAATTGAACTCACCGCCATTAACAAAGCACAACCCGGCGCGGATGCGTCGCGCAATGGTCAGCGCAGTGGTGTTGTCTTTCGCGAATACGCCGGAAGACAAGCCGTAGGGTGTATCGTTGGCGATCGTCAACGCCTGCTCCAGGTTGTCGTAGGCAATAACGCACAGCACCGGGCCGAAGATTTCTTCGCGCGCGATGCGCATGTCATTGGTGACATCGGCAAACACGGTTGGCCGTGCAAAATAGCCTTGCTCCAACCCTTGCGGTTTGCCGAGGCCACCGCACACCAGTGTTGCACCCTCGTCCATACCAATCTGGATATAGTCCTGAACCTGCTGCCACTGACGCTGGGAAGAAACCGGGCCCATAAACGCAGACTCACCCATGCCCACTTCGATCTCGGCGACGCGCGTGCGCACAATGTCCAGCGCCTCGTCGATACGACTCCGCGGCACCAGCATGCGCGTAAGTGCGGTGCAGGTCTGACCGCTGTTGATCATCACGTCGTCGACGCCGTAACGCACCGCCGCGGTTAGTTCACAATCCTCGGTAATGATGTACGGGGATTTGCCACCCAACTCCTGGGTGACACGCTTGACCGTCGGTGCACAGGCCTTGGCGATCTCGATACCGGCGCGGGTGGAGCCGGTAAACGACATCATGTCCACCAGCGGGTGCTCACATAGCGCGCGGCCTACTTCAGTGCCGTGTCCCGGCACCAGGTTGAATACGCCCGCCGGCAGGCCAGCTTCGTGGAAAATTTCCGCCATCAGGTAATCCTGTAGCGGTGTCTGTTCGGAGGGTTTGACCACCATGGTGCAGCCAGCGGCGAGCGCTGCGCCCACCTTGCCAACAAACTGGTGCAAAGGGTAATTCCACGGATTGATAAACCCGCACACGCCAACGGCTTCACGCCATATCAGCGAGTGGCCAAGCTCTTCGGTCTCTTCGGTAATTCCGGCCTGATCGGCGAACAGGCGCATGGCCTCGATGGGCCCCTCCACCTGCAACCAGCCGGCAATATGCTGGGGGCAGCCCATGCTGTCGGATACCGCTGCAATCAACTCCTGCTGCCGCGCGTGCATCAGGTCGGCCGCACGCAGCAACAGTGCGCGGCGCTCCGTGGCCGGGGTATTGGCCCAGGCATCAAATGCTCGGGACGCGGCCTGCACCGCGCGATCCACGTCGTCGGCACTGCCGGCGGGCACACGGGTAATAACAGATTCGGTTGCGGGATTGATCACTTCCAGCCAGGTGTCGGAAGTGGATTCCACCCAGTTGCCATCGATGTAGAGCTTGTTGTGGTATTGCATCGTGCTTGGTGTTGTTTGAAGGTTTATTCAGTATGCGCCACGGGCAAGTTGGCCTGTATCACCTGAACAGGTGATACAAAACAGGTGATACAAGGCTTGGTGGGCGACGTGCAGTCACACGGGAAAAAAGCGGGACGCAGGCAACACAGCAATCAGCGATCGGCGTCTTTTGCAGTAGACGTCAGGGACTGCTGCAATGTGAGCACCGGGGTTGCCAGTACCGCACCGCGGGTCTCCAGCCACTGGAACACGCTAGCGAGTACCAGCCGCGCCCGGTCATGCATGGCAGCGTGGTGGTCACTCACCAGATACAGAAACTGGCCGATCGTATACGGGCGCTCGATCACCGTCGCCAGACGCCCGCTGGTGAGGTCTTCGCTCACTTCCAATCGATCCGCCAGCGCCACACCCATACCAAGGCGCGCCGCTTCAATCGCCTGATAGGCATAATCCACCGTCACACCCTGGATCGCAGGTGCATACTCCACACCCTGCGCAGTGAACCAGCCGCGCCACTGCTGCTGACGATCGTGCAGCAGCGGCAGCGTCAACAGATCTGCCGGCCGCACCGCGCGGCGATGTGCCTGCAGCAATTGGGGACTCGCCACCGGCAAATAGTGCTCCTGATACAGCGGGGTAACCTGGCGTCCCGGCGCGTCCGGCTCACCGAGACAGATGGCTATATCCACCTCCTCATCAAGCCTTGCCGCACGCGGCTCAATGGTCGTCAGGCGCAAACGGATCTCCGGGTAGCGCTGCTGCACCTCGGCGAGAATCCGCAGCAGCCAGCGCGAGGCCATGGTGGCGGTGGCCGCGACCACCACCTCACCGGCAAGATTGTCCGGGTCCAGTGTCAGCAGGCCCTGCTCGAGACGCCCGAACGCATCGGAGACCGAGCGGTGCAGGCGCTTGCCTGCCGCGGTCAGTGACAGGCGGTTGCCGCTGCGCAGAAACAGCGCGGTGCCCAGCCTCTCCTCCAGCTCGCGAATCTGCCGACTGAGCGCCGGGTGCGACACATGCAACTCCTCCGCCGCGCGCCGCAAGTGACAGTGGCGGCCCACCGCATAGAAGCTGCGCAATGATGTGAGGGACAGGTTTCGCAGCTCTGCTGCCATGGTTTACCTCGGAAACACCCCGCCTGCGGGGTTTGCTTGTGCTTGGTGCCAAAAAGATACCAAAGTGGCAATTAATAGTTAATTGTGTTCACAAAAACAAACCATAGACTTGTGCTAAACCCTATTCATCCTCCAACACAATAAAAGTGCGGATCGACTCCATGACTGATACCAGCCAAGTGCGCATCAACGGCCAGCGCCTGTGGGACTCCCTGATGGAGATGGCGCAAATCGGCGCCACCGACAAAGGCGGCTGTAACCGCCAGGCCCTTACCGACCTCGACAAACAGGGTCGCGATCTCTTCGTGAAATGGTGTGAAGACGCCGGCTGCTCCGTCTCCGTAGACGAAATGGGCAACATCTTCGCGCGCCGCCCGGGCAACAACCCGGAACTACCTGCGGTGCTCACCGGCTCCCACCTGGATACACAGCCCACCGGGGGCAAATTCGACGGCGTCTATGGCGTGCTCTCAGGCCTGGAAGTGGTGCGCGCGCTCAACGACGCCGGTATCGAAACGGAAGCACCACTGGAAGTCGCCGTGTGGACCAATGAAGAAGGCGCTCGCTTCTCCCCCGCCATGATCGGTTCCGGCGTGTGGGCCGGCGAGTTCGACCTCGACTACGCCTACGCCCGCGCCGACAAGGAAGGCAAATCCTTTGGCGACGAACTCGCGCGCATCGGCTACAAGGGCGAAGCCTCTGCCAAGCCACGCCCACTGGCCGCCGCCTTTGAAGTGCATATCGAGCAGGGCCCAATTCTGGAAGCCGAACAAAAACAGATCGGCGTACTGAGCGGTGTGCAGGGCATGAACTGGTACGACCTCACCCTGATTGGCCAGCCCTGCCACGCGGGACCCAGCCCCATGGAAATCCGCCGCGACCCGTTTATGGGCCTGCACAAGATCCTCGACCAGCTGTACCAACTCGCCGCCGAACACGGCCCCTGGGCCCGTGCCACCTTCGGTGATATCCGCGTCGAGCCGGGCAGCCGCAACACCGTGCCGGAGAAACTCGTGCTCGCCGTCGACCTGCGCCACCCGGACCAGCAAGTGCTCGATTCCATGGACCAGCGCTTCCGCGAAATCACCGCTACCGTCGCCGAGGAAACCGGACTGGAACACGACATCCGCGACGAATGGCGCTCCCCCGCCGTGGCCTTCGACAAGAACTGTGTCGAAGCCGTGCGCGCATCCGTCGCCGACCTCGGCTACAGCAACAAGGAGATGGTTTCCGGTGCCGGTCACGACTCCGTGTACATCTCCCGTGTCGCGCCCACCAGCATGATCTTTGTGCCCTGCGAAAAAGGCTTGAGCCACAACGAAGCGGAAAATGCGGAGCCGAAGGATCTGGAAGCCGGTGCGAATGTACTGCTGCACGCGATGCTAAAGATGGCCAACAACGCCAAGTAACGAACGTACTTACGAAGTAAAAAATTTAATGCGAAGCCGCTGTTGCCGGTGGCTATTCGCGAGACCTTCTAAAACAGGGATGTTTTAGAAGAGCCCCCAGGGATGGGTGCACGGCGTGTCTCGCGAATAGCCGCCGGCGGCAGGGGCGCCACGGAGCCAAAACAGAGCTCCGCAAAATTCGGGAAACCAACAATGACTGAATTCACCTACAAACACCGCAAAGACAACGGCAACACCGAGGCCCTCAAACGCTGGGGTATCGACTCCGAATACGGCGTGCTGACCGACCTGCTGGTAGGCCCCATCGACCACTACACCTGGCAGATGGGCAACGCCGCCTCGCGCCGGTCCGTGCGCCTCGGCCGAGAATTCGATGCCGCCGTCGCCAAACGCCAGCACCAGGAAATGCTCGACGCCTACAAACAGGCCGGTGTTAACACCCACCTGCTGCCCGCAGACGGCAACCTCCCCTACCAGCTGTACGCCCGCGACAGCAGCGTCATGACCCCATGGGGGCCGATCGTTACCCAAATGTATTCCCCGTGGCGCCGCGGCGAATGGGTCGACGTCGTGAAGACCTACCAGAAACTCGACATCCCCATTTACGACATAATCACCGCCGGCAGCCTTGAGGGCGGCGATTTTATGGTGCTGGAGCCGGGTGTCATCCTGTGTGGCTACAGCGGCGAGCGCACCTCACCCCAGGGCTTCAACCAGATGAAGAGCTGGATCGAAAAAGAAGGCTGGGAAGTAAAAGGCTACCAGTTCGACCCCTACTTCCTACACCTGGATGTACTGGTAGCCGCACTCGCGGAAAAACTGGTCGCGGTATGTGTGGACGCGGTGGAGCCCGAACTGGTGCAGTGGTTCAAAGACCGCAACTTTGAAATTATCGACATCTCCTACCCGCAGGTAATGGAGCTTGGGGTCAACGTGGTAGCGCTCGGTAACGACCGTGTAATGCTGCCCGCCGACAATACCGAACTGAAAGAAAAATGCCGTGCCCACGGCCTACAGGTAATCGACCCGGACATTTCCATGATCACCGCCGGCGGCGGTGGCGTGCACTGCATGTGCCAGCCACTGGCGAGAAAGCCCGCCTAAGCAGGCTTGCACAAAAAAGGTCGGCCATAGGCCGACCTTTTTTATTGCAGGAAAATTTCTCGTTCCGTACTAAGGGTCGCAGCCGATTCAGCGCGCCGCCTTAACTTCCTCTTCACTCACCACCATTACCTCATCGCCCCAGGTATTGGTGATAAACGCGATGATCGCCGAGATCTCGCGGTCCGTCAGAAATTCCAGTGGCGGCATCAAATCCTCTTCGCCGCCATTACGACGCGGTGCCGAACGCCCGTGTAATACGGTATCGATCAACAGCGGTTTATTTGCCAGCAACGCAGGATTGCGCAGAGATGGGTACAACGCCTCCTCGCCATAGCCGTCAATCTTATGGCACTTCTTGCAGTTATCGGCAAAGGTAAGTGCACCCAGTCCAATCAGGTCCCGGGTCTCCTGCTCTGAAGCAATGGCGCCGACGGAAAAGGTTGCGAACAGTATGCCGATGGATAGTGTGCGTTTCATACGATCTGCCCTATTGCCAGTCAATTGTGTGAGGTTATTTTCCCTGCGCGCGCAGCCATCCCGAGCCGGCGATGCCGCCCGCGGCACAGGCCAGGATGATCACCAGCGGCGTCAGTGTACCCAATGCCAGCGCACCCACACCCAGCCCGCGCATGGGCAACAGTACCAGCAGCAAAATGCCCGCAGGTATCAGGGATAGCAGAAATCCACGGGTAATCCAGCTTTTGCGCCACGGCAGCATAAAAATTAAGCCGCAAATACCGCCCCAGACAACGCGCTGGTAAAGGTAGGCATTGGACAGGTGCGGCGCAATATCCACGGACAGCGCTCGAGTAATCCCGTAATGCCCCAGTGCCCACAAGCCCAGCGCATAGCACAGGCCCGCAACACCGCCGGCAGCAAAACAGATGGATAGGTTTTTGATAAATTCTCGCACGAACAGATCCCCCAACTTCTTGTTATCCCCGCCTGCAAATTGCGCGGGTGAATAGAAGGAGTATGCCAGAACTCAGGGAAAAGAATCGAAACCGGTTGGAAGTTTGAGGGGCCAGTAGGCTACATCAGTAGAAGTGAGGGTGGCGGTAGACTACCGCCACCGGGGGTAATTTACGCCGGGCGTTTGCTCGGTCCGTACAGCTCTTCCAGCATGCTGTCGATACGCGCAGCCAGCGCATCCTGGGTATCATCCAGCAAAATCACGTGACCCATCTTGCGGCCCGGGCGCAGTTCCTTGCCGTAAGACCAGACACCTTCGTTCTGCAACGCCGGCTTCTTATCCACACCCAACATGTTGATCATGACTGCCACGCGGTCGCAGCCGGTCTCGCCCAATGGCATGCCGAGAATTGCGCGCACATGGTTGGCGAACTGGCTGGTTTTAGCGCCCGCCAGGGTCCAGTGGCCGCTGTTGTGGACACGCGGTGCCAGCTCGTTGATCAGCAGGCCGTCGTCACTGACGAAACACTCCATCGCCAGTACACCCACATAGTCCCAGGCGTTCAACAGCGTGGACAGGTATTCTTCAGCGGTGGTTTGCAGCTTTTCATCCACATGCGGCGCCGGCGCGGTGGATACCAGCAGGGTGCCGTTGTAGTGATCGTTCTCGGCCAGCGGATAGGTAACCACTTTGCCATCGGCGGTACGCGCACCGATCAGGGAAACCTCGCGGGAAAAGTTGATGCCCTTTTCTACCACGTATTCCTGCGCCGGCACCTGGTCGGCAATCGCAGCGAGGTCATCGTCGCTGTTTACACGCCACTGGTTTTTACCGTCGTAACCGTGCTCACAGCTTTTGATAAAGGAGGGGTAACCCAGTTCTTTGACCGCCGCACAGATTTCAGCGTAATTGTTGGCCGGGCGGAAAGGCGCCACCGGCAGGCCGGCATCGTTGATCGCGGTTTTTTCGCGCACGCGGTGCTGGGTCTTTTCAAAGGCATCCGGACGCGGGTACACCGGGCAGAATTTTTCCAGCGCGCGCAGCAGGCCAACATCGACACTTTCGCGCTCGGCGGTAATCACCTCGGGGCTGCCCATCGCCTTGTACAGTTCTTCGATGTCAGTGCCTTCGCTGGCGTGCACGATGGTGCCGAGACCTTCCACACAGGTGGTGCTTTCACCACCTTCGGCAAGGAAACTGAACTCGATCCCCAGCGGGCGGGCTTCCTGGGCCATCATCTGCGCCAATTGGCCGCAGCCGACAATACCGACACGGCGCTGTGCAGATTGCTCTTGGCTGGATGTCATTTCCGCGATACCTCGTAAACCTTCCGTGCTTGTCGCACTATTCAAAAATCTAGCTGGTCAGTAACTCGAATTAATCAGCAAACCGGCTTATTCAACTTCAAACGGCACACCGGCGCTCTGCTTTTCACGCCAGGCGATCAGGCGCTGCTGCAATTCCGGATCGGTCAGCGACAACATCTGCGCCGCCATCAGGCCAGCGTTGAAGGCACCGGATGCGCCCACCGCCTGGGTAGCCACGGCCACACCCTTGGGCATCTGCACGATAGACAGCAGGCTATCCATGCCGGTCATAAACTTGCTCGCCACCGGCACGCCGATTACCGGCAGCGGGGTCATGGCCGCAATCATTCCCGGCAGGTGCGCAGAGCCGCCGGCACCAGCGATGATCACCTGGGTACCGCGCTCGTGCGCGGTGGAGGCGAACTCCACCATACGCTGCGGCGTGCGGTGCGCAGAAACGACGGCCGTGGCAAAGGGCACACCCAGCTCGGTGAGCGGCTTGGTAGCCATTTCCATGGTCGGCCAGTCGGACTGCGAACCCATCACAATGGTGACTTTTTCAAACGGCAGCTGATTCACGGGGATAACTCCAGTGTTCGCGGGCACCACAGCGCTGTTGTTCACTGGCGGCACCGGGGAAAAACAGGGTCTTACTGGTCACGCTTTCGAGAGTGCGCCCACCCGACCCGAAAATTTTAGGGGCGAGAGGATAGCAAAAATTGGCCGTAAAAGTACGCTATACGGCGTTTTCCCACGGGTTTCATCGCAGTATCGGCGCTATCTGGCCGCAAAAGATGGCTTTTTGGGCTCCCCTGGTCGCACTTGCACCGCCGGAACCCCAAAAGATAGTGTGGCGCGGCGGTCACAACACCTATAAGTGGCCACCGGGATGAAATGATAGTTGGCTATGGAAACGCCTCGCCTCAGCCCGTTTCTCCCGCCTCGGCATTGCGTTTGTTATGCAGGGCTTCACGCAACATCGCCTGCACCGGTGCCTCGGATGGGCGCACACCCCGCCACAGGTGAAATGCCTCGGCCGCCTGGCCCACCAGCATACCCAGGCCATCCGCGGTACGGGCGCCCAGCGGTGCCGCCCAGCGCATAAACGGCGTCGGCTCTGCACCGTAGACCATGTCGTAGACGCAGCAGTCCGGGCCCACTACCGACGCGTCAATATGCGGGCGCTCGCCGCTCAGCCCGGCCGCACTGGCATTGATGATCAGATCGAAACCCGCGGGAATATCTTCCAGGCCGCCGGCAGTCACGCTGCCGAAACGCTGGAAATCTTCCGCCAACTGATGCGCCTTGGCTGCGGTGCGATTGGCAATGTGCAGCCGTGCGGGCTGCTCGTTCAGCAGAGGCAACAGGGTGCCGCGGGTAGCGCCACCGGCACCCAGCACCAGTAGTTTTTTGCCGCGAATCTGCCAGCCGAGGTTGTCACGAATATCTGCCACCAGTCCGGGGCCATCGGTATTGTCGCCCAGCAAACGGCCATCTTCCTGCAGTGCCAGGGTATTTACCGCACCCGCACTGCGCGCGCGTTCGGTGAGTGTATCGGCGTACTGAAATGCATCCAGCTTGAACGGGGCGGTGACGTTCAACCCTCGCGCGCCGGTGGCAAAAAATTTGTCCACCACCGGTTTGAACCCATCGACTTCGGCGAACAGTTTGCCGTACTCGAGATCCTGATGGGTTTCCCTGGCAAAGGCGCGGTGGATCACCGGCGACATGGACTGCTCGATGGGATTACCGATGACCGCATATTTATCCATAAGTAACCTGAATCTCATTTGTTATGTTGCGCAGCGCCTGCTGGTTAACAGCGCAATTAATTGCTATGCGTTCCGTGTGTATCGTTACAAGTCATGTCATTACAGTGCGCGCAGTGCCTTGCGCACCTGCACGGTTTCGTCGACGCCAATCAGGCTATCGATTTTCAGTTCACCCTGGTATTCACTCACCAGATAGCGGGTGCTGGCACTATATACCTGCTTCGGCTTTTCACCACGAGCGTCGAGCAATATCCAATTCAGGGTGGCGAGGCTCGCGTTTTCGTTCAACTCAATCACATCGGTTACCGCACCGACAATCTGGGTTACGCCCAGTTTCTGATAGAGCTTCAACAGTTTCTCCACCCGATCAATAAAATAGTCCCGGTCCAACTGGGATTTTTTGCCATCGGAGAAATGGTAGTGCAGAGGGAACCGGTAAAAATCCGCGATCTGCTCGGCGTCGCGCGCCTCGAACAGCCGGCGGTATTCGAGAAATAATTTATTGATGTCTTCGAGACGAGCCTTGTGCATTTCGTTACCTCTTTTTACAGCAGCTCCACAACCTATGACTCCGGCAAAGCGTTTTATATCCAGTCCCGGTGTGGCAGGAAGTCGGTATACAGCTTCGCTTCGGCGCTGCCCTCTTCCGGGTGCCAGTCATAGCGCCAGCGCACCTCGGATGGCAGCGACATCAGAATTGATTCGGTGCGGCCACCACTTTGCAGGCCGAACAGGGTGCCGCGGTCGAATACCAGATTGAATTCCACATAGCGGCCGCGACGGTACAGTTGGAAGTCGCGCTCGCGCTCACCATAGGGTGTGTCCTTGCGCTGTTTCAGGATCGGCAGATAAGCATCCAGATAGGCATTACCCACTGCCTGCATAAAGGCAAATGCATTATCGAAGCCGCCTTCACTGAAGTCATCAAAGAACAGGCCGCCCACACCGCGCGCTTCCTTGCGATGCTTCAGGTAAAAATATTCGTCGCACCACTTTTTCAAACGCGGGTAAATATCCTCACCAAAGGGCGCACAGGCCTCCTTCGCGGTCTGGTGCCAGTGCACGACGTCTTCTTCAAAACCGTAGTAGGGAGTCAGGTCAAAGCCGCCACCAAACCACCACACCGGGTCTGCGCCTTCTTTTTGCGCTACAAACAAGCGCACATTGGCGTGGCTGGTGGGGGCATAGGGGTTGCGCGGGTGGATAACCAGGCTCACACCCATGGCTTCGAAAGAGCGACCAGCAAGCTCGGGGCGTGCCGCGGTGGCCGATGGTGGCAACTTGTCACCGTGCACATGGGAAAAGTTAACCCCGCCTTTCTCGATAACATTGCCGTTTTCCAGCACCCGGGTGCGGCCACCACCACCACCCTCGCGCTCCCAGGTATCCTCAAAAAATTCCTGCCCGTCTACCGCTACCAGTTCCACACAAATGCGGTCTTGCAGGTCCAGCAGATATTGTTTGACGGCCTGGATGTCGATGCTACTCATGCAATGCTCACGATTTTATTTCGCTAGTAATAAGTTTTTCTATCAAACGTGTTGCGGGCTTATCCCGCACGCACAATGCGACCACTGGAAGCGTCGCGAATTTCGCTGGGGGAGGCGCGCCCACCGGTACTGCCGCCGCCAATAAAATCCAACGCATCGCCAAAGTAACGCAGCACCTGGAATTTGTGGCGCGCTGGCTGGCAGCCCGCCGGGTTGGCGGAGGTCGACACAATTGGACCACCAAAGGCCCGCGACAGTGCCGCGGTGAACGGGTGGTTGGTATGACGCAGGGCGACACTGTGGTGCACACCGCTGACCCACGGCGGTATCTGGTCAAAATGCGGTACCAGCCAGGTAACCGGCCCCGGCCAGGTGGCATCGATCCGTGCGCGCTGGTCACCGGATAGATTGTGAAGCAAGGCGGAGAAGTGGTTCACGTCGCCGGATACCAGTATCAGCCCTTTTTCCAGTGGACGATTTTTCAAGCGCAGCAGGCGCTGCACCGCGTCCGCATTATTGGGATCACAGGCAAGGCCCCAAACGGACTCGGTCGGGTGCGCGATCACGCCGCCGGCGGCAATAATGCGCGCGGCGCTTGCCAAGCTGATGCCGGCGCCAGGCAAATTCGGTGTATGGGTCGTTGCGGTATCGTCGACGGCGGTAACGGAGGTGATGTTCTCTGACAAGGCTGGGACTCTTTGGGTCAGCAAGCGGAAGACGCGGCCAGCGCGCCGGGGTAAACGCCCCGATACTTTTCCATACGCACCGCAATGGGCAACAGTATCAGAGGGTCGCCTGGTGGCAGCGCCGCAATTTATCGAATACTACCAGCCTAGACAAGGTGGGTGGATTTCGCGGCGCACTCATGCCGCCGCAGTATCCTACCCGGATCCAACAGGAAGCAAATCCACGCGGCTAACGAACCAGCAGTGCTCACTCCACCAGCCCGGCGAGGGCTTTGGCGCCACTGCCGGTTAGCTGGTAGCCACCGGGGAGCTGCTCCACCAGCCCTTCCAGCTCCATTTGCAACAGGCTCGCCATCAGCTCACCAGTGTCGCCGCCGGTGTCGCGGGCCAGCTGTTCGATGCTGCGCGGATCACCACCGAGGGCGACAATAAGGTTGCGCTGCGCCGGCGGCAGATTTGTTTCGGTGACGGCAGTCTGTTCAAACAAGGATGGCTGCTGCGCCATGCCCGCTAACAATCCACCAAGTTCCGCCACGATATCCGCACTTGTCTCCACCAGGTGGGCACCGTGCTTGATCATGTGGTGACAACCGCGCGCCATGGGGTTGTGCACAGAACCGGGGATCGCGAACACCTCGCGATTCTGCTCCAGCGCCAGGCGCGCGGTAATCAGCGAGCCGGAACGCACCGCAGCCTCCACCAGCAGGATGCCCAGGCTCAGGCCGGAGATAATCCGGTTGCGACGAGGGAAATTGCCTGGTTCCGGTGCGCTGGCCAACGGCATTTCACTTACCAGCGCGCCACCCGACTCCAATATCTGTTCCGCCAGAGCCGTATTGCGCTGCGGGTAAATACGATCCACACCAGTGCCCAGCACGGCGATCGTTTTGCCGGCGCCACGTAACGCGCCCTTGTGTGCCATGGCGTCGACCCCAAGGGCGAGGCCTGAGGTAATCGCGAAGCCAGCGGCAGCGAGGTCTGCAGAAAAAGCCTCGGCATTGTCGAGACCCGCGCGACTGGCGCGGCGCGCCCCAACCACGGCGATCTGCGGCAGGGACAGCGCCAGGGGATCTCCGGTGATATACAGAACGGGGGGTGGACGGTCGATTTGGCGCAGCAATGACGGATAGCTTTCATCATCGCAATGCAGCAGATAGATGCAGTTTTCCACACAACGCTGGCGTTCAGCGAGTGCCCATTGCGCCAGTTCACTATCGCAGCCCAGACGCTGGTATTCGGCCAGCTGGGTGCGGGCGCGCTCCGGTAATTTGCGGGGGAAATGGGTGGCAGGCTGCCGGAGAGCGGCTTCGGCGGAGCCAAATTGCTCCACCAGTTGCCAGTACAGACTGGGGCCAATGCCCTCCAGCCGCAGCAGAGAGAGAGTCGCGGTCAACGCATCCATGCGATTTGCCGTAAATGTTGTTCAGTAGAGCTTTGGGATTGAAGGAGTCGCAGAAAAACGTAGCGAGCGGTTGGCTGGTGGTGGCCGCCGGAGCGCAACAACCGGAGCGTACTTAAAGTACGTGAGGATTGTGAGCACCGCCGGCCGCCGTCAGGCGACCGCGCAGTAGTTTTTCAGTGATTCCTAGGGGTTGCGCACCAGATCCATTACTGCCAGCGGCTTTTCGGCTTCCAGCACCAGGCCGAGGCTCATTTTTTCGAAGCTGCGGAAAACCATCAGCACACCGGCGCGCTCGTCCGGCAGTTTCACATTCTGGCGGGCGATACGGTCGCGCACAGTGGCACCGCGCTTGTAGATCGCCAGCACGTTGCCAGGCTCCAGGCCTTCACGCAGGCCGCGGTTGATGGCAACCACGTCGTATTTGGCAACCTGGGTGACACCCTCTTCCACACCGAGAATGACGCCATCCACGGGCACTAGCGGTGCACTTGGCTGGAACAGTGCGGCAATCGCGCGTTCTTCTACCGGCAGCAAGCGGTCTTCGAGACGCATATCGCGGCTGCTGCGGGTCACGTCCAGGGTGGCCACGGCGAATTCGCTGTTGGCGTTGTCCACATCCAGCTGGCGCAGGTCTACGGAGGCAACATCCAGGGCCTGCTGGCCCAGCTCCTCACCGGTGAATGGGTCGGCGTAGACCGGGCCCGGGCGATACACACCGTAAGACGGCAGTGGCTCGCGGAAATCGCCGCGCGCGTATACTTTTTCACCGGCGCCCATCAGGATGCGCTGGTCCTGCCCGGAAATTACGTAGGGTACGCCGCGGAAGGCATTGGGGCCGACGATACGGGTGCGCGACAGAAAGGCATTGATGGCATCCAGCGGAATGGCGGGGATCGCGGTATCAATGGGTTCGCGGCGCACGGAGGGGCCAAGGCGGTTGTTGCTGGCGGGGCTCAACCGGTAGGCAGTAGGCGCGCGCTCGAGCTCGAGCCGCGGCTGGCCGTCAACGTAGACCAGGTTGAGGCGGTCGCCCGGGTAGATCAGGTGCGGGTTCTCAACCTGCGGGTTTACCTGCCAGATTTCTGGCCAGAACCACGGTTGGGACAGGAAGCGCCCGGAGATATCCCACAGGGTGTCGCCCTTCTGGACGGTATAGGTGTCCGGATGGTCGGGCTTCAGCAGCGTATCTTGTGCATGCAAGCCAAAGGTCGCCAGCAGGGTTGCGGCGGCGGCCAGTATTATTTTTTTCATGGAAGCATTCCTATGCTTTTTTATCGCTAACGCTATTGGCCATCCAGTCTGCTGATTCTTTATACGGCTATCGCTGAGGTTTTATATCGCTATAATCTGTCAGCGCTGAGCCCGGCGGTGGCTGCACTACCAGACAGAGGTCTGCTAGTGCTAATGACCACGCGCGGCAAAGTGGGGGCTAAAGACGCCAGCTGGCGGTTTCGCCAGGGTGCAAAAACTCTCCCCCAGTTCAGCAAATTTCAAGCGCGATCATTATGTTATCAGCGCAAGTTCCACTAAGACTAGAAGTTTGTCACAGGTGTTATGGCCAAACTGGAAATCCTTGAATTCCCCGATCCCCGCTTGCGCAAGGTTGCAGAGCCTGTTGCAGAGGTGACGGACGATCACCGCACACTCATCGAAGCCATGTTTGAAACCATGTATGAGGCGCCAGGTGTTGGCCTGGCGGCGACGCAGATCAATGTCCATGAGCGCATTGTGGTGATTGATGTGTCGGAAGATCAGAGTGAGCCTCTGGTGCTGATCAACCCTGAGGTTGAGGTGCTGGATCCGGAAATCCACAAGTACGATGAGGGCTGTCTGTCGGTGCCGGGCTTCTATGAGAAGGTAGAGCGCCCGCGCAAGATCCGCCTGAAGGCACTGGATCGCAACGGTGAGACGTACGCGCTGGAAGCCGAGGGGTTGCTGGCGGTCTGTATCCAGCACGAGATCGACCACCTCGATGGCAAGCTGTTCGTAGATTACATCTCGCCACTAAAGCGCAATCGTATTCGCTCCAAACTGGAAAAAGCGCACCGCCAGCGCGCCTGATCCCAGGCAGTTCTTGCCCGGCCCATTGGCGGCTAAGCACCGGGTGCCTGTTTTCAGAACCGCTGTAGATACATCCCTGTACGCTGCGTCGGCAACATCCCTGTTGCCGACGCTTCTGAAAACAGGCACCCAGCACTTAGCCTTCAGTTCTGCCTATCGGACATCGCTACCCGTCCGCTCGCCCATTACCAAAGAGTATTCATGAGCCTCAACATCATCTTTGCCGGCACCCCCGATTTTGCTGCCGTCCACCTGCAAACCCTGCTCGATAACGAACACAACGTCATCGCCGTGTATAGCCAGCCAGACCGCCCCGCGGGCCGTGGCAAGAAGCTGTTGGCGAGCCCGGTGAAGCAGCTGGCGCTGGAACACGAGATCCCGGTGTATCAGCCCCTGTCGTTGCGCGACGAACAGGCGCAACAGGAACTGGCGGCGCTGAATGCGGAGCTGATGGTGGTGGTGGCGTACGGCTTGATTCTGCCGCAGGTGGTGCTGGACACACCGCGGCTTGGCTGTGTGAACGTGCACGCATCCCTGTTGCCGCGCTGGCGCGGTGCAGCGCCGATTCAGCGGGCGGTGGAAGCCGGCGATGCGGAGAGTGGCGTGGCGATTATGCAAATGGAGGCGGGGCTGGATACCGGTCCGGTGCTGGTGGAGGCGCGCACGCCGCTTGCCGCGGGCGAGACCGGTGGCAGCCTGCACGACAAGCTGGCCGGGCTCGGCGGGCCGGCGTTACTGGAAGCGCTGGCCATGCTTGAGAGCGGCACCGCGAAGCCGCAGGTGCAGGACGATGCGCTGGCCAATTACGCGGGCAAGATTACTAAAGAAGAGGCGCGCCTGGACTGGAGCCGTCCGGCGACAGAGCTGGAGCGCCTGGTGCGGGCATTCAATCCGTTCCCGGTGTGCTGGACCGAGTATCGGGACAACAAGGGCATGCCACAGCGACTGCGGGTTTACGCAGCGAAGCTGGAACAGGGCTGCCATAACGACAGCCCGGGGACCATTCTCAGCGCCGACGATGAGGGCATCCTGGTTGCCTGTGGCCGCGAGGCGCTGCGCCTGACGCAACTACAATTGCCGGGCAAGAAGGCACTGCCGGTGGCGGAGCTATTAAAAGGTTACCGCGATCTGTTTGCCGCGGGCATCACCTTGGGAGCAGCCGATGAATGATCCAAGAGCTCTGGCGGCGCGTGTAATCGCGCGCCTGTACCAGGACCGCGGCTCCCTGCAGCGCTTGCTGCCGTGGGCGGAAAAACAGGTCGACGAGAAAGACCGTTCGCTGCTGCGCGAACTCTGTTATGGCACCGCGCGCTTCGCGCCGCGTCTGGAGCTGATGCTCAACAAACTGCTGCGCAAGCCGGTAAAGGATGAAGAGCTGGAAGCGCTGATGCTGGTGGGCCTGTACCAGCTGGAATACACGCGCATTCCCGACCACGCGGCGATTGCCGCGACCGTGGAAGCGGCCCGCGCGATCAAACTCGGCCACGCCACCGGTGTGGTGAATGGCGTGCTGCGCAATGCTCTGCGTAATAAGGAAGCACTCACTCGCAAACTCTCCGGCAATCCCCAGTTCAGCTCGGCGCACCCGGAATGGCTGCAACAGGCCGTGAAAGCCGCCTGGGGCGCTGAAGCGCGCGCCATCTTCACGGCCAATAACGAAAACCCGCCGATGAGCCTGCGGGTGAATCGATCGCAAATCAGCCGCGCGGACTATCTGCAACAACTGCAAGATACCGGCATCAATGCCGAGCCCTGCACCTTCTCCGCAGCGGGCCTGATCCTGGAGAGCCCGGTAGCGGTCAGCCGCCTGCCCGGCTTCGAAGACGGACTCGTCAGTGTGCAGGACCAATCCGCACAACTCGCCGCGCCGTTGCTGGATCCGCAGCCCGGTGAGCGCGTGCTCGACGCCTGCGCCGCCCCTGGTGGCAAAACCTGCCACCTGCTGGAGCTGCAGCCAGACCTCGACCTCAGCGCCCTGGATATTGAAGAAGAGCGCCTCGACCGCGTCATCGAAAACCTCGAGCGCCTCGGCATCGGCGCGCAGATCATCTGCGCCGACGCCGCCGAACCCGAGCACTGGTGGGACGGCGAACCCTTCGACCGAATCCTGCTCGACGCCCCCTGCTCCGCCACCGGCGTGATCCGGCGCAACCCGGACATCAAGCTACTGCGACGCCCGGAAGATATTCAGGAGCTTGCCGCGCTGCAGGGCAAAATCCTGCGTGCAATGTGGCGCCTTTTGAAACCTGGCGGCACACTCCTTTACGCCACATGTTCCATACTGCCGGAGGAAAACAGCGCTCAAGTGGCACGCTTCGTTGCGGAGACACCGGATGCGAGGGACAATACGCCGCAGTTGTTGCACGGGGAGCCCTGGGGATTGCCGCAGGAAGTCGGTATGCAGTTGCTGCCAGGTCTCCATGCAGGCGATGGGTTTTATTACGCAAAGCTGGAAAAGCAGGCGCAGTAAGCCAACCACGTTTGCTCAGACTCCGTGCGCTTACGAAGTACAAGAGTAAAAATTTAGGCTGGTCAGCCGGTGCAGGATGTCAGGATCGTCGCAAACAGGATGTTTGCGCCGAAGCGCCCAGGGATGGGTTTACAGCGGTCCTGACATCCTGCACCGGTTGGCCAGCCGCCACGCCCGCAAAAGAATCCACAAAGCGGGTGGCACTAAGGCCAGAAGCCAAAGGCCCAATCGCATAATATGAAAATCATTATTCTCGGCGCCGGCCAGGTCGGTGGGTCACTGGCGGAAAGTCTCGCCTCGGAACGCAACGACATTGTTCTGGTGGACAGCAACGAGAAAACCCTGCGCGAGCTCCGCGACAAGATCGATATCGGCGTCGTCGAAGGCCATGCCTCGCACCCGGATATCCTGCAGGAAGCCGGCATCGAAGACGCCGACATCCTCGTCGCCGTCACCAACAACGACGAAACCAATATGGCCGCGTGCCAGATTGCCCACTCGTTGTTCCGCGTACCCACCAAAATCGCCCGCGTGCGCGCATCCGCCTATCTGCAATATCCCGAACTGTTTTCCACCGAGTCGATTCCCATCGACGTACTTATCAGCCCCGAGCAGATCGTCTCCGAATACATCGCACGGCTGATCGCGCATCCCGGCGCACTGCAGGTACTCGATTTTGCCGATGGCCGTGTGCAGCTGGTTGCCGTGCGCGCCGTACAGGGCGGGCCGCTGGTCGGGCACCAGCTGCGTTACCTGCGCGAACATATGCCCAAGGTCGACACCCGCGTTGCCGCCATCTATCGGCGCAACAGCCCGATCATCCCGCAGGGCTCCACCGTGATTGAAGCCGGCGACGAAGTCTTCTTTATCGCTGCGAAGCAGGATATCCGCGCAGTCATGAGTGAACTGCGGCGCCTCGAGCAGGGCTATAAGCGCATCACCATCGCCGGCGGCGGCAATATCGGGCTGCGCCTGGCCACCAAGCTGGAAAACCGCTACTCGGTCAAAATCATCGAGCAGAGCCACGAGCGCTGTATCTTCCTCTCGGAAGAGTTGAGCAACAGCATCGTGCTGCACGGCAGTGCCTCGGACCAGGACCTGCTGCTGGAAGAGAACATCGAAGACACCGATGTATTCCTGGCGCTGACCAACGACGATGAAGCCAACATCATGTCGTCACTGCTGGCGAAGCGACTGGGCGCGCGCAAGGTCATGGCACTGATCAACAACCGCGCCTATGTGGACCTGGTACAGGGCGGCGAAATCGATATTGCCATCTCCCCCCAGCAAAACACCATCGGCAGCCTGCTTACCCATGTGCGTCGCGGTGACATGGTGAACGTGCACTCCCTGCGCCGTGGTGCCGCAGAGGCGATCGAAGTGATTGCCCACGGCGACAACCGCACCTCGAAAGTTGTGGGCAGGAAAATTGAGGACATCGACCTGCCCGAGGGCGCCAGTATCGGCGCCATCGTGCGCGAGCGCGACGGCGAAAGTCAGGTGCTGATTGCCCACGACAACATCGTGGTGGAAACCGACGACCACGTCATCGTGTTCCTGGTCGACCGCCGCCACACCCGCCACGTGGAACAGTTGTTCCAGGTCGGCTTTAGCTTCTTCTGATGTCGGGACACGATTAGATGCGTTTTGCAGTCATAGCGCGAGTCTTCGGCATACTTCTGACGGTGTTCAGCCTGACCCTGCTGCCGCCCATTGGGGTGTCGCTGTGGTACGACGACGACACCCATGTCGCCTTCTCCATTGCGTTTGGCATCACCCTGATCACCGGCTTGCTGATGTGGCTGCCGGTGCACGACTTAAAACAAGACCTGCGCACCCGCGACGGCTTCGTCGTCACCTCGCTGTTCTGGCTGATTCTGGGTAGCTTCGGTGCCCTGCCGCTAATTATCAGCCCTGCACCCGATCTCAATGTGGTGGACTCCATTTTTGAATCGATTTCCGGGCTGACCACAACCGGCGCCACCACCATTGTTGGCCTCGACACCCTGCCGCCAGCGATTTTGTATTACCGCCAGCAACTGCAGTGGTTTGGTGGTATCGGGGTAATTGTGATCGCGCTGGCTATTTTGCCGATGCTCGGTATCGGTGGTATGCAGCTGTACAAGGCAGAAATGCCCGGCCCGGTGAAAGATACCAAGCTGACCCCGCGCATCGCAGAAACCGCGCGTGCGTTGATCGTTATCTACATCGCGCTCACCGTACTGTGCGGCATTGGCTACTGGTGGGCGGGGATGACCGCGTTCGATGCGGTGGGGCACGCATTTTCCACCGTGGCGAACGGTGGTTTTTCCACGCACGACGCAAGCATGGGCTTCTATGCCAACAACAATGCGATAATGGCGATCGCCATTATTTTTATGCTGACCGCGGCGATTAACTTTGGCCTGCATTTTTACGCGCTGGGTAACCGCACGCTAAAACATTACTGGAAGGATTCCGAATTTCGCTTCTACGTGCTGGTCACCTTTTTCTCCAGCATTATTATCATCGGTTACCTGTACACCTCGGGCACCTTCAATATGAAGGACAGCTTCCTGCACGGTATTTTCCAGGTGGTTTCCATCGGCACCACCGCAGGTTTTGCCTCAGAGAGCTTTGCGCTGTGGCCGGCATTTTTGCCCTATATCTTGTTGCTGCTGGGGATCATGGGCGCCTGTGCCGGCTCCACGTCCGGTGGCATCAAGGCGGTGCGGGTAATGCTGATTGTGAAATCCGGCCTGCGTGAGCTGAGTCGCCTGGTGCACCCCAATGCCGTCGTGCCCATCAAGGTGAATAAAAAGATCGTACCGACGCGCGTCACCGACGCCGTGTGGGGATTTTTTGCGATTTATATCCTGTCGTTTTTTATTCTTACGATTGTGGTAATGGCCACCGGCGAGAACTTTGTTACCTCGTTTTCCACCGTGGCATCTTGCCTGAGCAATATTGGCCCAGCACTGGGCGATGCCGCTTCGCACTATGGCGAAGTCAATGGTGTGGCCAAGTGTTTTCTGATCCTCGCCATGCTGATGGGGCGTTTGGAAATCTTCACATTGTTGGTGCTGCTCACACCGGCTTTCTGGCGCCACTAATTCCTCGCACCTGCATCTGTGACAATCGAAACGCTCGTAGGGAGACACTAGTCGAATGTGTCTTCCTTGCCACGGATAACATCCCAGTAGCGCGGCAAAAATCGCAGTAATACCCACACTTCCAAGATACAGCCAATCAGCGTGAGCGCCTCCATGGTGTGATCAAAAATAACTTCTTCAGCGGTGCTTTCTGGAATCATTTCAATGGCCAACTGCTCCGCAAATCCCATGCCCAGAATTAAAAATGCCAGCGCCATCGCAGCGCGCGACAGCAGCTCTGGACGCAGATGCGGGCGTCTTTTTAACCAGCACAGCAACACCGGGTAGGCCGTTAACTGAATGGAAAATCGCGTAATCACGAGGGTGGTATAGATGCCACTAATGGACCCGTAATGCCATAACAGCGGGATCAGGGTGAGGATATAAATACGATCGGCAATCGGATCCAGCAAGGCGCCAAAATACGAGTGCCAGTTGAAGCGATTCGCAAACCAGCCATCAAGCTGGTCGGTCCAGGCGCCGAGGCAATAGACCACGAGAGCCCACAGATGTCGGTCGCTGAGGGAGAGCCAGAAAATCACCGGGATCAGCGCAATGCGCAACAGCGACAGTCCGGTGGGCAAGAAGCGCCAGGGGGACGTTTCTGCGGGGATTGGCGTTTCTTCGGATTCGGGTTCGATTTGGCTCATTAGGCATGGGTTATGGGATGACCTACCTATGAGCTTAATCGAAAATTTGCGGGAAGCCCGCGCGCCTTGCCCGTGTAGCAGCTGCCGTCAGGGGCGGGTCGCGTATAGCGCCAACAGCGGGTCAGTTTTTCCTGTACAGGCCTGTACGACCTTCCGGCGCCCGACGGAAACGTTTGTATTCCCACTGATATTGTTCTGGCGCCTCGGCAATGCAGGCTTCCACACCGCGGTTCAATGCCGCGAGGGATACCTTGGCCTCGTCACTGTAAATGGCCTCTTCGGCCGGCAACAGCACCAGCTCAAACCCCTGCTCCAGGCGCTTGGCAAAGCCAAACACCACCTTGCAACCGGTGCGCTGGATCAGGTTGTAGGCGAGCGTCATGGTCAGGGTCGGGTGGCCGAAAAACGGCGCAAACTCACCACCAGACAGATCCGGCTCCTGGTCCGGCAATACGCCCACAATACCGCCCGCTTTTAGCGCCTTCAGCAATGCCCGCACACCGCGCACATTGGTGGGCACCAGGTTGGCCCCGGTTTTCTCGCGGCCGGCGCGGATCAACGCATCCAGTGCCTCGATTTTGGGTGGTGCGTACAGGCTGGTGGTAGGCCCGACGGTGGCCAGGTACTGGCCGAAGATCTCCCAGTTTCCGATATGCGGCGCGAGGACCAAAACGCCGCGTCCTTCGCTGACACCTTCGGTAAGCAGTTGCTGGTTGCGGATGCGCTCGATACTGTCTTCGGCGACACTCCACGACTGGCGCCACAGGCTGGCGACTTCGAATCCGGTCATGGCGGTATTCACCACACTCTGGCGGGCGAGCTGTTCCCGCGCCTTGTCCGGCATTTCTGGATAGCAGTGTGCCAAATTGATACGGCTTACCCGCAGACTGTTTGCCCGGGTAGCCACGGCGCAGCGGCCCGTCAGACCACCGAGGCGGCGCGACCACTTGAGTGGCAGTTGTCCAATCAACTTCAAGGCACCTGCGGCCAATTGCCCTTTGATATCCAACCGTTACATCCTTCTTGCCAGGGCATCAGCCCGCTCTTGTTCAAGTTTTTTCCGGTGTTCGCCTGATATAGGCCAGATTGTGGCCATCAAATCCCCTGTGCGCTGTTTAGCGTGCAACCGGCTGCCGCTATAATTGCGCCCCTTGTCTATTCCACCCAGCTGAAACCGGAGATTGTGGTGTCCGAGCAACAAACCAGCGGTTCTGCCCCCGCGCAGGATCTGAGCACCTTTCAGGGATTGATTTTTACCCTGCAGGAATACTGGGCGCGCCAAGGGTGCGTCATTCTACAGCCTCTGGATATGGAAGTGGGCGCTGGCACCTTCCACCCCGCAACCTTCCTGCGCGCCATCGGCCCGGAAACGTGGAATGCCGCCTATGTGCAGCCCTGCCGCCGCCCCACGGACGGTCGCTACGGTGAGAACCCCAACCGCCTGCAGCACTACTATCAGTATCAGGTAGTAATGAAGCCGTCGCCATCGAATATCCAGGAGCTGTACCTTGACAGCCTGCGTGCACTGGGTATCGACCCCGAGGTCCACGATATTCGTTTTGTTGAAGACAACTGGGAGTCCCCCACGCTGGGTGCCTGGGGCCTCGGCTGGGAAGTTTGGCTGAACGGTATGGAGGTGACCCAGTTCACCTACTTCCAGCAGGTGGGTGGTATCGAGTGCTACCCGGTTACCGGCGAGATCACCTACGGTATTGAGCGTATTGCGATGTACCTGCAGGGCGTGGAGTCCATCTATGACCTGGTGTGGACCCGCGACGCGCAAGGCAACGCGGTGACCTACGGCGACGTGTTCCACCAGAACGAAGTGGAAATGTCCCACTACAACTTTGAGCACGCGGATGTCGAATTCCTGTTCGCGACCTTCGATCACTGTGAGCGCGAAAGCCAGCGCCTGATCGAACTGGGCCTGCCGCTGCCCGCCTATGAACAGGTAATGAAGGCGTCTCACGCGTTCAACCTGCTGGATGCGCGCCACGCGATCTCTGTCACCGAACGCCAGCGCTTTATTCTGCGTGTGCGCACCCTGGCACGGGCGGTCGCCCAGGCCTATTTCGACGCGCGCCATGCCCTCGGTTTCCCGCTGGCAACCGAACAGGCCCGCAATGACGTACTTGCTCAACTCGACGCGCAGAAGGAGAAGAAGTAATGGCTCAGGATTTTCTGGTTGAGCTGGGCACCGAAGAGCTGCCCCCCAAAGCGCTGAACAAACTGATGCAGGCCTTCGCCGACGGTATCGAGCAGGGTCTTAAAGATGCCGAACTGGAATACGGTGAGGTAAATGCGTTCGCCAGTCCGCGCCGCCTGGCGGTGTCAGTGAGCGACCTGGCGGAGCAGCAGCAAGACAAGCAAATTGAAAAGCACGGCCCGGCCGTGGCCGCAGCCTTTGATAAAGAGGGTAACCCCACCAAGGCTGCGCAAGGTTTCGCACGTGGCGCCGGCGTCAGCGTTGACGAACTTGCGCGGGTGCAAACCGACAAGGGTGAGCGCCTGGCGTTTATCAGCGAGCAAAAAGGTGCTGCGACCCAGGACCTGCTGGGCGATATTGTCAGCAAATCCCTGGCACAGCTGCCGATTCCCAAGCGCATGCGCTGGGGCGCACGTAAAGAAGAATTCGTACGCCCGGTACAGTGGCTAATCATGCTGTTCGGCAACCAGGTGGTAGATGCCGAGGTACTTGGACTGAAAGCCGGCAATACGACCCGCGGGCATCGCTTCCACTGCAATCGCGAACTCACCGTGGCGTCGGCCAACGATTATGTGCAGCAGCTGCGCGATCCTGGTTTCGTAGTCGTCGACTTTGCCGCACGCAGGGAAATGATTCGCGAGCAGGTACAGGCCGAAGCGAACAATGTAAACGGCGAGGCGGTCATCGATGAAGATCTGCTGGACGAAGTGACCGCACTCGTGGAGTGGCCGGTTGCGCTGACCGGACGCTTCGAAAAACGCTTCCTCGAGGTGCCCGCCGAAGCACTGATTTCCTCGATGAAGGAACACCAGAAATATTTCCACGTAGTGGATGAAGACGGCAAGCTGATGCCGTTCTTTATCACGGTTTCCAATATCGAGAGCACCGACGCCAAGCAGGTGATCGAGGGTAATGAACGTGTTATCCGTCCACGCCTGTCCGATGCGGCCTTCTTTTTCGAAACTGATAAGAAGACCAGCCTCGAAGCGCGCCGTGAAAAACTCAAGTCCATTGTGTTCCAGCAAAAGTTGGGAACCGTGTACGACAAGACCGAACGCCTGGCAAAACTGGCGGCGGCTATCGCCGACAAGCTGAAAGGCGACGCCGCTCTGGCCGAGCGCGCAGCCAAACTGTGCAAGTCGGATCTGGTTACCGAAATGGTGTTTGAGTTTGCCGACATGCAGGGCATCGCCGGTTACTACTATGCGGAAAATGACGGTGAGCAACTGGATGTGGCCAAGGCCATGTACGAGCAATATATGCCGAAGTTTGCCGGCGACGAATTGCCGCACACAGAAACCGGTACTATTGTCGCCCTGGCCGATCGCATCGATACGCTGGTGGGTATTTTCGGTATCGGCCAGCCACCCAGTGGCTCACGCGACCCATTCGCACTGCGTCGTGCCAGCCTCGGCGTGCTGCGTCTGCTGGTAGAAAAGAATATCGACCTGGATCTGCGCGAGCTGCTCACCCTGGCCCGCGACGGATATCCGCGCACCGCACTGGCCGAATACGACAACGTGGTTGAGCAGACTCTCGCCTATATGATCGAGCGTTTCCGCGCCCGTTACGAAGACGCTGGCATCAAGGCCGAAGTATTCCTGGCGGTATCCGCACGCAAACTGTCACGTCCGCTGGATATCGACAATCGTGTGAAGGCGGTGCACAGCTTCAGCCAGCTGCCGGAAGCGGAAGCGCTGGCAGCGGCCAACAAACGTGTATCCAATATCCTCGCCAAGCTCGACGGCCCGGTGCCCACCGAGGTAGACCAGGCGCTACTGGAAGAAGATGCGGAAAAGGCGCTGTATCTGGCGGTGCGCGATGCGGCGGATGCGGTAACCCCGCTGTATGCCGAGGCGCGCTTCGAAGAGGGCCTCGCGGGCCTATCCGGTTTGCGTGACACCGTCGATGCCTTCTTCGATGGCGTGATGGTCATGGCCGAAGATGACAAGCTGCGTAACAACCGCCTGGCGTTGCTGGCGCAGTTGCGTGGGCTTTTCCTGGAAGCGGCCGATATTTCGCTGCTGGCTCCCGCGAAGTAAAGCGCGCGCTATGAGCATAATTGTTCTTGATCGCGACGGCGTCATCAATCAGCCCAACGGTGACCATGTGACCTGTGCGGCCGAATGGACGCCGATACCCGGCAGTATCGAGGCAATGGCGCGTCTCAGTCAGGCCGGCTACCAGTTGGTCATTGCCACTAATCAAAGCGGCCTCGCCCGAGGCCTGTTTGATCTGGACGATCTCGAAGCCATCCATGCGATGTTGCGCGAACAGGTGGAGGATGCCGGCGGCGAAGTGGCCGGCATCTTTTACTGCCCGCACAGTGACGCGGACAATTGTCGCTGCCGCAAGCCGAAGACCGGTTTGCTCGATGCTATCGAAGCGGAATTCGATGTTAGCTTGCACGACTGTTTTTTTGTTGGCGACCGCACCAAAGATCTCTATTGCGCCGTGGCCAAGGGTTGTAAACCGGTACTGGTACAAACCGGCTGCGGACAACAGACACTGGCGTCACTCATGCAGAACCCGGATGCGAGCCTCGCCGAAACGCGCGTGATGGAAAATCTCGCGGAATTTGCCGACTTCGTTCTATCCTAATCGATCACCGTCGGCGCATCTGCCGATGGCACTCATCACCGGAGTTTCCCCCGTGCATCAATTGATTCTCAATCCACGCGCCGAGCGCCGCCTGAAGATGGGGCACCTGTGGATTTACAGCAATGAGGTGGACACCAAGCGCAGTCCGCTAAAAGGCATCGAGCCCGGCAGCCAGTGTGAGATGCTCGATAGCAACGGCAAGAGCCAGGGATACGCGCTGGTGAATCCCAACCAGCTTATCTGCGCGCGTCTGGTATCACGCAAAGGCGCGTTTACGCGTAAGACTTTGCAGCGCCGGCTGGAGCAGGCGCTGGCTTTGCGCGAGCGCTACTTCGACCATCCCAGTTACCGCTTGGTCTACGGTGACTCTGACGGGCTGCCGGGCCTGGTGGTAGACCGCTTTGGTGATTACCTGGTGGTGCAAATCAGTAGCTGGGGCATGGAGCAATTTTGCGAACAAATCGTGAGTGCGTTACAGGCGCTATGCAAACCAAAGGGCATTTTGCTGCGCAACGATCACCAGGGTCGCAAGGTAGAGGAGTTGCCGGAACTGTGTGAGGTAGCATACGGCGAAGTGCCGGAGATGGTGCCATTTGAAGAAAACGGGGTGCCGCTGCTGGCGCCGGTGTATCAGGGACAGAAAACGGGTTGGTTTTACGATCACCGCGACAACCGCGCGCACTTGAACCGCTGGGTAAATGGCCGCCGGGTATTGGATCTGTTTTCCTATGCGGGCGGCTGGGGTGTGCAAGCGCTTGCTAACGGCGCAACAGAGGTTACTTGTGTAGATGCTTCCGCGCAGGCGCTGGACTGGTGTGAAGAAAATGCCGCGTTGAACAAGCGCAAGGACGATCTGATCACCATTCAGGGCAAGGCGATCGACGCAATGAAATCATTGATCGCCAGTGGCGAACGTTACGATGCCATCGTGCTGGATCCACCAGCCTTTATTAAGCGTCGCAAGGATCAGAAATCCGGCGAGGCGGCTTATCGCCACATCAATGAATTGGCGCTGCGCTTGCTTGAAAAAAATGGCCTGTTGGTGAGTGCCTCCTGCTCCATGCACCTCGCATCGGATACCTTGCTGGAAATCCTGCGCGGCGCTGGTCGCCACCTGGACAAGAACATCAGCATCATCGGCAGTGGCGGTCAGGGTGCGGATCACCCGGTGCATCCGGCAATTGTCGAGACGCGCTATCTAAAGGCGCACTTCGTGCACCTGAGCGGCACGCTGCAGTAATTATTTCTGGCGATAAAAAAACCCGGCAGTTGCCGGGTTTTTTGTGTCGCGCGACTTCAGAATTTAGAAGCTGTAGGTCACACCAACGGATGCGGTACGCGGGCGGTTGGCGCGTGCGCCATCCGGGGCGCGATTGATAATCGCCTGTTCATCCAACAGGTTGTCCACTTTCAGGTAACCGGCCAGGTCTTCACTGAAATCGTAGTGCGCAGCCGCATCGACCACCCACAGGGATTCGGTGCGCGCGAACTGATCGACATCACCGCGATTACATGAATTATCGACACACATGTCATCCTGATAAGCGGCAGTCAGGTTAACGCGCCAGTCGGCACCACTATCGATACCGGTAGTGACCGCAAATACGTTCTCTGGCAGATAGGCAAAGTTGTCGCCGGAAAGAATATCTTCAGCAATGTTATCGCGCGTGATCTCGGCGTCGGTCCAGGTGTAGCTGGCGCTCAGCGGAATCATCCAACCGTTAGCCAGCGACCACTCGGTAGCAGCCAGAGCTTCAATACCTTTAATTTCCGATTCGCCCAAAGCGTAGGTGCCGCTGTCGGCGCCATTGGCGCACGGGACGGCCACGGAGCAGTTCTGTACGGTGCTTTCGTAGTCACTGAAGAACGCAATGACTTCGGTGCGCAGGCTGCCATTGTCGAAACGTGCACCCCATTCGTAGTTGGTAGACAGGTCGCCGGCTTCGCCGTCAGAGGAGCCAGAACCGGGAGGAGCGAAGCCGCGGTGGGCACCGGCTAGCAGGGTAATGGTGTCGCTCAGCTGATAGGTCAGGCCAAGGCCCGGCAGCCACTCACTCAGGGAGTTGCTGCGGCTGCTGCCTTTCTCGGTGCGGTCGATATCGTTGTAGCGCTGTTGTGAGGTCTCGATATCTTCGTAACGCAGGGTGGCGGTTAGAGCCAGCGCATCGTTTATCTGGATCTGGTCATACACGAACAGGGAAATTGCATCGGCTTTGCCGACGCGGTTGTTGCTGGAGCTGGGATCGGTGATATCGACAAATACCAGTTCACCATTGACCTGGTTGTAGTTATCGACGGGCTGGAAGCGATCGATATCATCGTAGTGATCACGCACACCAAACTCGAGGTCATGGGCGATGGTGCCGGTCTGGAGCAGCCAGTTAGCACTTACTTGCAGACCGCGGGACACATAGGTGCGGTCGTTATGTTTGATGCCAACGCCCTCGTAATCCATGGTTCCGTCGAGCACGGCCTGGGCATCTGCATCGCCAGTATTGGCCGCATCGATCAGGCCGCCGAGGCTCACTTTGAACCAGTCGCGCTTGAATTTGTTGTAGTAGGCCTGGGTGTTCAGGCTGAAGCTTTCCGTCAGGGCGATGGAGTGGTTCAACTGGACGGTGCTATGACGGTTTTCAATTTCGTCGAGGGCACTGATGCCATAGCGGCGATTGGGATCAGCGACAAAATCGGCGTCAGTAAGGCCCAGGTAGCTCATGCCGGACTCTTCTTCGGAGTACTGCAGCTTTACATTCAGCTGCTGGGCGTACTTGGCGCCGGCAGATGAGTTCAGGCGCCCCTTCAGCAGGTAGTCTTCCTTATTGATATCGGCGGCGTCCGCGCGATCGATGTCGCGGAAGCCATCGGCACGTTGCTGGTGTGTCTCAATCAACCACCCTGCGGTGTCGGTGCTGTCGCCATAATAGGTGTGCAGGCGGTTCTCACCAAACTGACCCGCCTCCAGCTGGACCTTACCGGTAGATTCATTTGGAATCTGGGTGCTGAGCATGTTGACCGCACCACCGACAGTGAATGGGCCATATTTCAGCGTGGACGGGCCTTTCAATACTTCAATGCTGTTAAGGCGGCCAGCGGTCGGGAAATAGTAGGCTTCCGGGGCGGAGTAAGGCGCCGGCGCAACCAGTACGCCATCTTCCATCAAGGAGATCTTGCCAGAGCGGCCGCCGTCAGCCCCGCGAATACCAATGTTCGGGCGCAGGCCATAACCGTCTTCTTCCCGCAGGTAAACACCCGGCACCGCGCGCATCATGCGGTTGATGTCGACGAACTCAAACTTTTCCAGATCCTCGGCGCTCACGAGATGCGCGGAGCCCGGCAGTTTTTCGATTTCGCTGGTATCGCCCAGAACAGAAATGGTTTCCAGGTTCGCAGGTTTTTCTTCCGCGAATACGCCGGCGCTCAAGCTAGCGAGCAAGGCAACAGAAAGCGGGGTGAGGGAAAAGCGGGCCACGTGACGCTCCTTGTGTACATCTGTCATTAAGATAGTTAATGAGAATTATTATATTTTACAGAACGATCTTTGTCACTGTGGAGGTCACTGTTTTTGTTGAACTTTCGTGCCAGTTTCAGGTCCCCTTGCCGCCGAATGTTGGGTTAGGAGCCACTGGCGCGGCAAGCTACCATCTGCTACTGCATTGATTGATTTCGGGAGTTGTTATGCTGAGACCCTTACAGGAATCGGATATAGAACGCCTGTTGCAGCTTTGGCTCTACCTCGCGTCCACCGCGCATCCCAGCCTGCCGGTCAGTTACTGGTCTGAGCAAGGTCGTGTGATGCGCCGCAAGCTCAGTGCTCAGTGCGGTCGGTGGAAGCGTGGCGGGCGCGCAGCGGAAGTGCACTGGGTCTATTCACGACCGGACAGCAGCATTGCCGAGGGCCTCGTTACCGTGAGCCACAACCATCAGGTACAAACGATTTTTGTGTCACCAGGCGAGCAGCGGCACGGCGTGGGCAGTGAGCTTATGGAGCAGGCGAAGTTTGATCAGCTGGAGCTGACAACTTCCGTGCTGGAGGAAAACCTGCGCGGCCGCTATTTTCTGCAGCAGCATGGCTTTGTCGAGTTTGAACGGACCTTTAATGCGGCTGCCGGCCAGGATGAGATTGCCATGCGCTGCCGACTCACCTGATGTAAATACTCACCAACGCAAAAGCCCGCACGGTGCTTAAGGTGCACCGTGCGGGCTTTTCACTGTATTTGAGATAGCGTGAGTGTTGGTTACACGTCCAGGTTCTCTACGGCCAGAGCATTACTCTCAATAAACTCACGGCGCGGCTCTACCTGATCCCCCATCAGGGTGGTAAAGATCTGGTCGGCGGCAATCGCATCTTCCACGGTCACCTGCAGCATACGACGGGTTTCCGGGTTCATGGTGGTGTCCCACAGCTGCTCCGGGTTCATTTCACCGAGACCCTTATAGCGTTGGATGCTGTACCCGCGGCGGCTCTCATTCATTAGCCAGGCAAGCGCCTCCGGGAAGCTGTGCACTGGCTGCTGTTTCTCGCCGCGCTGGATATAGGCGCCCTCTTCCAGCAGCCCTTGTAGCTTTTCACCCAGCTGGCAGATAGCGCGGTATTCCGCAGACTCAAAGAACTCGTGATTTACGGTGTAGCGGCTACTTACACCGTGGGCCACGATATCGATGGTCGGCAGGAAAAGGTTGCGCTCCTGATCTTCAGTCACGGAAACGCTGTGGCGGCGGCCACCGCCCTCACCTTCCTGTTCCAGTCGCGCCTGCAGCTGGTTAGCCCAGTCGGCCATGGCTTCGCTGGACTGCAGCTGCTCCGGCTTTACTGACGGCAGGTAAACCATGCTCTGCAGGACTTCTTCCGGATACAGGCGCGACAGGCGATCGATGGTCGCCATTACCCCGCGGTATTCTTTCACCAGTGACTCCAGCGCAGTGCCTGACAGGCCCGGCGCTTCCGGGTTCACGTACAGGGTGGCGCTTTCCAGAGCGGCATTGGTGAGGAACTGGGTCAGGGCCGCCTCATCCTTCAGGTACTGCTCCTGCTTGCCCTTGCCGATCTTATACAGGGGCGGCTGGGCGATAAAGATATGCCCGCGCTCGATCAACTCCGGCATTTGACGGAAGAAGAAGGTGAGCAGCAGCGTACGAATATGGGCTCCGTCCACGTCCGCATCCGTCATGATAATGATGGAGTGGTAACGCAGCTTGTCCGGGTTGAATTCGCTTTTGCCGATACCGCAACCAAGCGCGGTAATCAGCGTGCCCACCTCGGCGCTGGACAGCATCTTGTCGAAACGCGCCTTTTCAACATTCAGAATCTTTCCTTTTAGCGGCAGGATCGCCTGGGTACGGCGGTCCCTGCCCTGCTTCGCAGAGCCACCCGCTGAGTCACCCTCCACCAGGTAGAGTTCGGAAAGCGCGGGATCTTTCTGCTGACAATCGGCGAGCTTGCCGGGCAAGCCAGCGATATCCAGGGCACCCTTGCGGCGGGTCATCTCACGGGCTTTACGCGCCGCTTCGCGGGCGCGGGCCGCGTCGATCATCTTGCCTACCACGGCCTTGGCTTCCTGGGGGTTCTCCAGCAGGTAGTCGTTAAACGATTGGCCCATTTCCTGCTCGACCGCGGGCTTTACTTCGGAAGACACCAGCTTGTCTTTGGTCTGCGAGGAGAACTTCGGATCCGGCACTTTCACCGAGATAATAGCGGTCAAACCTTCACGCGCGTCGTCGCCAGTGGTGCTGACCTTGTCTTTTTTACCAACACCTTCTTTCTCGATGTAGTTGTTCAGACCACGGGTCAGTGCCGCGCGGAAGCCGGCCAGATGGGTACCGCCGTCCTTCTGTGGAATATTGTTGGTGTAGCAGTAGATGTTTTCTTGGAAAGAGTCATTCCACTGCAGGGCAACTTCAACCGCAATGCCATCTTCACGCTGGTTCTGGAAGTGCAGGACCTTGTTGATCGGCGTCTTGTTCTGGTTCAAAAATTCGACGAAGGCCTGCAAGCCACCCTCGTATTCATAAATTTCTTCTTTTCCGCTGCGTTCATCGCGCAACACGATACGCACGCCGGAGTTGAGGAAGGAGAGCTCGCGCAGGCGCTTGGCGAGCTGCTCAAAGTGGAATTCGATATTGGAGAAGGTACCCGCAGAAGGCTTGAAATGTACGCTAGTGCCGCTGGTTTCACTGTCACCGACAACGGTGAGGGGCGCATCGGGTACACCGTGGCGATAAACCTGCTCATGGATTTTGCCACCACGACGAATCGTCAGTTTCAGCTCTTCAGACAGCGCGTTTACCACCGAAACACCAACGCCGTGCAATCCACCGGACACCTTATAGGTGTTGTCGTCGAACTTACCGCCGGCGTGCAGTACCGTCATAATAACTTCGGCGGCGGATACACCCTCCTCCGGGTGTATTTCGGTGGGAATACCACGGCCATTGTCGGAGACGCTGACCGATTCGTCCGGGTGAATGACCACTCGGATCTCGTCACAATGCCCCGCCAGTGCCTCATCAATGGAGTTATCCACCACCTCGAACACCATATGGTGCAGACCGGTGCCATCGTCGGTATCGCCGATATACATTCCCGGGCGCTTGCGCACCGCATCCAGGCCCTTCAGTACCTTGATGCTACTGGAATCGTAGTTATTCTCTTCCGACATTCTGTTGCTCCATTCCGCCGGGCACTGGGCGCGGCCTGATCTCTTCTAGAATTAATGCGTTTTCGTTTTTCGAGATGTTGCCTCATGCGGGCAAACACCAATATGCAAACTTTTTCTAACTAGGCGTTTGGGCTGACGGCTTTAATATGACCATGTTCCACGTGGAACATCTGAGGGTCGCCCCAGACGCCACCAAGCGCCTTCCAAGCCCGCTGTGTCGTCTCTGGGTCGATACCCGTCACCAAGACCTGGCTTGCAGTATCCCGCACCCAGCGGGCAAACAGCGCCTGGTTGTCATCGTCCAGCTCAGCAGGAAGATCATCCACCAGAAACAGTGGTTTCTCCGCGCCACCGACCGTTGCCGCCATGGCGGTGCGCAGTGCACACACAGCCATTTTTTGCTGACCCCGGGAAAGCACCGCCTCCGCCGCCTGACCATTAATGGTAAAGCGCAAGTCGGCGCGATGAGGGCCAACCCGCGTGAAGCCCTGTTCATAATCACCCGGTCGCGCACTCGCCAGTGCATCGGCCAGGCTGAGCTCGCGCTTCCAGCCGCTGCGATACTGAACGTCGAGATCCCCGAAGACGTCGCGGGGCAGTTCATCAAGGCGCTCACGAAATAGGACCTTCAGCCTCTGAAAGACCCCATAACGCCCCTTGTGGACCGCCTCACCCGCTGACACAAGCTGTTGCTCCCAAGGGGCCAGCAAATTCGAGTCAATTTTACCACGACGAAGCAGCGCATTGCGCTGCTTTAACGCGCTTTGATACACCTTCCACCGTGAGGAAAACGAATGTTCCACGTGGAACACTGTCCAGTCCAACAACTGCCGGCGAACCCCGGGGCCACCATCCAGCGCGGCGAAACTGTCGCTGTTAATGACCTGCAGCGGCAGGCATGCCGCCAGCTCCGAACTGGATCCTGCCGGCTGTTGATTGATCCGTATTCGACCCTTGCCATCCCGGAGCTTCTCAACCCCCAGTGCGACACCAGAGCGCAATCTGCCAAAAACCGCAAGCGACTCCTCGCCATAGCGGATCAGTGACTGGCTTTGCCGCGAGCGAAAGGAACGGCCACTACCGAGCGTGTACACGGCCTCCAACAGCGACGTTTTACCGCTGCCGTTCGCGCCACAAAAGAGATGCACAACACCCTCCAGCACGACATCGGCGTGCTGAATATTGCGAAAATTCGTGAGAACTACTCGAGATAGCGCCACACTCACACCCGAATTAGCGAGCTACAGATACGAAAAGACCGCCGGCCCCGAAGGGTGGCGGTCTCTAACGACAACGCGTGTACCAAACTCAATTACTACACTCGCGACTAACGATTTGCTGACACACCGTCACTTAAAGGCGCATCGGCATAATGACATAGACCGCATCGCCCTCTTCCGGCTGCTGCAGCAGTGCACTGCTGTTGGCATCGCCAAGGCCGATACGGATCTGATCACTGTGAATAGCACCGGTAACGTCCAACAGGTAACCGACGTTGAAACCAATCTCCAGAGGATCACCGTGGTAATCCACCATCAGCTGCTCTTCGGCCTCTTCCTGCTCCGGGTTATTTGCGACAATCTGCAGTAAACCCTCCGACAACTGCAGACGTACACCGCGATACTTTTCGTTGGAGAGAATCGCCGCACGCTGGAATGCCTGACGCAGTGCCAGACGGTCGGCAAACACTTCATTACCGGTTCCGCGCGGCAAAACACGTTCGTAATCCGGGAACTTGCCGTCAACCAACTTGGAGGTAAAGGTGAACTGGCCGCACACCACACGGATATGATTATTGCCCAGTACTACCTCTGCGCTCGCATCGGAGTCCTCCAGCAGGCGTGCGAGCTCAAGCACACCCTTGCGCGGCACGATTGCCTGGATCGGCGCGTCCACGTTAAGGCCCGGGGCATCGCGATCACACAGTGCCAGGCGATGACCATCTGTGGCCACGGCACGCAGCTGCTGCGGACGACACTCCAACAACAAGCCATTCAGATAGTAGCGAACATCCTGCTGCGCCATGGCAAAGCCAGTGGCATCAATCAGGCGACGAATTTCGCGCTGAGAAATGGAAAAACGGCTCTGAGCGGTGGTCTCTTCCTGGTTCGGGAAGTCGCTCGCCGGCAGGGTCGACAGCTGATAACGACTGCGGCCACTGCGCAACACCAGGCGCTCGCCATCACGTTCGAACTTCAACTCGGCACCGTCAGGTAGAGAGCGACAGATATCCAGCAATTTGCGCGCCGGAACCGTCACCTCGCCTTCCATTTCTGCCGGTTGCTCCAGTTGCAAGCGACCGACGATCTCCACTTCCAGATCGGTACCGGTTAACGACAGCTCCTGCCCCTGCAGCTGCATCAATACATTCGCCAGCACCGGCAGTGTCTGACGCTTCTCTACCACGCCGGCAACAAGCTGTAGTGGCTTTACCAGGGCATCGCGGCTCACGCTGAATTTCATAATTATTGCCTTGATCTAGGTTAGGTCGTTTTTATCCTACCGCCGTCATGCACAGTAGTAAAAATTATTAAATATCAAACAGTTAGGTGGTCAAAGAGCGCGTTAGCAGACGCACGTCCTCACGAATGTCCCCATCGGATTCCTGCAGCTCTTTGATCTTACGGCACGCGTGCAGCACGGTGGTGTGATCGCGACCACCAAAGGCATCGCCAATCTCGGGGAGACTGTGATTGGTCAGCTCCTTCGCCAGCGACATGGCCACCTGACGGGGACGAGCAACAGAGCGGCTGCGGCGCTTGGACAGCAGGTCCGCCACCTTGATCTTGTAATACTCCGCCACTACGCGCTGGATGTTATCGATGCTCACCAGGCGGTCCTGCAGCGCCAGCAGGTCTTTAAGCGCCTCCCGCACGAGAATATCGTCGATTGCGCGACCGGTGAACTGCGCATTTGCGATCACCCGCCGCAACGCACCCTCAAGCTCACGCACATTGGAGCGAATACGCTGCGCGATAAAGAACGCTGAATCAGGTGGCAATTCAACACCCACCTGCTCCGCTTTCTTCATCAAAATCGCCACACGGGTTTCCAGCTCCGGCGGCTCCACGGCCACCGTCAGCCCCCAACCGAAACGGGACTTGAGCCGCTCTTCCAGACCGTCGATCTCTTTTGGATAGCGGTCACAGGTAAGGATAATCTGCTGACCGCCCTCAAGCAGCGCATTAAAGGTATGGAAAAACTCTTCCTGCGAGCGCTCTTTACCGGCAAAAAACTGGATATCATCGATCAACAACGCATCCACCGAGCGGTAGTAGCGCTTGAAATCGCTGATCGCGTTCAGCTGCAGGGCCTTTACCATATCGGCGACAAAACGCTCGGAGTGCAGGTACACCACTTTGGCGTTCGGATTGCGCTCAACCAGCGCATTACCCACTGCATGCATAAGGTGCGTCTTACCGAGACCAACACCACCGTAAATAAACAGTGGGTTATAGGCACCGCCGGGGTTGTCGGCGATCTGCTGTGCAGCCGCCAGACCAAGCTGGTTGGATTTACCCTCAACAAATGAAGCAAACGTGAATCCGCGATTCAGCGCACTGCCGTGCTTGATGGCGCCTTCGACCTCCACCTTGCGCTGGCCAACGCCACCGGCTAACCCCGCAACGGCGGTATCCGCACTGTGCAGGTCAGCCGGCAGCTTCTCTGCTGCACTCAACGCATCAGCACCAGCAGCTTCCGCCGCAAGATTCTCGTGGGACTCCATCCCGGGCAGCGAACGATTAACGGGCAAAGGGGCCGGCGCCGGCGAAACCGGCAAAGGTGAGCGCGCCACTTCAGGCACGGAAGAACTAGCCGGCATCGCCGCTACAGCGGGAACACTGCCCGCGGGGAGGTGACTGGGCTGCACACCCGACTGCGCAACGTTGTTTGCTGTGCCATTGGAAGTGCCATTGGAAGTGCCACCGTACGCCTGATCACTGCGCCCATGGGCTGGCGCTGCAGTCTGCTGGTAGCCCGCGTATGTATTATCTGCGTTGAGGCTGCGACGAAAACGCGACGTGCGGCGGTCAAGCGCCACCACGTCCACAGCAACAGCACGACCAGCAAACTGCTGCGCCAACTCGCGAATACGATCGAGAAACTTATCGCTTACCCAATTGAGAATAAAGCGATTGGGTGCGACCAGACGCAGCTCGCCATCGGCGCTCTCCGCATCCGCACTCTTCGCCCCAGCACTCTCCGCATGGCCACTACCGGCACCATTAACCGCACTGGCATCCGTGACCCGCAGTGGCCGGATCCAGGTATTAAACTGCTGTGGTGGCAGCTCATCCTGCAAACAGGCAGCACACTGCTTCCAGATGGAATCAGACAAGGAACCCCCTAAGAAAGACAGACTGAGGTACAACTACGCCCGCACACACCGGCCACACGACTGTCGTGGGCCGCCCCCAGAAAAGGCGGGCATCACCTCAAATGAAGGCCGACAGTATATCGACTGGACGCCGGGTTATCCACAACTCCGCCACATTTGGGGACAACTTTTTTATCAGAAAGGCCAGCAATATCAACCACTTGACCACAAATTGAGCGCATAGCCACCACACATCAATCGATGTTATCCACAAGCACTTGTGAGTATCTTGGGGCCAAACAGTGAACTTCTAAAAATACTGCAAGCAATACAGGGACTTACCGGAGTGACGCCCAAACCATCCTGTGCGCAAGGACAAAACGCCCAGTGGGCAAATTGCAACATGCTACCTATACATAAGAAGCAAGACTGGCACGCCCGGGGCCTGCGGACCTCACCCGCCCCCCTAATCCGGAACCGAGCCCTGAACCCAACCAAAAACAATGGCAACACAAAATCACTCACCAACAAACTATCCTTTGTCCGGGAAGCGTTGCTTTAACTGGCTTCTTTCTATACAATCCGCCGCCTTCGCAGCGCATAGCCCGCGATAACCTTTGCCCGGATCGCAAGACCAGGCACACCGCTAACGGGCTATTGCCGAGCGCGGTAAAGAATTACCCAAACTTCCCGGACATGACTCCAGGACAACAATCCAGGTAGTAACAAAATGAAACGTACATTTCAGCCCAGCAACTTGAAGCGCGCACGTACCCACGGTTTCCGTGCTCGTATGGCAACCAAAAGCGGCCGTAAAATCTTGGCCCGTCGTCGCGCCAAGGGCCGCAAGGTTCTGTGCGCCTAAGATTGCCGCCTCGCGAGCAACCTTATACTTGCCACTGAATCATCATGCAGTGTTCACGCAGCGACTTCGCATTCGCCAAGCCGCTGCGGCTGCTCAATGCGGCGCACTATCGCGCCGTATTTGACTCCGCTCCGGTTCGCGCAGCGCAACCGCAATTCCTGATTCTCGCCCGCCCTAACGAGCTGCCTCACCCAAGGCTCGGCCTCGTCATTGCCAAAAAACACGTCCGCAACGCTACCGATCGCAATCGTATTAAACGCATTGCCCGCGAAACATTTCGTTTACGCCAACATGATTTGTTCCCGCTCGATGCCGTGGTGCTGGCGCGCGCCGGCGCTGGCGAACTGGACAACGCAGCCCTTGCCAAGATTTTCAACAAGCTGTGGCGCAAGCTCGATCAGCGCGCACGCAACCCGCAGCCCCAACAAGCAGGGCCGAAGGGCGGCAAAGGTGGCGGCAGGAACAGTGGTAAACGACCACCACGACGCAACACCGCCGGCGACAGCGGCAAACCGGGCAAGCAGCCATCCGGCGCAGCAAAGAATGACGGCGGCGGCGATAACCCATGACGTGGCTGGCTATTCGACTGATCAAGTTGTATCGCCTGGTCGCCAGTCCCTGGGTTGGCAATCAGTGCCGCTTCTACCCCACCTGCTCCTGTTATGCCGAAGAAGCATTTAAAACTCACGGATTCTGCAAAGGGGGTTATTTAACCCTGCTTCGCCTTATAAAATGCCACCCCTGGCATCCGGGCGGATTCGATTACGTACCACCGGCCCAACAAGCACACGAAACACCGGCGAACGATAGAACGCCGCCAACGCAACAAGGCTAACGACATAATGGATTGGCAACGCTACACGCTGGTCGGCGGCATCGCCGCTGTCCTTCTGGCACTGATTTACCAGTGGAACGCTTTCCAGGAGCAACACGCCCCGGCGATCGACCAGACAACCGTGGTGAACCATCAGAACACCGACACGGAAACCCTTCCCAGCAGCCAGGCCCAGTCCACCGCCGGCAGCGACCTGCCTGAAGGCAGTATCCCGGAAGTCGGCACCACCACGCAGCCCAAGTTGATCAGCGTCGAGACCGACACCCTGAGCCTGTTGATCGACCCACAGGGTGGCGACATCGTAAAAGTCGCACTGCGCCAGTTCCATGAAGAACTGAATACCCCAGACCGCCCGCTGATCCTGCTCAACCAGACCCGCAGCCATACCTATATTGCGCGCAGCGGCCTGGTCGGGGGTAAAGGTAGCTGCTCCGCGGCACGCCCAGCCTTCACCAGCGAGGCCAGCGAATATGCGCTGCAGGAAGGTAAAGACACCCTCACGGTAGAGCTCAAGCAATCCCAGAATGGCATCGGTTTCACCAAGCGCTTTACCTTTACCCGTGGCGACTACCTGGTAAATGTTGCTTACCTGGTGGACAACGGCCGCGACAAGCCGCTGCTTGCCGGCATGTGTGGCGAGATCATCCGCGACGCCCAGGAGCCGCCGGTGGACATGGGTATCGGTATGGCACCATTCCTTGGCGCCGCCCTGCACACCAGTGAAGAGAACTATTTCAAGCAGGATTTCGAAGACATCGCCAAGCGCCCCACCACCGAAACCATTCAGGGTGGCTGGGTTGCTATGGTGCAGCACTACTTCCTCAGTGCCTGGATTCCCAACCAGCAAGACCTCAATACCTTTACCCTGGCGCCCATCGGCAACGGTCTGTTCAGCATGGGCTTCACCAGCCCGCAGCTGCGTATCGAGCCGGGCCAGCAGGGCACGGTGGCCGCCGACTTCTATGTCGGTCCAAAAGACGTGTACCGTCTGGAAGAGATTTCCCCCTACCTGGACCTGACCGTGGATTACGGCTGGTTGTGGTGGCTGGCCAAGCCCATGTTCCGCGTACTGCACTGGATTCATGAGCACCTGGTCGCCAACTGGGGCTGGGCAATTATCCTGCTGACCGTGTTTATCAAGGCGCTGCTGTACCCTCTGTCTGCCGCTGGCCTCAAGTCCATGGCGCGCATGCGCAAGTTCGCCCCGCAGATGAAAAAGCTGCAGGAGCAGTACAAGGACAATCGCCAGAAGCTCGCCGAAGAAACCATGAAGCTGTACCGCCGGGAGAAGATCAATCCCGTGGGTGGCTGTTTGCCGATCCTGCTGCAGATGCCGGTATTTATCGGCCTCTACTGGATGCTGATGGAAACCGTGGAACTGCGCCACGCACCCTGGATCGGCTGGATTCACGACCTGTCGGTTAAAGACCCTTATTTCATCCTGCCGCTGATTATGGGTGCCAGCATGTGGCTGATGCAGAAGCTGCAGCCGCAGCCCACCGATCCCACCCAGGCGAAGATCATGCAGCTGATGCCAATCATGATGACCTTCTTCTTCCTGTGGTTCCCGGCCGGACTGGTTCTGTACTGGATCGCGAACAACCTGATCTCGATCGCACAGACCTGGTTTATCAACAAACAGGTCGAAGCCGCAGACAAGTAATTTGCGTGATCGTGACATCCAGAAGGGCCGCTAGTAGCGGCCCTTCTTTTTGGTGAACCCCATAGGCGCAACCTGTTCATAAAGCCCGTTTTGGAAAGTCGGATAAACTCAAACTATGTCCCTGCAAAGCCTCAGCAAAGAGACCATCGCTGCCGTCGCCACCCCACCGGGCCGTGGCGGCATCGGCGTGATTCGCCTGTCCGGACCCGACGCGCGCAAGATCGGCGAACAGCTATGCGCCAAATCCTTCAAGCCCCGCTTTGCCCACTACTGCGATTTCGCCCATCGGGACCAACTCCTCGACCAGGGTCTGGCACTCTACTTGCCCGGACCTAACTCCTTCACCGGTGAGGACGTGGTGGAACTGCAAGGGCATGGTGGCCCGGTAATCCTCGACACGCTGCTTGCCGCGCTCATCGAGATGGGCGCACGCCAGGCACGTCCCGGCGAGTTTTCCGAGCGCGCATTTCTCAACGACAAGCTGGATCTGGCCCAGGCCGAGGCCATTGCCGACCTGATTGACGCCGGTACCACCCAGGCCGCGCAGAATGCACTGCGCTCGCTGCAGGGAGTATTCTCCGAAAAAATCGAAGACTTAGCGGAAAAACTGACGCATTTACGTATCTACGTCGAAGCAGCCATCGATTTTCCTGAAGAAGAAATCGATTTTCTTGCCGATGGCAAAGTTGCTGCCGATATTGAGGCGCTGCTGGCCCAACTCGACAGCGTGGAAGCAGAAGCGCGCCAGGGCGCGATTACGCGGGAGGGCATGCAGGTGGCTATCGCCGGCAAACCCAATGCGGGCAAGTCGAGTCTATTAAATGCACTGGCCGGCAAAGACTCGGCCATCGTCACCGACATCGCCGGCACCACCCGCGATGTACTGCGCGAGCATATTCATATCGATGGTATGCCCCTGCACATCGCCGACACCGCCGGTTTGCGGGAATCCCCAGATCAGGTGGAACGAATTGGCATGCAGCGCGCGTGGGACGAGATTCACAGCGCCGATCGCGTGCTGCTGGTGGTGGATGCCGCGGAAGTCACCAGCCTCGACCCCGAACAAGCCTGGCCGGAATTCACCGCCCAGCTGCCGGACCCGGACAAACTGACCCTGGTGGTCAACAAGATCGACCTCACCGACTACAGCTCTGGGCTGCAAGCCCACAGTGATGGGGTACCGGTGGTCGCCATCAGCGCCAAAACCGGCGCGGGCATCAACGCCCTGCGCGATCACCTGAAGCAATGCATGGGGTACCAGTCCGGGAACGAGGGAAGTTTCAGTGCGCGCCGCCGTCACCTCGACGCCCTAGCTCAGGCGCGGGCATTTATCACCGCCGGCCAGGCCCAGCTCACCGCCAGTGGCGCCGGCGAACTGCTGGCGGAAGATCTGCGCCAGGCGCAACAGTCCCTTGGGGAAATCACCGGCGCCATGACCGCCGACGAGTTACTCGGCAAGATTTTCGGCAGCTTCTGTATTGGTAAATAAATGTATTGGTAAATAAACGGCGCCGGATAACAAACCTGGCGGTGACGCCGGGCATTAAGCAAAGCGGAGGGTCGCGGTGGTACCGGCGCCCTCTTCACTGGCCAGCGACACCCGCCAACCGTTCTGTTCACACAGGCGCTTCACAATCGCCAATCCCACACCATAACCGGAGCGCGATTGCTCACTGCCCCGCACGTGCGGTTCGTAGATACTGGCCAGCTTGTCCTCGCTGATCCCGCGGCCGCTGTCGATGACCTGGACCTCGCCATCCCCTACGCGTACCACCACTTTGCCGCGGTCGGTGTAGTTCACCGCGTTGCGGATCAGGTTACCCACCAGAATTGAGATCACGCGTTTATTCGCTTGCAACAACAAGCTCGAGTGGCACACCAGCTCAACCGCAATGCCTTTCTGCTCTGCCAACTGCGCGATACCCTCGTGTTCCCGCGCGATCAGGTCGCACACATCGACGCGCTCCGTGGGCAAACCGTCACCCTGCTCACGCGACAACGCCAAGAATGCATCGATCAGCTCCTGCATATCGTGGCAGGCGCGCTGCACGCGATCGACCAGCTTCAGGTCCTCGTGGGCGAGACCAGGTTTCGCCGCAAGCAGCTCTGCGGACATGGCAATCACGGTGATCGGGGTGCGCAGTTCGTGGCTGGCATCCCGGGAAAAAGCGCGTTCCCGGTCGACAAAGCGCGCGATCCTGCTGCGATAATGCTCAATCGCATCCACCAGCATGGCCACCTCGGTATCCAGGCTCATGGGCAACAGGTCCGCCAGATCCACTTCGCCTTTTTCCTCCGGCAGCATATTGATCAGCCGCGCCAGTTCGATGGTCGGGGAAACCGCGCGCCGCGCGCGCAGGTAACTGAACCACAGCACCAGATACAGCAGCAGCAGCACCACCGCCAGCGGCACCAGTCCGTACAGTGAAATCAGGCTATTCACTCCGGAGCGGTTAAAAAACAGGAACATGCGCTGGCCGCCGCGCGAACTTACATACAGCGAATTGAATTCGTCGGCCTTTACTTCGTGGTAGCCGTCGGCGACGTCGGTTGCCATGCGCCACGGGAATGCAGCCGCGTCCCGCGGAAACAGGTAGCCCTGGAGATTCAGGGAATTGGACAGCTGTACCGAGGGGTTCTTTTCCACCAGCTGCCAGTAATGGGCAGTTTCCCGCTCCAACGCTTCCTGTACCAGCAGATGGGACAGTAGCCAGTTGGTCAGCAGCACCCCGAGAATGACGGCAAAGCCAATCAACAACCCCTGTAGTACAAAGGTGCGAAAGATTTTGTCCTGCAGGCGATTATTTCTCATCGGGAACCACTAACTGATAACCACTGCCGGGGTGGTTCAGGATCATTTGCTGGGAGAAGGGTTTGTCGACTTTCTTGCGCAAGCTGTACATATGGCTGCGCAGGGTGTCACTGTCGGGCAGTATGTCGCCCCAGACCTTGCGCTCCAGTTCCGCGCGACTCATCACCGCCGGCGAACTGCGCATCAGCGCTTCGAGTAAACGCAGGCCGATTGGGGGCAACCGGATATCCTGCCCATCCCGCTGCACCTGCAGGGTACTTTTGTCCAGCTCCAGTGCGCCCACCACGAGTTTGTCGCGCGTGAGTTCTGCCCGGTTGCGGCGCAGTTGCGCATTGACCCGCGCCTCCAGTTCACGGATGGCAAACGGCTTCACCAGATAATCATCGGCGCCGGCATTCAGCCCGAGAACCTTTTCATCCAGCGTGTCGCGCGCGGTCAACATTATGATCGGAGTATCCAGCCTGGCATGCTCGCGGATCGCCCGGCAGATCTCAAGTCCGTCGATGCCCGGCAGGGACAGGTCGAGTACCACCAGGTCCACGGGTTTGGTGGTTGCCAAATGCAGCCCGGTCACACCGTCCGCCGCGTAATCCACCACAAAACCGCGTCCCTCCAAATAGGAGGTAATCATTTCTGCAATATCGCGATGGTCTTCAATGAGCAAAACCGTGCCGTTTGTTTGCATCACCACTGCTCTCGCTAAAATGCTGCCAAAAAACAAATGCGGGCCCGACATGGGCCCGCACTCTGCTCTGATGTCACTCTCACTTGCCCGTGAGAAATCATACGGAAATCAGTTGGTGAGCACCACGACACCAAAGTCTTCCGTAGTGCCGCCCTGTTCGCTCGGGCCGTAGGCCAGCACACTGGCAACTACGCCACCATCCAGCGCGAAGTTCTCGACGTTGATGGCCACCATGCCGCCGGCTACCACACGAATATCGTAGGCACCGGTCGCCACGGTTACGTAGTCGGTGATGTCACCAAAAGCGAAATCATCCAGCAGCGGTGCACCGGCGAGGCCACCCTCGACATCCATCGCCGAGAATTCACCCGCGGCGGTCACGTACACATCGACGTCACCGGCGGCGGGCGCCGCGTGGATCACCTTCACCGAAGCCTCGGTTGCCACGGCGCGGTTAGCGTCCACGGTAGGCAGCAGGCCGAAAGCGGGCGTGCCCAGCACACGACCAGCGGCTACCACGGTGTACTCGGTACCGGCTTCCAGTGCGACGTCACCGGACATAAACACACTGTCACCCACCATATTGGTGTCCGGGGCCACATCGAATACGTAGTTCGCAGCCGGCACACCGGCATAGGCACTCTCACCAGGGAACTGATCCAGGTAGTTGAAACCGGCAATCAACTCCACCGGATCCATGCCCAGTACCTCACTGGTTGCAAACACTTCCACATTGCCACTGTCGACGCCGGCCGACATCACCGCGGCATTCGCATCCGGCGACAGGTGCACTACGCGCACGCCGGCATTGGTATCCATATCCAGGATCTCAACCGACTCGCCCTGCTCGGTGGTAACCAGCAGCTTGACCGGCGATGCCGCCGCCTCGGTGCTGTTCTCCGCGGCGATCGCGGTTACCAGCAGTTTCTGACCAGCAAACGCGGTGAGATCCACGGTGCCCGAGTCATACACTACGTCATCTTCGACGCCTACCCGAATCCGCACTGGCTCGGCCATTACCACACCCGCATCGATCGACTCACCAAACTCAAACGCGAAGGCGGCGGACAGGCCGGCAAAATCATCTTCCGGTGCACTGAGATACACATCGACCCGCGGCGCATCGGGTGCGGCATGGGTAACCGTCAGGGCAACTTCGGTATCGGCAGGATCAGAAGCCGATTCGCTGACCACCAGCGGCGCAATCTCTGCCACGTTGCCAACCGCAATCACCGTCGGGCGCGCATTCTCTTCAATAGTGAAGCCCGCAACATCGATCACTGACGCGTTCTCTCCGGGCAGGATCCCCTCCACCGAGATGTCATAGTCGCCCGCATCCAGCTCGGCAAAACCGCTGGTCTCGGCGTAATCCAGCCCCTCGATCGCCACTGTGCCGTTCAGCAACACATTCACTGCCGGCGCGTCAGGTGACGCGTGCACCACCTGAATAAAACCGCTGGCTGGTGGCTCTTCTGCCGCCGGCGGAAACTCAATCACGCTGTTATTGTTGTTGCTGTCGCTTGAGCAACCAGCAATTACCGCAGCCAGCGGCAGCGCCACTGCCAACTTCGAGACAATCGATCCGTTTGAGGTTTTCATGGGGCTCTCCTGTTGTGTTAGTGGGGCGATAGTGGCGGACACCACATCAGGAGCGCGTCAAAAGCACGTGAAAATTCTGTGAAGATCGACTACCGAGTTTCCACTCGCAAAAAATCCATTTAAGACTAACTAGTCAGATAAGTGGCCGGGGCTAGGTTTACTTTCCAACAAGCTCTCCCCGCACAAACCACAAGAGTTGCGCACACAAATTCACAGAGTTATCCAGATAGACCACCTATCCAGATGCCCCGCACAGGCTGTTATCCCGTTAAACCACAGACTTATTCACAAAATGGCACCAACCCTCACGTCAAACAGCGCAGTGTGGATAAAAACAGTGGAAAAGTGGGGGGAAACCGGTACGCAAATGGGGACAAATACACGAGTGCGCGAATCGGTGCAGACTTATCCCACTCATCCACACTGCCATACCGCGGTTGTACCCTGCTAAAAGCAGGGGTTTACAGGGTAGTTATCATTAGCCTAACCAATTGTTTTTAAACGTCTTTTTTCACTTATACGTAAAAAACACTGCCCTATATAACTACATTAAACATAAACACATACATACACATAAGATATGTATAACTTTATTTAAATAGAGATAAGAGCGACGAAAACGAAATTTCAAAATGCCGCTTTTTTGCACAGCTCAAGGCGCCTATAATGTGCGGCCGATTTTTACCGTGACCTGTCAGCGGCCAAGCTGACCCCAGAGCTGAACCTATGGATTACCCCACGCAATATGATGTGATCGTGATTGGCGGCGGACATGCCGGCACCGAGGCGTGCCTGGCATCTGCGCGCATGGGGAGTCGCACCCTGCTGCTGACCCATAACATCGAAACGCTCGGGCAAATGTCCTGTAACCCGGCCATCGGCGGCATCGGTAAAAGTCACCTGGTGAAAGAAGTGGACGCCCTCGGCGGCGCCATGGCCACCGCCACCGATCTCGGTGGTATCCAGTTCCGCGTGCTGAATGCCCGCAAGGGCCCCGCGGTGCGCGCCACTCGCGCCCAGGCCGACCGCGCGCTATACAAGGCCGCGATTCGCAATATCCTCGAGAACCAGCCCAACCTGGATATCTTCCAGCAAGCGGCCGACGACCTGATCGTCGACAACGACCGAGTGACCGGTGTGGTAACCAATGCGGGCCTGCGCTTCCGCGGCAAAACCGTGGTCATTACCGCTGGCACCTTTCTCGGTGGGCGTATTCATATCGGCCTGGACAACCATGCCGGTGGCCGAGCCGGTGACCCGCCCTCCATTGCGCTGGCCGAGCGCCTGCGTGCGCTGCCGTTTCGCGTTGAGCGCCTGAAAACGGGCACTCCGCCGCGTATCGACGCGCGCTCCGTGGACTTCTCCGGCCTGGAGGAGCAGTGGGGCGACGAGCCGCTGCCGGTCATGTCCTACCTGGGCAACCGCGCCCAGCATCCGCAACAGGTGTGCTGCTGGATCACCCACACCAACGAGCAGACCCACGACATTATCCGTGGTGGTCTGGACCGCTCACCCATGTATTCCGGAGTGATCGAGGGCATTGGCCCGCGTTACTGCCCGTCCATCGAGGACAAGGTGCACCGCTTCGCCGACAAGGACAGCCACCAGATCTTTATCGAGCCCGAGGGACTTACCACCAACGAGCTCTACCCCAATGGCATCTCCACCAGCCTACCGTTCGATGTGCAGATGAATCTGGTGCGCTCCATCAAGGGCTTTGAGAATGCGCATATCACCCGCCCGGGCTATGCCATCGAATACGATTTCTTCGATCCGCGCGACCTGTTGCCGTCACTGGAAACCAAGTTTATTTCCGGCCTGTTCTTCGCCGGCCAGATCAACGGCACCACCGGTTACGAGGAAGCTGCCGCCCAGGGCCTGTTGGCCGGCGCCAATGCCGCGCTGCAGGCGCAGGACAAAGATGCCTGGTCGCCGCGCCGCGATGAGGCCTATCTCGGCGTGCTGGTGGACGATCTAATCACCAGCGGCACCAAAGAGCCCTACCGCATGTTCACCAGCCGCGCGGAATACCGCCTGTTGCTGCGCGAAGACAATGCGGACCTGCGCCTCACCGAAAAGGGGCGCGAACTGGGGCTGGTGGACGACATCCGCTGGCAGGCCTTCTGCGAAAAGCGCGAAGCCATTGCCCGCGAACAACAGCGCCTCAAGGAAACCTGGGTACAGCCCGGTAGCGAAGCGGCAGCAAGCGTGGAGCAAAAGCTGCCGCAGCCGCTGGCGCGCGAATACAGCCTGCAGGACCTGTTGAAGCGTCCGGAGCTGACTTACACCGATATCGCCAGCCTCAAAGGTGAAGCGGTCGCCGACGAGCGTGTCGCCGAGCAGGTGGAGATATCCGCCAAATACGCCGGTTACATCGATCGCCAGCGCGACGACATCGAGCGCCTGCAGGCCTACGAGGACACCCCCCTGCCCGTGGATTTCGACTATGGCGCGGTGTCCGGCCTGTCCAACGAGGTGGTGCAGAAGCTAACGGACGCGCGCCCCGATACCCTGGCGCGAGCCAGTCGCGTGCCCGGGGTGACCCCAGCCGCGGTGTCGCTGCTGTTGATCCAGCTGAAGAAGCGCGGACTGCTGACCCGCAAAAAGGCGGTGTGAGGTAATGGAGCAGTTTCGAAACCGCCTGCAGCAGGCGGCAGACCAGTTACAGCTGGCGTTAACCAGGGAGCAGCAGGACAAGATACTGGCCTACCTCGACCTGTTTGCGCGCTGGAACGCCGCCTACAACCTGTCCGCGGTGCGCGACCCGGCGGAAATGCTGGAGCGCCATATCATCGACAGCCTGAGCGTGGTGAACCTGTGTTGCACCAGTCCAGCCGACCAGACCCCGCTGATCGATGTTGGCTCAGGCGGTGGCCTGCCCGGTATCCCGCTGGCGATTGTCCACCCCGAGCGCCCCATCAGCCTGCTCGACAGTAATGGCAAAAAGTCGCGCTTCCAGTTTCAGGTGGCCAGCCAGCTGAAGCTCGCCAACATCAACGTGGTGAACCAGCGGGTGGAGGCCTACCAGCCGGAGAAGCTATATGCCGGAGTGGTTTCCAGGGCGTTTGCCTCACTGCAGGATATGGTGCAAGGGAGTGAGCACTTGCTCGCTCCAGCCGGCCGATTTTATGCGATGAAGGGCAAGATCCCGGAAGATGAGTTGAGCGCATTGCCAAAAGGCATTAAGGTCGAGCAGATGCACCCATTGCGAGTACCCGGGTGCGACGCCGAGCGCCACCTGATCGTCCTTGTTCGCGAGGACTGAACCGCCAGCTCTGGCAATCCGCTCCAATGCCGGGGTGGAACAAAAACAACTGAGATCAATACCAGTGCACCGGGCTGATGTTCGCGGGTGTGCTTTTGCTGCCGCGCCTCCCGGTCAAACCGGCCTAGCGGCGAGCCCGGGACGCCACAGGAACTGTGCCAACGGGACCAACAGGACCAGAACCTTGAGCAAAATTTTTGCGGTAGCCAACCAGAAGGGCGGAGTCGGCAAGACCACGACCTGCGTCAACCTGTCCGCATCGCTTGTGGCCAACAAGCGACGGGTGTTGCTGATTGACCTGGATCCCCAGGGCAACGCCACCATGGGCAGCGGCATCGACAAAAGCGAGCTGCAGCTGTCGAGCTACGATGTGCTGGCCAGCCTGCTGCCGCCGCGCAAAGCGATTGTGCCAACCGCCAGCGGTTATGACCTGATGCCAGCGAACATCGACCTGTCCGCGGCGGAAGTGGAATTACTGGAGATGGACGGCCGCGAATCCCGTCTGCGCCAGGCGCTGGAACAGGTCGCCGATGACTACGACTACATCATCATCGACTGCCCGCCATCCCTGAACATGCTTACCGTAAACGCCCTGTGCGCCGCCGGCGGCGTATTGATTCCGATGCAGTGCGAATACTACGCGCTGGAAGGCCTGTCCTCCCTGATTGACACCATTACGCAGGTCCAGCAGGCCGCGAACCCGAACCTGAAGATCGAGGGCATCCTGCGCACCATGTACGACCCGCGCAATAGCCTGACCAGTGATGTTTCTGAGCAGTTGAGCGAATACTTTGGTGAGCGCCTGTACCGCACCTGCATTCCGCGCAATGTGCGTCTCGCAGAAGCCCCGAGTTTTGGCAAGCCCGCGCTCGACTATGACCGCAGCTCCAAAGGCGCCATCGCCTACCTCGCCCTCGCCGGCGAGATTACCCGCCGCGACACTGCGGCAAACCAGAATAGCAACCAGAACAGTGGACCACGCCCGGTAGCGGAAGCGGTTTAAGACTGAGGTAACAAACCTATGGCCGCGAAACGCAAGGGCCTCGGGAAAGGGCTTTCCCATCTGATCAGCAACAATGCCAGCGAAGCCATTGCCGTGGCCACGGGCGAGCGCAACGGCGATGTTGCCGAGCGCGTGGATGGAGAGCTCAAAGAGCTGCCCATCGAATTCCTACAGCGCGGCCGCTACCAGCCGCGCCGCGACTTCCCGCAGGAGTCCCTGCAAGAACTGGCCGACTCCATCCGCGCCCAGGGCATTATGCAGCCCATCGTGGTACGCCCTGTCGGTGAGCGCAAATACGAGATCATCGCCGGTGAACGCCGCTGGCGCGCGGCCCAGCTCGCCGAGTTGGATAAAGTCCCCGCCCTGGTTCGCGAAGTGGCCGACGAAGCCGCTATCGCCATGGCGCTGATCGAGAATATCCAGCGCGAAGACCTGAACCCGGTTGAAGAGGCGGTGGCGCTCAAGCGCCTGCAGGATGAATTCGAGCTCACCCAGCAGCAGGTGGCCGAGGCCGTGGGTAAATCCCGCACCGCAGTGACCAACCTGCTGCGCCTGTTGAGCCTCACCGACGAGGTGCGCACCTTCCTCGAGCGCGGCGATATCGAAACCGGCCACGCCAAGGCGCTGCTCGGCCTCGCCGGTGAAGACCAGAAAGCCACTGCCCGCCAGGTGGTCGACCGCGGTTTGACCGTGCGCCAGACCGAGGCGCTGGTACGCAACGTCCAGGCCCAGGCGGGCAAGCCGAAACCGAAGAAAGCCCCGGTGGACCCCAATATTCGCCGTCTGAGTGAAAAGCTGGCAGAAAAAATTGGTGTTCCAGTGTCGATCGATCACGGCGAAAAAGGTGCCGGCAAGCTGGTACTCAAGTACACCAGCCTGGATGAGCTGGACGGCATTTTGGCCCACCTGGGCTACAGCGAAGACTGATTTGCTTGCCGCCCAGATGCTCTGGAAACGTTACTATTGCAACGTTTTTGTAAAAAATGCGCCAAACCAGTGCGGTGTTTTGGCGCATACTTCTCTGTTCGCTGGCACCTCTGCTGCCAAATAACCCCTCGATATGTAAGTACTTACTATCACCGAAACAGGTGGTAAACGACCGCGAAAGTCATACCATCTGACGAGATTTGCTAGTTGAATCGGCAGCCTCGTTCCGACATAATTCGCACGCCCAAATTTTGGGCGGAAAAGAAAATTTGGCCGGCCTGTTCCCGCCTATGCGTAATCCCCCAGTTGTACAGATTTCGCTGATCCAGCTAGCGGTTGTTTTGCTGGCTGTAGTGGCGCTCGAATTCACGCTGGGACGTGTCATCGCCCTTTCCGCCCTGCTTGGCGGCGCCCTGTGTGTGGTGCCCAATCTGTATTTTGGTTTGCGTGCCTTTGAGCTGTTAGGGCCGAACCGCGGCAAGATTCGCGGAGCGCGCGCCAGCCAGCGCGCGGTGGGAAGTTTCTACCGCGCCGAAACCGGCAAGTTCGTAATGACCCTGGTGGGGTTTGCGCTGGTGTTTGCCAGCGTCAAAACGCTGAACCCCGCAGTGCTGTTTATCAGTTACGGCTTGTGCGTGATTTTGCAATGGATTCTCGTAGCCCGCCTGCATACCAAAGGTTAGCGGGGGGCGGGGAGCCTCGAAGAGTGACTGCGCTTTTGTTCAGGGCCGAAAACCAAGGCCGCGCAGGTTCGGGGTTCCACGAAACAGATTTTTCATCTTAAAACGTGTTGAGGAACTATGGCTGCCGAACAAACCGCGACGGGTTATATCCAGCACCACCTGCAAAATCTTGCATACGGTAAACTTCCAGCGGGTTACACCCGCACCGATGGAACCGTACTTTCCGAATCCACCTGGACGATTGCACACAGCAGCCAGGAAGCCGCCGATATGGGTTTCTGGGCCGTGCACCTGGACACCCTGGGTTGGTCCATTGGTCTTGGTCTGATTTTCTGCTTCCTGTTCGCCCGCGCGGCAAAGAAAGCCACCGCTGGTGTTCCCACCGGTTTCCAGAGCTTCGTCGAAGTCATCGTCGACTTCATCGACAAAACCGTTAAAGACACCTTCCCGCACCGCAACAGCATGGTTGCACCGATGGCCCTGACCATCTTCGTGTGGGTATTCCTGATGAACCTGATGGATTTGATCCCGGTTGACTGGCTGCCGCTGGCGTTCGCCCACGGTACCTCTGCCCTGACCGGTGCCGATCCGCATCACGTCTACTTCAAGGTTGTTCCTACCACCGACCTGAACGCCACCCTGGGTATGGCGCTGGCGGTGTTCGCCCTGATGATTTTCTTCAGCGTGAAAGAAAAAGGCCTGATGGGCTTTGTTAAGGAACTGACTCTGCACCCCTTCCACTCCGGCAAGTGGTACGTAGACATCTTCCTGATCCCGTTCAACTTCCTGCTGGAAGCGGTTTCCCTGATCGCCAAGCCTGTATCTCTCGGCCTGCGTCTGTTCGGTAACCTCTACGCGGGTGAGATGATTTTCATCCTGATCGCCATCGTATTCGGTGTTGGCGTTCTGGGCTTTATCGGCGCCAGCTTCCTGCAGATGGGCTGGGCGATTTTCCACATCCTGGTAATTACCCTGCAGGCCTTCGTATTCATGGTACTGACTACCGTGTACATGGCCATGGCGCACGACCGGGAAGAAGAGCACGCGCACGACCAGTAAGGTCGTGCCAGCTGTAAAGAATTTGTCGGTTTACTGACTTTTTTCACTCACTTTCAACTTCAACAACTCTTAACTTACTTTTGGAGAAAACAATGGAAGCATTAGGTCTGGTATACGTAGCTGCTGCACTGCTGATCGGTCTGGGCGCACTGGGTACTGCTATCGGTTTCGGCACCCTGGGTGGCAAACTGCTGGAAGGTTCTGCTCGTCAGCCGGAACAGGCTCCTGCCCTGCAAGGCAAAATGTTCCTGATGGCTGGTCTGCTCGACGCCGTACCGATGATCGGTGTTGGTATCGCTATGTACCTGATTTTCGCGGTTGCTCCTGGTCTGGCTGGTTAATCCCATCGTTCCAATTGCCCTTTAACCCATTTTTGAAAGAGCAAGAGGTGTCGGTGTGAATATCAACCTGACTCTGATCGGCCAGTCGATCACCTTTTTCGCCTTTGTATGGTTCTGCTGGAAGTACGTCTGGCCGGCCCTGCTGGGTGTTATGCAGGAACGTGAGCAAAAAATTGCCACTGGTCTGCAAGAAGCCGAGCGCGCAGAAAAAGATCTTGAACTGGCTCAGCGCAAAGCGGCCGAGCAACTGAAAGAAGCCAAAGCCCAAGCGGCAGAAATCATCGATGGTGCCAACAAGCGCGCCAACCAAATCGTTGATGAAGCCAAAGAGGCTGCGCGCAGCGAAGGCGATCGCCTGAAAGCTGCCGCACAGGCGGAAATCGAACAGGAAGTAAACCGAGCGAAAGAACAACTTCGCACCCGTGTTGCTGCCCTGTCTGTTGCCGGCGCAGAAAAAATCCTCTCAATCAACATCGATGCCAAGGCACACGATGACATGATTGAGAAACTGGCAGCCGAGCTGTAAGCGAGGAACCCATGGCGGAACTCAGCACTCTGGCCCGGCCTTACGCAAAAGCGGCATTTGCCCACGCCCAGCAAGCCTCCGACCTCAGTGGTTGGAGCGCGGCGTTGGTAACCGCAGCGGCGGTCAGCCAGAACGAAAAAGTTGGCGAGCTGCTGGATAACCCGCAGCTGACCAGTGAAGTGCGCGCGGAAAAATTCCTGTCTGTATGTGGCGATTTCGACCCGTCCATGCAGAACTTCATCAAGCTGCTGGCGGAAAACCACCGCCTGCCGCTGCTGCCGGAAATTTCCGAACTGTTCGAAGACCTGAAGGCCCAGGCAGAAGCCACTCTCGAAGTGGAAGTTATCTCTGCCCGCCCGCTCAGCGACGAACAGTCCCAGCGCCTCACCCAGGCACTCAGCAAGAAGTTTGCCCGCGAGGTGCACCTGCACAGCGCGGTCGACGAAAGCCTGCTGGGCGGCGCGATTATTCGCGCTGGTGACACGGTGATTGATGGCACCGTGCGCGGCCGACTGGCCAAACTCGCCGAGGCGATGAACTCCTAAATTACCTTCCCGGCGGGCAGCCCCGCCGGGGAATCGAGGAACAGAGCATGCAGCAACTGAATCCCTCTGAGATCAGTGAAATTATCAAGAGCCGCATCGACAATCTCGATGTGAGCACCGAAGCCCAGAATGAGGGCACAATTGTTTCCGTATCCGACGGTATCATCCGCATCCACGGCCTGGCCGACGTGATGTACGGTGAGATGATCGAGTTCGAAGGCGGTGTTACCGGTATGGCACTGAACCTGGAGCGCGACTCCGTTGGTGCCATCGTACTGGGCGACTACAAGTCTCTGGCAGAAGGTCAGAAGTGTCGTTGTACTGGCCGCATCCTGGAAGCCCCGGTTGGTCCGGAGCTGCTGGGTCGTGTGGTTGACGCCCTGGGTAACCCGATCGACGGTAAAGGTCCGCTGAACAACAAGCTGACCGACGCTGTTGAAAAAGTTGCACCTGGCGTAATTGCCCGTCAGTCCGTTGACCAGCCGGTACAGACCGGTCTGAAAGCGGTAGACACCATGATCCCGATCGGTCGTGGCCAGCGTGAGCTGATCATTGGCGACCGTCAGATCGGTAAAACTGCGGTTGCGATCGATGCGATCATCAACCAGAAAGGCACCGGCATTAAGTGTATCTACGTTGCCGTAGGCCAGAAGCAGTCCTCTATTGCGAACGTTGTGCGCAAGCTCGAAGAGCACGGCGCAATGGACCACACCATCGTAGTTGCCGCCGGCGCCGCCGATCCGGCCGCGATGCAGTTCCTGGCTCCATACGTTGGCTGCACCATGGGTGAGTACTTCCGCGACCGCGGTGAAGACGCCCTGATCATTTACGATGACCTGACCAAGCAGGCCTGGGCCTACCGTCAGATCTCCCTGCTGCTGAAGCGTCCTCCGGGCCGTGAAGCATACCCGGGTGACGTTTTCTACTTGCACTCCCGACTGCTGGAGCGCGCTGCTCGCGTAAACGCTGAGTACGTAGAAAAGTTCACCAACGGTGAAGTGAAAGGCAAAACCGGCTCCCTGACCGCGCTGCCAATCATTGAAACCCAGGCGGGTGACGTTTCTGCATTCGTACCGACCAACGTAATCTCCATTACCGACGGTCAGATCTTCCTGGAAACCGACCTGTTCAACTCCGGTGTACGTCCGGCGATCAACCCGGGTATCTCCGTATCCCGTGTTGGTGGTTCCGCACAGACCAAGGTGATCAAGAAGCTTTCCGGTGGTATTCGTACCGCACTGGCACAGTACCGCGAACTCGCGGCCTTCTCCCAGTTCGCTTCTGACCTGGACGAAGCCACCAAGGCCCAGCTGGACCACGGTGAGCGCGTTACCGAACTGATGAAGCAGAAGCAGTACTCCCCGATGTCCATCGCGGACATGGCGGTTTCTGTTTACGCTGCCGACAAAGGCTTCCTGAACGACGTAGAAGTCAACAAAGTGCTGGACTTTGAATCCGCCCTGCTCGCTTACATGAACAGCGAACACGCAGAGCTGATGGAAAAAGTGAACAGCACCGGTGACTACAACGGCGAAATCGACGCTGCCTTCAAGGCCGCGATCGAAAAATTCGTCGCTACCGGTAGCTGGTAATCCGTTTTCGCCCTGCACTCTCTGAGTACAGGGCGAAACAACGCGAGCGAACAAGGTAAAGCACTATGGCAGGCGGAAAAGAAGTACGCACAAAAATTGCCAGCATCAAGAGCACGCAGAAAATCACCTCGGCCATGGAAATGGTTGCGGCGAGCAAGATGCGTAAAGCTCAAGATCGCATGGCACTGGGGCGCCCTTACGCAAGCCGCATTCGCGCGGTGATTGGCCACATTGCCAACGCCAACGCGGAATACCAGCACATCTACCTGCAAGAGCGCGAAGTAAAGCGTGTGGGTTACATTCTGGTATCCACCGACCGCGGTCTCTGTGGTGGTCTGAACATCAATGTGTTCAAGGCAGCGATCCGTGATATGCACACCTGGGATAAACAGGGTGTAGGCGTAGACATCTGCGCGATCGGCAACAAGGCGGCCAGCTTTTTCAACAGCATCGGCGGCAACGTCGTAGCAGCAGTGCGCGACCTGGGCGACCAGCCTCAGGCCAAGCAACTGATCGGTTCTGTAAAAGTGATGCTCGATCGTTTCGCCAGTGGCGAGATCGACCGTCTCTTCCTGGTGTCGAACGAATTCGTCAACACCATGACTCAGAAGCCGCAGATCAACCAGCTGCTTCCGTTGAAGAAAGACGAAGATGAACAACTGCAGCACGAATGGGATTACCTGTACGAGCCAGAGCCTGTCGAGATTCTCGACGGACTGTTGTCTCGCTACATCGAGTCTCAGGTGTATCAGGCAGTAGTTGAAAACAAGGCCTGTGAACAGGCTGCACGTATGATTGCGATGAAGAGTGCCACCGATAACGCCGGTGAGCTGATCGACGCACTGCAGCTGGTTTACAACAAGGCGCGCCAGGCAGCGATTACCCAAGAGCTGTCTGAGATTGTTGGCGGCGCCGCAGCGGTCTAATTCGACCGCCGAAAGATTTGAACTTTGAGGATCGGGAAATGAGTAACGGGCAAATTGTGCAAGTTATCGGCGCGGTCATCGACGTGGAATTCCCGCGCGACGCCGTACCGAATGTATACGATGCACTTGTGGTTGAGGGCAAAGACCTCACCATGGAAGTGCAGCAGCAGCTGGGCGACGGCATTGTACGTGCTATCGCCATGGGTTCTTCCGAGGGTATCTCCCGCGGTCTGCCAGTAAAGAACACTGGCGCGCCGGTTTCTGTACCAGTAGGTACCGAGACCCTGGGTCGTATCATGGACGTACTGGGTAACCCAATTGACGAATGTGGCCCTATCGGTGAGAAAGAGCGTTCCTCTATCCACCGCGCTGCACCAACCTACGAAGAGCAGTCCAGCTCCACCGAACTGCTGGAAACCGGCATCAAGGTAATCGACCTGGTATGTCCGTTCGCCAAGGGTGGTAAAGTTGGTCTGTTCGGTGGTGCCGGTGTAGGTAAAACCGTAAACATGATGGAGCTCATCAACAACATCGCCACCGAGCACAGCGGCCTGTCCGTGTTCGCGGGTGTAGGTGAGCGTACTCGTGAAGGTAACGACTTCTACCACGAGATGCAGGAAGCTGGCGTTGTTAACGTCGAAGAGTTTGCCAAGTCCAAGGTAGCGATGGTTTACGGCCAGATGAATGAGCCGCCCGGTAACCGTCTGCGTGTAGCGCTGACCGGCCTGACCATGGCCGAGAAATTCCGTGACGAAGGTCGTGACGTACTGTTGTTCGTAGACAACATTTACCGTTACACCCTGGCCGGTACCGAAGTATCCGCACTGCTCGGCCGTATGCCGTCTGCGGTAGGTTACCAGCCGACTCTGGCGGAAGAGATGGGTGTTCTGCAGGAGCGTATTACCTCCACCAAGACTGGCTCCATCACCTCCATCCAGGCGGTATACGTACCGGCGGATGACTTGACTGACCCGTCTCCGGCAACCACCTTCGCCCACTTGGACTCCACCGTAGTACTGAGCCGTGACATCGCCGCCAAGGGTATCTACCCGGCTGTTGACCCGCTCGACTCCACTTCCCGTCAGCTGGATCCGCAGGTGATTGGTGAGGAGCACTACTCTGTAGCCCGTGGCGTACAGTCTGTACTGCAGCGCTACAAAGAGCTGAAGGACATCATCGCGATCCTGGGTATGGACGAACTGTCCGAGGAAGATAAGCAGATCGTAGCGCGCGCGCGTAAGATCGAACGCTTCCTGTCTCAGCCGTTCCACGTAGCGGAAGTATTTACCGGTGCACCGGGCAAATACGTTTCCCTGAAAGAAACCATCCGTGGTTTCCAGGGCATCCTGAACGGCGAATACGACGATATGCCAGAGCAGGCCTTCTACATGGTCGGCACCATCGACGAAGCCGTCGAGAAAGCCAACAAGAAGTAAGGCACGCGCGTAAGGCCCGGTTTTTGCCGGGCCTTACAAGGCAAACAGCTGAGAATGAGGTAGCCTTATGGCTATGACTGTACATTGCGACATTGTTAGCGCAGAGGAATCCCTCTTCTCGGGTCTGGTGAAGATGGTGATTGTCAGCGGCGTCGAAGGGGAACTCGGTATCTCCTACGGTCACGCGCAGCTGCTCACCCACCTCAAGCCCGGCCCGGTACGCATCATCAAAGACAATGGTGATGAAGAGGTGCTGTTCCTGAGCGGCGGCTATGCCGAAATCCAGCCGAACATGGTAACCATCCTGGCCGACATCGCCGAGCGCGATATCGACGAAGATGCAGCCAAAAAGGCACGCGAAGAGGCGGAACACGCCCTGCGCAGTGCCCCGGCGGATATCGACTACGCCCGCGTTTCCGCGCAACTCGCCGAAGCCGAAGCCCGTCTGCGCACCCTGCAGGCGATCCGCAAGGCAGCCGGCAAGTAACGCGTATCTGCTTCCCACAGCAGGTCTGAAAAAGCAGCTTCGGCTGCTTTTTTTGTGCTTGTCATTTTAATCCCGCACAAGCCGCGTCATTATTTATTTACTGAACCATCGGCATTGGAATCCACATGGTAAATGGTCTGAACAACGGCGCACCGCGTATTGGCCTGGCCCTAGGCAGCGGCGCGGCCAAAGGCTTTGCCCATATCGGTGTGCTGCGCGCATTGCAGGAAATGGGTATCTATCCGCACGTGATTGCCGGCACCTCCATGGGCGCGTTTGTTGGCGCCGCCTATTCTGCCGGCCACCTCGACCGACTGGAAGAATGGGCGCGGCTACTGGACAACTGGAAAGTGCTCTCGCTGCTGGATATCAACTGGACCCTCAGTGGTGGGGTGATCGGCGGTATCAAGCCGTTCCGGGCGTTTTTCGAAGAGGTGGAATACAAGCAGATTGAGGATCTGCCGGTACCCTTCACCGCCATTGCCACCGACCTGCACAGCGGTCAGGAAATCTGGCTGCAACAGGGTAACCTGCAGGAAGCAGTAAGCGCCTCCTGCTCGATTCCCGGACTGCTGTCCGCGAAAGACCTTTCCGGGCGTTGGCTGGTGGATGGTGCCGTGTCCAATCCCGTACCGGTCGATGTGTGTCGCGCCATGGGTGCAACCACGGTTATTGCCATCGACGTCACCGAAGATGCTGCACCGTTGTTGGATCGCGAGCACGGCGAAGTGCGCAGCGTTATTAGTGCCGCATCCCAGGTTGCGGATACTCCGTTACTCGAGGCCGAAAGCGAGGAAATGGAGCAGCTTGAGTCTGGCAGTAATGATCAAGAACGCCGCTTTGGCGAGGGATTGTCACGACTGGTGGAACAGGGCCGCGAACAGTTGAACCATTTGCGTGGCAGTCGCGAGACCAAGGCGAGCCCGCCGGGGATGTTCGATACTATGCGACGTGCGATGGAAATTCTCGAGCGCCGGCACAAGCGCACCCGCATGATGGGCGCTCCGCCCGATGTGCTCATCCGGCCTAAGGTCGGCGCGATTGGTGGCAATGAGTATGCGCGCGCCGGCGAGGCGATTGAACTGGGCGAAAAAGAAGTCGTGCGCCTGCGCAGCTGGATAGAAGACACGCTGCGCCAGGATGCTGAGTAATTCATAGTCGCACCCTATCCGGTAAAACCGCGTGTACGCGGGGGAGTAGATGTCTGTGACACGATGCCTGTGGTTTTTTCTTCCGGTAATTTTATTGTCGTTCAGCGTGCGCATTGCTGCTGCCGACTGGTATGAATACCAGTCGGAAAACTTCACCGTGTATTCCGATGTTTCTGAGCAGCGTGTCAACACCTTGATGCGCGATCTGGAGCGGTTCCGCCGCACCGCCCTCTCCTTTACTGGCCTTGAGGAAGTTCCTGAAAACGCAAAGCTGCGGGTATTCCATTTCCGAAATTCCACAGACTTTGTGAAGTTCTCTGGCGATCAGAAAATTGCCGGGTTTTACCGGGAGACCTGGCAGGGCCCGGTAATCTTTTCCCGCGACGGTGACCACGGAATTGCCGGTTCCGGATTGATCTTCCATGAATACGTACATCATCTGATGCGCGAACACAGCGCCATGACCTACCCGCGCTGGTACGCGGAAGGTTTTGCCGAACTGTTGGCGAGTGCGGAATTGCGCAAAAACCATGTCCTGGTGGGCGGCCTGCCAGAATGGCGATTAAGTGCCTGGGCCAAAGACGCACCACTAACGATTGAACAGCTGCTATCGCCACCATCACTCGCGGCAGCAAGTGGTCATGACAACAGCCGCTACTGGAATAACTACTATGCCAGTGCCTGGTTACTGACCCATTACCTGCAACTGGGCCACAATGTCGGCCACCCGGACTATCGCACGGCTACCGAAAGTTACCTGCGTGCTGTCGCCGCCGGTGAAGATCCGGTTGCCAGCTTTGCCGAGTATTTTGGCAAGCCAATGGCAGAAGTACAGCGGGAAATACTCGCCTATATGCGCGACGATATTCATCGCCATAGCTTAGCTATACCGGAATATTCCTACTCCATCCCCCGCCGCGCGCTAAACGAAAATGAACACCTGTTCCTTTTGGCGAACCAGGCGCTGGATTTGCAAAAGTCCTCACTGGCAATGGAGTATTTGCAGCAAAGTGAGGAGCAAAGCCTCGGTTGGCCGGAGAACCTCACGGCGATGGCGGTAATCGAGGCTGAGAAAGGCGACTTTAAATTCGGCGAGAAAATGCTGCAGGACATCGGTGATTTCGGCCTTGTCAGCCACCTCACCGCGGCAAATCTTTCCCGTTATTATCTACTGCGCTTGCAAGCACTCAGCAAAACCCGCAAGTGGCATGAAGACGATTACCAGCAGGCAGAAAAGTACGGCAAGCTCGCCGTAGAAGCCGGGCCTAATTACTTGCCTAGTTACCGTACGCTGTGGGTGCTGTATCAGCTAAAGGGCGAGAGCGAATCGGCGTTACAAATTATGCTGAGTGCCCATCACCAGCAGCCCAATCATTTGAACCTGAATGCAGCGATCGGTTTTTACCTGGCGCATCTGGGTGAAACTGCGCTGGCCCGCGAGTATCTGGAACGCGTGGTGGCTTGGAGCCACTCACAAGACTTGCGCGCCAGAGCGCAGAAATTACTCGAGAGTGGCCACTGAAAAATTGGTTTCCCAATAACAAAAAAAGCCCGCGA
>NZ_AFPJ01000013.1 GCF_000220505.1 Microbulbifer agarilyticus S89 | reverse complement strand
CACCATCTGATATCGCAAGCCTTCCGGAAGACTTCTTTGGCAGAAGTGAAGAAATAGAGCTACTTTCTCGAGCGATCAACCAAGGATCGGTTTGCATTGAAGGCTCATTTGGTATTGGAAAATCATCCTTTCTTTCTCGAACCCTCCTTCATATGGACGGATTCGCTTCTAATGAAAAAAACATACTAGTGTTAGCCGTTGGACATGGCGACATCAAAACGGTTGATGATGCAGCTAGGTTGATCTTGGATAAGCTTGTCCAAGTAGACAACATACAACACAAAATAAAAATTGGGATACCCAAAATAATATCTTATGAATCCTCCGAGGCTTACACCTTCTTTAATGAATGACGTCATTTATCTGCATTATCGAAGATAGTTGCCGACCAATCATTCAAAAAACAAATTATCGGCGCTGAAAAATTCATCATTGCGATTGACGAATGTGAAAAATGTGCACCTGCGGTCGCAAAACTAATGAGAACTTTATGCACCGAAGTACAAATGCAAGGAATCAAAAACCTTCGTTTTGTACTCTCGGGGGTGAGTCCTTTTTATCAAGATATGGCCGAAACTGATCGTGGGGTCACTAGGTTCATCTACAAGAAAATTCACCTCAAACCTCTTCGCCCCGATCCAACAATAGAGTTATTAGATGGGAAATTTAAAATAGTAGTAGCCAGTTCGGAGAATGAAGGTGAAAGCCTAAATATTGATCCAGATGTCATCAACCGTATAGCTTCGATTTCAGGTGGACACCCCCATCTAATACAATTGCTCGGGTCTCATGTCGTAGAAAATGAATACTATGATGCTGACGGCTGTATTGACACAAAAGATCTAGTCCACTCACTAAAAACCATCTGCTACGAATCGAGAGGTAGAGACTATGAACTCCTAATAAACACAATGAAAAATGAATCAAGATTTGATGATTATTACACCTTCATTCAGATTGCCGGAGGGCAATTTCCAAGCAGAGTTGATCGATCTCTTGCCATAGAGCACATTGACAATGAAGCTATAGACTGGCTTCTTTCTCGCGACATAATAAGTATTGATGATGAAGAAGATTGTTATTCTGTGGTTGATGAGTTCCTTAGAATCAGAGTAATTCTCGACTTACAAGGACAAGCAATCGATGAGGTAGAATCTGAAATTATGATAAATGGCGAACTATCTATGCCAGGCGACTCATACGACTTACTTTACCAAAATACAGGTAGAGATGAGGAAAATTATTAAAGTCGTCAATGCGCTCACCCTAGTGTAACTCCCGGCCTAAGCGTATGGAGCACAAAATCGATAAAAAAATCAGTATCAGAGAAGATTTTTGACACAAAAAATCGCCTTAAAAAGTTATTCGTTAATCGAGAAAAAAAGCCAGACAGGAAGTTAAGTTTATGAAAGACCTTGATGACCATAAGAAAGTTGCAGTATTGATCGATGCCGATAACGCGCAATATTCAAAGGTGAAGGCGATACTCGACGAAATCTCCGCACATGGCCATATCGTAATTAAGCGTGCCTACGGCGACTGGTCCAGTGAAAACCTCAAGAACTGGAAAAAGTCACTAAACGAGCTAGCCATCCAGCCGGTACAGCAGTTCGCTTACACCACGGGTAAGAACTCTACCGATGCATCGATGATCATCGATGCAATGGATCTACTCTACTCCAAGCGTTTTGATGCCTTTGCCTTGGTTTCTAGCGACAGCGATTTTACCAAGCTAGCGTCCCGACTTCGTGAAGACGAGATGTTTGTATTTGGTGTCGGCGAGCGCAAAACACCTATTTCTTTCCGCAACTCCTGTGATGATTTCATCTTCACCGAAAACTTAGGCGCTGAGGATGAGCCCATCCAGAGCAAAGAAGCAGGAAAACCCAAGGAACCAGAATCAAAGAAAAGCCTGAACAATCCGACAGAGCTGATTCCATTGCTAACCAAAGCTTGGGAACAGTTTCAGGACGATAGCGGTTGGGCCAACGCATCCGTTGCAGGCAGTTTCCTGAAGCGCTCCATGCCCGACTTCGACCCCCGCTCATACGGCGCGTCCAAGTTTTCGCAGCTGCTGGAGAGCCTTAAGGGCAAGTTGGATATCGATAAAAAAGAAGGCAACCAGATTTCGTATCGCGTCAAGCCCAAGAAGGCTAAAGCAAAGAGCAAGTCGCAAGCCAAAAGTCAGGCGGCGAAGGTCGAAGAGCATGCATGAGACAAAGGCTAACCTGTATCCCTGCAAGCACTGTAATGAATCCGGGACCTGCTCTACGGGAAAAGATGGGGCAAGTTGTACAGCCTGTGTAAACGTACACGAGCTAAGCAAAAGCCAATCCTATTTCGGTCTTTCCTGTGCCGCATGCAATGGTATTGGACAAGCCGAGCCGAAAACCGAAAGGATCAACAAAAGAGTAAAGCCTGTGTTGGCAATGGGCATTGTGTTTCTCCTCTTGATTTTTATGTTTGCTTTGGCACTAACAGGAAACTCACACTTCCCCGAGTTCCTGGCCTTCTCCGGAACACTGATTGGAAGTATTATTGCTTTCTACTTTACCCACAGCAAACAAGCATAAACTCCCATACTGACCAAATTGAGTCAGACAGAATCCCAAATTACGTGCACTGACAGTAGTTAAGAAACAACTACAATAAGCAGTCGCTCACAGGAAGAGAGGTAATTAAGCGGGCAGACTGCCCGCTTTTTTATTTAAGAAACTCCATTTAGCGTCAGAATTTCTGATAGACCAAAGAAAACAACGAGTGGTGCGAATGCAACCTTTCAAAACGCAATTCACCCTATCCCGGGATTATCTTGCCGAGTGTTATGACCAGTCTTCACTCTACGGAAAAAGCATCAAGCCAAATTACCTGTTTCCCGTCTTGATGCTCGCAGCTGGCACCGGGACATTGCTATTTACCGAGCAACCCAAAATTTTAGGCGCCATGCTTGTTGCTTTCGCGATTCTGGAATTACTCCACATTCGATTTCGAAGAGCCTGGTGGCTAACTCGGCAGATGTGGGGCAAAAGCGCCAATAGCAAGGTGACACTCACGATCGATGACGAGCAAATAACCACGCAAAGCGACCACGCACACACAACACTGTTGTGGTCTGAGATCGAACAGGTCGTTGATACCGAGTTGGGCCTGATTCTTGTAACCAACTCCAAAGGCCTGCACTACCTGTCAAAATCGCTATTTCCTGATGGCCTGGTCGATAAGATCAAAGACTGTGCAGCAAGTGCTCGCGCCTAGGTGAAAATGCACGAGCACAGGTTGTCGGCCGATCAGGTGGTTCAGCTCGTATTCAGTTAAGGGCGGTAGGATAGTGTCATCCTACAACCAAACTCGGCCGTCGCCCGCGGACGCTGTTTGCTGCGCTGGCACCGATGTACCCCAATGAAAAGACGACTGCTGCTGCCCTATTCCCTCGCGATCCTGACAACGGCCGGTTGCAGTTTGGCGCCTTATCAGCAATCAGCGGAAGACCCCGCCAACTCCGCTGAAGACCTCTCCACAGAACACCCCCAGACTGCAAAGCCGCCCCCGCAACCCCCTTCACCCAGCGAGCTGATCAAGGCCAGCCTGTATGACCAGCACCGGGAGTGGAAAGGCATCCCGTATCGGCTTGGGGGCATGAGCAAGCGCGGTATCGACTGCTCGGCGCTGGTTTACCTCATTTACCGCGATCATATGGGTGTTGAGCTGCCCCGCACTACTCAGTATCAGGCCACAGCCGGAGCCCCCATCAAGCGCACGCAATTGCGCCCGGGAGACCTGGTCTTCTTTAGAACCGGCCGCCGGGGCCGGCATGTCGGTATCTACCTCGAGGATGGCAAGTTTCTGCACGCGTCTGTGTCGAGGGGCGTCACCATCTCGCAGCTGACGGATCACTACTGGAAAAGCCGCTATTGGCGGGCACGCCGGCTGGAGCTCACATCCGACGGGGAATCCTAGTGAACCTGGATTCTGGCCAGACGCATGCGCGGTTTGGCTGGAATTATTCTAAGGGCCCGAGTAGAGTTTTTGCATCTGCCCCAACTCGCTAATGCGTACGATAAATTCCAATGCCTTACGTACTGATTACCCTCGCCATAGTCGCCCTTATCGTCGGCCCACAACTGTGGGTACGTTATGTGCTGTGGCGGCACTCTACCGAGATCGGAGATATGCCGGGCTCCGGGGCAGAACTGGCCGAGCACCTGGTTGAACGCTACGAGCTCGATGGGGTAAAGGTTATTAAGGCGGGCAAGGACCAGAACTATTATTCGCCGGCGGAAAAAATCGTGGCGCTGAGCCCGGATGTTTACCACGGCAAGTCGGTGACCGCGGTGGCGGTGGCGGCCCATGAAGTGGGCCATGCGATCCAGTTCTGCCGCGAGGAGCCCGTCTCCCGGCTGCGCGACAAGTACCTGGGCCGGGCCGGCCAGATCCAGAAAATCGGCGGCTATATTCTGGTCGCCGCACCGATCCTTACCCTGTTGATCAAGTCACCGGTGATTTTCCTGTGGATTGGGGTTATCGCGGTGATCACCATGCTGGCATCGGCGCTTATGTACGTGGCGATTTTGCCCGAGGAGTACGATGCGAGCTTTAACAAGGCCCTGCCCATATTGCGCGAGGGCTACTTGCCGGAGCACCTAATGGGCAAGGCGCACAGTGTGCTGAGAGCCTGCGCGCTTACCTATGTGGCCGGTGCCCTGCTGGATGTACTGCGCTTGTGGCGCTGGATACGCTTTATCCGCTAGGTTTTATCTGTTTCGCCTAGCCCACCGCTACCGAGTTTGCGTCACTCGGCGCCGTTTCGCCAATCAAGCGCAGTCTTCTAGCTACTAGCTACCACCTTCTGTCTGATGTGCGTAGCGGTTCAAGTTTGCGTACGCCATCAGGATGTCGCGCGCATACTGAATGCGTGGATGACTCAAGGCGCCCTTGCGCCACACCAGGTAGATATTATTTTCCGGCCCTACCGCGCCCAATGTGGCGAGCCTGCCTTTTTCGATTTCCCTACTACACAAGTAATCGGGGAACACCGAGTAACCCACGCCCGCCTGCACCAGCCCCAACAGCACACGGATATCCGGGCACAGCGCAGCGACAAGAGACCCACAGGGCGCGTTGAATACTGCCTTGAAGTAATCACGGATGAGCGGCAGTTGCGCGTCATAACTTACCACCGGAAGCTCGGCCAGCGCGTCCAGGTTGTCGGGAGTGACCTGGCGTGCCACGAAGGTGTTCGCCACTAACAGTAAACGTTCGCTGTCGAGCACTTGCGACTCAAAGCGCTGGCTGTCCGGTGTTGAGGCGGTGATCGCGAGGTCCGCGTCTCCGCTGTCCAGCAAGCCGTAGAGCCGCTCTGCACCGCCGATGTGCAGCACAACCGTCGTCGCCCCCGACTGCAGTAGGTTGGCGAGCTGTGTGGCCCCCACATAACTGATGTACTCCGCCGGCCCGGCAATGTTGATGGTGCCCTGAACATCGGTGGAGCGACGCCGCACCGAGGCAATCTTCAGCTCTATGGCATCCAGGTGCCCGGCTACCTGGGCGGCCAGGTCGTGCGCGGCGGCCGTGGGTTTGACACCACGGGCCTGGCGCTCAAACAGGGGCCGGCCTATAACAGACTCCATAGTCTGGATGTGTGCGGTGGCCGCCGGTTGCGATAGCCCCAGGTTACCTGCCGCCTTGGTGATATTGCCGCAGCGGTAGACCTCTACAAAGGTTCTCAATTGCGCGAAATAGGACACTTGCAGCAATCACATTTCTGATGGGTGCTACGAGATTAGCTGAATTCTGCTTCGCCGACGCCAGCCATACACTGCGCCCATCGTACAAACCATCCATGTAAACAATCGCCCGCGTCACCTAAACGCGTCATATTCACCAGTCACATTGAAGGTATTCATAATGCGGAAATTAATTATCGCCCTGATGGTAGCGGCCATCGGCCTGTTCACCGCCAGTGGCGCTTTGGCTGAAACGCCCAAGGGCAAGATTCTGGTATTGCTGTCGAGTGAAAACGTCATGGCACTGCAGGATGGCAAGACCGAGCCGACCGGCTACTACCTGAACGAATTTGGCGTACCCGCCGACCGATTTCTCAAGGCCGGCTATGAACTGGTGCTAGCAACCCCCAAGGGCAACGCCCCCAGTGTCGACAAGAAGTCCGTGGACCCGGCCTACTTTGGCGGTGATCGCGCCGAGATGGCCCGCATCGAGAAAGTGATCGCGGGGCTCCCCGGCATTGACGACACCCTGTCACTGGGCGAAGCAATCGACGGTGGGCTCGACCAGTATCAGGCGGTGTTTATTCCCGGGGGGCATGCGCCGCTCATCGATCTGGTAAACAACCCCCAGGTGGGCGAGATCCTGCGCCACTTCCACCTGCACCAGAAACCCACCGCCGCGATCTGCCACGGCCCGATTGCACTGCTCGCTGCCCAGGCCGACCCCGTGGGCTATGAAAGTGGGCAGGCAAACCAGTCGCCGGTCGCCGCCAAGGACTGGATCTATGACGGCTATCGCATGACCATCTTCTCCAACCCGGAAGAGGCCGTCTTCGAGTCCTCACTCAACGGCGCAAAACTGCGCTACTACCCGGCCAACGCCATGGCCGCTGCCGGTGGCGATATGCAGTTTGCCGGCGAGTGGCAACCGAATGTGGTGGTGGACCGCGAGCTGATCACCGGCCAAAACCCTTTCTCCGATACCCTGCTTGCAGAAGCCGTACTCGAACAGCTCAGCAATCCATAAATAATCGGTAAAAATCAGTAAAAAACCTGAAAAAAAAAGGGCCAGCATGCTGGCCCCTTTTTCCCGCGCGATTCTCGACTCAAGCTCTTTCCATTCAAGCTCTACCTAGAGAAGCCCAGGTATCCGCGATTGCCTCGGCCATCCGGCGAATATCTTTAGTGGCTACATCCCGCTGGGCAAATGTGCGCAACCCCATAACTTCCGACTGCAAGCGGCGGCTGAGCAGCTCAATGTCCTCGTCCGCGGACAACTCCCCTGCCGACTGCGCAGCGCGCAGCTGCTCGGCGAAACGCGCCTCCATACCGGCCAGCAGCGCTTCCACACGCTGGCGGGTTTTTGCCTCCTGATCACCCAGCTCCATCAGGCTCTTGGTGAGCATACAGGCGGGACACGGCAACGCCTCGTCGCGAATACTGCCCAAATTACGCAGGTAAGCAGACAGCCCCTGCATGGGGGACGCGTGCGCAGCGAAGATACGATCGGCCTCCGACAGGCTACGCTGTGCATAGCACTCCAGCGCCTCCAAAAACAGTTGGTCCTTACTGCCAAACGCCGCGTAGATACTGCCGGGGCGCATATCGAGCGCACCCTCGAGATCTTTCAGCGAGGTGGCATGAAAGCCTTTGCGCCAGAACAGCGCCATCGCTTTTTCCAGGGCCTCCTGGCGATTGTGCAGCGGTGTGCGAGCCATAGATCTTTCACTCATTGCAGGTTTGTGATCGGTCAGTCAGTAAAATTTGAGTGACCACTCAATAATAACTTGAGTGATCGCTCAAATATAGCTATTGTAACTCCTGACGGCGGCATTCCTACGCCCATAATTGAGCAATCACTCAAAAATGGAGACTTGCCTGCCACATTACTCAACATGACAACCAAGAGGCCGTATGCACATGAGCGACTTTACATTGCATAACAAGGAAACCGCGCCGGAAAAAAGCGCCGAACTGCTGGATGCGTCGATTCAGGCCTTCGGCATGATCCCAAACCTGCACGCAGTGATGGCCGAAGCGCCCGGGCTACTGGAAGGTTACCAGCAGCTGCATCGCCTGTTCCTTGAATCCAGTTTCGACGCCGATGAAAAAACAGTGGTCTGGCAGGCCATCAATGTGGAGCACGAATGCCACTACTGCGTGCCCGCCCACACCGGCATCGCCAAACAGATGAAAGTGGACGACGCGATTACCGAGGCACTGCGTAACGAAACGCCCCTGCCCTCCGCAAAGTTGGAAGCACTTCGCACATTTACCCTGAGCATGGTGCGCTCGCGCGGTAACGTCAGCGAAGCGGAGCAACAGGAATTTTATGCAGCTGGTTACAACCAGCGTCATGTGTTGGAAATTGTTCTGGGTCTGGCGCAGAAAGTGATGAGTAACTACACCAACCACCTCGCCGACACCCCAGTGGATGAACCCTTCCAGCGTTTCGCCTGGCAGAAAGGCGAATAAATCGCTTTCGACACCTAGCAGCCCCCGCGGCACCGATTATTGAGGTCCAATAATGCACTACGACAAATCGCAACTCCCTTCGGCCACCGACGCGCTGCCGGGGCGGGCCGAGCCGATGCCGATCTCTGGTACACACTTCGTGTCTGGTCGCGCCATGCAGCCGGCGTTTCCGGATGGCCTTGAACAAGCGGTTTTCGGTATGGGCTGCTTCTGGGGTGTAGAACGCCTGTTCTGGGAAGTGGACGGGGTCTATGTCACAGCCGCCGGCTACGCCGGTGGCTTTACCCCGAACCCCAATTACCAAGAAGTGTGCAGCGGAGGCACCGGGCACGCCGAAGTTGTCCTGGTCGTTTTTGATCCTGCGAAAGTCAGTTACCAGGAGTTACTGCGCATATTCTGGGAGGAGCACGATCCCACTCAGGGCATGCGCCAGGGCAATGATCTGGGTACCCAGTATCGCTCCTGTATTTACACGTTCGGAGAAACGCAACTCGCCCAGGCCCGGGCCTCGGAAAAAGACTTCCAACAGGCTCTGGCAGAAAAAGGCTTTGGCGGGATTACCACCGAGATCCGACCTGCACCGGCGTTTTTCTATGCGGAAGAGGATCACCAGCAATATTTGGCGAAAAACCCCGAGGGCTATTGTGGCCTCGCCGGTACCGGTGCCTGCCTACTGCGTTAACGCGATACTTAAGTTAAATACAAGCCCGGGTTAGACCGGGCTTGTAGCCACATTAATCGGCAGATAGTGACTAAACTCCTATTTTCCGCAATGGCGCCCGGAGTGAAGCCAGGTGAATTCTGCCGACCAACCTGCCAAATCCCCAACCAGGAAGACCCTGACGGCCACCACCCTTGGCCTGCTTACGGCTGCCACGGTGGTCACCAGCCTGCGCGGCCTGCCGATGATGGCGCAGGAAGAGCTGACGATGTTTATCTACATCGGCTTCGCCACCTTGTTGTTTCTCATCCCGGCAGGGCTCGTCGCCGCAGAACTCGGCGGTGCGTTTGGTGACCGCTCCGGTGGCGTATACACCTGGATCGGCGAGGCATTCAGCCCGCGCCTGGGGTTTACCGCCATCTGGCTACAGTGGATTCAGAATGTCGTCTGGTACCCCACCGGGCTCAGCTTTGCCGCGGCGGGGATCGCCTACGGCATTGGCCTCCCACACCTTGCCGAAAACAACGTGTTTGTTGGTCTCTTCTGTATCTTTGCCTACTGGGCGGCAACCGCGGTGGCGCTCACCGGTACAGACCTGCTCGCCAAGGTCACCAAATTCGGCTTCTTACTCGGCACCGTCTTCCCCGGTTTGATTCTGATGGCACTAGCCATCTCCTGGGCCGCCAGCGGCCACGCGATCGGCTGGGAGACCGCCACCAATCCGGCAGTGACCACGGAAGAACACGGTCACCATCATCCGCGCTGGTTTCCACATGTGGCCGGGCTCGGCTCGCTCGCATTTCTTGGCGGCATCCTGCTGAATTTCGCGGGTGTCGAAGCGCAGGCGACGCACGCCACCGAGATGCGCAACGCCAGGCGGGACTACCCGATCGCTATTTTTATCGCCGCCGCAGTGTCTTTTGCCATCTTCACCGTCGGCGCACTGGCCGTTGCGGCGATCCTCCCCTACGACAATATCAGCCTGCAGACCGGCGTGTTCACCACCTTCGAGCAAGCTTTCGACAAACTCTTGGGGATGAAATGGCCGGTACAAGTCCTCGCACTACTGGTGTGCTACGGCGCCCTTGGCGGCGCCCTCGCCTGGCTCGCCGGCCCCAGCCGTGGCCTGTTGGCCACCGCGCGCGACGGCACCTTGCCGCCGTGGCTGCAAAAAACCAACAAACACGGCATGCAAAAAAGCATCCTGCTGGTGCAGGGCACCATCGCCACCCTGATCTCCTGTATCTACTTCCTGTTCAAGAATGTGGCGACGGCCTTTTTCCTCATCTCAGCAATGACCATCACCCTCTACATCATCATGTACATGCTGATGTATGCCGCGGCGATTCGCCTGCGGCATACCCGTCCGGACCTGCCGCGCAGCTTTGCAATCCCCGGGGGCATGGCCGGCATGCTCCTCGTCGCCGGCACCGGATTTGTCGCGGTGGCCTTTGCTTTTGTGGTGTCGTTCTTCCCGCCCGACCAGTTGCCCATCGGCAGCCCGACCATGTATGTGTTGCTAGTGGCCGCGGGTGCCGTGGTGTTTACCGCAATCCCGCTACTGATTTACCAATTCCGCAAACCGAGCTGGAAGCAACAACAGCCGAATACCGGACAACAATAGATCAAGGTAAAGACGATGAAGACCCAATCACCATTCGACGAATTCTTTGATCAGCTGAACGAAGACATCCCCGACCACACCTTCCCGCGCACCACCATGTCGGCCTTTGCCGCCGAAGCAACGGTCAACAGTGAAGCCTGGGCAGATGCCAAGCCGGTGATGAACCTCTCCTCGTTTGTCACCACCTTCACCGAGCCGGAAGCCTTCGAGGTAATGAAAAAACATTACCTCAAGAACTACATCGACCACGACATGTATCCCCAGCTGTTCGAGATGGAGGAGCGCATGGTGCGCTGGTTGCACGACCTGTGGAATGGCCCCAAAGACGCGGAGGCTTTCGGCACCGCCACCATCGGCTCATCGGAAGCATGCATGCTGGCGGGGCTGGCCCATAAATGGAACTGGCGCAAAGCGCGGCAAGCAGCGGGCCTCGATGCCAGCCGCCCCAACATCGTTACCGGGGGCAACGTGCAGATCGTATGGAAGAAATTCATGCGCTACTTCGATGTTGAGCCCCGTATCGCCGAGCTCGAACCCAACCAGTACCGGCTCACCACCGAGCACCTGGAACAGCTCGTTGACGAAAACACCACCGCAGTCGTAGCCATTGCCGGCCAGACATTTACTGGCGAGGACGATGACTTCCGCGCGATCCACGATTGGCTGGACGATTACGAACAGCGCACCGGGCATAACATTCCAATGCATATCGACGGTGCATCCGGCGGCTTCGTCAATCCGTTTCTATACCCGGACTACCAGTGGGACTTTCGACTGCCGAGGGTGCAGTCAATCAATGCCTCGGGACACAAATTCGGACTGGTGCCGCCGGGACTTGGGTGGCTGGTATTCAAAGACCGCAAAGTATTTGACGAAGACCTGATGTTTTACGTCAATTACCTCGGCGGCGAAATGCCCACCGCCACGCTGAACTTCAGCCGCAACGCGGCACCAGTGGCCTACCAGTACTATGTATTCTTGCGGCTGGGTTTTGAGGGGTTCCGCAAAATCATGCAGTGCACGCTGGATAACTCCCACTATCTCCGGCAGCGCCTGCTCGATAGCGGCTACTTCGATGTACTGAATTCGACCCAGAGAATTCCGGTAGTGGCGCTCACGCTGAAAGAAGAATTCAGCAACTTCAATGAATTCGATGTGTCATTCAAGGTGCGCGAGAGAGGATGGGTGCTTTCCGCCTACTCGATGCCCCCCAAAGCGGAAAGCATCAATTCGCTACGGGTGGTGGTGCGGCCTCACCTGAACCACAACGTCATCAAGTTTCTCGCCGATGACATCATCCACGCCTGTGACTGGCTCAAGCAACATGGCGGCAACGCAACCCCGCCCAAGCTGCATAACGCCCACCAGACCGCGGTAAGCAAGTGCTGACGCACCCAGCAATGGGTTACGCAGCAATGGGTTACGCAGCAAAAGCGGCCCGCGCTGCAATGAACACCAGAAGCAGCAGCGGAATATTGGACGCGACAAAGACTGCGAACCGCAATTCAATTTTATTGCCGAGCGCTTGCACAAGACTGTGGATAATCCGAAAGGCCACATAAGCCCAGGCGGCAAACAGGGTGAGTCCGCTGGATACCCCCAAAACAGCGAGGGCAAGCACCACCGCATAGAACAGCGTGGGCTGTTCCATCAGATGATTGTAATTATCCGCCTTCCAGCGCACCTGAGCGGGTAGCTTCGCCATTTGCTCAGCGCTTGGTACCGTGGGGTCCATCTCCAGCTTCATGGAGACAATCGCAGGTATGCGCGTGGCATACATCCACAGCCACATCACCATTGACCAAATAACCAGGGCTACCAGTGGCTGGATTAGCTGAACTGACGTTTCCATTTAACTCCCCTCATCGAATCATGCATTTTGGGGGATTATCGCTTACCTATCGCTGACTGTCTTATTTTTGGCTGCCCTATCTTTGACTGGCATAAAAGGCCGGTGTAGTCGATATCGAATTGGAGGTTGGGTTATGCCGCCGGGGATCCTTCGCCCCGACGTCGTCTGCGCCGGTCGCGGAACCGAATCACCGGGGAAGCCGTTACGCCGTGGACAATCACCGACAGGACGATGGCGAAGGCACAAGTGGCCCACAGGAGATCTCCATCCACAAAGTTCCCCACGTGCAATCCATAGGCCAGATAGTAAATACAGCCGATACCACGAATACCAAAGAAGCTGGCGATCACACGATCCAGCGCCGAAAGACGCTGCTCCCCCACCAGCCCCACTAGCCCCGCAGCAGGGCGCACAACGAATACGAGCAATACGCCCAGCAATACCCCCTGCCAGGTTAAGGCATCAAGCAACCCGCCCGCGATGGCACCGCCCAGCGCAATAAGAATACCCGTCATAAGCAGTTGCTCGGCCTGCTCAGCGAAGGTGTGCAACGACTGATGTCCGCGCTGTGTGTGCTCTTTATTGCGGATCGTCAGGCCGCCGATGAACACCGCCAGAAAGCCATAGCCGCCAACACTCTCGGTGATGCCATACAACAGCAAGGTGGCCGCCAACGCGCCCACGCCGGTCCGCATCTTCTCCTGCTCAGTGGTAACCGGCAGTCGCAACAGCACATGCGATAACGCCCACCCGACGGCAGCGCCCGCCACAACACCCACAATGATGCGGTAAAACACATCGATCACCAGCCATTGGCCCAACCAGTTGCTCGGCGAGAGCCCTTCCGCCAGCATCAGCAGGGCAAGGTAGGTGAATGGGAAGGCCAACGAGTCATTCAACCCGGCCTCGGACGTAAGCGTGAAGCGAAGCTCGTCGTCCCGCTCTACCGGTATCTCGTCCACCGGCGCCTGATCGTTTTCCGTCGCGGCACTCTCGCTATCCAAGACCTCTGGTTCAGGTTCCCCCAGTTGCACATCCGAGGCCAATACCGGGTCGGTGGGGGCGAGGGCTGCGGCGAGTAATACCGCCGCCGCCGGCGCCAAACCGACCATCCACCAGCCCAGCCACGCTACCGCAATGATCGTCAGGGGCATGCAAATACCCAGCATCCTCCAGGTAGCGCTCCAGGTACGCAAATCCGGCCACCGGTCGATTTTAAGCCCCACGCCCATCAATGAGATGATTACGCCAATCTCGGTCAGGTGAACCGTAAGCGATTCGTGTTCTCGCGGGTCGGGCGGTGTCAGCCCCAACGGCAGGGCAAAGGCAACGTAACCCATTGCCAGCGACAGGATCGGGAAAGAAAGAGGAAGCTTGTTGAACCGATGTAGCAGTGCCGCGAGCGCCAATACCCCCAAGCCAACGACAATGAGCGTGAGATCGTACGCCTCTAGAAATTTGAGAGTGTCGAAATATGCAGTCAAAGGCGTAAACTCACGTCAGTTAGGTATTGCGGCCGTCGACTCGTGTAGGCCGTACAGCCCCGTACCGGCAGCATCGTTAGTGGCGTGCAGCTTTATATTCCAAACTAGAAGCGCCTGCACAAACTGAAGCCTAGCAAACAGCCGAACTGATTCTATGGCGCTCAGGATTGCTGCTCAGTACCTGACAAGCGACCGCTAACAAGCTGCTTAATCAGCCAAATGACCGCCACAAGCCCGACCAACTCCAAACCCAAGAAGAACCACTGCGGAAACGTCGCCCTCACCACAAATAGCAGTCCCATATATGCAACTACCACTGCGATCAAAAATGCGAGTGAAACTTTCCCGATTAGGTGTTTTATAGCCATTAGCGATCCTCCTTATATGGGTATCTCGAATTCTCGACCAAATCAGATGGAGTAAGTGAAGCAAAGGGGGCTAGGTATCTTAAGGAAGCGAGTAACTTGTCATATGCTTGACTCGGAATCTTCTTTAGATGTTTTCTGGCCGGACAGATTGATACCAAAAGACTCAAGCACCAGGTGAATACAGCCAGCGACGGCACCAGCGATTATGACTTGGGCAAGACTAACACTTCCGAGCTTGGGTATCTTATCTTGCATGAAATAAACAGCGACCGCTGCAAGTGCAAGCAGGATTGCAAAAAGTATCTTTTTCATTTGCATCAATCAATTCTTTCTTTTCTAATTTTGGGTACGTCTTACTCTTAACATCGCCGGCAGGGGCAGCTTACTTTGTGCGTCTTTTGCGCAATGATGGGAGCGCAGCGAATTGTAAAAAATGTACACGAAGCAAGCTATCCTGCGGAGAGCCGAAGGGCCGTAACAAATTGCCCGGTTTTGTTAGGTATGCTCTTTAGCGCTCCATCTTCGAGCCACGATAAGCCAAAGTGTAACGACCGTAGAAAGCGCCCAAAGATATGCCCCAAACAACGGAGTAACTGTAACAATCATTCCGTCAGGACCCAACATAGCCACCGGGTTAATGAAGAATACTATTACACATACTAAAGCAAAAATGCAGAATACTGCAGCAAGCCGTTCTTTTGACGATGCTAAAAACCCGAGGCTTGAAACAATAAAAATATTTGCGAGCCAAGGGAATATCATTAGTAGTGACGGCCAAAAATTGTCTGACGACAGCATGTCATGAGAATACCAATTGGCGATTGCAGATATTGCGATATATGACTGAAACCAACCGGTGGCCAAAACAGAATAACCATATTCAGATCTACCAGATACACCTAAAGCCGGTAGTAAAAGCGACACACAAAACAGTATCAAGGGAAACAGAACGAAGATTCGTCGATTCATAATTGCTTAACGCCGCCGGCAGGGGCAGCTTACCTAGTGCGCCTTTTGCGCGAAAATGGGAGCACAGCGACCTGCGCAAAAGGTGCACAAGGTAAGCTGTCCCGCGGAGGGCCGCAGGCCCGGAGCACATTGCCCGGCCTTGTTAAGTGTTTTTCTCGATGTTTCTGGCTGTCGCCTTGGCTGCCATCACCGCAATTCTCTGAGACTGCTTAGTGATTTTGCGGTTGCTTACCGTCCGAAATAGAGCAAATCCTGCGCAAATAAGAAACACCGAAATCCCGAGTCTTTCCGACCAAATTATTCTTCGCTCAATGATTTTAGCTACACCACTCATGAGCCCTTCTTCGCCATTATTGAGAATGACACTATCAAGGAAAAGAGGAAAACCAAAATACAGCCCGAGAAAACCTACAATCCCAAACAGAAATACCTTTAAGGGATTGCCGGATACCGCGACAGAGGAAGTATCTCTTAAAATAGATGAACCAGCGCTCTTTCTCCTACGATATTTCCTTCCCACGAGAATTCCTCTAGTAACACTTAACGCCCACAGCAGGGGCGGCTTACCTTGTGCGCGTTTTGCGCAAAACTGGGAGCGTAGCGACCTGTGCAAAAGGTGCACAAGGTAAGACGTCCCGCGGAGGCCCAAAGGGCCGGAGCATATTGCCTGTGCTTGTTAAGCGGTACTGGCACTGGAGCTCCGCCCGAAGCAATAGAATGCCGCCGGTAGAATTAGAAATAGCACCAATACACTCCAAATTATTTGGAAATTTCCTGACGTGAGCAATGAAGAAGAAAGGCCTCGATTCATGACGCCAGCTACGATCAGCGAAGCAAGTGTGACAGCAAGTATTGATCGGATTTTCATGATTTTTGCCAATATCAATGCCGCTGGAATGGCTAGCACAAGATTAATTAGCATGTCATGGGCATGTAAAATTGTGTTAAACAACGCCTGGTTGTTCACGGCAAAATCCGAAGTTAAGCTCGAAAGCATCGGATTGATTTTGTTGTATTGCGACCAAAAAAACGCCATGGCGAAGTATGCATAAAGAAACCAGCCGATAGCAGCTAGTGGTAAATCCCGGTACCAAACTTTTAGCTCTCTCATAATTCGATTCCTAAGCTTAACGCCGCCGGCAGGGGCAGCTTGCCTTGTGCGCTTTTTGCGCGAAAATGGGAGCGCAGCGACCCGCGCAAAACGTGCGCAAGGTAAGCTGTCCCGCGGAGGGCCGAAGGCCCGGAGCAAATTGCCCGGCCTTGTTAAGTGCGATCCCACTCAATGAGAAATAGCTCCCACAGAGAGTACATACCATATAGGATGGCTATGATTGAGATAATTACTGCGCACCCAACCACAAAATTAGGTATGGAATCTTCTATGTGGCCATTTATCGTGAGTATTACCTCTAGAGCTGCCCATGCCCCTATCAATAGAAATATGAGTAAAAACTGGCCATACAGGTTCTCCCCGAACTCATTCCCCACTAGCCAGTAATCCGCTAACTTACTGCCGGATGGGACCGTGACAGTGAGGAATATTACGGTCCACTGAAATAGAAAAAATACAATTAGAAGATATGATCCGATAAACCATGATCTACCTTCATATTTTAAATTTCGTTTCTTCACTTCACTGGCACTTAACGCAGCCGGCAGGGGCAGCTTACCTTGTGCGCGTTTTGCGCGAAAATGGGAGCATAGCGACCTGCGCAAAAGGTGCACAAGGTAAGCTGTCCCACGGAGGGCCGAAGGCCCGGAGTAATTTGCCCGGCTTTGTTATGTTTCAAGAGATTTTCGCCGTAACCCACCTACTTTCCTCTTTATCAAAGAATGAATGGAAACCAGGTTTCAGATCTTTAAAGGCTGAGATCCAAGTAAATTTTTCATACAGGCAGCCCATACACACAACCATTCCATCTTCCGGATCATTCGTTGTATTACACATGAACTGCCAATCCCCATCATCCCAATGCAACACCTCGACAATAGGATGCTCTTCACTCATGACGAATTTCGTTGTTATCGCCGCAACGTTTTCGTCGAAGGGAAAAGGCCAATGCTGGTTCTTGAACGAGTGACTATGTGGGTCTACTTTCTTCATTTTGAAACATAACGCCCACGGCAGGGGCGGCTTACCTTATGCGCGTTTTGCGCGAAAATAGGAGCGAAGCGACCGCGCAAAACGTGCATAAGGTAAGACGTCCCGCGGAGGCCCGAAGGGCCGGAGCTTCATTGCCCGTGTTTGTTAAGTTTCTGGTGGCTACGATTTAGCGTATAACCGTTGACAAACTCCCACATGGAGAAGAACCCAATTACTCCTGCGAAAAACGCCAAAGCGTAGAAGAATAAAGGATCACTTGCGATCGTAAGAAGCTTCTCACTACGATAGTACTCTATTTCTTTAAAAAGATACTCACCATCCAGCAGCAACCATGGCACTAAAACGAAAAGCATGCAGGTGCCTAAGATCAAGGAAATGATCGGTGGGGTCCGCGCCTTTTTAATTCCGCCAAACTGAAATAGTGCTTTTATGTTCATGAAACTTAACGCCGCCAGCAGGGGCAGCCTACCTTGTGCGCGTTTTGCGCAATAATGGGAGCAAAGCGACCTGCGCAAAAGGTGCACAAGGTAGGCTGTCCCGCGGAGGGCCAAAGGCCCGGAGCAATTTGCCTGGCTTTGTTATGCCTATCCACCTGACGGAACCACTTGATATGTACCGGAGCCACTAATTAGGGTCCCATTAGATAACATATAGATAAACACCAAAACTGAAAGCACAACTACTATCAAGTGGACCAATACGGCGTGCCTAGCGAACTCTGATAAATACCGAGATTCACTCGTGGCTCCCAATACGCTAACAGTAGCGAACGGCAGCAAAATAATTAGCGCAATCCCTGCTAAGAAAAAATACCCAGCGTATTTTTCATAGTAATACGGAAACCAAGACTCATAAAATGCCGTGAATGTCAGGATGTATGCGGTAGTACCGAGCACTAATGTGGTGACGTAAAGCAATAATTTTTTCAATTTAGATACCGGAACTCCTGAAATAGGCATAACGCCCGCAACAGGGGCGACCAATGTTGTGCGCCTTTTGCGCAATAATGGGAGCGCAGCGACCGCGCAAAAGGTGCACAACGTTGGGCGTCCCGCGGAGGCCCACAGGGCCGGAGCTTCTTGCTTGCGTTTGTTATGTGTATTTTTGCCGGCTACTGACTACTATTCCCGCTCTTGTCTCCGAAGATTAATCTCTTGGACACTTAGCTCTACGCATATATCACAGATTGTTACGTCAGGCCCCAAGACTAACTCCTCGTATTCGCTTGGACCCCTGCCACAAAAATTGCAATGAGTTGTATTTTTCTCATTTCCAAATGAACTCCTGCTGCTTGGATCTACAGATCTAAGAACTTTTTTTACTGAGTTATTCTCATCGTCATTCACTGTAGTGATTTCCTCTACACATAACGCCCACGGCAGGGGCGGATTACCTTATGCACTTTTTGCGCGAAAATGGGAGCGTAGCGACCGCGCAAAACGTGCAAAAGGTAAGCCGTCTCGCGGAGGCCCGAAGGGCCGTAGCTTCACTGCCCGTGCTTGTTAGAAATTGGGGCCACTACCATCCTTCGATATATGTACCCAGTTCACGGCCCTGCTCCTCCTCGTCTTTCGAAAGAAATTCTCTCTTGAATTCTGAATCGCGCATCTTAGATTGGTGAAAAAGGATACAACCTGAGAAGAATGCAAGCCAACAGAGGAATTGAATTCCCACGAACAGGCCGATTTTGATCGATAAAGGAATATCAGTTGCAAAGAAAAGGCTAAATGCGCCAATCACAAGTGCCGGCCAAAGCACACTATAGAAAGAAGACTTTGCAGCGATAATTAAAACTTTCTTTGAGTACATTTCGATTCAATGAGACTTAAATTTCTAACGCCCGCAACAGGGGCGACCAATGTTGTGCGCCTTTTGCGCAATAATGGGAGCGCAGCGAGCGCGCAAAAGGTGCACAACGTTGGGCGTCCCGCGCAGGCCCGAGGGGCCGAAGCATTCTTGCTTGCGCTTGTTATGCATGACGCTACCCGCTTAGCTTGCCGTGAGCACTCTGCAACTGAATTCCCGCAAGAACAAAAAATGTTCCAGAAACAAAGTAGAAGATTGGACTAGCCCAAACACCCAGCGCGCCGAAAATCACGAAAAGAAACCACTTTCCTAGTAGCCTATATCTCTCTTTGGAACGAAATTTTCTTGGGTCACTGGTTCCATTTGGTAATGGATACTCACACAACCAAGCCGTAAAGAGCAAAATTATCAAAAAGAACGGCCAAACATTCATACTCTACGCCAACGATGCATAACGCCGCCAGCAGGGGCAGCTTACCTTGTGCGCGTTTTGCGCAAAAATGGGAGCAAAGCGACCTGCGCAAAAGGTGCACAAGGTAAGCTGTCCCGCGGAGGGCCAAAGGCCCGGAGCTTTACTGCCTGGCCTCGTTATTGCGGCCGCACTCTGGACTAGCTACTAGCACTTTGCCAGCCACGGATTGGCTGGCTGCTGCCCGAAATTTACGGGGAAAGAATACCGCACTTTACCCAACTATTTTTTATCTTACTGGCACTCCAAAAGATTACTCCGGACTGCCCATTTCTACTGATCTCGAACGAACATTCTAGGAACGAACTTGAATGAATAGCAACCGCCCAAAACAGCTCAATATTGGATGCTATTTTGTGCACTGAATTTTGAGCAACCTCGAAAAACTAAAAATACTGACCGGCACCT
>NZ_AFPJ01000014.1 GCF_000220505.1 Microbulbifer agarilyticus S89 | reverse complement strand
AGACGCCGATGATGACGGTGATGGCGTCCCTGACTCGGAAGACCAGCTGCCTCTCAACCCGAATGAATCTGTGGATACCGATGGAGACGGCATCGGCAACAATGAAGATACCGATGACGACGGTGACGGCATTCCCGACGCGGAAGACCAATTACCTCTCAATCCGAACGAATCCGTTGATACAGACGGGGACGGCATCGGCAACAATGAAGATACGGATGATGACGGTGATGGTGTTGAGGATAGCGAAGATGTGCAGCCGCTCAACCCGACTTATTGGGATGTTGCCAATGCAGCGGTGCAAGGCAGTAGCGTTTCGTTGCAAAATCTGGAAGTCGGTCGTGGGGATCAAAACATCGTAGTTAACATATTTCAGCTGAATACAAATGCAACTCTCAAGCTGCGCTCGATAACGTTGCAGGCGCGGGGGAGTGGAAATGATAGTGTTGGTATCGATAGGGTCGCGCTGCACATTGACGCAAATGAAAATGGAATGCTGGACGCTCAAGATCAGCTATTGGCAGAGGGCGATTACCTCGTCAATAACGGCAGTCTAGTGCTAGAGCTGGAAGAGCCGATTTCGTTACCCGTGGGGCACCAACAATTTTTAGTTACCTATGACGTAGCGCAGTAACAGGGAGTCGATCATGAGAATTCATTCAGCGTTATCAAGTGTATTCCTTTGTGCGGTGGTGCTAAGTGGGTGCGGTGGTGGCGGCAGCGGTGGAGGTGACGACAGTGAATCACCTGATGTGTCAGTACCAACACCGGTTAATACCAGCTCTAGCTACAGTGCAGATGTTGTCGGTATAGATGTGGTGCGTGCTGATTCCGGTGAAAGCGTTTCCGTGTCAGGGCTACCTCTCGAAGGTAACGAAATTGCCGTGCCAGATGAGTAAAGGGGTTGAGCCGGATACATGGGTAAATGTTGAGGCCCTCTAGCCAGAGAGTGGATTGCCGCGTTCAATCAGTAATTCCAAATTTGCTCCCAGTGGAATAGTACCCACGCTGTGGCTGTTATGCCGGTGTAGCCGCGACTGGATAAACGCATCCGCCACCGGTGCCGGGCTGCCTTGGATCAGCAGGTGCGCCTGCATGGTGAGTGCCAGCTGGTCGGCAATATCGCGGGCGCGGTACTCCATGTCATTGTCTTTGTTGAGTTCCGCTTTCAGGTGGGTCAGCGCGCGGTCAAAGCAAAGGTCGGAGCCGGCGCTTTGTGTCAGTTCATCGATCCAGCTGTCGAGTACTTCTGGCTCTTTGTGTTTGGTGCGCAGAATATCCAGAGCCTGAATGTTGCCCGAACCCTCCCAGATGGCATTTACCGGGGCGTCCCGGTAGAGTCGCGCGGTAATGAAGTTTTCGATCAGGCCGTTACCGCCGAGACATTCCATGGCCTCATAGTTGTGGTTAGGTGTGCGTTTGCAGATCCAGTACTTGCCCACCGCCGCCCCCAGACGCAACAGGTGCCGCTGGTGTACCTCACCCGGGTGGTCCAGCGCCTGCGCCATACGCATGCTGAGGGCCAGTGAGCCTTCCACTTCCAGTTGCAGGTCCGCCAATACATTCTGCATCAGCGGCTGAGCTGACAGCTTTTTACCAAAGGCGCTGCGGTGTTGTGCATGGTATATAGCCTGCAGAGTGGCCTGCCGCTGGGCTGCAGCGGAACCGATCATGCAGTCGAAGCGCGTCAGTGCGACCATTTCGATAATGGTTTTTATCCCCGCGCCCTCATTGCCCACCAGCCAGCCTACGGCATCGCGCAGCTCCACCTCCGAAGAAGCGTTGGCTACGTTGCCGGCTTTGTGTTTTAGGCGCTGGATCTCGATCGTATTTTTGCTTCCGTCTGGACGCCAGCGCGGCACCAGAAAACAGCTCAGGCCTCCAGCACTTTGTGCGAGCATCAGAAACCCGTCGCACATGGGGGCCGAAAGGAACCATTTGTGGCCGCGGATGGTATACAGGCCTGCGGCTTCGCCCGGCGTGGGCTGGGCCTGGCTGGTGTTACTGCGCACATCGGACCCGCCCTGTTTTTCTGTCATGCCCATACCAATGGTGAGCGCTGGTTTTTCCAAATAGGGACGATTGCTGTGGTCGTAGCTTTGCGCGGTGATTTTGGGTAACCAGTTGGCGGCAACTACAGGGTTTTTCTGCAGTGCGGGCAGGCAGGCAAAGGTCATGGTTACCGGGCAGCAGTGGCCCGACTCCAGTTGGCTGTGGAGGTAGTACTTGGCCGCGCGCACAATGTGCGCCCCCGGTTGCGGGTGGGTCCAGGGGGAGGAGTGTAGGCCCTCGCTTTTCGCTAGCTGCATCAGCTGATGATAGGCAGGGTGATAGTTGACCTGGTCGATGCGGTTGCCCACGCGGTCGTGGGGTTCAAACTCTGGTTTGTGCGCGTTGGCCTGAAAACCGCGTTCGATCCATTCTGGCCGCCCGCAGATTTCTCCATAGCGCTGCAGGTCATCTTCGCCCCAGTGCCCACCGAAGCGTATTACCGCTTCTTTGAGCGCATTGTCGCCGGCGTAGAGGTTATGACCCTGCAGCGCCTCAGGTTGGTTGAAAACCTGATGTGTGCCGGTTTGCGCCGGGCCGTTGTTATTCTTTTCCATGGTCGCTGGATCCCGTTAATTGGGGGGCTCTCAGGGGCGGCACTGCGGGCCCTGAAAGCGGTAACGGATATCCTAGCGGTTTATCGGGTGGCAGGCGTGTCTTCTGGCGCCGAATAGATCGCGCTTGCACAATGTTGCGCGGGAGTCAGATGCTGCGCTTACCGGAAAGGTTGAGGGTAAGCTCCAGCAGACCTGCCCAGGGGTCCATTTCCTTGCCGCCTTTAATGGCGTTATCCACAGCGCGGGCGCGCATCAGGAAGTTTTCCAGGTGGCGGGGGCGCAGGCGCTGGCAGGCGGCCTGAATCAGCGACTGACGCTTCTGGATGCGCACCAAGCGGCTGATGGGTTGGCCCTCTGCGAGCTTCTGCTGCGTCTCCAGCAAGGTGCGGATTTCCCGGGCGATGGCCCACAGAACGATGGGCGCTTCAACACCTTCCGCCCGCAGGCCTTGCAGAGTTCGCACGGCACCGGCGGCGTCGCCGGCCAGTGCCTTGTCGATCAGGCCAAATACGTCGTAGCGCGCAGAGCTGGCCACGGCGTTGTTCATGATGTCTGCGGTAACCACAGAGTCCTGCACCAACAGTTTCAGCTTTTCGATTTCCTGGCTGGCGGCCAGCAAATTACCCTCGACCCGCTCGGACAGAATCTGGATCGCTTCGGGCTCGGCATCCAATCCCGCGGCGCGCAGGCGCTGGTGAATCCAGCGCGGCATTTCTGCGGCTTCCACAGGCCAGATTTGCATCAGTACGCCCTTGGCTTCGAGGGCCTTGACCCATTTACTGTTGAGCTGTGAACGGTCAAGCCGCGGCAGTACCAGCAACAGCAGGGTGTCGTCATTGGCGGTTGCGGCAAATTCCTGCAGTGCCTTGCTGCCTTTGTCACCGGGTTTGCCGCCGGGCAGGCGCAACTCGATGACTTTCTTGTCGGCGAACAGCGACATGCTGCCGGCGGCGGAGAGCAGCTGGCCCCAGTCGAAATTGTGCTCGCCGTGCAGCAGGTCGCGCTCATTAAACCCTTGCTTGCGTGCGGCTTCGCGGATGCTGTCGCAGCACTCCTGTACCAGCAGCGGTTCGTCGCCGGTAACCACGTAGATGGGGTAGAGGCCCTGTCGCAGGTTCTGCTTGAGCTGGCGAGGGTTGATGCGCGGCATATCAGGGCTGCGCCGGGTTGTCGGTGATCGGGGTGCGGATGTCGATACGACGCAGGCGGTCGATGATGCGGCCGATCAGTTCGCGACGCATTTCCTCGCGCTGCAGGCGTTCTTCTTCGCCTTTACTGACCACTTCGTTGTCGTCCCATTCCAGGGTGCGGTAAACGTCGGCTTTGGCCTGGGTTAGCAGGTCGCGGCCGGTGTTGTTGTCTTGCACGCTGTATTCGGCGCTGGTGATCAGTTCGTATTCGGAGGCGCGGCCCTTGGCATCCACAGAAACGGTACGTTTGGTTTCCGTTTCTTCATGGATGGTCAGGGTGTAGTCGGCTTCGCTGGGCTCGTCTGCCAGCGGCAGGCCGCTGGTTTGCAACAGGCGGGTGATGCTGTCGGCCAGTTCGCTTCTTGGATCTTGGGTGGTGATGTAAAGCTTGCTGCCCGGAGGGAAGTTTTTCGGTGCGCCGCGGAGGTGCCAGCCACAGGCTGAAAGAGTGATGGCCAGAATTATTGTAATAGTGCGGAGCAGTGTGCTTTTCATCTTTTTCCGGTGCGTTCTTGCTTGGCCTTGTGGCGGTCGGGCACCGGGTACGGGTTTTCAGGACCAGGCTAGGCGCCCCCCTGTGAACCCATCCCTGGGCGTTGCGGCGCAAACTTCCTGTTTGCGACGCTCCTGAAAACCCGTACCCGGCGCCCGCCCTTCGCGTTGGGCTCTTTTAATTTGTAGAAATAGTCGAGTTAGTTGGCGACGATGTTGACCAGTTTGCCCGGTACAACAATCACCTTGCGTACCGTTTTACCTTCGGTAAATTTCAGAACGTTCTCATCCGCCAGTGCCATTTTTTCCAGGGTTTCTTTGTCAGCATCCGCCGGCGCTTCCAGTTTCGCGCGCAGCTTGCCGTTCACCTGTACTACAAGGGTGATGGAAGAGCGAACCAGTGCTTTCTTGTCCACTTGTGGCCACTGGGCGTCCACCAGTTCACCACTGTTACCCAGTGCACGCCACAGTTCATGGCTGATATGTGGGGTAACTGGGGCAAGTAGCAGTGTCGCGGCTTGCAGGGCTTCGCGCTCTACGGCGAGGCCGTTGCCGGAGTCGCGCTCGGCGACCTTGCCCACTTCGTTCAGCAATTCCATTACCGCTGCAACGGCGGTGTTGAAGGTCTGGCGGCGGCCGTAGTCGTCGCTGACTTTCTGGATGGTTTCGTGGGTCTTGCGGCGCAGCTGCTGTTGCTTGTCGGTCAGGTTGTCGACGTCGATCGCTGCGCTGCCGTCACCTGCGGCAATGTGGCTCTGCACGGTTTTCCAGAGCTTGCGCAGGAAGCGGCTGGCGCCCTCTACACCAGAGTCGTGCCACTCGAGGGTTTGCTCGGGGGGCGCGGCGAACATGGTGAACAGGCGCACGGTATCCGCACCGTATTGTTCCACCGCGGCGTGCGGGTCGATGCCGTTGTTTTTGGACTTGGACATTTTCACGACGCCGCCGGCAATCACTTCTTCACCGGTAGCACGCTCAACCGCGCGGATGGTTTTGCCTTTTTCGTCGCGCTCTACGTCGACGTCTGCAGGGTTCACCCAAATTTTGTGCGCACCTTCCACTTCTTTGTAGAAGGACTCGGCCAGCACCATGCCCTGGCACAGCAGCTGCTTGAAGGGCTCGTCGCTTTTTACCAGGCCTTCATCGCGCATCAGCTTGTGGAAGAAGCGTGCGTAGAGCAGGTGTAGGATGGCGTGTTCGATACCGCCCACGTACTGGTCCACCGGCAGCCAGTAGTTGGCGCGGTCCGGGTCGAGCATGCCTTCTTCGAAGTCGGGGCAGGTGTAGCGCGCGTAGTACCAGCTGGACTCCATAAAGGTGTCGAAGGTATCGGTTTCGCGCTCAACGGTTTCACCGTTGTATTCGTCTTTGCGCCACTCGGGGTCGGATTTGATCGGCGAGGTTACTCCGTCCAGCTCCACTTCTTCTGGCAGCAGGATCGGCAGTTTTTCCGCCGGTACCGGGATCTCGCTGCCGTCCGCCAGGTTGAACATGGGGATTGGGGCACCCCAATAGCGCTGGCGGGATACACCCCAGTCGCGCAGGCGGTAGTTGGTGGTAACGCGACCCTTGCCGGCGGCTTCCAGGCCGTCGGCAATGGCATTGAAGGCGGCGTCGAAATCGAGACCATCGAAGCCACCGGAATTGACCAGCTTGCCTTTCTCAACAAAGGCTTCTTTGTCCAGGTCGATCGCCTCGTCGTTGGTCGGTGCAATCACCTGTTTGATCGGCAAGTCGTACTTCTTGGCAAACTCCCAGTCGCGCTGGTCGTGGGCCGGTACCGCCATCACGGCGCCAGAGCCGTAATCCATCAGCACGTAGTTGGCGACCCATACCGGTACTTCTTCGCCGGTCAGCGGGTGGATGGCCTTGAGGCCGGTGTCCATGCCTTTCTTGTCCATGGTGGCCATATCGGCCTCGGACATGGACTGTTTCTTGCACTCGGCAATAAACGCTTTGAGTTCCGGGTTGCTCTCGGCCAGTTCCAGTGCAATCGGGTGCTCGGCGGCCAGAGATACGTAGGTCACGCCCATCAGGGTGTCCGGGCGAGTGGTGTACACATCAAAGTGGTCGACGCCGGCAATGGTCTGCGGCAGGGCGAAGCTCAGGTCGATGCCCTTGCTCTTGCCAATCCAGTTGCGCTGCATGGTGCGCACCTGTTCCGGCCAGTGCGGCAATTTGTCCAGGTCTGCCAGCAGTTCCTCGGCGTAGTCGGTGATCTTGATAAACCACTGCGGGATCTCTTTGCGCTCAACGATGGCACCGGAGCGCCAGCCACGCCCGTCGATCACCTGCTCGTTGGCAAGTACGGTGTGGTCCACCGGGTCCCAGTTGACCGTGGCCATCTTCTTGTACACCAGGCCTTTCTTATACAGGCGGGTGAAGAACCACTGCTCCCAGCGGTAGTAGGACGGCTGGCAGGTGGCCAGTTCGCGGGACCAGTCGAAGCCAAAGCCGAGTGCCTTGAGCTGGCCTTTCATGTAGTCGATGTTGGAGTAGGTCCACTTGGCCGGCGCAGTCTTGTTCTGGATGGCGGCGTTTTCTGCCGGCAGGCCAAAAGCATCCCAGCCCATGGGGTGCAGCACGTTCTTGCCCTGCATGCGCTGGTAGCGGGAGATCACGTCGGTAATGGTGTAGTTGCGCACGTGCCCCATGTGCAGCTTGCCGCTGGGGTAAGGGAACATGGACAGGCAGTAGAATTTTTCGCGGCTGGGGTCTTCCTTTACCTCGAAGCTCTTCTGCTCGGCCCAATGCTCCTGGGCGGCGGCTTCGACTGCGGAGGGGTTGTACTGCTCTTCCATCTGTGGGGAACCTATACTCTGTGATTCGATCTATTTGGCGATTTCAGCCGGGACACTAAGGCCGGCCGGAAAACGGCGAATTATAGGAGGGATAGGGTGAGTAAGAAACCTAAAGAGGCTGCGAATCCCGATCTGCCGGACCAGGAAGGCAAGCTTTCCACCGAGGCCAGGCGCGAACTGGAAAAGTTGGTGGGCGAGGAACTGGATGTGGAGCAGTTCACCGCGCGCAAGGTGGCCTTTCTGAATGCCTGGCTCAAGGATGACGTGCACCGTGCCGACGACTACCTTCACGACCTGGGGGATGAGCTGGTCACCCAGGAAGAGCGGGTTGGCGACTGGCTGCTGGATGCGGCTGACCCCACCAAGACCGTGTGGCCGGCGATTATGCGCTGTATCAAGCGCGGTGAGGCCTGGGCGCTGGCGGGTGAGAAAGCTGGAGAGGCGGAGGCTCTGCAGTGCCTCGGTTGTGGCTATCGCGCACTGCCGCCCGCGGGCTCGGAAATCACGCCCTGCCATCGCTGTGGCTACGGGTGTTTCCGCCAGTTGATGCCCGGACAACCGTCGGAGGGGGCGGACGAGGCCAAATAGCTTCGGATTCCCCCTGAGCGAACAAGGACGATTGATCAAGCTGAAGATGGAACTGCAAACCGCACTTACCACACTCGCCATGCCGCCTTTTGCGCCCCTCGTGGGGATGCTGATGGCGCTCGCTTTCTGGTTCTTCCCCGCGGGCTCTCCGCTCGCCAAGCTCTCTGTGCCGCTGGCCGTTCTGTGTTTTCTCTCCCTGTGGATCTGTGCGACCCCGGCTTTTGCCGAATGGCTCGGGCAGCGGCTAGTGAACCAGCAACCCGCGGCGCCTCAGGTAAAGCCGGCGGCGGTGGTGATCCTGGGGGGCGGCCGCTACCGGGATGCAGAGCAGGGGCGTGAGCGCTTGTCGGCGGCGAGCCTGGAGCGGGTGGCTTGGGCGGTACAGGAAGCGCCGCAGGAGCTGCCGGTCCTGGTGTCCGGAGGGCGCGTTTTTGCGGGAGAAAAGCAGCCAGAGTCCACCTTGATGGCCACTGCGCTGGAGGACCTGTTTCGGCGGAATGTGACTTGGCGCGACAATTGCAGTCGCACAACGGCGGAAAATGCTGCCAATTCCGCGGCACTTCTGCACGATGCGGGGGTCGAAAGCGTACTCCTGGTAACCCACTGGTGGCATATGCCCCGCGCTGCGGAGGTGTTTGCCCGCGCCGGGCTGCAGGTGCAGCCCCTGGCGGTAGGCGGCCCCGGTGAATTGGTACCCAAGGGGGAGAGTGGCTTGTTGCGCTGGTTGCCCAGTGCGGGCGCCCTGATACGGACCCAGGTCTACTGGCGCGAGCTGCTGGGTATGCAGTGGTATCGGTGGCGCGCATTGCCAGCGCGCCGGCAATGTTAAGGTTTTTGTCGCTGTGTTGCAGGCGTCCGGTGGTTGCCGATAGTTTCGGATAAAACTAGTATGGCAATCCCCTCTGCTGACCGCCGCAGATTCTGACCGAATCACGCTAGGCTGTTTGCAGGGCGACCTGGCGAATAACAACAAAAAATATAGAGGTACGTACTGATGTCGGAGTTTCCCGCGTCGTTTTCACCCATTCAGTTACACAATCGTCTAAACCGCCCGGTCTGGGTCGGATTTAAGCTGGCTCGTCGCGGTAGCCGGCACCTGGTGATCTTGTCTGCCGGCGCGGAAAGTGGCGCCAAATTCAGCAAAAATTTCGAGACCTTTGTCGGCCAGATCGTGCGTGAGTTCAAGCTGGATCCCGAGCAGACTGATTTTGTTGAGTTGCGCCAGGATGGTGCAGAGAGAGCTCAGGATAGCAGTGGCTTTGCCCCGGCTGTTGCCGCCCATAACTGGTTCCGCTGGCACGCACGGTGGGTTGGGTCTGCACCAATGGAGTGCAAGGCTGACCCGGTGACCTCGGAGGCTGCGCGCAACTACCTGGAAGAAGTGCTGACGCAAAGTAACGCGGCGGCGTGATCTATATAGATAATCTATACCGGCTAACGCTTTAGTGGCCCTTGGGTGATATGTGGGTTTTACCCGCTCCGCCTTGTGGTGCAAGCAAGTCCGCCAAGGCCTTTTCCAGAGTCGGGTACTGAAAACTGTACCCGCTATCCAGCGCTGTGCGGGGCTCCATACGCTGGCTGGCCAGCAGCAACTCCTCCGCCATTTCCCCAAACAAGATTTTGAGTAGCCACTCCGGCGTACGGAGCAGGCAGGGCCGGTGCAGCTGTTTCGCCAGTATGCGCGAGAAGCTGCTGTTGGTGACGGGCTCCGGGGCACAGGCGTTGAACGGGACGCACAGGTGACGGTCGATGGCATGTAGAATCAGGCCGACGATATCCGCTTCGTGTATCCAGCTCATCCATTGCTCACCAGAGCCCATTGGGCCACCCAGTCCCGCCTTAAAGGCCGGGAGCATTTCCTTGAGGGCGCCGCCGTCTGGCGAGAGAACGATGGACGTGCGCATGATGCCGACACAGATGCCGGCCTGTTGCAGAGGTAGGGTGGCGGCTTCCCAGTCCCGGCACAGTTGTGCCGCAAACCCGCCGCCGGGCCCGCTGGTTTCCTTGAGCAGGTCACCGCCGCGGTCTCCATAAAACCCCACTGCGGAACCTGAGAGGACATATTTGGGGCGCTGTGGCTGTGCCAGTACCCAGCGTACGAGGTCACTGGTGGTGTCGATACGCGAACGCCGAATCTCTGCTTTGCGCGCTTCGGTCCAGCGCTTGGAGATGGTCTCCCCAGCGAGGTTAACCACGACATCGACCGCCTGATCCACCTGGCTGAGGTCACTTACCCCGGTTGCGGACTCACCACAAAGCCGGTGTACCTTGTCAGGTGAGCGACTGAGTACGGTTAGGCTATTCCCCCGCTCCAGCCATTTTGAACAGAATTGGCGGCCGATCAATCCGGTGCCGCCGGTGATTAAGCAATGCATAAATCTGGCATCCGTGCCGCACGCTTTCCGCCACTGCAACCCGGTTGGCGCTGCATCGAATGTGGAAGAGTGCGGTTTAAATTAAACCACTTGTTCCCAAATGTACGCCGTAACAACGCGTTCGGCTTGTTCGGGACAGACATTCCTGTCTGCGCAAGTTGCGCCGGCTGATGGGAGGGGCGTTTGCGTTGCGGTAACGCATTGGATAATCCTTCACGCAGGTTTATCCGCTGCCGGGCAAATATCTCACGATAATAGCAGCCGCAAGGGCGCTTGCGATGAAATGTGAAAAAAATGGTGCGCGCTGGGTGAAACCGGACGGCAAAGCGGGGTAACAGCCGCCCGGACTTTTCTATTAGAAAAGCTTGTACCGAATAGACCCAAATAGACCCTAGTCGGGGGCACCCGTTAGCGCGCCGTCAGTAATTGTTTCCGGACGCTTTTGCAGAATCACGGCGGCCAACAGCATCAGCGTAGCCAGTGCCACCAGCGCCCAAATGCCAATCACCATAAACGGGGTCAGACCACTGCGCGCCTGCACCTGCCCAACCAGCGTGGCTTGCTCGAACTGCGGCAGTTGCTTGGTTATAACCCCATCCGGCGAAACAATCGCGGTGACGCCGGTATTGGTACCGCGTACCAGGTAGCGTTGCGTTTCCAGTGCGCGCATCTGGGCCATCTGCATGTGTTGCAGGGGGCCAATAGAGTCACCGAACCAGGCATCGTTGCTGAGCGTCAGCAGTACCTGTGCATCGCCGCTACTCTCTGCCACCAGCTGTGGATAGACAATCTCATAGCAAATAAGCGGCGCCCAGCTCAGGCCGCCAGCAGTCAGTGGTTGCTGGCCTTCGGGCCCGGGCCGAATAAACGAGGTGGGCAGGTTGAAGAATTCGATAGTGCCGCGAATCCAGTCTTCCAGCGGCACATACTCCCCGAAGGGAACCAGATGGCGCTTGTGGTATAGCTGCTGCTCACTGCCAAATACCGCCGCAGAGTTGTGCACCACACGGCGATGATCGCGCTCAGTATCGTAGAGGATGCCGGTGATCAGGTCCTTTTGCGTGTTCAGTGCATTTTCTTGCAATGCCTCAATCAGGTTGGGGGCGTGATGGTAGAGCAGGGGGAGCGCTGCTTCCGGCCAGATAATGATGTCGACGCCCTGGGCGTGCAGCTCCTGCGTGGCGCTCTGGTAGCGTCGAATCGTCTCGCCGCGAAACTCGGGGAGCCACTTTTTTTCCTGCGGGATATTTGCCTGTACCAGGCCAATGGTGCGGGTGTCATCGCTGGTTTGGGTCCATTGAATACTGCCCAGTAGCAAGCCCAGTGGCCAGGTGAGCAGTGCAACAGCCGCGAGTGCTATGGCGGTCCGGGACTTCCACGATTCGAAGGTACGGCGCGCAAAAAGAGCAATCACCGCCGCGGTAAACGCCAGCAGCAGGCCGATACCGTACACGCTGACGATGGGTGCCCAGCCCGCAAGCCAAGTGTGGATGTGTCCGTAGCCGGCAAATAGCCAGGGGAAACCGGTAAACACCCAGGTGCGCAGCCACTCGCTGAAAAACCACAGCGCGGCAAAGGCGAGGGCGAAGGATACCGGGTTGGCGCGAAAGCGCGAGATCAGTGCAAACGGCAATGCCAGCAGCACCGCCATAATGCCGACGAAGGCGCCGGTAAGAATGACGCCGAGCAGTGGCGATGAGTTGCCAAAGTCGGTAATGGAGACATATACCCAGGAGCCGCCGGTGGCAAACAGGCCCACCCCGTAACACAGTGCCAACCAGAAGGTGTTCTTGGCTGAGAGCCTTGGCGCTTCCGGGCCCGGCGCCAGAAGCCAGGCAAACAACCCGAGCGACAGCAGGCCACACCACCACAAATCGTACGGGGCGAAGGAAAGGGTGAGTAGGCCGCCTGCAATCAGGGCGGCCACGGCAGGCAGAGGTCTACGCATCAGCCATCTTCTTCAGCAGACTTGTCGGACCGACTCACGCGCAGCAGATGGATCTGTCGGTTGTCGGCGTATAGGACGCGGAACTGGAAATCCCCAAGCCTGGTGATTTCATCCCGCCCGGGCAGGTGGCCAAAGGACTGCATGATCAGGCCGCCCACGGTGTCAAATTCCTCGTCGCTGAATTCACAGGCGAAGAACTCGTTAAATTCCTCAATGGGGGTGAGCGCCTTCACGACATAGTCGTTATCGCTCACTTTGCGGATGAAGCTATCTTCTTCTTCCTCGTCCGTCTCGTCTTCGATTTCGCCGACGATTTCTTCGAGGATATCTTCAATGGTTACTACACCCGAGACACCGCCGTATTCGTCGATGACCACCGCCATATGATAGCGGTTTTCGCGGAATTCCTTCAGAAGGATATTCAGGCGCTTACTTTCGGGGATGATGTTGGCAGGGCGGATATGGTCTTCCAGGCGGAATTCCTCCACACCTTTCAGTACCAATGGCAGCAGGTCTTTGGCGAGCAAGATGCCACGGATGTCGTCGATGCTTTCGCCCACTACCGGGAAGCGGGAGTGGCCGGACTCGATGATCTTGGGCAGGAAGTCTTTGGGGCAGTCTTCGATACTGACGACCACCATCTGCGAGCGCGGAATCATGATTTCCCGCACCTGCTGGCTGGCAACGTCCAGCGCGCCTTCGATGATGGTTAATGCCTCGGCGTCCACCACCTTGTTTTCGGCAGCGTCCTTAATGATTTCTAGTAACTCATCACGGGACTTGGGCTCTTGTGAAAAGGCGCCCAATAATTTTTCCAACCAGTTTTTCTCCCCCGACCGAGGGCGGTTGGAAGAGGAGCTACTTGGGGGTTCGTCGGTGGTCATGGATGTGGCCATACTCCGCTTTACTCGTCGATTCCGTTTGTCATTTGTCTATTTGCACACCCTGGGTAGGCGCTTCAATTGGCTGGTAAGGATCGTCGATCCCAAGCGCTGCCAGTATCCGGGTTTCGAGATTTTCCATGATCTCGGCCTCATCGTCCTCGATATGGTCGTAACCCAATAGATGCAGTGTGCCATGGACCACCATGTGTGCCCAGTGGGCCGAACACGCTTTGTGCTGCTGTTCCGCTTCTAGCGCTACTACTTGGGCGCAAATTACTAGGTCGCCCAGCAGGGGCAGACCGAGCTCCGGCGGGATATCGGCCGGGAACGAGAGCACATTGGTGGGTTTATCTTTGCCGCGGTATTGGCGGTTGAGCGCCTGGCTCTCGTCTTCATCGACGATGCGCAGGGAGATCTCAGCTTCAGCGCGGTGCGTGCCTACAGCGGCGGCAGCCCAGAGGGCAAGGTCCGCATCGCTGGGGAGGGCAGAGTGGGAGGTGGCCCGCTGAACATCCAGCTGGATGTCCGCGGGCGAGGCCGACTGGCTCTCAGATAGGGTGGCGTTCATGGGCGCGGCCTTAGGCCGCATCTTCTCCAGCGCGGCCAGCAGCTTCGAGTGCGGCGGCTTTACGCGCGGCGCGCTCGGCCTGTTGCTCGGCTTCCACTTCCGCCTCGTGCACGTCGTAGGCTTCGACAATACGCTGTACCAGCGGGTGACGAACCACGTCTTTGGCGCCGAAGTGGGTGAAGCTGATGCCGTTGACCTTACCTAGTACCTCAATCGCGTGGCGCAGGCCGGAGGCCTGCCCGCGGGGCAGGTCAATCTGGCTGGGGTCACCGGTGATCACCGCGGTCGAGCCGAACCCGATGCGGGTCAGGAACATTTTCATCTGTTCGCGGGTGGTGTTCTGGCTTTCGTCGAGAATAACGAAGGCGTTATTCAGGGTACGGCCGCGCATATACGCGAGCGGTGCCACTTCAATAACGTTGCGCTCAATCAGCTTGTCGACGGTTTCGAAACCGAGCATTTCGTAGAGTGCGTCGTACAGGGGGCGCAGGTAGGGGTCGACTTTCTGGCTCAGGTCGCCGGGAAGGAAGCCCAGCTTTTCGCCGGCTTCTACCGCCGGGCGTACCAGCAGGATGCGCTCTACCTGGTCCTTAAGCAGTGCTTCTACCGCACAGGCTACCGCCAGGTAGGTTTTACCGGTACCGGCGGGGCCGATACCGAAGTTGATATCGTTGCTCTGTACTGCACGCACATACTTGCGCTGGTTAACCCCGCGCGGGCGTACGGAACACTTTTTGGTGCGAATCAGGACTACCTGGTCGCCTTCACCGTCAGCGGCCTTCTGGCCACCATTCATCAGCTCTTCCACGCCGGACTGTTGCAGGGCGAGATGGATCTCGTCTGGTGTCAGGCTATCTTTGCCACCGGTTTCCTTATACAGGTTGCTGATGATCTCACCGGCGGCGCGTGCAGATTTGGCGTCACCGTAAAACGCAAACTGATTCCCGCGATTGCGGATTTCAATATCCAGTCGCTGTTCAATCTGGCGCAGGTGTTGATCAAATTGGCCACAGAGGTTGGCCAGGCGGCGGGCGTCGTTGGGCTCAAGAGTGATGCTGTGAGCGAGGGCTTGTGTTTCCAAATTGGTTTCCATGCACCTATTGTCTGAGGGTTCAGTCTGTAGGTTATACCCATTTCGGCACAATGGGAAAGGCCGCTTTGTGACGAATGGGTTCTAAACAGTTCCGTGGCTTATAACACTGGAGTATGAAGGTCTGTGGTTACTTCGGTTTCCAAAGGTGCGGGACGTCGTAGTGACCTTTAGTGGCGGTCCTGCTACCGATATTCCTTTGTGAGACACGCCGTAAACCCATCCATGGGGGCTCTTCCGCGAGGTCCCTCTCGCGGAAGGTCTCACAAAGGAATATCGGTATCAGAACCTTCGCCCAAACTTCTGATGCTTCCCCGCCTTCGGAAGTGGGAGTAGCGCAGAAGTGAGACTTTAAGGCGCTGATGCCGGGATTCGTTTCCGGGACCGTACGCGGCCAAGGATGGCCGCGTCCGAGCGCACAGGGATGTGCTTGTAGCGTGTCCCGGAAACGAATCCCGGCAGCAGGGCCGCCACGGGACCCGAAGGTTAGCCCAGGGAACCGTCGAGTTCTGAAGCCACCAGGGTCCCGCGCAGAGAGTTAGGCAGCGCTTCCTCAATCAGAACGTCGGCAAACTTACCAATCAGCTCCAGCTGGTCACAGCGGAAGTTGACCACGCGGTTGTTCTCGGTACGGCCCTGCAGCTGGCCCGGGTCCTTTTTGGATACACCGCTGACCAGAACGCGCTCCACGTTTCCAACCATGCGGCGGGCGATCTCGGCAGCCTGCTGGTTGATGCGGTGCTGCAGCAGCTGCAGGCGCTGTTTTTTGATCTCTTCTGGGGTGTCGTCCGGCAGGTCCGCGGCCGGGGTGCCCGGGCGTGGGGAGTAAATAAAGCTGAACGAGATATCGAAGCCCACGTCCTGAATCAGCTTCATGGTGGCTTCAAAGTCGCGCTCGGTCTCACCCGGGAAACCGATAATAAAGTCGGAGGACAGGCAAATATCCGGGCGAATGGCCTTCAGGCGACGAATCTTGGACTTGTATTCCAGAGCGGTGTGGCCGCGCTTCATCGCCATCAGGATGCGGTCGGAGCCACTCTGTACCGGCAGGTGCAGGTGGTTTACCAGCTCTGGTACTTCCGCGTACACATCGATCAGCGCATCGGAGAATTCCACCGGGTGCGAGGTGGTATAGCGGATACGGTCGATACCGTCGATCGCCGCCACGTAGGTGATCAGCTCGGCGAAATCCACGATCTGGCCATCTTCACCGGGCGCGCGGTAGGCATTTACGTTCTGGCCCAGCAGGTTTACTTCGCGCACGCCCTGATCCGCCAGGTGCGCCACTTCTTCCAGCACATCTGCCACCGGGCGGCTTACTTCTTCACCGCGGGTATAGGGCACAACACAGAAGGTGCAGTACTTGGAGCAGCCTTCCATAATGGACACGAAAGCGCTCACGCCGTCGGCTTCTGGCTGCGGCAAGCGGTCGAACTTCTCGATTTCCGGGAAGGACACATCCACCACGATCGCGCCGCTCTCCTGTTTTCTGGTTTCCATCATTTCCGGCAGGCGATGCAGGGTCTGCGGGCCGAATACCAGGTCCACGTAAGGCGCGCGTTTGGCGATGGCCTCACCTTCCTGGCTGGCCACGCAGCCGCCGACACCGATCACCAGTTCGGGATTTTTTTCCTTGAGGTGCTTCCAGCGGCCGAGCTGGTGGAACAATTTTTCCTGAGCCTTCTCACGGATAGAACAGGTGTTTACCAGCAGTACGTCCGCTTCTTCGGGGTCGTCGGTGGGTACCATCTGGTGGGATTCCCCCAGCAGGTCCCGCATACGGGCGGAGTCGTACTCGTTCATCTGACAGCCATGGGTCTTGATGAAGAGCTTTTTCACCGGTTTTTCGGATAATTCGGAGGACTTGTCGGTGGACATGATGCGCCTGGTTAAAAACTGGTCAATTCAAAAGGTCGGGCATTATACCGACCCCTCTGGAGGCTGCATAGACGGGGGCAGGCGAGAGTGATAATCTTCCGCGCTTTTCGCGGGTCAGCCCGCCTGCACACTAGTATTCATGGGGCATCCGCATCGGCCCCGGCATTGAGCAATCTATGGCAAACCCAATCTACAAAGTCATTTTTCACAACCAGAACCAGGTGTTCGAGCTTTACGCGCGCGCCATTTACCAAAGCGAGATGTATGGCTTCGTCGAGGTGGAAGAATTTGTATTCGGGGAAAAGTCCCAGCTGGTGGTCGACCCCAGTGAAGAGAAGCTGAAAACCGAGTTCTCCTCGGTGAAGCGCTCCTATATCCCCATGCACAGCATTGTGCGGATTGACGAGGTGGAGAAAGAGGGCGTCGGCAAGGTGCACGACGTGAAGGGCGACAAGGTGGCCCAGTTCCCGTTCCCAACACCGATGCGCCACCCTAGCGACTCCGAATAAGGCATCGTCCTTGTTCACCCAAAAACGGGCCCAGCGGCCCGTTTTTTTATGCGCACAAAACATGCGCGCGCCGATTTGCCAGCCCTGTCGGCTGGTACCGCCAAATTGTGTGTTCACGCGACAATGTACTGCGCTTGTGGCGCGTTAAGCTTTAAATCTGCGCCATTTGTCGCATTGCCAGTGTGCGCGCGTGGCGGCCGTCTATTCTGAGATAGGGATGGATAAAATCCCGACAACCTAAAATGTAGTGGAAGTTTTTAGGTGATCTCATGACCTCAATTCCGGCCACCAAAGCCGCTATCTCCGCCCTGAAAATTGAGCAGCGCGTCGAGCGCGATGTGAAAGCGGGCATCCCCGAAGTCGACCGGCGCAATCATACCGACAGCGAAGAGAGTATGCGCTCTTACGTGGTGCGGGAAATCATTGGCCGCGTGCACGAAAACCGCCAGAGCGAGCTCGACAAGGAGCTCACGGATCGCAGCGAAGTCGACATTCGTCAGCTCTACCAGGAAATGAAAAACACCGAGTCGCTGGTGGAAAAAACCATCGCTGCGCGCCTGGCCAACCTGGTCAGTGGCATCAAGCAGCGCGCGCAGGAATACTCGGCGTTGCGTATGGACTTGGAAATGTTCCGCGAACGCAACGGGCTGACCCGTGAAGCCGTGTACCGCGAGTCAAAACTGCTGCATTTTTCCATAGTGTTTTTCATCGTCATTCTCGAGACGGTGTTGAATGCCTTCTTCCTGTCGAAAGGCAGCGCCCTTGGGCTGGTCGGTGGCTTCTTTCAGGCATTCATTATTTCCATGATCAACCTGGGGTTTGCCGCGTTTCTGGCCTTTTCCCTGCGACATTGCTTTCACTTAAATCCGCTGAGAAAACTCAGTGCCGGGATTTTGTTTGGCGCGGTATTGTTAACGTCGGTGGTGTTCGTGCTTGGCGTGGGACATTACCGGGAGGCGCTGGAGGCGGATCCATTTACCGCGTCGCAGGTGGCAATGAGCACTCTGCAGGCAGAGCCGCTGGGTATTCAGGACTTCAACTCGTGGATCATGGTGGTGGTCAGTGGTATAGCCCTGGTGTTGCTGACCGCAAAATTCTTTGTGGTGGATGACCGCTACCCGGGATATACAGCCGTCACCCGGCGAGTGAAATCCCAGCAGGCGGCGTGGCGCAATGCCCACGAAGACGCAATTGAAAGCGTTAATCAGATGGCGGAAGAAATGCAGGATGGCATTTCGGATACGGAAAAAACCATTCGTGCGCAGTTTATCCAGTTCAAGGCGAGTATTGAGCGCAGTGAAGAAATTCATCGTCACTATCACGAAGACATCATCAAGGCACAGGGGTTGCTAGATGAGCTTGTTCGTTACTATCAGTCTTATTCCGCGCGCATGATGAATCGCCGCTCCGCCTACTTTGGTGAGCTTCTCCGCTTTGAGCTGGAAAAGTTGCCCCGCCTCAACACCACGGGGCTGGAACAGCACAAGCAGGATTTGGAGACCTTTGAACAGGTGATGGCGGAGCTGGATCATACCTATACCGCAGCGATCGATGTCGTGAACCGCCGCTGTGAAGCGATTCAGGCCGCCCTTTCCGAGCTTGTGGATAAGCTTGAGTTGGATCACGGTTTGCGGAGGGGCTGATGGCAGGGGTGCGTCGCGCAAAGTTCGGCAGTCGCCGCGGGCGATTTTCCAGCGAAGACAAAAAGGGCGTGCTGGTGTTTGCCCTGGGTTTGCTCATCCTGTTGGCACTGACGGTATTTGCGCTAAAGGTGGTACGCTCGCCGGCGCGGGATTTTGATGCGGTGACTCTGTGCAACCCACACTTACCGCGCTTTGCCCAGCATTTGGTGGTAATTGATGCGTCCGACACCCTGTCTGCGCATCAGGTGCACTTTCTGAAAACGCATATTTCCAACCTGCTTGCGTCCGCCGCGGTCAACGATCGCTTTTCAATTTTTGTATTGGATGATCACTACAACGGGCTGTCTGAGCCGGTGATCGATTTGTGCAAACCACATTCGGGCAAAGAGGTCAGTGCGCTTACGGCCAACCAGCAGTTTGTGGATGCACTGTACACGCAGCGTTTTGCCCAACCGCTGGATCGCGCCATCGGCCGCGCGGTGACCGGCGAAGCGCAGCCGGTGTCGCCCATTTATGAGGCGCTGTCGGATGTCGCCGCGCTTAACCATCTGGATCCCGCAGCGCAAAATGTGCATCTCACCATCGTGAGCGATATGGTACAGAACTCCCGAGCCGGTTCGGTATTCAAACGGGGGTCGGCGGCGATCGACCAGTTGCCGATGATTGACCTGCGCCGGGTGCGTACGCGGGTCTATTGGTTGGATCGCGAGAAGTACCAGCGCTTTCAAACTGCGGAGCTCGAAGCCAGCTGGGAGGACTACCTGGGTAGTATTTCCCGGCTGGAACGGATTCAACGGGTACGCAATTAGAACGCGGTTTCGCAGAAGTGCGGGTTTCGTCGCTTCTTTCCTCGCCTTGTCTGCTTTGCAATAGAAGCTTCAAGAAACAGCCGCCGGTTTGTAAGAAAACTCAAGCAAAGTCTCATGCCATCGGATGTGGTCCGAACCAACAATGATGGGATGAGCTAATGAGTAATCGATATCGCGCACTGTGGATCTCTGATGTTCACCTGGGCAGCCGGGATAGCGAGCCGCAACGGCTGGCGGACTTCCTGGCCCAGAATACCGCCGATACCGTATATCTGGTGGGGGATATCTTTGATATGAAGGCCCTGTCCCAAGGTAAGGGCAGCTGGTGCCATGCCTCCTCCCTGCTGCTTGGGATGCTGTCGGAACTTGGTAGCAACACCCCGGAAATCATTTATGTACCCGGCAATCACGACGCTCCAATGCGCAGCTGGGCAGGTAAGCACCTGGGCAATATCCGTGTTGAGCGCGAGTGGACCCACACTACGAACGATGGCAAGCGCTACTGGGTTACCCACGGTGACCAGTTCGAACACCATATCGAAATCAATCCGGTCAGCTACCACATCGGTGATCAGAGCTACTACCTGATGCTGCGGATCAATCGCTGGATCAATTACTGGCGCAGCCGCTTTGACAAGCCCTGGTGGTCTCTCGCAAATCATGTGAAGAACCGTGTACACGCTGCCCGCCGCATGATGAATAAATTTGAAGAGGTCGCGATTCGTGAGACGGCCCGACGTGGATTCGATGGGGTGATCTGTGGGCATATCCACCGTGCAGGAATTCGTCACAGCGCTTCCAAGGACAGTGCCTGCAAGGACAGCGCCGTGACTTACGCCAACTGTGGGGACTGGGTCGACTCAATGACCGCCATTGTGGAAGAAAAAAGTGGCGCGCTAAACCTATTGCACTGGCACCGGACGCCCAAGATTGCTCGCATTATGACCGAAGCGGTGGCCGCATGATCCAGCTCGAAAACCTGCTGCAGAATAACCCCTGGTACAGCGCAGCGCCGCACAGCCCGACGCGTCGACTGGTTTCCGCCACGGTTAAAAAAATATGCTGTGAGCAGCAACTGCAGCAGTTTGGCAAAGACTTTCCCCATCTTGGGGGGCTGGACTTTATTCGCCAGGTATTCCGCTCCTTCGACTTTCGTTATGACGTTAACCTGGCGGAGCTGGAGCGAATTCCTACCGAAGGCCCGCTGGTGATCGTATCCAATCATCCGCTGGGTAGCCTCGATGGGCTAGCGCTGATTGATCTGGTAGCCCGTGTGCGCAAAGACGTAAAGGCGATTGCTAGCCAGCTGCTGTGGAATATTGAACCACTGCGCAGCTATCTATTGCCGGTGGATAACTTCAATGGCCGCACTCGCCGCGAGGATGTAGAAGGAATCTACGATTACCTGCGTGAAGGCGGTGCCATCATTGTGTTTCCCGCGGGGGAAGTATCGCGACTCACTGCACATGGTGTACGCGACGGCCGCTGGAACCCGGGATTTATCCGGTTTGCCGACAAGACCAATGCACCCATTTTGCCCATGCAAGTACGCGGTCGGAACTCTCTGTGGTGGTATGGCCTGTCCATGGTCAACAAGCCCCTGTCTACCTTGTGGCTGGTGCGGGAAATGTTCAAGCAGGTAAGCCGCGGAATCGATATCCGTGTCGGTACCCCTGTGGCGCCGGAGCATTATCGTCAGTGGCCGATGACGCCACGGGCTCAAGCGAAGCTGTGGAAAAAACAGGTTTATCGCCTGCATAAGAAACCGCAAGTGCTGGCGCCCGAGCCCATCGCCGGGGCTGAAGCGACAGCCGATGTCGCAAGAGGTATTGCCCGTTGCGAGACCTTAGTCGCCCAAGGGGAATTCGAGGTAAAGCTGTATCGTCAGCAGCCGGACTGCCCTGTTATGCGTGAACTTTCGCGCCTGCGTGAAATTGCCTTTCGCGCTGTAGGCGAGGGTACCGGCAACAATCGCGACTGGGATGCGTTTGACGCCTGGTATGACCATCTGTTGCTATGGGATAAGGAACGCCAGCAGCTCGCAGGCGCCTACCGTCTGGCAAGTACCGACGGATTGGCTGCGGATGAAATCTACTCCACCACGCTGTTCAATTACTCCCGCGCACCGGAGGCATGTTTGCCCCGGTCGGCAGAGTTGGGGCGCAGCTTCCTGCTTCCGGAGTACTGGCGCAGTCGTGGTCTCGACGTATTGTGGTGTGGGATTGGCCAGTGGATTCTGCGCAACGACCGTCGATTCCTGTTTGGTCCTGTTTCGATGCCCGGTAACTTCTCCCGTCGCGCCAAGTCCGCAATCGTGCGCTATTTCCTGCATCATTTTGCTGCCGAGCGTCCGATGGGGAATGCGCGCCTGCCATTTATCGAGGCAAGAACGGATCTTCCACCACTCTCCGGCTGTGCAACTGAAGATATGCTGCAGTTAAAACACATTCTGAAAGAAGAGGGCGTGGTGCTGCCGCCGCTCTTTAAAAAGTACACGGCGGTTACCACCCCCGGTGGCACCAGCTTCCATGCGTTCAATATCGACCCGGATTTTTGCGATTCGGTCGATGGCCTGGTGGTGGTGGATCTGGAGAAGATGGATTCCAAGTTCGCCAGACGATACCTCACCGCGATTTGATACCTGATGGCGGTTGAGTGGACCGCCTTCGGCCTGGCAACTGTGGATGACCTCCCATCCGCAACCGGCGCCCATTTCCCTGTGTGTTGTCGCAGTTCTGTTACCCTTGTGGTTTCTGATCTTTCGCACCCGGGATAAAAGCTATGGAACAGTGGTGTCGGAAAGCGCTTTTCCTGCTGTGGATGTTGTGTTTTGCGCAAACCAGCGCAATTGCCCAGGAAGTGACGAGCGCAGAGAATGCAGCTGACGACGCGGCAAGCCCGCACATTGCGCAGCTCACCATTGATGGTCCCATCGGGCCGGCAACCACAGATTATCTGATTCGCGCCAGCGACAAGGCGCGCGAACAGGGTGCCCGCCTGATTATTATCGATATGGATACGCCCGGAGGCCTGGATGCCGCTACCCGGGACATTATCCAGCATATCCTTGCGTCCGAAGTCCCATACGTCACCTATGTCACTCCCGCCGGTGCCCGCGCAGCCAGCGCCGGTACCTATATCCTGTATGCGAGCCATGTAGCGGCAATGACGCCATCGACGACCCTGGGGGCGGCAACGCCTGTGCAGATGGGTGGCATGCCAGGGCAACAGGAACCGCCGGGACAGCCACCGCAAGAGGCTAGGGACCAGAGCTCCAAGGAGAGTGAGGGCGATGGCGCTGATACCTCGCAGAGCGACCAAGAAGATAAAGGCGCGGACCGCTCTGGCAGCGCCATGGAGCGCAAGGTGATCAATGATTCGGTGGCCTACATTCGCGGATTGGCACAGCGCCATGGCCGCAATGCGGATTGGGCGGAAAAAGCCGTGCGCGATGCTGCGACGCTTACCGCGCAGGAAGCGCTGGAAGAGAATGTGATAGACGTAGTTGCCGACAATCAACAGGCATTGCTGCAACAGCTGCCAGACCGGGAAATCGTATTACTCGGCGAAAAGCAGAAGCTCCCTGCGGATGTCGCAGAGCTCCCGGTAAAGGCCTACGCGCCGGACTGGCGCAACGAACTGCTGGCCCTGATCACCAACCCGCAAATTGCCTACATCTTGCTGCTGATCGGCATCTATGGATTGATTTTCGAGGGGTACAGCCCCGGCGCCATAGTGCCGGGAGTGGTGGGCGTTATCTGCCTGTTACTGGCGTTTTATGCATTACAGGTGCTACCGATCAATTATGCGGGCCTGGCCCTGATTGTTGTGGGTGCGTTGTTAATAGCGGCGGAATTCTTTGTGCCAAGTTTCGGCGCCCTCGGAATTGGTGGCGTCATTGCGATGGTGATTGGCTCGGTGATGCTCATCGACAGTGATGTGCCGGGTATGCGCGTATCCAAGACCCTGATCGGTTCGATTGCCGCGGTCAGTGGGCTCGCGCTACTGGGCATCATGTATGCCATCGGCCACAGCTTGCGCAAGCCCAAGGTGCCGGCCAATCAGGCGATGGTCGGGCGTACCGCCATCGTTGATGCGGTGCAGCCAGAGCTGTTGGTGAAAGTCGGGGGTGAGATCTGGCGTGCCCGCTGTGATAAGCCTCTGCACAAGGGACAGACGGTGAGGGTAACGTCTGAACAGGGATTGATGTTACAGGTGGAACCCGAGTAAACGATTTCCAAAGGCGTTATCCACAATAAGCAATTGCAATACATAGTCAGGGAGTGAGGTTTATGGTCAGTTACTTTGCCAGTCTGCTGATTCTGGCGGTCGTTCTGGTCGTCATGTATGCCATTCGTATTTTGCGAGAATACGAACGTGCCGTGGTGTTTTTTCTAGGGCGTTTCCAAGAGGTGAAGGGCCCGGGGCTGATCATCATCATCCCGGTGCTGCAGACCATGGAGCGCGTGGACCTGCGAACGGTGGTGATGGATGTGCCGACCCAGGATGTGATCAGCCGCGATAACGTGTCGGTGAAAGTGAATGCGGTGGTGTATTACCGGGTAATTGATCCACAGTCCGCAATCATCAATGTGGAAAACTATCACGAGGCGGTCAGTCAGCTTTCTCAAACCACGTTGCGGTCGGTGCTGGGTAAGCATGAGCTGGATGAAATGTTATCCGAGCGGGATAAACTCAATGTGGATATCCAGAAGATCCTCGACGAGCAGACCGATGCTTGGGGGGTGAAAGTTACCAATGTGGAAATCAAGCACATCGACCTGGATGAGAGCATGATTCGTGCAATCGCCCAACAGGCAGAAGCGGAGCGTTCACGTCGTGCCAAGGTCATCCATGCAGAAGGTGAGGCGCAGGCCGCATTGAGGCTGACGGAAGCCGCCGATCAACTATCCAAGAATTCGAATGCGATTACCTTGCGGTATATGCAGACGTTGATTGATATTGCTGGAGAACAGAATTCGACGATTGTATTCCCGCTACCTATGGACTTAATTAAGCCGCTATTGGATCAACAGGCTAAACGGAGTACGTGAGCAAGTTGAGCTCAGTGGTACCGAGTAAGGCAGGCTAGTGGCGACAAAGCACTGGGTACTTGTTTTCGAAACCGCTGTAAATACATCCATGTACGCTGCGTCGGCGACGTCTATGTCGACGACGCTTTCGAAAACAAGTATCCAGCACTCTGTCTTCGGTTTGAAGCATCGTAATCTATCAAATCTAACCACAGCTAACGGGTAGATAGAGCACTGAACTTGGCGTTAAGGTCCAGTGCCGGGAATGCTTTTCAGGAGCGTCGCAAACAGGATGTTTGCGCCGCAGCGCCCAGGGATGGGTTCACAGCGGTCCTGAAAAGCATTCCCGGGGCTGGACCGCCACTGACCACCTAACCGGCACCACGGTTAGAAAAGATTACTTCAGTAGTTTTTTAAGCAGCAAAGCAGTAGACCCATCCCAATCCTCCGGGACTTCCCCATCAATGGCCGCATGCACGCCATTACCAAGCACCTTACCCAACTCCACACCCCACTGATCAAACGGGTTGATATCCAGCAGACAGCCAAAGGTAAATACCTTGTGCTCGTAGAGTGCCAGCAAACCGCCGAGATGGAACGGATCGAGCTTTTCCACAATCAGCGTATTGCTCGGGCGGTTACCGGGAACCACCTTGTGCGGGGCCAGTTGATGGACTTCTTTATGCGTGTGGCCAGAAGCCTCCAGTTCGCGGCGGGCTTCCGCCAGTGACTTACCGCGCAGCAGAGCCTGGCTCTGGCTCAGGCAGCACGACAGTAGCCACTGATGCTGTTCTTTCAGCGCGGAAGTGGGCTCTTTGATGGCAACAAAATCCGCCGGGATCATGTCGGTGCCCTGATGCAGCAGCTGGTGGAAGGAGTGCTGTCCGTTGCTGCCTTCAGCACCCCAGATGACCGCACCACTCGGGTAAGGCAAAGGCTGGCCGTCGCGGGTGACGCTCTTGCCAAGACTCTCCATATCCAGCTGTTGCAGCCACGCCGGGAACTTGGCAAGGCGCTGCGCATAAGGCAGCACCGCAAGGCTGCCGGCGCCCCAGCATTGGCGGTACCAGAAGTGAATCAGCGCCATCAGTACTGGTAAATTCTGTGAGAATTCTGCTTCCGCGAAATGCGTGTCCATCGCGTTCGCGCCCTTCAGTAGGTCGCTGTATACATCGAATCCGCAGGCCAGCGCTATGGGTAACCCGATGGCTGACCACAGGGAGTAGCGGCCTCCCACCCAGTCCCACATCGGAAAAATATTCTGGGCAGCGATGCCAAAGTCCTGCGCCGCTACGATATTGCTGCTCACCGCAACAAAGTGCTTCTCCAGGTCCGACTCACTGCATCCAGCGTCGAGCACCCACTGACGCGCTGAGAGCGCGTTCTGGCGGGTTTCAAGGGTTGAGAAGGACTTGGAGGCAACGATAAACAACGTTTCGTCAGCGGGCAGGGAAGCGAGGGTATCGCTGAGGTCGGCGCCGTCGATGTTCGCCACAAAGTGGGTAGTCAGTTCCTGCTTGTGCCAGGGGCGCAGCGCTTCCCATACCATGCGCGGCCCCAGGTCCGAGCCACCAATGCCGATATTGACCACGTGACGAATACGCTTGCCAGTAAAGCCGGTCCAGGCACCGCTGTGAACCTGCTCCACAAATTGCGACATTTGCCTGCGGCAATCCGCTACCGCCTGTTCGTGCTCGGTCTTGGGCTCTCCCTGGAAGCGCAGGGCGGTATGCAGGGCCGGGCGGTGCTCAGTGTTGTTAATATTGGCACCTGCAAACAGCGCCTCGATACTGCTCTTCAGGTGTGCAGTCTCGGTGTAGTCCAGTAGTTTCTGCAGCGTATCGGCATTGAGCAGGTTTTTGCTGTAGTCGAGGTATAGGCCCGCAGCTTCGGCACTAAAGGTTTGCGCCCGGTCCGGGTTTGACGCGAACAGGTCGCGCAGGGACCAGCGCTGCTGATCTTTGTGTTGCTGTAGCGCGGCAATTGCGGCAGACAGTGGGAGAGCATCCATGGTCAAGACTTCTTCGCTGAAAGTAGATGAGTGTTCGGCTGGAAAGCTGCTGATATTAGCGACAAACGGCCAGTGCGGCCAGTTTAACGGCATAGTTAAAGCGCGGCGCAAATAGGGTGCAATTGGCGCGCAATTTCTTTCTGTGTTACTGGGGCGTATGGGGAGAGGTGTGTAGCAGGATGGTGTGTGGCAGGTTGGTGTGTGAGGTTGGGGGGCGTCGCGGATTGACCTGCACGGGAAAATCAATCGATGTGGGATTGCTTGGGAGCCGAGTCTTCATTTGGCACATCCAAGACGGAGAGTGCTTATGCACAAATGTGTAGGTCCAGAAATGCAAAATGCCGCTTCGAGAAGCGGCATTTGCACGATCCTGTTATGAGAGTGGTTACTTAACCACTTTCATGCAGCGAACGTTATCGGATGCCATCCAGCAATCCGCGTCCGCAGGACAGGCCATGGAAGTCGGAATTTGTTCTGAGCCCGGTGGGCAGGCGGCCGGCATCGGAGCCGGTGCACAGCAACCTGCGAGGACCAGTGCACAAATAATTCCGGTTAAGTACTTGGCTGGAGTGAAATTCATCCCCTAACTCCTTTCCGTTGATGTTAGTCAATAGCATAGACAATAAAACGTCACCTGTTTGGTGTGCTTTGTAAAAATCTTTTCTACAAACATACCGCCCAATGGAGTGTAATAGGCGCGCGGTTAAAATAGCCGCCACACCGTAATTCAGGATAAAAACACCGCCAGTTTGTCGTCCCTGAGGGCCTGAATTTAAGGGGTTAAACGCCATTTTGCGCTCAACCTTTACTCCGCGACACTGCGAAGTGTGGAATATTTTTTTTCAGTAAAGTGAAAATTTAATTTTTTTCTTTTTTTCGACGGGAATATCGTAGAAGGCGACGCCAAAAAATCCGCAAGCCCGTTTTTCTGTGGACACTATTTTTCGGTATCGGGGGTTCGTCACGCCGCTTTTCGCGCAACGAAATTTAGGGCAGGGGGAAGTGGAAAGTGGAAGGCGGGGTGATTCGGGCCTTGGCGATGGCCCGAAATCGATTTAGCTGCCTGATTGCAGGAAGCGGCCAAACGCAACTGCGACGGATTCCTGCCGCTGTGGGTCGCGTAAAACCCCGAGCAGGACACTGCGCAACTCTGGCAGAAACAGGAGGTCTGTCAGAAGCAAGTTGAAGGTATCTTGCGGCTGGCTATCGCTGAGTCGTTCCAGCCAGGCCTTGGCGATCTCAGGCTCCAGCAGATCTTCGTTACAGCGGCTGCCGATAGCTGCGAGCACTTCCGGCTGGTCGGCGGCCCCGGCAGGGTTTTCCGCCAGCAACCAATTGAGAAACGCCTGGCGCATGCCCATGGCGGGGCTGAAGGAAATCCCGCGTATCACCGCGGTCAGCAGGTTGAAGTCCACCGCGTCTGAGGCCAGGTTCTGTTTGGCGCGGGTGATCAGTGGCTCCACCAGCTGGTGGTCAATCGCTTCGCTTTCCAGGCACTGACACAGAGAGATCAGTGCGGGTGTGGCAAAGCGCGACAGGCTTGCGACTAAATTATCGCGCTCTTTTTCCCAATCTACGGCCAGGTCTGCAAGCCCCTGCAGCGCGAGCTGCTCCCAGGGAAATGCCGCTGGGTCTTTGGTGTAGGCCTTGGCGGCGGGGAAGTGGTCGCTCGCCGCGCGTCGCAAGATTTTGGCGGCCTTGGCATGGAACACAGCGCGCTTGTCCGCAGCGGGCGTAAACATCAGGCCGCTGTCTTCCAGTGCCTGTTGTAGGGCTTTCGCCGGGTCATGGCCATTACCGGGCTTGTGGTGCGCCGGGTCCAGAGCTTTTTGTACGCCGCCGAGAAAGCGGTCGCGAATGGGCAGGATCAGCTTGCCCTGCTCATCCAAAGGAAGCCGCAGGAACCAAACCGCCGGTTCCGCTGCACCGTTTTCTTCTGCCGCTTTGGACGGCGACAGCAACAGACCACACCAAGCCTGACGCAGGTAGGGGTGGGGCCAGGGCGCAGTGCCGTCTTCAAACGCACGCGCGGCTTTAGCGGAAACCGGGCGCACCCGGCGCCCCAGGTCGAACCAGCGCAGGTCAAAGTCGGCCGAAGCAATCAGGTCGCTCAGGGTATTGGGCATGGGGGAGCTCAAGCCTTTTCTGCATCTTGCAGGGGTTGTTGGGTACCCAGTGGCATCTGCTTGAAGTGCAGCCAGCCGTAGGCAATGGCCAGCAGTGGGCACAGGATGTTAAACAGTGCAAAGGGCGCGTAACTGAAGGTGGCAACGCCCAGCGTGGCTGCCATATAGGCGCCGCAGGTGTTCCAGGGAATCAGTACCGAGGTGATGGTGCCGGAATCTTCCAGGGTGCGGGACAGGTTCAGGCCGTGCAGGCCTTTGCCTTCGAAAGCCTCGCGGAACATACGGCCGGGAATGATGATGGCCATGTACTGGTCGCCAGCCGCCGCATTCATACCGAAACAGGTGAACACGGTGGAGGTGATCAGGCCACCAACAGTTTTAACCCCGGACAGCGCCCAGCGCACAATGCGCTCGAGGAAACCCGCACGCTCCATCACGCCACCAAAAGCCATTGCCGAGATAATCAGCCAGATGGTGTTGAGCATACTGCTCATACCGCCTTTCGACAGTAGTGATGCCACAGCTTCGTTGCTGGAGGTCGACTTGTACCCGTCGAACAGGCTGTGCCATGCACCTTTCAGCAGGCTCAGCGGGCCTTCGCCGCCCGCCAACTGACGTGTAGCGTTGGGCTCGAAAATCATTGCAATCACACAGCCCACCAGTGCGCCGATAATCAGGGTTGGGTAAGCCGGAATTCTTCGCCACGCCATAAACAGCAGCAGTGCCAGCGGCAGTAGGCTGACGATGGAGATGCTGAACTCTTCCTGCAGTGCGCCCAGCAGTTGCTGGATATCTTCTGCGGAAGCCTGGCCGGTGTCGGCCATCAGGCCGATTGCCGCGAAGACGATCAGGGCGATGGTGAACGCGGGGATAGTTGTCCACAGCATATGGCGAATATGCAGGAACAGGTCGTTTGAGGTTACCGCCGCGGCAACGTTGGTTGTGTCCGACAGCGGGGACATCTTGTCGCCGAAGTAGGCGCCAGAGATTACCGCACCGGCGGTGATTGCCGGGTTCAGGCCGAGCGCACCGGCGATCCCCATTAGTGCCACACCCAGGGTGCCGGCAGTGGTCCAGCTGGAGCCGATGCTGAGGCCAACCACGGCACAAATTACACAGCTCGCCGCGTAGAACCATTCTGGTGACAGCATCTGCACCCCGTAATAGATCATCGACGGCACGGTGCCGGCGAGAATCCAGCTGCCGATCAGGGCACCGACCGCGAGTAGGATCAGGATGGCGCCAAACACCAGGCTCATGCCGTGCAGCATGCCGCCTTCCATTTCTTTCCAGGTGAAGCCGTTTTTCATCCCCACCATCGCGGCAACGCCGGCGCACAGCAGCAGGGCAATCTGGTTCGGGCCGTAGGATGAGTCGGCGCCGTAAAAGAAGACCGACAGGGAAAGCAGGCCGATGAGGATCAGGAGGGGGATCAGTGCATCCAGCAGGCTGGGATTGCGAGAATCTTGTGGCGACTCGCTGGAAATGGTGTGACTCAAAGTGGACTCCTAATGGCTGACAGTAGCTTGGCGTGCCCGCTTGTGGCCGGCTGCCTGGTCAGTTTCTTGTTATAAAGCGGTCTATTCTCGTGGCCGGGTCCGGATATGTCTAGAGCGAGGTGCGGGGGCGCTGGCGCGTGCGGAAAGTGGCTGGGGCGCCGCGGAGGCGGGCGAATCGGCCAGCGTTACTCCTGAGTCGGGGGTGGCGCTGGTAGTTCGCGGCCGCTTCCGGTATGTTCTGCGCCGGTTTCGCCCGGCAATGTACCTGGTTATCGATCAGTCCGTGTACGCTGGGCCACAATAAGAATGAGCCAGAGCGCGGCGGGCGAGAACCCTCGGCGCTGCAGTTGGCAGGTAGCACTAGCCCATGAATGCGAGAAATATTGATCCCAGTCAGTTCGACGACATCCGCCCATACCGGGATGACGAGGTGCGCGCGGTCCTGCGCCGCCTGGTAGAAGACCCGGAAATGTCGCGGGTAGTTGCACACTTCCTGCTCCCCGGCGCCGCCAGCAAGCTGGAGCGTCCGCTCGCGTGGCTGGTGCGTCAGCTGGTGCGCTTCGAATTTCGCAATGCCAAGAATGTTCGCGGCGTACAGGAAGTCATCGCCAAGTACCTGGAAAAGGCGGTCAACCGCACCAGTTGTGGCCTCTCAATCTCCGGGCTCGATACCCTGCCGCGCGACCGCGCTTGCCTGTTTGTGAGCAACCATCGGGATATCGCCATGGATCCGGCCCTGGCGATCCTTTCGATGTACAAGGAGGGGCACGAAACGTCCCGTATCGCGATTGGTGACAACCTGCTGTCCAAGCAATTTGCCACCGATATCATGAAGCTCAATAAATGCTTTGTCGTGAAGCGCAGCTCGGGCAGCCGTCGTGAGAAGCTGATGGCAGCGACGAAACTCTCCAATTACATCCATCACTCGATTGTCAACGATAACGAGCACGTCTGGATCGCCCAGCGCGCGGGCCGGGCTAAAGATGGGCTGGACCGCACCAATCCCGCACTGGCGGCGATGTTTGCCATGGCGAAGCCCAAGGACCAATCCTTTGCGGATTTCTGGCGTGAGCTGCACATCGTGCCCCTGGCAATCTCCTACGAGTGGGACCCCTGCGACCGTCACAAGGCGCGCGAGCTGTACATCAAGGAACATAAGGACGAGTACCAGAAGCAGGCCCACGAGGACCTGGGTAGTATCGCCAAGGGCGTTGTGGGCCAGAAAGGCCACATCCATGCCGCATTTGGTACCCCCATCGAGGGCGATTTCAACGATGTCGGCGCGCTCGCGGACGAAATCGATCGCCAGATCATCGGGAACTATGTACTGCACCCCACCAATATGATCGCCTACGAGAAGATCTATGGTGTGGCGCCGGCCTTGCCGGTGGGTTACCCGCCCAAGCCCTGGAACCCCGAAGAGCACCAGGAGATCCGCGAGAAGTTTGAGCAGCGTATGGCGCGAATCGACGAACGCTGGCGCGACAAGGCCATTCTCGGCTATGCCAACCCCGTGGTCTCACGCCTCGCATTCGAGCAGTAATCGCACGCCGCAATGGCGCAAGACTGAGCAAGCGTGGATAATGGCCGGCTGATATAACCCCTGTGTAAATACAGCCCCAGTGCAAATTCAGCCGGTCCCCAGTGCTCAGCGATAAAGACAAAGAATCCATCCAAAACGCCTACCGTCAGTTCCTCAATGGCCGCGAGCTCAAAGCCCGCTATGGCCAGAAGCTGATGATTGCGGCCATCGCCCGCGCCCTGGGCGGCATTCAACGCAATGGCGCCGGCGAGCGCGACCACGGCAAGACCGACGGCGAGCACATCTGTGTGGTGGAAGCGGGCACCGGTACCGGTAAAACCGTCTCCTACCTGCTGGCGGCGATCCCCATGGCGATCGCCCACGACAAAACCCTGGTTGTCTCCACCGCCACCGTGGCCCTGCAGGAGCAGATTATCCTCAAGGACCTGCCGGAGCTGGTGCGCCACTCAGGGCTCAAATTTGATGTCGCCCTGGCCAAGGGGCGTGGCCGTTACCTGTGCCTTTCCAAGCTCGACCAGCTGCTTACCGAACTCACCGCCAGCGGTGTGGGCGGCTCTCTCGCCCTGTATGAAGATGAGAAGCCGCAAGTGGATGAAGCCGGGGTCAAGCTGTACCGGGAAATGGCCGACGAGCTGGCCAGCGGGCGCTGGGATGGCGATCGCGATAACTGGAAAGATACCCTCGAGGGCGAAGACTGGAGCCGGGTGACCACCGATCACCGGCAGTGCAGTGGTCGCCGTTGCCCCCATGTCAGCAGTTGCAGTTTCTTCCGCGCGCGCGAAAGCCTGGGTAAAAGCCGCGTGATTGTGGCGAACCACGATTTGCTGCTGGCCGACCTGGCGCTCGGTGGCGGGGCCATCCTGCCACCACCCGAAGAAACCATTTATGTGCTGGATGAGGCCCACCACCTGCCGGATAAGGCCCTGAACCACTTTGCCCACCACAGCCGCGTCGGTGCGACCACCGGCTGGCTGGACCAGGCGAATAAAAACCTGAGCCAGATGCTCGGTGAAATCGGCGATGGCGCCGAGCTGGACCGCGCCGGTGAAGAGCTACCTGCACTGTTCGCCTCCGCCAAGCAGAAACTCGAGATGGCCTGGCCGCTCATCGAGGACATGTGCGAATTCGAGGAAGAGCGCGGTCGCGGCGGCAACCAGCAATCGCGCAGTGCGCGCTACCGCTTTGAGGGCGGTGTGGTACCGGAATCCATGATGCAGCTTGCCGACCAGCTGCGTGAGGACTTCGATGAGATGGAAGCGCTGCTGGGCAAAATGGTGCAGTCCGCCCAGCGCATGATGGAGGACGCCCACAGTCCGGTGCCGATTGTGGATCTGGAGCGCTGGTATCCGATACTCGGCGGCTGGCATGGCCGTGCCGAGGCCAACCTCGAGCTCTGGGCCAACTATTCCAGAGAAGACCAGGGTTCGGTGCCGCAGGCCCGCTGGGTAACCCTGGTGGACTGGGGCGGTTCGTTTGATTTTGAAGTGTGCAGCTCGCCGATTCTCGCGGGTAAGACCCTGGAGTACAGCCTGTGGCGGCGCTGCTACGGTGCCGTACTCACCTCTGCCACCCTCACTGCGCTGGGGCGTTTTGACCGCCTCAAGATGCGCGCCGGCACTCCCGATAACGCGAGCTATGAAGTGGTACCGAGTCCGTTTGATTTCTCCCGCGCGGAGTTGAGGGTGCCCCGGGATGCGGTGGAGGCAAATAACGCCGACCTGCACACCAATGCGGTGATCGAGGCGCTGCCAGATCTGCTGGATACCCACGGGGAAGAGGGCGGTTCGCTGGTACTGTTTGCTTCGCGCAGGCAGATGGAAACGGTCTATGAGTCGCTGCCCGGCACCTGGCGTAACCGGATTTTGATGCAGGGACAGCAGTCCCGCCAGCAGCTGCTCGATAGCCACAAGAAGAGCGTCGACAAGGGCGGGCGCAGCGTATTGTTTGGGCTGGCCAGTTTTGCCGAGGGCCTCGATTTACCGGGCAACTATTGTCGGCATGTGATCATCGCCAAGCTCCCATTTGCGGTGCCTGATGACCCAATCGAAGCCGCCCTCGCAGAGTGGATTGAAGCCAAGGGCGGCAATCCGTTTATGCAAATCACCGTGCCGGATGCAGCGCTTAAACTGGTGCAGGCCTGTGGTCGCCTGCTGCGTACCGAGCAGGATGAAGGAACTATCTCGCTGTTGGACCGTCGTATCGTGACGAAGCGCTACGGCCGTGCCATGCTGGATTCACTACCGCCGTTCCGGCGCGCCATTAACTGACGATTCACCTGATATGAAGTCCATTTACCCGGATATTGCTACGCTGTTGTTGGAACTGGAAGCCGAACTACGGCTCCTTGGGCTGTGGGACGAGACCCCACCCCGCCCCGAGGCCCTGGCTAGCACGCAACCGTTTTGTGTCGATACCCTGACCTTTCCCCAGTGGCTGCAGTTCGTTTTTTTACCGCGTATGAGTCATCTGGTGGAGCTGGAACAACCGTTGCCAGAAAAGTGCGGTATTGCGCCCATGGCAGAAGAGTATTTCCGTGGCGCCAGCCTGCAGGGGCCAGCGCTGGTGGCGAAACTGATGGAAATTGACGCGCGATTGGAGCAGGGCTGACTTCGCTTGTCGCTTGATTCATTGTGACTAGTTGGTACCATTCTGTTCCGGCTGCCACGAAGATCGACGTTTCTGTCACGGCGTCAGCGCATTTCAACGCGCAATCTGCCCTCTGCAAGGGTCGCTCCCTGTGCTGTGCAGATGTGAAGTGGATAAGGTAGTATCCGGACTTTGCAAAAATCGGGTAGCAAGGAGCCATCCCGATCTCATACCGCCAGGATTACTTAATAACAGTACACAGGGCCACAGCGCGCGCCCTAAGGTAGTAATAAAGCAGATGCGGTTTTTGCCTTTACTTTCCCTTTTGCTGGTGAGCCAGATACTCACCGGCTGCGAATCACTGTTTTCCCGCGGGCCGACGACGGCGCCGGAGACCGTAAACGTATTCGAAGATACCCCCACCACCGCTGATGCGGCAGCAGCGCCTGGCCAGTGCCCCCCGGTTCAGGCGGTGGTGTGTGCTGAGCCCGAAGTCAAAGTGGTGGAGCGGGTGATCGAGCGCAAGTTCGAGACCATCGTGGAAGTGCCCGTGGCCAAGGATAAGTTGGTGCTCGGCTCGCAGGAGTATGCGGTGGTCGAGCCCAGCGGCCTGCGCCTGAAAGCGCTGATCGATACCGGGGCTGCGACCTCGGCGCTGAGTGTAAACGGTATTACGCGCTTCGAGCGCGATGGCAGCGACTGGGTGCGCTTTAACCTGTCTGACGGCAGTGGTGCCTCGCCGGAAAAAATCGAACTGCCTATCCAGCGGCATGTGCGGGTAGCACGCCCCGGATTTGACCGTCAGCGCCGTCCCATCGTGAGCATGAGCCTGACGATTGGAGAGGTCACCCATATGGTTGAGATGAACCTTGTGGAGCGCGATGAGTTCGAATTCCCGCTGCTGGTAGGGCGCAATTTCCTCAAGGACGCAGCGGTTGTCGATGTCAGCCGCAAGTTTGTGCAGGGCAACGGTCAGCTGCCCAGCGTCAGCAAATAGCCCGACGAAATCACACTAATCCCGATAAATGTGTCGCGTTTAATGGCAGAATTGATGGCATTCGGCAAAATACGCCGCTAAATTCTGCAAATTATCTTGATACGGGGAATGGCGAATGTCGCCACGGGCTCAAGTCTATATTCTGGCTGCGCTGCTTGCTCTTATGGGCGCAGGCCTCACCATTTATAAAAACGTTGAGTTGGGCTTCCCATTGTTGCCCGGCGAATACCGCACTGTCTGGACAATTGAAGCGAAAGTGCGCTTTACCGCGGACGGCGGGCCGGCCAAGGCCGCGCTGACCCTGCCGCGGGAGCAGCGCAACATGGAAGTGCTGGGGGAGACCTTCAGTTCTTCCGGCTACGGCTTCAACATCATCCGCGAAGACGACGAGTATCGCGCAGTCTGGGCCAAGCGTGAGGCCAGCGGCGCTCAGTCGCTGTTCTACCAGCTCGATGTCCACCAGACCCCGGGTGCCGCCCTGGAGCAGCCCCTGGACTTGAGTACCAAAGTGGTAAAACCGCTGCTTGGTGCCCGCGAGCAGGAGGCTGTACGCCAGGCTATTTACTCGCTGGTCGATACAGCCCGGCAACGCTCGTCCGATACGCAAACCTTCACCACCGAATTGCTCACCGCCCTGGCCGACCGTCGCAATCAGGACGGCAATATGATTTTTGGCTACTACAAAGATCGCTCCTTCGTGGATGTGGCGCTGCTGGTACTGGCGGCGGCGGATGTTCCGGCTCACCGTATCCGCGGCCTTTACCTGGAGGATGATCGCCGGCGCATGTCCCCGGAAGATCTGCTGGAAATCTATGATGGCAAGCGATGGGTGGTGTTTGAGCCGCAGAGCGGCTCCCCCGGGGTGCCGAAAAATTTCTTTATCTGGCAGCGTGGCGGCAAGAGCCTGCTGGATGTGGAGGGCGGCTACAACTCTGGAGTGACCTTCTCGGTGATCTCCAACGACGTGCCCGCGCGGGACGTTGCCATGCTGAGTACCAGCCAGGAAAAAGAAGCCCTGGTGGACTTCTCCATCTACAGCCTGCCCATCGAGCAGCAGAGTATTTTCAAACTGATCCTGCTGGTACCGGTTGGTGCACTGGTGGTGGTACTGCTGCGAGTGTTTGTTGGCCTGCGCACCTCGGGTACTTTTATGCCAGTGCTGCTGGCGATCGCGTTTATCGAAACCCAGCTACTTACCGGCCTGTCGATCTTTGTGCTGATCCTGATCCTCGGCCTGTGGATTCGCTTCTATTTGAGCAAGCTTAACCTGCTCCTTGTGGCGAGGATTGCCGCCGTCGTGGTGACGGTGGTGATCCTGATGGGAGCAATCAGTGTGATCAGTTACAAGCTGGGTATTGAGCAGGCGCTGACGGTTACCTTCTTCCCGATGATCATCCTGGCCTGGACCATCGAACGGATGTCGATCGTATGGGAGGAAGATGGCCCCTATGAAGTGTTGATTCAGGCGGGCGGCAGCCTGCTGGTGGCGGTGATTGCCTGGTGGGTGATGACCAACCGCTATATCGAGCACTGGACGTTTAATTTCCCTGAGCTGCTGTTGGTACTGCTGGGCGTCATCATGATTGTCGGCAACTACACTGGATTCAGGCTGGCTGAACTGGCGCGCTTCCGCCAGCTGGTGCGCTAATGCACCTGTCCTATTTATTTCGCGGCGGCTTGGTCTCACCTTTTGCACTGAAGCGCCGTGGGGTGCTTGGCATGAACGCGCGCAACGTAAATTACATTGCGCGCTACAACGACCGCGACAAATACCCCATCGTCGATGACAAACTCAATACCAAGCGCCAGGCGAAGCGTTACCGCATCCCCGTGCCGGAGTTGATCGCTGCGTTTGAAACCCAGCCAAGCCGCAAACGGGTTATGGCGGTGATCGAGCCGCTGGAAAAGTTTGTGATCAAGCCAGCGCGGGGTTCTGGGGGCAAGGGTATCCTGGTCATCGTTGGGCGCGATGGCGACGATTATGTGAAACCGTCGGGGGCCAAGGTCACCGCGCTGGATATTCAGCGCCACGTGAGCAACATCCACAGCGGTTTGTACAGCCTTGGCGGCAAGCCCGACCGGGTAATGATTGAGGCTCTGGTGGATTTCGATCCGATCTTCGACAAGTATTCCTACGAAGGCGTGCCAGATATCCGCGTGATTGTGTTTCGCGGTTACCCGGTGATGGCCATGCTGCGCTGCTCCACCCATGTCTCCGATGGCAAGGCAAACCTGCACCAGGGTGCTGTGGGTGTGGGGGTGGACCTGGCGACGGGCAAGTCCTGCCATGCGGTGCAGCACGGTGTTCGAATCGAGCAACATCCGGATACGGAAATGCGCTTTTCGGACCTGGAAGTGCCGGACTGGAAAGAGCTGGTGCGGCTCGCGGCCAGCTGCTATGAGATGACCGGCCTCGGCTACCTCGGTTGTGACATCGTGCTGGACCGCAGGCGTGGGCCGCTGTTGCTGGAAGCGAACGCGCGCCCGGGTCTCGCGATCCAGATTGCCAATGGCGTTGGCCTGCGTACGCGCCTGGAACATATTGAGAAGATGGACCTGGAGCAGCTGGAAAAGAACGTGGATGAGCGAGTGGACTACTCGATGGATTATTTCGCAGCGAAGCCAATGGCTTGACTGGATGAACGAATCAATAAACTGGACAAACGAAGCAATAAAAAAGGCGAGCCAAGTGGCTCGCCTTTTTTGTCCTTCAGAACCGGGTAGGTTACAGGTTCTTCAGTGACTCCAGCTGTTCCGCAAAGCGCGCGCGCGCACTTTCCAGGTCGGCCAATCTTTCCTTTTCCTTGTTGACCACCGCTTCCGGGGCCTTGTTTACAAAGTTCGGGTTTTTCAGCTTGCCAGCAACACTGGCGAGATCCTTGTCCAGCTTGTCGAGTTCCTTCTGTACCCGCGCACTTTCCGCTTCCACATCGATCAGTCCCGCCATCGGTACCAGCAGTTCCAGCTCACCCACGAGTGCGGTGGAAGAGGCCGGCGCTTCCGCCCCCGCTTCCAGGGACTCGATGGACTCCAGGCTTGCCAACTTGATCAGGAGGCTGCGGGTCTGCTGCAGCAGCTCTTCGTCGCGCTCGGAGCCGTTGCGCAGGATCAGCGGGATTTTCTTCGCCGGGGAAATATTCATCTCACCGCGAATATTACGCACGCCTTCGATCACACCCTTCAGCCAGGCGATGGCCGCTTCGGCATTTTCGTCGATGCGGTGCTCGTTGGCTTCCGGGTAGGGCTGCAGCATGATGGTATCGCCGGCCTTACCTGCCAGTTCTTTTACGCGCTGCCAGATTTCCTCGGTGATATATGGCATCAGAGGGTGTGCCAGACGCAGGATGGTTTCCAGTACGCGAATCAGTGTGCGGCGAGTGCCTTTTTTCACTGCGTCGCTGGCGTTTTCGTCCCACAGTACCGGCTTGGAAAGCTCCAGGTACCAGCTGCAGTACTCGCTCCACACGAAGTCGTACAGGGCCTGGGAGGCCAGGTCAAAGCGGTAGCTTTCAATGGCTTCCTTGACTGCAATTTCGGTGCGCTGCAGCTGAGAAATAATCCAGCGGTCGGCGATGGACAGCTCGAAATCTTCGCTGCCGTCCTGCCCGCAGTCGTGACCGTCGCAGTTTTGCAGCACGTAGCGAGAGGCGTTCCAGATCTTGTTGCAGAAGTTGCGGAAACCTTCGATACGACCGACGTCAAACTTGATATCGCGGCCGGTAGAGGCCAGCGAGTAATAGGTGTAACGCAGGGCGTCGGTACCGTAGGCGGCGAGGCCGTCCGGGAATTCCTTGCGGGTCTGCTTTTCAATCTTCTCGCGCAGGCGCGGCACCTGCATGCCCGCGGTGCGTTTGGTCACCAGGCTTTCCAGGTCGATCCCATCGATCAGGTCGATCGGGTCCAGCACGTTGCCCTTGGACTTGGACATCTTCTGGCCCTGGCCATCGCGCACCAGACCGTGGACGTACACGGTTTTAAATGGCACTTCCTTCTTGAAGTAGAGGGTCAGCATCATCATGCGCGCAACCCAGAAGAAGATGATGTCGAAGCCGGTTACCAGCACGCTGGTGGGGTGGAACATTTCCAGTTCCGGTATTTCTTCCGGCCAGCCCAGGGTGCCGAAGGTCCACAGGCCTGAGGAGAACCAGGTGTCGAGGACATCATCGTCCTGGCGCAGCTCAATGTCGCCGAGGTTGTACTTTTTGCGCACGTCTTCCTCGCTGCGGCCAACGTACACATTGCCGTCGTTGTCGTACCAGGCGGGGATGCGGTGGCCCCACCACAGCTGACGGGAAATACACCAGTCCTGGATGTCGCGCATCCAGGAGAAGTACATGTTCTCGTAGTTTTTCGGCACGAATTCAACGCGGCCGTCTTCGACAACCTTGATTGCTTCATCCGCCAGCGGCTGGGTTTTTACGTACCACTGGTCGGTGAGCCAGGGCTCAATCACCACGCCGCTGCGGTCGCCGCGCGGAACCTTCAAGGTGTGCGGCTCGATTTTCTCCAGCAGGCCCAACGCGTCCAGGTCATCTACTACTTGGGTGCGTGCCGCAAAACGCTCCATGCCGCGGTATTTTTCCGGCACGTTGTCGTTGAGGTTGGCGTCCTGGTCCAGGATGTTGATCATTTCCAGATCGTGGCGCTGGCCCATCTCGTAGTCGTTGAAGTCGTGGGCCGGGGTGATCTTCACGCAGCCGGTACCGAACTCCAGGTCTACATAATCGTCGGCGATAATCGGGATCTCCCGGTCCGCCAGTGGCAGCTTGATGGTCTTGCCGATCAGGTGCTTGTAACGCTCGTCTTCCGGATGCACCGCCACCGCGGTATCGCCCAGCATGGTTTCCGGGCGGGTGGTGGCAACCACAAGGTGACCGGAACCGTCCGACAGCGGGTAGCGGAAATGCCACAGGCTGCCTTGCTCTTCTTCGTTCAGCACTTCGAGATCAGAGATCGCGGTGTGCAGTTTCGGGTCCCAGTTCACCAGGCGCTTGCCGCGGTAAATCAGGTCGTCTTCGTACAGGCGAATGAAGACTTCCTGCACGGCCTTGTAGAAGCCGTCGTCCATGGTGAAGCGTTCGCGGGACCAGTCCGGGCTGGCGCCCAGGCGACGCAGTTGGCGGGTGATGTTGCCGCCGGACTCTTCCTTCCATTCCCACACTTTCTCAATGAACTTGTCGCGGCCCAGCTCGTGGCGATTCTTGCCATCGGCGGCCAGCAGGCGCTCCACCACCATCTGGGTGGCGATACCGGCGTGGTCGGTGCCCACCTGCCACAGGGTGTTATCACCCTTCATGCGGTGGTAGCGAATCAGCGCATCCATGATGGATTCCTGGAAACCGTGTCCCATGTGCAGGCTTCCGGTGACGTTCGGCGGCGGAATCATGATGCTGTAGGGGGTGGCTTCGGTATCACCGGAAGGCTTGAAGTAGCCGTTTTCTTCCCAGGTTTTGTACCACTGTTGTTCGATGGCGTTGGGCTGGTATGTCTTGTCCATGCGCGGGGGAATGCCTTGCGTTGTATGGGCTGGCTGCCGGGTCACAATTTCCCGGGCCATTAAAATTAGAGAATAGAGAAAAAGGGGCGGAATTATACCGCTGGGCTGAGGAGGGGCAAATGTTGTGCGCGCTAGAGAGCCGCTTACTCCTGCTCCGGGTAAATCTCGTCTACCAGGGCCGTGATATTGGCGCGTAGCTGCCGCTCCAGTTCCGGAAGCTGCTCGGCCATAAGTTGCTCGATCAACTTTTCCCGTGCGCTGGGTTCCTCAGACTCACCATTGTTTGCCGGTGCCTGAGGCTCCGCGGCGGCAGCCTGTTCAGTCTTTACTGGTTCCGCGGCAGGGTGGGCTTCTGCGCTGATGGATTCTGTCTGGGGGGAGGGCGGTGCCAGATGCTCCGCTCGCGGTACCCGCCCGCCAGTCAGGCGCGCGCGGATATGCGCAGGCAAAAATGGGTTCTCGCCACCACTCCCCTGGGGGGCAGGCGTAGCTTTGGTGGCTGGTGCCTTATCGTTGTTGGGCGTGGCAATATCGGCTTGGGCCTCCGGCTTGACCACTGGGGCCTCAGCCGAAGCCTGTGTGTTTCTATCTGTAGGCGCAGGCGCAGCAGTCGGCGCGGACTTTTGTGCCGCCGGGTTCGCCGGTTTTCGCGGGGAGTCGAACAGTCCAGGTTGAAATTCTGCGCGCGCCGCGGGCTTGCCATCGGCGTGCATATCAGCATTTTGGGCAGGTTGTGACTCTGCGCTTCGCTCTTTCTGCGTCTCTTTCTGCGTCTCTTTTGGTGTCGGTGTCGGTGTCGGTGTCGGTGTCTCGGCTGTCTTGCCGCTGGCCACAGCAGCGCGCGGGAGGTCCTGCAGTGGGCGCAGTAGCTCGCGGTCCGCGTCACTCAATATGGGCGCATACTCATCGTCCAGTTCTTCGTCGATTGGACTGAACAGAATCGGCAGATCAGCTTCCTCCAGCGGGCGTGGCTGAGGCTTGGGAGCGGGCGCTGTCGCTGAGGGCTTGGCTGGTGCTGTCTGCTGGGGTTGCGGGGTGCTGCCGCCGGCGGATGGCGAGGCAGGGGCGGCTACCTGATCCAGCAGGGGAATGTCTGCTTCCATGTCACTGCCCAGCAGCTCGTGCAGCGAACTCAGCTCGTTCAGCAGTTCGTGCGGCGGCTGACCCTGGCGGTGCTTTCTGTTTTTCTTGCGGCCGGACATGGAGTTAGGTTCGGGTTCTTATCAATTGGCAATTTTATGGGATTGTAACGGATATCCGCGGTCGCGGAAGTGACTGTATCGAGTTCTTGACCGCGCCAGGGAGTCTGGATGCTGGCAGACGATCTCCGCAAGCCGGTCGAAGCGGCTGAACCAGCGCGGGATATCTGCGCACAGGTTAATTAGTAGCCCGTGATGCTGGCCGGGATCTTCGCCGCTGTTGACCTCAATGGCAGCCTGCTGGTCGAGGTTCTGCGGTGCGTGCGGCAGGAAGCTGTCTTCACGAAATGTCCACAACAACTCATCCAGCTGTTTGGCTTGCTCGCCGTTATCCACAGCGATCAATACCCTGAGGCCATTGCGGAAGGCTTTCTCCGCGAGACGACAGGCAAAGTTCTGAATCTCGTCGGGATTCTCAGAAGCCAATACGTAAAAATCTATTCGGGTCATGATTAAAAAGAGCTACTTCAGCTAGATGCGAAGGTGACGCTACCGGGGGCAGCTGTGCGAGACCTTCTAAAACAGGGATGTTTTAGAAGAGCCCCCATGGATGGGTTCACGGCGTGTCTCGCACAGCTGTCCCCGGTAGTGGCACCGCCACGCCCCTTGGTTCAGAGGGTTGATCTAACCGCTGTGGCGGCCTTACCACCGGTAACGGTTCACAGGACACGCCGTGAACCCATCCCTGGGGGCTCTTCCGCGAGGTCCCTCTCGCGGAAGGTCCTGCGAACCGTTACCGGTGGCAGAGCCTTAGCCCATGCTCTGAGCTTCGTTTTTTGGTGTTGTTTACTTTTTATTCAGGATGTATTGCAGCAGCAGCGGTACCGGGCGGCCGGTTGCACCTTTAGCAGCGCCGGACTTCCACGCACTACCTGCGATATCCAGGTGGGCCCAGTTGTAGTCTTCGGCGAACCGGGCCAGGAAGCATGCTGCGGTTACCGAGCCGGCCTCGCGACCACCAATGTTTTGCATATCGGCAAAGTTGGAGTTCAGCATTGGCTGGTACTCGTCCCACAGGGGCATACGCCAGGCGCGGTCACCGCTGGTCTCACCGGCGGCAATCAGGTCGTTTGCCAGCTTGTCCTGGTTGGCATACAGGCCGGTGGCATGGTGGCCAAGGGCGATTACGCAGGCGCCGGTCAGAGTGGCCACGTCGATTACCACGCTCGGCTTGAATTTACCCGCCCAGGTCAGCGCGTCACAGAGTACCAGGCGGCCCTCTGCGTCAGTGTTGAGGATCTCGATGGTTTTGCCGCTCATGGAGGTTACGATATCGCCAGGTTTGCTGGCGCGACCGCTGGGCATGTTTTCGGCAGCAGCCACAACACCCACCACGTTTACCGGTGCGTTCATTTCAACCAGCGCGTTCATTACGCCGAATACGCTGGCCGCGCCGCACATATCGAACTTCATTTCGTCCATCGCCGCGCCCGGCTTCAGGCTGATACCGCCGGTATCGAAGGTGATGCCTTTACCCACCAGCACGATCGGCTTCTGGCCGGCTTTGCCGCCCTTGTAATTCATCGCGATCATCGCCGCCGGTTCGTCACTGCCCTTGGCAACGCTCATAAACGAGCCCATGCCCAGGGATTCCATTTTCTTGTTGTCGAGCACGGAGGTGGACAGTTTTGCGTGTTTTTTCGCCAGTGCCTTGGCTTCGCCCACCAGGTAGCTCGGGGTGCAGATGTTGCCGGGCAGGTTGCCCAGTTCACGCGCGACGTTACTGCCGAGTGCCTGGCCACCACCAAGCTCCACGCCTTTTTGTACGCCCTTCAATTGCTTTTTGTCCGCGGCATGCACGGTGAACTTTGCCAGTGCATTCGGCTTGGCGTCGCTGTGGCAGCGGGTGAACTTATAGCTGGCAAGGCCAGCCGCGAGTGCTGTCTGTGCGGCCTGCCAGGTGGCGTCGGCGTCTGTTACCGGCACTTCCACCAAGTATGAGGAGGCATCTTTCAGTGAGGTAACGGCCGTGGCGCTGCTATTGGCCACTTTGCGGAATTCTGCCTGGGAAATTGGGGTCTTAGAGGTGCGCACCAGTAAGGCGCGCTCGGCGCCACCTTCAATGGTCGGCACCATGAGGGTGCTGCCGGCAGCGCTGCCCAGGTCGCCGCGTTTCAGGATTTTGCTCAAAAGACCGCCATTTGCCTTGTCCAGCGCGCTGCCACTGTCGCTGAGGCGGTTCTTGTTGTCGACGGGGAGAATGGCGCAGGCACTGCGTTGTTTGAGGATGTCGGTGACCTTGGCGGTAAACTGCATGTAATCGTTTCCTTTATGAATTTTGCCTGCCGCGGCTAATTTACAGACGAATGCTTCGAGCTATTTATTACACGCTCGGGGGTGTCTTGCTGTCAGTGGGCCAGAGATTGGCTGATGGGCCGAGACATTGCCGGGCTTTTTGGTGATAATGCGCCGCACAAGTTTAACCCGAGAAGGATCGATTTGCTCGGGAACCTCTGAACCGGTGTCCTATTCTGACACTCGCCGATACGGATTAACCGGAATCGCATTTCAAATCGCCCTAAATCAAACAGTGCAATCAGGGAAGCTGGTCGTTCAGTGATAATTTTCCGCTACCTCTGCCGCGAGCTACTCGGTGCAACTCTGGCCGTCAGTGCCGTGTTGCTGCTGATGGTCATGAGCGGCCGTTTTGTGAAGTACCTGGCGGAAGCTGCGGCGGGCGACCTGTCTGCTGGAATCCTGTTCTCCCTGATGGGCTTTCGCCTGCCGGGCTTTCTCGAGCTAGTTATCCCTCTCGGCTTCTTTGTCGGTATTTTGCTTGCTTACGGCCGTTTGTATATCGAGAGTGAAATGACGGTTCTGCACGCGTGTGGCTTCAGTGAGCGGCAGTTGCTGGCGTATACCCTGGTACCCGCACTCATGGTCGCAGCGTTTGTAGCGGCAATGAGCCTGTACCTGACCCCTACCGGGATTGAGCGCACCTCGCACCTGCTCACTGCGGACAAGACCCGCAACGAGTTTGATCACCTGGTACCGAAGAAATTTATCGCGACCAGCGGCAACCGCGCCGTGTACTACGCCGAGGGGCTGAGCGACGACCGCTCCACGATGCACAACGTGTTTCTCGCCGAGTTGGGCAACTCCCGCGGCGACACCGAAACCGACCACCAGATTGTCACTGTAGCCCGCGAAGGGGTACAGCAGATAGACCCCGAAACCGGCCTGCGGTACCTGGTACTGCGGGATGGCTACCGCTATGAAGGGGTGCCAGGCCAGAGCGACTACCGACAGATGGCATTTGCCAGCTATGAGGTACTCCTTGAGGTGCCGCGCCTGCGCTCGAAAGCCAGCGAAAAGCTGCAATCCATGTCTACCGCAGCGCTGTGGAAAAGTGAGGACCCGCGCGAGCGGGTGAACCTGCACTGGCGCTTCAGTTTGCCCGTGCTGGTGTTGATCGTTGCCATTCTGGCGGTGCCCCTGAGTCGCACCAATCCGCGCCAGGGGCGTTACGCCAAAATGATCCCCGCGGTACTGCTGTACATCGTGTATCTGGTGGCCCTGCAGAGCGTTCGTGGTGCCATTGAGGATGGCAAGATTGAGCAGGCCTGGGCCATCTGGCTGGTGCACCCGCCATTCCTGATCCTCGGCCTGATCTTGCTCGGTGGGCGCGATCGCAAGCCGCGCAAGCGGGGGGCAGACAACGGTGGTGCTAGCAATGCGGGAGGCGCGGATGTCACTGCTTGATCGTTATATTGCGCGCACCGTTACCCTGGCCATCCTGGCAGTGCTGATGGTGATCCTTGGGCTGGATGTGATTTCCGCCATTGTCGATGAGCTGGAAGACCTGGGTGGCAACTACCAGTTCGCCAATTTGCTCGAGTATGTGTTGTGGACACTGCCGGAACGAATCTACAGTCAGCTGGGATTCTCCGCACTAGTGGGTTGCATGGTGGGCCTTGGCACGCTTGCCGGTACCAGTGAGCTGACCGTGATGCGCGCGTCGGGCGTATCCATCGGGCGTATCGCCTGGGCGGTTATGAAGCCGGTCTTGGTACTGATTATCTTTGGCCTGGCGCTGGCCGAGCTGGTGATCCCATACACCAATCAAACGGCCGAGAGCCGCCGGGCGATTGCCCAGGGGGAGCTTGAAAACTCCGGTCTGGAACACGGGTTATGGCTGTTTGATGGCGGTGAGTTTGTGCACTTCAATGCGGCGTTGCCGGGTGGAACCCTGTTTGGTATCACGCGCTACAAGTTTGACGAGGATCGCCAGCTTCAGCAGGTGGTTTTCTCCGAGCGCGGGCATTTCGAAAATGGTCGCTGGGAGCTGCAAAACAGCCGCCAGACCCGCCTGACGGCAGATCGCGCCAGCAGTAGCCGGGAAGCGCGTTCCACTTGGGATTCGGATATGTCACCGGAACTCTTTTCACTGGTGGTGCCGCTGCCCTCGGATCTCTCGCCGCGCAACCTCTGGTCTTACGGGCGCTTCCTGGATCGCAAGGGAGAGGAGTCCTCGCGATACTGGCTGGCGTTCTGGAAGAAGGTGCTGCAACCGCTGACCATCGCGGGTCTGGTGATGATGGCCATCTCGTTTATCTTCGGCCCGCTGCGCGAAGTGACCACCGGATTGCGGGTGTTTACCGGTGTAATCGTGGGGATCGTGTTCCAGACGGTGCAGGATATGTTGGGACCGTCTTCCGTGGTATTTGGTTTCCCGCCGTTTATCGCGGTGATTGTGCCGATTATGGCGAGCTTCCTGCTCGGCTGGCTGTTGTTGAAGCGGGCGCGCTAAGCGCCCGTTTCTCACTGTTCTTCGCTTGATCAATCAGATCTTACAGCGACTTTTTCTTCTTCTTTTTTGGCAGCTGCCGGACTTCCGAATCTGACGCCAGGTCATGCCAACTGGCTCGATCCGGTCGGAAATATCCCCAGAAATATCCCAGCCCCAGACACGCTGCCGACAGCGGGCCAACCAGCGCACGAATGCAGCACTGGTACCAGCTCAACTGCATGCCATTGTTGTTCGCCACCATCAGGCGCCAGGCGCGCATGCCAATGGTCTGGCCGGCAGCGCGCCACGACCAGAAGAAATAACCGGCGGTGACCAGGAGCAAGCCGAGCTGGTAAAGCGGGCCGCCCACGCACGGGGTGTAGTCGATGTGCTCGGGCTGGCACTGCAGGCCGCCAAATGTGGTGGCTACGAGCAGGGCGAAGAAGCCGTACACCATCCACAGGCCGGCGACGATCAGTGCGTCGTAGACGAGGGCAATCAGGCGCGGTACTACGCCCGCGTAGGGCAGCTGGTTGAATTCAGTGGGTGATTTGACGGTATCGGGCACGGGAATCTCCGCCTGTGGAAAAAGTGGCGGAGATTCTAGCAGGTAAATGAGGGGACGCGCGCCTTAAGGGTAGGGCGGAGTCCGCTCAGAACTCGTATTCGAACGAGAACTTGAACTTGTCGTCGGAGAGGCGGAAGTCGTAGTCCAGCACGTTACTGAACTTGCCCTCGCTCTGGGTATACCGCAGCAGCGGGTGCTGCTTGCTGCGTTTGTGCTGGGCCATGTAGGTCTTGAAGCCCATCTTCAGGATTTCATTGACCGCGCGTCCTCCGGTTTTCTCGGCGTAGTCACTGGGGCGAGTATGCTGCTCCAGCCACTGGTGGTTGAGACGGCGGTGGGTCATGCCCATGGAGTTGTTACGCAGATTCTCCGCAGATTCGTACAGAGCCTCGTTGTCCATGCCGAAGGCGCTATCGATAAAGAATGCGTTGTCGGCCTGAAGGTTCAGGGCGCTATTCGAGTCGGGAATAAAAATATCGTCGGCAAACAGGGTTGAAGAAATTGGGAGCAGTACGAGACCGAGCACGACTGGTAGGCGATTAACCAGGTGCCTTGACGTACGAAACCGAGTACAGCGAGATTCCATTTTGCTACCCCAGGGAATGTTTTCTTGGCTCAGTTGGTTGCTGAACAACCACTGAATTTATTATGGCTCACCCTGTTCAAGCTGTTGTATCTCACAAAAAGCGCGAAGATGCCAACGCCGTGTGCAAACGTTTCTGTGAAACGAGTCATTTTTCCGCAAGCCCCATGATTGCTGGATCTTTAGAGTTTTGCCCAGTTCTCGAGGCCTGCGGGGAGCTTTCCGCCAATGTTTTTTAGTATAAAAACGGTTTAGTCGCCGAAATGCTTATAAAAACTTTGTCTAGTAAGCGAAGCCTTGGATCAGCCTGAGCAGGGCCAGTTCCATGACTTCTGACTATTGGCGTCATTTTGGTCGCGAGTGTTGCCGGGCGCGACAGCGCGTCAGCCGCACGAAAAAGTGAACAAGTGAGGGGTGCTGGTCATCTAACCATTGCTTTGTTGACAGCGCTGTCTTTTTCGCTATGGTGTTGTGCTGGGCGGATTCTGAAACCGCCGCCACAACATAAGAATTCAACGGGTGCTCCGTGCAGTGCACTCACCAATAAAGAGACTATCCATGAGAAGGATCCCACTCTTTGCCAGCCTGGCCTTGTCCGCGGTCATTGCTGCCTGTTCCGACCCGAGCTCTACCGAATCCCCTGCGGCCACCGCGCCGCTGGCGAGCGCCGACTCCCCGGCCGCCGAACGGATTGCGGCCAATTTTGCGGTCACCCAGGAAGTGCTCAAGAATTTTCAGGGCGTAGACGATGCCCTGCGCGCCCAGTGCAAACAGGCCGGCGGCAGCGGCGCCGTCTGCTCCACCTACCGCATCAGCCTGACGAACAACGGCTCTGCGGTAGGCACCGACGAGCGCGACTGGACCCTGTATTTCCACAGTGTGCGTCGCACCTTCGCACTACTCAACAGTGATGCCTTCACGCTGGAACGGGTAAACGGTGACCTGCACCGCCTGACGCCGACCGAGCAGTTCGCTGGTATCGCCCGTGGTGAAACCCTGGAGCTGGATTTGCTGGCGGAGAACTGGATGCAGTTCGAGTCTGACTTCCAACCGCGACTATTTGTGGTGGATGCCGCTGGTGCGCCTCACATCATTCGCGCCACCGACACCGATGACCTGTCGGATATCGTGTTGCCGATCACCAAGAATGATCCGGACAACTGGAAAAGGGTTGCCAGCGACAGCAATACCCTGGCAACAGCCCAAACCCGCTATCAACGTTTTACCGCCGATGTCGCGCCGGTAAGCCAGCAAGAGTGGCGCGCCCGAATTATTCCGCAGCCGGCCAGCGTGCAGCTGGCCGATGCGCCGGCGGTGCAGCTGGGTTCCGGTATTGCATTGCAGGCGGAGGGACTGGATGCCGGTTCGGTTGCCGCCCTTCAGCAACGTATCGATACGCTTGAGCTTTCTCCGCAGGGAGAGGCCGCTTACCGGGTACAGATAAAGGTGGATGCCACAGACTTTGCCGCACAGCCGGCGGGTGCTTACCGGCTGAGCGTCGGCGCGCAGGGCGCCGAAGTAGTGGGCGCCGATGCCAGTGGGGCCTTCTACGGTGTGCAATCCCTGCTGGCATTGGTTGACCTGAAAAGTGCCAGCCTGCCGCAAGTCGCCGTCGAAGACGCTCCACGCTTCCCCCATCGCGGTATGTTTGTGGATGTGGGGCGTAATTTCCACAGTAAGGAAGTGATTCTCAAGCTGCTGGACCAGATGGCGGCGTACAAGCTCAATCGATTCCACTTTCACCTGTCTGATGACGAGGGCTGGCGCCTGGAGATCCCCGGTCTGCCGGAACTGACCGAGATCGGCAGCCAGCGTTGTTTCGACCTGGAAGAAAATCGCTGTCTGCTGCCGCAGCTGGGCTCCGGCCCATTTGCGGACAACTTTGGCAGTGGTTTCTACAGTGTGGACGACTATGTAGAGATCCTGCGCTACGCGGCGGATCGACATATTGAGGTGGTGCCGGAATTCGATATGCCGGCGCATGCGCGTTCCGCGGTGGTGGCGATGGAAGCCCGTTACCGCAAGCTGAAGGATTCCGATCCGGAAGCGGCGGCCGCCTACCGCCTGATCGACCCGCAGGATGACACCGAGTACCTGTCGGTGCAGTTCTATAACGACAGTTACATTAACCCCTGTGTGGACTCGACGTACAACTTTGTCGGCAAGCTGGTCGGCGAGGTGAAGGCGATGCACGATCGCGCAGGCCACCCGCTGAAGACCTGGCATTTCGGTGGCGACGAGGCGGTGAATATCATGGCCGCGGACTCCTTTGAAGTAGCGCCGGGCACTGACCCCGAAAAGGGGAATGTCCGTGCCGAACAGCGCAATAAGCCGTGGACCAACTCGCCCCAGTGCAAAAAGTTGATTGCCAGTGGTGAAGTAAAAGCCATCGACGAGCTGGGTGAACTGTACGCCAAACGGGTGAGTAAACTGGTCGCCGATGCGGGCGTGCCGACCATGGCCGCGTGGAATGATGGAGTGAAGAAAATTAGTGACGCGGCGCAAGAGCTGGCCACGCCACACAATTACGTAAACTCCTGGGCGCCGCTCTTCTGGGGTGGTGGCGACGAGAGTGTGCACTTTGCGGAGACCGGGTTTGATGTGGTGCAGTCCCACTCCGACTTCCTCTATTTCGACATGCCCCAGGAAGTGGACCCGAAGGAGCGTGGATACTACTGGGCATCCCGCTATACGGACACGCGCAAAACGTTCAGCTATGCACCGCTGAATACCGCGCAGCTCGCCGAGCTGTACCCGAACCGCGATGGCCAGGGTTGGGCTGCCACCACACCGGCAGCGGAATTCACCGACAGTGTGCGCGGTATGCAAGGACAGTTGTGGAGCGAAGTGGTACGCACCGACGAAGCGGTGGAATACCAGGTGTATCCGCGCCTATTGGCTTTGGCCGAGCGCGCCTGGCACCAGGCTTCGTGGGAGCTTCCAGTAAAAGAAGGACAGAGCTTCTCTGCTGAAACCAACTTTGTGGATAAGTCCGCGGTAGCGGCAGACTGGGCAGTGTTTGCCGCGGCACTGGGCAACAAGGAGTTGCTCAAGCTGGATCGCGCTGGCGTTGGCTACCGGGTGCCGGTACCGGGGGCGATAGTAGAAGGTCAAAGCGTGAAGACCGCTGTGCCTTACCCAGGGCTTGCACTGGAGTATTTCAACGGAGAGCAGTGGCAACCACTGGCCGACGATGTGCCCCCGCAAGCGGTGCAGTCCCTGCGTGCCATGAGCGCCGACGGGCAACGGGCCGGACGATCGGTGGCACTGGAACCCGTGGCATCGTAACCGACATTCCCTCAAGGATGTCGCATATAAGAAGGGCCCGTTTACGGGCCCTTTTTTATTGTTCTTTTGTTGTCCTTATATTGCTGTCACTTGCTATCGACCGCGAGGCGCCTCAGCCTCCGGTCTACAATTGCTGAATAAATCCCGGCGATCAGCGCGCTATTCCTCACGGATTTCGGAATTGAAGGTGTTCTGTGTGGCGGGGGTGGGGAAAATACCGCCCGTGGGGTGCTAGATTGGGCGCACTGTATTTCTCTAAAGACCATCGACCTAATAAGAACGACGACGAGAGGTGCCCATGGCGAAAAGTAAGGTCTATGACTACGTAATCGTGGGGGGCGGCTCTGCGGGTTGTGTGCTGGCAAACCGCCTGAGCGAGGACGAGCAGAATCGGGTTTGCCTGCTGGAGTCTGGCCCCTCGGATCACAACCTGTTGATTCAGATGCCTGTGGGTATTGGCTATCTGGTACCCGGCAAACGCTTCAACCTGCATCATTACACCGAACCGCAGGAGCATCTCGACGGCCGCCGCCTGTTCTGGCCGCGGGGCAAGGTGTTGGGGGGCAGCAGCGCGATTAACGCCATGTTGTATATCCGCGGCAATTCAGCTGATTACGATGCCTGGGAAGGCGCCGGCAACCCTGGTTGGGGCTGGGATAGCATCTTGCCGTACTTCCTCAAGGCGGAGGGCAATGCGCGCGGCAGTGATGCCTGGCACAGTGGCTATGGCCCACTGTCGGTGTCGGACCTGAAGTGGAAATCGCCAGCAGGCCATGCGTTTCTGCGCGCCGCCAAGGAGGCCGGGCACCGGTTAAATCATGACTTTAACGGTCAGCAGCAAAACGGGGTCGGCTTTTATCAGGTCACCCAGCGATCCGGGCGACGCTGTTCATCCGCCACTGCCTATTTGTACCCCGCCAAAGCGCGCTCAAACCTGAGTATCTATACCCGCTCTCCAGTGGCAAAACTGGACTTCAAGGGTGACCGGGTGTGTGCGGTAACCCTGGTGAATGGCCAGCGCATTGTGGCTAATAAAGAGGTCATTTTGTGTGCCGGGGCGATCCAGTCTCCGCAACTACTGATGCTGTCGGGTATTGGCCCGGAGGCGGAACTGAAAAAACTGGGGATCGTGCCCCAGTGTCATTTGCCCGGGGTGGGCAGGAACCTGCAGGATCACCTGGATATTACTCAGGTGGTCGAAACCAACCGCCCGGTTGGGTTTAACGATGCGCTACTACCGAAAATGTTGGCGGCCATGCATCTTCCCGAGTACCTGTTTTTGAATCGAGGCAAACTAACCAACAACGTTGCCGAAGCGGGCGGCTTTGCCAGTTCCAGTCTTGCGGGTGGGCATCCGGATATCCAGTTTCACCTGAGTGCGGTGCCTCTATTCAACCACGGGCTCGACAAGCGCCCCGGTAATGGTTACTCGCTGCACGCCTGTGCATTGCGGCCAAAAAGTCGCGGGCAGATCCGTTTGGCATCGCGCGATCCGCGGGACCTGCCAATCATTCAACCCAACTACCTCGCAGAACCGGACGACCTGCAGGTATTGGTGGAAGGCTTTGAAATGTCGCGGGATATTATCGAGCAATCGGAATTGAAGCAGCTGCAAAAACGTTGGTGGCTGCCGGAAGCGTCGCTCACCAGCAAAGAAGCGATTACCAACTTCATCAGACAAAAAGCTGAGTCAATTTATCACCCGGTGGGTACCTGCAAAATGGGGCAGGATGAGCAGGCTGTGGTGGATAGTGATTTGCGCGTGCGTGGCGTGGATGGACTGCGTGTGGTGGATGCCTCCATAATGCCTACCTTGATCAGTGGCAATACCAATGCGCCGGTGATCGCCATAGCCGAAAAAGCAGCGGATATTATTTTGCATAAATCCGTCGTGCCGATTACTGAGGAAGTCACCGAGAACGCATGATCTGGCAGTGCCCCCAATGCAATCTTTCCCTTGGCCTTGAGGGTCGGAGTTGGCGCTGTGCCAATGGCCACAGCTTCGATCAGGCCCGTGAGGGCTACGTAAATTTATTGCCGGTGCAGCAGAAGCGCAGCCGTGAGCCCGGTGACTCTGCGGAAATGCTGAATGCTCGGCGGCGCTTTCTGGAGGCCGGGCATTATGCGCCATTGGCTGACGCCATTTGTGCCCAGTTAATGCTCGGTCGGGAGGCTGGACTGCGGGAAGGAACCTCGGTTGTACTGGATGTGGGGTGTGGCGAGGGATATTACGCCCGTGCTTTGGTTCAGGGCGGGTGGCCAGAATCGGCAATCGCCGGTGTGGATATCGCCAAGGCCGGTGTGCGGCTTGCGGCGAAAAAACAGGCGCAGGCACATTTTGCGGTTGGCAGCAGCTTCCACTTGCCGGTTGCAGACAGTAGCGTCGACGCCGTACTGCGCGTATTTGCTCCGGGCCCGGCGGAAGAATTACTGCGTGTGTTGAAGCCCGGGGGGACCTTGCTTGACGTATCCCCGGGGCCGGATCATTTGTGGAGCCTGAAAAGCCGGTTATACCAAACGCCCCAGCAGCACAGTGTGCCGGCGCCTGTCGCCGGATTTACTTTGGAGAGTGAGCTGCGTTGTGATTTCCCGCTGGTGATTGAGGGAGGCGAACCGGTGCAGGATTTTCTCGCCATGACACCCTTTGCGTGGAAGGGAGATGCCGAAGCCCGGCGCATTCTTGAGGAGGAGGTGCGCCTCAAGCTTGAAGCGGACTTTCTGTTGCGTCGCTATACCAAGCCCGTTCACTGATCTTCACCGATAAATAACAACCTCAGCGACAGGTTCAGGAAAGCGAGACGTGGCAACACCTCAGGATTTTATGTTTATGCAGCGGGCACTGGGGCTGGCTGCCCAGGCCGCGGAGGCGGGAGAAGTGCCGGTTGGTGCGGTTGTGGTGCAGGGGGGCGAGGTGATTGGCGAGGGCTTCAACCAGCCGATTTCGGCATCTGACCCAAGCGCTCATGCGGAGGTGATGGCCATGCGTGCAGCCGCGCGCCAACAGCAGAATTATCGGCTGCCCGGCGCCACCCTGTATGTGACCATCGAGCCCTGTACCATGTGTTTCGGCACTTTGATTCATGCGCGCATCGGGCGTGTAGTGTATGGGGCAACAGAACCGCGTGCCGGGGTGATCACCAGTCAGCTACAGTTGCCGGAACAGAATTTTTTCAACCACAAGGTGCAGGTGGAAGGTGGCGTTTTGGCCGAGGAGGCCGGCGCCTTGCTCAAGGATTTTTTCCGAAAACGGCGTTGATATGCTGATCCCCATTGTCATCAACACGCTTCTGGTTACCTTCGCGGTGGTGATTCACCACGAGGTGCTCAATGCGCTGTTCTGGGTCGGGCAACAGTGGCAGTTGCGCAGGAATATTGGTGTCCTGGTTGGCGTTTTCGGCACCTTGATCGCGCATGTACTGGAAATCTGGATGTTTGCGGTCGGTTACTATGTGATGTTCCACTCGCCGCTATTTGGCACACTGGAGGGCAACTTCGATGGTTCCCTGCAGGACTGCATTTACTTTTCTTTCACCACCTATACCTCACTGGGGCTCGGCGATATCGAGCCCCATGGGACTTTGCGTTTCACCGTGGGGCTTGAAGCCCTGACTGGCCTGGTATTGATCACCTGGTCGGCGTCTTTCCTGTTTCTCAAGATGCAGCGCTACTGGGCAGAGGACCGCAGCGACTAGTCCCGATGGCTGCCAGCCATTGTGGCTCACGCGGGAAGACAGGGTGCGCTTGCGAGCGAATGCCAAATTAATTCGTCGATAACACATGTGTGAACAAACAGCGGGAATCATCGTGAAAAACCTAATCTGTGTGACAATCTTGTGTGGAATTCTGGGGTTGCTCATCGCGTGCGATAACAAACCTCCCGCACAAAGTACTTCTGCGGTACAAGAGCCCGCTGCTGAGTCGCAAGGGGGCGAACCGGAGGTCCAAGCGACTACCGAGAGTGATCCAGCGCTGGACAAACTGGCCGAGCACTACGTGCGGCTGGTCCTCACTCTGGGCAAGCACGATAAGAGTTATGTCGATGCCTACTACGGCCCGGCAGAGTGGAAGGCAGAAGCCGAAGCCGATACGGCGTCGCCGGCGGAGCTCGCCAACCGCGCCGAGCGACTACTCGCACAGTTGCCACAAACCATTGCGCCGGCCGGTGACCTGAATACCCTGCGTAAGCAGTACCTGAAAACCCAGCTGGGTGCGGTGGCCTCCCACGCACATCACATTGCCGACGCCAGCTTCCGCAATTTCCAAGAGGAGGCCAAGGCGCTCTACGACACCGAGCCACCGGTACAGCAGTACAGTGATTTCGACTCGGTACTGGCGGCACTGGATGCCGAGTTGCCTGGCGATGAGCCTCTGCACACCCGGGTGCAAACGTTTCGCGCGCAATACCAGATTCCAGAAGACAAACTCGACAGCGTATTCAAAGCGGCCATCGAAGCCTGCAAGGCGCGCACCCAGGAGCGCGTTGCACTACCTGCCGCCGAAAGCTTTCGCCTGGAATACGTCAAAGACAAACCCTGGAGCGGCTACAACTGGTATCAGGGGGACGCGCACAGCCTGATCCAGATCAATGCGGGGCTACCGATTCATATTGACCGCGCCGTGGACCTCGGTTGCCACGAAGGGTATCCGGGGCACCATACCTATAACGCACTACTCGAACAAAAACTGGTAAAAGACCTGGGGTGGGTCGAGTACAGCGTGTACCCATTGTTCAGCCCCCAGTCACTGATTGCTGAAGGGACGGCGAATTATGGTATTGAGCTTGCGTTCCCGGGGGAAGAAAAAACCCGCTTTGAGCAGGAAACCCTGTATCCACTGGCTGGGCTCGATCCTGCGACTGCGGAAAAATACCAGCGTGTACTGGATCTGCTTGCACAGCTGAAGTTCGCGGAAAATATTGTTGCCCGCGAATACATCGACGGGGAAATCGACCGTGCAGAAGCGGTAAAACGTTTTCAGAAATACACCGCGATGAGCCCGGAGAAGGCGGAGCAGCGTGTAAACTTTGTGGATACCTACGGCGCCTACGTGATCAATTACAACTGGGGTAAGGCGCTGGTGAAAGAGTATATTGAGGCCGATACGGATACCACGGAGGCGCGCTGGGAAAAATTTGGCCGCCTGTTGTCCTCACCGCGTTTGCCGTCTTCACTGAACTGGTAGCCACGAAACCGATCTTCACTTAACGGACAGTCTATTAACAATTAGTCAAAAAGCTATGTGCAGTGTTTTTGATGTCGATGATGAGGCGGGTTTCGAGCGTTTCCTCGATGAGTATGGGATCGAACACCAAGAGGAAATGCTTTTTGGTCGGCGCCGGCGTCCCACAACCAAGGTGAGTATCGTCACTGGCCGTCACGGTGCACATCAGGTGGAAAATGCGATCTGGCACCTGTATCTGGAAAAGCAGGGCGATACCTGGAAGCCCCATAAAAAATACTGGTCGATCAACAGTAACTGGAAAAAGCTCGGGCAGCGGCCGGAGTACCGGAAATCGCGCTGCCTGATTCCCGCAAGCGCCTGGGTGGAAAGCCAGCATGGCAAAAACCCGGTAGAGTTCCGCTTCGATCGCCCGTTCTTTTTTTGTGGCCTGTACAAAACCTGGGGCGACGTATTGAGTTGTTCGATCATCACCCTGGCGGCACACCCGGATACCGCCCAGTTCCATGAGAAAAGTTTTCCGATGATTGCGCCGGCAGACCCGGCCTTTGTCGAACAATGGCTCGATGGTGGGGAAGACACCCAGGCGTTTGAACCCTATCTGCACCCGGATATTCGCGTTGGCGACGCGGACCTGCTGGTGCAGCCGCTCCACAAGGCCATGGGCCTGGCGTACACCGGGGAGGCCCAGCGGGTGGATCAGTACGTACCACCGGGTACGTCAGCGGGACTGTTCTAGCGCTTCGCGTTAGAAATCACTGCGCGTGTTCCGACAACTGGCCCAGGGTTTTTCCCGGCAGATACTCCAATACTCGCAACAGTTGCTTTTGCAGGGATTGCGAGGCTGTAGCAAGGTTGCGCAGAAACTGTTCCTCGGACGTCCCCGGCTCGTCCAGTAGGTTGGTAATCGATTTTATCGCCACCAGCGGTGTATTTTTCAACATGCACACCCAGGCCACTGCGGCCGCTTCCATCTCCTTGGCAACCGCGCCGAATTGCTCGATCACTTCAACATCCCGCGGATGTTTCTGCAGTGAGCTTCCGGATGACACCACACCGGTAGGTAGCTGCAGTACCGACGCCATACCACGCACGTTAAACGCGGGGTAATGGCCAACGGCGGATTCATCGAAGCCGGGCAGGGGCACCAGTCGATCGTGGAACACAAAGCGGTCATCACTCAGGTAGACGGTGCCGATTTCCGCGCTGCGGGCAGAAAAACCGCCGGCGGTACCGGCGCTGATCACGAGATCAGGGGTAAAGTGCGCCACCGTGGTGTAAGCCATCAGGGTGGCGGCGACCGGTCCGATATTGTCTACCGCATAGCGGTGGTCATGGCCGCTAACCGTGGCAGAAATGGCCAGCCCCGCAGACTCGCTGCGGTAGGTCACAAAGGGCAGATCCTGATCGTGGAGCCGGTTATCCACAGCCAGTCCGAGGGCGTCAATCACCGGGCGCGCTTCTTCCTCCATGGCAAACAGTAGAGAAACCTTGCGGATCGGGGAATTCATGTCAATTTGTGTGCCCATAGTGCGTAGCGAAGCCCATTGAGATTGAAAGGCCGCACTCTACCCCCAATTATTGGCGGAGGAAACGCAATTGGTGGCCAATCGGGTATCATGCGCCCATCCGATGGTTGCCGCCCGTGCGGTGGCCCGTCAGCAGAACAACAGGAGTAATCGTGGAAGAATTTATCGTCGAGGTGACGGCAGAGAACGCACAACAGGTACTGATCGAAGAATCCATGAAGCGGCCGGTGCTGGTCGATGTGTGGGCGGACTGGTGCGAACCCTGCAAGCAGCTGATGCCGGTGCTGGAGAAGTTGGCCACAGAATATGCCGGCCAGTTCCTGCTGGCAAAGCTGAATGCCGACACGGAACAGGCCCTGGCGGGCCAGTTGGGAGTGCGCAGTCTGCCCACGGTGATGCTGCTGAAGGAAGGCCAGCCGGTAGACGGGTTTGCCGGCGTGCAGCCGGAGAAAGAAATCCGCGACATGCTGGACAAGTACCTGCCCAAGACCTGGGACCTGCAGTTCCAGCAGGCGCAGAAGCTGGTAGGGGAAGGCGAACTGGACCAGGCGCTGCCGTTGTTGCGCCAGGCGTACGGAGACTCTGGCGAGCGCGCCGATATCGCCAAACAGTATGCCGCGGTGTTGCTGGAGAAAAATCGCACCAAGGAGGCAGAAGGGGTGCTGGGCAAGATTCTGATGGCCGACCAGGATGCGGACTACCAGCAGCTCATGGCGCAGCTGGAACTGAAGCAGGCCGCCGCCGAATCACCCGAAATCAAAGCCCTGCAACAGGCGCTGGCGGAGAACCCGGAAGACAGCGCGTCGGCCTACAAACTGGCGATTCAGTTGAGCCAGGCGGAGCGCCAGGAAGAGGCGCTGGAACTCCTGCTCAGCCTGTTGCGCAAAGACCTCGGCTTTGCCGATGGCGCGGCCAAGCAGGCCTTTCTGGATATCGTTAAAACCCTGGGGGCCGGCGATCCGGTGGCCACCACCTATCAGCGTAAGCTGATGACGCTGATGTTCTGAGCCCAAACGTCGAGCCCGCACCATGTTCAAACTTTGCATCTATGTGCCCGAGACACATCTGGAACCGTTGAAACAAGCGATCTTCGATGCCGGTGCGGGCCGTATTGGTGACTACGACCGCTGTTGCTGGCAGGTGCTGGGCACCGGCCAGTTTCGCCCGCTCGATAATAGCCAGCCGTTTATTGGCCAGAAAGGGCAGGTAGAGCAGGTGGCAGAGTACCGCGTGGAAACCGTCTGCGCGGATGATGTGGTAGACGCGGTGCTTGCGGCCATGCGCCGCGCGCATCCCTATGAGGAGGTCGCGTTTGACCTCTGGCGGTTGGATGACCGCTGTGGTTGAGCGCCTCGTTCCACAGAGGCGCATTGAAAAAAATACGTGCGCTAAATATTTGCCTTCCCGCCGTTCGCGCAGTGCCCTTCTTTAGATCATTTCCCGTTTTCTTTGCAGAGGTTTTTGCGACTGAGTTGCGACCGTACTCCCAATTTAAGTCATGGACTAATTGGTCATTGGAATCCCGGTTGGTAATGGGGCGCTGCCTGCACAACACTTGGGCGGTTCACCGTGATTGCAAATTCGAATAATTGATAAAAACCACAAACGGAGAATTCATCATGCAGAAGCTCAAGCTGCTTGCTCCCCTCCTGTTGTTCTTTTCTTTTTCCGCCAACCACGTTGTAGCCACACCCGCAAAAGCCACCGCTGCTGGCGACAGTATTACCATGGGATTCGCCGCTGACTGTACCGGCAATACATTTTTTACCGGCGGCTTCTTTTGCCTTTTGGGTGGCGATCAACCCGAGCACAGCTGGTTTGATGGCTGGGATTCCAGCGTCAACAGCGTTCACGACAAGTACAAGGCGCTTGATCCGGGCGTAGCGGCCAACAAAGGTGCCGCGCGTTCCGGTGCGGAAATGCGTGGCGGCGGTGATAGTTTCAGTATTCAGGCCGATCGGATTCTGGCCGAGACCACCGTTGCCGATCACGTAGAGGTGGTGCTGGGCGGCAACGATATCTGTAATCGCGACTGTGTTGATGGCGCCAACTGTGCCGACCCGCTGTATACCGACGCGCAATGGCGCGGCGCGGTCCGCGCGGGTATGGACAAACTGGTGAATGGGCTGCCAACAGGATCGACGGTTGTGTTGGGTTCCGTACCGCGCATCCAGGACCTGCGTGCGGCAGGCCTTGCCAAACAGTCCGGGAACTGGCGGGTAAATTGTGAAAGTGCCTGGTCGACCTTTGGCATTTGTCGAATTGCGACCAATGGTGGCACCTTGAACGGTGAGAGCTTTGCTACCCGTCACGCAGGTATTTCTGCCGCCCAGCAACGCTATAACGAAATCCTGCAGGAAGAGGCCAGTGCGTACAATGGCACCAACGGTATTGAGGTGGTTGCCGAGTATGCCGGGGAGTCACAGCCCAGTACCGGCACTTTCCAGTTCGGAAAAAATGACATTGATGGTGGGGACTGCTTCCACCCGAGTGTTGCCGGGCAGAATACCGTCGCCGACCTGATGTGGAATGGCAATCCGGATAAATAAGGTCCTGCGCTCCACGAAATTAACACGGTAAACGGTGAACGGGCGGGAGCTGGCAGTACCCGCCTCCGTGGTCTTAGGCTGAAAAAACCGGGCAGCTGTTCAGGTTCTTGTGCAGGCACCTCTTTAGGTACCGTCTTTGCCACCCTCGTCGGTATCCGAATCCTCTTCGCCGTCATTCTTCTCTTCCGCGTTATCAGCGTCCCCGGCAGCTTCGCCAGCGTTGCCATTGCTAGCTGCGCCATCGGTGTTTCCCGGCGGACTGTCCAGATCGTCGAAGTAGCCCGACTCTGCAACGGTATACTGCAGCCGCTGTGGTAATCCGTTGCGCATAAAGGTTACGTCGGTCACCTCTCCGCTGACCAGTGCATCCCACAATGGGTTCTGGCCACTGTGCACCCATTCGTCGTTAACCCGCAACACAACATCGCCTTCCTCCAATCCCAGCGCAGCAAAAAACTCACTATCGGCAATCCCTTCCAGACGCAGTAACTTGTAGCCATCTACCTCGTGTTCTGCGAGGACAAATTTCTTCGCCAATTCTTCGCGTGCCAGCAGTTGTTGGCGTAGCCACTCTTGCCCTAACGGCAAGACGCCATCCGCTGGGATCAGCCTGCGGGTCTCGCCGGCGGGTTGTTCAATGCGTTGCATGGTTGCAGCGTCTCGCGGTGCCCGACGCGTCAACGGCGGCAGGTCGCTGGACTCACTCTGTTCACCGCGCAGATTTAGTCGCTCCACGATCCCATCATTGTTCAGGATCACATGATCTTTGTGGATATAGGTCAAGCGCACCTTCTGCAGCAGTGATGCGCCCAGCGTAAATCGCGCAGCTTCTTTGTCGTCGACAGCGATCAGCGCGCTGGAATTCTCCGCAGCGGTGGAAAGACTGGTGCCCTCAAGCCGCAGGGGTAATTGCGTGTGCTGGACCTGTGCATCACCAGCGGCGGAGTATCTGTCAGCTTGTGGATGAATACTGCCAGGAGAGATTCCATTGCGCTGCAGTTCCCGGGCTACCCACATCGCATAATGCTCATAGGACTTGGGGCCGCGCGTGTACAGCCCATTGATCAAAACGATGGGGACATTGCCAAAGCCCTGCTCCCGGGCTAACGCTAGGTCAGCATCCACCAGCGCGGAGACTTCCGGCTCCTGCATACAGGTCGTTAAATCTTCCGGTTTCAGGGAGAGTTGTTTTGCCAGCAGGGGGTAGACGTCGCCATCCAGATGGCGGGAGCGCGCGTACAGTCCATCGGCATATGCCCAGGGTGCGCCCTGTCTGGCGGCACAGCGTGCAGCCCGGGCCGCGTTATGTCCCTCGCGGTGGAAATGCATGGGGTAATCGACATGGCGCAGTGACACCCACCCCGGATAGGCATCCAAGAGTGTCAGCAGATGGGGGTGCACTTGGGCGCAGTGCACCGACTGGTAGGAACAGAAAACCGTAAGCGCTACAGTCGCCTGCGGGTTCCCCCTTACGGGGCGCGCCCCCGCATGCACTTCGATACGTGGTGGCGTGGGGTGATCCAGTAACCATTCGACGTCGCCGCCAGTTTGGTCTTGTTTGGCGTTCACCATCTGGGTCAGTTGGGCAAAGCGCATTTCATATTCGGTTAACAGCAAGTCGTGATGCTGAATCTGGATGGCTGCATCCACTTCATGCAGGTATATCGGCTGGCCGCCCACCGTTGCGACGATCCGTTCAGCCTGTGCTGTCGACGTGGCGTTGCCTGCTGGAGATTTGTCGCCGCAGGCGCAGAGTGACAGCGACACTAGTGCAAGAAGCGCGAAGGTTACCGACAGCTGGAAACTCTTCAGGAACAGGTGTTTCATCGCGTTTGGCTCTTTATCGTTCTTGTACAGGCGAGTTTAAACCACCTGGTTGGAATCGCTCCAAGTGGACCGCATGAAAGTTGTGCGCCAAGGCACAAATCTAAAGACGTTCACGCGCCACTGGGTTACAGTGACTCGGAAACCTATACAAATACATACCATGCTGAAATATCTACGCTTTTCCGGTGCTCGCGCCGTTCTTTCGACGGCACTTCCGTTAGCCTGCACGGCACTCCTCAGTGCGTGTTCTCCGCAATCTGAGTCGCAGAGGAACACCAGTGACGGACAACTCAATCGACAGTCCTATATTAGTGAGGTGGATGGGACGGAACGCGACTACTTTGTGTATCTGCCACAGGGTTACGAGGCGTCCCCATCTCAGCAGTGGCCATTAATGTTGTTCCTGCATGGCAACGGTGAGCGTGGCGATGGCAAACAGGATCTGGATTTTGTGCTTACCCACGGCCCCCTGTACGAGGTCTGGGCACAGAAAAGAGATTTACCCTTCATCATCATCGCTCCCCAGTTGCACATGTTCGGTATGGATCGGAAGTTTGCCTACATTGCCAAGCGCAGCCGCGACGCCATCCCCGCGCGACTGGAGCAAGGAACCCCGGACCGAACCTACTTCTCACCCAGCGGCGAGATGCAGCCCGGAGACATGGTGGACCAGTGGGGGCAGGTAGCGCCGTTACTGCCTGATGGCTGGGAGCGGGTGGAGCAGGATCTGTTGAATATTTTGCAGGATACCGGTGAACGCTTGCGGGTGGATCCTAGCCGGATTTACCTTACCGGAATCAGTTACGGTGGCTTCGGCACCTGGTATATGGCGAGTCGTCACCCGCAGAAATTCGCCGCGATTGCGCCCGTGGTAGGGTGGGGGCATCCCGATTTTATGACGCCGATCGCCGGGGCCGCATTGCCCGTTTGGGCGTTTGCGGGCGGTCGCGATACCGCGGTGCAGAAGTCGCATTTCTTCGGCGGTATCAACAGGCTGGAACAGGAAAGTGAGGCGGAAGTGCGCTTTACCATCCACGAAGACATGGCCCACGATGTGTGGCGGCGGGTCTATGAAGGGCAGGACATTTACGACTGGCTGCTCAGGCAGCGCCGCGAGCGTCCGGGACAGGAATAAGCCCCGGGCCGACGTTCATTACAGTTTGCGTTCAATGATGCCACGGTGCAGGCCGTAGCTTCCTTTTTCGCGGTCACTGAAGTAATGCTTCAGTGTCTGCGTCATCACTGGAAAAGCCATCTCCCGCCAGGGGATGTCTTTTTCGTCAAACAGTTCCACTTCCAGCGATTCCGGCCCGGGACCGAAGTTGGTGTCGGTCAGCTCACCGCGGTACAGCAGGTAGACCTGATTAATATGGGGAATGTCGTAAACGGAAAAGAGCTCATCCACGCGGATACTGGCGCGCGCTTCCTCCCATGATTCACGCAGTGCCCCCTGTTCGCTGGTCTCACCGTTTTCCATAAAACCAGCCGGCAGGGTCCACAGTCCATGGCGCGGTTCGATGGCGCGTTTGCACAGTAGCACCTGTTCGCCGAGGTAAGGCAGGACCCCGACGATTACTCGCGGGTTTACATAGTGAATGGCGCCGCAGTCATGGCACAGGTGCCGAGGGCGGTCATCCCCTTGGGGAATTTCGAATACAACGGAGTGGCCACAGTGGCTGCAAAATTTCATGGCGCAAGTATACGCGGAGCACAGAGTGCCGTCAGCTCCTTCAGGTGCACTCGTACTCTATCGCGGTATGCTGTTGGGAAGTTCCATTAAAAGTCGATGGGGTCACGCTTGATGGGGCATGTCATGCAATGCCCACCACCGCGTCCCCGGCCAAGCTCTGCCCCAACAATTGTCACAACCTCGATGCCTTCTTTGCGCAATTGGGTATTGGTGTAGGTGTTACGGTCATACGCAAACACCACGCCGGGCTTGGCGGCGACAAGATTATTGCCACTGTCCCATTGCTGTCGCTCTGAGGCATAGTGGTCTCCTCCCGTCTCCACTACGCGGATTTTCTTCAGTCGCAGGGCCCTGGCAACGACATCCACAAAGGGTTTGTTTTCCAGGGTGATGTGCAGATTCTTTCCCTTGTCTTGTGGGCGTAATACCAGCGTATGTACCTGGTTCATAATCTCCGGATACAGTGTGACCACATCGCGGTCGGCGAATGTGAACACCGTGTCGAGGTGCATTGCCGAGCGCAGTTTGGG
>NZ_AFPJ01000015.1 GCF_000220505.1 Microbulbifer agarilyticus S89 | reverse complement strand
CGGTACATACTCGTCTTCGTTTTTCTCGGGTGCAATCTGGCCGGAAAGGATTAGCTGGCGCTCTTCCTCTGTAATCCAGGGGTGCGCGTCCGGGCCGCTCTTGTAAATAATCATCCAGGGCACCAGCCAGATGAAGCCGAGCAGCGCGACCACTACAAACGTTGCCTGCCAGCCAAGGAATGCATACAGGAAGGCAACCAGCGGCGGCGCAATGATGCTACCGGCCGATGCGCCTGCGCCGAAAATACCCTGCGCAAGTGCACGCTCCTTGGCCGGGAACCATTCGGCATTGGCCTTGGTTGCGCCAGGCCAGTTGCCCGCCTCACCGAAACCGAGCAGCGTACGGAAAATGCTGAAGGACGCCACGGACGTAGCCAGTGCATGCATGGCAATCGCCACCGACCAGACGATGATGGAAAGCATAAAACCGAGACGTGTGCCGATCGCATCAAAGACGCGACCAAACACCGCCTGACCAATTGCATAGGCAATTAGGAACACGCTCATGATGTTCGCGTAGTCGTGGCTGTCCATGCCGAGGTCATCGGCAATGCCGGGCCACATAACGGAAAGCGCGGTGCGGTCGATGTAGTTAATGATGGTGGCGAGTGCCACCAGGGACACAATGGCCCAGCGTAAGTTCTTCATTATTATTATCCTGATTAGTTATTCAGAAAATCTTCCCGGTAGGGGCTGAAGGTGTCGAGCAATACACCGGCTTTTTTACACACAGCTCCGTGCTCCAGGTGCGGTGCGATGTAAAAACTATCTCCTGCCGTCAGCAGCTTTTTCTGGCCATCGACCTGGACCTCAAACTCACCACTTTCCACATAGCTAACCTGTGTATGTGGGTGTTTGTGTACATAGCCGATGCTTCCCTCCTCAAACCAAACGCGAACAATCATCAGGTTGTCATCGTGGCCGAGGATCTGCCGCTTGATACCACCACCGAGATCTTCGACCTCGACATCCTGGGCTTGGACAAATGCGTCAGTTGCGGGCATAACGTTCTCCGCTAAATCCGTTAGTTAGTGATTTGGAAAAATTTGGCACGGCCGCTAAATGCGTAGCGATTGCCGCGAAATTCAAATTGGCTGTTGCTCTCACTGGTGGTAGAGGCACTACGGTTAAACGCCAGTAGTTGGGTGCTGCCGTTCTTTCTGTCGATGGCCACCAGTTCAACTTCGCCAACCTGCTTATGCGTCAGTCCCTGGATGCCACTCTCTGCATCGAGGGTAAATTCTTTGGCTGGGTTGTATTCACCGTGCGGCTCCAGCACGCTCACGAAGGTGTGTGCCTGCGAGTCTTCACGGCGAGCGATAAACGACTTTTCCGCACGCAAATTGAAGTCGGGATCATTGGCACCGAGTTCGGTGAATAACAACTGGGTATCTCCGTCTACCAAACTCGACTGGGTGTAGAAGCGACCGTTGTTATTCAGCCAGGTTACCTGGGCCAGGCCAGCGCTGGGCTTGGCAGTGGCTTTCAACCACAGGTGTTGATATCCGTTGTTCTTGCCCAGTGCGGAAATACCATCGGCGAAGCCGCGTAGCGCGAAGTTGGTGTCCACCAGCTGGCCACTGTAGTGCACAGGTAAATCAATCTGATGGGACTTCTCGGATGTTACCTCAAACAGGTCAATCGCATAGCTGGATTGATCATCTGGATTGTTTACCAGTGCCAGGGTGCGGGTGAGCGTCACACCGGGATACGCTGAGTCAATCTCTGCTGCGCTGATTTTTACCTGGTCATCAGCGTGGAAGAAATTCAGAGTCGGGTGATGCTGATTGGCAAACGGCAGGTTGTTGTCGAAGTGGGACGTTTCGTCCAGCACAACGGTATTGTGCGCAACGGTTTGTTTTGCCCAGGTCTCATTTTCCGGCAGATAGCGGCCGCCATTTTTGGCTTCAACATTCAGGAAGCGCGCGGCGCCGTAATCGGTGACAATTTCCGCGCCGCGGTCATAAAACTGCCAGCTCAATTTGTCGAAGTGACCATGACCCAGGCCCTGCGCGGCAGGTTTGAATACCAGTGCCTGATCACCATTGGCCTGCTGGCGCATCACCACCAGCGCGCCCTCATCGCCATCTTTGCCGTCACGGAATGCGGTAGATTTGAACTGATAGGGCTGTTGTTTGCCCGCGTCGAGCGCCTGTGCGACTTTCAGGCCATCGCCGGAAAGCAAAATCTGGTTTTGCTGCGCAGCAATATCGAGCAATTGCGGATTCGCAGATTCCCCGTGGGCGATGGTCACACCGAGGACCAATTCGGAGGTATCGATTCTTTTGCTTTTGATCGCATCGTTCAGCGGGAAGAACAGGCCGTTGTAGCTCAGCTGGATCGTAGTATCGATGGCCTTCATCACGATGCCGTCGCGGTATTCGAAAATACCGCGCTCCGGCTCGTTGTTTTCAATCGCCTTGGCGAAGGTTACAAATGGCATCAGCGCGTAGCGCTGGTAGTAGGGGCCTTCGTTGTAGTAGCCATCGGGGGAGAACAGGATATTCAGCTGGCGCAGAAAGCCGCCCTTGCCAGACTTATCCAGGTCCAGCAGCGCCTGTTCCACCCACTCGGGCTCATCCAGCACGTAGCCGGCCATTCCCACGCCGGCAGTTAACCAGGTGCCGTGGTTGTGCACCTTATTGAAGGTTGCCGGGGAACCTACGGACAAAAATTTAACCACCGGGCGCAGCGCACCCTGTTCGATCTTTTCCGCCTCACTTCGATTAAGCGCCGGCCGGATCAGGTCATAGGCCTGGATGGTGTAGACCAGCCAGACTGCTTCGTTCAGGCTCTGCCAGAAAAGCTTGCCGGGGTTATCGGCACCGGGGCGGCGTTTCGGATGCAGCGGCAGTGTCGGGTACAAATCTGCATAGGCCAGCAGCATATCGCGTACGCGTTCCGCATACTTTGGATCCTGGGTGATCTGGAAGAGCACACCGGCGTTGTACATCAGCTGGTAGTTTTTCTTGTGTTGCTCGTGGGTATAGCCACCACCAGCGTCTGCGGGCACTGGTACAACAAAGGGTTGTTGCAGGGCCTTATCCACAGAGGATTGGGTCGACAAAAATGCGTTGCGGAAGCGCCCGGGAACTTTAACTGCACCCTGCATGGCATCGACATCCGCCGCATCGATCACCAGGTTCGGGTGGGAAGCGGCATTGGCAGATAGCGGATATACGCCAAGCGTGGCCGTAGCGACACCACCCGCCAGTGCGATGCGGGCGGCGAAGGTCTTTGGCTTGTTGAAAACGGATTGAGCAAACATGTTAATACTTCTTGGCTCTTATCAGTTTCTAGCTTCGTTATTTGCAAGAATTGCAGTGTGCGGGCCTTCCGCGACCAGTTCCTTCACCTCTGGCAGTGGTGCCTTGAAAAACTGGTTATTGGCGATGCGGGTCACCGGTTCACCTACCGTGTGCTCGACAACAATGCCGGCACTATTTTCGATAAGGTTGTCACGCACATCGGCAACCTGCACACCATGCAGTTTGAGTAGTGCCTTCGCGTTATTACGCTTGCCTTGTGAAGACTCGGCGACCACGTTGTTACTGAAATCGAGATGCGGACCAAAGGTACTTTCGTCGGTACCACCGCGGTACAAGTCGACTAGAGCACCCTGTACCTGAATAAACGTGTTACCAGTGACGGTCACATATTCGGCGTTGTAGACTCCCAGGTCGTCCTTCTCTTTATTTAGCTTGAGCAGATCACCGGTAATATTTTCGAAGTGATTGTTCACCAGGATGATGGTGTCCGCGAAAGCGCGATGGCCAGAATCGAAAAAGTGATACGAGTGGTTGATATCCAGGTTTTCCACGCGGCTATTGGTCATGGAGAAGCGATAGTTCTTCAACATCCCCCAGGGCGCGGTGCGGATCAGAATATTACCGGCATTGTCCGGGCTGTTTGCGCCAGAGATTACCAGGCCATCCAGCGACAGGCTGCCGCCGTTTTGGATTTCAAACATTACCGGGCGTTCGCCGGTGATTGTCACCTTGCCTTGTCGTTTGGCCTTGATGGTCAGCGTCTTGTTCACGGACAGGCGCTTGCGCGCATTGTAGCTACCGCTTTCCAGCACCAGCGTATCGCCATCTTCGGCGTGCTCGATGGCATTGAACAATGCATCTTCGCCGGGGCTGACACGCGTGGTTTTACCACTATCGAACGGCGTAACCGGCTCTGATTTCGGGTACCAGGATACGCCGGTCATTTCCTTGGTGGTGACCGCCAGATCACGGCTTGCGCCTTTGTCGGCTGCCGCCGCATTTTTCGGGTAGAGGAGTCCGTTGGCTGCACGGTCCAGCTTGCCCACACCGCTTTCGATACCCTGGTGAATCTTCTGGTCAACAAATCCATTGGATACATTGTTGGCAAAGGTAATACCGGAAATATCATCAAATACGGAGAAGGGTGATTTTCCATTCTCACTGTAGAAAATATTCTCAGAAATTATGGAGTCTTGCGGTGTCGCGCTGCGTTCCTGGTCGGCGCCTGCGGCCAGATGGATGTGGTTTACATTGATAAAGCTGTTGTTTTCAATGTTCGCGTTGACCACACGGTGGTAACGGTTGATGGGAGAGTTGGGAACACCGTTCATTACGGTGAACCCGCTCCCAAATCGATAGCCTGTGAGACCCTCGAGATAATTGTTGCGCACTTGCTGGTCTGCATTGATTACGCGGATACCGCCGGTGTGATCTACGCCATTGCCGAGAAACACGTTGCCCTCGATCAGGTTGCCGTTGCCGTGACGCATGGTCAGGGTGCCACGTGATTCGAAAAAGGTGTTGTTGCGTAGAATATTTTTGCCGGATTTGACGGAGATGATCTCCACCTCGCCGTCGCAGCGGTCGAAGTAATTGTTTTCCACCACCGTGAAAGAATCGGTCAGAGAATAGTGGCTGGTGCCAATACGCAGGGTCTCGCCGCCGTTGGAGCCCAGGGCCGGGCGCGGACCGAAATAATTGTGGTCGATACGATGGTGGTTTTCCTGGCTCGCTTCGGTATTCAGGCGTACCGCCATGGTCACACCCTTGTTGCGCTTACCGGCAAGATGGTTGTGATCAAAGCGATTGTTCTTGCCGTAAATGCTAACCCAGTAATCCGACTCCATACGCTCAGGCTTGCTGAAGTCTTCGATCACGATTTCGGTCACCCGGGAATTATTCGCCAGGTGTTCCTTGTTGCGGCGGAACGCTACCACTTCACTACTTGGGGTGTAGCCGTCCTTAAACACCAATCCCGATACCACCAGATGCTCACCGGCGAGGCGCAGGTTCGACTGGCCACTTATAAAGACCTTGCCCTTTTCCTGAGCGGTTAGGGTGATCGGATTCCCTTCTTCGCCATTTCCGGTAAACAGAATTTCAAAGTCACGCCAAACACCATTCGCCAGTACTACGGTATCGCCGGCTTCAAGGTTTTCAGCCACTTTGGCGTAAGCCGTCTGGTCGTGTACCAGGTATTCCGCGGCGGATGCCTGAACACAAAACAGGGATGCCTGCGCGCCAGTCAGCAGTGCAGCGGCCAACAGTGGTTTTATTCCTGAAGCTCTCATGATCACCTGTTTTGTTTTTCTGGGTTTGGTTGCCCGCAATTTCCATTTCCAGTCGCACCAATAAGAGGCATTCGCTGGAGTCGCGGAGTTATTATGGGGCCAGACTAAATTGGTAAAAAATAATTGTCAACCAATCGGGTTAACCAGTTAGCGTCGAAATTTTGTGCCGTTTTGGTGCGCCACGCAGAATATTTCGAAAAAATGCACAAAAAGTGTTCAGGGGTCAGTCCAAAATGTGAAGTTTTTCTGAAAATTGGTTGACTGGGGTGTAGGTGGGTGAGAATTTGTGCATGCCAGATCGCGGGCAGCCCACCCAAAAGAGGTTGTCACTGGTCGATAGGCTGATAAAAAAAACCGCGAGATGAGCGATGAGGAGGCGCCATAACAGGGCGCCCTTGTTACTATCAACGAACGCAGACATCCTTGGGGGTAATCATGCGTGATAATAATAAAGACGCGAGAGATGTAATGGCTAACGAGAAAAATTTTAAGAAGTCGCTTCTTGTAAGCGCTATTGCCGCAGTTACTTATGTCGGTTATGCCGGTGCAGTTTACGCCCAGGAAGCAGCATCTTCTGAGCAGGCGCTGGAAGAAGTCGTGGTTACCGGTTCCCGTGCCACTATCCAGTCGACCATCGACATTAAGCGCAACTCCGTAACGATCGTAGACGGTCTGTCCGCCACCGAAATCGGTGAGCTGCCGGCACTGTCGATCGGTGAAGCGCTGGAATCTGTTACCGGTGCCTCGTCCCACCGCGAAAACGGTGGCGCAACGGAAATCTCCATTCGTGGTATGGGCCCTTACCTGAGTGCTACTACCTTTAATGGCCGTGAAGCGACCAACGGTAGTGGCGACCGCTCAGTAAACTTCTCCCAGTTTCCTTCTGAGCTGATGCAAAAAGTTGCTATTCGCAAGACCCAGGATGCCAGCCTGATTGAGGGTGGCGTCGCGGGCCTGATCGAACTGGAAACCCTTAAGCCGCTCGATTACGGTAAGCAGCGTATCCAGATTGATGCCAAGGCAAATATCAACCCGAATCAAGCGAACATTGACGACCCGATGGCCGGCGATACCGGATTCCGCGGTACCGCGAGCTATGTTGACCAGTTTGAATTCGACAACGGCATGGCACTCGGTGTTTCCGTGGGCCTGCAACAGAGCGATATTTCCCAGCCGGAATCTGAAATGCGCTCTTCCAGCCCCACCGGTTCCTCCCGTTGGGCGTGTATCAATGATCCAGGCGTAACCTACGAAGGTTACTACCGTGATTCCGGCGGTGATTGTGAAGACCAGGTGGCTGATGCACCGTTCGATCACGATGGTGACGGCAAGTTCAAAGAAAGCAATATGGGCTACCGCACCGAGGTAGACCCCGCGACCGGTAAAGCGTACAGCGATGGTTTGGACTACGCATTCGCTACCAGCTCCAACGGTTACCGCCAGAACGACACTCGTGATGAGCGTGATTCCGTGTTTATAGCGCTGCAGTTCCAGCCCAACGATAAAACCGATATCAACTTCGATCTGCAGCAGTCCGAACGTGTGCAGTCCGAGCAGCGCCACGACCTGAATTTCGCCAACATGAAGCGTGTAACTCCAGGCGTTACCGCTGAATCCCTGGTGGTTACCGACACCGGTACCGTGCTGAACTGGGAAGGTGAAACTGCGATTGAATCAAACAGCGAAACCTATGAGCGTGCGGAAGATTACTTGGGTTACGGTCTGAATGTTTCCTATGCGTTTACCGATAATCTCACCATGTCTGCGGATTACTCCTTCTCCGAAACCACGCGTACCGAAAACCAGATCCTGCTGCGTACCCAGTCCGACAGCCGCGACGTGTTCGGTGAGTCCACCGATGGCGGCTACCGCCCAATGGTGCAGTGGGACATGGACTCCGAGATCCGTCAGTACACCATTACTGACTTCGATGTAACCGACCACACGCTGTTCTCTGACGAGTATCGTATCCGTGTAGATAACGATGTAGATCGTCGTAACACTAATGAAGCCTTCCGTGCTGATTTCGATCTGCGCCTGGATGGTGAACTTGTTACTGCGGTACGCGGTGGCCTGCGCTTCTCCGAGCTGGAGTACGTCGATCTGGGTAATGCTCGTGATACCTACGAGATTGATCGCGGAGACGATGAAAGTGAAGCGGCACTGCTGGCAATTAACGAAGCCTGTGCGATAGCTTTCCCGGAAAGTGATTTCATGAATGCCGAAAGTACCGGCAGCCTCATCACGATGCTGGACGGCAATGGCAACCAGACCGGAATGACCAACTCTTGGGCCACTTTCGATACCCAGTGTGTTGCCGATATGGTGCTATCGCACCTGGGTGAAGAGTTCGCCTATCCGGAGCTTGAAGAGAAAAGTGACGGGGTTACCGACGTCACCGAGACCACCACTGCCGCATACGTGATGGCAGACTTCAGCAGCTCGCTGGCGGGAACCCCGATCAACGGTAACTTCGGTGTGCGTGTCGTGCAGACAGAAGTGGATTCCCTTTCTTACCGCAATGAATACAGTATCGTTACTAATGAAGATGGTAACTACAACATCATCCCAACAGGTGAGCTTGAGCGTGTAAGCAGTGGTGGTGACTACACCGAAGTTTTGCCCAGTTTTAACCTGGTAGCCGACGTGGCCGAGGATGTGCTGGTGCGCGGTGCTGTTTACCGCGGCCTGTCTCGCCCAGACCCTTCCGATTTGGGTTACAAGCGCGCACTCAGCACTATTGGCCAAGAAGACGAAGCAAGCACTACTGCTGATCTGCTGCGCGGCATTGTTGGTGACGGTAACCCGGAAATGAAACCGCTGACGTCCTGGAATTTCGATACCGCGATCGAGTGGTACCCGAATGAAGACACCATGCTCGCGTTTGGTGTGTATCACAAGCGCTTCCAGGGTGGTTTTGAGACCGTAAACGTTACAGAAAACATGGTGGTCGACGGAGTCGAAATCCCAGTTGCATTTGACCTGACTCGCACCAACGAAGACACCAGCTCCCTGACCGGTTTTGAGGTTACTGGTACACACCGCTTCTCTTACCTGCCGGGCTACCTGAGCGGCCTGGGTATGAAGGCGAGCTACAACTATGCTGACTCCAACTTTGAGTTCGAAGACAGCAACTACGGCGATTCCGTGGTGTTGGATGAGAGTGGCAATGTGGTATCCCAAAATATCGGTATTATCGCTCCGGGCAACATCCCCGGTTTCTCTGAAAACGTCTTCTCCGGCCAGCTGTACTATCAGATCGGCGATTTCGACACCAGCCTGATCTACAAGTACCGCAGCGAGTACTTCCAGCCTTACACCAGTAACGGCACGCGTCTGCGCTTCGTTGGTGATGTTGGTGTATGGGAAGCGAAGGCGTCTTACCAGGTAACCGATAATGTGAAGCTGAGCCTCGAAGCCATCAACCTGTTTGATGAGCCGAAGAAGCAGTACTTCTACACCCGCGATAACCTGGGTGAGATGAATAGCTACGGCCCGCGTGTATTCCTTGGTCTGAAAGCCAAGTTCTAAGCGCGATCCAAGGCATATAGCCTGCAGTCCAGCACCCCGAAAGGTGGGCTGCAGGCTTCGGTTTGATTGGTTGTCTCTTCTCCATCCGAACAGGTGCCGCCTGTCGGACATGATTCGCCCGCCTTGTGCGGGCTTTTTTGTGTCTGACGCTGGGATAGCGCTTGGTCGGCTGCAACAAAAAAGGCCATACCGTTTCCGGTATGGCCTTCTAAAATGCGTGAAGAAAATTCTTAGTGCGCGGACTCGCCCAGACGATCGATGGAGAAGCGCTTGCGGCGCTCTGATACTTCGCGGCGTACCACCTCAACGGCTTTTGCTTCAGAGGCATCGTGCAGCGCATTCAGTGAGCGATTGAAGTGCAGGCGCATAGCCTTGCGTGCGGCATTGGGGTCGTGATTTTCCAGTGCCTGCAGAATCGCTTTGTGTTCTGCAAGGCGCTTTTGCCCATCTTTTTTACACACCGACTTGTGTACTGTCTGGATTTCCGGAGAGTGCCCCTGGATGTCCCACAGTTTATCGATGGTGCTCATTAATACCCGGTTATTGGTTGCCCGGGAAATCACTTCGTGGAACTTGCGGTCGGCGCGCTCTGAGGTGAGGTTGCCTTCCTCGTTCTCACGCACCATGTCGCGGTAGGCCAGACGCAAGTCTTCCAATTGCTCCTCGGTGATCATGGTCGCCGCAAGTGCTGCCAGTTCACCTTCAATAAGAACACGTGCTTCGGTCAGTTCAAACGGACTGAAATCCTTGGCGTCGGAAAACGAATTTACTGGCTCAATAACGTAAACCCCGGAACCGGTGCGCACAGCGACACGACCCATGACTTCCAGCGCAATAATCGCTTCGCGAATGCTGGGGCGGCTTACTTCGAACATCTCCGACAGTTCTCGCTCGGATGGCAGGCGCACACCGGGTGGGTACTCGCCACTGTCGAGAAGGGTCAACATTTTTTCTACCACCTGCTGATAAATGCGGCGGGAGCTTCCTGAAAAATCGCTTTTCATAGCACGTAAATTCTATCGTTGTCTTGCTGGCGCAATAGGCCTGAATACGTACTCGAGTCTACCATAATTGGTCTTACAGGCAATGTTTATTGGCCAGATGGCTGGGGTTGATAGCTAGGTTTGCCAGTACCGCCGGAGAGGCTTTCCCCGGGTAATTACCTGCTAGCTATTGCTCTTGCCGACAGAGCTCAAGCCAGCGCTCGATACCGGCACTGCGGTACTTTTGCCGGTGCAGCACGAAGTAAAATTCCCGGCTGAAATCCCGTTGCGGTACCGGTAGCTCGACCAATGCACCACGGCGAAAGGCGTCGGTCAGGGAAACTCGCGACAAACAGCTGATCCCGAGCCCTGCCTCTACCGCGCGCTTGATAGCTTCGGTATGTTGCAGCTCCAGGCGAATATTGAGTTCTGGCAATAGTCCCGCGAGCGCGCGCTCGAAGGTCTGGCGGGTACCAGAGCCTGTTTCCCGCAGAATCCAGGTTGCCTCGCGCAGGTCTTCGTCACTCAATTGCGCGCGCTTGGCCAGGGGGTGATCCGGAGCGCAGAACACCACCTGCTCATCTTCGCGCCACGGGATCATTTCCAGATCCGGATGATTCAGTTCACCCTCGATCAGGCCCAGGTCCAGTTCGAAATTCAGCACGCCCTGGGCGATTGCCGCGGTGTTGGCGACTTCCAGTTCTACACGCGCTGCGGGCTGCTCTTCCATGTAGCGCGCCATGATGCCCGCCGCCAGATAGTTGCCGATGGTCAGTGTGGCGCCAATCTTAAGGCGGCCCAGGTCACTGTGTACCATCAGGGTGGCTTCCAGTTCGCGCGCGCGCTCCAGCAGTTCCTCCGCACGGGGCCTCAACTGCCGCCCCAATTCGTTCAGGCGCAGGCGTTTACCGGTGCGCTCGAACAGGCGCAGGTCAAATTGCTGCTCAAACTCCTTCAGTGCGGTGGACGCCGCGGACTGCGACATATTCAGGCTCTCTGCCGCGCGGCTGACATTTTCGTAGTGGGCACAGGCCAGGAACACTTCCAGCTGACGCAGGGAATAGCGCATAAGTGCCAGTCTCCAGATATCGGCAAAATAGATAACAAGTATCAAAATATCCCATTTTGCCAATAGGTTTGCCAGCATTAGAATGCAGCGAGAAATTGAGGAATAAGCGGTTCTATTGTTATGTCTAATCTGAATAAAGAGACGGTGCTTGAGGTCCATCACTGGAACGACACGCTGTTCAGCTTCAAAACCAGTCGTGACCCCGGTTTCCGCTTTGAAAATGGCCACTTCACCATGATCGGCCTGGAGCAACCTAATGGTCGCCCGTTGCTGCGCGCATACTCTATTGCCAGTGCCAACTACGAGGACGAGCTTGAGTTCTTCAGTATCAAGGTTCCGGACGGCCCGCTGACCTCACAGCTGCAAAAAATTAAGCCCGGTGATGAGATTTATGTCAGCCGCAAGCCCACCGGTACCCTGGTCGCCGACCACCTGCTGCCGGGCAAGCGCCTGTGGCTTCTCTCTACCGGTACCGGCCTGGCACCGTTTATGAGCATCATCAAGGACCCGGACGTCTACGAACGCTTCGACCAGGTGATCCTCACCCATGGCGTGCGCTTCAAATCTGAGCTGGCGTACCAGGATTACATCGAGAAGGAACTGCCGGAGCACGAGTACTTCGGTGAGATGGTGCAGAACGGCCTGCTGTATTACCCCACAGTGACCCGCGAGCCGTATCGCAATAATGGCCGCCTCACCGACCTGATGCTGTCCGGCAAGATGTTCAGCGACCTCGGCCTGCCGCAGCCGAATGTGGAAGAAGACCGCTTTATGCTGTGTGGCTCCCCAGCCATGCTCAAGGATCTCACCAAAATCCTCGACGACTGGGGTTTCAGTGAAACCCGTGCCGGTATCCCGCGCGAGTACGTGATCGAGCGCGCGTTCGTCGAGAAGTAAGCCGAAGTAAGTAGTTGCTGACGGGGCAGGGCAGCGGCGTCGGTACTTAGGAGTGTTTGCGTGAGGGATCGCGCAAGGACGGAAAAGGGTTTCTCCACTCCCAAGTGTCGACCCCGGTGCCTTGCCGCATAACCGGCAGTACCACACCAGTGAAAGGGTTAACCCCTGTGTTGATAACCACCTTCGGGTGGTTTTTTTGTTACGGCGCCCGTCTCCGCAGAAATGCGTCTATTTAAACCCCTCCGGTCACCGATTCTCCGGTAAACCCTGCGCTTTGGTTCTATTACTAGAGAGCCGCAAGCCGCGCAGGCACACACCTCTTGACATTAGTTACACGCGTAACTAAATTCGTTGCACCTGAAACCAAGCGGACCCCGCGGCCACAAGCCGCTTGCCGGTCCTAATAATGAATCCTGTATAACGGAGGATCACATGGCCGATTTGTTTGAGAACCCCATGGGCCTGGACGGCTTTGAATTCGTCGAATTCACTGCACCTGAGAAGGGTATTCTGGAAACCGTTTTCGAGGCCATGGGCTTCACCAAGGTCGCTCGCCACCGCACCAAAGACGTGGAATTGTGGCGCCAGGGCGACATCAACTTCATCACCAACTATGAGCCGGGCAGCCACGCGGACTACTACGCCCGTGAGCACGGCCCCTCGGCCTGTGGCCTCGCGTTTCGCGTGAAAGATGCCACCTTCGCCTACAACGAGGCGATCAAGAAGGGTGCGCAGCCAGTCAATGTTGCTACCGGCCCCATGGAATTGCGCCTGCCGGCGATCAAGGGAATCGGCGGTGCCACCCTGTACCTGATCGACCGCTACAAGGAAGGCGAGTCCATCTACGATATCGACTTCAACTGGATTGAAGGCGTCGACCGTCATCCGGAAGGCTGTGGTTTCCACACCCTCGACCACCTGACCCATAACGTATACCGCGGCCGTATGGACTACTGGGCCAAGTACTACGAGGACCTGTTCAACTTCCGCGAGATTCGCTACTTCGACATCAAGGGCGAGTACACCGGTCTGCTGTCCAAGGCGATGACTGCGCCGGATGGCAAGATCCGTATCCCGCTGAACGAAGAAGCCGCCGGTGGCGGCGGCCAGATCGAAGAATTCTTGATGAAGTACAACGGCGAAGGCATCCAGCACATTGCCTTTGCCTGTGACGACCTGATCGCCTGTTGGGACCGCCTCAAGGCTCAGGGCATGGAGTTCATGACCGCGCCGCCGAACACCTACTACGACATGCTGGAAGAGCGCCTGCCGGGTCACGGTGAGCCTACCGAAGAGTTTAAGTCCCGCGGCATCCTGCTCGACGGCACCACCGAAGGTGGCCAGCCGCGCCTGCTGCTGCAGATCTTCTCCGCCAACATGCTCGGCCCGGTGTTCTTTGAGTTTATCCAGCGTAAAGAAGACGAAGGCTTCGGCGAAGGCAACTTCAAGGCCCTGTTCGAATCCATCGAGCGCGACCAGCTCGAGCGTGGTGTGATCGGCAAAGAAGACAAGCCGGCGGCCTAAGCGCCCCGGTTCCATCCTGGATAACTTGGATATATAGCTATGGCGATTCAACGAATCCACCATGTGGCCTACCGCTGTAACGATGCCAAGGAGACCGTGGAGTTTTACCGCGATCTCCTCGGTATGGAATTCCAGCTCGCGATCGCCGAAGACAAGGTGCCCTCTACCGGGGCACCGGACCCTTACATGCACGTGTTTCTGGATGCAGGGCAGGGCAATGTACTGGCATTTTTTGAGCTGCCCAATTCCCCGGATATGGGCCGCGATGAAAATACACCCCAGTGGGTACAGCACATCGCGATGGAAGTAGAGAGCATGGACGAACTGCTGTCCATGAAGCAGAAACTCGAAGATGCCGGTATCGACGTGCTGGGCCCTACCGATCACACTATCTTCAAGTCCATCTATTTCTTCGATCCGAACGGCCACCGTATCGAACTCGCTGCCAATACCGCCAAGCCTGGTATGCACAAAGAATTGAAGCGGGTTGCCGAAGATATGCTGGAAGAGTGGTCTCGCACCAAAAAGGCACCGCGCCACGCGGCCTGGATGCATGGTGAAGAAGAGTTCAAGGCTCTCGACCCCTAAACCAATCAATTATTAAGAGGACGGCACAGTGAAGTTAGCCAGCCTGAAAAGTGGCCGCGACGGCAAGCTCGTCGTGGTGAGCGATGATTTAACCCGCATGGCGGATGCCAGCGAAATCGCACCCACATTGCAAAGCGCACTGGATGAGTGGTCAAGTGTTTCTACCCAGTTGGAAGCACTGCAAAGCAAACTCAACAGCGGTGAGATCGCGGGAGAGGCCTTTGACCAGGCCATGTGCCATTCACCCTTGCCGCGTGCCTACCACTGGGCCGACGGCAGCGCCTATGTGAACCACGTTGAGCTGGTGCGCAAAGCGCGCAACGCCGAAATGCCAGAGAGCTTCTGGACCGATCCGCTAATGTACCAGGGAGGTTCCGATACCTTCCTCGCCCCCCGTGCCCCGGTGGTTATGCCCCAGAGCGAAGGCTTCGGCATCGACTTTGAAGCCGAGATTGCCGTCATCACTGATGACGTGCCTATGGGTGTTTCTCCCGAAGATGCACTGAAACACATCAAGCTGGTGATGCTGGTCAATGACGTGTCCTTGCGCGGTCTGATTCCGAACGAGTTGGGCAAGGGCTTTGGTTTCTACCAGTCCAAGCCATCCAGTGCCTTCTCCCCGGTGTGTGTCACTCCGGCGCAGCTCGGCGACGCCTGGCAGCAGGGCAAGCTGCACCTGCCGCTGGTATCGCACCTGAATGGCGACAAGTTCGGTGAACCCAATGCTGGTGTGGATATGACTTTCCACTTCGGCCAGTTGATTGCCCACGCGGCAAAAACCCGCCCACTGGGTGCCGGCACCATTATTGGCTCCGGTACCGTATCCAACAAGCTCGACGGCGGCCCCGGCAAGCCGGTGAAAGAGGGTGGTGTTGGTTACAGCTGCATTGCGGAAATCCGCATGATTGAAACTATCCAGGACGGCAAGCCCACCACGCCGTTTATGCAGTTCGGTGACAGTATCGCCATCGAAATGTTGGATGACAAAGGCCAGTCCATTTTTGGTCGTATCGAGCAGGTGATAGAGCAGCAATAAGCGGCTATTGCGGTGCGTAAAAAAGGCCACCCTTTGGGTGGCCTTTTTTGTTAATCGCTTTCGCTCATGGGCGAAATAACCTAAGTGAGCTTGGCTACTCTTTCGAACCCCACGGGGCCGGTGGTGTAGCTATCGGCTTCTGCAAATCAAACTCCACCCGGAACTTGCGTCCACTTGGACGGGTAAGCTCATATGCAAATATGTTTCCCGGATGTATCTCCATAGCCCAGGTATTTTCTATGGATGCGCTTAGCCCTTCCTTCTTAAACATTGCAATGGATTCTGCATCCACAGGGAATTCCTGACGACTTTCGCTACCCGCCGTTTCACTATCGCCACCGTACATGGTGACAGCATCTTCGCTACCGTCTTTATGCCGGTGGTCGTGCTTCAGGCGCAGGCCTGTACTGGTGCGGGTGAGTATCCAGGTACGGGAATGGTCGTCGCCGACATGAAAGGGGATCTTTATTTGGGTTTCGGGTGTTTCGCAGCCCCGCACATGCATGATTAGTTGCTTGCCTTCAAATGGATCTGGCGTATCGGTTCTTGGCTCATTGGCGACGATTTTGCCGGCAAACGCCTTACCGCAATAGGTAGAAATATTTTTCAGGAACGCATCGGTAGGCACCGCGCCGGCATTCTTTGGTTGGCAGCCCTGCAGCAGACCGATCAGGCCCACAAAGCATCCTGCGGTGACCATGGATAAGCGCATCGCATTTACTCTCAACTTAGATCGAATTTGAACGGGGATGAATGTCATGCTGTATTTTTGTCGTCTATTATGCGCTGCAATTGTGCTTCAAAGGTTGCTGCCTCCTGTGCACCACTTAACGCATATTGCCCATCAAAAACAAACAGTGGCACGCCACGCACCCCTTTGCTGACGATGCCCTGTTCCAGCTGGCGAACTTCATTAGCATAGGTCTGCTGTGCCAACACATCGCGCGCGGCAAAGCCATTCAACCCCACGCATTCTGCCGCGGCAATCAACACGTCGAATGCACTGACGTCTCTTCGATGGCTGAAGAAATCTGTGAAGAGCTGCAGGCTAAGCGCATGCTGTTTGCCTTCACCGACAGCCCAGTGTAACAACTGGTGTGCGTTGAAGGTGTTCACCATGCGCATTTCATCAAAATAATCAAAATGGAAACCCACATCGGCGCCCAGTTTGGTCAGGCGCTCGCGGGCGGCTGTACTTTCCTCCGGGCTAGTACCGTATTTCTCGACGATATGCTCCCGCAGGTTCTGCCCCTCGCTGGGCATATCCGGATTCAGCTCGAAGGGCAACCAGTTAATCTTGGAATCAATAGTATCCTCAAATTTATCCAGGGCCTGCTGCAGTCGATAGTAGCCGATAACACACCAGGGGCAGACTACATCGGAAACAATGTCGATTCGAAGGGGAAGCTTCTGCATAACAATTTGACTTGTGTTGTAGTTTGGGCTGGGGAGACGCGTAGTGTTCAGGGCAACAACCCTCAACATTACCAAGCCGGAATCATCTAAGAAATAGTGCCCATGATATTGCGCGGCCGCGCATAGTGTAGTCCCGCGGACAGAGAACACCACCTTTTTGATCCGCGACTGCATCAAACTAGTATGGAGAACTTTATCGGGAGGTACACCATGGATCTACAGCTAAATGGGCGCCTGGCCTTTATCAGTGGCTCTACCAAAGGCATCGGGCGGGCGATTGCCATTAGCCTGTTGCAGGAGGGCGCCCGGGTAATCGTTAATGGCCGCGCCGGCAGTGCAGAAACGGCGGTGGAGCTGACCCAGTATGGAGACGCCGTCGGGATTGATGGTGACTTGTCGGATCCCGCTGACGCCGAGCGTATTTGTGCCGAGATCGACAAACACGGTGCACTGGAAATCCTCGTAAACAACATGGGGATCTTCAACCCAAAACCCTTTGCCGAAATTACCGATGATGAGTGGCATCAGTTTCTCAATGCCAACGTCATGAGTTCGGTGCGACTCTCGCGCCACTACTTTCCCAAGATGCTGGAGCAGGATTTCGCACGCATCATTAACATTTCAAGCGAAGCGGGCATGCGGGGCCTGGAGAGTATGGTGCACTATTCGGTCACAAAAGGTGCGCAGCTTGTGCTCGGTCGCGGGCTTGCGAACCTAACGCAAGGTAGTGGGCGCGATGTAACAGTCAATTCGGTACTCCCGGGCCCGACCCTTACCGATGGTGTGAAAAACTGGTTGAGGGAAAGCGCTCAGGTGCAGGGGAAAACTGAAGAAGAATTTGTGCGTGATTTTTTCAAGGAAACCGAGCCCGACTCGCTGCTGCAACGCTTTATCAAACCGGAGGAAATTGCTGCGGTGGTCGCATTTATTGCGTCACCACTCAGCGCTGCAATAAACGGCTCAAGTATCAAGGCCGAGGGTGGTCTGATTAAAAATATTGCGTGATACTGGTTGCATCTTTCATAGCCGCCGCATGGAAAGCAGCGGCATACTCTTGCGCACCTTTTCCAGCTTCTTGCCATGCAGGTCAGCGATAATTACCGCTTCGCCCTCATCCGCTTCCGCCAGAACATCGCCCCAAGGGTCGATAATCATCGAGTGCCCCCAGGTACGCCTTTTTGACGAGTGTGCTCCACCCTGGTTTGCGGCAATGACAAAGCAGCCATTTTCGATTGCGCGAGCCCGCAATAGCGTCTGCCAGTGTGCCTGGCCGGTCGTATAGGTAAAGGCTGCTGGGACCATGAATATTTCTGCGCCGGCGATCGCCAGTTGGCGGTACAATTCCGGGAAACGCAAGTCGAAGCAGATACTCAGTCCCAGGTGGCCAAAGGGCGTTTCCTGTACGTAAAGCCCTTCACCGGGCTCAATACTGTTGGACTCCCGGTAGCTGCCAGCAGCGTCATCCACATCCACATCGAATAGATGGATCTTGTCATACCGGGCACGCTCATTTCCCTGCTCGTCAAACAAAAGGAACGCTGAGCGGCATCGTTTCGCAGCGGTAGGCGTGCCATCCGGCCGGCTCCGCAGAGGTATGGCACCGGCCGCAAGCCAGATGCCAAAGTCCCTCGCGTAACGTCGCAATGCGGCCTGAATGGGTTGGGTCTGCGGGTCAGGGGCTGTATCAGCCGCGTAGGTTTCCGCTACCGCAAAGCTGCCTCTGTCTGCCAGGTGGGCAAAGTTTTCCGGCAGCAGGGCAAGCCTCGCTCCTTGGGCAGCCGCCTGCTGTATCAGGAGGCGGGCGCGGGCGAGGTTGTGGCCGACATCGTCACCACTCACCATCTGTATCGCTGCGACCGAAACGTTATCCAAGCTTCCTTCTCCCATGTCGTCATGGATATAACCCAAGACTCTAGCATGCCCGGTGGATAATTGGCGCCAGCGGGGCGAAACCCACCGATCTGATCGTGGTATGTTTGTCGGTAGTCGAGTACTGAATCGGAGAACTCTATGTCGGCCCAATTTCTATCCAGTCGTGCGCTGCCAATGCTATTTATAGCCACCCTGCTTATTTTCTGGGTGTCGGCACCGCGGGCGGCTTCTCCCCAGCAGCAGCTGCAGCAGGTGATCGATGATCACTGGCAGTACTACCTGAAGGAAAATCCAACTAGCGCCAGTCGCATGGGTGACAAACGCTATAACGACAGGTTGCCCGGTGTATCTGAGAAAGATCGCGCTCGTCGTTTGCAGGCCGAGAAGCAATTTGTAGAGCGGTTGGAGAATATTGATCGAACAGGGTTGAGCAGCGATGGCCGGGTAAACCGCGATCTGCTGCTATGGGTTCTGAACAACTCTATTGAATCCAGTGAGCTCTACCAGGAGCGCGTTCCGGTCAATACGTTTTACAGCTTCTGGAGCACTGCGCTCGGCGCCAGCCGCGGCCTCAATATGCCGCAGGTATCTGACTACGAGGATTACATCAAACGCCTCGAGGACACTGGTCGCTTCTTTGATGAAAATATTGCGAATATGCGTGCGGGTATCAAAGACGGTTTCGTGTTGCCGAAAATCGTGATCGAGGGTATTGCGCCGACGGTACGTGCGCAGGTGTATGTGGATCCGACCAAGAGCAGCCTTTACGAACCCTTCAAAAAGTTTCCCGAGAGCTTTGCAGAAAAAGACAAACTGCGCCTGCAGGCGCAGGGCAAGCAGGCCATTCGCAAATACGCCATACCTGCGTTTGATCGCGTGGCGACCTTCCTCGAAGGCGATTACCTGAACGCGGCCAGCGACAGCCTCGGCGCTGAGCAGTTGCCCGGTGGCGAAGACTACTATTGCCATGCCATTCACACTTATGTGACCTTGGATATGGACCCGGATGCCATCCACAAGATTGGACTGGCGGAAGTGAAGCGTATCCGTGGGGAAATGAATCAGCTGATTGAAGACAGCGGGTTCGAGGGCAGCTTTGAGGAGTTCACCGAATTCCTGCGTACCGATCCGCAGTTCTATGCGGAAACACCGCAGGAGTTGCTCAAGGAAGCCGCGTACATCGCCAAGAACATCGATTACCGCCTGCCAGAATTCTTCGGCAAGCTGCCGCGCCTGCCCTACGGCGTGGTACCGGTGCCCGATGAAATCGCCCCCAACTACACCACTGCGTCTTACAATCCCGCAGCAATAGGCGGCACCCGCGGTGGCGCCTACTGGCTGAATACTTATGCCCTGGACCAGCGCCCGCTCTACGAGCTGGTCGCGCTGACCCTGCACGAAGCAGTACCCGGCCACCACCTGCAGGGCGCCCTGTCACTGGAACTGGAAGACGTCCCTGCATTCCGTAAAAACCTGTACCTGAGCGCTTTTGGCGAGGGCTGGGCGCTGTATACCGAGCGCCTCGGTGAAGAGATGGGCGTATACGACACCCCTTACCAGAGTTTCGGGCGCCTGAGTTATGAAATGTGGCGCGCCGCGCGCCTGGTGATTGACACCGGTATCCACTCTCAGGGCTGGAGCCGTCAGCAGGCTCTGAATTTCCTCGCCGACAATACCTCCTTATCCGAAGGCAATGTACGCGCGGAAGTAGACCGCTACATTTCCTGGCCGGGGCAGGCACTGTCTTACAAGATGGGTGAGATCAAGATTCGCGAGTTGCGCGAAAAAGCCGAACGGGAATTGGGCGATCAATTTGATTTGCGCGCATTCCACGATGCGCTGCTCGCCAACGGTGCGGTGCCCATGGAGATGCTGGAAGCGCAGATGACTCAGTTTATTGCTGACCAGCGCGGCGCAAACTCGCACCCAGCACAGTGAAGTAATCCGTAAAGGCAAGATTGATCCGCGTGCGCTGTGCGTCCTGTGGATACAGCCCCAATCTTGCCTCTTCCGTTGCCTTGGTGCCGGCGACCAGAAAATTATTGGAGATGGTCGCATCCTGCACAAAGGCTTCGAAGGCCCGCGCGCACATCTCGGCCGGCGATGCGTAGTAGACGCAGCCATTCGCCTTATCCGCCGCTTTTGATGCACGGAACATATCACTGGGATGTTCTCCACTTTCATCCAGCATAATCGCGCGGAAACAGGCAAACAGCCGGTCATTGATGGGGTGGGGCACCGGTGTGGCTTCGCGCAGCCAGGCTTCCGAGGCAAACATGTTGCCCGGTGCATCGCTAAACGCTTTGCCGGCGAGGTAGTGGTCCAGCGCGTGGAACCACTCGTGGGCAATGGAGCCGGGGCCGGCGTTTTTTGCCAGGGCAAAGGTGCGGGTTCCGGGCTCATAGTGGGCACAGATACCCGGACGGCCGCCGGTGCCATACTGGAAAGCGAGGGTGCCGCGCAGGGAAATGAGTAATTCCGGCCCCTGTAGAATAGTCATCAGATCTTCCAGTGCGCCGTAAAACAATCCCGCCGCACGGGTTTTTTCCGCCTCGGTGACCCAGCGCCCAATAGCAATGGAACGAAAGTCGAAGCGTTTGCGCACATCGTTAAAGCCCACAGTCTCCTGTGCACCCGATTGGGGGCTGAGGTGTGGGTTGAGATGCGGGCTGCGTCGGTAAAACTTGCGATCTAAAACCATGCTTGCAGAAGACTATTCGTTCCAGAACCTTGCCAGTGCGTCGGACAGCGACTGACCGTTGCGGCAGCTGTGTGGTTGCCAGTGCTGTGGGTAAAGGGCCCGATAAAACGGGTCGGCGAAGCGGTAGTCTGCCAGAATCACTACGCCGCGGTCGCTCTCTGTGCGTATTACCCGCCCGGCGGTTTGCAGCACCCGGGTGAGCCCGGGGTAGCGATAGGCGATGTCAAAGCCATTTTCCCCTTGCTGCTCCCAGGTTGCGCGCAACAGTTCCTGCTCTTCATTGACCTGCGGCAGGCCGGTGCCGACCACAATGGTACCGATCAGCTGTTCGCCTACATAGTCGATCCCTTCACCGAAGATACCCCCCATAATGGCAAACCCCAGGGTGCGGTTGCCGGCCTGAAACTGCTGCAGGAATTCCGCGCGCTGCTGATCGGAGCTGCCGGATTCCTGTAGCAGCAGTGGGATCTCCGGGTAGGCACTGGCGAAGCGTTCGGCGACCTGTTGCAGGAAGCGGTAGGAAGGGAAGAACACCAGGTAGTTACCCGGGCGGCTTTGATACGTGCGTGCAATCAGCTCCACCAGCTGCTCACCGGCCCGGTCCCGTGCACGGTAGCGGGTATCTACATATGGACACAGGAACAGCCCCAGCTGTTCGCTGCGAAATGGCGAGGGCAGGGCAAGGTAAGGGGCATCCTGTTGCCAGCCGAGCTGCTGGTAGATGTAGCCGGGCGGGCGCAGGGTGGCGGAAAATCCGATGACCGCGTGGAAGGCTTGGTATCCCTGCCGTAAATACGTGGCGGCATTCAGGCACAGTAATTCGACTTCCTGTTCCCGCCAGCGGCTATCCGGCTTGGAAGCGCTCTGGGCGCGGGTAATACAGCGGTGCTGCTCCGCCACCGACTGTTCAATCACCTGATAGCGAAATAGCGACCGCAGCCAGTCATTGATGTCTTCGGGTGGTTGCTGGCCTTGCTCCCACAACTGGTTCACAACCAGCAGCACTTTTTGCACTGCGGCACTGATCTTTTGCGGTGCGCCGTCGCTCAGTGAAGTTATCCACAGCTCGCGATTTTTTGTTCCCGCGGTGGGAAAATTTGCCGCTGTGGATATCTCGGCAGTGTTCTCTGCCGGACCCTCTGCATTGCCGCGCTGCTCCCCTACCCATTTGTCCAGTGCTCTGACCAGAGACTGGATAGCCCGATGCAGGCTCGGATGGGAACTTTTACAGGTGGCTGCGGCATGGCGGCTGTCGCTGCGTTTGAGGGTTGCGCTGAACATGTTGCGGGCGCGATCCCCCAGATTGTGCGCTTCATCGACTAACAGAGCCCGCTGCCGGCTGGTGTCCAGCAAACCGTGCATTTGCACCAAGGGGTCAAATACGTAGTTGAAATCGCATACCACCAGATCCACCCAGGGGCGCATCTGTAGCGACAGTTCGAAGGGGCACAGCTGCAGGCGGTCGGCTTCCTCGGCAATCACTTCCGGGGTCAGTAGCGGTTTGCCCAGGAGGTTGGTACGCGCTTGCGGCAAGCGGTCGAAGAAGTTGCGCGTGCGTGGGCAAATCCCGGCGTCGTCGCGGCTACACAGGCCCTGGCTGCATGCACAGGTCTTGTCCCGCGCCTGAATCTCCAGCACCGACAGAGTTAGTCCGCGATCATGCAAGCGTGTGGCCGTTTCCCGCACTACCTGGCGGCCGGAATTTTTTGCGGTCAGGTAAACCAGCTGATCGAGCCGGGTTTCTCCCATCGCCTTGATGGCCGGGAACAGCGTACTGATGGTCTTGCCGATACCGGTGGGTGCCTCCACCACCAGCTCGCCACCGTCGCGCAGGCAGCGGTAGGCGGCTACCGCCAGTTCACGCTGGCCGGCGCGGTAATTTGGAAATGGGAATGTCAGCGCTCGAGCTGAATCGTGTACGGCATGCCGGTGCGCCTGCCAGCACCGATGCCATTCTAAGTAGGTGGTGAGCGCTTCGCGGGTAAAGGTCTCAAGTTCTCCCCAACGGAACTCGCGGGATTCGGGGTAGGTTTTCTTGTCCTTGAGGTTGTGCCAGAGCATTTGCAGGGCTACAGGTGTATCGGCCGTGAACTGGTGCTGCAGGCCGTAACAAAAGCCGTAGATTTTCAGCTGTGCCCAGTGCAGGGCGCGTGCGGATTCCGCGAGCATCTCCGGTGGCACGTAGGTAGTTTTGATCTCATCGAGTTGGACAGGGGTGTGCAGGTCCACCTGGGGGTGCAGTATGTCGACGCGCCCATTCAGCGCCACTGCTTGGCCGTCCTGCTCCAGTTCCACCTGCAGGCGATATTCCGCCTCGCTGCCTTTCGGGCGTTTGCGTTGCAGGCGCTGGTGCGCGCGGATGCCCTCTGCGGCAGTGGGGCCGCCGTGCCGTTGTTCGCTGACCAGGTCGCCACTGCGACAGGCAAACTCCACCAACTCCCCGACCGAGAGCTGCAGGACATCTTCGGATTTTGTCTGGCATTCATCCTTGCTTACACGGCTTATCTCGGTGCCGCTCACAAGGTGCCCCACTCAACATGTAGCACCCGGTGGGGGATCTGGTGCTGGGCGAAATAAGCCAGCCAACGCTGCTGGTTTTGTTGCAGGCGGTCTCCAGGGCCCTTGACTTCCACTAGTTCATAGCCGCCCCCGGCGGGGAACAGAATCAGGTCAGGAAGGCCACTGCGGTGTTGGCCAATGTCATCCAGCAACCGGCGAAACAATGCCAGCCAGTGCTCGGTTGGGATCTGGGACAGCGCCAGTGTCAGTAGTGGCTCCGAAAGTGCTTCCCAGTGCACCAGCGGATTGGCAATACCCCACTTCTCGCCGAAGTGGTGCCATACCCAATCATCGAGCCCGGCTTGCTTGAGTTCTGCAAGCCGCTGGGTAAAAGCGGCGCGGCGCTGAGGATAAAAATCTGCGCTGCGAAAATCGCTCGGTGCAACCTGAAATGGATTGAAGAAAGCACCGGGGATCGGCGCGAACAGGATATCCCATATCGCCAGGCCTAATACGCCGTTGATCAGGGTGTTTTCCACATAAAAGCACTGACTGCCGGGTGCGATTTCAGCGAGATATTGTGCAGCCCGGACTTCGACCCTTTGATCGGTTTGCACGAGGGTCACGGTATGTGTGGGTGCCCGATAACGCTTTGGCGCAGGCCAGGTATCGCAGTGTGGCGTTTTCTTGGCGGTGCGATGGCCGAAGCTCGCCGCAAATGCGCGCTCCTGCTCATTCTCGGGCTGCGCCAGTATCTGTGCACAAATTGTCAGTGCGGAATCGGTGTCGCCTTGACTGGCGGCGATACGGGCGCGGCGTTCACGCGCCGGCGGGCGCTGACACTGCAGGTACAGGCTACTGGCCGTGTCCAATGCATGCAGCCGCTCCAGCTGGCGTGCCAGTGCCAGGCGCAAGCGATCCAGTCGCCGTTGCAGCGTGGTATCACCCTCTACACTTTCCGGCAGTTCGGCGGCCAGAGTACTGATGGCCTCCGCATCTTCGCAGAGCACTTGCTCCGCTTGTGCCAGACACGAGTAAAAAAGCAGATGGCGCTCGACCTGTGCGCGGCTTTTAAATGGCAGTTGTGACTGCTCCAACGGATAATTTTCGTAGCGAAACAGTCCAAGATCCCGCAGCACGTAATCGGTAAGGTCCTGATTCAGGTTGCCGAAGAACAATAGCTTGAAGGTCTCGAAGTGTGCCGCCGCTTGTACTGCGAGCAGTGGTTCACCACGGGTGAGCCGTGCATGCACAGTGGCGTGGTCCTGCTCCAGAAGAGCTTGCTCCAGTGCCGGGCGCTTGAGTGCCTTGGGCAGTGGTTCGTTACTGCTGGCAAGTAGTTCGTTTTTGGTGAACAGCGACAGAATTTCTGTCAGGTCCAGTGCCGGGTCGCGCAGGAACAGGCGGTTGGCTACCAGGGTGTCTGCTGCTTGCCGCAGATTGTGAATTTCCTGGTACGCCAGTTTAGATTGTCGAAACAGTGCGCCGGTGGAAGTGGGCACCCCCTTGCGTGACAACAGGCGTACGTAGAGCCGCTGGCTGTCGGTATCGAGTGCACTGAAGCACTGATGGAAGCTCCGTTCTTCGTCAGACAATAGCGGCGCATAGCGCGTCACCACAAAGTCCACGAGGGCGTGGAAATTGCTCAGGTAATAGTCTGGTGCCAGTTCAATAGGCTCGGCCATGGGCGTCTTAGTGGGGGAGACCAATTCTGGTTGCGGGGTATAGGCATCGTCTTTAACTGTATGGTTATACAGCATGAAAGGAAGTGGGACAAACTTCACATCGACCGGTGAGCCATACACAGTTCGCTGGCGCTTGCCCCCGGAATATCGTTACTCTCTTATACCAATCTCAAGACTTCGCGGCACCGATCCCAAGCGGGGCTTGGAAAATAAAACTAAGGAATAGCAGATGGAGCAAACCCGGCACGTATGGCGCACACACAAGGCCGGTGCGATCAGCAGTCTTCGGCTGATAGAAGAGCCTCTTGCGCCCCTCGCCAGTGGCAAGGTGCGCGTGGCAGTCAAATCCGTCGGGCTTAATTTCGCAGATATTTTTGCACTGACCGGTTTGTATTCCGCGACCCCGGAGGGAAGTTTTATCCCCGGCCTGGAATTTTCCGGCGTGGTAAGTGAAGTGGCCGCAGATACGCAAACAGATCTGCAGTTGGGCGACCGTGTATACGGTTGTACCCGTTTTGGTGGCTATGCCACCGTGATCGATGTTCCCGCACAACACTGCCGCAAGATCCCGGATACCTGGAGTTTTGCCGAAGGCGCCGCTTTTCCAGCCCAGAGCCTCACGGCCTACTATGCATTGACCGACCTTGCGGCCGTAAGGCCGGGACAGCAGGTGCTGATCCAAAGTGCCGCGGGGGGAGTTGGCTTGCAGGCGATGCGCATGGCTGCACAGATGGGGGCCAATCCCATCGGCACTGTGAGTGCGGAAAACAAACGCGAATTTCTTGCCGCGCAGGGTTTTTCCGATGTGATTGTGCGCGGCGAGCATTTCTCCGATCAGTTAAAGCTGCAGTTGAGTGGCCAACCACTGCATGCCATTCTCGATGGAATTGGTGGCAAGCTTCAGCAGCAGTGCTTTGCGGCGCTCGCGCCCACCGGACGCTTGGTAGTCTTCGGTGCGGCGGAGTTCACCCCCGGGGATAAACCCAATTGGCTGAAAGCAGCCTGGTTGTACCTGAAGCGTCCGCGCTATGACGTGATGGATATGATCAGCACCAACAAATCGGTGCTGGCATTTAACCTGATTTGGCTGTGGCAGGAACAGGCCCTGTTCGATGAGCTGTTGAGCGGCTGCGCAAGCCTGGATTTGCCTGCACCCCATGTCGGTCATGAATACGACTTTGCGCAGGCCCACGATGCCATCGAGTGCCTGCGCAGTGGCACTTCCATGGGTAAGGTGGTTCTCACAGTGTAACGGCGTTGCTCTCTGACCAGGCGCGCAGCTGTTCCAGTATGTCCAGCGCGCTGCGGCCGAAGGCGGTAAGTTCGTAGGTGACTGCCACTGGTCGCTCGCTGATTACATTGCGAATGACCATGCCACGGGACTCCAATTCCTTTAACCGCTGGTCGATGATTTTCTTACTCGCCCCGCCCAGCATTCGCACTAGATCGTTAAACCGCACTGGCTCATCTTTCAGGTGGTAAATGATGGATCCGGTCCACTTGCCTCCGATCAGACGCATTCCCTTTTCAATTGCACAGGGCTCCATGCAGGGCGCAATACTGCGCTTGCGTCCGCGCTCGTCGGTTTCGATACGGATACTTCCCGTTGGCGCCATGCCGGTACCTCCCAGATCTGACTGATTGTTCGCGCCGTTTTGGTCTGCATACGGCTGTGGGACGAAGCGATTCCAGGTAACCAAAAAGTAACTAATTGAACCGCGCACTAAGGTTACCATAGTATTCCAGGTATACATTAGTAACCTGATTAAATATCGGGGTTGAGCAACGGGAGGTCACGGTGAAAAAAGTTCTTATCATCAATGCACATCAGAAGTATCCGTTCGCGGAAGGGCGTCTGAATGAATCACTGGTCAGTCGCGCTACCGAGCAGCTGCAGTCCAAAGGGCACGCGGTACGCCTGGTGGAGGTCGATAATGGCTGGGATGTAGACGCAGAATTGGAAAGTCACCAGTGGGCGGATGTGGTCTTGCTGCAAACACCGGTGAACTGGATGGGGGTGCCGTGGAAGTTTAAAAAATACATGGACGAGGTGTACACCGCGGGTATGTCCGGCGCCCTGTGCGAGGGCGACGGTCGGCACCATGATGCGCCGAAAAAGAATTACGGTGCGGGCGGTACCCTGACCGGCAAAAAGTACATGTTGTCGCTCACTTTTAATGCGCCGGAAGAGGCATTTAATGATGCCAGCGAGTACTTATTCCAGGGGAAAGGCGTGGATGATTTGTTCTTCCCCATGCATATGAACTTCCGCTTCTTCGGCATGGAACCTCTTGCCACCTTTGCGTGTTATGACGTGATGAAAAATGCGGATGTTGAAAACGACTTCAAACGATTTGCCGCGCACATCGATACGCATTTTTAAGCTCCACTGCGCGGCGTGCTGCATCCAGTTGCCGTCGGCCCGCGTCTAAATGGTCAATTTCATCCATTTGTAGGAATTAGAGAGAAACCATGATGACTCGAGCAGTGTTACTGGCCGCAATTTTCACCAGCCTCACCGGGTGTGTGTCGATCAATGTGACCGAAACTGGCCAGAGTGGCTACAGCAACAGCTGTAAGCGCACTGCCTATCTGGTACAGACTGGCTCACTGCGTAGCGATGATGCGCTCGCCAGTTACCGCATGGCATACGCCGAGCAGGTGGAAGACTTCGATGGTCAGGTGCTGACGCAGCAATCCCCCAGTGCGGTGTTACACGGTGGCCAGTCTGGTGCCGACGTGGTCATGCTGACGCGCTTCCCGTGTGAGAGTCGTGCGAAAGCGTTCTGGCGTAGCCAGGGGAATGCCGAACTGTCTGTGTTGCGCGAGCAAGCCGGTGACTTGACCGTAGCAATTTACGAACGCGGTTTGCACGTCAATTTCTAGGTAGGTTTGTTCGGTGCCAACTGACGCCGGCAGAAAAATCGTCTGTGGTAGTAAGGCCGCGCCAATGATGGCGCGGCCGTACTATTTTATCCCGCTTGTAACTCCTCCAGGCGCAGACACGCACTCTGGTGCTCCATGCTGCCACGAAGGCTGGGAATTTCTTCGGCGCATCCTGCGTCCGCATGCGGGCAGCGAGTGTGGAACACACAGCCGCTGGGCGGGTTAATGGGGGATGGCAGCTCGCCTTCCAGCAGCTGGATCTCTTTGCTCTTCTCCACATTTGGGTCGGGGATCGGTACCGCCGACATCAGGGCCTGGGTGTAGGGGTGCTGGGGGTTAGCAAACAGAGCCTCTGCGGAACCCACTTCCACGGCATTACCCAGATACATCACCACCACGCGGTCGGAGATGTGTTTTACCACTGACAGGTCGTGCGCAATAAAGATAAGCGACAGGTTCATTTCCCGCTGCAGCTGCTTGAGCAGGTTGACCACCTGGGCCTGAATGGACACATCCAGTGCAGATACTGGCTCATCGCAGATGATCAGCTTCGGCTCTAGAATCAGCGCGCGCGCAATGCCGATACGCTGGCACTGGCCGCCGGAGAATTCGTGGGGGTAGCGATTGACCAGGTTGGGCAGCAGCCCCACCTTCATCATCATCGCCTGTACCCGGTCGCTGACTTCCTGTTTGGGAATATCCGGGCGCAGGGTGCGCAGGGGCTCGGCAATAATATCGCCGATGGTCATACGCGGGTTCAGGGAGGCCAGCGGATCCTGGAAGATCATCTGGATATCCGAGCGGGTCGCGCGCAGGGCTTTGTCGTCCAGCTCGGTGAGATCCTTGCCTAACCACAGCACATTGCCCTCGGTGGCCTTGATCAGGCCGATGATCGCCCGGGCCAGGGTGGACTTGCCACAGCCAGATTCACCCACCACGCCCAGGGTTTCACCCGCATACAGTTGCAGGTCGACACCGTTTACCGCTTTCAGGTCGGCCGGTTTGGTCCAGGGCCAGGCATTTTCTTTCTTGATCTGGAAATGGACTTTCAGGTCCTGCACATCCAGCAGTAATTCTTTCTCTGCAATAGTCATTAGCTGGCCTCCAGAATCTGATTGGCATCTGCATGGCAGGCACGCAGGCGTTCGGCATCAAAATTGTGCAGTGCCGGTGCCTCCTGGCGGCAGCGGTCCTGCACCCGGTGGCAGCGTTCCTGGAACGGGCAGCCGCTAGGGAGGTTCAGCAGGTTGGGTGGGTTGCCGGGAATGGTCGGCAGTTCTTCTCCCGCGCTGTCCAAGCGCGGAATGGCTTTGAGCAGGCCTTCGCTGTAGGGGTGGGTCGGGCGATAGAAAATATCATCCGCGCTGCCGTACTCCATGGTGCGGCCGGCGTACATCACCAGTACCTTGTCACAAGCACCAGCAACGACACCCAAGTCGTGGGTGATCATGATAATGGCAGTGTTGAAGTCGCGCTTTAACTCGTTCAGCAGTGCCAGAATTTGTGCCTGTACGGTAACGTCCAGAGCCGTGGTCGGCTCGTCGGCAATCAGCAGTTCCGGGCTGCACAACAAGGCCATGGCAATCATTACCCGCTGGCGCATGCCACCGGAGAATTCGTGCGGATACATGTTGAGGCGCTTTTGCGCTTCGGGAATTTTTACCGCATCCAGCATGCGCACAGCTTCCGCGAGCGCTTCTTTCTTGCTCATGCCCTTGTGCTTCACCAGAACCTCAGCCAGCTGATTACCCACTTTCATATAGGGGTTCAGCGAGGTCATTGGGTCCTGGAAAATCATCGCGATTTTTTCTGCACGAATTTTGTTGAGCTCGCGCTCCGGCAAGCCGAGGATTTCCTGTCCCTTGAATTTGGCACTGCCACTGACGATGCCATTCTTGGCCAGCAAGCCCATCATGGAACACACGGTCTGGGTTTTACCCGAGCCGGACTCACCAACAATACCCAGGGTTTCGCCGGCATTGAGCGAAAAATTCAGATCGTTGACGGCAGTCACCGCCCCTTCCGGCGTGGTGAATTCCACGCGCAGGTCTTTCACATTCAATAAAGTCATGGCGCAGCTCCTTAGCGATCTTTCGGGTCCAGCGCATCGCGCAGGCCGTCGCCGATAAAGTTAAAACAGAACAGGGTGGTGACCATGAATACGGCCGGCACCATCAATTGCCACAGGGCAATTTCCATGGTCTGCGCACCTTCGTTCAACAGGGAACCCCAGGAGGTCATTGGCTCCTGAACACCCAGACCGAGGAAGCTGAGGAAAGATTCAAACAGGATCATTTGCGGCACGAGCAAGGTCGCATATACCGCAACAATACCGAGCACATTGGGCACGATATGTCGGGTGATCATCGCCCACTTGGACACACCGTAAACCGTGGCCGCCTCGACAAATTCCTTGCCCTTGATGCTCAGTGTCTGGCCGCGCACGATACGTGCCATATCCAGCCAGCTCACCGCACCAATGGCGATAAAGATCAGCAGGATGTTGCGACCAAAAAACGTCACCAGCAGGATGACGAAGAACATGAACGGGAAGGAGTACAGGATTTCCAGGGTACGCATCATCACGCGGTCGGTACGGCCACCGACAAAACCGGCTGTGGCGCCGTACAGGGTGCCGATCAACACCGCTACCAGGGCACCCAGGACACCGACCATCAGTGAAATTTGTCCACCCATGGCGATGCGCACAAACAGATCGCGGCCGAGGGCGTCGGTACCGAAATAATGCCCGGATGCCAGCGACGGCGCCGCGTGCATCGCACCCCAGTCTACTTCGTCGAAAGCGAACTGGCTGAGCATGGGGCCAACAACAACAAACAGGGTGATGAGGCTTAAAATAACCAGGCTGGTCAGCGCGGCGCGGTTATTGAAAAAACGACGGCGGGCATCGTCCCACAAGCTGCGGCCCTTGACCTCCAGCTGTTCGGAAAAATTCTCAACCGCTTCTTTATTGGCTGTAGTGGATAACATCTCGTAAGCCTCTTATGAGTAGCGGATTTTTGGGTCGACCACTGCGTACAGGATGTCGACAATCGCATTGAAAGTAATGGTCAACGCCCCCACCAGAATAGTGAGACCCAGCACCATGGAATAGTCGCGGTTAAGCGCACCGTTCACAAACAGCTGGCCAATACCAGGCAGGCCGAAGATGGTTTCGATCACGACCGAGCCGGTGATGATGCCCACCAGTGCTGGGCCGAGATAGGAAAGCACCGGCAGAATCGCCGGGCGCAGGGCATGGCGCACGATGATGTAAGGCATCGACAGGCCTTTGGCCTTGGCGGTACGAATAAAGTTGGAATTCAGCACCTCGATCATGCTGCCGCGCATAATCCGTGAAATAGAGGCGATGTAGTACAGGGACATGCCGATAACTGGCAGGACAACATATGGGGCTGCGCCATTATGCCAGCCACCTGCGGGTAGCCATTCGAGCCCAATGGCAAAGATCAAAACCAGTAGCGGCGCCAGCACAAAACTGGGAATCACAACGCCGGCCATGGCGCTGGTCATAATCGTGTAATCGATCCAGGTGTTCTGGCGCAGTGCGGCGATGGTGCCAAACGTCACCCCGAAGGTGACCGCAACAGTAAAGGCAAACAGGCCGATCTTCACCGATACCGGTAGTGCCTGGGCGACCAGCTCATTCACGGTGAAATCTTTGTATTTAAACGACGGCCCCAGGTCGCCCTGCAGCAGGTTGCCGAGGTAAGTGAAGTACTGTTCATGTACGGGCTTGTCAAAACCGTACTTGGCTTCGATATTTGCCATGACTTCGGGTGTCATGGCAATTTCGGCGGAGAAGGGATTTCCCGGCGCAAAGCGCATCAGGAAGAAAGAGACGGTAATCAAAATAAGCAGTGTGGGAATGGCTTCCAACACCCGCTTGGCAATAAAACTCAACATAAGCGTCTTCTGTTATAGCTTTAGTTTGGAACCTACTTGTTCTGAAGCGCTTCCATACCTCTTGGGAACTTTTGGCTTCCCTGGAACTGACAAAGCCCGGGAGCGGCAAAGCGTTCCCGGGCTTTTTATCAATTAATGTTCGATGATCCACATGTCCTTGGAGTAGTAGTTGTCCAGTGGATCGGGTGCATATCCACCCACATGCGGCTTCACCAGGTGTTGGGTCACGTACTGGTAAATTGGGGCGATTGGCATATCCTGCGCGAGAATTTCTTCGGCCTTGGCGTAGTATTCCGCACGCTTGGTCACATCGATCTCTTTCGCACTTTTCGCAAACAGCTCGTCATACTTCGGATTACTGTATTTTGCGTAATTGCTGCCGCCGTCGGTTAACAGAAGCTTCAGCATGGTGGATGGTTCATTGTAATCACCGATCCAGCCGGCGCGGGCGATGTCGAAGTCGGTATTGGCGCGGGTGTCCAGGTAGGTTTTCCACTCCTGGTTTTCCAGCGTCACATCCACATGGCCAAGAGTTTGCTTCCACATAGCGGTAATCGCTACAGCCACTTTTTTGTGGTTGTCATTGGTGTTGTAGAGCACACTGAACTTAAGCGGATTCTGCTCGTTGTAGCCAGCTTCTGCCAGCAGCTCTTTTGCCTTGGCGACTCGCTCAGCTTGAGTCTTCTGGCTCCATGCGGTGGGCGGGGCATCAAAGCCTGTTACGATTCCTGGAGTCAGGTGGAATGATGGCTTCTCGCCGCGGCCCATCACTTTGTTGGCCATGATTTCACGATCGATTGCATAGGCAAGTGCACGACGCACGCGGGAGTCATTAAACGGCGGCTGGGTGGTGTTGAATTCGTAATAGTAGGTTCCGATATACGGCGCTGTTCTTACTTCATCAGCACGCTCTTTGCGTAGACGATTGATATGTTCAATGGGCACTTCGAAAGTGAAGTCGATCTCGCCCGCTTCGTAGCGTTTCAGCTCAGCATTCGGTGATTGTATTGGCAAGTTGCGCACTTTTTGCAGCTTCACATTGTCGGCATCCCAGTAGTGCTCATTTTTCACATATTCGATGCGTTCATTCACCACCCACTCGGTCAGCCGGAAGGCACCGTTGCCAACAAAGTTGCCAACGCGGGTCCACTGGTCACCGTGCTGCTCAACGGTGCCTTTATGCACCGGCGAGGTGGAAGCATGCACCAGCATAGAGATGAAGTAGGGGACCGGCGCTTGCAAAGAAACCTTTAGAGTATGTGCGTCCAGCGCTTCAACACCGAGGTTTTCTGGTGGCTGTTTACCTTCGGTAATTTCCTGGGCATTTTTCACCTTGCCGGCGGCCAGATACCAGGCGTATTTGGATGCTGTAGCGGGATCCAGAATTCGGCGCCACGAATAGACAAAGTCCTCGGCCGTTACCGGATCACCATTCGACCACTTGGCATCCTTGCGCAGGTTAAAGATGTAATGCTGGTTGTCCTCTGTGGTCCAGCTTTCGGCAACGCCCGGGCGTACACCACCGTCGGCCGAAGCAATAACCAGTGTTTCCATCAGGTCACGCAAGATGGCCGATTCGGGAGTGCCAGAAATCTTGTGCGGGTCGAGGGTTTCTGGTTCTGAGCCGCCACCGCGCACCAGGGTTTGGTCGGCTGCCAGTTTGGTCGGGTCTAATTTGACCGCCGCTTGCTTGCTGGTCTCGGAGCCTGAATCGGAGGCGCCGCAGCCGCCGAGCGCTAGCAGTGCTGCCAGTACCGGCGCAAGTTGCCAGATACGGCTGCGTTTCAGATGCAGTTGGGGAAACATTATTTAGTCCTCAATGGTTCTCGGGGAACCTGTGCTTATTTTGTGTTTGAGTTTCGTGAATTTATTAGTTGGTCAGAATTTATACATCAGACCGGCGCAAAAAGTTCCGCGTTAAGCACAGAAAATACCGGTCTTGTCATTCAATTGCTAGGTATAGCAAAAGGTAGCGACTCCCGCCGAGCGGATTACGGGTGTTGACCGTCCCCCGGGCCCAAGGCGCCTTAAAAATATACAAAGATGCTACTCCTCCTGTCGTAACAGGCCTTCGTATTACCGAAACTGTCCACTGATGGGCCAATAGTGCCAATAAACCGGTTGTGGCCCTGTAGCCAATGCAGGCTTTTCCCGTACACTCAGGTTGGGTGATCTAGTTGCGTACCCAAGGCCTATAAAAATACTTTGAACACATACTCAAGGATGTTTTATGTTGCTTCGTACCGCTCTCGCCGTCCTTTTAGGGTTCACCTCCGCAGTTGCTCTGGCGGATGACAGTCAGCCCAAAGCCATCCCTGTTCAGTCAGCGGTGATCTCCGCCGACAAGAATGTCTACTCACACTTTTTCCGCGATGCGCTCAAGGGCGCCGATGTGGTGGCCTATTACAGCCTGAAACCCGGCGAAAAAGCGGTTAAGGGGTTAGCTAATATCACCTATGAATGGGGTGATGTGACCTGGCGTTTCGCCTCTCGGGAAAACCGTAATCTATTCGCCGCAGACCCTGCAAAGTACGTGCCCGCCTATGGAGGCCACTGTGCCTACGCCATGTCCAAAGGGTTCGAAGCTCCCCCCCGGCCAGACAGCTGGGTCATCATCGACGGCAAGCTGTATCTGAACAACAACGCGAAGTCCTTTGAAATCTGGGAGCGGGATACCGCCGGCAACATCAGCAAGGCGAACCAGAATTGGCTGGAAATCAATACAGCAGAGTGAGCGGCTGATCGAGGGGCACGGAGCGGGAGGGAAGGTTCCGTGCCGTTGCGGTACTGCGGGGGCACGGGCCCGGTCCTGCTGGAATACCTCAGACCCGACTCAACAACTTTTCTGGCTGTGAGTGCCCAGCTCCATTGTTCTAGCTCCAATGTACTAATTCCAATGTAACTGGACCTTGAGCGGACCCGTATCGTCGCCGAGCCCGCACATTTCCTCGTAGGGAGTGCGCTGCTCAAGCCAGACTTCGTCGTAAGCACGGGGGTTGACGTAGTCCTTGATCTCCTCAAGGCAATGGAATCGCAGAGGCCGGTGATCGCGACCCTCAAGTGGATGAACACCGTTCTCATCTACGGTGTTAACCAAGTACGTCTGTCCTTCCAGCGAGATGATCTGCAGATTCATATTGCCTCCTTCCACGGCTCTTTCAGAATGAAGAGCCGCACTTACACAGTAAAAGCTTAATGTGGCGAAGCAGGCGCAAACAGGTCAGCAGTCAGTAGGGTGCTGGCTCCTTGTCAGTGCCTGACTTCGTAATTCAGCGACCTCCACCTGTATCTACGATTACGCTTTGCCAGCGGATGATGCTTGAAACATTCCGGCGCGCTGTTCATTCGGTGCGGCACCCTCTTCTGCCGGTGTTCGGCAGGAGTAGTAAAGCACCGCAATACCGGCTACTGCTGACAGGAAGGATCCAAGCAGTACACCCACTTTCACATTTTCTTGGTAGGAAGGGGGATACCCCTCAAACGCCAGGGTGCCAATAAACAAGCTCATGGTGAATCCGACACCACACAGCAGGGCAACACCGTAAACATGTATCCAGTTGGCGCCAGCCGGCAGCCGCGCGAGACCACTCTTCACGGTGAGCCAGGCGGTGGAAAAGATGCCCACCTGGTTACCGAAAAATAATCCGAGGGCGATGCCAAGGGTGACCGGGTTCAGCAAACGCTCGATAGAAAAACCACTCAGGGAGACGCCGGCGTTCGCAAAGGCAAATACTGGCAGGATCATTAGTGTTACCCAGGGCAGCAAGCCATGTTCCATCCGGTGCAGCGGCACACGGGGCTTTGCGCGGTTGACGCGCAGCGGGATAAACCAGGCGGTAAGGAAGCCCGCGAGCGTCGCGTGCACACCAGACTTGAGCACCGCAATCCAGATGATGATGCCGATTAGCACATAGGGGGCGAGATTAGTAACGCGCGACCGGTTGAGCATAAACAGTGCCGCGAAACCTGCGGACGCGACCCCCAGCGAAACCATGGACAGGTCACTGCTGTAGAACAGCGCAATAATCAGGATGGCACCGATGTCATCAAAAATAGCCACCGACAGCAGAAACAGCTTCAGGCTGACCGGCAGGCGCTTGCCAAACAAGGTGAATACGCCGATGGCAAAGGCGATATCGGTTGCCGAGGGTACCGCCCAGCCGCGCATGGTTTCCGGGTTATCAAAATTGATTGCGGTATAGATGAGTGCCGGGAACGCCATGCCTGCAATGGCCGCGAGGCCGGGCAATATCACCTGATCCTTGGAAGACAGGTGGCCTTCCAGGACTTCGCGTTTTATTTCCAGGCCTACCAGAAGAAAGAACAGCGCCATAAGTCCGTCGTTGACCCACAGCAACAGCGGTTTCTGGATGGCGAAGTCGCCAAAAATGACGGCAACGGTGGTGTTCAGCCCGTCGAAGTAAAAACCCTGCAGTGCGGAGTTTGCCAGAAGCATGGCGATGACGGCGGCGGACACCAGCAGTATCCCGCCGAATGATTCGTGTTCAATCAGTTTTCGTACAGCAGTCATTGCTGCTTGTCCTCCATGATCGCCCCGGGCGCACACCGGCGCGCGGGGCTCATCGTGTTATTTTTCCAGATAGAGGCGCGTTGATTCAGCGCATTATTGTGCCATCGCTCACGCGAACAGCGTGTGTATATACGTTGCGAGCGAGAGATAGATTGGTATCCCGATTAATACGTTGAACGGGAAGGTGATCGCCAGTGATGCGGTGAGTGGCAGGCTCAGGTTCGCCTTTGGCAGGGCGACGCCCAGGGCTGCCGGTGCCGCGATGTACGACGCACTGGCACCGAGCGTTGCCAGCAGCGCGACACCGCCGGTGGAGAAGTCCATGCCTACCGCAAGCAACCCGCCGATGACCGCGCCGATGAGCGGCATGACGATGGCAAAGCTGGTGAGGAAGGCACCGTTGCGCACCACCTCCGGGAAGTACCGGGCTGCCTGACAACCCATATACAGCAGGAACAAGGCCAGAGCGCCATGGAATGCCGTGCTAAACATCGCCATGACCTTAGCGCTGCCCTCGACACCGGCCAGCCAACCAATCAGCAGGCCACCGAGCAACAAAACGCAGCCCTGGTTTAGCAGCAGGGTGCGCCAGTTGAGTGCAGATGCCTCGGCGCCGCGGCGGGTGGCGAGATAGATACCTAGAGCGATGGCGGGTACCTCAAGCAGCACCACGAACAGCGGGAAGTAGGCCTCGTAGGCAATGCCACGGCTCTCCAGCAGTGCGACCGCGACGGCGAAGGTGCCGACGCTAACGGAGCCATAATGCGCAGCCGTTGCGGCGGCGTCCGTACGGTCCCACTGCCCAAATTTGCGCAGGATGGGGTAGGCGATAAACGGCAGAATCAGGCCCAGCAGCAGTACCACCAGTGCCTGGGGAATGAGCGTCGCACTGGCATGTTCGCTCAAGGCAACGCCACCCTTCAGGCCAATCGCCAGCAGCAGGAAAAGGGTCAGGCCCTGGTACAGCCCGCGGGGAAAGTCGATACGGCCGCCAATCAGGGTGGCGGCCATACCGAACAGGAAGAAAGCGACAACAATATCGATGGCCATTTAGCGCGCACCTTCACTGGTCGCCGGGGCGCTGGAGAGATTGGGCAGTCGCGCCGGTAGTGCACGGGCGCGCTTGACCAGTGGGACAATCAGGTCGGCGAGGTTGAGCAGGCACAGGCCGACCCCGACCGCTGCCAGCGCCCAACCGGTAATACCGGCAGAGGCGAGTGCAGTGCCAAGCCCGAGGACCGTGGCGCCGCAGAAAAGACCAAACATCCGTTGCTGTTTTTGCATGTTGCTTACCCTTTTAGTTGGTTGATTCACCCTGTGAGAGGTGTGTCTGATACGAATTGGGGGCAATTATGTGGGCTGTCATGCATAAGCAAAAATAGATATTATCTAATGTTTAATTAGATATTTATCTATACATCTAGACCGAGGGAACTGCTTCGATGAGTCGATTACACGCTCGCGTGGGGACCATCCGCCAGCTGGAGATCCTGTGCGCACTCAAGGATCACGGCAGCGTAATGGCTGCCGCCAAAGCCCTGCACCTTACTCAGCCAACGGTATCCATGCAGTTACGCAAGCTGGCGGAAGCGGTGGAGATGCCGCTGTATTTCCAGGTCGGGCGGCAGATACAGCTCACCGATGCGGGCCTTGCCGTGGTCGCCAGTGCGCGGGAAATCCTCTCGTGCTTTGAACGCCTGGATATGAACCTCACCAAGATGCGCGGGCTGACCGCCGGTACCCTGCGAATCGCCGTGGTCACCACCGCCAAGTACTTTATCCCGCACCTGATCGGCGATTTCTGCCAGCTGTATCCGGATATCAACGTGGAACTGAAAGTGGGCAACCGCGAGCAGATCTCCCAACGTATGGCCGAGGGCATCGACGACTTCTGTGTGTTCAGTCATCCACCCAAGAAGACGGAATACCTGCTCACGGAATTCCTGCCCAACAACTTGGTGGCGATTGCCCCACGCGGGCATGCGCTGAGCCAGGCCGGGCGCATACCACTGCAGGAATTTGCCCGCGCACCGGTATTGATGCGCGAACAGGGCTCCGGCACCCGCTATGCCATCGAGCGCCACATGGAAAAGCACAACTGTGACCTCAACATACGCATGACCATTGAGAGCAATGAGGCCGTCAAGCATATGGTGATGTCGGGTATGGGCGTGTCGATTCTGTCTGAACACGCCCTGAGCGTCGGTGATTCGTCCGGCCTGGTGGTGCTCGATGTCGAAGAGCTGCCGATCAAGACCAACTGGTTTCTGGTGCGCTCGCGCAGCCGGCCAATTTCCCCGGTCGCAGAGGCGCTACTCGACTTCGTAAAGCAGGAAGACCGGCTCGCGCAGCTCACCACGATGCTACCGCGGTGGTGACCATTCGCATGTAATTGGCCAAGGCCGCTGATAGGAAGCGGCCATTGCAGCGCGCCTGGTCAATGACTAAGGTAGGGAACAAATAACGATAATCATGCAGAGGTCCACCGCCGTGGAAACGACCGTGCAACGCCAGCCATCTGAGCCCCCTTCACCTGCTCCCGGATCCGAATCCACAGCCAAATCGGCCCTCAAGCCTAGCCGGCTGCGCATCGGTCGGCGCTATCGTCCCAGCCGTCTCAACGGCCCCTACGATGCCATCATCATCGGCTCCGGTATCGGTGGGTTGACTGCCGGCACTCTGCTCAGTGCCAGCGGCAAAAAGGTACTGGTACTGGAGCAGCATTACACCGCCGGTGGCATGACCCACGCCTATGATCGCAATGGCTATGAATGGGATGTGGGGGTGCATTACATTGGCGACGTGGGCGCTCATCCCACCATGAGCCGTCACCTATACGATTTTCTCTCTGCGGGCACCCTGAAGTGGGCGCCCATGGATCCAGCCTACGACCGGATTATTCACGGTGATAAACAGGCCGATTTGGTGGCCGGCCGCGAGGAATTTGTACAGGAGCTGCTCAAGCGTTTCCCCGACGAAGAGGCCGCGTTGCGCGAGTATCTCAAGCGCTTGGCGGAGGCCAGCCGCTTTATGCCGATGCTGGTGACGGAAAAGGTATTGCCGCGCTGGTGTGGGCCAATGATGCGTGCTCTGCGCCGCTGGCGGTTGCCCGATTATGTATTTAAAACCACGCGCGAAGTCCTGCTGGAGCTGACCAGCAACGAGGAATTGATTGCGGTACTGGCCGGGCAGTGGGGTGACAATGGCATGCCACCGTCGGCAAGCAGCTTTGTGATCCATGCGATGATCGCCCGCCACTATCTGCACGGAGCCTATTACCCGGTGGGTGGCTCCAGCCGTATCGCCGAAAGCATTATTCCACAGATCCAGGCTACCGGCGGCGAGGTGTTTACCTACGCGGAAGTCGAAACCATTTTGCTGGATGGCAATCGCGCGCGCGGCGTGCGCATGAAAGATGGCACCGAAATCGAGGCGCCCATCGTTATCTCCGGTGCCGGTGTATTCAACACTTTCGAGCGACTGTTACCACACAGTGCATCCGAGCGCGCGGGCTACGACCGGGACCTTGAGTCAGTGGAACCTTCCATGTCGCATCTGTGCCTGTATATCGGCCTGCAACACACCGCCGAGGAACTCGGCCTCCCCAAAACGAACTACTGGGTATATAGCAGCGCGGATTACGATCGTGACATGAAGGCATTTATGGAAGATATGGCGGCGGACTTTCCGCTCGCGTATATCTCATTTCCCTCGGCAAAAGATCCCGATTTCCTGCGTCGCTACCCTGGCCGCGCCACCATCGAAATCGTAGCCCCGGCGCGCTACGAATGGTTCAAAAAATGGGAAGAGGAAACCTGGGGCAAGCGCGGTGAAGAATACGAAGCGCTAAAAGAAAAATTCAGCCACCGTATGCTAGAGAAACTGTTTACCCATTTCCCACATCTGCATGACAAGATCGACTATTACGAGTTGTCCACCCCACTATCGACAAAGCACTTCTGTGCCTACGGCAGTGGCGAAATCTACGGCTTGCAACATGGGCCATCGCGCTGGCAGCAGAGCTGGCTGCGACCGAAAACCCGCATCAGGGGTTTGTACCTCACCGGGCAGGACATCGTCAGCTGTGGCGTCGGTGGTGCCATGTTTGGCGGTGTGATTACCGCACAGAGCATCTTGGGTTTACGCCGCGGCCTGCCATTGCTGCGTAAAGTGTTCTCGGGAAAAAAAGTACCTTTTCCCAAGACGGAGTCTGTTGAAACGATATTGCCGTAAAAGTGTGACCTCTTACTGTGGGCCGACGAAGTGGCCCACAGTGTATTCGTCGTAAAATTTCCGCATAAAAAGAACGATAGCTATTCGGGCGAATTTAGCTCGACCCAGGGTGCGCCGTTGTGCCATGCGTGTTCGCCGGTCGTGACCGCATCGAGGCTATAGTCGGCCATCGCCGAACAATCGACAGCAGCTTCCGCCTGGCTTCCAAAAAGGGCGATAAATAAAGTAACTGGCGGTGCGCTATTGCGCCACAGAGAAATATGTTTGAACACGGTACGCCTCATATGTAGTTGAATTTATTACATATTCTCTCTGGCGTAGGGGCTTGTTATTTATATTGGCGGGCTCTGACGGCTGTTATTGCCAAGTAATTTACCAGTTTATTTGCTAGAAAAAAATCCGTTAATGATCAATATCGTCCACGATGGGATATCGGTATTATTCACGTATATGCAGTGCGCCTGTTGTAGAAACTGAAGTCTGGATAATTTCAATTGATTTCTGCCTGTTGGTTGGTTTGATCGATATAAAAAAGGAAAAATGGAAAAACTAAAATTTTCTGAAGAAGAAAAACGGCAGATTATCCAAAAAGTAAAGCTCTACTTTACTGAGGAGCTGGATCAAGATATCGGAAATTTCGACGCAGAGTTTCTTATCAACTTCTTCGCTGAAGAGATCGGAGCATATTTCTATAACCGTGGTCTCTACGACGCCCAGGCACTGTTCGCCAAGAAGGTAGATGAGTTGGCTGATTCTATTTATGAGTTGGAGCGCCCAACAGAATTCAGCAAGTAGTACTTTGGCCGAATCGCGCGTCAGCATATTGTCTATCTCGGTGGAAGTAATGATTGCTACCCGCCTCCGCAGTCGATATGGACTTTTTTTAATCGGAGCCTGCCAGTCATTCTGTGCAGACTGCGCTTTTGGATCTGAATATGGGATACCTATTCCAAAATTCTGGCGCCTCACTAATCGCCAATTGCTAACAGGTGGTACAGCAGACAGTGCCACATGTTATAGAAAGGTAAGTGTCCAAATAAGACAAACTTTAGTCGCGCTCAAATGCTGAAGAGGTGTTGTAGAGGTGCTGACGAGCTGCTGTTAGCTCCAGGACAAAAGCCAAAGAGGCTTGCGTGTTAATCGACAGATAACGGGAAGTGAACCATGACAGACAGCAATACGATTTCCGCCAACCAGTGCCCGGTGGCGCACGGCAGTATGACCGAGTGCGGTGATTCGGTAATGGCTTGGTGGCCCAAGGCTCTGAACCTCGCCATCCTGCATCAGCACGACAGCAAAACCAATCCACTATCCGCAGACTTTGATTACCGGGAAGCGGTGAAGACTCTTGATTTCGATGCCCTGAAACAAGACTTACATGCCCTGATGACCGACAGCCAGGCGTGGTGGCCGGCGGACTGGGGCCACTACGGTGGCCTGATGATCCGCATGACTTGGCATGCGGCAGGCTCCTACCGAATTGCCGACGGTCGCGGTGGCGCGGGCACCGGTAACCTGCGTTTTGCACCGCTGAACTCGTGGCCAGACAATGGCAATCTTGATAAGGCGCGCCGCCTGCTGTGGCCGATTAAAAAGAAATATGGCAATAAACTGAGCTGGGCCGATCTGATTGCCTATGCCGGCACAGTCGCGTATGAATCCATGGGTCTGAAAACATACGGATTTGCCTTCGGCCGGGAGGATATTTGGGGTCCGGAAATCGATACCTATTGGGGATCAGAGCGCGAGTGGTTGGCGCCAACTGGCAGCAAAGGCAGCCGCTATTCTGGTGAGCGTGATCTGGAAAACCCGCTGGCGGCCGTAATGATGGGGCTGATCTATGTGAACCCGGAAGGGGTCGACGGTAATCCGGACCCTGTAAAAACTGCACACGATGTACGCGTGACTTTCGCGCGCATGGCCATGGACGATGAGGAGACTGTGGCACTGACCGCCGGTGGCCACACTGTCGGTAAAGCCCATGGCAATGGCGATGCCGCACTACTCGGTCCTGAACCAGAAGCAGGTGCAGTGGAAGACCAGGGTTTCGGCTGGGTAAACAAGACCAAGCGTGGTATCGGCCGCGACTCCGTGACCAGTGGATTGGAAGGCGCTTGGACGACTAATCCTACTGAGTGGGACAGTGGTTATTTCGACATGCTGCTCAATCATGAGTGGGAGCCGAAAAAAAGCCCGGCTGGTGCCTGGCAGTGGCAGCCGGTCAACATTAAGGAAGAAGACAAGCCGGTGGATGTGGAAGATCCCTCCGTCCGCACGAGCCCGATCATGACCGACGCCGATATGGCGATGAAGATGGACCCGGCGTATCGCAAAATTTCTGAGAAGTTTTATAAGGACCCGGCTGCCCTTGACGACGCCTTCGCCCGCGCTTGGTTCAAACTCACCCACCGTGATATGGGGCCCAAAGCGCGCTACATCGGTCCGGATGTGCCGAAGGAAGACCTGATCTGGCAGGATCCGGTACCCACTGGTACCACCGACTACGATGCTGATGCCGTCAAAGCGGAGATCGCTGCCAGTGGCCTGAGTATTGGAGATATGGTGGCCACGGCCTGGGATAGCGCGCGCACCTTTCGGGGTTCGGATAAGCGCGGTGGTGCCAACGGCGCGCGTCTTCGCTTAGCGCCACAGAAAGACTGGGCCGGCAACGAACCAGAGCGTCTTGCGAAAGTCTTGTCCGTACTAGAGCCAATCGCCAGTGGGGCCGGAGCCAGTATCGCAGATGTGATCGTGCTGGCGGGTAACTTAGGCGTGGAGCAAGCGGCAAAGGCGGCGGGTTTTGATATCACCGTACCTTTCTTACCTGGCCGCGGGGACGCGACCGAAGAAATGACCGATGTGGAAGCCTTTGAAGTACTTGAGCCGTTGCACGACGGTTACCGCAACTGGCTCAAAAAAGACTACGCAGTGCAGCCTGAAGAGATGCTGCTAGACCGCACCCAACTGATGGGCTTGACCGCACCCGAGATGACCGTGCTGCTCGGAGGAATGCGCGTCCTCGGCACCAATCATGGCGGCAGCAAACACGGGGTTTTTACCAATCACGAAGGTGCGCTGAGCAATGACTTCTTCGTCAACCTTACCGACATGGCGAACACCTGGAAACCCACTGGTAAAAACCTGTACGAAATTCGTGACCGCAAAACCGATCAGGTGAAGTGGACCGCAACGCGGGTGGATCTGGTGTTTGGCTCAAACTCTATCCTGCGCGCTTATGCGGAAGTCTATGCACAAGACGACAATAAGGAAAAATTTGTACAGGACTTCGTGACCGCGTGGGTAAAGGTAATGAACGCAGATCGATTTGATACCCTCGCGTAACTTCGTGCGAAAGAGCGATGACTATGCGTGGGGTGGTGTGCTACCCAAGTGAGATTCGCTACCGACGCCCGGTTATCATACACTCAAGACCCTTGGCAGATGTGGCTGCTTGCTACAGTCTCAGGCCAGGTGGAAGGTTGGCGAAAGTCGCTCCTGGCATCACTTACGAATGGGCTTAGTCCACCTTTAGAGCTCTGGATCTGTCCTCCTTTTGTGCCCAATAAAAATTTTTAAGAAGCAGACGTAATCAAGTTATGAAACGATTTGGCAAGGCTCTATTAGCTGGTGTTGCTGTAGCTACACTTCTCAGTGGTTGTGCTGAGAAGGCTGAACGGGTTCACCTCAGTGTTGAGGAAAAAGAGCTGGCTGCGGAAGTTGGTATTTCTGAGCAGCAATACAGCTTTATCAAAGAATCCCAGCTCTATGAGCTATCGCCACGACAGACCGACCAGTATCTACGTGTGCTACACAAGCTCGAACCTGATTTGCGCAAGCGCATTGGTTTGATCGCCGAGAAAAATATTGGGCAGCCGTACGAGCTTTATCTGCTGGGCGAAGGACCCGTCGAGCCATATGATGCCCAGCCACTGTTTGAGTTGGGCAAGAGCGACTGCGTGGTATTTGTTGAGCATACATATGCCATGGGCCTGTCTGACAACTGGAGCGATTTTTTTACCACGCTGCAACATCTCCGTTACAAGCACGGCGAGGTTGGCGTCGTCACGCGCAACCATTACACGGAATACGACTGGAACCGCAACAACGCGTGGCTGGTTGAAGATATTAGTGGTGTTGTAGGCGAAGAGGTAACAGAACGCTATCAGCAGGTGATTAATAAAGAGCGATTTTTTGCCAGTCGGTTTGGCATAGATGTGCCCGCTGAAAATGTGTCCGTTGATGAAGTGTATATTGGCAATGAACACATCGCGCAAATAAGCCCACACTTGCAAACCGGTGATTTCGTGAACTTCGTACGCGGCAATAGTGACAATGCCTGGATCAGTCACGTTGGTATCATCAAGGTGGAAGAAGATGGCAAGGTGAATGTTATTCACTCGACTTCACCGGCGGTGCGCAAAGAGGGCTTGCTAGAGATGGCACAGGAGTCTGTAGAGGCACAAGCCGAGCGTCTTGCCCGAGGTAAGTCGGCGATTCTCGGGTATAAGTTCCTGCGCCTGCGCGAATCACCAATGGCTAACCTGGCGGCGAAGTTTGATGGCACTATTCCACCAGTCACTATGAGTAGCCGCAAGCATATGTACCTGACGGACCAGCAGGTAGAGCAGAAGTTGCAGCGAATGAAGGTGCAAATTCTCGCCGAGCGCAGTGCGTCTGAGGAGGCTGAGGCTGAGTTGTATGCGAGCGAGTAGGTAGGGCTTGGTGCTTGTGGCGGGGCAGACCGGACGCGGGAGGTCACCCGAGAGGATCAGCTCCCTTTGGTCGCTGCTCTACGGTGGCTTTGCCACCTCCGAGTCGAACCTGGGAGTTGGGCGAAGGCTTCGGATTTGGATGGCATATAAAGGAGGTCACCCGAGAGGATTAGCTCCCTTTGGTCGCTGCTCTACGGTGGCTTTGCCACCTCCGAGTCGAACCTGGGAGTTGGGCGAAGCCCTCGGACTTGGACGATATATAAAAAAAGGCGACCGTACGGTCGGTC
>NZ_AFPJ01000016.1 GCF_000220505.1 Microbulbifer agarilyticus S89 | reverse complement strand
AGGGCCTTTTTTTGTATCTGGCGGACCGGACGGGACTCGAACCCGCGACCTCCGGCGTGACAGGCCGGCATTCTAACCAACTGAACTACCGGTCCTCGGTAGTGCACTTCTTCTTGAGAAGTGGTGGGTGGTACAGGGGTCGAACCTGTGACCTACGCCTTGTAAGGGCGCCGCTCTACCAACTGAGCTAACCACCCAATTCGGTAACTTCTTATCGAAGGTTTCCGTTTTGCTCTGGGGTTATCCCCCGAGAGCGAGGCGCATCTTACCGGACTGAAGTTCAGAGTCAACAAAAAAGACGCCAAAATTTTTAAAAATTTTCAGCGCCTATTTATTCGCCAGCAATGACGCGAAACCTATTCCTCCGGTACCACCGATTCGACAGACACCGGTGTCGGGGCAACTTCCTCTTCAAGTTCAGAATCCTGCGCAATCTGCGCGGGAACCAACCGATAATCCGACTCAACGGGCTGACCGGCTATCATCACATCTCCCTTCTGTGGGAACAGAGGCTCACTCGGACGAGCGATATCACCGAGATTGTAGTTGCACACCCCATCCGGGAAAATTCGTCGCATGTCGTCAATACGCTCAACGACTTCATCTGTCACTTCTCCGTAGACCTCTTTCGCGATCGCACGCTCCAGTGGCTGCAGCGCACACTTAAATACGTCACCAGTAATCGGTGCACCAGCCATCATGCGCGGCGTGCTGTAAATCGGATAGAGCTGCATGCAAGCACCGTCGGACTTGAAGTTCCAGTCACCGTCCCACACATCTGGACCAGCGGCCAGAACATTCCCATCCCTGTCAAAACAGCGATCGGTCGCCTCCACAGGTTTATTACCGGCAACACCACGCTCCGGGTTCTCTGCAATTTTCTGGATCCAGTGATCGATAATATCGAGCGCTTCATCAACCGGGTCATACTTCTTGTGACTCATCCAGATCAACTGGTTATCTGCATGCCCGCGCGCGCGCCGAATACGCTCACGACTCGAAAAAGAAGCCAGGCTGTGGTGCATGTCCAGCTCACCTTCCAGGTAGTGGCGCAGATCAACAATCGGGATTTCGACATCACCGAGGAAGACGTGTCCTGAGCGATAAATACCCTCGATTGCATCCATACTGGCAACACTTCTAGGCGCCGGGTTATCCAGACTGCCTAAATTCATGTTGTGTTCACTCCAAACGGACAGGTCTACTGGGAACAGGTCACCGTTCATAAACCAAAGCTTCTCTCCCCCCTGCTCCAAGGGTGCCTTCCACCCACCAATCGTCGCGTTAAGATGGAGAAATTCATCAACACTGAGTCTGCCATTTTTTAGTGCCTCGAGGCCGTACTGTACCCCTTGGTTATCCCAGGCACTGTTCGCGTACCCATCGTGCCCGGCGCCATAGAAGTCTCGCAAGTCTTCCCAATGCGTCCAGTGCGTGTTGTCAGCGACCTCATCGGCATAGCTCGCTTTGAAGTGGATGAAATTTGGATTGTTTACCAGTGGCACAAGCCCACGCCAACCCTGTACACATTCGGATGTACCATTCGCAACACCTCGATAACGCGGATCAAAAAGCGCTACGGTATCCTCCAGAATCTTAAAGCGATGCTCAAAGTCGGCCTTGGTGGCGAGACCGATAATTGGCTGACGTTCAGATACGTCCTTCCAGCGGGAATTGTCCGCAGCAATTACATCGAAGTAATACTCAAGAGGCTCACAGTCGAAGACATAAATCGTCTGGCTAACCATATCCGGATAGGAATAAAGGGGGATTGCAGCGTCCAACACACCCGGTGCGTTCTGGGCTATGAGGTACTGCTGAATTGCTCCACCCGAGCCGCCAATTCCAACGGTATACAGTGGTTCATCGTAGAGCGAAGTAAATTGCTTTTTAAGACGCCGTGCGGTGTCTTCGGCGAGCCAGATATTGTAATGATTGCTGGTCTGGTTCGCGGTCGAGTAAACGATGGCGTAACCACGGGCCAACTGGTCCTCACGGCGCTCGACAATCGAGTTCCGACTCATATTGCCCTGGCGGCGTCCAACACCTACACCACCACGAAATTGATAAATTAAGCGCTTGTTCCAGTTACTGCCGTTGGGTTTTTCCGCGGTTTCATCTTCTCCGCGCAAGACTGCGATGGCGTAATGGAAACGATTTATGGTACCGGTCTCCAAGCGCACAACGAAGTCTGTCGTGCGCCCATTTACTGTCACCTTATCGATATCATCGACGGCTTTCTCCAACGGGTGGAACAAACCATCTAGGGTGCTGCGATAAAAGTAGGAAACGGACGTTGCATGGCTACAGTCGCGACTGTATCCAATGACTTCACTGGTCTTTTGCCCTTCTTCATCGAGAGCAAAAATTGGGATGCCCTCACCATCATGGTTGTCTACCAGAGGCTGACGTTGAGTGACTTTGTTTTGTCCGCATAAAAACGGATAGGTGGAAGGTCCGGAAAAAAGGGTTTCTACCGGTCCACTTTCGCCTATTGCTATGGGAAAGGGAAAGTACTCTGCCGGGCGCCCGCTTTTTCTCGGATGCTCACCGAGATAGGCCGATTGGGGGAGATGATCCAGCGCCCCCTCGGGCACGCCAACCACGGGTGCCTTCGGCACACCAGGCAGCCGCGGCAAATTCTCGTATGCAAACCAGCCACCCAACCCCAGCAACAGAAAAAACGCGGCGACAATACTCGTCACAACCCGCCGGACACCAAGTCGCGCGAAAAATCTCGTTGCGCTCAAAGCCATATGCGCCTCCCTACGCCATGTGTTCCTGTGTGCTCCGATGAACAGGTGCAGCTGTCGCAAATATTACGGGCACAGCAACAGTATATGTGGCGCGGGGAAAAGCGTTGGCCGGTTGGCGGGGGAGTTTACTTGAAGAAATCTGGGGAAAAACAACCGTTTAAGAATTAAACGGAATGTACAAAAAGCCGGGGAAATAGAGGTTCTCTCTCCGGAGCGTGGCGGCAACGCCATACCCCGGACAGACGACATAACAGCACACTACCCTACGACTGCGTCGTCACAGTAATGTGCATCACGACATCAATGGCTTAGACGATAATGCCACGCTGCTGCAGCGACTTGATCACCGCGTCTACTTCATCTTCCAGGGTCATCTGGTCGGTACGCAGATGCAGCTCGGGGCTTTCCGGCGCTTCGTACGGGTCGTCGATTCCGGTAAAGCCGCGGATTTCACCGGCGCGAGCTTTCTTGTACAAGCCTTTCGGGTCGCGCTCTTCCGCGGCCTCCAAAGAGCAGTCAATAAACACTTCCATAAAGGGAAGGTCGCCCTCTTCATGCACTTTACGCACCAATGCGCGATCTTCCGCATAGGGGCTGATGAAGCTGCTGAGCACCACAACACCTGTGTCCGCAAACAACTTGGAAATCTCACCAACGCGGCGAATGTTTTCCTGACGGTCCTCGGCAGAGAAGCCCAGATTGGAATTGATACCCAGGCGAATGTTGTCGCCGTCGAGACGGTAACTCAGTACACCGCGGGCCGTCAGTGCCTTTTCAACCGCTACCGCGACAGTGCTTTTACCGGAACCCGAAAGACCAGTGAACCAAAGAGTCACACCTTTATGACCAAGCATTGCTGCACGGTCGCCACGGTTTACTTCGCCGTCGTGCCAATGCACGTTGGTTGCCTTACGCTCGACTACTTCAGTCACTTTATTCCCCTAATTTTTAAAAATTAACTTCGGCGGAACCCTCTGCCGAAAGCGAAAACTGGCGCGCATTATCCTAGATCACCCCGACTTAGGTAAAGATGGGCGATAGAACAATCCGATCCCAAAACCAAAAAACCCGGCATAAAGCCGGGTTTTGGGACCTTAAGGTCAAAATATGGGGTGGCCGACGGGGATCGAACCCGCGACCTCAGGAGCCACAATCCTGTGCTCTACCAACTGAGCTACGGCCACCATAATGCGATATCAGTGTCTTGTGGCAACACTGTGTCGCCCATCTGCTGCGCAAATGAGCCGGGATAGTCCTGCGACCAAATGCTCGCTGTGGTCTACCGCTAGTCTGCCGAGTTCGCTGCCATTGGTAGGAATGGCACGCCCGGCAGGACTCGAACCTGCGACCATCCGCTTAGAAGGCGGATGCTCTATCCAGCTGAGCTACGGGCGCATAGAAACCCGGAAAATTGGTCGGGGCAGAGGGATTCGAACCCCCGACATCCTGCTCCCAAAGCAGGCGCGCTACCAGACTGCGCTATGCCCCGATACTGTCCCGAGGAGCTGCCCCCCCGTTTGAGTGCGCGCATATTACTTGCGCCCTCCGAGGGTGTCAACGCCGCTAAGCCATTATTTTTAAAGTAGTTTAGCCTTTCATCAAACTGGTTGCCGAATAGCTGACCAGATAGGGAAAATATTCGCGGCTTGTGCGAAAATGCCGCCCCTTTATTAAGCTTCTAATTCCTACACCCACGAGCCCGCCACTTCGCGCCGGCGGAGCTCTCTGTTCAGGTTGAGAAAAATCTATGTCAGCACTGGTTCTGGACGGCAAGGCCCTTGCCCAGAAAACCGAAGAAGAACTGTCTGCCCGCGTTGCGGCCATGAAAGAGAAAAGCGGCGGCCAGACTCCGATCCTCGCCACCATTCTGGTGGGCGACGATCCCGCTTCTGCGACTTATGTAAAGATGAAAGGCAACGCCTGCCGACGCATCGGCATGGATTCACTGCAAGTAGAGCTCCCCTCCTCTACGACCACCGAGCAACTGCTGGCCAAGATCGAAGAGCTCAACAGCAACCCCAATGTTCACGGTATTCTTCTTCAGCATCCGGTGCCGGAACAAATTGACGAACGCGCCTGCTTTGACGCCATTGCCCTGGAGAAAGATGTCGACGGCGTAACCTGCCTCGGGTTTGGCCGGATGGCGATGGGTGAGGAAGCCTACGGCTGCGCCACCCCGAAAGGCATCATGCGCCTGCTGGAGGCCTACGATATCGAACTTGAAGGCAAGCACGCCGTGGTCGTTGGCCGCAGCCCCATCCTGGGCAAACCAATGGCCGCCATGCTGCTGAACGCCAATGCTACCGTGACCATCTGCCACTCAAGAACGCAGGACCTGCCCGAGCATATCCGCCGCGCTGACATCGTAGTAGGCGCCGTAGGCCGACCAGAATTTATCAAGGCCGATTGGATCAAAGATGGCGCCGTGGTTGTGGACGCAGGCTACCACCCCGGTGGCGTGGGCGATATTGAGCTCGGCCCGCTGGTAGAGCGCGCATCCGCCTACACCCCAGTACCCGGTGGCGTTGGCCCCATGACCATCAACACCCTGATTTACCAATCTGTCGATTCTGGTGAGAAGAAGATTGGCTAAATCTACCCCGAAAACCTCCGCGACCCTACGTCTCGATAAAGCAATCAGCCAGGTCACCGACCTGTCGCGGGCTGAAGTAAAAAGAGCGGCACGTCAGGAGCGTATTACCGTCAACGGAAAGACAGTGACCGACCCTGCCAGCAAGGTGGATGTTGCTGACGAGCTTTGTCTCGACGGCGAGCCGCTCGGCGCGGCCGGCCCGCGCTACTTTATGCTGAATAAACCACTGGGCTACGTCTGCGCGACGAAAGACGGGGAGCACCCCATAGTGCTGGACCTGCTGGACGAGCCAAATTTGCAAAAACTGCATGTTGCGGGGCGCCTAGATATCGATACGACAGGACTGGTACTAGTCACCGATGATGGCCAGTGGTCGCATCGAATCGCCTCGCCACGTCATCAATGCGCAAAAACGTACTACGCACATTTAGCGGACCCCATTGCCGACGATGCGGTGGACAAGTTTGCCAAGGGTATCTGGCTAAATAACGAGAAGACCCGCACCAAGCCGGCCAAGCTCGAGATTCTCTACCGCAATGAAGTGCGTATCACCATTACCGAAGGGCGCTACCATCAGGTAAAACGTATGTTTGCAGCGCTGGGGAATCGCGTATTGGAGCTTCATCGTGAGAGTATTGGTGAAATCGTGTTAGATGAGATGCTGACCGAGGGGGAATACCGCGCGCTTACCCCAGAAGAAGTTGCCAGCATCGGCTGACCCTGCCAGAGAAGACCAAAGCTCCGCTATGTCTACCCTACTTGCCCAACTGCTGAGCGACAGCGATCAAGACACGCTGTGGATCGCCGACGAAAATAGCAAAGCCCAGCTCAAAGCCGGGCTGCCATTCCGCGGCACCCTACTCAGCAATCGCTGGGATATCGCCCAAGCGGCAGAGCAGGCTGGGATTACTGCACTTTTTTCGGACTTCGACTTGGGCGCCGTTGAGCGAAACTTCTCGCGCATCGTGTACCCAGTGTCGAAGGAAAAAGCGGCGGTGCACCATGTCATCAACACCGCCGCAGCGTGCCTACACGCGAATGGCGAACTGATCCTGGTCGGCAGCAAGAACAGCGGAATCAAAACCTACGCCCAAAAAGCCGCACAACGATTTGGCCGAGGGAAAAACCTGCAGAAGCATGGCACGGAATACGCCAGCCACAACCAACTGAACAGCGATGCGACACTAGGCGCACTCCTGGACGATTCCAATTACCGCACTTTGCGCAAGCTGGATCCACTCAATGGCCTGTTCAGTAAACCTGGCTTGTTTGGCTGGAACAAAGTTGACGTGGGCAGCGCCCAGCTCGCCCAGCACTTTTCCAAGCACTTGCCCAAAACTCCATTCAATGCATTGGACCTGGGTTGCGGTTTTGGCTATCTCAGTATCCAGCTCGCGCATCTGAACCCCGACGCACACATTGTTGCCACGGATAACAACGCCGCAGCCTTATTGGCATGTCAGAGTAATTTTGACGCGTCAGGAATTAAGGGTGAAGTAATTGCCGGCGATGCGGGCGCACAAATCGCTAGTGGCAGTGTAGATGTGGTGGTCTGCAACCCGCCCTTTCATCAGGGTTTTCAGGTGGAAGGTGATCTTACCGATCGTTTTCTCGCCGAGGCAGCGAGAGCACTGCGCACAGACGGTTCAGCGCTTTTTGTGGTAAACGAATTTATCCCTCTCGCGCGCAAGGCCGAGGGGCTATTTCGCGACGTATCCTTGCTGGAAAAAGCCAAGGGTTTTTGCGTATTTCGCCTGGCCAAATAAACGCCACTTCAAGGCGTCATTCCTCCCGCCTGGCTTCTCGCACCTATCCTCTCGCACCTATCCTCTCGCACCTATCCTCTCGCACCTATCCTCTCGCACCTATCCTCTCACACCTATCCTCTCGCACTTAGCTTCTCGCGACTAAATTCTCCCGTCCACAATCTCCAGCTTTACCGGAAAAACCTGTGCGATCAGCAATCGCGCAAGTTGTAGAGATTCACCGAAAGCGTGTGCTCCTCGAGCTGCTCGAGCTCAAGCAAACGCTCAAGAGTTCGCTTCGCGGTAGGTGTGTCGGCGATCAAGAGTAAATCGCGATACTGGTCGGAAAGGTACATCTCTATATCCATGGCCACCTGCCCGATGGCTTCAATGTCAGAGATATCGATATTGCGTAAGCGCTGCAATAATTCGGGTTCGCGCCCCTCGGGGGCGAACTGCACCCAGGTGCGTAAGGCCCCCTCACCCACATCTTCACGAAAGTTGTCCAGCGTGTGGCTCATCGACACTTCGCGTCGCTTCAATTGATCGAGCAGCAAACTGGCCCGTTCATCGGCAGAAAGCAATTCAAACTCCGCGTACTGGCGGCCCAATTTTTGGTGGAACTCCCTTCCCTCCTGAATCACATCTTCCAAGGTCTTGTAGCGCATCAATTGGTCCCGGGAAAATAACTGACTACTTTGAGTATAGACTCAAGGATCAATAGCCCGCCAACCCAATGCGTATATAAATAGCGTGAAATTGTGACTTAGCGAAGGGAGCGAATGCGCGCGCTCAATTTACGGGAGGGATTGCCTGGATTTAACGCGGTAGGGGCATGCAGCTTGAGATCGCTGCGATCCAGGGGCGTCCGGCTAAAAACACCGATACAGTTTTCGTAGTCCGGATGCTCCAAGGTCCAACTACCACTGGCAGGAGCCAATTTGCTGCTGAGGGCCGGCATTCGCCAGCCGCTCTCAAGCAATTCACGACGGGAGGCGAAGTTGCTCACCACCATGCCTTCAGGCCGCACAAGCCCGAGCACCGCCTCACACCAGTCGCGATCCGCAGCGAACGCGCGCTGAGCTTCACCATCGACATGACCAAACAGGTCATCGACTACCAGGTCAAACGGTGCCTCACCATCTGTTGTAAGGTCCGCTACCACTGCGCGAGCGTCCGCGCACACCAGCTCGACATCACCAACCCCGAAAAACCGTCTGGCGACTGAAAGGTGCACCGGATCAATATCCACGCCGAGGATTTGGCTTGGGGAGCAATAGGTCTGTAGCAGCCGGATCAAGGCGCCGCCTCCCACACCGAGTAGCAGCACCCGTTTCACCTGCTCAGGGGGCAGAAAAAACGCTGGCAGAAGCAACAGCTCCCACAGGGAACCTTTTAGCGGGTCACGGGGGTTCCACTGCGTGTGGAATACACCATTGGTGTAAAGACGCACGGATGCACCATGGGTGCGCACTTCATAGTGGTTGCCATTGCGCTGTTGCTGCCAAATAACCGCCATCCCTGAGCGCCCGACTCTAGGCCGCCGGCAAATCCGAGTGCTCAAGCAGCACCCGGGCAAATGCCTCTATCCCGGCCAGGTCCTGCTCGGTAAAGCGAGCGATTAGCGGGCTATCAATGTCCAGCACACCGATACAATGCTCACCGTTGTATAAGGGGACAACTATTTCGGACGCAGAGACCGCGTCACATGCGATGTGCCCGGGAAAAGCATGCACATCCTCGACAAGCTGCGACTGACCGGTCTTGACTGCCGTGCCACACACCCCCGATCCAACGGGAATGCGGGTGCAGGCCGGCTTGCCCTGAAATGGCCCGAGACGCAGCTCATCACCATGCAGGAAATAGAAACCGGCCCAGTTGATGTCAGACATTTCGAGAAAGAGTAGTGCGCTGGCGTTAGCAGTATTTGCCAGCCAATCGCGCTCGCCCGTTAGCAGGCCAGCTAGCTGGGCAGAGAGAGACTCATAAAACGCGGTAACACTCATAGCGAATTCCAGACTCAGAAAACCAAAAGCCCGCTGTGGTAGCGGGCTAGGAAAGAATGCAAACAGTGATTATAAGGAACCTGCCAAGGCCGGCAAAGTAATCTGTTAGCAACCGCCCGCTCAACGTCAAGCTAAATAAGCTAAGCGATTAGTGACCAGCTACTGATACGGGTCGGCGACCGGTGCCCTGTCACCAGCACGAGTCTCCGCTTTATAGACTTCGGCATCCACAGTGGGCTTGACCCACTCAGCATCGTCGCCAGCCTCACCCCGGCCACGGATTGCCGGCGCACTCGATGTAACATCGCCGGCGAAAACGGCGCGACCTTGCTGCCCAGCGTCCGCTTGCGCCGCAGGGCGTGATTTGACCGTCTCGTTCTTCAGTACGCGGCTAGCGATGGTATTTAAATTTGGACGGCGGCGCTCCGCCAGCTTTACGGATTCCAGCTCGGCGTTTAGACGCTTGATCTCCGCCTGCATATCACCCACCTTGGCCTGCAGGTCGGTGACCTGGGACAACACCCCTTTCACTTTACGACTTTCCTGCTCATACAGCACAGCGGCGCCACCAAAGGCCACCAAAAAGACCAACAAAATCGAAAACTGACGCATACAAGCCTCCCCTGCTCATAGCTTTATTGTTCAAACGAATGGACAAATACTACCTGAATGGGGCGTATGTTCCGTGAACTGACGTCTAAAAATCAAGTTCAAACAGTGACCGGCTCTTCCAGCATATCCAAAAACTCAAGGCTGGCCTGCTGGCGTATGGTATGCCGGTGGTTGGCCCACAGTTTGGCAATCTTTTCCTGATTGCACACTTTTCGATCGACATACACCCGGGTATTCAGCTCACCAATGGGCTTAGGACTCGGGCACTTGCTGAATACGAACTGGTTTGAAATCAGGTCCATAAACGGGCCGGACTTACTGCTGGGCATGATAAACAACAGCTGTAGCCCCAGCGTTTCCGTCAGATAGCGAATCACCTCGCGGGAGCGCGACTCATCCATCTTCGAGAAGGCTTCGTCCACCAAGACCATCTTCAGGTGACTGTTGCCGTCATTGAAGCGGAAGGCCGAGGTTACTGCCGCGGAACGGATAATGTAGGCGGGGGTCTCCAACTGGCCGCCGGAGCCGGTGCCGTACTGGCTCAGCGCGATAGGCTCCTTGCCCTGTGGCTCCTTGTAGATTTCGTAATTGCGATAGTTGCGGTAATCGCTGATACGATCGAGCTCGCGCCGCGCTACCTGCTCGTCCTCACTCAGCAACATATTCAGTAACTTGTCGCGTACCTGCTGGTGCTTCTGCGAAAGGTCGGCATCGAACAAGCTCTGCTCTTCACCGAGATTCGGCAGTTCGATAACCGCCTTGAAAAAGCCCCAATACTCTTTGAATTCCGGCACCCAGCGGTAATCGAAGCGGAAGCGCTCGCGATCGGCACCGAAGCGATGATGCTCAAGCTCAAGGTTGAGATCGTCCAGTACCCGCTTACCGTCGTTAATCGACTGATAAATCGCATGGCAGAGGTGGGTAACGAAAGTGGTGTTGAACGACTTCTTCAGCCCCTGTAACTGCTCATGGCGGTCTACCAGCAGATTATTCTTGAGGCGATTGCGCAATGCCGTCACCTGCTCTACTAGCTGGCATACCAGTTTGAACTGTGACTCATCATGGCCCGCGGCAAAATCTGGATCAAACGACAGGGTATCGCCGGTGCTACAACTCGCGTTGTAGTCCATCACCGCCTTCAATAGCTGGTGGCTGTATTTCTGCAGTAGTCCACGCCATTCCGCGACATCCTGAGAAAAGTCGAAACCATCATCCGCCTGCGCAGCCTGTTGATCCGCCTGCTGCAACACCGCATCGGTATCGAAATCTGGGGTGATCTGGGCAATGCGCTGCACCGCAGCCTCGCAGTCCGTCAGCGCCTCATCGAGCTGATCGAGCTGGGCAGAGAGCGCTTGCAGTTGCCGCGCAATACCGTCTAGATTTGATTCCAGCTTACCGGCCAGCTTCTGCAGGCTGGCACCCTGCTGGCGCTCCGCCTCAAGCTGTTCGTGTAAGGTGTTGGCCTGCTGCTCCAGCTCCACGCCGTCGTCCAGATCAAGGTTCGACAGCGCCTGCTCCGCATTGCGCCCTTGGCGCTGCGCATCCAGTGCGGCATCGACCGATTCCAGCAGCGACAGGCTGGACAAACTGCGTACAGCCTGAGACAGCTTGCGCAGCTGTTGCTGCTGCTCGCTGATCACACCAGCCTCTTTCAGCAGCTGCTGCATTGCACGCTCTTGTGCCGCCAGCGCCCGGGCACGTGCGCCCTGGCCGAATACCAGCTCACTGTCGTCGATATCACAGCGCCACATACTGTAGTTGCCACTCGCCAGCCCCTCGGAGGTCAGGCCACGACGCGTACCCTTGAGTTCAGCGGTATCCCGCACCTGCAGGACACTGCCGTAGGAAGCACGCAGGTAATATTCCGCGGTCTTGTGGCTGAACGACATCAACTCAACAATGGAGCCCTTTTGCGCATCCAGTCGCTCCGCATCCCGCCGCGCCTTATCCCCCTGGATAACCCGTGCACGGTTGCTGCGTCCGGGCATATTGCGCACTACACGGATGGCATCCGCCTCAAACTCCGGCTCAACAATAATCGAGAAGCGCGCACCACCCAGATAGCCTTCAATCGCCATCTGCCAGCGCTCGTCGAGCACTTCAACAAAGTCGCATAACACCTGCGGCTCGGCCTGCGGGCACTGCTCGCGAATTGCCACCAGCGCCTGCTCTACGTATTGCGGATAGCGCACCCGATTTGACTGCAGATGTTGAATGCGGGATTCCTGGCCGTGCAGCTGCTTCTGCATTTGTTGCACTTTCAGCTCACCGCGGGATACCAAGTCATTCACCTGGTCGCGCAAAGTGACTTCACCCGGTTCCGCGCCGGTCATCTGCTGCACGAAACGATTCTGCTGGGCCTCAGACTTGGCGACGGTTTCGCGCAGGGATTCCTGCGCGGAAAGGTCAATCCAGTCTTTGCCGAGCAGGCCATCGAGCTTGGGCAACGGCTCACCGCGGGCCACTGCCTTGAGTGACTTCACCAGCGCCCCATCGCTAAATGCGGGTATCTCCAGTGAAACGGAAGTCGTGCTCAGTAGAGACAACAGCTCTTCCGCCGCATTTTGATTCGAGGTAAACAATTTCTGCTGGGCCGCAAGTGGCGATGCCAGAGAAGAAAGAATGCGATTGGCCTGGGTGATTTTCTGATCCAATTCATCCTTGCTGCGCAGCGCGGAGATTCCCTGGCGCTGCGCCTGAATGGCCACCAGCTGCTCGCTCAGATGCCGGGTGCGCGCCTCGGACTGCAGGATTTCCTGAGCGGTCCGCTCCAGCTCCGCGCGGGTTTCCTTCTGTCGGTTCTTGCCTTCCAGATAGGTTTTCTGTACACGAAGCTGCTGGTGCTTGGCCTGCAAATATTCCTGCACCCGCAATTGCAGCCACTGCTCGGTATACAGATCTGCCGACTCGGCAATGCGCGCAAGCGCATCCACGCGATCAACAATTTCCCGCGCCTCCTGCTCCATGCCGTGGATAGTTTTCATCAACTCGGACACAGAGCGAATGGCGTCGCCGAGATCGCGCCTCTCCAGTACTTCCTGCGCGACAAAGTCGTTGATGCTCTTTACTGGTTTATACGCCATGAAGTTGGCGAAGGTACGCGCAGCATGAGTCGCTTCCCGATCGGGAACCGCATCTTTGCGGCCGCGCAAAGCGCCATAGAGACGGCGCAGGTACGCTTTCTTTTTATCGTACTGTTCGACCTTGCCAAACTGCTTGCTGATTACGCCATAGAACTTGTCGAGCGGCAGCAGGTGTTTGCCATCTTTGTACTCTTTAATAAAGTCACCCATCGCCAGCTGCTGACCGGGGATGACAAAGAACTTCAAATTATCCTGACGCGCCTGGGCGGGCTTGGAGCTGGTATCCAAATGAGCGCGGATCGCCATGATCGCGGTAAACGGCTCGCCCTCCTCACCCTCAGTCGGAAAGAAGTTACCGGCGATATAGCAATCGGTAGGTTGCAGCCGCGCGTAGCTACCGTCGTCACAGCCAAGGACATAGGACGCGAGTGTACGTACCTGTTTGCCGCCGCGGCCGCGCTGGGTAGTCTCATCCTGCCCCGGGTTGAAGGTGAACAGGGTATCGTGTGCGGCCGTCATCAACGTCTGAATGGCATCGGCGGCCGTGGTCTTACCGGAGCCATTGCCCCCCGAAAACAGGTTGATCGGACCGAAATCGTATTCCAGCTGGGGAATATTGCCCCAGTTGATCAGAATGAGTTTTTTCAGAAACATGCGTTTCGTTCGCTCACTATTTTATTGTTGCGAATCAGCAAAGAGGCTGTGCTCTTCACTGGCAGGCGTAATGCGCTGAATATCTTCCCTGCTCTCTTTAGGTGTAGCAGGCCCCTGCGCGTCCGCAGCTGGTTCCGCCGCTGATTCCACAACCGGGGGCTCACTCTCCAGTAGTTGAGCCAGTGCTGCTTCACTCACAAATTGCGCAATAGTGGGCCGCACTCTCAGCAGGGCTTCCGCACCGGCATCATTGTCGTCCCCATTGAACTGGATCAGGCGCAGCTGGCGCAGCTTTTTCAACAGCTGCTTGCGCTCTGCCAGCTTGTCCGGCAACGACATTTTTAGCAGGTTGCGCAAACCAAGCTCGAGGGCTTCGAGAGTCAGCGCCACACAACCCTGGTCATCGACCTGCCCTTCCCGCAGCGACTTGTCGTACTCGACGCGCAACACAAGAATCGCGGCGACTTCCTGTTGCGAAAGACGCGCGCGAAAACCGCCGTGGTGCGGCTCATCCTGATCCGGCATGCTGGGAACTTCGGCACCCGGCGGATAGACGCGGATAAACTGGAATCGACTGTCGTGCTGCAAACGCAAACCCAGTGGTGCGATCCAGTCGCGGATCAACTGCTCGCAGCGCTGAAAGCGATCGTAAAGTAGCGTTTCTACGTTACTTTCATCGCGGCAGATAACACCGTAATCCAGCAGGCGCACCAGCAGCTCGGAAAATTCATTGCGGGTCAGGCGGCACTGCGCCAATGCCTCATCAAGAGCCTGTTCAATCACGGTTTTTCAACTCAAGTGTGTATTCATCGAAAGACTGGAAATAATCGTTGCTCGCGGTTTCACCGGAAAAAGTTACCTCCACAAAGGGGCCGGTACCATCCTGCGAGACCGCGGCGGCTTCCAGCGCGTGGCTCATGGCCAGCAGATCCCGCGCGTTGGTGAGCGGAAGATCGCGGCTATGTACCCGCTGCCCGCTACCAAGCGCATTCGCCAGGTAGGTTTTGAGATCGCTGCTGTTGAAATTGAATGCCTGATCCAGCAGCTGCTGCAGGACGATGCCTCGCTGACTTTCGTCGTCAATCGGTGCCTCATCCTCCACCAAGGTATTCACCGGCTGACGGCGGCTGCGCTGCCACAATTGGGTGTGTTTTGGATCGAACAAGCGTAACTGGAAACTGGCGAGATCATCGCCGAGGCTGGCGAGCAGTGCATCACGCCGGTCGCTCGTACCCAGTTCCTGACACAGATCCGTGAATGCACCCTCGGTGGTGCTTTGCAGGTAACTGAGCTGGCGAATGATAATTTCTGCGCGTTTGGTAAACCCTTGCAGGGCCTGGCGCAGTGCCGGCAACTTTACTTCACAGGCGCGACGCATACGATCTTCGATGGTGTCGAGCATCAACCACAAAACGGACTGCCCCTCGACAAAGAGCTCGGGCAATTGCTGGCGCAAGCGCTGTTCCCATTCCGCTTTTTGTGCGCTGTCTTTGCGGCGTATCTGGCCGATTACCCGGCTGATACTATCGCGATGTTTCTCCACACTATCCGCAGAAAGTCGGATCGCCAGGTCAGGCTGGAAGCGACTTTCCATAAACGAGAAGAATTCGTCAGTCGCCTGCTGCACCAGAATGTGTGCTTCAACCTCACGCACCATCTCCCGCTTGCGCTCTTCAAGCTCAGCGATCATATCAGTGAAGTCGGCAACGATTCGCTCGGAATACTCCCACGCATCGATCAGATCGTAGATCTCACCACGGCTGGCGAAGGCATCCAGAGCATTGAGCGTATTTCGGGTGTTGCGATGGCGGGTGCGCACGCGGGTGCTGTTGAGTTCCACCAGCGGTTGCGTAAACAGGCGACCGCGACGACTGAACGGGTAAGACACGGTGAGTGTGGCGGAGTCCACCAGCTTCTCCAGCCAGCCAAACTCCACCAGACTATTCAGCACCCATATGGCTTGTTCACGCAGGCCGCGAAAGCGCCCCTCAGATTCGGCACCCCCCTCGCCGTCGCTATCGAGCTGCGGGGCGCGTGTCAGCGCTTCCGAAAAGATTTCCAGAATCTGCTCGCGGTTCAGGGATTCACCGTAATCCGCCTTGGCGGTATACAGGCGCTCATATAACAGACGCAGACACTCCACCACCTGCTCACGGTACTTACCGGTAAGCGGGCGGAAGAAGTGCTGGCAGGAATCGACAAAAAACAACGGACGGCTTCCGTATCAATCGTCGCTTAATTTTCGTCTGGTTTTTGGTTCAGTACGCAGTATTTGGTGTAGTCGCCGGCGTCCTTGAAGCTCCAGTCACCCTTCGGAGTTTCGTCCATCTTCTTACACCAGGCATCGGAGCCGCGCTTGGGTTCACAGGCCGCAAGCAGAAAAACAGCGGACACAACAGCAGCAATAGTGAGGATGTTTTTCATGGTCGATTTATCTCTAATTGTTCTTTCGTTCTTGTTCTGATCTACAAGCCAGCGCCGCTTACTCGCGGCGCCACTTGGTGCCCTCGCGGCTGTCTTCCAGCACGACGCCTTTGGCTTTGAGTTCCTCACGGATCTCATCTGCACGGGCAAAGTTTTTGTCCTTCTTGCTTTGCTGGCGCTCGGCAATCAACGCTTCAATCTCTTCCTCGCTGATGGCATCACCACCGCGGGATTGTTTGAACCAGGCTTCCGCGTCCATCTGCAAAATACCGAGCATCTCACCCGCGGCAAGTAGCTGTCCTTTCAACGCGGGCTTTTCAGCTTCCGCAGCCTTGTTCAGGTCTCGCGCCAGCTGATGCAGCTCACTGATCGCAATGGGCGTATTCAGGTCATCGTGCAGGGCTTGGGTAAACGCCGTACCTTCCAGATTGGCCGCGGATGCGGTAACCGACTGAGTTTCACGTAAGGCGCCATACAGGCCATCCAGCGTACGCCACGCCTGATCGAGCAGATCGGCACTGAAGTTCAGCTCCGAACGATAGTGCGCCGAGAGCAGCGCAAAGCGCAGGACTTCACCGGGGTACTGCTCCAGCAGATCATTGACCATACGGAAGTTGCCCATGGATTTGGACATCTTCTCGCCGTCGATATTTACGTAGCCGTTGTGCATCCAGTAACGCACAAAATCCACACCATTGGCGCAGCAGCTTTGCGCGCGCTCGTTTTCATGGTGCGGAAAGGTCAGGTCACGGCCACCACCATGGATATCGATGGTTTCACCCAGGTGCTTTTTGATCATCGCCGAGCACTCAAGGTGCCAGCCCGGGCGACCACGACCCCAGGGGCTATCCCAGCCGGGCTCTTCTTCCGAAGAGGGCTTCCACAGCACAAAATCACCGGCGTACTTCTTATACGGTGCGACTTCAACCCGGGCACCGGCCAGCATATCGTCCAGAGAACGTTTGGACAGTTTGCCGTAGTCGTCCATCGACTCTACCGCGAACAGGACATGGCCTTCCGCGGCGTAGGCGTGGCCCTTTTCGACCAGCGCCTCGATCATCGCGATCATTTCAGGCAGGTGCTCGGTGGCATATGGGGTGACATCCGGCTGCAGGGTATTCAGCGCAAGCATATCTTCGAAGTACGCCTGCGCAAATCGCTGGCTTAACGCGGTGATTTCTTCACCGTTATCGCGCGCCGCCTTCATGATTTTGTCGTCAATGTCGGTGATATTGCGCGCGTAGACCACATCGCTGTACAAACTTTTCAGCACCCGGTAGAGGGTGTCGAACACCACCGCAGGGCGGGCATTACCGATGTGCACCCGGTTGTACACGGTAGGGCCGCACACGTACATGCGCACGCGATCTTCCTGGATGGGTGTAAAGACTTCTTTTTCACCTGAGAAGGTGTTGTAGATCTTGAGAGACATCTCTATCCGCTACTTAATCTGATGGCTGACAGTTGGATGTGCACAAGACATCCATCGAAATCGCAATTCTACAGGAGCTGTCAAGCAGCTCCTGAACGCACCACCAGAGGTTACTTTCGTGTTATTTGCCCTGCTCTTTGGCCCAGCTGTCGCGCAGGCCAATGGTACGGTTGAATACCGGCTTTTCCGCCGAGCCATACTTGCTGTCGCGACAGAAGTAGCCGTTGCGCTCAAACTGGTAGCCTTTCTCGGGCTCTGCCTGAGCAAGACCGATTTCCGCCTTACAACCGGTGAGTATCTGCAGGTTGTCCGGGTTTACTGACTCCAGGAAATTCTTGCCACCGGCATCCGGCGCCTCTTCGTTGAACAGGCGGTCGTACAGGCGCACTTCGCAGTCCACATTGTTGTCTGCCGACACCCAGTGGATCACGCCTTTTGGCTTCACGCCGTCGGCCGGGTCCTTGCCCAGCGAGTCCAGATCGACGGAACACAACACTTCGACAATTTCACCGGCGTCGTTCTTGACCACTTCGTCGGCCTTGATGACATAGGCGTTGCGCAGACGGACCTTTTTGCCGAGCACCAGGCGCTTGTATTTCTTATTCGCTTCCTCGCGGAAGTCTTCCTGCTCGATATAAACGGTCTTGCTAAACGGCAGTTCCCGCGCGGGCAAGTCGTCCCGCACTGGGTGGCCCGGGGCACTCAGCATTTCCTGCTGGCCTTCCGGGTAGTTGGTGAGGGTCACCTTCAGCGGCGCCATGACACACATGGCACGGGGCGCATTCTTGTCCAGGTCATCGCGAATGGCGTACTCGAGCATACCCACATCCACGGTGGAGTCAGAACGGGTAACACCGATCATTTCGCAGAACTGACGAATCGCCGCTGGCGTCACACCGCGGCGACGGAGACCGGACAGAGTCGGCATGCGCGGATCGTCCCAGCCATCGACAAAGCCTTCGTCTACCAGCTGCTTCAGTTTACGCTTGGACACCACGGTGTAGTTCAACTGTAGGCGGGCGAACTCGTACTGGCGCGGAAGTGCCGGTACCGGCAGGTTCTCGATAAACCAGTCGTAGAGCGGTTTGTGGTCTTCAAACTCGAGGGTACAGATGGAATGGCTGATACCTTCGATCGCATCGGACTGGCCATGGGCGAAGTCGTAGCTGGGATAGACACACCATTTATCACCGGTCTGGTGGTGCGCCATCTTCTTGATGCGGTAAATGATCGGGTCGCGCAGATTGATGTTCGGCGCGGCCATATCAATCTTGGCGCGCAGGCTGCAGCTACCCTCGTCAAATTCACCAGCGGTCATACGCGCGAACAGGTCGAGATTCTCTTCCACGGAGCGATCGCGGAAGGGACTGTTTTTACCCGGCGCCTTCAAGGTGCCGCGGTACTCACGTGCCTCTTCCGGCGAGAGATCACACACGTACGCTTTACCCTGCTCGATAAGAGAAATCGCCCACTGGTGCAGCTGATCGAAATAGTCCGAGGTATAACGTGCGTCTCCCGCCCAGTCGAAGCCAAGCCAGGATACGTCGCGCTTGATCGCGTTAACGTATTCCTCTTCTTCCTTGGCCGGGTTGGTGTCGTCAAAACGCAGGTTGCATTGACCACCAAACTCTTTCGCCAGGCCAAAATTCAAACAAATGGATTTGGCATGGCCGATATGCAGGTAGCCATTGGGCTCCGGCGGAAAACGGGTGGTCAATTGATCAACCCGGCCCTCGGCCAGGTCTTCACGAATGATGTTCTGTAGAAAGTGAGCGGGCTTGCTCTCGGATGTCATAGCTTTCTCTATATACAGCTGTACAAACTAAGAGGCGGATTATACCCCAGATGCGGGTTTGCGCATGGCTTTTCATTTCCCGGGCGCTAACTACCTGAGTCGCTTGCGTCGGTCTGTGAACAGAGTATCATGCCGCCCCAAACCGACCCGGACAGGACAATTTATGATCACTCTGCACACTACTCACGGCGACATCGCTCTGGAACTGGACTTTGACAAGGCCCCTAAAACCGCGGCCAACTTTCTCCAGTACTGCCGTGACGACTTCTACACCGGTACCATCTTTCACCGCGTGATCAACAACTTCATGATCCAGGGCGGCGGCATGACCCCGAACATGGACCAGAAGCCCACGCGCGACGCTGTAGAAAACGAAGCAGACAACGGCCTGAAGAATGACACTGGCACCGTGGCAATGGCTCGCACCATGGACCCACACTCCGCCACCGCTCAATTTTTCATCAACGTGAACGACAACGACTTCCTGAACTTCCGTTCAAAAGATGCGCAAGGCTGGGGCTACTGCGTATTCGGAAAAGTCGTTGACGGCATGGACGTGGTCAACAAGATCAAAGACGTCGCCACCGGCAGCAATGGTTTCCACCAGGATGTACCTCGCGAAACCATCGAAATTACCGGCGTAACCATCTCCGACGCCTACGCCGACAAGTAATTACTCCAGATCAAGGGCGGAATCATCCAGTGGCCAGCTATCTCATCTCAGACCTGCATCTGGACGAATCCCGCCCGGACATCACCCGGGCCTTTTTTGACTTCCTCAAGGGGCCCGCGGCCGGTGCCGACGCACTCTATATTCTCGGCGACTTCTTCGAAGTATGGATCGGGGATGACGACGATGCACCGCTGATTGAACAAGTTGCCCAGCAACTCCACGCCTACTCGCAAAGCGGCCCAGCCCTCTACCTTATGCACGGCAATCGCGACTTCCTGCTCGGGGAAGACTTTGCCCTGCGCTGCGGCGCCACCCTTCTCCCAGACCCAAGCGTTGTCGAACTGGCCGGCAAACCGGTACTCCTTATGCATGGCGACAGCCTATGCACACGCGACCAGGAATACATGGCATTTCGCCAGCAAGCGCGCAATCCTGCGTGGCAGCAAGTACTGCTGAGCAAATCACTGGAAGAACGCCGCCAGATTGCCGAGCAGATTCGCGCCGCCTCCAAGTCCATGAACAGCCTTAAAGCCGAGGACATCATGGACGTAACACCGGAGGAAGTGGTCAAGGCGCTTGCCGAGCACAACTGCGACACGATGATTCACGGCCACACGCACCGGCCCCACCGCCACCAACTCACCGTGAACGGCCAAGCGGCCGAGCGCCTGGTGCTGGGCGATTGGGGCACCCATGGCTGGAGCATCAAAGCGGACGAAAATGGACTGGAGCTGATCCACTGGCCCATCACCCCCTAGCCCGTCACCCGTGAGCCTGTTACCTTAGAGATCACAAGCACAAAAAACGCGCCAAGGATCAGGAGCGAATCATTGTCAGCACAACATGCAATCCGCAAACGGGTGCTTATATTGGGTGGTTACGGCACCTTCGGCAGCCGTATCGCCGAAATGCTGGCAAGTGTCCCTTCGGTACAAATTCTTATTGCTGGCCGCGACCAGTTTAAGGCCTCCCTGCTCGCCAACCGCTTGCAGCAGCAATTCCCCCAAACCTTGTTTGTCGGCTTGCGCCTGGATCTGAACTCGATCAATTTTTCCGCGCAAATTCGCGGCCTGAACCTCGATGTGGTCATCCACTGTGCAGGCCCGTTCCAAGGGCAGGACTACCAAGTGGCCCGCGCCTGTATTGACCACAAGGTGCATTATCTCGACATCGCCGATGGCACGGACTTTGTCACCAACTTCGGTGTGCTGCATAGCAATGCCACCAAAGCCGGTATCTGTGCGGTATCCGGCGCAAGCAGCCTGCCGGCACTGAGCTCCGCCGTGCTAGCCGTGCTCACGGAAGAATTCGACTCGATCAGCGATATTGACGTCGCCATTGCCCCAGCACACCGTATCCATCGCGGCCTTGCCACGGTACGTTCTGGCCTTGATGCACTGGGCAGCGAGTTCAATATCCTTTGTGAGGGACGCCCCTATCGCACCTTCGCGGGTGCTGAGCCCCGCAAGGTGCACCTCGGGCACCCGGTCGGCACGCGGCACGTGTGCGATTTCGACATTCCAGACCTCAAGCTAATCCCCCCTTTGTGGCCCAAACTGCAAAACCTCCGCTTTGGTACCGGCGTGCAACCCTGGGCACTACAGGAAGGCTTAAGCTGGTGCGCGAAATTTGCTCACGTTGTAAAACAACGCTCGACGAATTGGCACCTACCCTGGTTTGCCAAATGGGGGCATAAACTCGCGGCCTGGTGGCCGGGCGGCTCACCCCATGGCGGCATGACCATTGAGGTACGTGGCGAGATACACAAGAGATTCGCAAAAGCCCACTGGCAAATACTGGGCCTGAATGGTGATGGGCCATGGATACCGGCCGCACCGGCTGCCGCGCTCGCGCGCAAACTACTGAGTAACGACGCCTGCCCCAGCCATTTACAGGGAGCTGCGCCGTGCTGGCAACTGATCACACTGGAAGAAATACTGCATGAACTAACGCCCTACTCTGTGATTACGGCCACGCAAGGCCCTGCAGAAAGTTCTTACACAAGCTCCTAAACAATGGCCGGGCGAGCCCGGCAAAGACGCGATAACCTCGCGACGCAAGTAACCAACAACAGCATTAACCACCACCAGCACTGAGCAGCACCATCACAATATGGCAGGCCACCACCAGGTAAGTCACCCGCGTGCGCGTGCGGAAATAGTCCGTCAATTCCCGCTTATTGGGCTTTAACCGCGCCTCCATCCGCTCGACAACAACGTAACATAGCAAGAGCAACGGCAAGCCGACTGGCGTCCGGTACAGCAACAGACCGACCCACCCCAGCAGGCACAACCCATTGCTCAGATACATCAGCCTGTTGCGCGACGGGTGCTGTGGTGCATTCAAAGCCCCACCCCACCAGATCCCACACAGGAAGCTCAAAATGGCACAGCTATATGCCGCGAACAAAAAGCGCCCATCGACATAACCTAATGAAAATCCCGCCCACTGCATCCACAAGCCAAGCACGCACGGCAACAGGCCCAGGTAGGCCAGGCGGTTAAACCAATTTAACGAGACGGCTGCAGATTCTTGGCTGGATGGCATTGTCGGATCTAAGCTGGATGACGGAAATGCGCATTAAAGCTTAGACAAAGGCGAGGGAGACTGGAATGGAGTTCGAACAGAAAATTGACGTCAAACAAGCGCTACGCGTATTCAACCGGGTTACCAAGGACGGCAAAAAAGTGGGGGATGAATGGCAATTCTACGGCCTGACCGCCAGCACCGATTTCGACGGATACACGGTGTTTTTGCGCTCAAACCGTGTAGAACTGACCATCTTTTTTCACAACAAATTTAAAGTGGAGTGCAGCAACGCACTCGACCTCGAAAATTTCGTCGACCTGCTCAAAAAGCTAGACCCCAATTAAGCGCTAACGCCCTCAGGCCTGCTGCGGCACACCGCTATGAAAACGAAACTCGCCATCTGCACTCTGCACCAGCTCCCGCTCTACCGACAATAGCGCCTGCACTCGAGGCTCAATATCCTCGGCCACCGCTTCCTGCGCGAGGGTCAGGTAGTCTTTGAAATGACGCGCTTCCGATTTTAACAGCGACAGATAAAACTTCTGCAGCTCTTCATCCAGGTGCGGCGCAATACGCGCAAAACGCTCACAGGAGCGCGCCTCAATAATCGCACCACAGATCAGCGTATCCACCAATCGACCGGGCTCCTCGCGGCGCACATGATCACGCAGGCCCGCGGCGTAGCGGGAAGCTTTGACGTGCGGATAGCGGATGCCGCGCTTTTTCATAATCGCGATGACCTGCTCAAAATGCCGCAACTCTTCTCGCGCCAGACGCGACATCTTATTCAGCAGCTTGAAGTTATCCAGGTAGCGAAACATCAGGTTCAGCGCGGTACCGGCGGCTTTTTTCTCACAGTTAGCGTGATCTACCAGCATCATCTCCGGCTCCGCCAAGGCTGCCTGTACCCAGGCATCAGGCGTTTCACACAGCAAAAACTCGTGGATCGCAGTGAGATCCGGAACGGGGGTAGTACTCATAACAGAACCATGAACAACAACAGAGCCACCAGGGCGGGTTAGCGCGCGCATTATACCCCCCCTCTCCCCACTTTTGGCGACCATTGCTACGAAGTGCAGATCTCGCCGAAAAGCATTGCAGCTGACATTTGATAACGACTTATTAAGTGGATTAATATTAATGGATAAAAAGCAGCCACCAGACTTGGCGACACCCTAGTCACCTTGTCGCCAGACACGTATGGAAACTCCAATGACCGAGAACACCAGCAAGGCAAACTACACGCAGTTTGAAGCGCAACTTGGAGAAGTTCTTGGATTCATGCACGCGCAGGCAGACCGGCTCGCGCAAAGCCTTATCCAGCTTCAACAGGCAACACACCCGTGGCAAAGCTACCTGCTTCAGCCCGGTTTTGCGGTCGAAGCGGCGGCACGGCTCGACGCATCTTTCGACACCCCTTTCACCCTCGCTGCGGCATTGTTTGCCAACCTGGATTACGGCGAACAGCACCTGCCCGGTGACGCGCGCAATACCCTGCAGGTTCCCGGCTTGCTGGCGGTCCCCGCAGAAACCATCGCACTGGCACAGGAGCTCAATGCCAGCAAAGTGGCCTTCCAGCAGTTGGCCGCAACCATAAAGAAGTCTCTCGCCGCCCACCCGGCACTGGAGCGCGATCGTTTATTGCGGGAGATGCTCGGTAACGCCGGGTTTTCCAGGGCGCACCTGCGTCAATGCTATCGGCAGATTCTGCTGTGCCCCAAGCGGCCGGATGCAGTAGCGCTCAGCTGGATCAAGGCGCGAAAATCTATCCGCAAGGTCAGCGTGGATTGGTGCGAAAAAAAATTGGTGAAGCTGGACCCCGAGGGGCAAGACGCGGGCATCCAGTACCAGCGGCAACTGCTTGCCGGGCTGCACAAAAGCCAACACGAGAGCCTGCGCCAGGTACAAATCCAGAGTCGCCCCAACCTCCAGGTGGCAGAAATTTTCCGGGACGAACAAGGAGAGCAATACCGGCAAGTTGGCTATGCGGCCATGCCAGTACTGGTGCAAAGCGGTCAGGATCATGCCCTGCCTGAATTCACGCGCGTTGACCACAACCCGCCACTCAGCCAGCGCCGCACCCGGCGGGATTTGCGGATCGAAAAGTCACCCTTTTTGGCGGCACTCAGGGTCCACCTGATGACAGGGAATGGCGTTGCTTAGTGGGGTGCGGTTTCGGCTAACTGGGCCAGCGCCTGCTCCGCACTGCGGATAGATTCCTGCAGTAACGAATCGTACTCGGATGAGGCAAGCAGCCCCGCTTCCAGCTGCACTTGCTGCATAAACCCTTGCTCCAGGGACCTGCAGTGCACTCGCATGGTCGCCTCGCCATGCTCGGTGAACGTGGTCGCTAGCTGCTCGGGCAACTGCACTGCCCACTCTTTATCCGCATCGGGTACTGCGGGAAGATCTCCAGTGTCACGAATCGCTTCGGCCAGGCGCTCGGAAAGCTGTTCGCGCTCCGCCAACAGCACCGCAAACACTTGCCCCGCACCAGAGTTCTCCAGGTGATCCAAGACAAACCGGTAATGCCCGGCAGTCTCGCACGCCCAGCGATACAACCACTGCAGAGCAACCTGCCGATCATCACGCAACACACTCGTCATCTCGCGTCTCCAAATTTCCTTATCAACACACGCTTTCCGCTTGTATCGAGCCTACTCGGAAAACTCTTGAGCGACCACCGCCTCTAGCACACCACCGAGAACCTCAATGGTAACCGGGGTATGGGCGACCGGTTCGCCATCGGCGTGCACCTCCAATCCCTCAGGGACCGTTTCGATGTTTATCGCGCTACCGGATGCGGTAAAAACGCGACTGGAAACCCTGTGACGCCCCAAGCGGAGAAAAGGTGCCAGAGTGACTAACTCTAACAGGCTCTGCGGCTTCAAACTGTACAGGTGCAAAGTGCTATCGCTGATCGTTGCTTCTTCGTCCACCACATTGCCGCCGCCATAAAACCGGCCATTACCCACGGCAAGCTGCATTGAGCGAACGCGGTATACGTCGCCATCAACATCGATGCGCGCTTTAAACTGGTGACGCCGAGTGAGCGCTTCAGCCACCGCTTTCAGATAACTAAGCACGCCCCAGCGGCGTTTCACCTCCGGTGTCAGCGCTTCGGTCACGCGTACACCCAAGCCGAGATTGGCCACATTAAAAAAATAATGGTTATTCAGACGCCCCAGATCAATAGGGGAAGTGCGGCCGTGCAAAATAGCAGAAAATGCCTGATCGAGGGACTCGATACCGAGAGACCGGGCAAGATCGTTCGCTGTCCCCATGGGCAGAATGGCAAAAGGACGCGAGCGCTTCAGTAGCGCGCCGGCGCATGCACTGATGGTGCCATCACCACCACCAAGCGCGACGAGATCCGCGTCGCTGTCACCAATTAACTGCACCGCATGCTCAGGGCTTTGCGACTCCTCTAACTGCACTTGCCAACCATGCTCGTGCAAGCGCGCAATCCCAGCGCGCAAGGCATCCGAAACCGCCTGACCGCTACGACTGGCAGGGTTGACCAGCAGCAACAGCCGTTTAGCACTGTGCGCAGCAGTGCGACTCAACCGGCACACTGCGCAAGTCCCGGCGCAACAAATCGTTGGTAGTAGGCCGCGGACAATGCATAAAAGTCCTCATCGATACGCTGGCGCACCTCTACTAAGGGCACCCCGCGCGATACCGGAGTTACTGCCAGGCCATAGTCTGCCGGATCCTTGATCTGGCTGGCACCGGCGCGCAACAGCTCAAAGACCCAACAATACGGGTTTTGATCTTCATTGAAGCGGATTTGCTGATGACGCAACTGCGCCAGTAACAGGTTCTGGTCGAGGATTTCCAGCTGGCTGCGCACCGCATTGGCAAGATAGCCGTCACGACGTTCGGCGATGATGCGGCGCTGCTCTTCCGAATAGGCATTCCAGTCGATCACCTCGTGGGCGAATCGCTTGCAGCCGCGACACACATTATCGCCAATGCCGGTGGAGCAGACGCCAATACACGGTGTACGCACTTTCTTATAAATCGCCATGAAGCGAAAATACCTCTCCTGCCGGCTGCGCTCTTGATGGGGGACGCAAAACTGCGATAACCCGCCACGCCGATAAAATGGTGTGAAATCGAGCGTCACAGAATAGCATTTTACTGATCGATTTGGCCCATTCATGGCGTGGATATTGGCGGCGCCACACGTGAAAATTGCGATTGATTCTCACTCACCAAACGCTCGAAATACGACCTTTATTTGCCGCATGAATGATCAAAATTCGCGTAAGTTATTGATTTTTCAAGGAACTTAACAGCAACTTGTGATTAATGTAGAATTCGCCACCCGCTTCCAGCGGCCATCGATGTAAATCGGGGTTCGGTTGACGAAAAACGCCATATCCGAATTCCAGGAAAGCTGTTGGTTCTACCCCATACACCAAAGAGGGAATTATCCGTGCTTGAAGCCTATCGCAAACACGTCGCTGAACGCGCCGAACAAGGTATTCCACCCAAGCCCCTGAACGCCGAGCAAGTTGCCGGCCTGGTCGAGCTGCTGAAGAACCCGCCCGCGGGTGAAGAGCAGGAACTGCTGGACCTGATCACCAACCGCGTTCCGCCGGGTGTGGACGAAGCAGCTTACGTAAAAGCCGGTTTCCTCACCGCGATCGTTAAAGGCGAAGCCGAGTCTCCGCTGATAGACAAAGAAAAGGCCACCAAACTGCTGGGCATGATGCTGGGCGGCTACAACATTGCCACTCTGGTTGAGCTGCTGGACGACAAAGACCTGGCCGAGCTGGCCGGTGAACAGCTGAAAGGCACCCTGCTGATGTTTGATGCCTTCCACGATGTGGAAGAAAAAGCCAAAGCGGGTAACGAAGTTGCCAAAGCCGTGATCCAGTCTTGGGCCGACGGCGAGTGGTTCACCAAGCGCGACAAGGTTGCGGAAAGCATCAAGGTTGCCGTTTTCAAGGTAACGGGCGAAACCAACACCGACGACCTGTCCCCTGCCCCGGATGCATGGTCCCGCCCGGACATCCCTCTTCACGCGCGTGCCATGTACAAAATGACCCGCGACGGCCTCACGCCTGAAGAACACGGCGTTACCGGCCCGATGAAGCAAATCGAAGAAATCCAGGCGAAAGGCCTGCCGGTTGCCTTCGTCGGCGACGTAGTGGGTACCGGTTCTTCCCGTAAGTCTGCCACCAACTCCGTACTGTGGTTCTTCGGTGACGAGCTGCCGGGCGTTCCGAACAAGAAAGGTGGTGGTATCTGTATCGGCGGTAAAGTTGCGCCCATCTTCTACAACACCATGGAAGACGCCGGTGCACTGGTATTCGAAGCACCGGTTGACGACCTGAACATGGGCGATGTGATCGAAATCCGTCCTTACGAGGGCAAGATCCTGGCCGAAGACGGCAAGGTGCTGTCCGAGTTCGCACTGAAGTCCGATGTACTGCTGGACGAAGTGCAGGCTGGTGGACGTATCAACCTGATCGTTGGCCGCGGCCTGACCACCAAGGCCCGTGAATCCCTGGGTCTGGGCACTTCCGACCTGTTCCGCCTGCCAGAGCAGCCGAACGACACCGGTAAGGGCTACACCCTGGCCCAGAAGATGGTCGGTAAAGCCTGCGGTATGGAAGGCGTTCGCCCGGGTACCTACTGCGAGCCGAAGATGACCACCGTTGGTTCCCAGGACACCACTGGCCCAATGACCCGTGACGAACTGAAGGACCTGGCGTGTCTCGGCTTCCAGGCTGACCTCACCATGCAGTCTTTCTGTCACACCGCGGCTTACCCGAAGCCCGTGGATATCGACACCCAGCACACCCTGCCGGACTTCATCATGAACCGCGGCGGCGTGTCCCTGCGCCCGGGTGACGGCATCATCCACAGCTGGCTGAACCGCATGCTGCTGCCGGACACCGTAGGTACCGGTGGTGACTCGCACACCCGCTTCCCGATGGGTATTTCCTTCCCGGCAGGTTCCGGTCTGGTGGCGTTCGCCGCAGCTACCGGGGTAATGCCGCTGGATATGCCAGAGTCTGTACTGGTGCGTTTCAAAGGCGAAATGCAGCCGGGCATCACCCTGCGCGATCTGGTACACGCCATTCCTTACTACGCGATTCAGGAAGGCCTGCTGACCGTTGAGAAGAAAGGCAAGAAGAACATCTTCTCCGGCCGCATCCTCGAGATCGAAGGCCTCGACAACCTGACCGTTGAGCAGGCGTTCGAGCTGTCCGACGCCTCCGCCGAGCGCTCCGCCGCTGGTTGTACTATCAAACTGCCGGAAGACGCCATCGCCGAATACCTGCGTTCCAACATCACCCTGCTGCGCTGGATGATCGCGGAAGGCTACGGTGACAAGCGCACCCTGGAGCGCCGCGCGCGCGCCATGGAAGCGTGGCTGGAAAACCCGGAGCTGATGTCTGCCGACGCCGATGCCGAGTACAAAGCGGTAATCGAAATCGATCTGGCGGACATCAAAGAGCCGATCGTGTGCTGCCCGAACGACCCGGACGACGCCAAACTGCTGTCCGAAGTTGCCGGCGACAAAGTCGACGAAGTATTTATCGGTTCCTGCATGACCAACATCGGTCACTTCCGCGCTGCCGGTAAACTGCTGCAACAGCACAAAGGTGGTATCTCCACCCGTATGTGGATCTCTCCGCCTACCAAGATGGACGAGCACCAGCTGATGGAAGAAGGCTACTACAACATCTACGGCGCGGCCGGCGCACGCACCGAGATGCCGGGCTGCTCCCTGTGTATGGGTAACCAGGCACGTGTAGCACCGAACAGCACGGTACTGTCTACTTCCACCCGTAACTTCCCCAACCGCCTGGGTGATGGTGCCAATGTGTACCTGACCTCTGCAGAGCTGGCTTCTGTTGGCGCTATTCTGGGCAAACTGCCGACTCCGGCGGAATACCAGGAATACGCGCAGAACCTGAACTCCATGTCTGCGGAAATCTACCGCTACCTGAACTTCGACCAGATTGAAGACTTCCAGAAGTCTGCGGAAGAAGGTAAGCGCATTGCTGCGGTTGAGATTCAGAACGTTGCTGTATAAGCGATAGCCTGAACGCTCAGGAAAAAGCCCTGCCCTAACCGGCGGGGCTTTTTTTTGCCTGATTTTTCTCGGGCGCACCAGGCCTCACTATTCGAGCGCCACAGCTAAACTCGAAAGCATGTACTCGGAACACGACAAGCCACGCCAACCATGTAACGCAATATGATCCTTTTGTTGAAGTTTGCATCTGCCGCACTGATATTTTGCTGCGGAATTGCCGGCGGCATGCTGCCCTGGTGGGTGCAATCCGGCGCAGGTGGCAAACGCTGGTTGGGCCTGGGAATCGCATTTTCGGGTGGGGTGCTGTTAAGCGCGGGGTTTATCCATTTGCTTGCGGCTGCCAACGCGAACTTCGGTCAACTCTGGCCCCAGAGTGACTATCCCTGGGCGATGCTCCTGGCGTCCTCGTCGTTTCTGCTGGTGTTGTTTGTGGAGCGCGTGGCGCCTCGGTGCGGGCGTGTGCCGGTAGGCAGCAGCATTACCGGCGAAACGTCCCATGTTATCGAGGCGGTTAGGGCAACCAATACTTACCCCTATTTGTTACTGCTCACCCTGTCGGTACATTCCCTCTTGGCGGGTTTAGCGATGGGCGCACAAACATCGCTGAGTAATTTTACCGTGGTATTCCTCGCCATCATTGCGCATAAAGTCTGCGCGGGATTTGCGCTGGGCGCCAGCTTGCACCGCATCGGCATGGCTCACAGCCGGGCGGTAGGACTGGTGGCGGGCTTTGCGATCATGACACCACTGGGCATTGTCTCCGGTGCACTCATTACGGATGCACTGGCAAGCCACAACCGACTGCTGTTTGAAGCGGTCTTCGATGCCGTGGCCGCTGGCACTTTCGTGTACATCGCCACCTTCGATGTAATCCGGGAAGAGTTCCTGCCGCCGCCACCCGACCGGTGGAGCAAGTGGCTGGCAGCCATGCTCGGGCTTGCCCTGATGGCCATCGTCGCCATCTGGACCTGACCTCGCCCCCTCTGCACGAAGCGCGCCCCTTGATGACAGCGCTAGACATTTTTATCGGATCGCGCGCGCTATTCACTGGAGTGTGGCGCCCCTTACGACACGAATTTCATGCCACATTTATTGCGTCTCCTCGGAGAATTGTGTCAAAAATTCAGCGAGTTAGCGTGTGAAGCTCGCGAATTATCACAACTTCGCGACACCGAACCGTGTTGCGCCGGCGGAATATTGCTGCTTACCCTGAGCGACGGAAGAGGTACTCAAACAACGATAAATTCACTCTCCGAGGATCGTCATGAAGACACCCCGCACACTCGCTGCGCTCGCAATGCTATTCACCGTATCTGCGCCAGGTTTGGCTCAGGCAACGGATTGCAGCGCTCTTGCCGAATGGGATTCGGCCACCGCCTACAACGGCGGCGCACAAATCCAGTACAACGGTAATGCCTATACCGCCAACTGGTGGACACGCAACCACAACCCGGAAACCCATTCCGACGCCTATCAGGAGTGGCGACTCGTCGGCACTTGTGAAGGCGGCAATCAGAAACCCGAGGTGAGCCTGAGCTCGCCCTTGGAAGGCGCCACCTTGAGCCTGAATGACAGCGTTATCATCAGTGCTGATGCCAGCGACAGTGACGGCTCAGTGAGCCAGGTAATCTTTTTGCTCGATGGCACTAGCCTCGGCACGGATACCAGTCCTCCCTACTCGGTGACGTGGACGGCAACCGCAGGTCCGCACACCATCAGCGCAATCGCCACAGACGACCAGGGGCGCGCTAGCGACTCTGCATCTGTCAGTGTCAATGTGATCGACCCCAACGCCAACAGCGCTCCCACCGTGAGCCTCACCAACCCCACCGCGCAGTCGCAAGTAAGCGCCGGTGACAGTGTCAACCTAACCGCCGATGCCGCGGACCAGGATGGTAACGTAACCGCTGTCGAGTTCTTCGTCGATGATGTCGCCGTGGGCAGCAGCGGTCAGGCGCCATTCGCCGTCAACTGGCAAGCAGTGGCCGGCACTCACAGCTTCAAAGCGATTGCCACCGATAACGACGGCGCCAGTACTGCCTCCAATGTAGTTTCGCTTGCCGTCGAAGCCGGCCAAGTCGGAGGTGGCTGTGCCGGTGTTCCGGCGTTCAGCGCAGGGACCAGCTATGCGGCCGGCGACGTGGTAGAAAACGTAAACCACAAATACCGCTGCGATATCGCTGGCTGGTGTAGCTCCAATGCCGCATGGGCGTATGAGCCGGGCGTGGGCCAACACTGGACCGATGCCTGGACCGACCTCGGTTTCTGTGCAATTGCACCCGAGCTCTCTATTACCCAGCCGGGAGATAACAGCACCCTGCTCGCGGGCGAACAGATTAACTTCAGCGCGGACGCCAGCGACGGTGACGGCAGCGTGGCACAGGTTGAGTTCTTTGCCGCAGGTCAGTCTTTGGGTACCGACACCAGTGCACCCTATGCCATCAATTGGACGGTGGCCGGAAGTGGGGATGTGCAGCTAAAAGCCGTTGCCACTGATGACGAAGGCAACAGCACCGAGGCAACTGTGCTTGTAAGCGTAAGCACCGATCCGGTAGTTGCCACACTGACGGCACCGACCAGCGGCAGCCAGATCACGCTTGGCAACGCAATCAGCCTGGAAGCCGAGGCCAGCGCGCTGCAGGGCAGTATCAGCCAGGTCGCCTTCCTGGTCGATGGCATGCAGGTAGCGGTAGACACCAGCGCGCCCTACTCTGCAAGCTACACGCCAGGTGCTCTGGGCGACTACAGCGTTACCGCGGTCGCAACGGACAACGCTGGCAACGAGGCGAGCAGCACCGCGGCCAGTGTGCGAGTGATCAATGCCCCGGTGGGTAAAAAACACAAGCTGATTGGCTACTGGCACAACTTCGTGAATCCGGCCGGCTGCCCGATTCGCCTGCGCGAGATTTCATCGGCCTGGGATATTATCGACATTGCCTTTGCCGATAACGATCGCAACTCCGACGGTACCGTGCACTTCAATCTGTTCCAGCAGGACATCCATTCCAGCTGCCCGCCCATGGACCCGGATCTGTTCAAACAGGACGTGGCAGAGCTGCAGGCCCAGGGCAAAATTATTGTGCTGAGCCTGGGCGGCGCCGAGGGGACCATCACGCTCAATACCGACTCCGATGAAGCCAACTTCGTCGCCAGCCTCACCGCCATCATTGATGAGTGGGGTTTTGACGGGTTAGACATCGACCTGGAGAGCGGTTCCAACCTCGTGCATGGCTCGCAGATTCAGGCGCGCTTGCCGCGTGCACTGCGCCAGATCGAGCAAAATATGGGGGGTGATATGTACCTGACCATGGCTCCCGAGCACCCCTATGTGCACGGCGGCATGGTGGCCTACTCCGGTATCTGGGGCGCGTATATCCCGCTGATTGACGCGCTGCGCGACACCCTCGACCTGCTGCACGTACAGCTCTACAACAATGGTGGCCTGATGAATCCCTACGAGAGCGGTGCTGCAGCCGAGGGCTCGGTGAATATGATGGTGGCCCATGCGCGCATGCTGATCGAGGGCTTTGAGCTCGCTGACGGCAGTCAGTTTGCGCCGCTGCGTGACGATCAGGTTGCCATCGGATTGCCATCCGGCCCCAGCTCCGCAAACTCCGGCCAGGCACCGACGCAAAATATCCTGGATGCACTGGACTGCCTGACCATCCTGCAGAACTGTGGCAGCATTATGCCGGCATATGCCTATCCGGATTTTGGTGGCGTGATGACCTGGTCCATCAACTGGGACCAGCACGACGGCTACAATTTTTCCGGACCGGTGGGCGACAAGCTCAATAGCATGAACGCCCAATAAGAACGATGTAACCACCGCCTGCCCACAGTTTTACCGGCTGTGGGCAGGCGGACTTTTTGGGTAAACATTTCTCAATGAAAAACGGCAACTTGTTTCGGAATATTCCAGCGGGGCAACTCAAAGATGAATTGTTCGAAACACTTAATCAGTCTGAAAGTACATTAATCGAAAGGATTATTTCCCGGGGACACAAAACCCCGGATCACGACTGGTACGACCAAACGCGCGCGGAATGGGTGGTATTACTGCAAGGCAGCGCCGAACTGGAATTTGAAGATGGGTCTATCGCCCACCTGGAAAAGGGTGACTACCTGGATATCCCCGCGCATTGCAAACACCGAGTGCGCTGGACTTCTTCCGACGAGACCTGCGTATGGCTGGCTATTCACTACTGCCAGGACGCGCGCCCTGACAGCAGTCATTTGAAAACCGTCAGTTAACGATTTCAACAGGACCGTGGTCATCACAATGCCCATCGTGCACATGGTGTAATCGTCCGTCGACGATGTAGTCCACATGATCCCCGTGGGGAATCGCCTCGTGCCCACAGCCGGGACCGTGCTCATGGTCACCACAAGTGTGCACCGGATTACAGCCATCCGGATTGGTCGCGCTGACCTCAATTGCATGTTCATCGCAGTGGTCGCCATGTGGATGATGCAACTTGCCATCGAGCAGGTAGTCCGTATGGTCACCATGCCGCACCGCCGTGTGACCACAGCCAGTACCATGGGTATGACCGGGATGCGTATGAGTATGAGAACACGCCATTGTTTCGCCTCCGCCAAGTAAACTGAAAAGAGTGTTGGGAAAGTAGTGTGTGAAATCCGTCTCTCTAGGTTAGACCAGCGCCCCGTCACTTGCCCGGCACGCTTACCGCGCTCAACCTCAGGCTACACGCCTGGTGCATAAGCCTCGATGGGAGCAAGGCATCAAACCAACCCTTGTATATACTGAAAGAAGTAATCCGTGCCACCCGAGGATTCCCCATTGCACCGTCTGTGTCTTTTCTTGACCACACTCGCGCTTACTGTCAGTGCAAGCCCCGCCCTCGCGGCGGATCAACTTGCGCAATACCAATGGCAGCAGCGCGTGCTCATCATTCGTGCAAACGAAAACGTCGGCGCCATCCGAATGATGCTGGACCAAAACCAGCAAGCGATTAATGAACGGGACCTAGTGTGGTTTCTGCTCAGCCCATCCGGCGTACAAAGCAATCGCGAAGCGGATGTAACCCCTGCACTGCAACAACAGATTCAAAATCTATTGGAGGAATCGCCCGGTGCAGCGGCAATTCTGATTGGTAAAGATGGCACTATCAAAGGCCGATACTCGGAACTCGACCTGGACGTAGCCTTCGGGCTGATCGACACCATGCCAATACGCAAGAGAGAAATGTCGGATCCCTAGACAGCGCTCTTGCGCCCTCTTCGCAGTTAAAAAATAATGTCTGTCCACAGCGCGCAAGACGGACGAACAAATGACAAAAACGGCGATCGTACTGGGAGCCACCGGGCTGGTTGGCCGGGCACTGGTTGAGCGACTAGTCAACTCTACAGATTTTGCGCATGTCGTTACCCTGACCCGCAGACCTGCTCCGCACCAGTCAACCAAGGTCGAGAATCACGTGGTGAATTTCGACCAGCTCGAGGATTACCAGTCGTTGTTTTCAGGTGACTGCCTATTTTCCTGCCTCGGCACTACAAAAAAACAGGCGGGGTCGATCGCTGCGCAGCGCAAGGTTGATTTGGATTATCAGCTATCCGCAGCTCAGCTTGCGGCGAACAACGCGGTACCGCATTACTTGCTGGTCTCGTCGAGCGGGGCCAGCGCCAACAGCCTGAGTCCTTACCTGAGCATGAAGGGCGAGCTGGAGCAGCAGGTCCTGCAGCTCCCATTCGAACGTATCAGCATACTGCAACCGTCTCTACTCCTGGGCAGCCGCGATCATGCGCGCGCAGGTGAGCAATTTGCCGCACGCGTGTTACCGACACTGTGCAAACTTCCCGGTTTGAGGAAGTACCGCCCGATTACCGGCGATCAGGTCGCGCACAAACTACTCGCGCTGAGCCTTGCAGCCGGTCCGGCACGACAGACACTCGTCTTGGATCAGATCTTCGCAGGTTTACCGGAGTAAACCAGCAAAAGGCAGCGCAAGACCCGCTAATAGTTCACCCACTAAGTACCAACGAGTAACCGCCACCCGAAAGCAGCCATCCGGAAGCGACCAGCCGGAAGCAACCGCCCGGTTTCGGCCTGGGGTGCTATTGCCAGTAGAGGCTAAATCACGTTTTAATCAATAGGTAACTGACCACTTCGACAGCTTGGTGCCTACGCTTAATAGGTGGAGGCACGCATAGTGAAAACAATAATTTTGTGGGAAACGGCAAAGGAGGCTCTATGCACTCTCTGCGCGCTGGCCGCTATCTGGCGGCTTACATCTTGCCTTTACTCGTCTTGCTGGGCCTTAGCCTGGGTGGACCGTGGACATTCGCTCCCCTGCTCTACACCTATGGTGTATTGCCACTGCTTGAATTACTCCTGCCCGCGCCGGTGTCTAACCTGACCGAGGTGGAAGAAGAATCCGTGGGGTCTGACCCGCTGTATGACGGGTTACTGTACCTGGCAGTGCCGGTACAGTACGGGCTACTGGGCTACTTCTTTTTCGTGCTACCCGACTTGCATGGGCTGTCGCTGCTCGGTGCGGTCATCAGCCTGGGATTAATGTGTGGCACTTTTGGTATCAATGTTGCGCACGAGTTAGGCCATCGTCCCAAATGGCTGCCCCAATTTGCCGCCAAACTACTACTGCTCTCCTCATTGAACACCCACTTCTTTGTTGAGCATAACCGCGGCCACCACCGGCGCGTTGCCACAGCAGAGGATCCCGCGAGCGCACGCAGGGGCGAAACTCTTTACCACTTCTGGGTACGCTCACTCTATACGGGCTACCTGTCTGCATGGCAGCTGGAAAACGCGCGGCTTGCCAAACAGGAGCGGCACTGGTTTTCCTCTGACAACCAAATGCTCCGCTGGCAGCTCATGCAGGTGGTCGCCGTTGCGATGATCTTCGGGTTTCTGGGCGTGAAAGCCGGGATCTGCTTTCTGATCGCGGCAACCGGGGGCATCCTGCTGCTGGAAACAGTCAACTATATCGAGCACTACGGATTGCAAAGGGAAAAACAGGGCACGCGTTATGAGCGCGTCTCCCCGGTGCATTCGTGGAACTCCAATCACATTTTGGGCAGGCTCACTCTGTTTGAGCTCTCCCGTCACTCCGACCACCACGCGCGGGCAAGCCGTCCCTACCCGATCCTGCGCCACCATGAAGCCAGCCCGCAAATGCCCACCGGCTATCCGGGCATGATGCTGGTAGCCCTGTTGCCACCGCTTTGGTTTCACGTAATGCACCGTCAACTCGCCCGCTTCCAAGCGGCGGAGGGCTAACGCGAGGGATCTACGCAGTAGAAATGAGCAAGGCACACTTACCCGCGCAGAAGAAAGTTGAGAAACCACTTGAGAAGCAGGAGATCTTGCTGCTCTATGACCAGCAGTGCCCCATGTGCGACTACTATTGCAATCTCGTACACATTCGTGAGGACTTGGGTAACCTGAAGCTGATTGACGCACGCGCAGACAGTGCGTTGCTAAGCGAGGTCACACAACGCGGTTTGGATATCGACCAAGGCATGGTACTGAAGGTCGGCCATCAGCTGTATTACGGTTCCGATGCCATTCATGTACTGAGTTTACTCGGCAGCCGCAGTGGCTTCTTCAACCGCATGAATTTCACCATTTTCCGCTCGAAAAAAGTCGCACACTTCGTGTATCCAGTGCTGCGCAGTGTTCGGAACCTGATATTGAAGATCATGGGAAGAACCAAAATCAACAATTTAGGGCAGAGTAATAATGACAGGTTTTAGAGGCAATGAGGCCCTACTCCCTCAACCTTAGTTAGCCTCCAAGCAAGCGCTGTTGTAAGACTAGCCACGCGAAAAGTAGGCAACAACGTTGACGAGGATTGTCAGCAGAATGGAAATTAGAATCATCGTCTTCCAGGGGAAAAAGACCTTGACTCGCGGCCGCTCCGGATTTTCCTGTTGCTCGATTGAGCGACGAGCATTTTCTTCAAACTTCTTGTGCGCCTTGCGCGCCGCATTGGGAAATAGCCGGGGAATCAGGTTGATCAATATCGTTAGAACGACCGAAGCCACCAGTGAGTAAAGAATAAACTCCGCCACCCTGCCCCCTTTTGGTCCTTGCCCCTTTTCCCAGTTGCATCGAAATTCACTTGTCCACCGGCAATAGCTTAGCCTACGCCCAGCCAGGTCCAAGCGTAACCGGCCAGATAGTGCAAAGGCGCCCATGGCGCCTTTGCCTCGTCGATGCAGTCAGGTGTTATCGCTGGCGTTAGCGGCGCGCCAAGTTCGAGCCGCGGGAATCCAGCGCCGCTAGAATCTTCTTCATTTCATCCGCTTCGTCCTGCACTCGTTTCGCCTTAGCAGCGGCCATTGCGGCCTTCTCCGCCTCAATGCCGGCCTTGATGGCGCGTTCACGCGCCGCACTGCCGGTGCGACCAGTGGCAATCTTTTCTTTCACCGGCTTCGCTTTGCGCTTGGCCGTTACCTTGGTCACCGCTTTGGCGGCCGTGCTACGGGGTTTGGCTTTTGGCTTGGGGGCCAGCGCCGCTTTGGTGGTGCCAGAGCGCACGGTCTTTATCCCCACCAGGCTCTTGGCGTTATAGGTATCCAGCGCCTCCTCAACCATTTCCTGCTGCTCCAGGCGGTCTTCCGCCACCGCAAACAGCTCCACATCAAACGCGTGAGCGCCAAAGGTCTTCAGCTCGTGGAAAAACGGGTGGTCAATACCCAGGGCAACAGCGTCTTGAATCTGTCGAAAGCGCGCCTCGGGAGTCACGCCATCGCGGGCAGTGCCCACCCATACTTCATCGGTCTCGCTATTGGTCAGGGTAAATACGATCATAATTCCTCAGTCAACATCACGGAGGCCAGCGCCGCCAAGTAACGGGCTGGATCAACAGGGCCAAAAGGCCGCGCATTCTAATGATTTAAAATGAAATGTGCAGACTTGACTTGCGGCGCCAGCCCTGACCTCTGGCGCCCTGTCGGTTGATTGGAAAATGGCTCACTGAATAGCCCCTGCTGCGATAATTTCGGCCTACCACATTGCCCGCTAATGGACCTTTGAACCTTGGGCCCCTTGATCGAGGTCTAGCGCCGCTCAGAAGGTATAGGTGATCGCAGCAAAGCCCTTGAGGACATGATTGTCGTCGACGATGGGACTGTCCGAAATATCATCACCCAGGTATTCCACGTTCAGGTCAATGACCAGGCGCCAGTGCTCGGTGATTTCCAGGATGCCGCCGACACCACCCTCGACCGTTACCGTACTGCCCACATCGTAGGCAGGCCGGAGCGGGTTGGCGGCCCAGATTGGCACACCGAAGTCGTAGTTGGCCAGATCACTGCTCAGCCAGTTCACCCCCAGGGATGGCCCCCAGCTGACATTGCCCGTCTGGAACCCTTTGGACACCCGCAGCTCAGCGGTACCACCCCCAAAGCGGTCCAGCACATCATGCTGATAGCGGAAATCGACATCGATACGGTTGGGGCCGTCGTACACCAGGCCAACGCCGGCCATCAGAGTGCTGTCGCGGTCGCCCAGGCCGACCAGTATCGGGCTATCGCTCTCCTCATAAGCACCGACGCGATAGGTCGCATTGACGGCAAAACGCAGGCTGTCACTTCCCCAGATCCCGTAGCGCAGGCTCGGGCCTACCCACTGTAAACGTTCACCGAAATAGGTAATGGCGGGGATAACCTGGGTGACCGCGGAATCAGAACCCACATAAGGGCTGCTACGCCCAATGACGCCAATACCGACACCCCACTGCCCGGCTTCACCCAGTACCTGGAACAGTTCGAGATCAAGGGTGGTGGTTTGCCCTTCCGCCAGGTAGAAACTTGCGCGCTGAAAGCTGGGAGGCCCCTTGGGACGATAACTGTTCGACAGGCCGATCGGCTCCTTGGGGATCCCGATAAAGGTTCTGTCCAGTGCGCGGTTATTGTTTTCGTCTGCATACACCAGCACCGCGATAGTACCGCTCGGCACCCCGGATAGCCGGTAGGCGCCTTCCTGGTTTACCGGCAAGACTGTCTCGCTGCGAGGGCTGCGAAAATCACCGAAGGCGTCCGGGTTGTCATAAACCTGAAACACCAGATTGCCCTCTGATGGCGCATTTAGCACGCGAACATTCAATTCAGCCCCGCTAGCAACACCACTAAAAAACAGAATAAATATGGAGCAAAGTCTAACGGCAAGATTATTCATCTCAGAGTACACGCCTTATCTGGGTTTTAGTTGGCTTCTACGCAGCGGCAAAGTGATCGGATCATACCCCCAACACAACAACAGGCGGCCCTAGCGCCGCCTGTGTTTTTCATGCAAGCCGTTGAATTATGGGGGAACATAATTCACGTACATACACTCAATCGAAGCGGTCCAGGTTCATCACTTTGGCCCAGGCCTCGGCGAAGTCATTAACAAACACTTCATTCGAGCCTGCGGTCGCATAATATTCTGCCACAGCGCGCAATTCAGAGTTTGAGCCAAAGATCAGGTCAACCGGGGTCGCGGTCCATTTCACTTCGCCAGTCTTGCGATCCTTCCCTTCGTAAATGCCTTCCCCCTGAGAGGATTTGGACCAAACCGAATCCATACTGAGGAGATTCACAAAAAAGTCATTTGTCAGCGTCCCCGGCTTATCCGTCAGCACACCGTGCTTGGAATTTCCGCTGTTCGCACCGAGGGCGCGCATTCCGCCCAGCAACACCGTCATTTCGGGTACGGTCAAGGTCAGCAAATCCGCTCGATCAACCAGCATTTCTGCCGGCGACACAGAATTCCCCTTGCCGTAGTAGTTTCTGAAACCATCCGCCATCGGCTCCAGCCAGGAAAATGACTCGACATCGGTCATTTCTTCCGTTGCATCGGTACGACCAGGCTTGAACGGTACGTGAATGTTGTGCCCAGCCTGCTTGGCGGCCTCTTCTACCGCAGCGTTGCCGGCAAGCACGATGGTATCGGCCAGGGACACGCGCTTGCCGCCGCCCAGTGATTCATTGAACCCCTGCTGGATGGACTCTAGTTTGCTTAGGACCTTACCCAGTTCCTGCGGATCATTTACCGGCCAGTCTTTTTGTGGTGCCAACCGTATCCGCGCACCATTGGCGCCACCGCGCATATCAGAACCGCGGAATGTAGAGGCCGAGGCCCAGGCAGTTCGCACCAGTTCGGGAACCGTCAACCCAGAGGCGAGTATCTGGCCTTTTAACTTCAACACATCCCGTTCGCCAATGGGCTGGTAATCCGCCGCTGGAAGCGGGTCCTGCCACAGGAGGTCCTCCTTGGGTACCTCCGGGCCCAGATAGCGGGATTTCGGCCCCAGATCGCGATGGGTCAGTTTAAACCACGCCTTGGCGAAGGCTTCTTCCAATTCTTGCGGGTTCTTCTGGAAACGCTCGGATATTTTCCGGTATGCGGGATCTTCCTTCAGGCTTAGATCTGTTGTCAGCATCACCGGCGGATGGCGTTTGTCTTTCAGGTGCGCGTCAGGAACCATGTTGGCGGCATTCGGGTCTGTCGGTATCCAGACGGTGCCGCCGCCCGGTGACTTGGTTTTTTTCCACTCGAACTTGTACAGGTTGTCCAGGTAATTGTTACTCCATTGCACGGGAGTAACGGTCCAGGCGCCTTCGAGGCCGCTGGTGAAGGTATCTTCCGCATTGCCCTTACCGCACTTGTTTTTCCAGCCGAACCCTTGCTCCTCAATCGGCGCCGCCGCAGGCTCCTTGCCAACACAGTCCGCTTTCACTGCACCGTGGTTCTTGCCAAATGCGTGGCCACCGGCAATCAGCGCAACCGTCTCCTCATCATTCATGGCCATACGACCGAATGAAAGGCGAATCCTCTCGGCTGCAGACTTCGGGTCCAGGTTACCCCCCGGCCCTTCCGGGTTGACGTAAATGAGCCCCATCACCGTGGCGGCCAACTCGCGATTTACCAGCTCTTTGCCCTTGAAGCGTTTTTCGTAGTCGAGCATCTGGGTCTCCGGGCCCCAGTACACCATCTCGGGTTCCCAGTCATCTACCCGGCCACCCGCAAAACCAAAGGTTTTGAAGCCCATGATTTCAAGAGACACGTTGCCGGTGAGAATCATCAGGTCGGCCCAGGATAGAGCATTGCCGTACTTCTGTTTTACCGGCCACAGCAGGCGACGCGCCTTGTCGAGGTTTGCGTTATCTGGCCAACTATTCAGCGGGTCAAAGCGCTGCTGCCCACCACCGGCGCCACCGCGACCATCACCGACGCGATAGGTACCGGCGGAGTGCCACGCCATACGGATCATAAACGGCCCATAGTTTCCGTAATCCGCGGGCCACCAGTCCTGGGAAGTCGTGAGTACGTTCGCGATGTCCTTTTTCACCGCGCTCAGGTCGAGCGCGCTGAATGCTTTGGCATAATCGAAATCGTCATCCATGGGATTTGAAGCGCGCCCATGATTGCGTAACGGTGCCAGGTCAAGCTGATCCGGCCACCAGAAGGTGTTGGGCTTTGGCTGCCCCGGCATGGGGGTTTCCTGGGCGTGGATCGACACGCTGGTGGAAAGTGTCGCTACCGCAATGGCGAGAGCGGTACACAAAGGAATCGTTTTTCTAATCATTGGCGTGCCTCCTGAGGGACAGCGAGGATAATGAAGATACTGAGGGCAATCGGGAACCGTTTGGTTCTGAATATAGGCACTGGCACAAGTCTTGTTGACGCAAGATGAAAACTCCTGCGCCAACGAATGCTTTCAACCGCAAAAACATGAACGCGGCTGGGGAAAAACAGTGATTCACCCCAGCATGGATAAAGCGGTCAAATCACCCTTATTGTTTTTCCCTATGCAGTCGTGGTGAATCCCACTGAGCCTGTGACGCCCGGTTACTACACTAGCCAGATACTTTTGCCGATTCTCGTCTATGTGGTTTACCAGGCTTGTCGTCATTGCACTTACCGTGATTCCCTCGGCACACGCCGCGGATGAGTCCGCGGCGCCACTTGCCGTAGAGGCGGTCGTGGCGCGCGTGCAACCGCTGGTTGAGGAAGTGCCCGTCACTGGCACCATCAATCCACTGCGGCAAGCCCTGCTGTCTGCGGAAGTTGCGGGGCTAATCGAGGCAATTCATGCGGATATTGGCGACAAGGTTGCGCGGGGCGCACCACTGCTTAACCTGGACCCGGAGCTCAGCAGTATCCGTCGCGATGCAGCGCTTGCGGAAGTAGCGCGGGTACGGGAGACCCTGGCGGACAGCCGACGGCGCCTTGCCGAGCTACAGCGGCTGGTGGGCGACGATCATGTGGCGGAGACCGAAGTGGAAAACCTCGCCTCGGAAGTGCGTGAGCGCAGCGCGCAACTGCAAGCGGCACAAGTGGAGACAGAACGCTTGAGCGCTCTCCTCCGCCGACATCAGGTCACGGCGCCATTTCCCGGTATCGTCAGCATGCGGGCAGTGGACCTGGGTGAATGGGTGGAGCCCGGTACCGCGCTATTCGAACTGGTCGATACCCAATCCCTGCGCGCAGACTTTCAGGTGCCACAACGCTATTTCTCCAGTATTCGCCCACGCACTGAAATCCGCGTAACGCTGGACAGCGGCGAATCATTCACGACCCGGGTTGAACACAAGGTTCCGGTAAGCCGCAGTGGCAGCCGCACCTTTTTGCTGCGCACAATACTTGCCCCAGGCGCGCCATCCGGCAGCGAACGCCCACAGCTCATCCCCGGCATGTCAGCCTCGGCGATACTGCAGCTGAAAAGCAAACGACAGGGAATCGCCGTACCGCGGGATGCCATACTGCGCTATCCGGATGGACGTATCACCGTATGGATAGCCGCACCCGACAGCCAGTGGGACAAAGTGACCGCGGTCAACGAGCAACCCGTAACCACCGGGCTTAGCTTTAATGGCATGATCGAAATCAAATCTGGCATCGAGGCTGGGCAGCAGGTGATCGTGCGTGGCAACGAGAGTCTTCAGGTCGACCAAAAGATTGTACTGAAACGCGCGCGCTCCGCCAGCCCCGGCGCAGAAGGTCGCTGATGTTCGCGCAGATCATCAAGAACGGTATTCTCGTTACCGTCGCCGTTCTGATCATCGCCATACTCGGCCTGGTCGCGGCCTTCCGTATACCCGTGCAGATGATTCCGGACCTGGAGGTACGCACCATCTCCATCCGCACCAGCTGGCCCGGCGCCACCCCGCAGGATATCGAAAAAGAGATTCTGATCGAGCAGGAAGAGTACCTGCGCAATATTCCTTATTTACAGGAGCTGGAGTCTTCCGCCGATCTGGGCACGGCGAATATCGAACTGGAATTCCCATTTGGCGTCGACATCCTCGAAACCCAGATCCGCGTCAACAACGCCCTTACCCAGGTGCCCTCTTACCCGGAGAACGTGGACGAGCCCCGGGTTTACGCCACCTCGTTTTCTTCCAATGCGTTTATGTATTTTCGCGTCTCCCCCCTGCCGGGCAATCCGCGCGGGCTGTATATGGACATGCTGCGAGACTATGTGGAGGACAATGTGCGGCCGCGCATGTCCGGTGTCCCCGGTGTCGCTCAGGTGGATGTGGGTGGTGGCGCCGAGCGACAGATTCAGATACGCCTGCAACCTGAGCGGCTGGCAGAGCGCAACCTGACACTCACCGAAGTACGCGAGGCGATTCGCGCCCGCAACCGGGATATTTCTGGCGGCGAAGTGGAGAGCGGCAAGCGCCGCTATTTGCTGCGCACTTTGGGACGCTTCAAAGACCTGCAGGAACTACGCGCCCTGATCCTGCGCCGTGATGGCGACAGCCTGGTCCGCCTGGGTGAGGTGGCGGAAATCCAGCTGGATCATTTCAAGATTCGCCGCAGCGCGTTCGTCAATGGCCAGCCCGCCATCTTCCTGTCGGTGCGCCGTGAAAGCGGTTCCAACGTCATCAATATCAAACGTGCAATGATGGAAGAAGTTGCACGCATCAATCAGGAGCTGCTGGAGCCCCAGGGCATGAACATGGCCCTGACCGCTGACGATGTGGGTTACGTGGAAGCGTCGGTGTTCAATGTATGGAAGAATCTGGCGCTGGGTGCCCTGCTCGCCACGGCCATCATGTACGCTTTCCTACGCTCTTTTCGCGCAACCGCCCTCGGTGTGGTGGGCATTCCCATCTGTACCATTGCCGCATTCATCGGGCTATTGGTTGCCGGGCGTACCATCAATGTCATCTCCCTCGCCGGCGTTGCCTTCTCTATCGGCATGACACTGGATAACAGTATCGTGGTTCTGGAGAGCATCGAGCTGGAGCGCCGCCGCGGGCTGGATCGCCTGCAGGCGGCGATCAGCGGCGTGCAAAAAGTATGGCCCGCAGTGCTTGCGTCTACCCTCACTACGGTGATGGTCTTTCTGCCGGTAGTGTTTATCGCCGAAGAGGCCGGGCAGCTGTATTCGGATATCGCCATCGCGATTTCCGCTTCGATTCTGGTATCCATGCTGGTGGCAATCACGGTGATTCCTACCGCCAGCGCGCGACTGAAATTCGACGGCAAGCTCAGCCAAGCGGATGCAGACAACCGGCAAGACAGCAAACTGCGCCGCGGGGTTGTCGACCGGATTCACTGGTTGCTGGTCTCTTCCTCCAGGCGCATTTTCTGTATTGCCATTACCGTGGTCACGAGTCTCGCCATCGTCCTGTTACTGACCCCTCCGGCGGAGTACCTGCCAGAGGGGGAAGAAGCGAAAACCTTCGCCTACATGAATGCGCCCCCCGGCTACAATCTCGCCACCATGAAGGAAATCGGGCTGGAGATACAGGATTACTTCCTTCCCTATGTGCAGCCGGAAGCAACCCGCGAAGACCCGGCCGCAGCCAGCAGCAAAAATACTAGTGCAATAAACGGGAGTACTGAAGAGGTGACTGGCGCACCGAAAGTGCCGTTAATGAAGTACTTCATTCTCAGCGTATCCCCGCAAAACCTGCGCATCATCGCGGAAACAAAAGACCCGCGTGATATCGACGAGCTGATGACTGCCATCGTGCGCAAGTACGAGCAATATCCCGGCATGCGTGCCTTTGCCACCCGCGGCTCGATTATCAGCAGTAACGATGGCGGAACCCGCAGCGTGAACCTGAATATTTCCGGAGCCAACCTCGCCGACCTGTATCAGGTCGCCCGCACAGCCTACAGTCGCGCCAAGGCAATTTTCAACGACCCCAATATCCAGACCCAACCGGCCAGCCTGTCGCTGGCGCAACCACTGCTGGAAGTAAAACCTCGGTGGGAGCGCGCCGAAGAGGTGGGCATGAGCGCGGAGGATATCGGTTTCGCAGTCGCCGCGCTAACGGACGGCGCTTTCGTCAATGAATTCTTTCTCAATGATGACAAGATCGATATCTACCTCTACAACCAGCAAGGGCCCGAGGCCACCGTCGAGACCCTGCAGCAAATCTTCATCTACACCCCCACCGGGGCGGTGCTGCCACTGTCAGAACTGGCACACATAGAGGAAATCGTCGACACGGCTACCGTGCGCCGCATAGACGGCCGCCGTACCGTGACCCTGAATATCATTCCACCGCGCTCGGTTGCTCTGGAGACCGGTGTAGAAGCCGTGCGCACGGAGCTGGTCCAGTACATGCGCGAAAACGGTCAGGTACCCCTCGGGGTTTCCATGGACATCTCCGGCGCCGCAGACCAGCTGGAGGCTACCCGCGCTTCCCTTGGCAGCAACTACCTGGTGGCACTCGCCATCATCTACCTGTTGATGGTGGCCATCTTCAGTCACTGGGGTTACCCATTGCTTATCATGACCACCATTCCGCTGGGGATTGCCGGCGGCATCGTGGGGCTGGCGCTACTGAACCTGGTGGGTGCCACCCTGCGCAGCATGGGGTTTGAGGGGGTGCATCAACCCTTCGACATGATTTCCATGCTCGGCTTCCTGATCCTGATGGGTACTGTCGTCAACAACCCTATCCTGATCGTGCACCGGGCCATCACCAATGTGAAAGAAGAAAAACTGAACCCCGTCGAAGCAGTACAGGAGGCCGTGGACTCCCGCCTGCGCCCCATTGCCATTTCCACTCTGACGACGATTTTTGGTCTGGCGCCACTGGTATTCCTGCCCGGTGCGGGCACCGAGCTCTACCGCGGAGTCGGGGTCATTGTCATGGCGGGCATTATTGGCTCTATGGCCGTGACTCTCACCGCTTTACCAGCTCTCACGGTCATCGTGCTCAACTGGCATGCGCGGCTTGCGCAAACCTCGCACCCGCGCAAGCGTGCTCACAAGCCTGGTGAGACGTGATGCAAGAGGACATCAGAAACCTGGGACAACTGCTCGTTCAACTCGAGCGACTGGGGAGCGAGCACGATCCGGTAACTCTGGGCCAGGTACTTGAGGCATTGGGGGAGCGCTCGTTTGCCCCGCTACTTCTGGTAGCGGGATTGATACTCTTTTCACCACTTTCGGGAATCCCCGGTGTGCCGACGCTAATGGGGCTTACGATCTTGCTCACATCGGTGCAAATGCTGTTGCTTAGGCGCTACCTGTGGCTGCCTCAGTGGTTGTTGCGGAAGTCGATCTCCGCGAGCCGATTCCTGCGCGTGGTGCGTTGGCTGCAACGACCGGCGACCACCATTGACCACTGGCTGCAGCCGCGCCTGTCCGTCCTGGTGCACCGCGGTGGTAGCTACCTGATCGCACTGGTCAGCACCGCCATCGGCATCGCGCTGCCTGCAATGGAAATACTGCCCTTCTCCGCCACCATTGCCGGGCTTGCCCTCACCCTTTTCGGGCTGGCACTGATTGCGCAGGATGGCCTGACCGCACTCATAGCGCTGAGCGTTACCGGGCTGATCGCAGCGCTGGCTTTATGGTTGTGGATGTAAGGAGGCGCCCTTTTCCGGGACACTGATCAGCCGCACATCGCGCTGCGGGAACGGAATCTCGATATTGTGCTCTTGCAGTGTCTCCAGAATGGTCAACAGCAGGTCACCACCAACCCGGTTGCGACCATCATCGATGCCCTCCATCCAGAATTCGACAAACATGTTCACGCCGTTGTCACCAAAACTGTCAATTTCGCAATCGGGACGCTCTTCAACCGGCAAATCTGGCCCACTGAGTACCTGCGGGTGTTGCGCCACCGTCTCCTTGATAATCTCAACCAGCGCACGGACGTTGGTGCCATAGCCAACCCCGAAATCTACCCGGTAGCGTTGCTTTTTATTTTTGTGGGTCCAGTTGATAAATGCGTTGGATACAAACTTTTCATTCGGCACCACAACATCTTTTCCATCAAAGGTTTCCAACGTGGTCGAGCGCATGTTGAGCTCCGTCACCTGGCCTTTGCGCCCATCTTCCATCTCGATGTAATCGCCGACGGTTACCGATCGATCGAGAATAATGATGATGCCGGAGATGAAGTTCGAGGCAATCGTCTGCAGTCCAAAACCGATACCGACACCAACCGCACCGCCGAATACCGCCAGCGCCGTCAAGTTGATCCCCATCAGCTGCAACAGCAACAGCGCGATAATCACAAACAGGCCGATTTCAAACAGCTTGGCCGCGACCTCTCGCGTGCGCACATCCAGCGTTTCCTGCTTGCGGATAATGGTCTGGCCGGTCAGGTTGGAGATGCGTCCGAGCCAGAATAACAGGGAGCCGAAAATTGCGGTGCGCACGATGCCGTATGCCGTCAGGCGAATATTGCCGATCTGAACCGCCATCGAATCCAGCACCTGCACCACGTCGTCGAGCACGCCGAGCACGTACAGAAACAATATCGGCATGCCCACCCACAAGAAAATCTTCGCGACCGGCGAAGTGCCAATCACCGTGCGCACGAACGAATAGAACAGCAGGACAAGCGCAATCGCCAGGGCAAACTGAAGCAGCCAGCTACTGGCGTTTACCAGTGGAAGGAAGGCCGCGGACACTCTTAACAACACAATCGCCAGTAGAGGAAACAGCAGTTTTCCGCAGCGATACAGAAGCAGACGCAGTGGCTGGCTTTCGGGACTTGCGGGCGGAGCGGATAAAACCGGAAGAAACGTTACAACACGCCGCGAAGCCACCCATGCCACCCCGTACACGAGGAGCACGATAGCGGCCTGGCTCAATGCATCAGCAGAAAAAAGGGAGGCCTGCCAATCCTCCCATTGATTGAATAGTTGAAACTCAGTGTCCATTGCCAGGTCCAGATATCGTTATGTCGGTGAGCGTCAGCAGCAAGCCGGTTACGCGGGCAGTTACCCTTGCAACAACCTGCACAACTCTCTAAGTGCACCTCTCCAGTGCACATATGCCCGCTACATCGGCTGAATCGGGGTATTTAAACATGGTGAGGGTGCGCTTGTATCAACCCAGCCATGCACAAACCAGCACCGCACCAAAACTATTCAAAAATAGCCACTGATAGAAATAAGCAATCAGCGACATTTAAATCAATTATTTTTATTAGATACACCAAGCTAATAGTATTTCACCCGTACCCGATAACCAGTTTTCAAAAACGGCCCCCAGCAACGGGGCAAAACTCTCTCACGAGATAAGGAAATACCATGGCTAACTACATCAACAGCGAAATCAAACCGTTCAAAGCGAAGGCCTATCAGTCTGGTGACTTTTTCGATGTGACGGACGCGGACCTGAAAGGCAAGTGGTCTGTGGTCTTCTTCTACCCGGCGGACTTCACCTTCGTATGCCCGACCGAGCTGGGTGACCTGGCGGACAACTATGCCGAGTTCCAGAAGCTGGGCGTTGAGGTCTACTCCATATCCACCGACACCCACTTCACCCACAAGGCGTGGCACGACACTTCCGACACCATCGGCAAGATCCAATTCCCGATGATCGGTGACCCCACCGGTGCCATCACCCGCAACTTTGGCGTGATGATCGAGGAAGAAGGCATCGCGGACCGCGGCACCTTCGTGATCGACCCGGAAGGCAAGATCCAGATCGTTGAGATCAACGCGGGTGGTATCGGCCGCGACGCTCAGGACCTGCTGCGCAAGATCAAGGCTGCCCAGTACGTCGCTGCCCACCCAGGTGAAGTTTGCCCGGCCAAGTGGAAGGAAGGCGAAGAGACCCTCGCACCCTCCCTGGACCTTGTAGGCAAGATCTAACGAGTAGTTGCGGGCTCCGGCCCGCAAAAAATCTGAGCTCTGAATAGTGCTCAGTGGCGCCGCCGCTACCGGGTGCTCTCTTGTGAGACACGCCGTGAACCCATCCCTGGGGGCTCTTCTAAAACATCCCTGTTTTAGAAGGTCTCACAAGAGAGCACCCGGCATCGGCACCTTCACAGCAACTTCTGATAAACACCCGAATTTCAGGACACACCGATGTTGGACGCAAACGTAAAGAAACAATTGGACACCTATCTGCAGAATATCGTCACTCCGATCGAGATCAGTGTGTCCGCCGACAGCAGCCCCAAGGCTGTTGAACTGAATAACCTCGCCAGCGACATTAGCAACCTCTCCGACAAGATTACGCTGAAGCAAGAAAGTCGCTCGCGCACCCCGAGCATGGCGATCGCCCCGGCTGGCGAACGCCCGCGCGTCAGCTTTGCTGGCATCCCCATGGGGCACGAATTCACCTCCCTGGTACTCGCCCTGCTACAAGCCGGCGGGCACCCCTCCAAGGTAGATCCCACGCTGCAGGAGCAGATCCGCAATATCCCGGGTGAATTCCATTTTGAAACCTATATTTCGCTGTCCTGCCAGAACTGCCCGGACGTGGTGCAGGCGTTGAACCTGATGGCGAACCTGAACCCGAACATTACCCACGAGATGATCGATGGTGCCCTGTTCCAGGAGGAAGTCGATGAGCGACAAATTATGGCGGTGCCCGCGGTTTACCTGAATGGTGAGCATTTTGCGCAGGGCCGCATGAGCCTCGAAGAGATCGTCGGCAAGGTCGACACCGGCGCCGCCGCGCGTAATGCGGAAGAACTGAGTGAGCGCGCGCCCTACGATGTACTGGTACTGGGCGGTGGCCCGGCGGGTGCGGCCGCGGCAATTTACGCAGCGCGCAAAGGTATTCGCACCGGCCTTGTGGCCGAGCGATTCGGCGGACAGGTGATGGACACGGTGGGTATCGAAAACTTTATCTCGGTGCCCTATACCGAAGGCCCCAAACTGACCGCGAGCCTTGAACAGCACGTCAAAGAATATGGGGTCGATATCATCACCGGCCAGCGCGCCGCGGCGCTGACGTGCGACAAGATGATCGAGCTGCAATTGGAAAGTGGCGCCACCCTGGCCGGTAAATCGGTGGTGCTCGCGACCGGGGCGCGCTGGCGCGAACTGGGTGTGCCCGGCGAAGCGGAATATCGCACCAAGGGTGTGGCCTACTGCCCCCACTGCGATGGCCCTTTCTTCAAGGGCAAGCATGTGGCGGTGATTGGCGGCGGCAACTCGGGCATTGAAGCGGCGATCGACCTGGCCGGTATCGTCAAACACGTCACTGTGCTGGAGTTCGCCGACACCCTGCGCGCCGACGAAGTGCTGGTGCGCAAGGCGCGTTCCATGGCGAACATCGACATTATCACCAATGCCCAGACCACCGAGGTGCTCGGCGATGGCGACAAGGTCAATGGCCTGCAATACACCGACCGCGTGAGCGGCGAGAGCAACAAGCTCGAACTGGCCGGAGTGTTTGTACAAATTGGCCTGGTGCCCAACACCGAGTTCCTGCGCGACAGCGGGCTGGAAATGAATCGCATGGGCGAGATCGAAATCGACAGCCGCGGCGCGACGTCAATGCCGGGGGTGTTTGCGGCGGGAGACGCCACAACCGTGCCCTATAAGCAGATTGTTATCTCCATGGGCGCCGGCGCAACCGCTGCACTGGGCGCGTTTGATCACCTGATCCGCGCATCGGTCACCGACACAAACAGCCAAGAGGAAGAGGCACTGTCCATGGCGAGCTGACGCTCAACGGTACACGCAACTGCAGGGGCCGCCGACCCCTGATGACCGACTTTCCGGTGCGCCGCAGCCGGCCTTCAAGGGTCAGCGGCCACCGGGGGGACCCCACCCCTTCGCCGGCACATGCCGGCTTTTTTACTACCTTTCTTTTTCACTACCATTCAGCAACTTCCTCTGGCCAGCTGCCACAACGGATGATAACGTTTCTCAGCTAGAACTGACTGGTCGAAGTCAGTCAAGCACACATGTCCAAATGCCTGGGCGTGTGCTTGCAGGTTATTACCGGTTGAAACAGGAGAATCACCATGTCTTTCAAGTCCATCGCGCTCGCATCCCTGCTGGCCCTGCCACTCTCTGCCCTTGCCGACTGGCAGCTTGCCGGGGACGACTCCAGTGTGAATTTTGTTTCAGTGAAGAAGACCAATATTCCGGAAATGCACCACTTCAAAAGCATGAGTGGCAGCATCTCCGATGAAGGCAAGGCACAACTGACCATTGACCTGGCCAGTGTTGAAACCAACATCCCGATCCGTAACGAGCGCATGCAGAAAATGCTGTTCAATACCGCGAAATTTGCCAAGGCCACCATCAGCACCGATGTGGATGCGGAAAAACTGAAGGGTCTCAAGGCCGGCGAGAGCATGGCGGTGGATGCCAATGTCACGGTCGAAGTGCACGGAGAAACCAAAACCGAAAAGGCCATGCTGCAAGTCACCGGGCTGGCGGATGGCAAGTTACTGGTCACTACCAGCACCCCGATTATTGTGAATGCCGGCAACTACAAGCTATTGGAAGGCATCGAGAAATTGCGTGAAGTCGCGGGTCTCGACAGCATCAGCCCAATTGTGCCGGTGACCGCCAAACTGGTATTCATGGAGAAGTGATTTTTTCGATCGACGCATTGGCGTGGCGGTATTCGCAAGGATACCGCCACAGATTTCCCCAGCCCCCTGCGATACCTTTCACAAATCCGCTAGAATTCGCGCCATCACTCCCATCCGTTGGATCAATCAGGTAGATCAACATGGCATCACTCCAGGACCAACTGCTGAAGGCAGGTCTGGTAGATAGCAAAAAAGCCAAGAAAATCAGCAAAGAGAAGCGCAAGCAGAACAAGGTTGCGAAGAGCTCCGGCCAAGCGCAGGTGGATGAGGCCAAGCTCGCCGCGGAGCAAGCCCGCGCCGAAAAAGCCGCCAGGGACCGGGAGCTGAACGCCCAGCGCGAAGCGGCGGCGCAGCAGAAAGCAATTGCCGCCCAGATTAAACAGCTGATCGAGCACAACAAGCAGCCCAAAGGTGCCAACGGGAACAACGACGTCGCATACCACTTTACCTTTGAGAAAAAGGTGAAGAAAATTTACGTCTCCAGCGCAGTGCAGGAACACCTGACTGCCGGCCGCCTGCTGATCGTCGGCGAAGGGGAGCACTTTGAGCTGGTACCGCGCGTCATCGCCGACAAGATTGCCGAACGCAATGCGAATATGGTTGTACAGCCGCCCGAGCAATCTGCCGCAGTGGACGAGGACGATCCCTACGCAGGCTACGAAATCCCAGACGACCTGATGTGGTAACGCGGGCCCTGAACCGCTTCCCGGAGTCAATATGACCGACAGTGACCCAATTGTCGCCCAGGTAGAACGCTGGCTGCAGGACGTGGTGGTGGGCCTGAACCTGTGCCCTTTCGCCCGCAAGCCACTGCGGGCCGGGCAGATTCGCTTTGTGGTGAGCGAGGCTGCCGGTGAAAAGTGCAACGAAGTATTGCTGGAAGAGCTATTGCAGGAATTTCAGGTGCTGGACCGCTGTGATGAGCAGGAGGTGGAAACCACACTGCTGATACTGCCCACCCAGCTGCGCGACTTCCACGACTACAATTTTTTTCTGGATGACGCCGAGTGGCTACTGAAACGTCAGGGCTATGAAGGCACCTACCAGATCGCCAGCTTCCACCCCCAATACCAGTTTGCAGACACGGATCCCGAGGATCCAGAAAATCTCACCAACCGCTCTCCCTACCCGATTCTGCATATCCTGCGGGAAGCAAGCATGGAGCGCGGACTGAAAAATTATCCGGATCCGGAATCCATCCCGCACAACAATATTGTGCG
>NZ_AFPJ01000017.1 GCF_000220505.1 Microbulbifer agarilyticus S89 | reverse complement strand
CTGCGCGCATATTCCTCTCTCTACGGCTCCTTCGTGGTCCTCGGCCTGCTATCCTCAGCTGGTGTATTGAATAGTCACAATAATGTTTATTAGGACGGCTAGATCAAAAAAAGATCAGTCGAAAAGGCAGACTCCTAACTTCTCTCGATCTGGTAGCAAGCTTTGTCGGTGAATAACCCCGTTCCTCCAGTCACACAGGATTCCGGCGCGCTGGTCCTTTCCGGTGGAGGAGCGCGCGCGGCATATCAGGTGGGGGTCCTCAAGGCACTGGCCGAGTTGGCGCCAGAATCCGAGCCGCACCCCTTCAAGATCATCTGTGGCACCTCCGCAGGCGCAGTCAATGCGCTGGTTTTGGCCACCCATCCCGGTACCTTCAAAGAGGCGGTGGCGCGTCTGTATGATTTGTGGATGGGGCTCACCGTCGACCAGATATATCGCAGCAACTGGACCAGCCTGCTGGGCAATATGCTGACGATTACCGGCTCCCTGTTTAACTATGGCGTGGCGCGCAACAAGCCCCTGGCACTTTTGGACAACCGGCCCCTGCATGACCTGGTCAGTGAGGTGGTGCCGTTTGGTAATATTCAGCGCAATATCGATGCCGGGCACCTGCGCGCGGTGAGTGTAAACGCAATGTCCTATAGCGAAGGGCAGTCGGTGAGTTTTTTTCAGGGGCGCGAGGATCTGAAGGAGTGGCGCAGATTCCGTCGTTGTGGCGAGCGCACCCTCCTTAAAATCGAACATTTGATGGCCTCGGCGGCGATTCCCACGCTGTTTCCATCGGTAAAAATTGGTGACGAATACTTTGGCGACGGTGCGGTGCGCCAGTTGGCGCCGATCAGCCCCGCGTTACATCTCGGCGCCAGTCGTGTGTTTGTGGTGGGGGTATCGGATAACCGCTCGCCGGTGCATTGGGGCAAGCGTCGCAAGGCTCCCAAACATTCGCCGTCTATCGCGCAAATTGGTGGGCACCTGTTTAACGCGGCCTTTATTGATAGCCTGGAAGGGGATCTGGAGCATTTGGATCGGGTGAACCTCCTGCTCAAGTCGGTGGAAGACGAATCCCTAGCGGGGCTTGCGCCATTGCGGGCGGTAGAGTCGGCAGTGATTGAACCCAGCCAAAGCCTGGATCGAATCGCCGGGCGCAAGGTACGCTATCTGCCACCGGCCCTGCGCTGGTTGTTTCGCTCCACCGGTGCCACTACCTCCGGAGGCGGCGCCTCGGCGGCCAGTTACCTGCTGTTTGAAAAGCCTTATCTCGGCGAGTTGATCGAGTTAGGCTATCAGGATGCCATGTGGGAGCAGGATACCCTGAGGGAATTCCTGCGCCCGCGCAATCAACTGGTGGAAACCCAGCAAAAACGTTTATTTGGATTGCGGGTGAGACCCGCTACGGAAGCCTCGGATGATGAGTCCTCGACCTGAAGTGTGTTCGTTTATGTTTGCAAAAAGTTTGTTTTGGGTCCGCTTGGGGTGCGCCTTTGGCGTTTCTGTGTTGTTGGCGGCCTGTAGCGGCCAGCAGGTGGAGCAAAGTACCGGTGCACCTCCGTTGCGCGCACAAACCCAGAGTGAATACCGCATGTTGCTGGAAGAGGCGCGGCAGCTGAGTTTTACCCTGGATTTTGATCGTTTGCGTATGGCGTATGTAAAATCCTCCGAGTACAACCCTTACGGCGGTATGAAGCTGGATGGTTTACCGGAGGCATACAGCTCGGTGGAGCAGGCAGATTTTTCCGACTGTCTGCGCAATGTCGATAAAGTACTCGCCTACAACTACATGAGTCTTGAGGCTCATATGATTGGTGTCTTATGTAGTGGCCAGGCCGGCGAGTTGGAGCGGGAAGACTTGCATCGCTACATGGTGGAAGGCTTGATGACGTCGATCGAAAATAGCGGCGACGGCAAAAGCCAGGCGAGCGCGCTGCAGACCATCAGTACATCCGAATTGCGCGGCTACATTCGCCTCAAGGGATTGCAGGTGCTGGATCAGTCCATTGTCTATGACAAGCAGGGTGTCTACGACAAAATGCAGGTGCGTGACCTGGAGTCCGGCGAGGAGTACCCGCTGTTTTTCAACGTGAGCCAGCAGTTTGCTCGCACGACAACTAGTGGAAGCCAGCAAAACTAAGGCTAGCTAATAAAACTAAGCGTTAGTCTTTTTCGCCGGTGCGTGATTAACACAGGTACTGTGACACTTTATCCCAGTCAAAGCGCCGGGTCTTGCGGTCACTGAACAGGATTTCCACGCGGGAGTCCTCCCACTTTGTGATTCTGCCGTAGCCCAATTTTTGGTGTTTTATCCCTTCACCCACCGCGGGTTTCTTAATGGTTGCCCGCGGCGCATTGATTTCCGGATTGTACTCGCAGGTTTCCAGGTAGCGTAAAGCCAACCGGGTAACCGGTACTTGCGCGTGTATATTTTGGGGGCGTTCACGCAGGGCTCTTCCCAAAATATCACACAGTGGTAAGTGCATTTCCTGCAAAAATACCGACGGTTGTTGCTCGCTGTCTGCCGCGTTACCCGCCGCTCTCTTGCTGTTGCTTTCCGTTGGCGGTGCCAGCAAAAACAAGTTTTTACGCGCACGGGTCATGGCGACATACATCAAGCGGCGCTCGCTTTCGATCGACGCTGGCGTGGTGAAGTCCCGCTGTGGCTGATAGGGCATATTGTGCGTGGTGAGGGATGGAATGATCACCTGATCCCACTCCAGTCCTTTGGCCTGATGCATGGTGGTGATCTGAATCACCCCGCCTTTCCGGGTGCCCTCTCCGTTGCCGTCCTGGCTCTTGTCGCTCGCACCGCTGCCTTCTTCGTTGCCATCATTGCTGCTTTCCCTCTGGTGTTGTTCCTGTAGCTGCTGCAGGTGGGCCAGGGCCTCTTGTGGCGGCAGTTTCAGTTGGTCCAAATACTGGACGAAGGCAATGATCGTCTGCTGTTTTTCCTCCGCCTGCTGGCGGTTGAAGGCGTCTTCCGCAATTCCACTTAGAAAGTCCAGTTCACCCAATTGCCGCCGCACCAGCTCGCCGGCCATACCGCGCCAATGTTCCACCTGCTTTAGTAGCTCGGCCCGTTGCCGCAGGCGCTTGCTCTGGGGTTGGCTGAGCGATTCCGGTATCAGGGTCAGCAGCGTATCTCCCCAGCCTTTTTCCTGCCGGGATAGCTGTTCGCACAGGGGCTCCAGCACCGCACGCGCTATACGTACATGGGGCGCGGTAAGCCACTCATACAGGCCTTTGGCGCGTCGGGCGCGGGGCAGTTCGCGGAAACGCCCGGAGGCTATGTTCAAGCTCCAGAACAGCGGCCGCAGCTCGCGACGGGAGAGCACCGTATTGCGATTGCCCGAACGGTAAGGAATGTTGTTGGCCAGCAGTGCCAGTTCCAGTGGTGCCGCGAGAGACCAGAGGCGCACCAGGATGGCGATTTCCCCGAGATCGTCACCACTCAGGTGGCAGCGGCGGAGATGCTCCACCAGCCATTTGCCTTCGTTGGCTGCGGTGACTTGCTGGATGCTCGTCTCCGCTTGCGCGTTGCCCGATACACAGAGAATGTCCGCTCTTTCCCGGTTGTTCTGGATAAAGTGGTTGGCCGCCAGCGACAGTGTGTGCCCATAGCGGAAGGTGCGGCTCAGGCGGTATACATTGGACGGGGGGAAATCCCCATCAAACAGGCGCAACAGGAACTCCGGGCGCGAACCACGCCATTCGTAAATGGTCTGGTCCGGGTCGCCAATGGCAATCACATTGCCGGACTTGCCATACAGTATCCGCAACAGAAAATGCTGCACTTCGTTGATGTCCTGGTACTCATCAACCAGCAGGTCTTCATAGTGGCTGCCGTAGGCTTCGGCCATTTCCGGGTTCAGCTTCAGCTGCAGTGCCGGGTCATACAGCAGGTCTGCATAGGTAACCGCTTTCTGTTCCCGTCGCCAGTCTTCAAAGTGGCGGAATACCTTGAGGAAATAGCGGTATTCATCGCCGAGTTTGAGTCGTTCGAAGGCACTGAGGTCGCCATCGAGTGTGGTTTTGGTAAAGTCGATAAAAAATTCTGCGGCTTCCGTCTCCGACTGTTTGCGCGCGCGAATATCTTCCAGGTCTGCCGGTGGCGCACAGGCTTCGATGGATTTCCAGACCTGTAACTGCACCAGTGACTGTGGCAGGGGAGAAAGGTTGGTTTGTGGCAGCTGGCCTGCGGCCATCATGCGCTGGTAGAGGCGGTAGCCCAGGCTGTGAAAGGTATTTACCGCAGGACTGTTCTGGCCGCACAGCGTCTGCACACGCAGGCTGAAATCCTCGCGCGCGCTGCGGTTGTACATCACCACCAGGATACGCCGGGGGTCTATGCCGGCACCGATGCGGTTCTTGATGTAGTGCAGCAGGGCCGTGGTTTTTCCGGAGCCGGCCACGGCGATAATCTTGGCGTGCCCGCCAGCATGGTTGGCAATAGCCTGCTGCTCTTCCGTGAGATTGGACTCTTTGCCTGACATAAGAACTCTGTACCGCCTGAAACATGCAATCTGAATACTGTATATATTGCCAGTATAGTTTGGAGGGGTACAGGGCTTTATGTGGTCTCGCTGGTCGGCGGTGGTTCCTCTTCCCCATGCCGCAGAGCCAGCTCGGCGATGTACGACGAAAGAAAGATACGACCGGTCAGTTTCTCCAACAGCTTGGAGCGGCTCAGGCGGTCCAGCACGGGGCTTTTCACCTCGGCCATGTGCAGGCGAATGTCGCGGCTCCTCAGGTCTTTGTTGATCTGGTGCAGGCGTTCCAGGGCGGTGCCATCAATACGGCTGACTGACGACAGAATCAATACCAGGTCGCGGGTGTCCGGGTGTCGCTTCAGTTCGCTCAGCAGGCGGTCTTCCACCGCACTGATATTGCTGAAAAACAGGCTCTCATCAATGCGTAAAAACAGGATGTCTTTCTGGGTTTCCACATTGTGGCGCAATACGTTGCGAAAGTGTTCGGTACCCGGAACCCGTCCCACCACCGCGATGTGCGGTCTGCTGCTGCGCCAGATCAGGGTGGCGAACGACAGGCCGATACCCAAGGCGATACCCGCCTCAACACCAAATAACAGTACTCCGGCGAAAGTACAGAACATCGCTACCCCATCGGTACGGTCGTAGCGCCAGTTATGGATAAACCCGCGAAAGTCGAACAGGCTCGCCGCGGCCACAATGATGATTGCCGCGAGTACGGTGAGTGGCAGCTCGCTGAATATACCGGTGAAGTAGAGCAGTACTGGAATCATCATCAGTCCGGCCAGAACGCCGGCCAGGGGGGAGGCGGCGCCGGCCTCGGCATTCACCGCCGTGCGCGAGAAACTGCCCGCCACTGGCAAGCCACCAGACAGGCTGCTGGTGATATTGGCGGCACCCAGGCCGAGCAGCTCGCCGTCCGCACTCAGGCGCTCACCGCGTCGCGCGGCTACGGCCTGGGCGATAGACAGACTCTCAACAAAGGTCAGCAACGCGATAATCAGCGCGGGTAACAGCAGGCGATAGGACAAGCTCCAGTTCCATTCGGGTACGACAACCTCCGGCAGCCCTGCGGGTATATCGCCCACAATGTCGAGCTCCTCCTGTAGCTTGAATTCATGCACCAGGGCGATGGCCGCCAGCACCAGGAGCATGGGGATCAATCTAGCGGCGAGCCGGGCAACCTGCTTCGGGGCGCCGAGCCGAAAAAGTGCCATCGGTAACCACAGGCGTGTGGCAATCATGATGGCCGCTGCGGCAACCCCAAAACCCATGGTGAGCAGGTGCGCATCCGGCAGGTGCTCAATGATATGAATCAACTTGATCGAGGCGGTTTCCCCATCAACTTTTATGCCCAGTATGGCGGGGAGTTGGCCGACGATAATGAGCGCCGCCGCACCCGACACGAAGCCGCTGATCACCGGGTGGCTGAGCAGGTTGGACAGCGCGCCCATCTTGAACAGCCCCATCAGGAAAAGAAAAAGGCCGCTTAACAGGGTGAGGGTGATGGCCGCCGTTACGTACTCGGGGCTGCCAATAGCGGCAATGGGAGACAGGGCGGTTACCGTCATCAGGGAGAGTACAGCGGCGGGACCAATCGCCATCGCGCTACTGCTGCCGAACACCGCGTACGCGATCAAAGGCACCAGGCTGGCGTACAGGCCAACATGCGGCGGCAAGCCGGCCAGCAGCGCGTAGGCCAGCCCCTGGGGGACAAGCAACATACCGGAGACCAGGGCTGCCGTCAGGTCGCGGAGCAGCCACTGGCGGCGGTAACGTCTAAGCCATTTTGGTATGAGTCGGTATGCCCGCATCACTTGTGCAGTTGTGGTCCAGAGGCCGGATGAGTCTCATCAGGATAGCCTCTGGATTATTCCGTGGGGGCAACGGGAGGCTAAGTGGGGGGCTTAAGTGAGGGCTTAAATAAAGACTAAGCGAAATAGCGGGGAGCGCGGGCTCCCCGCAGTGAGGTCAATTGCTACGGCGCTCCAGCAGTCGGAATCCGAGCATTCCAGTGACCATCGCCAGGGTAAATGCCAGAGCTCCCGGCTGCAGCGCACCGCTGGCCACAATACCGGGCCCCGGACAGAAGCCGGCGAGGCCCCAGCCGATGCCAAACGCGAGGCTCCCCAGTACCAGGCGCTTGTCGAGTGCGCGCTTGCCTGGCAGTTGCATGGGCCCGCCGAGCACCGCGGATTGGCGCTTTTTTGCGAGCGCGAACGTGGGTAGGCCCACGGCGATAGCACCGCCCATCACCAGCATCAGTGAGGGATCCCAGGCGCCGAATAAATCGAGGAAGCCGAGGACTTTCTCCGGATTGGCCATCCCGGAAAGCAGTAAGCCGAAGCTGAAAATCAGACCGGCGATAAATGCAGAAAAGGTCGCTTTATTCATGGTCTCAGGCTCCCAGCAGGTGGCGGACAACGTAGACGGTGGCAAAGCCGCCAAACATAAAGGTCATGGTGGCCGCGAGTGACCTTGGGGATAGCCGCGACAAACCGCAGACGCCGTGCCCGCTGGTACAGCCCGCGGCATAGCGGGTGCCAATACCTACGAGGAGGCCTGCGGCAATCAGCACCGGGTAGCTGGCGCGGATTTCAATCGCGGGCAGCACATGAAACAGCGCCCAAACCCCGGGGCCGGCGAGCAGGCCGAGAATAAAGGCAAGCTGCCAGCCGCGGTTGCTGCCTTCGTTATTCAGCAGTCCGCCTAAAATTCCAGAAATACCTGCCACACGGCCGTTCATCAGGATGAGCCAGGCACTGGCCAAGCCGATCAGCAGGCCGCCGGCGAGGGCGCTCCCGGGGGTAAATGCATTCCAGTCGATGTTCATGGTGGCGTGTTACTCCGCGCAATACAGTTGATAGAGGGTTTGGAGGAGGGTCAGGACCTTGGCATCGGCCACTTGGTAGTAGACGCGTTTGCCTTCCCTGCGTGTTGTGACCAGCCTGTCTCTGCGCAATACCCCGAGCTGTTGCGACAGGCTCGGTTGGTGGATGCCTAGCCGCTCTTCGATATCTCCAACACACAGCTCTTCCTGACTCAGCTGGCACAACAGCAGCAGTCGATCCTGATTGCCAAGAGAGCGCAGCAGCGCTGACGCCTGGCTGGCAGCATCGCGCATCTTGTCGAGCTGTAGATCACTGGTATCCGGCATGGGTGTCTCTAGTTTCTTGCTTTCAAAGCGACAGGCTGCGATCAATTACGCAAGAGATAATATATTGAAATATATATTGTTGGAAGCTATATTCTCATTTGTTATTATTTTATTCGATAAATGTATATGAGGTGTGCCAATGACCGATATGGCTGTTCGACCGCTCGTGCAGGCTTTTCTCGACCCGGACTCGGAGACGTGGAGCTATGTGATCTATGACCGGGACGGCGGCAGTGCGGCAGTGATCGACGCGGTACTCGACTTCGATAATGCCTCGGGGCGCACCAGTACCGATGGGGCGAGCAAGATCGTTGAGTTCGTGCAGGGCAAAGACCTGAGTGTGGAGTGGATTCTGGAAACCCATGCCCATGCCGACCACTTGTCAGCCGCACCGTTTATTCGCGAGCAGCTGGGCGGCAAGATCGCCATTGGTGACCACATCCGCCAGGTGCAGGGGATCTTCCGGGAAGTATTCAACCTGGAGCGAGAATTCCTTGCGGACGGTTCCCAGTTTGACCATCTGTTTCACGATGGCGATACCTTCACCATTGGCGATCTCAAGGGCGAGGTCATCTACGTACCGGGGCACACCCCGGCGGATATGGCGTGGTTGATTGGCGATGCGCTGTTTGTCGGCGACACCTTGTTCTTGCCGGATGTGGGCAGCGCCCGCTGTGACTTTCCGGGCGGGGACGCACATGCGCTGTATCAGTCGGTGCAAAAACTGCTGGCGCTTCCCGAAGAGACACGCATGTTTATGTGTCACGACTACCCACCCAATGGGAGTCGCGCGCATGAATACGAAACCACGGTGGGTGCGCAGAAGCGCAGCAATATCCATCTGCATCAGGGCGTGAGTGAAGCGGACTTCGTGACAATGCGTACCGAGCGCGACGCTACCCTGGCGATGCCGCGGCTAATTTTGCCGTCGATTCAAGTCAATATTCGCGCGGGTGAAATGCCACCTGCGGAAGACAACGGCACCGTGTATCTCAAGGTGCCGATTAACAAATTGTGAGTTTGGGAGGTAGTGACTAATGGATCTTAAACAACTGAATGAACAGGTATCTGTATCCGCGGAGCCGGCACTGGATGACATGGCGCAGCTCGCCAAAGCCGGTGTAGAAGTTGTGGTGTGCAACCGTCCCGAGCACGAATCAGAGGACATCCCGACCTATGACGAACTGGATCGGGCGGTGACTGACGCTGGGATGCAGTTCCTCGCCATCCCTTTCTCCCGCGGCCAGATGCAGCCCGCACACTGCGAGGAGTTCGCCAAACTGCTCGCGAGCGGTAAAAAAGTGCATGCCTTTTGCCGTACCGGCAATCGCGCCTGTAACTTGTGGGCTGCCGCTGGCTGCATAAATGGTGCGGACAGAAAACAATTGCAGCAAGCGGCAAAAAATGCCGGCTTTGATGTCAGCGGTGTTCTGGTCACCTACTAAGCGGTGGCTGCCCGCCGCCCAATGGCTTCCTGGTTACTCCCTTGTACAGTTACATAGGGATTTACTGGCGGGGGTGATTGTCACCGTAATGCTGATTCCGCAATCCCTGGCCTATGCACTGTTGGCTGGCCTGCCTGCGGAGGTGGGGCTGTATGCGAGCATTGCACCGCTCATTGCCTATGCCTTGTTTGGCAGCAGCCGCACTTTGTCGGTGGGCCCCGTCGCCGTTGCTTCGCTGATGAGTGCCACCGCACTGGGGCAGGTGGGTGCGCAAAGTAGCGCTGAATATTTGGCTGCGGCGATACTACTGGCAACGTTATCCGGCCTGTTCCTGCTTTTGCTTGGCGTATTGCGGCTGGGTTTTCTGGCCAACTTCCTGTCCCACCCGGTAATCGCTGGTTTTATTACCGCGTCCGGCGTACTCATCGCATTCAGTCAGTTAAAGCACCTGATGGGTATATCGGCGCAGGGCGATAATTTGCCGGCGCTACTGCATTCCATGTCTGCCTCTGTGGGTGAGATTCACCTCACGACTTTGGCGCTGGGGGCGGGGGTGCTGCTGTTCCTGTTCTGGTCTCGTCGTGGGGCGGTATCGCTGTTCCAGTCTCTCGGCGTGTCGCAAAGCACGGTAGGGTTGCTGGTGAAGGCGGCCCCGGTGGTGGGGGTGATCGTCACCATTCTGATGGTGGCGGGGCTGGATCTGGAAGCACAGGGCGTGGCGCTGGTAGGGAATATTCCCGGCGGTTTACCCAGCTTCAGCTGGCCCGCATTCTCTGTGGATCTGGTTGAGCAGCTCTGGTTGCCTGCGGTGATGATTTCCATCATCGGCTACGTGGAATCGGTTTCCGTCGCCAAGACGCTCGCCGCGCGCCGGCGACAAAAGATCGATATGAACCAGGAACTGGTGGGGTTGGGGGCCGCGAATGTCGCGTCCGGTATTTCCGGCGGGTTTCCGGTTACCGGCGGTTTCTCCCGCTCGGTGGTGAATTTCGACGCGGGTGCTGAAACCCAAATGGCGAGCGTATTCACCGCGATCGGCATCGCACTGGCGGCCATGTTCCTGACGCCATTTCTCTATTACCTACCGAAGGCAACGCTCGCTGCAACCATTATCGTGGCGGTGCTCTCGCTGGTGGACTTTTCCATTCTGCGTAAAACCTGGCGCTTTTCGCCGAGCGATTTTGTTGCCGTGCTGATAACGATCGTGGTCACCCTGCTGTTTGGCGTTGAGGCAGGGGTTTCCTGCGGTGTGGTGGCATCCATTGTTTTGTTCCTGTACCGCACCTCCAAACCGCATATTGCCGAGGTAGGCTTGGTGGAAGGTACCGAGCACTTCCGCAATATCAAGCGTCACAATGTCGTCACCCTGCCGCAGGTACTCACGATCCGGGTCGATGAAAGCCTGATGTTTTCCAATGCCGCATTTCTGGAAGAGCGCGTCTATGCGGATGTGGCGGCCAACCCGGAGATCCGCCATGTGGTGCTGATGTGCAGTGCGGTGAACGAGATAGACTGGAGCGCGTTGGAAACCTTGGAATCGGTGAATACCCAGCTGGCAGAGGCGGGTATTTGCCTGCACCTGTCGGAAGTAAAAGGACCGGTGATGGACAACCTGCAACAGAGTGGTTTTGTGGAAGAGATTTCCGGGCAGATCTTTTTTACTCAGTACCAGGCGTTTACCTGCTTGCGTGACGATAGGGGCGCAGCGGCGGACTAGCTTCTCATCCCTGTGCAGCAAACAGGTAGGGAAACAGCGCGCGCTTTTCGTCGTCACTGAGCGACTCCACG
>NZ_AFPJ01000018.1 GCF_000220505.1 Microbulbifer agarilyticus S89 | reverse complement strand
ATCACCGCATTGCTGAAAGGTCTGGGAAAACTGTCTGCGGAAGAGCGTCCGGCGGCGGGGGCCAAAATTAATGAGGCCAAGCAGCAGGTGCAGGAAGCGATCAACGCACGCCGCACTGCGATGGAAAAAGCCGCCATCGAAGAAAAGCTCGCCAAGGAAACCATCGACGTGACCTTGCCAGGCCGTGGGGAAGAGCAGGGCAATATGCACCCGATCACCCGCACCCTGCGCCGCATTGAAGAAATCTTCCAGCGCCTGGGCTTTACCGTAGAGCAGGGCCCCGAGGTAGAAGGGGACTACTACAACTTCGAAGCGCTGAATATTCCCGCCCACCACCCGGCGCGGGCCATGCACGATACCTTCTACATTGATCCCTCCACGGTTCTGCGTACGCACACATCTTCTGTGCAGATCCGCACCATGGAGAAGACCAATCCGCCCTTGCGCATTATCTGCCCAGGCCGCGTGTACCGCTGTGACTCCGATGTGACCCACTCCCCGATGTTCCACCAGATCGAAGGTCTGGTCATCGATGAGGGGGTAAGCTTTGCGCACCTGAAGGGTTGTATCGACCAGTTCCTGAAAGCGTTCTTTGAAGCGGATGTGCCGGTGCGTTTCCGCCCGTCCTATTTCCCGTTCACCGAGCCGTCCGCGGAAGCGGATATCCAGTGCACCGCCTGTGGCGGCGAAGGTTGCCGTATCTGTTCCGGCACCGGCTGGCTGGAAGTGCTGGGTTGCGGCATGGTACACCCGAATGTATTCGCCTCCTGCGATATCGACAGCGAAAAATACTCCGGCTTTGCCTTCGGCCTCGGTGTCGAGCGTATGGCCATGCTGCGTTACGGCGTAAACGACCTGCGCCTGTTCTTCGATAACGACCTGCGCTTCTTAAAGCAGTTCTAAGTCGAATCCCGGTAACGGGGCCTGCGTGCAGGCGAACAAACAACCGCGTATTGCGTAAACGAATTAAGAATTAGAGAACGACTATGAAATTCAGCAACGCCTGGTTACGGGAGTGGGTAAACCCGGACCTGACAGCACAACAGCTGGCCGACCAGATCACCATGGCGGGCCTGGAAGTGGACGCCGTAGAGCCAGTAGCCGGCGCATTTTCCGGAGTTGTAGTGGGTGAGATTGTCGCCTGCGAACAGCACCCAGACGCCGACAAATTGCGCGTGTGCAAGGTAAAAGGGCACCCGGAAGGGGAGATGCAGGTCGTCTGCGGCGCACCCAATGCGCGCACCGGCATTAAGATCCCGTTTGCGCTGGTAGGCGCCAAGCTGCCCGGTGACTTCAAAATCAAGAAAGCCAAGCTGCGCGGTGTCGAAAGCTTTGGCATGTTGTGCGCACAGACCGAACTGGAACTGGGTGACGACAATGACGGTATCTGGGAGCTGCCAGAGGAGGCAGTAACTGGCACCGACCTGCGCGAATACCTGCAGCTCGACGACAGCACCATCGAAGTCGACCTGACTCCCAACCGTTCCGACTGTTTGGGTGTGGCCGGTATTGCCCGCGAAGTGGGTGTACTGAACCGCTGCGAAGTCACTCCGCCTGCCATCGAGCCGGTTGCCGCGGTGATCGATGACAGCCTGCAGGTGTCCCTGCTGGCCGAAGACGCCTGTCCGCGCTATGTGGGCCGCGTAATCCGCAATATCAACATCGATGCCGAAACACCGCTGTGGATGCAGGAGCGCCTGCGTCGCAGTGGCCTGCGGAGTATCGATCCGGTCGTCGACGTAACCAACTACGTGCTGCTGGAGCTGGGTCAGCCCATGCACGCCTTCGACCTGGCAAAGCTAAACGGTGGCATCAAGGTACGCATGGCCGAGCAGGGCGAAAAACTCACCCTGCTGGACGAGCAGGAAGTCGAGCTGAAAGCCGATACCCTGCTGATCGCCGACGAGAAAGGCCCGCTGGCCATCGCCGGTATCATGGGTGGCCTGGATTCTTCCGTAACCAAAGCCACTAACGATATCTTCCTGGAAAGCGCTTTCTTCAGCCCGCTGGCCATTGCCGGTAAGGCGCGCTCCTACGGACTGCACACCGATTCCTCGCACCGCTTTGAGCGTGGCGTGGACTACCGTCTGCAGGAAAAAGCCATCGAGCGCGCGACCCAGCTGCTGCTGGATATCGTCGGTGGTGAGCCCGGCCCGGTACATGTTCGCGAAGTTACCGAAGCCATGCCCGCAGAGCGCCGTATTACCCTGCGTCGCGCTCGCGTAAGCCGCGGATTGGGCATCCAGATGAGCGATGCCGAGATCGTCGAGATCATCACCCGCCTGGGCCTGGAAAAAATCAGTGAAGACAGCGAAGGCTGGACCTTCCTGGTGCCGAGCTTCCGTTTCGATATCTCCATCGAATCCGATCTGCTGGAAGAGCTGGCGCGGGTGTATGGCTACAACCGTATCCCCAGCATCAGCTTCGAAGCGGCGCTGGATATCGTGCCGCGTGCGGAAGCGCAGGTGGCGCAGTCTCGTTTGGAGCAGACCCTCCTGTCCCGCGGCTATCAGGAAGCGATCACCTTCAGCTTTATCGATCGTGATGCCTCCGCCAAGTTCGACCCTGCGGTTGAGCCTGTGGCCCTGCAAAACCCCATTAGCGCCGAGCTTGCGGTAATGCGCACCAACTTGATGGCGGGCCTGGTAAAGACCCTGCAGTACAACCTGAACCGCCAGCAGGACCGCGCGCGCCTGTTCGAGACAGGCCTGCGCTTCGTGCCGGGCAACGCCGAATCCGGCGAAGGTCTGCAGCAGGAGCGTATGATTGCCGGCTTGATCTACGGCAGCCGCCAGCCAGAAGGCTGGAGTGGTTCCAAAGACGTTGTAGATTTCTACGACATCAAAGCGGACGTGGAAGCCATGCTGACGCACTACGAAGCCGATGCCGAGTTCACCTTCGCGCCGGCCAAACACCCGGCGCTGCACCCGGGCCAGTGCGCTGAAGTGCTGCGCAACGGCAAGTCCGTAGGTGTACTGGGTGCGCTGCATCCAGAGCTGCAAAAGGATTACGACCTGCCCAAGGCGGCTTTCCTGTTTGAGCTGAGCCTGGATGGACTGGGTGATGCGGTCATTCCTGCCTTTACTCCCTTATCCAAGTTCCCAGAAGTACGCCGTGACCTGGCGATACTGGTGGATGTGGAGATTCCGGTGGGGCAGCTGGCAGAAACCGCTGTTGAAGCAGCCGGCGAATATTTGACGAACTTCAACATTTTTGATGTCTATCAGGGCAAAGGCATTGATTTACATAGAAAAAGTGTCGCTATGGGCTTGACGTTTCAGCATCCCTCGCGCACCCTTAACGACGAAGAAATCAATGCCGCAGTCGATGCGGTAGTCAGTCAACTAGAACAAAAATACAACGCCAGCCAGCGTTAAACCGGTTTAGCTCCGGGATATGCGCGGCTGATGCGCGTATCCCGAGAGCGTCTGCTTCCGGGTTCCAAGCCAATGCGGTACCAGGCTTAAAACCGGAGTCGACGCCTCTGAATCTGTTGGGCAGGAACCAATGACAGAGGCACTGACTAAGGCCGGGCTCGCCGAGAAGTTGTACGAAGAGCTGGGTTTTAACAAGCGCGAAGCGAAAGAGATCGTCGAGTTTTTTTTCGAGGAAATCCGCAACGCCCTTGAAAATAATGAGCAGGTTAAACTGTCCGGGTTTGGCAATTTCGACCTGCGCGATAAAAGCCAGCGCCCTGGTAGGAACCCCAAGACTGGCGAAGAGATTCCCATTTCCGCAAGAAGGGTTGTTACCTTCAAGCCAGGACAAAAACTCAAGGCACGAGTAGAAGAAGATGCTGGAAGCGAGTCATAACAGTGAGCTCCCCGTAATCCCGGGGAAGCGCTATTTCACCATCGGTGAAGTGAGCGAACTGTGTGCAGTGAAACCTCACGTACTACGCTACTGGGAACAGGAGTTCCCGCAGCTCAGCCCGGTTAAGCGCCGGGGCAATCGTCGCTATTACCAACACCAGGACGTTGTCCTCATCCGCCAGATCCGTGCGCTCCTGTATGAAGAGGGTTACACCATTGGTGGCGCTCGTCTGCAAATGGAGAGCGGTGGTATCGAAAAAGACAAAGACCAGTCAGTACAGCTGCAGCAGGTGATCCCGCAAATGATCGCAGAGCTGGAAGGCGTACTGGAACTCCTGGAAGTCAAAGCCTGATCCAAAAAGGCGCAAAACGGGCTTGCATTCCCACCGTACTTCGGTATGATTTGCGCCTCATCGCCAAGCGATGCCCCTTATAAATCAAGCACTTACGTAACTTTCACGCCGCTTGATTTCCTCCTGTCGGAGTGTAGCGCAGCCTGGTAGCGCACCACACTGGGGGTGTGGTGGTCGTCGGTTCAAATCCGGCCACTCCGACCATAAAACTGTTGTAAATCAACAACTTAAAAGCCCGCCATCTGAGCGGGCTTTTTAGTGTCTGCGATTTAAGTCCACATTAAGTCCAGTTGTTTACTTTGGGTGCTTTAGCTAGTGAAGACAGTAGAGGCCTGAGTTAACGATGCCACCTGGATGTTGATCCCCAGTCCCATAATTTATGGTCCACTGCACGTAAGGTACAGAGTAGAGTTTATTCAAGCTAAGTCTCAGTAGTTGTGTGAAAACTGCGCAGGTCAGAGCTTCTGGATGAACATAACACTATTCCCCAAATTAGCCTCAGATAGGCTTAAGCCCTCGACGAGCAGATAAGAGAGGGACGTCCTTTGGGTTGGCAGTGCGTTGAAGTCTCTTGAGAACCCCCTGCTGTGTCTCAGGTGTCCAGAAGATCTTTAGGCGATCACGTGCTCGTGTTACTGCTGTGTAAAAAATACTGTGTGTAATATCTTCCTCATTTGCATCGGTGATCACAATTTTAACCGAGTCGTATTCTAAGCCCTGCGCCTTGTGTATCGACACGGCGTAGGCCACCTGGAAAGGCACAGTTGTGTTTAGTGAGTCGTCATCATCATCGCTGGTGTCATACTCGTAGACCGAGAAGCGTACAATTGAGCCCTCCACCCACTCGAGTTCATCTGAACCTAAGACGTCGAACTCAGTGAGCGGCCGATCGAGCTCTACATCGAACTGTATGTGCCCGGGTTCGCAATTGATGCCAACAATTCGCCCCTTAAGATTGTTATAGATTACTGGTCTGAACCTCTCGGTCTCGAAGAAAAGCACGGGGTCGCCAATCTTGTAAGTGGATACTCGCCAAGTAGTCGCTGCGCCGGGGTTACTGCTCTGCAGAAATCTGTTGATATTATTGATCCCATAGAGACCGTCGTAGTTTAAGCACAGAATGATCTCGTCTTGTCCTTGGCTTTCGAATAGTGATTTATCGAGCACGGTCGAATAACCATTTCGAGCCATGACCTCTGCAATGTCGTCTTCGATATTTCTAACCTTGTTCCAAAACGCTAAAAGTGAGTCGTTTCTAGTTCTGTAAGGGGTCGTCAGCTCAAAAATTGACGTGCTCGGGATGAATGCACGAATAATTTCGAACCAGTTGCCGAACTCAATCGACTCAATCTGGTAGGCATCACCAACAAGTACGAGCAGTTTGAAGGCGGTATTTTCTAGTACCTTAATAAGGTCTGCGTTGCTAACGGTACTGCATTCGTCAATAACAAGAAGATCGTAGTCTCGGTCTGAGCTGCCTCTGTAGGTCTGGCTACTGATCGTCCGAAACTCCGAGTTTTGTGCAGTCACCTTTCGCTTGAGGTTATCAATTGCTGGATTGGTGTGGGCGAGGAAAAGCTTGTCTTTGTCATTAAAGTAATGAGCAATGTGATCCACCATAGTGGATTTGCCCGTTCCTGCTGCCCCGTAGATCAGAGCTACTCGTGATTGGC
>NZ_AFPJ01000019.1 GCF_000220505.1 Microbulbifer agarilyticus S89 | reverse complement strand
AAAGGCCCGGGGATGGTTCCCGGCCCATTGGTCAGGGCTGAAGTGTACCCTCGTAACCCTGTGGTGAGAAACCGGTGAACCCCCTGCGGTATTACTACAATGGCCACATTATCAAAATGCGCTCCCGAAGCGCCTTTTCGATTGCTATACTCCGCGCCCTTTGAGCGAGCAGCGGCGTTCAGCTGAGCCCCGCGGCAATACACGATTCCTGCGCACTGGAGAATTACATGTCAGAAACACTATGCGATATCGGCTTTATTGGCGCCGGCGTGATGGGGAAGAACCTGATCCTCAACCTGGTGGACAACGGATACCGCGTGTGTGCCTTCGATCTAGACCACAGCCGTCTGGAAGACCTGTTGGAGCAGGATGCCAAAGAGCGTGGTGACCAGCCTGCCCGGGTTGAGGTTTGCAACTCCTACACCGAGCTGCTGTCCCGTACCAAGGCGCCCCATCTGGTAATTCTGTCGGTGCCGGCCGGCGCTCCGGTCGACGATGTCTGTAACAAGTTGCTGGATGCCGGCCTTCAGGCCGACGATATTGTAATCGATACCGGTAACAGCCTGTGGACCGACTCAGTACAGCGCTGCAAGCGTTACGAGGGCAAGCTGATCTTCTTTACCACTGCGGTTTCTGGCGGTGAGGTAGGGGCGCGCTTCGGGCCGTCGCTGATGCCCAGTGGCGACCGCTACGCCTGGGCGCGCATCGAGCCTGTCTGGCATGCGATTGCAGCAAAAGTCGACCCGGCCAGTGGCCAGTCCATTGAACGATTCGAGCCAGGTAATCCAGTGAAAGAGGGCGAGCCCTGTGCCGCTTACATTGGCCCCATTGGCTCAGGACATTTCGTGAAAATGGTGCATAACGGTATTGAATACGCCGATATGCAGATGATTTGCGAAGTGTACGATGTGATGCGCAGCGCGCTGGAAATGTCTCCGAGCGAGATTGCCGCAGTGTTCCGCGAGTGGAACAAAGGGGTGCTGAACAGCTACCTGATTGATATCAGTGCGGAAGTTCTGGATACCCGCGACTCTGAAACCGGCGAGCCACTGGTGGATGTAATTCTGGATCGCGCGGGTCAGAAGGGGACCGGTCTGTGGACGGCGGTGAGCGCGCTGGAAGTTGGCTGTCCGGCGCCAAGCATTGCGGAAGCGGTGTTTGCCCGCTCGCTTTCCACGCGCAAGGTGTTGCGCGGGCGCGCGGCGAAAAAACTGATTGGACCGGAAATTGCCCCGGTTGCGGAAGAAAGGCGCAAGGAAGTGATCGCGCAGCTGCACGATGCGCTCTACTGCGCAAAGATTTGCGTATATGCGCAGGGTTTCGACCTGATGAAGCTGGCCGCGCGGGAGCAGGGCTGGCAACTGAATTTCGCCGAGATTGCGAGAATCTGGCGGGCCGGTTGCATTATTCGCGCGGTGTTCCTGCAATCGATCAGTGATGCATACGAGCGCGATGTGAAACTGTCCAACCTGCTGTTGGACGATTTCTTTATCCAGCAGATTGCCGAGCACCAGGGTAACTGGCGCCGCGCGGTGGCCGACGCCACTATCGGTGGTATCCCGGTTCCAGCGCTTTCTTCGGCACTTAGCTACTACGATGCTTTCCGTCGTGAGTCCCTGCCAGCGAACCTGCTGCAGGCACAGCGCGATTTCTTCGGTGCCCACACCTTCTCACGTGTGGATCGGCCCGAGCAGGAGAAATACCACGTCTTGTGGAGTGAGCCTGGCCGGCCGATGAAAAAACTGTGAGCGTGTGACCGCTCAAATAAAAATGGCCGCTGTTAGCGGCCATTTTTTTACGCGCACATTTTTAGTCGTCGCTTAGCGACGTTGCGAAGGGAAGCTGCGGAAAGCTTCTCCCACGGCCTGATCCATTGCCCGTGTTGGGTTGTTGAGCACCCGGCGTGTTACTGGCTTGTTCGCCTGGCCGCGCCAAACCACACGTTTCTGCCGGGTGTCGAGCATGTCCACAGTGAGGTGGCCCTCAGTATACTGGCTCACGTTGGCGTGATAGCCAGGCGGCAAGCTGCTGTAGTATTCCTCAAGAAATGGGTAGCGTGCGGCGGCAAAGCCGAGGCTCGAGTTTCGGGGCATTTTTACCTGGCGGTTCGCAAACACATGCACGTTGACCAACACATCGGGGTTATCGCTCGGCCTCATGCCGCGCGACATCAACTCTTGCGACACCGCGCTGTGGGCAAGGCTGGTGGCGCGGCTCGGTATACCACTCTGCGGCACAAACCCGAAGGTCTGGTATTGCGCCATATTGGCGGATTGCTGAGAGGTGGTGTTGTTGGCACAGCCACAAAGTGACATAAGGGCTGCGATGGTGACTGCGACCAGGGGGAACAGGGAGAATCTACGGAGGGTCATAGGCCAATCCCGACGGTGTTAAACAGGGTTTCCTGTTCAGACTAGACCGGGATTGGCGCACTTTCACACGCGAAACTAAAGAGTCACTAAACGACTTCTTCCACTTCGCTTTGCGTCTGCTGCTCGCGTTCTTCGCGGCTGGCGCGGGCAACGATCTCATCCACGCTGGCGGTATCGGTATTGAGCCCACCAAAGGCGACCAGCAAATCTTTTAACAGGGCGGAGATTTCCACCGTCATCACCGAGAACTCAATGTCGAAACGCTGAGCGGCATTATCCGCATCCACATTGTCTGCCTTTTCGGTCACCTCATCACTGAATTTCAGGCGCTTGATTGCCAGCTGATCGTCCACTATCAGTTCCACACCATCGCGCCAGATCAAGCCCAGCTTGTGCACCTGCATACCAGCGACGAGGTGATTGTGGATCTCCTCGGCGCACAGGTCCTGGTTTTTACAGCGGATGACACTGCCGGACTCCTGCGGGTCGCGCAGCTCGCATTCGTGCCCGAATTCGAAATTGGTGGGCGCCTCTGGGGCGGTCAGCCAGTGGGTCATGGACTGCTGGGGAATATTTTTTGCCGTGACCGGAACCACCGACAGGCTGCTGATGGCTTCGCGCAGATTTTCCAGCAGTTCCTCCGCCGCTTTCGCGGAAGATGCGTTGACCACGATCCAGTTATCTTTGGGGTCAATGTAGGCAAATTGCAGGCGCGAACGAGCGAAGGCTTTCGGTCGCATTTCCAGCAGCACCTCATCTTTGAGGTTCTGCCGCTCCTTGCGGCCCACACTGCGGGCTTCCTTTTCCGAAATGGCCAGCGCCATTTCCTCGACTTTCTCGTTAACCACTGCCGCAGGGATCACTTTTTCCTGCTTCTTGGCGCACACCATGAGGTAGCCATTGGCGGCATGTACCAGCTCGGTGCCGTGACGTCCGAGGGGGGGTACCCAGCCGTAGCGCGCCATATCCTGGCTGCCGCAAGGGGTAAAGGTATCCGGTTCCAGCATCTCGTTGAGCTGCTCTGCGGACAGGGTGAATTCTCGGGTGAGGCGGTAGACGCGCAGGTTCTTAAACCACATAAATCAGGCCGTTCGCTGTTTTTTAATCAGTATGCTTAAAGCGGCTGGGCATTATGCGTCAGCTGCGAAACAGGGGCCAGCAGATGCGCTGGCCAAAGCAGGATCATTGGTCATGCGTTTACAGGTGGCGGAACTGATCGCCTATTTCGTGTGGGTGCGCAAACAGGTAGGTGGGCTGATGCTCCTGCAGCTCTGCGTGTGAGCCGTAGCCCCACAGCACGCCCGCGGAGATCAGCTGGTTCTTGTGCGCGGCACTGAGGTCAAAGTGTCGGTCGCCGATCATCAGCGTGTCGCGACCGATAGTGTGTTCCGCGAGTAGCTTGCCAAGCTGCTGCCATTTGCCAATACCCACATCGCCACCACTGACAAACTCAAAATACGGCAATAGGTTGAACTGCTCGAGAATGCGGGTGGCAAAGTCGGCGCGCTTTGACGTGCAGACACCGAGTCGAATACGCGCGTTTTCGCGCAGCGTCTCCAGCATTTGCTGAACCCCCGGGTACAGGGTGTTCTCAGCGTAGCCAACCTCACTATAACGTTCCCGGTACTTGTCGATCATGGAGTGGACAAAGGCATGGTCAGTACTGCCCGTAAGATCCCCGATCGTATGTTCCAGCGGAGGGCCAATGTACGGTGTCAGTTCTGCGGCTGCTCGCGGCGCATGGTCGTGGAATACCAGCGCGTGATTCATGCAGTTCACAAATCCTTCCGCAGGATCGCTCAAGGTGCCATCCAGGTCAAAAAGCAACCACTCATACCGTGCCATCGAACGCTCCAGGTTATTTCAGATATTGCGGGCAGTACGCGCTGGCATTTTCTCCCGTCTGGACACGGAATACAAAAAAGCCCGGGTGTGAAGCCGGGCTTTTGGGAAGAAGCAAGTTGTTCAATGGTTGGGGCGGTTCGCAAAGACTTTTACAAATCATCTAATCAATTTGTCATCTTTTACATGCATCCACACCTTTTGGGATACAAAGTACGGAGGCATACCGGTTGCAGCAGGATTATGTTGCAGGGTCGGTTAAAGAGGATTGTTCGATCACAAATTGGTGTGTCTCATTTCCCGCCTGGACTTCGACCACAATATGGCGCTTGCTGTCAGCGGGTAACGCCGCGACATCGAGGGCAATAAAGCCACCCTGTATCTCACCCGGGGACAGCTCCTGCGCTGAAAATATATGCCGATGCTTGGGGGTGGTGCGCCGATAGGTGATTTCGCGCACCAGCCGGCTAAACGGGTTGGTATCTATGAGTTTTCCTTGGCCGGTGGCATCGCGGGCTATCTCATCAAACCCAAGAGCAAACGGCAGACCAATACTGGCGTCATTGTGCTGCTCTTTTATCACTTCCATGCCGTGGGAGGCCAGATAAGGAGACGTGACGACGGATCCTTTGCGGTACTCGTTGATGCTGAGGATCTTGCGCCGTGTATGTTCTTTGCGCCAGCGATTGAAACCCTGTTGCGACAGCGAAGGCACTTGTGCGGCTGCGGTCGCCTGCGGGGTGAGCTCGCCTTGTGGCTCTGCGCTGGCCGTGACATGGGCGTGCCCCAGGGCGAACGCATTGCTGGTGCCGTTGTATACCCACAGTCGCAGAAAAACGACGTTGTCTCGTGCGCGGTAGGTGTTTTCGTCAACGGCTAGCGCGACAAGGTTGTCTCCCTCGGAGAACACGGTGGGCTGCCCGTAAATCGGCTTGATGGTCTGGTCTGGCTCAAGCAATGGGCGATTGGCGTAGGTTGTTTCATTGGCGCAGCCGACAAGGCTAAGCACGCTCGCGAGAACTATTCCCAGTACTGCCAGATTTATTATTTTCATGCCGTCACTCTTCGGGTAGTGGAACAGGCGGGTCAACAAAATAGTGTAGTTTGAAATCTTGAAAGTTGCGCGAAATGGCGGGATTTAGGCGGGTTTCTAAACATCTTGGTTACTGGCGGAAGCAGCGGGGCGTAGAGAAAGTAAGGAGTTGAGATGAAGGGGTGAAGTGAAGGGTTGAAGTGAAGGGTTGAAGCGAAGAGTCGAGGCTAAAAAGAGTTGAAGTAAAAAGTTACCGTGAAAGAAGGCCCGGCGCTGAGTCCGGGCCTGAGTGTAAAGGAGATATTACGCGACTCATGGCCGCTGATATGCCTGCTACCGCTGCGGAATGGCTTCAACGACTTTCAGGAAATAATCCCAGAAATTCGCCACACTTTGGATGTGAACCCGCTCTTCCGGGGAGTGCGCGCGGCGAATGGTGGGGCCGAAGGAAACCATGTCCCAGTTGGGGTATGGCTTGGCCAGCAGGCCGCACTCGAGGCCCGCATGAATCACTTTGACTTCCGGCTCGCTACCTTCCATATCCTTGTAAACATCCTTCATCAGCGCCAGTAGCGGCGACTGCATATTGGGTGTCCAGCCCGGATAGGCATTTTCCAGTGCGGCATTGGCCCCCGCCAGCTGGAAGGCAGCCGCCACATTTTGGCCGTGCTCGTCCCGCGCACTGTCGGACAGGCTGCGCACCAGGCTCTGGATGCGTACCTGCGCGGTGCCATTTTCGGTTTCAGTGACGACGCGCGCCAGGTTGTTGGACGTGTCGGCAATCCCCTCCAGTGCGGTGCTCATGCGCTCCACGCCGTTGGGGCAGCAGCGGATTGCACGAATCAGCTTTAGCTGCGCTTCGCTATCCATCACACTGGCCGGCGCATCGCTGGCTTCCAGCGCGATATCGAGTTTCGGTTCGTTATCCAGTTCCGCTTTTATGACGGCAATGACCTGCTGGAAAATTTCCTGCAGCTGCGCCACCTGTTCCGCGGGCACGGTAATCAGGGAAAACGACTCGCGCGGAATCGCGTTGCGCAGGCTGCCGCCGTCGAGGCTGGCGATGCGCAGCGCCGGGATTTGCTGCAGCGCGGTGTCAATAATTCGGTTGGCAATTTTGTTGGCATTGCCGCGCCCCTTGTCGATATCCAGCCCGGAGTGGCCGCCGCGCAGTCCGCGCACGCTCAGCTTGAACGCCTGGTGGCCGGCGGGCAGGGTTTCGGCGGAGTAGGGCAGGGAAACATTGATATCGACACCACCGGCACAGCCCACGTACAGCTCACCTTCGTCTTCAGTATCCAGGTTCAGCAGCAGGTCCGCTTCAAAGTGACCGGGCTGCAGGTGTTTCGCACCGGTCATGCCCGCCTCTTCGTCGATGGTCAGCAGGGCTTCCAGCGGCGGGTGCGGAATGTCGGTGGATCCCATTAATGCCAGAATTGCGGCTACGCCGATGCCATTATCGGCGCCGAGGGTGGTGCCTTCTGCGGTTACCCATTCGCCATCCACATAGGGTTTGATGGAGTCGGTCAGGAAATCGTGCTCGGTGTCGGCGTTTTTCTGCGGCACCATGTCGACATGGCTCTGCATCGCCAGGATTTTGCGATTCTCCATTCCCGGAGTCGCGGGCTTTTTCAGAATGATGTTGCCGACCTGATCCAGCTTGACGTCGAGTCCGCGGTTTTTGGCGAAATCGACAATGTACGCCACTACCTGGTCTTCATGCTTGGACGGCCGCGGGATCTCGCACAACTTTGCAAAGTGTTTCCATAGCGGCGTTGGGTTCAGTTCAGCGATGCTCGACATGTGTTTTCCTTGTGGTGAGGCCGCCTGCTACAACGGGAGCAGGCGGCCAGAGGATACGGCCGGTGGGTAGGGCCGAAAGCACCCGCGAGCTTGTGGCCCGCGGCTGGAGGTTCAGTCTTTGGGGTGTGCAATCCTGGGGTCAAGGTCCAAGGGCCAGGTTCAGGATTGCTCGCTTGCAGCGGCTTCCGCGACCAGCTCCAACGCGATGCGTCGCTTGTCGGTATCCACGGAGCTCACTTTCACGCGCACTTCCTGGTCCAGCTGGAATTGCTCTTCGCCACGGGTAATGCGCAGGCGCTTGCCGTCGAAGTCGAACGGATTCTTTTTGCTGTTAAAGCGCACAAATCCATTGATGCCGTTGTCGTCCAGGCGTACGCCGATGCCAGCACCGTTGACCAGGGTAATTTTGCCGGTAAAGTCTTCGTTGATCTTACTTTCCAGGTACTGACAGTAGAGCCACTGTTGCAGGGCGCGGTCGGCCTGGCGGCCGGTGGTGACACTCTGTTGCAGCGCCTCGCTGTGTTCGCTGGCAAGGGTCGGGAGAGGCTGCTGATCGACGGCGGCGCGCAGCACGCGGTGGTTGTGCAGGTCGTTGTACTTACGGATCGGCGACGTCACGGTGGCGTAGTGGGCAATGCCCAGGCCAAGGTGCGCGGCGGCATCACCGGACAGCTCACCCGGGCGCAGCATGCGCTTCAGCACGGCCAGCGTATTCTTCTTCTCTGCGTCCTCATCCGCCTCCAGCGTTTTTACCAGGTCGAGGTAAACGTTCAACTGATGCAGGTCCTGCTCTGCGTACTCCGGCATCACGTCTTTCAGCAGGGCGCGGATCTCGGTCATGCGTTCGTCGCGGAAACCCAGATGGATGGAGAAACAGCCGGCACCGAGCTCGGCCAGTTTTTTACCCGCCGAGATATTCGCGGCCAGCATGGCTTCTTCCACCATGCGCTGGGCAGAAGTACGCTCCTGCTTTTCGATGCGATCGATCTTGCGCTTTTCATTCAAAATCAGGTTGTAGTCCGGGCGGTCCTCCATTACCAGAGAGTGACCGGAGCGATACTGTGCACGCGCCTTGCTGAGTGCATTCAGTTCGCTCAGCGCTTGATGCTGGGTTTCTGGCACCGCAGCGGTATCACCATCGATGAACTGGGCAACCTGGCTGTAGCTCAGCTTGTGCTGGGAGCGGATTGCGGCAAATTCGTACTCGAACCCATTTAGCGCGCCGTCTTCCGATACGGCGATATGCATCACCAAAGCAGGGCGCAGCTGCCCCTCCAGCAGGGAGAAGCTGTTCTCGCACAAGCCCGCAGGCAACATTGGCAGGGTTTCGCCGGCGAGATACACACTGTTGGCCCGCGCAAGCGCGTCCTTGTCCAGGGCACTGCCAGATTCGATCAGGCTGGATGGGTCGGCAACGGCGATGTGCAGGGTCCAGCCAGCATCGGTTTTGCTGATCGCGATGGCATCGTCCATATCGCGGGTGCTCGCAGAATCGATGGTGACAAAACCAAGCTCTGACAGATCCTTGCGTGCTGCGCAGATGCCTTCCAGCTGCGCGGGAATAGCCTCCGCCTGTTCGAGGGCGCCTTTGCTGAACGCGTTGGGCAGGCGGTGCTGGGCGACCACAAATGCATGCTCGATGCCGGCCATATCCGGCTTGCCGATCACACTCTCGACTTTTGCCTGGGACTTGCCATCTTTGAAGGGGTGGCGGGAGATACTGCAGGCGATGAACTCCCCGGGTTGCGCCTTGCCGCGGGCTTTGGGCGGCAAAAAGATCCAGCGCGAAAACCCGTGCTCGCTGGGCTGGATAAAGTGACCCTGGCCCCGCTGCACGTACTGGCCCACCAGGTACTGCAACTCTGTGGAGATCAGGCTGTCCAGCTCTGCAGACAGCTTGCCTTTATCTTCCTCTGTCAGGCTTACCTTGACGCGGTCACCCGGGAAAACCCGATCCATCTCGGCCGGGGGCAGGAAGGCCTCGCGCCCATCATCCAATACCACGAAGCCAAATTTGCCATTGGCGCCACGGACGCGCCCTTCGGCAAATTCTTTGGTGGAGCGGATATCGGACTTCAGCTGCGACAGCTGTTTGAGGGCATCGGCGTTGAGCATAACCAGGTCTCTGTAAATCTGGGTGAATCGACTGCAAGGAGTGTAGGGCGCGGATTCTACCAGACGATGGTTTACAGGCCAGTTGCACTATGTCCAACAACGTCTAATTTGCTCAACAAAGTCGGTGAAAATGTGACCACCACAGGGGTTGAGTTATTGGCGAATGATCTATCCTAAAAAACGATGTAATTGGTGATGGTTGTGATACCGAATGGTCTTGATGGGAAAAGATCGCAATGAAAATCTGCGCCTGCTGGATATATTCTAAGGGACTTACAATAAATCGCGGTTGCGGACTGAGCTGACAAAATCGGCCGTGTCTGGCGCCGTGGAACATCCGACCTCCGGAGAGGCAAGAAAATGAGTGTTTTTTCCCACCCTGCCTACGATAACCACGAAGAAGTTGCTTTCTACCACGACGCCAAAAGCGGCTTGAAGGCGATTATTGCGGTACATAACACCAACCTTGGCCCTGCACTGGGCGGTTGCCGTATGTGGCCCTATGCCGATGATGCGGAAGCCCTGAACGATGTCCTGCGTCTTTCCCGCGGTATGACCTATAAATCTGCCATGTCCGGCCTCAAGCTCGGCGGTGGTAAGTCCGTGATTATTGGCGACCCGCGCAAGCAGAAGACCCCAGAGCTGCTGCATGCGATGGGTGATTTTTTGAACACACTGGGTGGCCGTTACATCACCGCGGAAGACAGCGGTACCAGCGTCGCCGATATGAAGATCATTGGCGAGCGCAGCGAATTTGTGTCCGGTGTGATTGCCGGGCAGGAGCATGGTGGCGACCCTTCTCCCTCTACCGCATACGGCGTGTTTGTCGGGCTGAAGGCCGCGGCACAGCACCGCTGGGGTCGCGAAGACCTGAATGGCATGAAGGTGTCCATTCAGGGCGTGGGCAATGTGGGTTTCCGCCTGGCCAAACTTTTGAAAGAAGCCGGTGCCGAACTGTTCGTGACCGATATCTTCCAGGAAAATATCGATCGCGCGGTGAACGAACTTGGTGCGACCGCAGTCGGCGCAGATGAAATTTTCGACCTGGATGTCGACATGTTCGCGCCCTGTGCCCTGGGCGCGATTCTGAATGACAAGACCATCGAGCGGCTCAAGGTCGGTGCGATTGCCGGCGCGGCCAACAACCAGCTGGCGGAAGAGCGCCACGCGCAGGTATTGAAAGAGCGCGGCATTCTGTACACCCCGGACTACGTAATTAACGCCGGCGGCATCATCGACGTGTACTACCAGCAAATCGGGCAGGCGAAGGGCGAGTATGACGCGGACCAGGTGAAAGCGCATATTGAGACCATTGCTACCACCATGCACGAAGTTTTTGAGCGTGCCGAAGAGTCCGGTGAAACCACGGCGCACATCGCAGACCGTGTTGCCGAAGAGCGCTTCGGTCACGAGGACGCGTTGAATACGTCAGACTCTGCTGCGGCTTAATTCTCTTTCCGGGCGCAAGCGCCCGGCACCTCCCCAATTCCTCTGGCGAACTTATCGTCTCTCTGTGAGGTATTCTTCGGGCGCTACGGCGCCCGCTTTTTTGCCTACACTGATACTCGCGCGGGCCTTGCGGCTGTCATGCACGCTGCGTGACCAGTATCGCGAATCTCTACCCTCTCTCCCGCCCATTACGCCTTGAATAATCTGTGTCGGTTCATCATGTGAACAGGCAAGTGCCAGAGCCAGGATAATTGACAATGGATATGCGATTTTCCCGTGTGATTTTGCCGCTACTCACCGCTGTATTCCTCTTGGGCGTGGCCGGTTGTGACAGGCAAAAATCCGGGGAAGATGGCCAGGAGAATGTGCACAAGGCGTTTCAGGTCGATAAAAAAGCGGCCGCCAGTAGTAAAGCGGCTGCCACCGGCAACGAAGCCTACGTTGAGGCCCCCGATATTGACCTGCCTTTCCACAAAGAGGTCCTGGATAACGGCTTGACCGTGATTGTGCACGAGGACCACAAGGCGCCTGTGGTGGCCCTCAATATCTGGTACAAGGTCGGGTCAAAAGACGAAAGCCCGGGTAAAACCGGCTTTGCACACTTGTTCGAACACCTGATGTTCAACGGCTCGGAAAACTATCCGGGTGAGTACTTCGAACCCTTCCAGCGCTCCGGTGCCACGGACATGAATGGCACCACCAATAATGATCGCACCAATTATTTTGAAACGGTTCCCGTCGGCGCCCTGGATATGGCGATGTGGATGGAGTCCGACCGCATGGGGCATTTCAAGGGCGCGATTAGCCAGGACAAGCTCGACGAGCAGAGGGGCGTAGTAAAGAACGAGAAGCGTCAGGGGGAGAATGTGCCCTACGGTAAAGCGTTTGATGTAATCGCTGCCAGCACGTTTCCATCGGATCACCCCTATTCGTGGAGCACCATTGGTTCCATGGAGGATCTCGACAATGCCAGCCTGGAAGACGTGAAACAGTGGTTCTCTGAGTACTACCAGCCCGCCAATGCCATTTTGGTGATTGCCGGCGATATCACTGTGCCGCAAGCCATGGATATGGCGCGCAAGTATTTTGGCAATATTCCCAGTACCTCGGTGCCGCCGGAAATAAAACACTGGGAGCTTCCCACACAGGTCAACAAGCGCAAGGAGATGACCGATCGGGTGCCCCAAACCCGGATTTACAAGGTCTGGAACGTGCCGGCCATTGGCAGCGCCGATGAAGACGCGCTGGATCTGATGACCTCATTGCTGGCCAACCGAAAGAATTCACTGCTGTATCGTCGCTTGGTCAGGGATGCGCAGGTGGCCACCAGTGTGAGTGCCTATTACTACGGACGCCAGCTTGCCGGACAGCTCATTATTACCGTCGACGTGAAACCGGGGCAGTCGGTAGAGAAGGTGGAAAAACTGCTGAATGAGGAGCTGCGGCAATTCGCCGATAATGGCGTCAGCGCGGATGAGTTACGCCGTATTAAGCAGAGTCAGTTTGCCTCGGTCGTAAAAGGGCTAGAAAAAATTGGTGGTTTCGGTGGTAAAACCGACATTTTGGCGCGCTCAGAATTTTACTATGGCGATCCCGCCGCACTCATCGATGGGTTGGACGACTACGCCAAAGTGTCGGTGAACGATGTACAGGATGCGGCGCAGAAGTGGCTCACGCCTGAGCATTTCACCCTGGTGATTTCCCCTGAAGATAAATACCAGACATCGGAGCACGATGTCGATCGTTCTCAGTTACCTGCTATCGATAAAACGGTCGAACTGGAGCTGCCCGAGCAGCAAGAATTCACCTTGAAGAATGGGCTTAATGTTGTGTTGGCGGAGCGCCACGATACGCCGGCGGTATTTATGAAGCTGCAGTATCGCGGCGGTGCATCCGTAGATGGCGACAAGCCGGGCCTCGCATCTGTGGTGGCGCGCATGCAAAGCGAAGGCGCAGGGGATTACGACAGCCTCGGCTTTAGTGCCCGTCAGGAAGAGCTGGGGGCGAGTATTGGTACGGGGAGCGGGTTGGATTACAACTCCATCAGTTTCAGTGCCCTGAAGTCGCAGCTCAAGCCATCTCTGGAATTGTTCCGCGACGTCATTACCGCCCCCCAGTTTCCAGAGGAAGACTTGACCCGGGTCAAATCCAACTGGCTCGATTCCATTCGCCAGGAGGAGGCGCAGCCCCAGGGGTTGGCCATGCGCAAGCTGCCACCACTTCTGTACGGCGAGAATCACCCTTATAGCGCGCCGCTCACCGGCTCCGGTACGCCGGAAGCGGTTTCTTCCATTACCCGCGATGACCTGGTGAATTACCACAATACCTGGTTGCGCCCCGACAATGCGCAGCTAACCGTTGTAGGGGATGTAGATCGGGAAGAAATTGAAAAACTACTCAATGCCACACTGGGCAAATGGCGTGCGCCGGATGAGCCGCTGCCAGCGTTGGAGATCGCTACCGTCGAGCGCCCGCAAAGCGCGCGTATATTCTTGCTCGACCGACCGGGTGCCGAGCAGAGCTATGTAATGGCGGGCCTGCTGATGCCACCTTGGCAAGCCGATGGGGCGGAAGCCTTCGATGCAATGGCGTCGGCGGTTGCCGGCAAATTTACCTCGCGTATCAATATGAACCTGCGCGAAGACAAAAACTGGTCCTACGGCGCGCGGGCGGTTTCCATGGATGCGGAAGGGCAGCGCCCGTATATCGTAATCGCGCCGGTGCAGACAGATAAAACCGCTGCGGCAATGCAAGAAATTTTGCGGGAATATAACGCGTATCTGAATGACCGCCCAATCGAAGACAGCGAGCTGAGTGATTACAAGGACGATGAGGTTCTGAAGCAGAGTGCGCGTTTTCAGACCAAAGGTCAGCTCCTTTCCAGCATCGCCTGGCAGATCGAGAAAGGTTTGCCACCGGAATACATCGCGGACTATCCACAGCGTGTCAGCGCATTGACCAGGGAGCAGGTGGTGCAGGCGGCCCGGGATAACCTGGCACCGGATCAGTTCACCTGGGTGATCGTTGGTGACCTCGACAAGATTAAGGACGATATCGAAGCGCTAAACCTTGGGCCGGTAGTGGTGCTGCCGACAGAGCAGTAAGAAGGGGCCGGCGTGCCGGCCGATCCCACACGTACCTTGGTCGTAAAAGCCCGGTGTTTACCACCCCGGGCTTTTTTTATGGCGTTAAAATACGTTAAATTGCGGGATTGGGTAGTAAACACCCCATTTGAAAACCAATAAATCCGGGGCATGGCACCATCGACCCCGAAGTTTCTGGGATTAACATGATCACTCTGAAGCACACAATTCTTGCGGTAAAGCGCCTTATCAGTGGTTTGCTCGGGTTGACCCTGCTCACCCTCTCAACCCTCGCCCAGGCAGAAAAAATCGCGGTCCATGCGGGCTGGTTGTTTGACAGCGAAACGGGCCGCCTGATGGAAAAGCGCACGATTCATATTAATGACGGCAAGGTAGAGTCCGTCGAACGCGGCTTTCACCAGCGCGAAGGCGAGCGGGTGATCGACCTGAGTGCTTACTCGGTGTTGCCCGGCTTGATGGATATGCATACCCATCTTGCCTATGAATTCGGGCCCCGCACCTATACCGAAGCCTTCACCTGGAACCCGGCAGACTACACGCTGCGCTCGGTAAACACCGCGGAGCGCACCCTCAAGGCCGGCTTTACCACCGTGCGGGATCTCGGTGACAGTGCCAATGTGACCGTGAGCCTGCGCAATGCGATCAATCGCGGCGATATCGTGGGTCCGCGTGTCTATACCGCGGGCAAGTCGATTGCCACCACCGGTGGTCACGCCGATCCAACCAATGGCCACAACCATCGCCTGATGGGCAGCCCGGGTCCCGCCGAGGGGGTGGTCAATGGCGTTGCCAGTGCCCGCGAAGCCGTACGCCAACGTTACAAAGACGGTGCGGACCTGATCAAGATTACCGCCACGGGCGGTGTATTGAGTGTGGCGAAGAGCGGCCAGAACCCGCAATTTATGCAGGATGAGCTGGAAGCCGTGGTGCAAACCGCCAAAGACTATGGTTTCACTGTGGCGGTACACGCCCATGGCAAGGAAGGCATGGAACGGGCCATTCGCGCTGGGGTGGACTCCATTGAACACGGCACCTACATGGACGACGAAACCATGAAGCTCATGGTGAAAAACGGCACCTGGTACGTACCGACGCTGCTTGCGGGTGACTGGGTTACCCAGAAGTCGGCCATTGACGGTTTCTTCCCAGAGATGGTGCGCACCAAGGCGGCAAAAATCGGCCCCTTGATTCAGGATACGTTTAGTCGCGCGCACAAAAGGGGCGTGAAGATTGCCTACGGTACCGACACCGGGGTGAGCCGTCACGGTGATAATGCGAAAGAGTTTGCCCTGATGGTGGAGGGCGGTATGAGCCCGGCGGACGCGATTCGCTCCGCCACCTGGAATGCGGCGCAGTTGCTGCAGGCGGAAGATGAGCTGGGCAGCATTGCGCCCGGCAAGTGGGCGGACATGATTGCCGTCGTCGGCAACCCGCTGGAAGACATTACCACCCTCGAGCGGGTGCAGTTTGTGATGAAGGGTGGCGAGGTCTATAAGCAGCCTGAGTAGCTTTTTTCGTCATTACGTAGAAAAGCATTTCGTAGCGGAGTCGTGGCGTTGGCGCCAGCGGGTACAGCCTTGTGAGACACGCGGTGAACCCATCCCTGGGGCTCGGCACCGCCATCCCTGGCGGTGACGGTCTCACAAGGTTGCACCCGCTACCGCCAACTTCTCATTGGCCGTGAAGTATTTTCCGGTCTCTTATTGGATTTACTTAGCCAGTTCAAATACCAGTTCCAGGTTTACTGAAACCGAGGTTTCGCCCGGCGCCACGGGAGTGCTGGCACTATCCGCCATTGCCGCTTCTGCGCGCATCATTGGTCGCGGCATGCCACCGTGGCTGCCTTCCGCAATGCTGACAATCCGGCGAACCTTGGTTCCCAGAGATTCCGCATAGGCTTCTGCGCGCGTCTGCGCGATTTTTAAGGCTTTCTCGCGCGCTTGTGCCCGCAGAGGCTCCGGGTCATCAATGGAGAAACTCGGGCCGTGGATCTGATTTGCCCCCTCCGCAGTTAACGCGTCGATCACCGCACTCAGGTTATCCAGCTCACGCACGGTGATGCTGACACTGTTGCGCGCCTGATAAGCGACGATTTTGCGCTCGCGGTTCGGCTGGTAATCGTAGCGGGGCATCAGGCTGATGCCGCTGGTTTGCACATCCTTGTTGTCGATGCCTGCCTCTTTGATCGCCTGCATCACCTGTTCCATCTGTGCTGCATTGGCTTGCATGGCCGCCTTACTCTCGTCGGCCTCGGTGACCACGCCCGCAGAAATTGTGGCGATATCCGGTACCTGGCTGGCTTCGCCCTGCGCTGAAATCGAAATCAGCGTACCGCTGGGGCGGTTGCCGGAATCACTGCCGCAACCGCTGGCGAAAATGGCGAGACCCGCGATCAGGCCAGCGGATAACCACTTGATCGAATTGCGTCGGCTGTTGGAGCGCGTGTTGGAGCGCGTGTTGGAACGAATGCTAGAGCGAGTGTTGGAAAGCGTGTTGTGCATGGAGAATCCTTTTTCTTTGCCAATGGCTGCTGAGTGAGTAGCTGTGGCTCAAGTTACTGCGTAATCGCCACTAGTATTGCGCCAGTTAGATGAACATCAGGTGAATAGACGCTCGAAGCTCTCTTCTTCCGGGTGGTAGAGTGCGAAACCGAGGCGCAGTAATTGCTGCCGGCGATCGCACAGCACGTTCTTCTCGCGTAGCTTAGCCTGCAGTTGCTCGGCGCCCTCGGCACTGCCGCAGCGGAAGGTGAAGAAATGCCCGTGCCCGTTTTCCAGATCGTGCGCGATAAGGTTCTCGCGGTTAAGGGTAGGGTGGTCAGCAGCGTCCATGGCCGCGAGGAAGCGCCGCTGGTTGTTCAGCACATAGCGGTGGATGGTATCTACCGAAATGTCTTCTCGCTGGTGCAGCTCCAATACCGCCAGTGCCTTGTACAACGGTGAGAAGTCGATGGTGGCACCGGCAAAGCGCAGCCAGTTGTTGCCAAATCCCACGCCTTCCCCACGATTTTCCAGCTCGGCCATCTCCGCAAACCAGCCGGTATACAGTGGCCGCAATTGGCAGCCGCGGGGGATGGTCATAAAACACATGCCTTCGCCCGCGCCCAGATACTTGTACGAGCCGGAGGTATAGAACACCTTGTCGGCGATGGCTCCGAGGTCAGTGGGGCGGGCATAAAAGCCGTGGTAGCCATCGATGACCATGTGCGTGGCTTCTGGCTTGTGCTCTGCCAGTGTCAGAAGTTCTGGGAATGCGACCCCGGAATCAAAGAATACCTGGCTGGCGTAGGCCAGTTGGTAGTCGCCGGATTGTAGCTCCTGGGTAAACCGGGCGGCCAGCGTTGCGTAGGGTTGGGTGGGGACCCGGGTGACATGCACATTTGGCAGCTCTTCCAGTCGTAACAATTGGCGGGCGAAGCTGTAGAATTCACCATCGGTGGTCAGGATGTGCACAGGCTGGCTCAGGTCGAAGGCACTGAGCAGCCGGAAAACCAGCTCGTGGGTATTCGGGGCCAGGGCGACCTGCTCTGGCGCTGGCAGGTTCAGGGTGCGCGCGATACTGCGCTGGAAGGCAGGTATCTTCTCGGAGAAGATCTTGTCCCACTTCTGGTCTGCCATGCTGGCGGCGTCGTGCCAGTACTCGTTGACCGCATCCAGCGTCACGTCGGCCCAGTAGTGGTGGGAGTGGCAGGCCATATGGAGAACCGGTAGGTCGCAGCCCGCAGAGGCGGCTTTTTGGGCCCCCTGCAAAAAATGTCGATAGTATTTTTGATACATTTCGTTCTGGTAACTTTTTCTGGGGTGACTAGATTGTCACCCAATGGACGTATCGGGATTGTAATCCCGCAAAGGAGGCGTTGCAGTGGAATATTTACACACAATGGTGCGTGTCACCGACCTGGACAAGTCGTTGGAGTTTTATTGCGACAAGCTTGGCCTGTATCAGGTAAGTCGCAGCGATTATGAGAAGGGGCGTTTCTCGCTGATTTTTCTTGCGGCCCCCGGCGATAAAGACAGCGCCGACGCCGACAAGCGCCCGTGCCTCGAGCTGACCTACAACTGGGACCCGGAAACCTACACCGGCGGCCGCAATTTTGGCCATTTGGCGTACCGCGTGGACAATATCTACGAGACGTGTCAGCGCCTGATGGATATGGGGGTGACCATCAATCGTCCGCCGCGCGACGGTCATATGGCGTTCGTGCGCTCCCCAGACAATATTTCCATTGAGCTGTTGCAGAAAGGCGACGCTTTGCCGCCGCAGGAGCCCTGGGCCTCCATGGAAAACACTGGCGAGTGGTAACCACTGCCAGTCTTCGCAGTAAATAGAAGAGAGCTATAGCATGGCCAACCCGAACAAATCCCGCAGCTGTGTCGTACTTGCCGGCGCCAATGCGGCGCGTCGTGTGCGCGATGAAGGCCTGAACCAGAGCATGGTTTCCACTCTGGTGGGCGCTTCCGGTGGCCCCAAGTGGCTGGCGATCAGCCAGCTTGACCGGGTGTTGATTGGCGAGTTTTTCCGCGATCGGAGCACGCCGATCGCCACGCTGGGCTCCTCCATCGGTAGCTTCCGCAACATGTGCTACGCCACCGCCAATCCGCTGGAAGCGCTGGAAGTTCTTGAGCATGGCTACGTCAACCAGACCTATGCCAGTGAGCGCCCGACGCCCGTGGAAATCACTACCAAGGGAGAAGAGATCCTGCTCCGGGTATTGGGGGAGCACGGGGCCGCGCAGGTTGCCGGTAATTCGGTGTGGCGCAGCCACTTTGTGACCGTGCGCGGGCGCGGGCCTTTGGCCAGTGAAAAGAAGGCGCTGTTGGCACCGGCGCTGCTCGCATCTGCGCTGGCCAATGCGGTTAGCCGTCGCAGCTTGCAGGCATTCTGGGATCGAGTGGTTTTCCACGCCGGAGACGCACCGGCGGTGGGCTTCCGTAACCTGAATACGGTCAACACGCCGCTGAACCCGGAGAACGTTTGTCCGGCGGTGCTGGCCAGCGGCTCCATCCCGCTGGTGATGGCGGGCGTACCGACCCCCGCCGGGGCGCCTGCGGGCAACTATCGCGACGGCGGAATTACCGACTACCACTTTGATCTCGGGTTCGAGCACCCGGAAGGTCTGGTGTTATACCCCCATTTCTTCCCGTACATGGTCCCCGGCTGGTTCGACAAGAGCCTGCGTTGGCGCTGGGTGCGTGGCGGTGCCATGGACAATGTGATCCTGGTGGCGCCATCGCCGTCTTGGGTTGCCAAATTGCCTTTTGGAAAAATCCCGGATCGCGATGATTTCGTCAAGCTGTCCACCGAGGAGCGCCTCATGTACTGGAATGCGGTGACCGAAGCGGGCAAACGGGTTGCGGAGGATTTCTTCGAAATGTGGCAAACTGGCGCAATTGCCAACGAGCTGATCGAGGTTGGCAGTGATGAAGAGCCTCACCGGCTGGCAATGTCCGCGTGAGGTAGTCCTGAGGGATAACCTCACAAATGCGCCACGCTTGGCGCTCGAACAGCCCAAGCGCAGCGGACGAGCAGCGGAAGACTAGTGAAAGACGCCGAATTTACTCAGCCGCAGGAAGAGTTCCGGACCACCCAGGAGCGCGTGTACTACCAAGTGCGCGACGCGATTCTGCGGGGCCAGTTTTTACCCGGTAATCCGATTACGATTCGCGGTTTGGCCGCGGAGCTCGACTGCAGCCCAATGCCGGTGCGCGAGGCCCTGCGCCGGCTGACCTCTGAGCGGGCGTTGGAACTCTCCGATACCCGCCGCGTTACTGTGCCGAGCATGACGCGGGAGAAACTGGACGAAATTTGTGCTGCCCGGGTGGCGCTCGAGTGTCAGGCCGCGGCCCAGGCGTTACCGCAGGTGGGAGATGCCGAGCTGGAAACACTCAGGGGCCTCGATGATCGGGTTACCGAGTCGCTGGCAAAAAACGACATACAGGAGTATGTTGCCGCCAACCTCGAGTTCCACTTCACCCTGTATCGCCTTGGCCATCCGCATATTATTTTGTCGTTGATCGAGAGTCTTTGGTTGCAGACGGCACCCCTGCAGCATTTGGTGTTCCAGCGCTTTGGTGTGCAGGAATTACCCGATCGCCATCAGGATTTGATCGAAGCGATCGCGGCAAAGGATGAGCAACGCGTGCGCACCGCCATTCGCCAGGATATTGAAGAGGGGCTGGGCTCCATTTCTGCTGAAGAGTTAATGCCGCACTGATGTTCAGTTACATTCATATTGTTCTCCATTTTCTGGTTCCCCTCGCGATTGCTTGGTTTTTCTTTCGCGACGAATGGAAAAAGGCCGCGTTATTTATGGTGGCCGCGAACCTAGTAGATCTCGACCATTTATTGGCGACGCCGATTTACGACCCGGGTCGTTGCAGCATTAATTTTCATCCGCTGCATAAATTACTGCCGATTTCTGTCTACGGCGCAATGATGTTTTTACCGTGGAAGCCTCTGCGCTGGCTGGGTATTGGTCTGATTACGCACATGTTGTTGGACGCCCTTGACTGCAGTTTCTAGCAGAAACTGTTCTGTTTTATCCCTAACTTGCCTGTTTTCTCCCTTTGGCCGCGGATGACGCTTCCGCGGTGGACCACTTGGGTAATCTTGTGCGGTAGCCATAGATTGGCGATAACAATAACGACGCATAGAGGAACCTAAGGTGAAGAAAAAACTTATCCCGCTTTTTTTGCTTTCCGCGATGAGTCACGGCGCACTGGCCTGTGTCTCCGCGGAGACCGAATCGAATGATGCCGAATCTGATGCGGATGGCCCAATTTGTTCCAGCCAAACGGTGGCCGGCAACATTGCCAACCGCAGGGATCAGGACTGGTACTACTTCAACATAAATACCCCATCTGATCTGGATATTTCCCTCAGTCACGCCAATGGCGATGATTTCGACTGGCATTTGTATGACGCGTCTCAACGTCTGTACAGCGCAGAGACGAGCGGGCGCAATGAGACTGCCAGTGTCAGCGTCAGTGGCAGCGGCCTGTATACCTTAAAAGTAACCCGCTACAAAGGACGTGGTGATTACACCCTGGACGTTGACGGCATCCCGACAAGTGGCGGTGGCAGCAGCGGTGGCAGCAGCAGTGGAGGCAGTAGCGGCGGGAGCAGCGGAGGCGGCGACTGCAATGTGGGCGCGCGGCCGGCGAAGCCGGGCGGTTTGACCCGATACCTCACTGGCAGTGAGGCCGATGTCTGTGTAAACCAGACTTCCGGCGGTTTGCTGGTGATGGGCGGCGGTAGTGACGTCGATGCCGCGTTTACCCGTCGCGTGGAACCCTTGATTGGTGGTGGCGATGTGGTTGTGTTGCGTACCAGCGGCAGTGACGGCTACAACGACTATTTACTGGGCCTGCTCAATGCGGACTCCGTCGAAACCCTGATTGTTGATCGCCAGCAGCACGCGAATGACGAATACGTTGCCTGGGCCGTGCGCTCTGCCGAGTTTGTTTGGATTGCCGGTGGCGACCAGTCCGATTATCTGAATCAGTGGCAGGGCACCCCGCTGCAGCAGGCCCTGGACGAAGTGATTGCCCGTGGTGGTGTCCTGGGTGGTACCTCTGCCGGTGCGGCTGTGCAGTCCGAGCATATCTACGACCCGGACGGCGTGCTGGGTGCCTACTCCTCCGAGGCGGTGAGTGACCTGTGCCACGAAAATACCAATATCTCTGATGGCTTCCTGACGACCGCAATTATGCAGGGTGTGATCGTGGATACGCATTTTGCCGAGCGCGATCGTATGGGCCGCCTGATGGCCTTTATGGCGGGTCTGCCTGCGGGGATCCAGGGTATTGGTGTCGATGAGGCCACTTCGATCTTCTTCACCCCAGAGGGTAGCGGCGTGGTTGATGGCGCGGGCAGTGTGTATGTTCTGCAGGAAGACGGCCAGAGCAGTCGAACTCAGGCGCAGTGTGGTCAGCCGGTAATTTACGAAGGTGTATTGCGCTACAAGCTGAATGAGAATGATCAGTTCAACCTGTCCACCGGTGCCAGTAATGTGACACCCAAGCGCATCGGTATCGATGGCCGCTCCAACAACTTCTATATCAACCAGCCCTATCAGTAACCATTACTGTGGTACAACATCGTAGTTGAGGTAGTGAGCCGGGAGGGAAATTCGTTCCCTCCCGGCGCGCGCTTAAGTGAGTTCTATCCCTCAATATCGCAGATACACCGCAAATCGATCGTCGTTGTCGCAGATTATTCGGCTGCCGGCGCTATCGGCTTGTAAATAAAATTCTGCAGCAGAAAACCTTTACAGGTTTTTTTCATCGTGATAAAAATTAGTGTGTGATCGATAGGAATTTGATCTGATTTTGCTTCTGGCACGATTAATCTGGATCAACAGAACCTACGGTCTGACTCCCGAGTTCAAGTGTCGTTATTTAGTTATACGTGCTTGATAAACAGTGCAAGGCATTGAGAGCAAAATGAATAAGGTTGCTACTGTCGAGCGCTGCTCCTCCAACTACTACCTCAGCGAGTGGTTTGACGAGTAGCTTCCCCACCTCGGTTTAACCGGGGGCCCCGCTTATTTGTACGCGGGTGCATGGAAGCTATAAGTCGGTTTTATCCGTTCTTATTTCCAATCCAGTTTGTCGAACTCTGTAGGCAATGCGTGCGCGTTGCTGTGGTGTCGATCGCTTGGGTTATTGCACTGCATTGCCGCCGGTTTTTCCTGAGAACTCTTCTGCAAGGCTACAGCGTCCACAGTTGATGCTTGCATTGTGCGCAATTTCGAATCTCACAGAAAAACTAAACAACCATCGGAGACAGGAATTTTTCCTGGAGGGCAAAAAAATGGATAACAGATCCCAACTGAACAAAACGCCACTGAGTAAGGCGGTGCGACTGGCACTGGGCTGCTCACTGATTGGCAGCAGTGCATTCGCAATGGCACAGCAAGCACCAGAAGGTGCGGATGCGTCCGTTGAAGAAATTGTGGTTACCGGTACCCATATCAAGGGGCTGGACACCGAAGGTGCGGTACAGGTCGTGCAGATTGATCGTGACGACATCGAAGCTTCCGGTGCAACCTCTCCCATCGAAATTCTGCAGCAGCTGTCCCAGACTGGCGGCGGCAGCGGCACTTTCTCTACTGCCACTTCCGGTGCACTGTCCAGTAGCACTCCGGTAGGCGCGGCGGGCGTTTCCCTGCGTGGCCTGGGCGCCAGCTCCACCCTGGTACTGGTGAACGGTCGCCGCGTTTCCGTGAGCTCCTTCGCCAAGGGCCAGGAGTCTTTTGTCGACGTAAACTCCATCCCGCTATCCGCCATTGAGCGCGTAGAAGTATTGCCCAGTGGCGCCGCGGCCACCTACGGTGCCGACGCGGTTGCCGGTGTTGTGAACTTCGTACTGCGTGATGACTTTGACGGTTCCGAAATTTCCCTGACTCACGGCAACTCCACCGCGGGCACCGATGAAGGCAAATACAACCTGAACTGGGTTTGGGGCCGTGAAGGTGAAAACAGCCACACCATGGTGGTGGTGGATCTGTTCTCCCGCAATGCGATGTACGACCGAGACCGCAAGTTGACCGCGAACTCTGTACGCCCGAGTCAGCAGGGTGTCTACCCAAGCTTCAATGACCTGTTCCTGGCGTTCTACGACCAGACCGAAGGCCCCGCGTCCGGCGGCTGTCCGGAGGACCAATTTGGTTTCGGCGAGTTTGGCGATTACTGCGAATTCAATACCAATGCGGTTGCCGCGACTCAGGATGAATACGAGAGTGCCAGTGTTGTAGCCACATTCAATTATGATATCTCCGACAACCTGGAGTGGTTTAACACTCTAATGCTGCAGACCAGTGAGTCCCGTGGCACCTCCGCTCCGGCAAACTTCTCGCGTGCGCCGTTTGATCCGGAAAGCCCCCTTTGGCCAGAAGCCCTGAAGGCAGACCTGGTTGAGGAAGGCTCCTTCCACCCGGATTTTCCAACCAGCGATTTCAGCGATTATTACGGATACCCGATTTTCGCCTGGGGTAAGTTCCCGGACGCACGTGCGGTAGAAGTTGAAAGCGAAGCCATGCGTCTGGTGTCAGGCCTGCGTGGTGAAGTGAACGACTGGAACTGGGAAGTTGCCGCTAACCTGGGACGCAGCGAATCTGAGCAGCGCGGAATTTCCGGACTCTACAAGGCAGATGCTTTCTACAATGCAAGCTTGGGTAATCTATGTACCGACGGTTCCGTTGTAGACCGCTGGGACGTAGACCTGGTACGCCCCGGCGCAAGTTTTGGCGCGGGTGAAACCTGTGAAGACCTGGGTAAAACCACTGCCTGGTACAACCCTTTCGGTGGTCAGGTTGATCAAATTGCAGAGATGGACGATTTGATCCGCACCGACGCAAAACGCGGTGGTACATCCAGCCTGTATGCCATTGACGGTAATATCTCTGGTAGCTGGATCGAGCTCCCCGCCGGTACTGTGCAGGTGGCCTTTGGTGGTGAGTTCCGCCGTGAATCCGTGGTGGATACCCCGTCTGGCGATGCGGTATCCACTACCCTGAACCCCGAGCCGATTTTGGGCTTCAGCTCCACTTCTGCCGACGCCGCACGTAACCAGTGGGCAGTGTACATGGAGCAGATGATTCCGCTGGCAGCGAACACCGAGTTGCAGTTCGCCCTGCGTTACGACCACTACGATAGCTTCGGTGGCGATACCAACCCGAAGATTGCCCTGCGTCATCAATTTAATGATGCAATAACCTTCCGTTCCAACTGGTCCACTTCCTTCCGTGCGCCTTCCCTTGCGCAGGTCGGTGCGGGCACCTTGTTGTCATCCTATCGTACCGATTGCAGCGTCACCCCAGAGGCGTGTGACGGTGACGCCGATGGTTCTGGTCAGCCGCTGTTTTCAGAGGACGTCAGCAATGACGACCTGAAGCCGGAAACAGCAACCACCTGGGGCGCGGGCTTCCTGCTGAAGCCGACCGAAGACACCGAAATTTCCGTCGATTACTGGAATATCGAACATGAGAACCTGGTTGGAATTGAAGAGGATGACTTCATCCTGCGCGCGCTGAATGGCGAGTTCCCTGTGGTAGGTTTGGGTGAGCTGCTGACTGGTCAGCCTGGCCTCGAAGTGGATCGTGGTTTTGTCGTGGATGCGCACTTCCAGCTGTCCAACCTCGGTTGGCAGAAGACCAACGGCGTGGATCTGGCGTTTACCCAGTACTTTGATACCGACAATTGGGGCAGCTTCCGCTTCACTCTGGACGGTACCTACCTGAACGAGTTCGACAAGCTGCCGTCCGATGCGCTGGGTATCGTGAAAGAAGCCGGTAACTATACCTATCCGCGTTGGTTGGCCAACAGCGCCCTGCGCTGGCGTTACGAAGACTGGTCTTCCACGCTGACTGGTCGCTATACCCACAGCTACATGGATGATCCCGATCCCCGTGTACTGGCCGCGGTGTTTACGGAAGGTAACGAGTACTTCGGTTCTCGTGTGAATGCCGACGATGACGGCAACGTTGAGGTGGATAGCTGGTTGACCTTCGACCTCCGCGTTGCCCGTGATTTCGACAACGGCAGCTGGTTGAGCCTGCGGGTGAACAACCTGTTCGACAAGGAGCCGCCGCTGGTACTGGGCACTGGCGCCAACGTTGACCACTTTAACCATAACTCCATGGGTCGTTTCTACACCCTGAGCTACGGTTACGCGTTCTGATCGGCGTCTCACAGGACCTGATCCCAGCGGGCGCGCATTGCGCGCCCGCTGGTACTTATCCTTTTAATGCGGTTTATTTCTATGCAAACGAGCGATACCAATTCTTCTGTCACCCGCGTTTCCGAGTCAGTGGAGTCGCAGGCGCCAAAGACCTGGGCTATGCCGGATACCTACCTGATATTGCTGGGGGTAGCCGTCGTCGCGTTTGCGCTGAATTTTTTAATCCCTGCGGGCACTTTCGATACCGTCACCAATGTGGTGAACGGGGTCGAACGCAGTGTGATTGACCCGGCCAGTTACAAACAGGCATCCGACGAGCCAGCGGGTTTGGCACTGTTTGCAGAGGGCGGGGGTATTGGTTTTCTGAATTTTGCCTTTGAGGGCATGGTTTCCGGCAGCAAGTGGGGCGCATCCATCGGTGTGTTTGCATTTATCCTGCTGACGGGCGGTGCCTTCGGCCTGATATTTGCCAGTGGCTCTGTCGAGCGCGGCCTGTTTCAGGTGATTGCGCGCAATCGCGAAGCGGGGCACCTGTACCTGGCAATACTGTGCTTTTTGTTTTCCCTGGGTGGGGCGGTGTTTGGCATGGGTGAAGAGGTCATTCCCTTTACCCTGATCGTTGTGCCCCTGCTAGTTTCTATGGGCTATGACAGTATTACCGCGCTACTGGTGACCTATGTTGCGACGCAGGTCGGTTTCGCCACTTCCTGGATGAACCCGTTCGGGGTGAGCATCGCCCAGGGTATTGCCGGGGTTCCATTGATGTCGGGTAGCGGCTTGCGCATGGCACTGTGGTTGCTGGCAACCTGTGGCCTTGCGGCATACACCATTTTTTATGCGCGTCGTATCCAGCAGAAGCCCTCACGCTCGCTGGCATATGACTCTGACCGGGTGTTTCGTGAAAAGTCCGTGTCGACCAGTGCATTGCAAACCATGGTCCGCGGAGATGGCTGGGTGCTGCTGCTGTTCTGTGCGGGCATCGCGTGGATGATCTGGGGTGTAGTGGAGCGCAGCTATTTCCTGCCTGAGATCGCCAGCCAGTTTTTCACCATGGGTATCGTGATCGCAGCGGTTTCCATCGTCTTTGGGCTAAATGGGCTCACCGCAAACAAGGCTGCGGCGGCGTTTAAAGAAGGTGCACAACAGTTGCTGCCTGCGGCGATGGTGGTGGCCTTTGCCAAAGGCATTGTATTGCTGCTCGGCGGTGATGATCCGCAGGGCGCAAGCATTCTGAATACTATCTTGCATGTGGCGGGCAATAGCCTGGCGGATGTATCGGGTGCGGTTTCCGCCTGGTTTATGCTGGCGTTCCAAACCGTATTTAATTTCTTTATTACCTCCGGTTCCGGTCAGGCAGCACTGACCATGCCAATCATGGCGCCGCTTGCGGACGTGGTAGGTGTTACCCGCCAGACCGCAGTGCTTGCATTCCAGCTGGGCGATGGCCTCACCAACATTGTGGTACCCACGTCTGCGGCATTGATGGGCTGCCTGGGTGCGGCGCGTCTGGATTGGGGTGTTTGGATTCGGTTTATCTTGCCGCTGCAAGGTGCGCTGTTTTTATTCGCGTCGCTCGCGGTACTGGTTGCAGCCGTTTCCGGCTTTTAATTTTTAAGCAGTTTTTTATGTCTCAAATTACGCTAATAAAAAATGCGGAGGTGTTTGCCCCCCGCAGTCTCGGCCGCTGTGATGTGCTAGTGGCGGGCGATCGGGTGGCAAAGATCGATCAGCATCTGACCTTGCCTGAGAACGTGGGCCAGGTGGTGGATGCCGATGGTGCCTGGTTGATGCCGGGTCTTGTCGACTCTCTGGTACATATCACCGGCGGTGGTGGTGAAGGCGGCTTTGGCTCGCGTACCCCGGAACTCAATGTGCGCGATGCGATTGCCGGTGGTGTTACCTCGATTGTTGGTGCCTTGGGTACCGATGCGATCACCCGTACCCTGAATGAGCTGTTCGGCAAGGCCAAGTCCCTGGAGGCGCAGGGTGTTTCGTGCTTTATCCAGACCGGGTCCTATCAGGTGCCGGTGAATACCCTGACCGGCAGTGTGCGCGGGGACATCATCCTTATCGATAACATCATTGGTGTGGGTGAGCTGGCGATTTCCGATCACCGTTCGTCTCACCCGACGCGAGATGAATTGACGCGCATCGCCGCTGATGCACGGGTCGCTGGGATGTTAAGCGGCAAGGGCGGTGTCGTCAGCGTGCATGTTGGCGATGGTGCTGGTCGTTTGCAGCCCTTGTTTGATGTGGTTGAAAACTCTGAAATTCCCATCGCCCAGTTTTATCCGACGCATATGAATCGCAATCGATCGCTACTGGAGCACGGTGTGGAATTCGCCTGTGCCGGTGGCTTCATTGATTTCACTACGTCGACCACCGAAGAGATTCTGGCGAGTGGCGAGATGCGCGCGAGCCGGGCGCTGGCGCTGGCGCTCGAGCTGGGTGCTCCAATCGACCAGCTAACGTTTTCCTCAGACGCACAGGGTTCACTGACCAATTTCTGCGACTTGGGCCAGCTGCAGGACTTGGAGGTGGGTGCCATTACCAGCCTGTTCGATGAGTTCCGCCGCGCGGTGCAGGATGAGAAATTGGAGTTGTCGCGGGCGTTGCAGGCGGTCACCAGCAACCCGGCGCGGGCGCTCGGTCTTAAACGCAAGGGGCAGATAGCCGCGGGCCGCGATGCCGACTTGCTGCTGGTGGATCCAGAGCGATTCCAGATTACTCATGTAATGGCGCGCGGCCGCTGGCAATTGTTCGACCAGACGTTGCAGGCGGCTCAACACTCTGATTAGCGAGGTTCTGCTGTGGCGATACGGCAAGATCGACAGTTACTGGATGAAGCGCTGGCACTGATGTGCAACAACCTCGCGGAGCCGCTGCGCACCGCGGAGTTGGCCGCTTATCTGGATATTACGGTGAAAAAACTGGAGCGCATATTCAGCCGTTTTAAGGGCATATTGCCGGCACGATTTTATCGTGAGCTGCGGCTGCAGCATGCGCGCGTGCTATTGCTGGAAAGCGAACAGAGTATCGATGCGATTGGGCAGCAATGCGGATTCCGCTCTGCCTCGCATTTTAGTCGTTGTTTTAAAGAACATTTTGGGCGGAGCCCGCGGGGAGAGCGGATGTTCGGGGAACCTTCCGATGCCGCACTTCAGTTCTGTGTGGATTCGCCAAAGCTGGAAAATTTTCGGGTAGGGGTTAGGTTATGAATATGTGGCGTGTTGCGCGTTTATCGTTGGTGTTGCTTGCGGTTATCGGCGCCGGTTGCTCCAGCAAGAGTGACGAGGTGCTGGAAAAAGACGTATCGACGCAGCCGGAATCAGCATACGTGGCCAGTGACTCTGGCCGGTTGTTGATTGTGGGCGGGGCGCTCAGAAGCGATAACAAAGAGGTTTATCGGGCGTTTATCGAGTCCATCCCCGCTCAGTTGCCCAATGTAGCGATTGTACCGGCGGCCTCCGGACGACCTGCACACTATGCGCAACAGTTTGCCGATGATCTGCGTCATTTTGGTTTCGCTGGTGACATTCGTGTACTGCCCATCGCAGTAAAAGATGATGCCTCCACAGAAGCGGTGGACGAAAGCTTGTGGCGCGATGGCGGCATGGACGCGGCGCTTGCCGAAGAGTTGGCGGACGTTGGTGGTATTTGGTTTGTCGGTGGGGATCAGACCCGGATCACTGGAACCTTGCTGGGGGCGGACGGGCAGGATGGCCCGGTGCTCACTGCGATTCGTGCGCAGTTGTCGCGCGGCGCCGTGGTCGGCGGCACCAGTGCCGGCGCAGCGATTATGAGTACAACCATGATTGCAGCCGGAGATTCCTTGAGCGCGCTGACTCTGCCGAGCGTTGAGGAATACGCGGGCATGGAGAGTCAGGAGTCGGGGCAGCTGCTGCTGGCGCGTGGTCTTGGTTTTCTGCCCTTTGGTGTTGTTGATCAGCACTTCGATCGCAAAGCGCGTTTGGGACGCCTGATACGGGCGCTGGGTTTCTCTTCTGAGGCGGCTTCGCAGGTCGGTTATGGTGTGGATGAAGACACCGCGCTGCTGGTCAACCTGGACCGCAAGACCATGCAGGTTTTGGGTGCTGGGAACCTGGTGGTGGCCGATGGCCGCGGTGCTGAATTTACCTCAGCGGAGGGCGCGTTCGCGGCCAAAGGGTTGCGACTCAGTGTGCTGAGTGCAGGGGACACCCTGGCCTGGGAAACTGGCGAGGTAATGATCGGGGGTAGCGAAACATCCGGCAATGAGGCCTTTGGCTATCGTGCCACGCAGGGGGCCGGTATCGCTCTGGCGAACCCGCGCCTGGACCACTTGTTGGGTTTTTCCTTGCTGGACAACAGCGAGGTACGCGAGTTGCGGCGCTACGCCTTTAGTGATGAGACAGGGCAGGGCGTGTTGTTTGAGTTTCAACAGACCGAGCAGTCTCGTGGGTACTGGCGCTATGGTTCTGGCACCAAAGACCAGTATTCGATCGTCGATGTTGCGCTGGATGTGGTGCCTGTGGCGGTGACGGTGGAGCCTGCTTCTAGCTAATCCTGCCTTACTGTCTTTGCTTTCTTTATCTGGCCTCTTTCTCTATCTGGCTAGTTTCTTTCTCTCGCCGACCGGATCATGCATTCTTCTGCATTGACCGGTCGGTCCGCTTCATTTTCCTGGTTCATGGCCGCTTTTGGGCTCTGGACGCCGCTCTACTTAAGCTCCCGAGCTCCTTCGCGCTGCTTTCCTTCTTTATATGTATCAAACCACGCAACTAGTCGTGGCCGAGCCGCACTAGGCTAGAGCTATTCGTGCGGCGGTGGCCTCTTTGCGACTGAGGTGCGACTGAGTTGCGAATAGCGGTTGCACCACTTCCGGTCTTGCCTCTAGAATGTGATCACATTTTACGGCGCCGTCTGCAATGCATAGATGGCGCAGGCGTTTTTCGAGTCAGGAGTGAGTTCATGAACAAAAACCAGCTACAACAGCATGACCGCGATCACCTGTTGCATCCTTTTACCGATTTTCACGACCTTGGCAAACAAGGCACCCGTGTAATTACCAGCGCAGAAGGCCCGTACATCACCGATATTGATGGCCATACCATGCTCGACGGCATGTCCGGCCTGTGGTGCTGTAACCTGGGTTACAGCCGTCGGGAAATCAGTGAAGCTATTTACGAGCAGCTCAACAAGCTGCCGTTCTACAACAGCTTCTTCCAGTGCACCACGGTACCGTCCATCGAACTCGCCGACCTGCTGTCCGAGGTTACCCCGGCCGGCATGAACAATGTGTTCTTCACCGGTTCCGGTAGTGAGGCCAATGACACCAACCTGCGAATCATCCGCCGCTACTGGGATCTGAAAGACCAGCCACAGAAGCGCATTGTCATCTCCCGTGAAAACGCCTACCACGGCTCTACGATTGGTGGTGCGAGCCTTGGCGGTATGAGTGGCATGCACAAGCAGTTTCAGGCGCTGGACTACATTGAGCACATTCAGCAGCCGTATTGGTTCGGTGAAGGTGGTGACATGTCACCGGAAGAGTTCGGTATCCACGCTGCGCGCTGTCTGGATGAAAAAATTCAGGAACTGGGCCCGGAAAAAGTTGCTGCCTTTATCGCCGAGCCAATTCAGGGCGCGGGTGGTGTGATTATCCCGCCGGAAACCTACTGGCCGGAAGTGAAGAAGGTGTTGGATCAGTACGACATCCTGCTGGTCATGGACGAAGTGATCTTTGGCTTTGGACGTACCGGCGAGTGGTTCGGTGCGGATTACTACGGTATGAAGCCGGACTTGATGACCTTCGCCAAGGCTGTGACCAACGGCTACTTCCCGCTGGGTGGCACCATGGTGAGCGACCGTGTAGCGGAAGTTATCAAGGCCAAAGGCGGTGAGTTCACCCATGGCTATACGTATTCAGCACACCCGGCAGCCTGTATGGCGGGTATCGTGACCGTCAACATCCTGCGTGATGAAAAAATCATTGAAAACGTACGCGATGTCACCGGGCCCTACCTTGCGAAGCGCTGGGCGGAACTGGCTGATCACCCCATCGTGGGCGAGGCGCGTACCCTCGGGCTTGTAGGTGCACTGGAGCTGGTCAAGCACAAAGGCAGCCGCGCACGCTTTGATGACAAGTGCACCGCTGGTGCTGTTTGCCGCGACATGAGCATCAAGAATGGTCTGGTCATGCGGGCCACCGGCGACACCATGATTATTGCTCCGCCGCTGATTCTGGATACCGCACATATTGACGAGTTGGTGGACAAGGCGCACCGCGCGCTGGATGATACCGCCAAGGCTATGGCGTAAAATCCATACCGGGTCCCCACTGGTTACGGTGGGGGCCGTCTCCTTTCCATCGTATCCTCCAACAGTGTGACTCCCTTTTATGGCAGCAAAACAAAAATATCAGCCGCCCGCGGAAATCCTCGAAACCTCGAACGCCTTCCTTGCGGATCACCCGGACCTGAAATGGATCGAAGGCTTCGCCTTTGACATTAATGGTGTGCCCAGAGGCAAGTGGCTGCCCGCAGACTCCGCTAAAAAGTTATTGAAGGGTGGCCTGCAGATGCCCCGCAGCGCGGTGAGCCTGGATATCTGGGGGCGCGATATTGAAAACAGTCCGCTGGTGTTTGCCAGTGGCGACAGTGACGGCGTTTGCCAGCCGGTCTCGCCAATTTGCCTGGCGCCATGGCACCGGGAGCAAACCGCGCAGCTGCATATGCAACTGCATGAGCCAGATGGTTCTGTGCTGTACGCAGATCCGCGGGCGCAGTTACAGAAAGTGGTTGAGCGTCTGGCGCGCCTCGGTCTGAAGGCGGTATGTGCCACTGAATTAGAATTTTACCTGTTGCGTGAAGATTCTGATGAATTGGGGCGCCCGCGTCCGATCAGTGACAACGATAGTGATCTGGTGCCGTCTACCGATGTCTATGACCTGGCCGAGTTGGATGCGCAGCGGCATTTCTTTGCGGATGTGCGTGCTGCCTGTGAAGAGCAGGGGATACCTGCGGACTCGATTCTGTCGGAGTGTGCTCCCGGTCAGTTTGAAATTAATTTGCTGCATAGCGACGATCCGCTGAAAGTTGCCGATCAGACCTTGTTGTTCAAGCGCCTGTTAAAAGGCGTAGCGCGCAGCCATGGACTGCGGGTTAGCACCATGGCCAAGCCGTTTGGCGAACTGGCCGGTAATGGTATGCATGTACATATGAGTCTGGTCGATAAAGACGGCAACAACGTCTTCAACGATGGTACCGATGAGGGCTCTGAACTTCTGCAGCAGGCAGTGGCGGGCATGATGGCGACGGCCAATGATGCCATGGCGATTTTTGCTCCCCATGCCAATTCTTACCGCCGTTTCCAGGAAAGTAGCCACGCGCCGTTGAACCTGTGTTGGGGTTACGACAACCGCACGGTTACATTTCGTATTCCTGCCAGCGAGCCAGCTGCACGCCGGATTGAGCACCGTATTGCCGGGGCGGATGTAAACGCCTACCTGGTGTTGGCGGCAATCCTGGCTGGGGTTTGTCACGGTTTGGAAAACAAGCTGCAGCCGGGTGCCCCGGTGGAAGGGGATGCATACCAGGTGGAGAGCGATCAGCTCATCAACACCTGGACCGGTGCACTCAAGCGCTTCGAGCAAAGTGCGTTGTGGCGTGAATATCTTGATCCGGAATTCGTGGATCTTTTCGTTTTGCTGAAGCGACAGGAGCAGGCGGAAATTGCCGCGCGTGTTACGGATGTTGAATACCAGAGTTATTTGCATCGCGCGTGATTTGTCATCGGTAAATACATTCCGCTCAGCGCGTCGGCGATTTATTCCGCCATGGCTTTGCTCGGCGCGGTTTATTGCCACAATGCAAAGGGTTTGGTGACAGTTGGGGAGATAGCAGTGCGCGCTCTGCTATACCTAAACACAGACAGCTGAGCGCTTGCGTACTCAGCGCGTCGCAAACTCTCCTCCTGAAAGTGTGTTCGAGAAATCTGGCCCGCCCTATGGCGGGCATTTTTTTTGGATGAAAACTTTTTGCAGAAATTTCTTCCCATATGCGGGTGAAACCTTAGGCAGTACTTGCTGTTTTTTGGAAAACTCCACCTATACTGAAACTAACCGCACGCACGGGTCATTTTTTGTTCTTTGTCCCCGGCGGCTATGGAGCATTTAGTGTTAAAAGGAGTTACCATGCGAACCAAGTCTCTTCTTCTGCCGCTGGCGATTGCCGCCGCCAGTGCGACCTCACCGGCGATCGCCGATTTCACGGCGGGCGATTTCATTTTGCGCGTCGGGGGTTCTTACGTTGATGCGGATAGCACCTCAGTGTTTTCCAACCGCAATGTCATCGACATCGTGGACCCGGATGATCCCGATGCAACCATTCCGGTAGAAATTCGCGAGCGCATCACCGTCGACAGTGACTCCTCTTGGTTTATCAATGGTACCTTTTTCGTCGCCGATCACTGGGCGGTTGAGTTGTACCACATGAACCAGGCTGACCTGGATGCGGACTACACCATTACTGCCACGGGTGAGGATATCGACATTCTGCGTCGCGATAACCTGCGTGGATTCGACACCAGTGTGACCAGCCTCTTCGCGAACTGGTATCCGGTGTGTGTAGAAAGCTGGGTCCAGCCGTATGTCGGTATCGGGGTTAACTACACCGATATCAAACAGGATTTCCTGCGCCCGGTATTCGTTGAGGATGTGCTCAATGACAATGGTCAGTTTGTTGGCCGGGTTGATCGTGGCCTGATGACCTTCGGTAGCTCTTGGGGTTGGACTGCCCAGGTTGGGGTGGATATTGAGTTCGGCCGTGATGCCAACTGGCTGTTCAACGCTTCGGCTATGTGGGTTGATGCTGACCCCGAACTGGAGCTCGGCGTTGATAATATCGCGCTGCGCAATGACATTATCTTCGACACCATTCGTGTCAGAGAGGATTTGGATTACGACTCCTGGATTTTTAATCTGGGCGTGGGCTACAAGTTCAGCTTCTGATCGAACAAATGCTCCAGACTCCTTTGCCTCGGCGCGCCATGAGTGGTGCGTCGGGGCTTTGTCGTCCCTGCAGGGGCGAATTTTGCCGGGGTTGCGTGTCTTTTAGCCCGGATTTGGTGGTGGCGGACTGAGTAGTCTCGCCTCGGATGTGGATGGATTCTGCCTAGCAGTCATATGCCCGCCGGTGTATTCTTCGCCCCATTCAGAACCGGCGAGTTCCGGTTGTTATCGGCGGCAGCGGATCAATTGCTGGCCAAAACAATAACTACGGGGAATTTATGACCGCCTTGGGAAATCAATCCGACGGTCCATCGGCCACCTCCAGGCCTCTGAATATTTGCTTGCTCGGCTATCGAAGCCATCCCCATTGTGGTGGCCAGGGTGTGTATCTGCACTACCTGAGCAAGGCGCTCACCGATGCAGGGCACAAAGTCGACGTGATTTCCGGGCAACCCTACCCGGAACTTGACCCCCGTGTGCGCCTGATCAAAATGCCAGGCCTCAATCTGTATGAACAACCCAACCCCACGCGAGCTTTGAAGTTCAAACACCTGTTGAGTTGGGCCGACTTTTACGAATGGTTTGGCAAGCTCACCGGTGGCTTCGTCGAGCCATACACCTTCGGTCGGCGCGTGGCCCGTTACTTGCGCAAGCACGGCCAGAATTACGATGTGGTGCACGACAATCAGTCGTTGTGCTATGGCCTGTTGGATATCGAAAAATCCGGGCTGCCAGTGGTGGCAACCATTCATCACCCCATTACTCGAGATCGTCAGCTGGCACTGGATGCGGCACCGGACTGGTTTTATCGACTGCTGGTGCGCCGTTGGCACAGTTTCCTCGGTATGCAGATTCGGGTGTCCCGAAAGCTAAAACATATTGTCACTGTTTCCTCGCAGTCGTTCGACGATATCGTGACGCAATTTGGCGTGTTACCCCACCAGCTCAAGTTGATTTATAACGGTATCGACACGCAGCTGTTCAGGCCGCAAGCCGATGTTCGCCAGAACCCCATGCGCATTATGACGACGGCCTCGGCAGATCAGCCGCTGAAGGGGCTGCGTTATCTGTTGCAAGCAATGGCCTCGCTTCGTGCCCGGTATCCGCAGTTAGAGCTGCTGGTGGTGGGTAAGCTGAAGGAGGGCGGTGCGACCGAGCAGCTCCTGCGGGAGTTGGATCTCGAATCCAGTGTGCGCTTTGTTTCGGGAATCTCTAATGAAGAAATGGCTCGCTATTACGCCTCTGCGAGTGTGGTGGTGTGTCCGTCTCTGTATGAGGGTTTTGGTCTGCCTGCCGCTGAAGCCATGGCCTGCGGGGTGCCGGTAGTTTCCAGTGACGGTGGTGCACTGCCGGAGGTGGTCGGCGATGCGGGACTGGTAGTGCCTGCTGGAGACAGCGATGCTTTGGCGAGGGCGATCGAGCAACTGTTGCAGGATCCAGAGTTACACGCGTCTTTGAGTAAGGCTGGGCGCCATCGAATTGAGGAACATTTTTCCTGGCAGGTCGCTGCCGGGCACCTGGTGGCGTTCTATCGCCGTGTGATTGGTCAAGCGGTGCAGCAAGCAGCCGCATTTCCGGTATCACCGAGTACTCAGCCGCACGCTGTTTCAGTGGAATCTTCATCCTCGCGTGCCGACCGAACAGATTATGCCGGAACCGATACGCAGGCTGACCCCAGTGCCAACAACCGGGGAGCGGCAGCCTGATGATTACGGTCGATCCCAAGTTACTTGATTTAAAGCCTGGCCAGCGTGTGCTGGATCTTGGCTGTGGCGAAGGGCGTCATGCGATCCATTTCTCCATCACGGACCAGGTGGAAATTTTTGGTGTCGACTTGAGTGCACAGGATCTGGCCACCGCGGCCGAACGCGCGCAACCCTTTGCTGAGAGTGGCCAACAGGCCGGCAGTTTGCAGTTTTGTGTCGGTAATGCGTTGCAGTTGCCGTTTCCCGCCGATCACTTCGATGTGGTTATCTGTTCAGAGGTGCTGGAACACATTGACGACTACCAAGGGGTGCTGCAAGAGATTCTGCGCGTGCTCAAGCCCTGCGGATTATTTTCCGCAACCGTGCCGGCATTTTTCCCCGAGTGGGTGTGCTGGAAATTGTCGGATGCCTATCACCAGGTGGAAGGCGGTCATATTCGCATCTTTCGTGAAAAAAGCCTGCGCAAAGCGATTGAAGCCCTGGGCTTCCAGTATTTTGCCCGGCACAAGGCGCATGCACTGCACGCGCCATTTTGGTGGTTGAAGTGCCTGTTCTGGGGGCAGGATGACAAAGCGATCGTGCGCCAGTATCACCGCCTGCTGGTGTGGGACATGATGGAGCGGCCGCTGCTAACCCGGACACTGGAAGCCGTGTTGAATCCGATATTGGGCAAAAGCATTGCGTTGTATTTTGTAAAGCCGGCGGCGGAACGGAAGGCAACGCCAGTGCAGGTGATGTCTGAGCGCCCAGCACAAGATGCGGCTGCGGAACAGGCTGTGGTCCGCGAGGAGTCGCCGGTATGAGCAGTGTCATGGATACATTTGTGGATGGCCCCCCAGTGATTGCTGGCGAACCAGTGGCAGGTTCAGTGGCTGTTGAAAACGAACGCCCCCTGTTGCCGAAAAACTTTGTGCGCTCTAGTGCGGACTATATTTTGTCGCAGCAGTTGCCAGATGGTTGTATCCCCTGGTTTGAGGGGCACTATGCGGACCCCTGGGATCATGTGGAAGCCGCCATGGGGCTCAGTATTGCCGGAGAGTTTGCGGCGGCTGAGCGCGCGTATGCCTGGCTGGCAACCCAGCAGTTGGATGATGGCAGTTGGTGGGCGGCCTACCGTGATAACGCGGTCGATAACGGTGAGCGGCGCGAGTCAAATTTCGTTGCGTATGTTGCCACGGGTATCTGGCATCACTATCTCATTTCTGGTGATCGCGCTTTTCTTGCGCGCTACTGGGACATGACCGAGTCCGCACTGGATTTTGTGTTGAATCTGCAGTCTGCTCACGGGGAAATCCAGTGGGCGGTCGACGCGGATGGTGCGCCGATGGAAGATGCCCTGATTACCGGGTGTGCATCCATTTTTAAAAGCCTGGAGTGCGGGATCAATATCGCCACTGTGTTGCAGATACCGAAGCCCGGTTGGATCGAGGCACGTGCGCAACTGGGTGTGGCGCTTCGGGAAAAGCCCCATCGTTTTGATCGCACCTGGGAAAGTAAAGCGCGTTTTTCTATGGATTGGTTTTACCCGGTACTGACGGGTGCTTTTTCTGGTGGCGCCGCCAAGTCGCGCCTGCAGGTGAAGTGGGACGAGTTTGTGGTGCCAGGGCTGGGTTGTCGTTGCGTAAATGATGAACCCTGGGTGACAGTGGCCGAGTCCTGCGAGTTGACCATGGCTTTATTGGCAGCAGGCGAGGAGAGCAAGGCGCGAACCTTGTACCGTGGTTTACATCGTTGGCAGGATAGCGATGGCGGCTACTGGACCGGGTATGTGTACCGGGACAGCGCGGTGTGGCCGGAGGAAAAGACCACCTGGACGGTGGGTGCCATGCTGTTGGCGGCGGATGCACTGGCAGGGCTTACCCCCGCCAGCAAACTGTTTACCAGCGTGAATCTGCTACATCGGGCCTCAGAGTCGGCGCAAAATACCTAGGGTTTCGACCATTTCCACCAGTTCGAACTGGCCGGAGGCCAACGCTAGTTTGTAGATCTCGTAGGGTGCCTGCCCGCCGTCTGCCGGATTCGGGAAGATATCGTGGATGGCCAGGTACCCCCCGGGCACAATGTGGCGTGACCAGCAGCGGTAGTCGTTGAGAGCGGCCTCAAGCGAGTGCCCACCATCGATAAATACGAGACCGAGGGGGGTGTTCCAGTGGCGCGCCGCCACAGTGGTTGGCGCAACGATGGGCACCACGTGCTCCTCAAGCTGTGCCGCGCGCATATTGCTGCGGAACGCGTGGAAGCTATCCATGAGCTGGCTGCGGTTATCGAACAGCTCGCGATCGTGATACTCCTCGCCCGGCTGATGTTCTTCGGATCCACGGTGATGGTCCACAGCAAACAAGGTGTTGTTCATTAGTTTGCAGGCACTGCCCAGATAGATAGTAGATTTCCCGCAATAGCTGCCGATTTCGAGGCAGGGACCGAGATCACTGGCCTCTGCAGCCAGCCGATACAGCGCCGTGCCTTCACTATCCGCGAGGAAGCCTTTTACGGTGTTGATATCCAGAGGGAGTTCTAACGGTAGGGCTGCGTCCATTTTCAGAGTATCTCGCGACAATATTGAAAGAGTTAATTTGAGCGTGACGGTACGTGTTGCCCCGTCGTTTTGCAATGTGCGTGCGTAACAGTCTGGCTGACCGGATCTGCCGAAATTACCGTTTGCAAGTGACCGCCGGCATCAAACGGGATGTGGGTGGTCACAACCGGCGGTGAAAACAGGTTTCAACAAATAGAATCCAAGAATAAATATCAGGAAATATTGGCGTTCCAATGCGAAAGGATCATAGACCATACTGGCTAAAGCGCGCGCTGCTGAATTTTCGCAACTGGCGCTGCCGACACTTTTTGTTGCCCCAGTTCGATACGATCGGGCGCGAGCCGGAAGTGATGCATCCGGCATCGGTGAAAGTGTTCGGCAGCAATATTCGCCTAGGTAACTTCCCCCATTTAATTTCTACACCGGATAACTGTATTCGTTTCACGGCCATGGGGCATCGTGGGGGCGATGCGCACATCACCATCGGTGATTATGTGCTGATTTCTCCAGGAGTGCGCATCTCCGCCGGTGAGTCCATCACTCTCGGTGATGCCTGTATGATTGCGGCCAATGTGTACATTTCCGACTCCGATTGGCATGGCCTGTACAATCGCACGCGCCCGTTTCGCTGCACTTCCCCGATATCCATTGGCAATAACGTCTGGATCGGAGACAGCGCCATTGTCTGCAAGGGGGTTTCGATTGGCGATAATTCGGTAGTGGGAGCGGGCAGTGTGGTTACTCGGGACGTCCCCGCGAATACGGTGGTTGCAGGTAATCCCGCGCGTGAGATCAAGCAGATAAACCCCCGGCGCCGCATGATTACCCGAGAGGCGCTGTTCGCCGATAGCTTCCGGCAGGCGCACAATCTCGATGAATTAGATAAAATGCTGCTTACAGGCAACAGTCTGTCGGGGTGGCTGAGGTCAGTACTATGGCCGAAGCGGGGGGATTAACGCAGTTTGGATGTCGAATAACAATGCATAAGCAGGGCAGTGTGGTACTGATTGGGATGCCGGGGGCTGGCAAAAGCACCCTTGGGGTATTGCTGGCGAAAGAGCTGGCTAAAGACTTTGTCGATACGGATGTACTGATTCAGCTGCGGGAAGACAAGACGCTGCAGGAAATCATGAACGAGTCGGATTACCTGAATCTGCGTCGTATTGAGGGTGAAGTGATTGCCGAGGCGGAACTCCCCAATCATGTGATTGCTACCGGCGGTAGTGCGGTGTATAGCGAAGCGGGGATGCGCAACCTGCTGACGTACGGACCCGCGGTGTTCCTGAACTGTTCCGCCGATGAACTGCGTCGCCGTATTCATAATTATGAAAGTCGCGGAATTGCCAAGGCGCCTGGGCAGAGTTTTGAAGAGCTGTTTGAAGAGCGGCAGGCGTTGTATCGCCGCTATGCCGATATTGTCGTGGACTGTGACGGGCAGGACCTGGACCAGGTGCTGGGGCAGGTAGTCGCGAGGCTTGCGGCCCGCTGAGAGAATTCTTTTTGCTCGGCTCGGCTCGGGAATTCTACCGCAATGCCGGTAAGGCGGCCGCCACACGGCCTGGGCCGGGAACGCGTGCCCCGGCTCGGTGGCGACGGCAGCCCGATTAGAGCGGCAGCTGCGTGGTGTATTTGACCTGCTTCAATGCAAAGGTCGAGTTCACCGAAGCCACATTCGGCAGGTGCACCAGTGAGCGCTTGAGCAGTTGTTCGTAGTGCTCAACACTGTCGACCACGACGCGCAAAACATAGTCTTTATCACCACTAGTGGAGTAACATTCCACAACTTCCTGGACATCCTGCACCGCCGACTCGAAATTGTTCAATGAATCTTCATCGTGGTTGTGTATGGTGACATAGCAGTATACTGTGACCCCCAGGTCAAGTTTACGCGGATCCAGGAGGGTGACGCGCCCACGAATGATACCTTCGGCCTCCAGGCGCTTGATGCGACGCCAGCAAGGAGTATGGGAAAGACCCACTTTGTCTCCCAGCTCAGCCATGGAATAATCGGCGTTCTCCTGTAGCGCCCGCAGGATCTTGCGGTCGAAATCATCCAGGTCGGTTGAGCGCTTCATATAAACTCCTGTCCTACATTTTATCTATTGGCCGAGATGGCTATCATAATTTTACGTGTAAACCCGTAAATAAAGCAATGTTTCCATGTGCTTTAAGCACTAGTATGACCTGACCTAGCCGTCGTCAGCGCTGGTTGTGTGAAAACAACCCGTATGAATTAGCGCCAAAACCGGCGACGAGCGCCCCGAATCACAATAATTACCGGAAGCCCGCAGACCCTGCGGCGCTTCACAGATCAGCGGGAAGAAGTAGGCGTATGAGCGAACAGAAAGTAGAGCCTGGAGTGACAACAGGATCTCAGGCTGGAACGGTTCAGGAGCAGGCGATCACCGATCACAAGGTTGCTGAATCTTCGGTGTCTCTCGACGATCGGTACACCACCCTCAAGGGGCGGGTACTGTTATCCGGCATTCAGGCGCTGGTGCGCCTGCCCATCGACCAGATGCGGATCGACTCCGCGCGCGGGCTCAACACGGCCACGTTTATCTCCGGTTACCGCGGCTCCCCCCTCGGCGGCTATGACCAGCAGTTGGCACGCGCCAAGAAGATGCTGGATGAATACAACATTCGCTTTACCCCCGGGGTAAATGAGGAACTGGCGGCCACATCTGTCTGGGGCTCCCAGCAGGTCGGCCTGTTTGAGGGCGCCGAGGTCGATGGCGTCTGCGGTATCTGGTATGGCAAAACGCCCGGAGTCGACCGCTCCTGCGATGCGTTCCGTCATGCCAATGCGGCCGGTTCTTCGCCGAAAGGTGGTGCGCTGATCATTGCTGGCGACGACCACGGTTGTAAGTCATCGTCCTACCCCGGGCAATCCGAATTTGCCTTTGTCGATATGCATATCCCGGTGCTGAACCCCGCGACCGTGCAGGAAGTCCTGGACTATGGCCTGTACGGGCTTGAGCTGTCGCGTTTCAGTGGTTGCTGGGTGGCGATGATTACCCTGGCCGAGAATATGGACAGCGCTTCCACCGTAGAGGTGGATCCGGCGGGGGTCTCCTTCGAATGCCCGGAAATCGAGCGCCCAGTGGGCGGCCTGAATATCCGCAAGCAGGATAACCCCCTGGAGCAGGAAGAGCGCCTGTGGCGCTACAAGCGGCCTGCGGCGCTGGCATTTGCCCGTGCCAACCAGCTCAACAAGCTGGTGCTGGATAACCCGGACGCGACCCTGGGCATTGTGACTGCCGGTAAGGCGCACCTGGACCTGATGCAGGCGTTCGAAGACATGGGTATTGATGAAGCCCGTGCGCGCGAGTTGGGCATTCGTATCCTCAAGGTCGGAATGACCTATCCACTGGACGTTCCAGGAATTCAGGAATTTGCCCGCGGCCTCGATTCACTGCTCGTGCTGGAGGAAAAGCGCAGCCTGATGGAAGTGCAGCTGAAAGAAGAGCTGTACAACGTGCATCTGCGCGATCCGCATTTCCCGCGCATTCTCGGCAAGGTCGACGAACACGATAAGCCGCTGCTGCCGATGTATGGTGAGTTGTCACCGGCGGTTGTGGCGCAAGTGCTCGGGTACCTGCTGGGGGAAGACAAGCTCAACGAGCGTGCCAAACACCGCCTGATGCGGTTGGATGCACTGGCCGAGCGGATTTCTGCACAGGCCGGCTCCAGTGTGGCCCGCCTGCCAATGTTCTGTGCGGGTTGCCCGCACAACCGTTCCACCCGTGTGCCGGAAGGCAGCCGGGCGCTTGCGGGTATTGGCTGCCACTACATGGCCCAGTGGCTGGACCGTGAGACCTTCACCTTTACCCAGATGGGCGCCGAGGGTGTGAACTGGATTGGCCAGGCGGCGTTCACCAGTGAGCCGCATGTGTTTGTGAACCTCGGTGATGGAACCTATTTCCACTCCGGTATTCTCGCGATCCGCGCTTCGGTCGCGGCCAAGGTCAACATTACCTATAAGATCCTGTTTAACGATGCGGTGGCCATGACCGGTGGCCAGCCCCACGACGGCGAACTGCATCCGGATATGATCTGCCGCCAGGTACTGGCAGAGGGGGTCAAGCGTGTTGTGCTGGTGATGGACGACACCAACAAGTACAAAGGCGCGCTGAGTTTCCCCGCGGAGGTGGAGGTTCGCCACCGTGACCATATGCCCGCGGTCATGAAGGAGCTGCGCGAAGAGCCCGGCTGTACCGTGATCATCTACGACCAGACCTGTGCCACCGAGCTGCGCCGTAAGCGCAAGCGCGGCCTATTGCCGAAGGCTGAAGGGCGCCCGTTTATCAACGAGCTGGTGTGTGAAGGCTGTGGCGATTGTGTCACCCAGTCGAGCTGTATCGCGGTAGAAAAGGTCTCTACACCCCTGGGCGACAAGCGCCGTATTAACCAGACCTCCTGCAACCAGGATATGTCCTGTGTGAATGGCTTCTGCCCGTCGTTTGTCACCGTCAAAGGTGGCAAGTTGAATAAGCGGGCCGGAGTGGGCGATGCCCTGTTTGATGCGGCAGAGAAACTGCCTGCACCAGTGCTGCCTGATCTCGACGAACCCTACAACCTGCTGGTTACCGGTGTCGGTGGCACCGGGGTTGTGACCATTGGCGCGTTGCTGGCGATGGCGGCGCATATTGAGGGCAAGGCGTGCAGCACGCTGGATCAAACCGGTCTGGCGCAGAAGGGCGGTGCGGTGTATTCCCATGTGCGTTTTGCCAACCGCCCTGAATCCCTGAAAGCCGTGCGGATCTCCGACGGCCGTGCAGACGCGCTAATGGCGTGTGACCTGATTGCGGCGGGTAACCTGTCTGCAAGCCTGGCGAAGCTGGACGAGACGCTCAGCCGCGCTGTGGTGAACACCCACCTGAGCCCAACCGCTGCATCGGTCCTGGGGCGCGAAGACATTCACTCCCCGCAGGCGGTACTGGATACCATCAAAGATGCGGTGAAAGAGCTGAATGTCGTCGAGGGGCATAACCTCACCAAGGCAGCCCTTGGCGACACCCTCGCGGCAAATATTTTTATGTTGGGCTTTGCCTGGCAGAAGGGCCTGATCCCGCTGGGGCTGGCGGCAATTGAGGAGACCATTCGCCTCAACGGAGTTGCCGTTGAAGGAAACTTGCAGGGATTCGTGGCTGGCCGCCTGGCGGCGGCGGATCGCGCGGCGCTGGATGCCATGTTGTTCCAGCAGGAACCGAAGACCCTGCCCCAGGGGGTAGAGGAGATTGTCGCACACCGGATTGACCACCTTACGGGTTACCAGGGCCCGGCGCTTGCACGGCGTTATCGTAAACTGGTGGATAAGGTAAAAGCGGCAGAAATTCTCAAAGTGCCGGGTAGTGAAGCGCTGGCGGAAGTGGTCGCGCGCAACTATGCGAAACTGCTGGCCTATAAAGACGAGTACGAAGTGGCTCGCCTGTATAGTGATGGACGTTTCAAGCAGTCGCTGCAGGAAAATTTCGCCGGTGACTTCGAGCTCGAATTTAATCTCGCGCCGCCGCTGCTCAGTCGATTTGATAAGAATCTGGGCCGTCCGCGCAAGATGAAATTTGGTGGCTGGATGCACAAGGCATTTGCGGTGTTGGCCAAGCTCCGCTTCCTGCGCGGTACGGTGTTGGATGTTTTCGGCTATACCGAAGAGCGCAAGATGGAGCGCGGGCTAATCACCGAGTACGAGAAAGTCGTCGACGAAGTGGTGGGGCGCTTGAGTGCCGACAACCATCCTGCAGCGCTCGAATTGCTGCGCTATCCCGATCAGATTCGCGGTTATGGGCTGATCAAAGAGGAAAACGTAAAACTTGCACATGAAGCGCGTGACATTGCGTTGCAACGTTTTTATGACCCTCAGGCGAGTGTGCCAGGTGAGTCACCGGTAGAGGTATTTGACCCCGCCAAGGCGCAGCAGGTCGGTTAGCAAGGTTGTGTGTGACAAAAAAGCGAGCCATTTGGCTCGCTTTTTTGTTTGCGGAAATCGAGGGTTTCTTACCAGGCCATCTGTACCCGGAGGCCCAGTTGATTGGTGTTGTCACCGGTAAACTCGTCGTCACCGAAAATCAGGTTCAACATAACGCGCACGTTGCGATTGGCGTAGTAATTCACACCGACTTGCGCGCTGTTGGCCTCCAGTTTGTAGATGTCCCTATTTTGCATGGTGTCGTAACGGGCGGTGAGTTCCCATGCGCCGCCCCAGAGCCCTTTGCCTGAGGGCTTCGCGGAATTAAACGCGCCACGCTTTTCGTTGTAGGTCTTGTGTTCACCGGTGATCATCCAGCTGCCCTGAATGTACCAGGTGCGCACATGCTGGTCATCGATATAGCACCCGAAGTCCGGATCACATAAGAATGGCGGCGGCGCCCCGAACTCGTCTTCGAAGTCGAGCTCGGACAGGTAGTAGTCGGCGTCGTAGTCGGCAACCACAAACTCCGACTGAAAGTACAGCGGGCCGTAGCTGCCCGCCAGTTCCAGGGATACGGTAGATACGTCATCACCCAGGTCCCCGGGGCTGAGAGCAATAAGCTGTGACGGGCCGCGCCGCCCGGCATAGTCTGCCTCGGCGATGATATCTTTTGAGTTCAGGTTTGGGTTCGCAAAACTGAATGCGGTGCCCAGGTGGAGCGTTGCGTAGTCATTGTTGATGGGGTGCCAGGCGAGGCGGCCGGCGGCGCCAACCCCCTCGTTGCGCACGGTGCTGGCGTTGCGCAGGTTGAATGCCATAAACCCCAAGGTGTAACAGTCCAGCACGCCGGTCCAGCCAATACCCTGCTGGAACTGAAAGCCCTCGTACAAGCCTGTGCCGCTGGAAAAGGGGCGTTCCAGCATGGTGATTTCATTGGAGCTGGTCAATTCCGACATGGAGCGAAAGGGCTTGAACTGGCCGATACGCACTTCACCGTTCAGAAACTCCCGTGCGATGAATACGTCGCGAAATCCCCTGCTCGTAGTGCCGCCGGCGAAATCCTGTTCCAGCACATATTTCCAGTCGTAGACCTTGCCTTTCAGGGTAATGCGCGCCCGGCGAAAATCCGTGGTGCTTACGGGATCTTCGATATCGGAATCAAAGAGATAGGTATCAAAATGAATGCGACCACCGAGGGATGCGGAAAAATTACCGTCATCCGACGTGATTTTCAGCCCACCTTTGGTTTCCGCTTCGTCTGCAAGGCTGGTGGTTGCACCACTCAGCAACACGCCCGCCAGCAAGAGGCTGGGGGAGGCCATTGAGATGGGACCCATACGGTAAAGTGGGGTGAGAGTGGACACCGCGCCATTCCTTTGCAACCAATTGGATGCAGTTTAGTCGGAGTGGAAAGCAGCGGTGCGCCAGAAGTTTAAAATTCGCTTAGATGGAGGCGAAAAAGATTAAATTTGTTCTACCGTAAAGCCGTCTTTCACCAGGAGGTCGGTAATGGATTTATCGCCCACCAGATGCCCCGCACCGACCACCACAAACAGAGTGTCATGCTGGTCGCTTAATTCTTTAATTTTTTCTGCCATGTCCCGGTTACGTTTGTAAAACAATAGCTCGTACAGGGGAGCATATTCCGGGTTCTCATCCAGCCCTTCACGGATTACCAGGTCGTAGATTTTTTCCTGATCGCCACTTTTCCAGGCGCTGGTTATCTGCGGCACAAAGGTATCCATATCCGAGAGTTGCGCGAGGGTTTGTTGCAGATACAGCTCCGGGTTTTCCAGGCTGTTCAGCATTTGAATCTGTTGCAGCACACTTTCCAACTCCAATATTTCAGTATTGTTACGGTGTGCCTGGTTCAAAAAATGTCGATCGATGCCTGCCTGGGGATCGAGCCCTCTGGCCTGCATTTCAATCAGGCTTAGGGTGATCATCGCAATCGCTGGGCGCAGCCGGCTGAAGCTCGCCTCCGGGATTTTTCGTTGATTCAGCCAGTCAACCAGCTGGCCATAGACCTCTGGCGAAACATTGTCCTTCAGCTGTTCGCCAGGAGGGTAGACAGACTCCTGCATAACCTGCATTTGCAGAGCCGCATTGGACTCCATGGCCAGAATATCTGCTTCTACCACCAGGGCATCGCTACGTTTGTAGGCGCGCTCAATTTCTTCCCGCAACGGGTAAAAAGTCTTGTCGGCCAAGTGAATAGAGCCCAGTAAATACACGGTTTGCCCATTCTTCTGGGCTTCCAGCAGTAGCCCACGATCACTCGCCGCATAGCTGGCATGTGCCTGTAGCAGGAATAGGGCTGCTAACACCCACAAGGTATTTCGCCAAAATACCAAGCCACACGGTTGGGCGAAAACTCGATTGCCGATCGAGAAAGAAAAATGATTCATAAGCTATTTCCGTCTGCCTATTGGTTCGCTTGCAATTAGTCAGCGAGCGTAATGGTGTGTGTTTACCTCTTTATATTCCCGATATTGTACCGGTAAGCGTGATCAGTTGGCGCGTGTTTTGTGAACCGTGGCGGAAAAATGAAATTTGTCCCTGTTGGCGCATATTTCAGCGGTACATATTTCAGAGGTACAATCGACCACACATACAAGAACGATGTGCGGGAAGGGAAAGACATGCGAATTGTTCAGGTGGTACCGTCGATGGAAGGCGGCAAGTTAGCGCAGGAAGCCCTCGAATTTGCCCAGGAAATGGCCCGGCAAGGGCATGAGTCTTCGGTGATTTCTTCCGGGGGCTCTTTGGTGTCTCGCCTGACTTTACATAATTGCCAGCATTTCGAGTTGCCGGTTCACCGTAAAGGCTTGCTGAATGGTCGATTGCACCGCAAGGTTCGCAAGCAACTGGAATCCTTGCAAGCCGATGTGTTGTTGTGTCGAGATAGCCTGTGCAGCTGGCATGGGTGGAAGATTTGGCAGGCACTCCCTGAGGCCGCGCGTCCGCGTCTGATTACTTTCCTGCATAGCTGGCCCCGAGGCGGTATCTTTGGCCGCGGCTGGATGAAGGGTGCCGTTGCCCGTGGCGAGTTGGTCTTTACCGCTTCACAGGATCTTGCCCGGCGCTTGTCAAAGCGCTTTGAAATACCACTCGCCGATCCGGAAGATTCTCCCACTCCATTTACGGTGCGCCACCTGTACCGTGGTGTAAATCTGCGGGAATTGGATCGGCGTGCTCCTGTATCAGGGCATTGGCAGCAGCGCTTGCTCAATAACTATCCCCAACTCGAGGGCCGAAGCTGGCTATTGCTGCCTGCCGAAATTGGTCCGGGTAGGGGGCAGGACAAGTTTCTGGAGCTGCTCGCCGAACTAAAGCAGGAGCGCGAAGACCTGTTTGGCCTTGTTGTTGGTGATGTCGTGCCCGGGCAGGAAAAATTTGCGCGCGAACTCGAACGGCGTGCGGAGTCCATGGGGCTTGCCGAGTATGTCGTGTTTCTTGGGCCCCGCAGGGATATGCGTGAGCTTTATGCCAGCGCACGGATCACCTTCGAGCTGTCGGACCCATTGTATTCCGATGGACGCGTGGTGTCTGAAGCGCTCGCCATGGGGTGCCCTGCGGTAACCCTTACTGGGCCAGGTGCTGAAGTGTTGCAGAAATGCTTCCCACAGGGCCTGGTGGACAGCAGCGAGGATGGTGCGGAAAACAGCGATTCCGACAAGCCGTTGGTGGCCACGTGTCTGGCAATTTTACACAAGCCGGAGGTCATCGACTTTAGTGGCTTTAGCCTTGAAGAGTTGGGTGCCCGTGCTGTGGGCTGGTTTCGGCAGGTGCGCGGAGCGCCCTAGTTAGGCGTGTTAGTTAGGCGCCTTGCGGATAGTTGGGCGCTTCGTGGTGGTTGGGTGTGCGCTGTCAGCTTGTCAGCTCTGGAATGAGTTGGGAGTAGATCTCCCAGGTCGCTGTGCCCATCGCATCCAGCGTGAAACCGTCGGTAACTTGTCGGCGGGGCGATTCGCGGCCACTGAATATCTGCGAGGTTTTACCTGTGCTGCCCGAATTTGGGCTGGAGTCGGTTTGTGACGCGACGCCGTAGGGGATGATATTCCAGGTCAGTTTGGAGTTGGCAACAATGTTTTCGCTTATTGCGATGCGCGCGTCAAACGCGCTGGCCAATTTGTCCCGCGGGTGCCGAACATTGTGACGGGTGATTACTTGTTGTGTCTCGGTAAACGGCTTGACCGCCGCAAGTAGTTGCGCCGATTTTGACCCGTGCCCGTGGACGATCTGGTATTCCCCCTTGCGAATCAAATTGGACAGTCGCCAGACCAGATTTGGGTCGAGCCGGCTGCGGTCGGTGTTAAGTGGAATAAATTGAATGCGCTCATCCAGTGTCGACAGATAGCGGGGGTGCGCGATCACCGCGACCTGAACATCCCTATTGCACGCTTGCCAGTGCGACAGGTCGGCGACATGTTTTTCAAGTCCACCATGTTCGCGGCTGGCAATCAGGTGGCAGATAGTCTGGATCATACGGCTATACATCCGGTGTATTTGCGCCGCGCAGAACTTAGTGTGAGGAGCGGATATCCAGTTTGCGATATCGTTACGGCGCCTGGCACATGCACATCATGCACTTTGCTAGAGGGCGCTTATTGTCCCCGATCGATATGACAAATTGTTGATCCAATTGTGACAGTTACCTTTCCGCAGGCTCCCTGAGGCTGACTCCCGGATTAGTTGAGCGCGCCATAAAGTCACCCGATCGTCAAAATTTGGCGTGCCAATTCAGCGAGGCAAAATCAAAGCCCGGATTGGGTGTGTTGGTATAGCCATTGGAGAAATGGCTGTAGCGAAGAGATAGGGTGTGGCCATTGTCCAACGTATAGCCGGTGCCAAAATGCAGGGAAAAATTTAGGTTGGTGGATAAATCGATATTGGCAAAACTGCGCTCGCTCAAATAGGCGGCGCCCACACCGACTTCACCGAATATCCCTTTGGCTTCCGGTTGCGGATACCACCTCAGCACGGGTTTTAGCTCCCAGATTTTTTGCTTCTGCTTTTCGCCGCGATGGTTGATGCGCATATGGCTGAAGCTGACCTGAGCCCACCACTGCAATCGATGACTGCCCGGGTAATCATAAAACTGGTAGGACCAGTTCGCTCCCAGCATATCGGCGCCCGCATTGGAGCGCTGCTGTATCAGGGCGCTGCCAATGCCCTTGCCACCGCTGAATATCCACTCCTGAGCACCATCCGTACCGGTAAAAGCGGCATGGGTTCTGTCTGCCGTTAGCCCCAGAATGGCTGCGCAGAGTAGGGCGATAAGAGTGTGCGCGGTAGTGCGGTTTGGGCGCAGGGACTCGGACTTTGCAGCAGGCGGACAGGGGTGATGACAGTCTGGAAGACGGGAGTAGCTGGGCATAGTGCAATCGCCGTTTATTGCTGTTAGTGGCAGTATTACTAGGTTAGCCGGATTCCCGCTGAAGACAAGCTTTGCGCCCCGAATTCCGGGGCGCTAGTTCATGGGTTAATACCTCGGTGATGCTAGCGCCATTGGCGCTTCAGTTGTCGCAACGCATCAGAATGCAGTTGTCTGGCCCGTTCCTGGCTTAAGCCCAGCTGTTCTCCGATAACCCGGAATGAGCAGTCCCGGTCCGATATCAAACCGTAGCGCAGGCTCAGCACCGTGCGTTGCCTGGGCGGCAACTTGTTGACGGCATCCCGCAGTCGCTGTGCCAGCTCTTGATTGGATACCAATTCATCGGTATTAAACATTTCACCGGCGGGTGCATAATCCAGGCGCGTACTGCTTTGATCGTCAGAAATAGGATCGTCTAGCGAGCTGGTCGGACCGGGCAATTTCAACAGGCTCTGCACCCGCTCAATATCCAGCCCGGTTTGCTTGGCAATATTTTCATCAGAGGCGGACAGGCCCTCCGAGCGAACCTGATTGATCGCGCGATAGATATTGCGCAGGTCATCCTGAACATTCGCAGGCTGGCGCACCATGTCGTCGTTGCGCCGCAAGGTCAATTGGATTTCCTGCTGGATCCACCAGTACGCATACGTGGAAAACCGGTAACCCATCTGTGGCTTGAAACGCTCAATGGCTTTCATCAAGCCCACGTTGCCCTCCTGAATCAGGTCAATAAAGGGGACCGCGGGGTTCCTGAAACGTTTGGCAATGGCGATGACGAGCCGCAAGTTGCATTGGATCAGTTTCTTGCGCTGCGCCTTGAATTTTTTCATCAAGTTTTGCAGCGCACTGCGGTCGCGTTGCGAAATTTTGCCTGTTGCGAGCAGCTCATCGGTTTTCGCAATGATTAGCCCATGATCGTAGGCGCCAGTGCTGCCACGTTGCTCGACGCCCTCACTGCGCAAGTCCACCAGCGTGACGCCGCGCTTTTGTAACAAAGCGATGATTTTCTCTTCCAAATCCCTCAACAGGCAGGTAGTGGTGTGTTCATCCTCCGGTGTCAGGAGGTCTAGCCGATACAGGTGTTTGAGGTAGTTCTGCATCGGGGTGCCGACATTATCGCCGAGGGAATCCTCGGTGCTTGTGTCTTCCTCGACGGCTTCCCCGCGGGGTTGCATGGATTGTTCGGAGTCTTCCCGATGGAAGCTGCTCCCGTTTACATTGTTGCTATTTTCCTTCAGCCACTGGTCATCCCTTGTTTCGATATTTACTCGGGACAAAAGTCTGAACCTTATGCTGTGGCAGCGCAGTTTTGCCTTGTGGACCACGCTGCTGCCGTTAGATTACCGGCGTCATCCTTTCGCAGGATCGCGGCATGGCGCAAAAATTGCCATGCGGACCATTTGACTATAGGTGAAGGGAAGAATTCCGTGGCGGAAATTGCTGAGAATACGCGACTGACTGGTACGAATTTGCGCCTTATGGCGCTTCGGTCAGCGGATAGGCTCTCATTGCCCGGTTGTAGCGGCAAAGTTGCGCTAGTTGGGCGAAATTCGTCTATTTCGCTGTCTGTTGTTAGGGGCAGGGTGGTTAGATAGTTTTCGTCTATCCGCGCCTTGCGGCGCGGACTGTGTGGTAATGACCGAATTATTGAATCCGTTTTACCCGAAGAGCGCGACCGCCATCGGCTTTGCGCATAAAGAAAGAGCCGAGCGCCCCGCGCTCCACTGTCACCTGCTCACCACCGCGCCAGATGGTGCGGCCGCTGTCGGTCTGGCGCCAAACCTGACCATTATCCAGGGTGAAAGTGTATTTGCCGTAGGCTCCTTTCTGGGCGCTTTCAATAATCGCCGTGATCGATTCAGGCGCCTCTGCAATCGCCCTTTTTTCTTCTTGCCCAAAGCGCTGTTCTACGTGTGCCTGTAAATTGCCGGCGAGCTTGTCGTAGCAGGCTAGGCGTTTTGCATCGTCACTGAATTCGGTGCACTGCTTCAGCTCTTCCTCAACGGTGGCGGCTGTGGCGGGTAGGCTCAGTAAGGTCATTGCAAATAGGGAGGATGAGAGCAACACCTGGAACGAGCAGGGACGTGTGTTGGGGGATTTGCGCATAAAGTCAGTTCCGTACGTTAAGTCTGCGGCGCATTGTACCACTACTGTGGTTCCCGCCATGCATTTTGAGTTACCTGTCACACTTCCTTTGGGCACACCGTGGAAGAATAGTCGCGCGCGAATGTAAAAAAACCATAAAGCATCATTGTAAACAACACACAGGGGTAGCCGACTATGAAGAAGCTGTTGATTCCCGCAATTGCCATCGCCGCCATTGGTGGTTATTTCTACTACACCAATCTGGATACTACTGCACCTCAGGCCGAGGCGGTGGTTGAGGAAGAGCAGATCGTTGAAGAGGTTGAAGCGGCGGTAGCTGAAGCCGAGGAGATGGTCGAAGAGAGCGATCAGGCCGGCGACATCATGGCGTCAGCGGAAGGGGACGTGTTTGCTGACGTGCCTGAGGCCATGGGTCATGCGCTCGATGAAACGACAGAAGCAATGGCGGACGTCGCTGAGGAAGCGGTTGAGGAAGCTGCGGACGAGATCGATCACAGCGAAGAGTGATATTTGCAGCGTGTCGGAGGGGCGCTTCCCGCCCCCCCAAGAAATACCCGGGCAGTGGGCTGTCCGGGTATTTTTTTGTATGGAATTCCCCGGCATAAACCTTCTAGCCTTTCCCAATATTTTGTAGCGCTAGGCGCAAAAAGCCATCCGCACGGTCGAGTGCTGCCTGGGCCTCTTGCTGTTCCAGCCCACTGAGCAGGATCATAATCGCGAGTTTGGCGTTGTGATCGCAGCGGTCCAAGACTTTGTCGGCTTCCTCGTAACTCACACCTGTAGCCTCCACTACGATGCGCCGGGTACGGTCGACCAGCTTCAGGTTGGTGGCTTTCACGTCGACCATTAAGTTGTAAAAGCTCTTGCCAATACGAATCATGCTGGCGGTGGTCAGCATGTTGAGTACCAGCTTTTGCGCAGTTCCCGCTTTCATGCGCGTGGAGCCGGTCAGTACTTCCGGTCCGACTTCGGGGAGTATGGCGATGTCGGCCTCATCAGCGATTGCCGCCGATTTGTTGCAGGCCAGTGCCACGGTAGTGCAGCCAAGTGAGCGCGCGTAACGCAGCCCGCCGGTGACATAGGGGGTGCGTCCACTGGCCGCAATTCCCACGACCACATCATCGCCCGTCAGCTGGATTTTCCTGAGATCTTCCTCACCCAGTTGCGGGTTGTCTTCGGCACCCTCCTGCGCGCGGTGCACCGCTTCTTCTCCGCCGGCAATGAGCGGTACAACCATGCCTTCTGGGACCCCGTAGGTAGGCGGGCATTCGACTGCATCGAGCAGGCCAATCCGGCCACTGGTTCCCGCACCCATATAGATGAGGCGTCCGCCAGCCTTGAATGCCGCTACGGTTGCGTCGACCGCCTGGGCGATTTCGGGTAGCACCTCGCGCACGGCGGCAGGTACACCGCTGTCGGCATCGTTGATCTTTTCCAGGATACCCAGCGTTGGCAGGAGGTCGATGTCCTGCGTGCTCGGATTGCGCGACTCACTGGTGAGTATGCCCATCTCTTCGCTGATAGATTCAGGACGGTCGTTGTGATTGGTGTTGGTCATATCCCTCTCGCGGTGAGTGAGTGCGTGGGACTTGCTGGTCACATGAAATGTGGTGTCAGACCGGAAAAGTGTAATCCGCCGAGCGTTGGTGCACCACCGTGAGGGCATTCTGGGGCGAGGCCGCAGCCGGCTCGATACCGTTTGCGTGCGCGGGTCAGTGGTCGTTTAAATTGACCTTCAGGCTGGCACGAATCAAGCGCTGCTTGCTGAACTCGAAACCGGTGATGATCGCCAGTACCGGCTCTTTGCCCAGTAGCCTGCGGGTAACTTCCTTGGGGGAATAGCCTTGCCTGCGCAGATCCTGGGCGTTACTGGCGAGGTTGAGCAGGAATTCGTATTTCTCCCGCAAACGCAGATGGCCGCTTTCCACGATTCCGCGATGCGGGCAGAGAATGGTGTCGAAATCCTGGGCGAGGATGTCTCGAATACTGTTGAGCAGAGTGGGTAAATGCTCGCCGTTGTGCAGCATTTTCAAATAGTTGGCAATGTACAGGTCCGCACTGAACAGCCAGCCGCGCTCTGGCAGCAGGTAGCAGGTCATATCCACCGTATGGCCGGGAGAGAAGAGCGCCTGCACGGGCTCTTTGCCAATGTGCAGCTCTTCGGGTAGCGGCGCGGCGTCGGCCCAATAGGGTTCGCCCCATACGAAACGCCTAATACCGGGCACCTTAAATTTCTGTCGCAATATCTCCACGGTTGCGGGCGGCGCCAGTGGCTGTATTTCCGTAAGCTGCTGGATAGCGCCGGCGTTACCGCTGTGGTCCTCGTGGTGGTGTGTCAGCAGGAGCTGGCGCATGGGCCCGGACTGGACAAATCGCTTTACGTGTTTCCACTGGTTGCTCGGCCCACAATCAACCAGGGTGCCGTGCAATCGATACACCACGAATGAGGAGTTCACTCCCATATTCAGGCGGCCGACACGCAGGGCTTCGAGATCGTGGTGGCGGAAAGACTCAATGACAGACACGCGTTACCTGCTGTGGGTGGCAAAAGGGAAGGAAATGGAAATATAGGGTGGTGGGATTGTCCGGCAGTGGGTGGGGAGGAGGGAATAGCCGATTCGTATGATCTGCATGACAATTTTGTCCGCGCTGTCCCATGTGCCCTATATCTTCGTCAAATACGGACATGTAGAGTATTTGATTGATTGCAAATCTGGTGCGACTTGCCTAGTGTGGGCGTCGCCAGTTCCTGCGAGCTGGCTGTCGGTCGCTGTGGGGCTGGTCTTTAACGGACAATTGCATGTCCTTATTTGACCTACGATAACGCGCGGCGGTTGGCATATGCTTTAGGCCCGTCAGGAAACTGTCCCCGTATGCCGAGAATTCATTGGATCTCTGCGCGTCTGGGGGGCAGCTCCTCTGGGAGATTCAATAATAACGATAGCGGCGGTGGTATGGACCCAGTCTCCCTCGACTTCAATCCCGAGACGCTCGTTGCGCTCAACGTCATGATTGCCATCATGATGTTCGGTGTTTCACTGGAGCTCAAACCCGACGATTTCAAGCGCATTGCCAGGAACCCCAAGGCACCTATTATCGGGCTGGTATTGCAGTTTCTGATTTTGCCGGCGGCTACTTGTGCCGCGACCTGGTTCCTCAGAATTGATCCAATGCTGGCCATGGGCATGATGCTGGTCGCCTCATGCCCCGGTGGCACCTTCTCCAATATCATGACCTGGGTGGCGCGCGGGAATGTTGCCGTTTCCGTCAGTATGACCGCGGTATCCAGCGTTGCTGCCAGCGTACTGACGCCACTCAACTTTGCCCTGTATTCCTGGCTGAACCCCCATACCCGTCCACTGCTGACCGAAATCGCCATGGATCCGGTCGGTTTGCTGTTGGTGGTGATTATGGTGCTCGGCGTGCCCCTGATGCTGGGGATGCTGGTAGGCGGGCGCTTTCCGGGCCTGTCACGAAAAGTAGAAAAGCCCCTGCGCCTGTTTGCCATGGGCTTGATGCTACTGCTTGCGGCGATCGCTTTCTTCAAGAATACCGATCAGTTCTTGCAGCACTTCAATTTGTTTTTCTTCCTGGTCGTTGCCCACAACGCCCTGGCCCTTTTCCTGGGCTATTGGGGGGCCAAGTTGTCGGGCCTGCCACCAGCGGATTGTCGAGCAATTTCCCTGGAAGTGGGCATTCAGAACGGCGCTCTCGCGCTGGTCATCATCTTCACCTTCTTCCCCAATGCGTCGGGCATGCTGCTGATCGCTGGTTTCTGGGGTGTCTGGCATCTGGTCAGTGGTATCACCTTGTCTACCTATTGGTCCCGCCGGCCCGTAGACGCCCCCGTGCAAACCCATCAGATTCAAAATAAAGCGTAAGCGATTTCAGGAGTTGTAGTAGTGGAAATCCTTTGGGTTCTCTTTGGCCTCATTATTTTACTGGCCTTTACGCTGGAGGCGATTACCGGTTTTGGCAGCATCGTGGTGGCACTGTCTCTGGGGCTGTTGTTCCTGCCAATCGATATGATTTTGCCGATTCTGGTGGCACTGAATATTCCCATGACCAGCACCCTGGCATTCAAAAACCGGCACAACATCGACTTGCCGCTGCTGTTCAAAACCATTTTGCCGGGCATGCTGCTCGGTACCCTGACCGGGTACTTTGCCAAACCTTATCTGGATGAAGAGTTCCTCAAGCAGGCGCTGGGGGTGCTGATTATCTGGTTCTCCGGCCGGGAGCTGTACCGCCTGTACCACCAGTTTGATGACCGTGCCAAGCCTGCCTGGCTGACACGATTGATTACCTACTTCGCGGGCATCACCCATGGTCTGTTTGCCAGTGGCGGTCCGCTGCTGGTGTATGCGGTCGCCGGTACCAAAATCGATAAGGCCCGTTTCCGCGCCACCATGGTCACCGTGTGGTTCAGCATGAACTGTCTGCTGTTTACTGCATTTTTACTGGACGGACGCATGCAGCCGTTACTGATCAATGTGGTTTGGTATCTGCCGCTGTTGGTGATTGCCGTAAAGCTGGGTAATTACCTGCACGACCGCTTGAATGAAAACCACTTCAGAATCGGGGTCTACACCCTGCTGTTTGTGACCGGCGTGATCCTGATCGCCAGTCGCTATCTCACTCAATAACGATAAGTAGAATTGGCGGTATCGCATCTATGTACGACATCATTATTAAAAATGGTACTTATTTTGATGGCTCCAAGGCTAAGGAAAAACTGGCCCACGTTGCGATCAAAGATGGAAAAATCGCGAAGGTCAGTGAACAGCCGTTCGATGAATCTGCGGCCGGCAACGTTATTGATGCAGCGGGCAAATGGGTAACCCCGGGGTTTCTCGAGATTCACAGCCACTATGATGCCGAGGTCGTTGCCGCGCCTGCGCTCAAAGAATCCGTGCGTCACGGTGTGACCTCCATCGCCATTGGTTCCTGCTCCATCTCTATGGTGAATAGTGCCGCGGAAGACTGCTCCGATCTGTTTACGCGGGTTGAGGCGGTACCTCGTGAGGCGGTATTGCCAATCCTGTTTGAAAAAAAGCAGTGGACCGATGCCAAGGGTTACCGCGAGTTCTATGACCAGCATCCACTGGGCCCTAACGTTTTGAGCTTTATCGGTCACAGCGATATGCGTGTAGCGGCGATGGGTATCGACCGTGCTACCAGCGACGTAAAGCCGACCGAAGAGGAAATGCAGGCAATGGAGCGCATGCTGGAAGAGGCGCTGGATGCGGGTTGCGTTGGCATGTCCATGATGACCACCAAGCTGGATAAAATGGACGGCGAGCGTGCCTGGAGCCAGCCGTTGCCATCAACCTTCTCCACCTGGTGGGAGTTCAAGCGCCTGTTCAAGATTCTGCGTCGCCGCGGTGCCATCCTGCAGGGCGCGCCGGACGCGGTGAAGAAAGTGAATGTGTTTGGCTTCCTGTGGCAGGCCCATGGTCTGTTCCGCAAACCGATGAAGGTCACGATGTTGACCGCGCTGGATCTAAAGTCCAACCCGTTCCTGCATCTCATTACCCGCGCCAGCGGCTGGCTGGCGAACAAAGTGCTGCGTGGCAACTACCGCTGGCAGACCCTGCCAGCGCCGTTCACGGTGCACCTGGAAGGGTTGAATGTGAATGCGTTTGAGGAGTTTGAGACCGGCGCTTTGTTGCGGGACATGAAAGACGAGTCCGAGCTGTACAAGAAGATTAACGAGCCGGAATTCCGCAAGGAGTTCAAGAAGCATATCTCCGAGATCTTCACCGTGGGTCTTTGGCACCGCGACTTTAGCGATGGTTGGATCACCCATTGCCCGGACGAGTCCCTGGTGGGCAAGAACTTCAAAGAAATTGCCGATACCTATGGTGTAGATCCCGTCGATGCCTACTTCGACTTGGCGACCAAATACAAAGAGCAGCTGCGCTGGAAAACCAATTACTCCAATGCGCGCCCGCACATTATGCAAAAGCTCATCAAGAGCCCCTCGACGCATATTGGCTTTGGCGATAGCGGGGCGCATATTCGTTCGCTCGCCATGTACAACTTCCCGCTGCGCATGCTGAAGTATGTGTTCGATGCGGAAAAAGCGGGTTCACCGTTTATGACCAATGCCGAAGCCGTGCACAAGCTCACCGGTGACTTGGGCAGCTGGTTCGGCCTGAGCGCCGGCTACATCCGTGAGGGGGATCGCGCCGACGTGGTGATCCTGAATCCTGAAGGTGTAAACGATGATGTGGATCAGATCCACGAAGCGCCGATGGAAGGCTTCGGTATGGATCGCCTGGTCAAACGCAACGACGATGCGGTTGAGGCAACCCTGGTAAACGGTAATATCGTTTATCAAAAAGAGGGCGCTACCGAAGATAACTTCGCTGCCGATTTTGGTTCTTCCAGCGACTATGGGAAGTTCCTGGTAAACCGTGAAGTTGTCGGGCTAAAAATGCCAGAAGCCTAGAAATAGGTAGAGGCTTCTTGTTGAAGGTGGTAAGCCGCAGAGGAGTATTAACCCTGCGGCTGAAAACAACCCAGAATCCAGTCTATTTCAACTCAGCAAAACATGCTTTCAGTGTTTGCCCAATTACTAGTAAACGTAAACGGCTCCGGAGCCCTTCGCTTCATTATCCTGTTGCTCACCCTGTATACCGGTGGCAGAGCTGTCTTCTCCGGAAGCACCAATAACCAGGGTTTTCCCGTCTGAACTTAAAGCGGTGGCGGTCCCAAAAAGATCCCCCGCATCGGTGTTGGGGGCCTTTATATATGCGATTTGCGACCACTCAGATTCGCTTCTCTGGTAAAGATAGACGGCGCCGGCGTTCCGGCTGCTATTATCGCTCAGTCCACTGCTATTGGTGGAAATACCCGTAGACGCGCCGTCTTCACCCGGTGCACCAATGGCCAGCAGGCTCCCATCGGTTGAGAGGCTGAGTGAATTTCCGAAAAAGTCCTCGCACTCTATTTGCTCAGGTTTGATATATTTTTCTTCTGACCAGCCAGATTCACCGCGTGCAAAAACATAAACTGCACCGGCATAACTAGGGGCATAAACATCATGAGGATCGCAAGAACTATAGTATTCATCACTAATCGCGGTAACAGCAAGGGTGGTACCATCAGGTGAGAGGCTAACAGTCTCGCCAAAGCGATCTTCACTAGAGGAATTTGAGCCTTTGATGTAGGCCTCCTGTCTCCACCCTGTGTCATCTTTTGTAAAGAGATAGGCGGCACCAGAACTGGTTTTGCTATTGTCGCTTTCGCCTGCGCCGTCGGTGCTGATTTCTTGGGCGCCACTGGATTCTTCGCTAGCACCGATGGCGACACCGTAGCCGTCCGCAGAAATGGCTACTGATGTACCGAAAAAGTCCTCGATGCCAGTGTTCGATGCCTTTATGTATGCCTCCTGCGACCAGAGCGTTCCTGCGCGCTGAAAGATGTATGCAGCTCCGCTGGCTCGCGTAGAGTCATCAAGTTGCGCGGATGGGTCGCTGCTAATTCCTACCGTGCCGCCGTCTTCTAAATTGGCACCGACAACGAGGGTGTTACCGTCGGCGGCAATGGCTACCGCAACACCAAAAGAGTCTCTTGGGCCAGGGTTGGAAGCCTTAATGTACGCCTGTTGTTCCCAATTGGTTTCTGTGCGTTGAAATATATAGACCGCGCCAGCATCTTCGATACTATTATCATTTTCGCCAGCGCCGTCATTGCTGATCGCGCTGGCGCCACTATCTTCTTGGTTGGCGCCGACCGCGAGTGTATTACCGTCTGCAGAAATTGCGAGAGCCCATCTGCCGAAAAAATCACCCGCCTCTCCGTTGGATGCCTTTATATATGCTTGCTGTGACCATATGCCATCCACCTTTGTAAACACATACACCGCCCCTCTAGAAGAAGACGAGTTGTCAGTTTCTCCAGTGCCGTCGATACTAACTTTATTGGCACTACTATCTTCTCCAAAAGCACCAACAGCGAGGGTGTTACCATCAGTGGATAAGGCAACGGGGTATCCGAACCTGTCATTAGCTTCGGCATTTGATGCTTTGATATACCCAACCAGTGACTCTACTCGGATTTGTAGGAGAGGTATTTCGTCACTCCTGGCAATTTCTTGTGAGGAAGCATCGATTGCGACCAGCTGATAGCGAGTGTAGAGCGGGTCGGTCAAATGGAGCGGTAGAACCATTGTGAAGTCTTCCGCATCGGACGCAAGCTCATCCGCTTCATCGATAATTCCGTCCCCGTTTAGGTCGACTATGTGATAGCCGGAGACTCCATCCGGGTTTGATTCAAGCCGATATCCGGCTGCATTGCCATTAAAATTCCATGAAAATGTAATTTGTTTGGGAGCCGGGCCGGCCTGAATAGTCGCTGAGGAAAACTGCTCTTCCGTTACGGAATTGCTTTGATTCCCAGTGTTGTTATTTGCCCCGGAGGATGAGCCCCCTCCGCCACAGGCAGAAAGTAAAACCGCTGTGGAAATCAAAGATAAGAATCCACGGAGGAGGCTAAAAGCCTGGATCGGGGTTCGGTTATTTTGAGGTTGCATTGTATCCCTACTTATCGAATACCACTTTAGTAGAAGTGGAGTATCTATTTTGGTGTTTCAAATTTAACTACCAAATTGCCGGATTGTAACGGCATAAAACTCAAGATATTTGGGGGCTAAATTGATGCTGTTTGAGTGAGTTAGCAAATGGCTTGAATGAATATTTATAATAACATAGGTGTTTATTTATACATTCCATTTTTTAATCTTTAAATTCTTAAGTGTCGGGGTAGAAGGGAGGAGTAATTAGAATTATTCATAGAGAAATGGCGACAACCTTAATTTATGTATGAGTGAGTTGAAGCTGGAAGCTGTATGTAAAAAGTATTGTTACTAGTAAGCCTGGCGATAGTTGATAGTGTTTATTTATCGCTTATGTTTGGTGAGAATTCTATGGGTCACCTTTGCTCAATCATCAGTTGGGCTGTTGACACTTGTTACTGGACCATGACTTTGCTGTTTAATATTTTCGCAGTTCCACTGCTAACACCGCGTTATCACTTTGGTGTTGGGGTAATAGAGTGCAGGCTGTGATTCGCTAAGGCAGCGGATTTTCCTGCCAGAGCGATTTAGATAGGTATGGTTGTTGTTTGGCCATTGCTCGCATGCGCGGCGCATGTGGGGGGCGGCTCAACCCGCGCTGGCGGGTTGAGCTGGGCAGGTGATTATTTAGCTTTGTGCGTTAAATTGTTTGCCGCTTACCCCGAGGCTATCGTCGCCCATCAGGTACAGATAGGTCGGCATAATGTCTTCCGGAGTGGTGACGGTTGCCGGGTCTTCTGCCGGGTAGGCGGCGGCACGCATATTGGTGCGGGTGGCGCCGGGGTTGACGCTGTTGACGCGGATGTTGGAAACGCCATCCACTTCGTCTGCCAAGACCTGCATCAGGCCTTCGGTGGCAAATTTTGACACCGAGTAAGCGCCCCAGTATGCACGCCCTTTAAGGCCCACGCTGGAGCTGGTAAAAATGATTGAGCCCGCTTTGGATTCTTCCAGTAGTGGCAGCATGGCCTTCGTCAGGCCAAACGCCGCGTTCACATTGATTTGCATCACCTGTTGCCAGTTGGCGTAGTGGTAGTTGGCAATCGGGGTGCGCTGGCCGAGCACGCCGGCGCAGTGCACCAGGCCGTCAAGGCGGCCAAACTCCTGGTCCACCCCCTGGGCCAGATATTCCAGCTGTTCCCAGCGCACGTCAGATAGATCAACGGGCAGGATGGCGGGCTTGGGGCCACCGGCTGCTTCAATTTCGTCGTAAACGGCTTCCAGTTTGGATACGGTGCGGCCGAGCAGGATAACGGTGGCGCCGTGGGCGGCGCAGGCTTTTGCGGTAGCGCGGCCAATGCCGTCGCCGGCACCGGTCACTAGAATAATTTTATCTTTCAGCAGGTCTGCGGGCGCTTGGTAGTTGGTGATGATTTCAGACATCAGAATTCAGGCTCAACGATAGAAAGTGTAATTATTTGTTCAGGTAGTGCTGTTGCAGCAGTGGCCAGATTTCATCGGCGTGATGGATCACATGATCCGCCTGCCAGTTTTCTGGATCGTCGCCGCTGTCGATATAGCCATAGCTGCAGGCGATGGTGGGCATGCCCGCAGCGCGGCCGGCCATGATGTCGCGCTCGTGGTCGCCTACATAAACGGATTCCGTCGGCTGGCAGCCAATGCGGCTGCAGGCGAGCAGAATGGGCTCCGGGTCCGGCTTGCGATTGGTGACGTCATCCGGGCAGATAATGGCCCCTGGTGTGGGCAGGTGCGCAAACGCTTGCATCAGGGGAATGGTGTACGCCGATGGTTTGTTGGTGACAACGCCCCAGGCAATGTCGTTTTCGGCGAGTTCATTCAGCAGGCGCTCAATACCGGGGAACGGTACCGTGTGTCTCGCCAGATGCATCAGATAGAGGTCCAGCAGGCGTTGGCGCAGTGTGTCGAAGCCATGTTCGCCTTCGTCTACCCCAAAACCGAGACGGACCATGGCGCGCGCGCCATTGGATACAACCTCGCGAATAGTGGCATCGGCCAGTGGCGGCAATTGTTCCTGCTCGCGCAGCTGGTTGAGCACCACCACGAAGTCCGGAGCGGTATCGAACAGGGTGCCGTCGAGGTCGAAGAGTACAGCTTTCATAAATGGGGTACTTCTGGAGTTATTCCGCCGGGCGAGTGGTGTGCATCAGGTAATTCACGTCGACGTCCCTCGGGTTCAGTTTGTACTGCTTGGTGAGGGGATTGTAGGTCATACCGGTGATGTCGCGCGCTTGCAGGTCCGCTTCACGGACCCAGCGGCCGAGCTCTGACGGGCGGATGAATTTGGCGTATTCGTGGGTGCCCTTGGGGAGCAGGCGCAACACGTACTCTGCGCCAACCACCGCAAACAGCCAGCCTTTTGGCGTGCGGTTGATGGTGGAGAAAAACACATGGCCGCCGGGTTTGACCAGTTTTGCGCAGGCGCGGATCACAGAGGCTGGGTCCGGCACATGCTCCAGCATTTCCAGGCAGGTGACGATGTCGAAGCTGGCAGGAGCTTTCTCGGCGAGCTCCTCTACCAGGATGCGTCGGTAATCAATGGATACACCGCTTTCAAGAGCGTGTAACTTGGCCACATTCAGGGGGGCTTCGCCCATATCGATGCCGGTTACCTCGGCGCCGCGCTGGGCCATGGCTTCCGACAGAATACCGCCGCCACAACCCACATCGAGGAGCTTTTTGCCGGCAACGGGGGCGCGCTGATCAATATAGTTGGCGCGCAGCGGGTTGATCTCGTGCAGGGGTTTGAATTCACCCTGCTGATCCCACCAGCGGCTCGCAAGTTGTTCAAATTTGGCGATTTCCGCCGGATCTACGTTGGTCATTTTGGCCCTGCTTACTTGGACAGACCGGCGATTCTATCACGCCACATCTCTGCCCGTTGCTTCAGTTCGACTTCATTCATCGTGGTGAGCACCCGGTCCTTCAGCAGTTGCTTGCCCGCCACCCACACATTGCGCACGTTGTGGCCGTTGGCGGTGTAAATCAGCTGGGAGGTCGGGTCGTGCAGAGGGTGCTGCTCGATGGCGCTAAGGTCGATCGCGCATAGATCTGCGGCTTTGCCGGCTTCAAGGCTGCCAGTCACTTCATCGATGCCGAGTGCGCGCGCGCCATTGATCGTCGCCATGGCCAGGGCCTGGTGGGCGGGCAGGGCGCTGGCATCGCCGGAAACTGCCTTGGCGAGCAGTGCCGCGGTGTTGGTCTCGATGAGCATGTCGAGGCCATTGTTGCTGGCGGGGCCATCGGTACCGATGGATACATTGATGTCGGCCTCCAGCAGTTTGGCCACCGGGGTGAAACCGGAGGCGAGCTTGAGGTTGGACCTGGGGCAGTGACTGATATGGGCGCCGGTTTTGCTGATCAGGGCAATGTCAGCATCATTTACCGCGGTCATATGTACGCCCAGAAACTGCGGTGACAGTAGTCCCAATTGATGGAGCCGCTCGGTGGGGCGCAGGCCGGTTTCGGCGACTGCTCTTTCCACTTCGCCTGCCGTTTCATGCAGGTGCATTTGTACTGCCATGCCCAGTTCGTCGGCGTAGACGGCAATCTTTTGCAGTGTTGCGTCGCCCACCGTATATGGGGCATGCGGGGCGAAGGCGAGACCAATGCGGCTGTGGGAGCGGTAGTCGTCCCGCAGTGCAAGGCCCTTGTCGATCGCATCCAGGCCATCGCGGGACCAGGCATTGGGAAAGTCGATGATCGGGAAGGCGATTTGTGCGCGAATGCCGGCTTCCCGCGCGGCGGCCGCGGTGGCCTCGGGGAAAAAATACTGATCGGAAAAGGTGGTGGTGCCGCTTCTCAGCATCTCGGCAATGGTCAGGCGGGTACCGTCCCCAACAAACTCGGGACTGACCCATTTTTGCTCCGCCGGCCAGATATGTTTTTCCAGCCAGGTCATCAGCGGCTGGTCGTCGGCGAAACCGCGCAGCAGGCTCATGGCGGCGTGGTTATGGGTGTTGATGAGGCCGGGGATTACCACCTGATTATCCAGCTCGTGTATCGCGCTTGCGGTGAAGCGCACGCGGGCTTCATCGCTTGGCAAAATCGCGGTAATTACGCCGTCCTTGATTGCGATTGAGCAATTTTCATACACGCGCTTCTCAGGCACCACCGGAATGATCCAGCGGGCATGGATCAGAGTGTCGATTGCCTGTGCGCTGTTTGTTTTTTGTGCGGCTTTGCTGGGGTGCGGCTTGTCCATTGTGCGTTTTTTGTTCCGGAAGAAAGGCGCAAACTTTAGCGGTGCCGGCGACGGTGAACAAGTCTGCACAAGTCGTCCTCCTACGCGTCAATTGTGGTAGAATCGCCCGCTTGATCGGGGTCCGTGACTTGCTGGCCCCACCAGTTTCCAGCCTGCTGCTGTATTTACCCATTTGCGGGTGGCGGTTGCAGGTGAAGCCGGGGCCAACCCGCTGGCGGCGTTAACGATAAGGAATGCCTGAAAATATGGGCGAATTAGCCAAAGAAATTTCTCCGATCAATATCGAAGAAGAGCTGAAGCAATCCTACCTCGACTATGCGATGAGTGTGATTGTGGGCCGTGCGCTGCCAGACGTGCGCGACGGGCTCAAGCCGGTTCACCGGCGCGTGCTCTACGCAATGAACGAACTCAAGAACGACTGGAACAAGCCGTACAAAAAATCTGCCCGTGTGGTGGGTGACGTCATCGGTAAATACCACCCGCATGGTGACAGCGCGGTGTACGACACCATCGTGCGTATGGCCCAGCCGTTCTCTCTGCGCTACATGCTGGTAGATGGCCAGGGTAACTTCGGTTCCATCGATGGCGACAGCGCGGCGGCCATGCGATACACCGAAATTCGCATGGACAAGCTGGCGCATGAACTGCTGTCGGACCTGGACAAAGAAACGGTCAACTTTATCGACAACTACGATGGCTCCGAGCAAATGCCGGAAGTGTTGCCATCGCGGGTGCCGAACCTGCTGGTAAACGGTTCTTCCGGTATTGCGGTGGGTATGGCAACCAATATTCCTCCGCACAACCTGAGTGAGGTGGTGAAGGGCTGCCTGGCGCTGATCGACAACAGCGAGTTGTCCGTCGACGAGTTGATGGAATATATCCCGGGCCCGGATTTCCCCACCGGCGCCATCATCAATGGCCGCGCCGGTATCCTGATGGCATACCGCACAGGCCGTGGACGTATCTATATCCGCGCCAAAGCGGAAGTGCTGCGCGATGATAAGTCGGGCCGCGAGACGATCATCATCCATGAGATTCCATACCAGCTGAACAAGGCGCGCCTGATTGAGCGTATTGCCGAGCTGGTAAAAGAGAAGAAGATCGAGGGCATCTCCGAGCTGCGCGACGAGTCGGATAAAGACGGCTTGCGTATTGTTATCGAGCTGAAGCGCGGTGAGCTTGGTGATGTGGTACTGAATAACCTTTATTCCCAGACTCAGCTGGAAAGCGTATTTGGTATCAACATGGTGGCGCTGGTTGATGGCCAGCCTAAGCTGTTGAACCTGAAAGAGCTGCTGGAATACTTCATTCGCCACCGTCAGGAAGTCGTAACTCGCCGTACGGTATATCTGCTGCGTAAAGCGCGTGAGCGCGGGCATATCTTGGAAGGCCTGGCAATTGCCATCTCCAATATCGACCCGGTAATTGAGCTGATCAAGTCCTCTGCTACCCCCGCCGATGCCCGCGAAGCGCTGTTGGCCAAAGGTTGGCCGGTAGGTGATGTGCAGCAGTTCCTGGAGCGTGCTGGTGCCGATGCCTGCCGCCCAGACGACCTGCCGAAAGAATTTGGTATGCGCGATGACGCTTACTACCTGTCGCCAGCCCAGGCACAGGCAATCCTTGAGCTGCGCCTGCACCGTCTGACCGGCATGGAGCACGACAAGCTGCTGGCCGAATACAGTGAGCGTCTGGAGCAGATTGCGGAATACCTGGAAATCCTGGGTAGCCCGGTGCGCTTGATGCAAGTGATTCGCGAAGAGCTGGAAGTGCTGGAAAAAGAGTACGGTGATGAACGTCGTACCGATATCGTGGCTTCCCGCCAGGACCTTTCTGTCGAAGACCTGATTACCCCGGAAGACAAGGTCGTGACCATCTCGCATGGTGGCTACGCCAAGAGCCAGCCGCTGGCGGATTATCAGGCCCAGCGCCGTGGCGGTATGGGTAAGTCGGCGACTCAGGTAAAAGACGAAGATTTCGTCGAGCACCTGCTGATTGCCAACTCCCACGACACCATTTTGTGCTTCTCCAACAAGGGTAAAGTGTACTGGCTGAAGGTGTACGAAGTGCCTACTGCCGGTCGTGCCTCCCGTGGCCGTCCGATGGTGAACATGCTGCCGCTGGAAGAAGACGAGCGTATCAGCAGCATGATGCCGGTGTCGGAATACGATGAAGACCACTTTATTTTCTTTGCGACCGCGAACGGTACCGTGAAGAAAACGCCGCTGACGGCATTTGCGCGTCCACGTAGCGTGGGCCTGCGCGCAATCGAACTGGAAGAAACCGATCGCCTGGTGGCAACTGCCATTACCGACGGCAGCCGTGATGTGCTGCTGTTGACCAGTGCTGGTAAGGCGGCGCGTTTTGCTGAAGAAAACGTTCGCTCTATGGGGCGTGTTTCCCGTGGTGTGCGCGGTATCCGCATGGCCGAAGGCGTTTCCGTGATCTCCATGGTGATCCCGGAAGAGGGCGGCTCGGTGATGATGGTGACCGAGAATGGTTACGGCAAGCGCACTGCCACCGCCGACTTCCCCACCAAGGGGCGCGGCACCCAGGGTGTCATCGCGATCGCTGAAAGTGAGCGCAACGGTGCGCTGGTTGGCGCCTGTCAGGTGCACCCGGCTGAAGAAATTATGCTGATTTCCGATCAGGGTACGCTGGTGCGAACCCGTGTCGACGAGGTTTCTGTTCTGGGTCGTAATACCCAGGGTGTGCGTGTCATTCGCTTGAAGAGTGGCGAGCAACTAGTGGGCCTGGCGCGGATTCAGGAAGCCGATGATGAAGAAGGTGAGGCGGCCGGAGACGGCGCTGCCGAGGAGTAACCTCTGATCCCGATTTATCTAAAAAAAGGCTGCGATTCTTCGCGGCCTTTTTTGACTTTAACGGCCGGCATTTCCGTGTTGGCGAAAGCTCTGTAATCGACAGGGGTGGAAACGAGGTTTGTGGATCTCGCAATTCGGCCTCTGGCCAAAGTTTTAATCCAATCTGTTTTCTCTGTGGAAGTGAATCAATGAGAAAGTTTAATTTCTGTGCGGGACCTGCGGCGTTGCCGGAGCCGGTATTACAGCAGGCACAGGAAGAATTGCTGGACTGGCAGGGGCTGGGCTGTTCCGTTATGGAGGTCAGCCACCGCTCGCCAGAATTTACCCAGGTGGCGGAAACTGCCGAGCAGGACCTGCGGGATTTGCTGGCAATTCCAGATAACTACAAGGTGCTGTTCCTGCAGGGCGGGGCAACGGGCCAGTTTAGTGCCATACCCTGGAACCTGTTTGGGGGTGCCAGCAAAACGGCAGACTATATCCATACCGGGCAGTGGGCCGCCAAGGCGATCAAAGAAGCGCGCCGCTACGGTAACGTGAATATTGTGGCGTCTTCCGAGGATCAGAACTTCAGCTACGCGCCGGCGGCGGATAGCTGGCAGGAAAGTGCCGATGCCGCTTACTTCCACTATACGCCGAACGAAACAATCGGCGGTGTAGAGTTTCCCTATATCCCGGCAGTGAAAAGCCCGCTGGTAGCCGATATGTCGTCGACCATTCTCTCGCAGCCCATCCCGGTCGATAAATTTGGTTTTATCTATGCCGGGGCACAAAAGAACATTGGCCCGTCCGGTATCGCGGTAGGTATCGTGCGTGATGACCTGCTTGATCGTGCGCTGCCTGATATTCCGCGCAGTCTGAACTGGAAAATTGCCGCTGACGGCGGGTCCATGGACAACACGCCGCCGACCTTTGCCTGGTACCTGTCTGGTCTGGTGTTCAAGTGGCTGAAGGCCCAGGGCGGGGTGCCGGCAATGGCAGAACTCAGCAAGCAAAAGTCTGCATTGCTGTACGAATTCCTTGATCGCAGTGCGTTTTTCTCCAGCCCGGTGGCGAAGGAAAGTCGCTCGCGTATGAATGTGCCCTTTGTGCTTGCCGATGAAAAGTTGGACAAGCAATTCCTGCAACAGTCGGAAGCGGCAGGGCTGCTCAACCTGAAAGGGCATCGCTCTGTGGGTGGTATGCGGGCGTCCCTTTACAACGCTGTGCCCCTGGAGGCGGTCGAGGCCCTGGTGGCCTTTATGGCCGATTTTGAACAGCGCCGAGGTTGATAAGCGCCTTTGTGGCGACTGAGTAATGGATTTTACGAATTTAGGCGAGAGTTATGTCTGAAGATAAGCCAAAGCAGGATCCGCGCCTGCTGGAACTCCGCGACCGCATCGATGGCCTCGATAGCGATATCGCGCGACTGATTTCCGAGCGTGCCAATTGCGCGCTGGAAGTTGCTGAAGTCAAAAAGAGCAATGGCGAGGATGCGTTGTATTATCGCCCGGAGCGCGAAGCCCAGGTGTTGCGTCGCGCGATGCAGCGCAATGCCGGTCCGCTGACCGACGAAGAAATGGCGCGCTTGTTTCGTGAAATCATGTCGGCGTGTCTGGCATTAGAAGAGCCAATTAAAGCGGCGTATCTTGGTCCGGAAGGCACCTTCACCCAGCAGGCCGCGCTCAAGCATTTCGGCCACTCTGCGGTGTCCAAGCCATTGGCGGCGATTGACGAGGTGTTCCGCGAGGTGGAGGCCGGGGCGGTTAATTACGGTGTGGTGCCGGTAGAGAATTCGACCGAGGGGGTAGTGAACCATACCCTCGATAACTTTATGACCTCCAACCTGAAAATTTGTGGAGAGGTAGAGTTGCGGATTCATCAGCACCTGATGATTTCCGATATTACCCGTAAGGATTCCATTACCCGTATTTACTCCCATGCGCAGAGCCTGGCGCAGTGCCGCAAGTGGCTGGATTCCTACTACCCGAACGTGGAGCGCGTGGCGGTTGCCAGCAATGCGGAAGCTGCAAAGCGCGTTAAGGGTGAGTGGAATGCAGCAGCTATTGCCGGTGATATGGCGGCCGATCTGTATGGCCTCAAGATTCTCAATGAAAAAATTGAGGACCGCCCGGATAACTCGACCCGATTCCTGATCATCGGATCCCAGGAAGTGCCGCCAAGCGGCGACGACAAAACGTCGCTGATGGTGTCTATGCGCAACGAGCCGGGTGCGCTGCACGACCTGCTGGTGCCGTTCCAGAACCACAATATTGACCTGACCCGAGTGGAAACCCGTCCTTCACAAAGCGGTAACTGGACCTACGTGTTCTTTATTGATTTTGTCGGCCACCGCGACAGCGAAAATGTGGCGGCGGCGCTGAAAGATGTGGGTGCCTGCGCGTCCGATATGAAGGTGCTTGGCTCCTACCCGCGCGGAGTGCTGTAAATGTCGGCAATGGATGGTGCTGCTGGGGGGGAAGTCTCGGGCCAGATTGGCCGCCTGGTTGTCGTTGGGATTGGGCTGATTGGTGGCAGTTTGGCGCTGGGCCTGAAGGCCGCCAGTGGTTGTCGTGAGATCATCGGTGTTGCGCGCCGTCAGCAAACCTGCGACCAGGCGGTTGGGCTGGGCGTGGTGGATCGTGCAGTTACCGATATTGCCCAAGTGCTTCCCGAGCTGGAAGCGGGTGATGTGATTTTTGTTGCCGTGCCCACGCTGACGGTTGAGGCGGTATTCACGCAATTGAAGGATAATTTGCCCGCTGGTGTGACGGTTACCGATGGTGCGAGCGTGAAGGGCAGCGTGGTTGCCGCAGCGCAAAATGTCTGGGGTGAGGCGCCGGAGTTTCTGGTGCCCGGTCATCCGATCGCGGGGTCTGAGCAGAGTGGTGTGACCGCCGCGCGCGACGATTTGTATATCGCCCACCGCATTATTCTCACGCCGCTTGAAAATACTGCTCCAGCGCATATCCAGCGTATCCAGCGTATGTGGCAGGCGGTAGGTGCAGAAGTGCTCAGTATGCCTGTGGTCGAGCACGATGAAGTGCTGGCGGCGACCAGCCACCTGCCGCACGTGATTGCATTCGGCCTGGTGGATACTCTCGCCCACGATGCGGAAAACGAGAATATCTTCCGTTATGCCGCTGGCGGCTTCCGCGACTTTACCCGGATTGCTTCCAGTGACCCGGTGATGTGGCGAGACATTATGCTGGCCAATCGCGATGCCATTTTAAAATCGATCGATCTCTACACCTCCAACCTGGGTTCCTTGCGCAGTGCCATTGCCAGCGGCGACAGCGAACACCTGATGGGGGTTTTTACCCGGGCCAAGGCGGCGCGGGATCACTTTACGAAAATGCTGGCCAAAAAAGCGTATACGGAAACTATGGAAGCGAAGGAAGTAACTTTTATCGCCCAACCGGGCGGTGCGGTAAATGGTGATTTGCGAGTGCCGGGTGACAAGTCCATGTCGCATCGCTCAATTATGTTGGGCTCCCTGGCAGATGGGGTCACCGAGGTGGAAGGGTTCCTGGAGGGAGAGGATGCCCTGGCCACGCTGCAGTCGTTCCGCGACATGGGCGTTGTCATTGAAGGGCCGGTAAATGGCCGGGTCACCATCCACGGGGTAGGCATGCACGGCCTGCAGGCGCCCCCTGGGCCGCTCTACGTTGGTAACTCTGGCACTTCCATGCGACTGCTCGCGGGTCTGCTGGCTGGGCAGCAGTTCGATACGGTATTGACCGGGGATGAGTCTCTGTCCAAGCGTCCGATGAATCGTGTAGCCAACCCTCTGCGCGAAATGGGTGCCGTCGTCGAGACCGGCGAAGAGGGGCGGCCGCCGCTCAAGATCCGTGGCGGCAATGCCTTGAAAGCCATTGATTACACCTTGCTCATGGCGAGTGCCCAGGTGAAGTCCTGTGTGCTGCTGGCGGGCCTGTATGCCGATGGTGAAACCAGTACGACTGAGCCGGCGCCTACCCGCGACCACACCGAGCGGATGTTGTCCGGCTTTGGTTACGATGTGCGCCGTGACGGCCCGCGCGCGAGCCTGCAGGGTGGTGGCAAATTGGCGGCCTGCCATATCGATGTACCGGCAGATATCTCCTCCGCGACCTTCTTTATGGTGGCGGCGTCCATTGCCCCGGGATCCGATGTGTTGCTGCAGCATGTGGGTATCAACCCAACGCGCGATGGCGCCATCAATATCCTGCGTGCCATGGGTGCCGACATTACTCTGCAGAACACGCGCGAAGTAGGCGGTGAGCCGGTGGCGGACATTCGCGTGCGCTACGCGCCTTTAAAAGGCATCAAGATTCCCGAAGACCAGGTGCCCCTGGCCATCGATGAATTCCCGGCAATCTTTGTTGCGGCATCCTGCGCCGAGGGTGAAACCGTATTGACTGGAGCGGAAGAGCTGCGGGTGAAAGAGAGTGACCGAATTCAGGCGATGGCCGACGGCCTCAAGATCCTGGGTGTGGATGCCGAGCCGACACCCGATGGCATTGTGATTCAGGGTAAAGGTGCGAGCGACCAGTCTGCCGTATTTGGTGGTGGCGAGGTGGATAGCCTGGGCGATCACCGTATTGCCATGTCGTTCGCGGTGGCCGCCCTGCGCGCCGGAGCAGATATTCGAATCAAGCACTGCGCCAATGTGGCGACATCCTTCCCTAATTTCGCCGAGCTGGCTCGGGGGGCGGGGATGAATCTCGAGGTGTGCTAGCCGCACCTGTCTTCGATGGGGTGCGCTGAGCGCACCTCGACAAATTTTTCTGCCAACTGCAATACCAGCCAACTAAAGTAGTATCGAATTAGTGATGACTGATATGACCACCAACGCTTCAACATCCGCCGAACGCTTGCCCGTACCGGTTGTGACCATCGACGGCCCAAGTGGCTCGGGTAAGGGCACCATCGCCAAGCTGCTGGCCGACAAGCTCGGCTTTTCTCTGTTGGATTCCGGTGCCTTGTACCGCCTGACCGCGCTGGCGGCGCTGAATGCCAATGCTGATCTGGATGATGAGTCAGTGGTGGCGAGTATTGCCGCTAATCTGGATATCCGCTTTGCCATCGCCGATGGTGAGGTGAGTGCGGTTCTGGCGGGCGAGGATGTCAGTCGCGATATCCGCATGGAGCGGGTCAGCATGGCGGCGTCCAAAGTAGCCGCGTTGCCGGCGGTGCGCGACGCGTTGCTGCAGCGCCAGCGTGACTTCCGTGCGATGCCGGGGCTGGTGGCTGACGGGCGTGACATGGGCACAACCGTGTTTCCCGACGCGCCGGTCAAGGTGTTTTTGACCGCCAGTGCGGAAGAGCGGGCGCGCCGTCGTTTCGACCAGTTGCAGGGTAGGGGGGTTTCTGTTAGCCTCCGCGACCTGCTGGAGGACATCCGCGCCCGTGACGAGCGGGATATGAACCGCGCAGCCTCCCCTTTAGCCCCGGCAGAAGATGCTGTGGTGCTGGATAGCACGGACATCGATATTGACGGTGTTCTGCAAAAAGTGCTCGAACTGGTACAAAAAAACATCCGTTGAGCCAGACTGGAAACAGTTTTTTAGAATTTGATTTTTTAACAACAGCGGCCGGGGTCAGCCAGAATTGCCCGGCCGCTGTTGTAATCTAACCCGCGTTCTGGCGGCGCGGCGGGGTCTGAGCTGAAGATTGACTACGTTTTACAGTCATCCACGGCCGGGCCTACCCAAATAGGTATGAGTAATGACCGAGAACTTTGCTGAGTTATTTGAAGAAAGCTTGAAGAGTGTTGAGATGGCGCCTGGCGCTATCGTGACCGGTATGGTTATCGACATCGATAAAGACTGGGTAACCGTTCACGCGGGCCTGAAGTCTGAAGGTGTGATTCCTGCAGAGCAGTTCAAAAACGAAAAAGGCGAAGTCGATCTGCAGATCGGCGACGAAGTACAGGTTGCCCTGGAAGCCGTAGAAGATGGCTTCGGTGAAACCCGTCTGTCCCGCGAAAAAGCCAAGCGCGCTGAAGCCTGGAAAATCCTCGACGCTGCACACGCTGCAGACGAAGTGGTTAAAGGTGTTATCAGCGGCAAGGTTAAGGGTGGCTTTACTGTTGACGTTGCCAATATCCGCGCGTTCCTGCCGGGTTCCCTGGTAGACGTTCGTCCGGTTCGCGATACCGCGCACCTGGAAGGCAAAGAGCTCGACTTCAAAGTGATCAAGCTGGACGCCAAGCGCAACAACGTTGTTGTTTCCCGTCGCGCCGTAATGGAAGCAGCGAACAGCGAAGAGCGTGAAGCACTGCTGGCCAGCCTGCAAGAAGGCATGGCGATCAAGGGTATCGTGAAGAACCTGACCGACTACGGTGCATTCGTAGATCTGGGCGGTATCGACGGCCTGCTGCACATCACTGATATGGCTTGGAAGCGCATCAAGCATCCGAGCGAGATCGTGAATGTTGGCGACGAAATCGAAGTAAAAGTACTGAAGTTCGACCGCGAGCGCAGCCGTGTATCCCTGGGCCTGAAGCAGCTGGGCGAAGATCCTTGGGTATCCATCAAGCAGCGTTACCCGGAAAACAGCCGCGTGAAGGCTGTGATCACCAACCTGACCGACTACGGCTGCTTCGCCGAGCTGGAAGAAGGTGTGGAAGGCCTGGTACATGTTTCCGAAATGGATTGGACCAACAAGAACATTCACCCGTCCAAAGTTGTCAACGTTGGCGACGAGGTAGAGGTAATGATTCTGGATATCGACGAAGAGCGTCGTCGCATCTCCCTGGGTATCAAGCAGTGTCAGGAAAATCCGTGGGATGCCTTCGCGCGTAAATTCGCTAAGGGCGACAAGATCTCCGGTAAGATCAAGTCCATCACTGACTTCGGTATCTTCATCGGTCTAGACGGCAGCATCGACGGTCTGGTTCACCTGTCCGACATCTCCTGGAACGAAGCGGGCGAAGAAGCTGTTCGCAAGTTCAAGAAAGGTGACGAGCTGGAAACCGTTATCCTGGGTATCGACTCCGACCGCGAGCGTATCTCCCTGGGTATCAAGCAGCTGGAATCCGATCCGTTCTCTGATTACGTAACCACTAACGATCGCGGCAGCATCGTTACCGGTGTAATCAAAGAAGTTGACGCCAAGCAGGCTATCATCACCCTGGCGGACGAAGTAGAAGGCGTTCTGCGCGCTTCTGAAATCAGCCGCGACAAGGTTGAAGATGCCCGTAACGCCCTGAAAGAAGGCGAAGAAGTTGAGACCAAGATCACCAGCGTGGATCGCAAGAACCGCGTGATCAGCCTCTCCATCAAAGCCAAGGATCAGGACGACGAGAAGCAGGCCATTAAGGATCACAGCAAGAAGCAAGCTGAACAGGTTCAGCCGGCGACTATCGGTGACCTGATCAAGGCCCAGATGAATAACAAGGACTAATAGTTCTCTGTTATTGATGGCTTCTGCTCAATGAGTTGAGGCTATGTGAAAGCCGGACTGGGGTTGCCCAGTCCGGCTTTCTATTAGATGATTGCCGCTATTCCAGAATAATCAATGACTTAGAAAGGATTGCGGATAGCATGACCAAGTCTGAACTGATCGAAAAGATCGCTCTGCGGTTGGATCAGCTGCCGGTGAAGGATGTGGAACTGGCGGTTAAAGTCATGCTGGACACGATGTCGAGTGTTCTGGCTGAAGGGGAGCGGATAGAGATTCGTGGTTTTGGCAGTTTCTCACTGCACTACCGTGCGCCGCGGACCGGGCGTAACCCAAAAACCGGTGACTCCGTCGAGCTGGCGGGGAAATATGTGCCTCACTTCAAACCGGGAAAAGAGCTTAGGGATAGAGTTAACCAGCAAATGCAGCGCGATACGCTAGAGAGTGCGTAATTGCCGAGCTGGGCACAGTGGACTAACACTGTAACGGAATTTAGATTTTCACACTTCTTCCGGAATCGGAGGTTCGTTTGTCATTTCTGCGCTGGATATCGCGTTTATTGTTCGGGATATTGGCCCTGGTGTGCATAGCGCTGGGTGTCTATTTTGCCGTCGATAACCCCGAAAGTATTACCCCACGGTTTGCCGGCTACCCCTTGTTTGCCGGTAGCGTCGGGTTCTGGCTCATTGGTTTCCTGTTGATCGGCGCATTATTGGGCTTTTGGGCTAGTTTGCTGCCATATTGGACCGAGCGCCATCGGGTCAAGGCGCTGGAGCGCCAGCTGCTGCGCACCGAGCGCGAATTGCACACGGTTCGCCGACAGGTTGCTGGAGACTAAATTGAGCGACCTGACCTTTTTTATCTTCATTTTTGCGGCCATCGGCATTGGATGGTATCTGGGCCGTAAAAGTGGCAAAAAGAAAGGTGCCAAGAACCGGCAGCACAAGGCCCTGGCACAATCTTACGCCCAGGGACTGAATTACCTGCTTAGCGAGCGTCACGATGATGCCATCGAAAAGTTTATCGATGGTCTCGAGGTGAGCAGCGCTACCTTCGAAACCCATCTGGCGCTGGGTAACCTCCTGCGCCGCCGGGGCGAACATGACCAGGCCATCCGGGTCCATCAGAACCTGCTGGCGCGCCCCAGTCTTAACCGCATCAGCCAGCAAAAAGCACAGTTGGAGCTGGCGCGAGATTATATTGCCGCCGGTTGGCTGGATCGGGCTGAGCGCCTGCTGCAAGAACTCGTGGAGACCTCATCGGAGCTGCGCAGCACCAGCCTCGAATACCTGATTGAGGTGTACCGAGACGAGCGTGAGTGGGCCAAGGGGATTCACGCGGTCAATCTGCTGCATGGGCGTCGCTTCAAGCGTTTGCCCAGCGAGTGGGCGCCCATTCAGGCCCACTTTTGCTGTGAGTTGGCAGAAGAGGCCATCAATGCGAAGGATTACCTGAGCGCGCGAAAGCATATTGATGCGGCGCTCGGTTATGATCGCCACTCGGTGCGCGCGAACCTGTTACTGGGCCGCCTGGAGCATATTCTGGGGCGGCCTCAGGAGGCTATTCGGGTACTGGAGCGAGTACCGAAACAGAACCCGGATTACATTCCTGAAATTCTCGAGTTGCTGATTACTTGTTACGAAGCGATTGGGGATGAGCGCGGTCTCGAGCACTATCTCGAGGGTTTGCAAAAAGAACACCCCTCCAACAGTGTGCTTATTGCGCTGACGGATCGTATTCATCAGCAGCAGAGTGAGACGGAAGCTGCTGCTTATATGGGTAAGCAGTTGGCCATGCGACCTTCACTGCGGGGCTTGGGGCACTTCCTCAATCTCCATATCGATAGCACCGAGGGGCGTGCGCGGGACAATCTGTTCCTGCTGAAGAGCTTGATCGACCAATTGATCGCGAGCAGGCCTCACTATCGTTGCAACAATTGCGGTTTCTCCGGCAATCAATTGCACTGGCTATGCCCCAGCTGCAAGCGCTGGGACACTGTCCGTTCGGTAAAAGGTATTGAGGGCGAGTAACGTTCGTTACTGCCTTTTACCTATCATCACATCCAAACACTGAGGTGTTCTTTGACTGATTCTGTTTCTTCTCCTGTCATCGTGGCATTGGATTACGATAATGCGGAAGATGCCCTGGCAATGGCCGGGCGACTCGACCCCGCGATCTGCCGGGTCAAAGTGGGTAAAGAGCTGTTTACGATTGCCGGTCCTGACTTGGTGCGCAAGTTGGTCGCGAGCGGCTTCGAGGTTTTTCTGGATCTCAAGTTTCATGATATTCCCAATACCGTTGCCGCGGCGGTACGCGCTGCGGCTAATCTCGGGGTCTGGATGGTGAATGTCCATGCTTCCGGAGGCGAACGCATGATGCGCGCAGCCCGCGAAGCGCTGGAGCCGCTTGGGGACAAGCGCCCGCTGCTTATCGGTGTAACGGTGCTCACCAGTACCGCGGAAGAAGAGTTGGCACCAGTGGGTGTGACGCGCGGGTTAAATGCACAAGTGGTTGCGCTGGCAAAACTTGCCAAAGAGAGTGGCCTGGACGGCGTGGTATGTTCCGCACGCGAGGCGGGTGCGCTGAAAGCGGAGTGCGGTAAAGGGTTTGCTTTGGTCACACCCGGGATTCGTCCAGCGGGTTCAGCGGCCGATGATCAGCGCAGAATCGTCACACCAGTCGATGCGGTCAAAGGTGGATCGGATTATTTGGTCATCGGCCGTCCCATTACTGGGGCTGAAAACCCTGGTGATGCGCTGGACGCAATTGTTGATGGGTTGCGGGACATCCAGAATTGATACGGCTGTGCCGTGTAGGTGACGCGGCGTAATCCGCTGTAATGGCGTGTAATCGCCTGGCGGTCAAAAACTGCTGGATTGTTTGGTAAAGTCACTGCGCCTGTGGAGTTTGTTGGTCCCACGGATTGAAGACCAAAGCACGCTGATGGATGCCTGGGTGAAAGCTGAAATGGATCGGCGCCCAAGATCAGCGCATTAATGACTGCAAGAAAAAGGATTTTGTTATGAAGTTGTTTCGTGTACCTGCTGCCGTATTGATCGCCATTGCGCTGACGTTGAGTGCGCTACCTTCCATGGCTGCGGAAGAGGCGATGGTAAAGGAAGTGCAAGTTGTGAGCCTGAATAAGGCTACCGCGGAGGAGCTGGCAGATGCCCTGGAGGGTGTCGGGGTAGCCCGCGCGGAATTAATTGTGCAATACCGGGAAGAGAATGGCAGTTTTTCCAGTGTGGAAGAGCTACTGGAGATCAAGGGTATCGGGGTAGTTACGCTGGAGAAGAATAAAGATCGAATCCAGCTGTAAGTAATCGACAAGGACAGCGCCTGAGGGCGCTGTCTTTTTTTCTGCTTGAGAGATGTTGTAAAGAATGCGTTGGGTGATTATTGGGAGCTCTGGCTATATCGGTTCTGCACTGAGTCGCTACCTATTGGCGACTGGAGATCCTGTTGTATCCGTGTCTCGTCGCCCCTCCGGTCCACAAGGGGCTTTTCATCATCAAGTGGAAACGCTGAGCGCAAAAGATTGTGCGGGTCTGTTTGTGGCGGGTGATAGGGTCATTTACGCGGCCGGTATGGCTTCGGTCCGCGAATGCCGGCAACAGCCGGGCGCGGCTGAATTGGTAAACTGTCGTTTCCCTGGCGAACTGCTCGGCGCTGCGGCAGCTGCCCAGGCCGACTCATTTTTATATTTGTCCAGTGTAAAAGCGGTTACGCCACCCAGTGGCCAGCTGGCGCGCGAGTATGAGGGGCAGCCCGCCAGTGATGTCTACGGTGGGAGCAAATGGCGTGCGGAGCAGCAATTGCTTGCGTCACCGGCAGAGATTCGTGTCAACGTGCTGCGCCCCGCGGCCGTTTATGGTGAGTGTGAGAATGGATCTGGCGCAGGGCAGGCTGATGTGCATCCCGTCGCCGCGAAGAGGGTGATGGCTTGGCGACAAAAGTTTCGCGTGTGGGGACGTTTCATCCCGCGGGTTCCCACCACTGGCTTCCGCAGTTTTGTCGCCCTGGGTGACCTGCTTGACGCTATTCGGTTGATTGTTGAGTCTCGTTGTGACCGCGAGGTTTTTATTGCTGCAGAGCCGCAGTATTGCGACCTAAGTGTAATTGGCTCTGCGGCCAGTGGCCGTACCATGAAGAACAGTGATTTTTTGACCGCAATAGTGGGGTTGGTGGCCCGGTCACTGTCCGTAATGGGAGTTAAGTCGGGTTTGCTTGAAGTGGGGCGGAGCGAGCTTTATAGTTCCGCCCGACTAAGAACCACGCTGAATTGGCGGCCCGTGCGGCGCTATCGCCAATTCTTGCAAGCGGTAAATGAGGGCAGTTGATGGGTGTGGTTCCGGAGCAGTGGGTGACACTGTTCGTTTCGTGTGCAGTTGCGGGTGTTGTTGCACTGGTGGTGTTGCGCATTCTTTTATCGCGATTGCGTCAATTTGCGCTGGATACGCCAAATCACCGCTCTTTGCATGAGACGCCGGTCCCTAGAACCGGCGGTTGGGCGTTGCTGGGTGGCACCGCAGCTGGCTTGCTGGTGAGTGGGGCATCGATTTCTTTTGGCACTTTTTTTGCTTTTTTTCTGTTGCTGAGTATTTCACTGGCGGATGACTTGCGCCCGCTGAGTGCACGGTTACGATTCTCTGTTCAAATTTTATCCGTCTGTATTTTGTTGTACGAAATACTTCCTGTTCCGGTAGGGCAAGGTGTCTGGGGAACTGCATGGTTGTTGTGGCCAGTTTTGCTGCTAACGGGCGTGTGGGTTGTCAATCTGTACAACTTTATGGATGGCATGGATGGCTTCGCGGGAAGTATGACGGCCATCGGTTTTGCTGCGCTTGCGGTGATCAGTTTCTGGCGTGGCGCGGCGGACCTGGGGAGTCTTTGCCTGTTGGTGGTCGTCAGTAGTGTCGTTTTTTTGCACTACAATTGGCCGCAGGCGCAAATTTTTCTGGGGGATGCCGGCTCAACGGTGATTGGGTTGGCGGTGTTTGCTGTGAGTGTCGTCGGCTGGCGGCAAGAGGTTTGGGGGCCGCTTGTTCCGCTACTGATATTCCTGCCATTTTGGCTCGATGCAACGGCAACGCTGCTGATCAGGATATTCCGCGGGGAGCGGTGGTGGGAAGCCCATCGCCAGCACCTGTATCAGCGGATGGCGTTAAAACATGGCGTCAAAGTGTCGTTGCGAATTGAGCTAGCCGTGATGGTTAGCACGTCGCTTGCGGCTTTATTGCTTGTAAAATTGGGTATGGCATAAGAACACCCGTGCTGTGATTCGCCAGCAGGTGAGTCACTAGGAAAATGAAGATGTACAGCAAAACGGAAGGATCCAAAGGGTCTGGAAAGGGAATCTTGGGGGCCTGGTGAATAGCTTTTACAAATCTGCACAAAAAAACTACAAGCCGGTTTTGATGCTGTGCTATGACCTGCTGATGCTCACCGCCGCATTTTTGATGGCGATGACGATTCGCTTCGATGGTGCCAGTTTGGTCACCGAGCCCGCCATGGCAATGTGCCTCGGCATGACTCTCGTTTCCAGTAGCTTTATCTTCCTTCGCTTGGGGCTCTATCGCACGGTGATCCGTTACATGGGCCAGCAGGCGATTGTCGCGGTGTTACAGGGTGTGACCGCATCTGCGGTTGTGCTTGCCGTGGCGTCTTACCTGACCTATGCCGGTGTGCCTCGCTCCGTTCCGGTTATCTATTGGTGTTTCGCGCTCATTACCGTGGGGGGATCCCGTTGGTTGGTTCGCCTCTACTATCAAATGGCCCTGGAGATTCACAAGACTCGTGTGGCCATCTATGGCGCGGGTACAGCGGGCTTGCAGCTCTATAAGGGGCTGATTCACGGTGAAATGTATAAAACCGTGGCTTTTTTTGATGATAACGCCTCCAAGCAAAATACGTTGATTGATGGCGTATTGGTATACAGCCCGGCCAACATCCACGAAGTCATTGCTGAGCGTGACATCTCTGAAATCCTCCTGGCAATGCCCGGGGTGCCCAAGCGCCGTCGCCGGGAGATTACCCGTAGCCTGCGTGAGCGCGGTATCGTGGTGAAGGTTATCCCCGGCATGGAAGAGTTGGTCGATAGTGCAGGCCGGGTATCGGACGTTTCCCAAATCTATGAAAACATCCTCGGTCGAGCCCCGGTGGAGCCGCAGAGAGAGCTCGTTTCTGAGTCGATTTCCGGCAAGGTGGTGCTGGTGACCGGTGCCGGCGGTTCCATTGGTTCGGAATTGTGTCGCCAGATTGTGCAGTGGGCGCCGACGCAGCTGATCATGCTGGAGTCCTCTGAGTTCTCCCTGTATCAGATTGAGCGGGAGTTGCGGCAACAGCAGCAGGATGAGGATCTGCAGGTCGAAGTGACAGCGCTGTTAGGGGATGTGCGCAACCGGGTGCGAGTGGGCGAAATTATTGATTCGTTCAGGGTGCAAACCATATATCACGCCGCCGCTTACAAGCATGTTCCACTGGTTGAGCAGAACGTGGCGGTCGGCGCTGAAAACAATGTGCTCGGCACGCTGGCGGTGCTCGAGGCGGCGGAGGCCTATGGGGTGGAGCAATTCGTGCTGGTATCCACCGATAAGGCAGTACGGCCGACCAATGTCATGGGGGCCACTAAGCGACTGGCGGAGCTCATCTGTCAGGATTTTGGTCGCCGCTTTGGGCGCACCAGGGTATGTATGGTGCGTTTTGGCAATGTGCTGGGTTCTTCCGGCTCGGTCATTCCCTTGTTCTCAGACCAGATCAACGCCGGTGGCCCGGTTACCGTTACGCACCCAAAGGTCACGCGTTTCTTCATGACCATCCCCGAGGCGGCGCAACTGGTGCTTCAGGCGGGGAGTATGGGACGCAAGGGTGAGGTTTTTGTGCTGGATATGGGGGAGCCGGTGCGCATTCTCGATATCGCCCGTCGCCTGATTCAGATTATGGGGCACACCGTGCGCGATGAGGCCAATCCGGATGGGGACATCGAGATTCAGATTACTGGTTTGCGCCCGGGTGAAAAACTCTACGAAGAGCTTTTGTTGGGTGACAAAGTGGCCGGTACCGATCATCCGATGATTATGCGTGCGGAAGAAGAGCGCTTGTCGAGTGATGAATTGCAGGTGTATCTGTCAGAGCTGAAAGATGCATGTGCCCGTCAGGATTGCGCGGAAGTGCATCGCGTGCTGGTGGATTCGGTCAAGGACTATGCGCCCAAGCAGCAACTGATCGACACCGTCTGGTCTCAGCTGGCTGAGAGCGAGGAGGTTGCCCGTAAATCTGAGGTTGCAGAGGTGCGTCGTTTGCCGACGGCTTGAGGGCTGGTTTTTGAGGTAAGTGCGCTGTCGGTCGCCGGCAGCCATAAGGCAATAAAAAACCCCGCTACCTATAAAGGCGCGGGGTTTTTAGTTTGGCTCCGCCTGCTGGGCTCGAACCAGCGACCCAATGATTAACAGTCATTTGCTCTACCAACTGAGCTAAGGCGGAATTAAGAGGTGAGAGGCTCCATGGGGAGGCGTCTCCATTAGAGCAGTGCTCTAAGTAAAAACCCCGTAGCCATTCCGGGCTCCGGGGTTTTTGAATTTGGCTCCGCCTGCTGGGCTCGAACCAGCGACCCAATGATTAACAGTCATTTGCTCTACCAACTGAGCTAAGGCGGAACTGCATCTGAGCGGCGGCTTGGTTACCGTCTCGGTCAGATGGCGCGTATCTTATAGAGCACCCCAGAACAGGTCAACCCCTTTATCCAAAAATAACTCTTTGATTTTTCAGTGTTTATTTTCTCGCCGTCCGCGATGCTGTGAGACGGCATTTGTCCCTTAGTGGCGTACGCGCCTACAATTTCCCACTCCCCGTGGTTCTAATGTAGCGGGAAGATGTCGTTAGAATTGATTGGTGAAAAGTCTATGGAAGCTCGTCCGTTTGAAGTGAGCAGCAAGTACGAGCCGGCCGGTGACCAGCCAGCCGCAATTGAGTCTCTGGTTGAAGGGGTCGGCGATGGTCTTGCGCATCAGACGCTATTGGGTGTGACCGGTTCTGGTAAAACCTTCACGATGGCCAACGTGATTGCGCGCTTGCAGCGCCCGGCGATCGTCATGGCACATAACAAGACGCTGGCGGCCCAGTTGTATGGAGAGCTGAAGGAGTTCTTCCCGCGCAATGCGGTTGAGTACTTTGTGTCTTACTACGACTACTACCAGCCAGAAGCCTATGTTCCGTCGTCGGATACGTTTATCGAAAAGGACGCCTCGGTCAACGAGCATATCGAGCAGATGCGGCTGTCAGCCACCAAGGCGCTGATCGAGCGCAAAGACGTCATTGTGGTCGCCACGGTTTCTGCTATTTACGGCCTTGGTGATCCCGACAAGTACCTCAAGATGGTACTGCATCTGGACCGCGGCGATATTGTTGACCAGCGAACCATCTTGCGCAGGTTGGCGGAGCTGCAGTACACCCGCAACGACGCCGATTTTCGGCGTGCTACCTATCGAGTGCGCGGGGATATTATCGATATTTACCCTGCAGACTCGGATCTGGAGGCCGTGCGGCTTTCCCTATTTGATGAAGAAATCGAAGAAATTACCCTGTTTGACCCGCTTACAGGCGAAGTGTTGAGCAAGGTGCCGCGCATTACGATTTTCCCCAAGTCCCACTATGTGACACCGCGGGAAACCATTGTCAGCGCGATCGACCAAATCAAGGATGAGCTAAAGGGGCGTCTGGAGCAGCTGCGTGATAACAGTAAGCTGCTTGAAGCGCAGCGGCTGGAGCAGCGTACCAAGTATGACCTGGAGATGATGCAAGAGCTCGGCTACTGCAATGGCGTGGAGAATTACTCCCGTTACCTGTCGGGACGCGACGCCGGGCAGCCACCGCCCACTCTATTTGATTACCTGCCGCATGATTCCCTGTTGTTCATTGATGAGAGTCATGTGACGGTGCCGCAAATCGGCGGTATGTATCGTGGCGACCGCTCACGCAAGGAAACTCTTGTGGAATACGGTTTCCGTTTGCCTTCTGCGCTGGATAACCGCCCACTCAAGTTCGAGGAGTGGGAGCATCTGTCACCGCAAACCATTTTTGTATCCGCGACACCTGGCAAGTATGAAGAGGAGCATGCTGGTGCCGTAGTAGAGCAGGTGGTGCGCCCTACAGGGTTGGTCGACCCGGTGGTAGAAGTGCGGCCGGCAGCGACGCAGGTGGACGACACGCTTTCGGAGATCCACCGCTGTGTCGACAAGGATCAGCGCGTACTGATTACGGTGCTTACCAAGCGCATGGCGGAAGATCTGACCGAGTACCTGCAGGAGAGTGGGGTGCGGGTGCGTTATTTACACTCAGACATTGATACGGTGGAGCGCGTGGAAATTATTCGCGATCTGCGTATCGGCGAGTTTGATGTGCTGGTGGGGATCAACCTCCTGCGAGAGGGGTTGGATATGCCAGAAGTCTCTCTCGTTGCCATTTTTGATGCAGACAAGGAAGGTTTTTTGCGCTCGGATCGTTCTCTTATCCAGACGATCGGCCGCGCAGCCCGTAACCTGGAGGGGAGGGCCATCCTTTACGCGGACAAGGTGACCGACTCAATGCGTCGTGCTTTGGATGAAACCCAGCGTCGCCGCGAAAAGCAGTTGGCGCATAACGCCGAGCATGGCATCACCCCCAAAGGCATCCGCAAGAGTGTTGCAGATATTCTCGAGGGCGCAGTGGCTCCGGGGGTGCCGGCGCGCGGGCGGCGTAAGGTGGCAGAAAAGGGAGCGGATTATACGGCAGACCAGAAACCGCTAACCGATCAGCAGCGTTGGGCACGTATCGAGGCGCTGGAGGAGCAGATGTACAACCACGCGAAAAACCTCGAGTTTGAAGATGCGGCCAAACTCCGCGACGAGATCGCTAAACTGAAAGACAGCGTTTGATCACACCCTGAGCTAATGGAGTAGGTCCACGAAAGGGGTGGATCTGCTCGCCTCTTGTTACCGCGTGGTGCCGTATCCATGTTGACTGCGCGTGAACTTGTCCTGACTCAATTTGAATAGAGCTAGTATCGGTTTGATCGATAGGACTGATTGTGCGCAATGTGCGAAATAATTATATAAAAGAAAGTCTTGATGTTACTGTTTGACTGCTATGCAGTGAATGACGGCTGTCATTGAAATTCATTGCGGGTGGTCCTGTAAAAATTTGTTTGGCTCAACCTCCGTTTGGGCTTCGGCGCGGTAATAATGATAAAAGTCTCAGAGTTGCGTCGGGAATACGGTAGTGGTGACGCGCAGGTAGTGGCGTTGCAATCCGTATCCCTTGATATTGCAGAAAACGAGTTCGTAGCCATTATGGGGGCTTCCGGCTCGGGTAAGTCGACGCTGATGAATATTCTCGGTTGTCTGGATCAGCAGACGTCAGGGGAATATTGGTTGGATGGGCAAGCCGTTGGTAGTTACGACGATGCTGCACTGTCACGTATACGCAATCGCAATATTGGCTTTATTTTCCAAACCTTTCACCTCCTACCGCGTCTCTCCGCGCTGCGTAATGTGATGTTGCCTTTGCGCTACAGCGATATTCCAGAGCGAGAAGCCGAATCTCGCGCTCGCGCCATGTTGGACCGTGTGGGCCTGGGCCACCGGTTAGATCACAAACCCTTTGAAATGTCTGGCGGACAACGTCAGCGGGTGGCGATTGCGCGGGCGTTGGTGAATCGACCAAAAGTCATTTTTGCCGATGAGCCTACCGGTAACCTGGATACCCGGACTTCGGAGGAGATTCTGGTCCTGCTCAAGGAATTGCACCGTGAGGGGCAAACCATCGTTATGGTTACGCATGAGCCAGAGATTGCCGAGCACGCGCAGAGAACGATTCGGATGAGTGATGGCCTGGTAATCGAGGACACACTATGCGCAGGGTAAGCCTATTGCTTGGTTTGGTGGTGATCGCAGTGCTGATGCCGAAAGTAATAGCGGCGCCGCTGCTGCTCAGCGGGGAAGTCAGGGCGGAGGATAAGCAGCATTTCGTCGCACCAATGACGGATGATTGGAGGGTGGAATTGCAGTGGTTGATGCCGGAGGGGCAGATCGCTGAGCCAGGTGAAATTGTGGCGGTTTTCGATGGCGCTGCAATTCAGGGCAAGATCGATGCAGAGGAGGTTGCTCTCAAGCGAGCGCGGGAGACCTTGCAGCAACAGGAAACCCAGCAAGCGGAACTGGTATTGGAAAGCGAGTATGCGCTGAAGCGTGAGGTACTGTTGCTTAAAAAGGCCGCCATCGACGCGGCAATCCCAGCGCAGTTTCTCAGTGCGTACGAGTACGAGTCATTTCAGGTGGCTAAGAAGGAGGCGGATTCTAAGGTCGCCAAGGCGAAGGATGCCCTGGAGCAGGCGCGCCTCACTCGTGATGTGACCTTGCGCAAGCAAACGATAGCCATTGACCGCTCCCTGGAAAATCTTGCTTTCGAAGAAGAACGGTTGGCGTCCATGAGTGTACGCGCTGAGCGCGCTGGCCCTGTCTTGTATGGCAAGCATCCGTGGACAGGTGAACGGGTGTTTGTGGGGATGAGTGCCCAACCCACCTGGCTAATCGCCGAGATACCATCGCTGAATGACCTCTATATTGAAGCCTGGCTTCACGAAGTAGATATTGATCGTGCGCGGCTAGGTCAGGAGGCCATCCTCACCTTTGATTCGCGGTTGGATTTACGTCTGCCTGCCCGACTTGATCATGTGGCAACGCAGCCGCAGAAACGGAGTGAGTGGGGTGTCGGGCTTTACTACCGGGTAAAGTTTTCACTGCTGGAGCAGCCACAGTTGGAGCTGCTCCCGGGAATGGGGGCGCGCGTCGAGTTGCTGGAGGACACTGCTTCATGAGATGTCACTTTTCCTTCCGCTATGGTGCTCTGTCGTGCCTGCTATTCATAGTCGCCATCGCGGGGTGCGCCGATCCGGAGTCTGCCACAGCCCCGGATGCCAGCCGGCCACCACTATCTATCACTGGAGAACTCGAAGCGGAAAAGCATGTAAAAATTGCGCCACCGAGTATTTCCCGTATGTGGAATTACAGTATTAAGCGGTTAGTTCCGGAAAATACCCATGTGAAAGTAGGGGACCTGATTGTCGCCTTTGATGATAAGCCCGTACGCGATCGTTTGATCGAAAAAAAATCGGAGTTGGCCCAGGCTCGCAGCGAACTAAAGAATACCGTAAGAAAAGTCGAACAGACCGCGAAAGATGATGTGCTTGCCGTAGAAGAAAAGCGTGCAGAGTTTGATAAGGCAGAACGACGCGCAGCGATTATCGACCAGTCCCTGTCCAAAAATGAGCGGATGAAGTCGGCAATTGATTTCGAAATTGCCACTAATGACTTGGCATTGGCGCGGGCGCTGGCTGAACTGCATGAAAAGTCGGGCAAGTTGGAGGTATCGCTCGCTGAGCGGAAAGTGGATACCTTGGCGGCAGAGGTGGATTTGTTGCAAAAGCAAGTAGATCGGCTAAAAGTCCATGCGCCGATCGCGGGGCTGGTGCAGTACATCCCCAATTGGCAAGGGGAGAAGCCATCTCAGGGTGAATCCGTGCGTTTTGGGCAGCCGGTGGTGCTCTTGTCAGACTTGAGTCGCATGCAGTTGCGGGCGCAAGCTGACGAGGTCGATCGCAGCAGTCTCACATTGGGTGCACCTGTGGATGTGGTTGTCGATAGCGCGCAAGGCAAAACATTGACCGGCAGCATTGCCGAGCTCGGACGGGTTGTTCGCGATAGGTCCAACAATGACCGCAGGCGAGTGATTGACCTGCTCGTTGCGATCGACAGTGATGAAGAGGTGAGTTTAAAGCCCGGCATGACCGCCACCCTGAATTTAGCGGATGTTACCCGGGAATTGGTTGCGGAGGCGGGAAGCGGCGAATGAAACTATTTTGTTTTTGCAAGAGAGGACTTCGCTTCGCACTCGCCTTGCTGGGTATTGGCTTCGTGGCGGGTTGTTCCGACGCAACCAGGCAGCCGTTGCTGCATACCGTGCAAACGACGTCGAGCGCGGCTTTTGTACCCGCACATGGTGAGCTTGAAGCCCAGTCGGCGGCTTCAATTCAGGCACCTCAGGGGCGTCGTCCCAAGTTCATTGCGTGGATGTTGCCTGAGTACACCCGCGTATCGAAGGGGGACGTTATCTTGCGCTTCGATGGTGCGAGTATGGAGCGGGAGCGCAGTCGTAGCGCGGGCGACTTGAGTGTTGCCCAGGAAGACCTGCGCGAAAAGCGCGGTGCGCTGGATAGCGAAGAGATGGAGATATTCCTGGATATTTCTCAGGTTGGTACAGAGAAGGAGTTTGCGGAGAAGTTTGCGGTCCAGGATGACCTGTTGAAATCCCGCCTGGAGATTCTCGATGATGCGCTGGATGCACAGTACCTGAATTCCAAACTCGGCTATCTCGGCTGGAAAAATGAGCGTTTTACAACGCGCGCCGGCGGTGAGCTGGATGTGCTGTCGGTGCAGGAAAGTAAGCACAGTGAGAAAATAGAGCGCCTGGATCAGGATCTGGCCAAGCTCGAAGTGGTTGCGCCGCACGATGGGTTGCTGGTGTATGAAGCGAACTGGCGGGGTGAAAAGCCCCGCGTTGGCTCGCAAGTTTGGCCCGGCAGAAAAGTGGGAGACTTGCCGGACGTCAGCATAATGCAGGCGCGGCTCTACGTGCTGGACCGTGAGGCCGCGGGTCTCGCCGAGGGGCAGTTTGTCGAAGTGTGGATCGAAACCATGCCTGAGCGCCGTTTTCCGGCGCGAGTTGCCAGTGTTAGCCCGGCACCACGATCCATCGAGCGGGGTAATCCGCAAAAATATTATGAGCTGGTGGCGGAGTTCGATCAGCAACACCCCAAGCTATTCAAGCTCGGACGCGGTTTGCGTGCCCAGGTACGCATTCGCGAGGAAGAGCTGCGCGTGACGATTCCCTTGCAGAGTGTTTTCCATCGCCCGCAAGGAGCCTATGTGTTTGTGTGGCAGGGTGAGGGATTCGTTGAGCGAGAGGTGTCGCTCGGCGATGCCACGCCGACCCATGTTGAAGTGGTCGAAGGGCTGGAGGCAGGCGAAGCGATCTCGCTGTATGAGGTGTCGGGCCTGGTTGAGGATGTGAGCGCTCCGGGAGGGCATGGCTGATGGGTTTGCTTGAAAGGTTGCACGGAGCCATGCCCGATACCTGGCGTCCGGTGTTGCTGACATTTGCCGATGCACTGTCGGAATTGAGCCAGCACAAGTTACGGACTCTGCTGACGCTGCTCGGCATGATTTTTGGTGTCGGTGCCGTGATTGCGATGCTGAATATTGGTAAGGGCGCCGAGCGTGAGGCCCTGCGCATGATCGAAACTATGGGCCTCAACAACCTGATCGTGCAGAGCGCAGATGTGCCGGACGATGAACTGTATGAGCAGCGGAAACAGTCTTCCGGTTTGACTCTGCGTGACGGCGAAGCCGCATTGAGTACTTTCGGCTTTGTCTCTGCTTTTGCTGCGCAGAAAAGCCTACCGACATACAGCGTGTTTAGTGCTCACGGTAAAAGTGACGCATCAGCCAGCGGGGTTAGCGCGGATTACTTTGACTTGTCGCCCTTCAAGTTGAATGCTGGCCGGCTGCTTGGACCCGAGGACGAGTCGACGCTTGCGCAGGTGGCCGTGCTCGGGGAATCTGTTGCCGGGCAGTTGTTCCCCGGTGATTCCGCGCTGGGGGAAATGGTCAAGGTAAACCATCTCTGGTTCCGGGTGGTGGGCGTCCTGGATTCGCCGTTTGTCGACGGTGCAGAATTTGAAGGGGTAAAGCTCGGTGCCGAGCAAAACCAGATCTTTATCCCGCTGGCAACGGCTGACCAGCGTTTTGCCCGCGAAACCCTCGCGCCCGAACTCAGCGAACTGAAATTCCGCTTGGCACCCGGGACCGATGCACGGGAGGCCGCGCGCGCACTGACACACCTGATGGAGCGGCGCCATAATGGCGTGGAAGATTATGCGGTGGTCGTGCCGGCTGCCTTGATGGCCCAGAAGATGGAAACCCAGGCGATCTTTAACATCGTCATGTCCTGCGTTGCCGGTATTTCATTGCTGGTCGGTGGCATTGGCATCATGAACATTATGCTGGCGACAGTGCTCGAACGAACCAAGGAAATTGGTTTGTTGCGAGCCATTGGTGCCACCGAGCGGGACATTCGAATCCAGTATATGGTTGAGAGCTTTACCATCGCGATTCTTGGCGGTCTGCTCGGCATTGTGTTTGGTGTTTTACTGTCGGAAGTAATTGCGCTTTACGCGGGTTGGCCCGTGTCCTGGTCGATTGGTGCCATCGTATTGTCGTTTACGGTGTGCGCCTTGGTGGGGCTCGTGTTTGGCGTGTACCCGGCAATCAAGGCCTCGCAGCTCAACCCCATTGATGCGTTACAAAGCGATTGACTTACCGGTTCTCGTGGGCTTGCTGGCAGCGCATTTGGCGCGCCAGCAGGTCGCGAACGTGGCGATGGGAAAAATCTGGTCACTTGTGTTGAAATGCCTGATTCACGGTGCTAGAGTTCGCCTCCTCTGCAGCACGGGGATATCCCGGTTGCATGTTCTAGACCCGTAGCTCAGTTGGTTAGAGCGCTGCCTTGACATGGCAGAGGTCAGCAGTTCGAGTCTGCTCGGGTCTACCAATTTCTCGCGAGCCTTTTCCTCTCTTTTGATTTGGTTCGTTTCGGGCGCAAGCCCACACTCACAGATGTGAATCACGCGGTCTTACGTAGGGGTCGCCACTGATAAATAAGGAAGTGCAATGCCTGTTGTCACCCTCCCTGACGGTTCCCGTCGCGAATTCTCCAATCCTGTTTCTGTATTCGACGTTGCCAATGATATTGGTCCCGGTCTCGCGAAAGCTGCGCTGGCAGGTGTCGTTGACGGAAAGGAAGTGGATACCAGTTTTGTTATTGATCACGATGCCGACCTGGCGATCGTGACCGATCGCCAGCCAGAAGGTCTGGAGATCATTCGCCACTCTACCGCGCACTTGCTGGCCCAGGCGGTCAAGCAGCTGTACCCCGGTGCTCAAGTCACGATCGGTCCTGTGATCGACGATGGCTTCTATTATGACTTTGCCTACGAGCGCCAATTTACGCCAGAAGATCTTGAGAAGATCGAAAAGCGCATGGAAGAGTTGGCCAAGGAAGATATTCCGGTAAGCCGCCGTCTGCTGCCGCGTGACGATGCGGTGAAGTACTTCCGTGAAATGGGTGAGGAATACAAGGCAGAGATCATTGCCAGCATTCCTACCAATGAAGATATTTCCCTGTACCGCCAGGGCGACTTTGAAGACCTGTGCCGCGGCCCGCACGTGCCGTCTACTGGCAAGCTCAAGGCCTTCAAGTTGACCAAAGTGGCTGGTGCTTACTGGCGCGGTGACTCGAACAACGAGATGCTGACCCGCGTATACGGTACTGCCTGGGGTAATAAGAAAGAGCTCAAGGCGTATTTGCACCGTATTGCGGAAGCGGAAAAGCGCGACCACCGCAAGCTGGCGAAGAAGTTCGACCTGTTCCATATGCAGGAAGAAGCGCCGGGTATGGTGTTCTGGCACCCCAATGGTTGGACTGTATACAGCACCGTTGAGCAGTACATGCGCCAGCGTCAGCGCGAGCGCGGCTATAAAGAGATCAAGACCCCGCAGCTGGTGGATTTCTCTTTGTGGGAGAAATCCGGTCACGCAGATAAATTCGGCGACGACATGTTCACGCTGGAAAGCGAAGAGCGTCAGTTTGCCATCAAGCCGATGAACTGCCCGTGTCACGTGCAGGTGTTCAATCAGGGCCTGCGCAGCTACCGCGACCTGCCATTGCGCTTGGCGGAGTTTGGCTCCTGTCACCGCAGTGAGCCGTCTGGCTCCCTGCATGGCCTGATGCGTGTGCGCGGCTTCGTTCAGGACGATGGCCACATCTTCTGTACCGAAGACCAGATCCAGTCTGAAGTATCTGAGTTTATGGACCTTCTGCACGAGGTCTATAAAGACTTCGGCTTTGATGAAGTGATCTATCGTTTGTCTACCCGCCCTGAACAGCGCGTCGGTTCCGACGAGAGCTGGGACAAGGCGGAGAAGGCGCTGGCGGACGCCCTGGATGCGGCTAATCTGGACTGGGAAGAGCTGCCGGGTGAGGGTGCTTTCTATGGGCCCAAGATCGAGTTCTCGCTGAAGGACTGTCTCGGCCGTGTATGGCAGTGCGGCACCATCCAGGTGGACTTCTCCATGCCGGGCCGTCTGGACGCGCAGTTTGTGGCGGAAGACGGTTCCCGCCAGAACCCGGTAATGTTGCACCGCGCGACTCTCGGGTCCTTCGAGCGCTTTATCGGTATCCTGATTGAGAACTACGAGGGTGCCTTCCCGACCTGGCTGGCGCCCCAGCAGGTTGCGGTGCTTAACATCACCGATCGTCAGTCCGAATACTGTCGCGATATTGAGTCCAAGCTGGGTGGTGAGGGTTTCCGCGCCGCTGCTGACTTGAGAAACGAGAAGATCGGCTTTAAAATCCGCGAGCACACGCTTCAGCGTGTTCCTTATCTGCTGGTAATCGGCGATAAGGAAGTGGAAAATCAGACGGTTGCCGTGCGGACACGTAGCGGTGAGGACCTCGGAACCATGACGTATGAGTCATTCCTTGAGATCCTCCGCCAGGACGTGGACCGCCGCGGCCGTTCGTCTATTGCGGGCGCAGCTGAATAAGCGCCCCGATAGCTTTTTTTGAGTAACCGGAGACGAGTGTTATTAAACGAGATATGAAAGGACGGTCCAAAAAGGCCCGCATCAACGATCAGATCGAAGCTTCTCAATTGCGATTGATTGGTGCGGATGGTGAACAGGTAGGCATTGTCACTCTGGAAGAGGCGCTGGAAGAAGCGCAGAAGGCCAGCCTGGATCTCGTTGAAATTGCTTCGGACTCCGATCCCATCGTCTGTAAGATCATGGACTACGGGAAGCACGTATTTGAGGCCAAGAAGGCTAAAAATGCGGCTAAGAAGAAACAAAAGCAGCAGCAGATCAAGGAAATGAAGTTCCGTCCCGGTACCGATATCGGTGACTACCAGATCAAACTGCGCAACCTGACCCGCTTCCTGGAAGCCGGGGACAAAGCGAAAGTATCCCTGCGCTTCCGTGGCCGTGAAATGGCCCACCAGGAGCTGGGTATGGAAATGATGCAGCGCATCGAGAAAGACCTCGAGGAGCTGGGTACGGTGGAGCAGCGGCCAAAAATGGAAGGCCGCCAGATGATCATGGTCATCGCGCCCGCCAAAAAGAAAAAGTAAGGCTTGGATACCCGGTATCTGAGTCTTCTTTTCGGGATGTGATCGGGCGACGGCTGCCTTCTCACTCCCGCACAGTTGCAGGCTTCGGCCTGTAACCAATTAACAGAACCCATTCGTGGGTCACTATTCACTTTGGAGTACAAAATGCCGAAAGCAAAAGTACACAGTGGCGCTGCCAAGCGCTTCAAGAAGACGGCTTCGGGCTACAAGCACAAGCACGCTAACAAGAGCCACATCCTCACCAAAATGACCACCAAGCGTAAGCGTCAGCTGCGCGGCACCAACACTTTGAACAAGTCTGATGCCACCCTGGTCGATCGTATGTTGCGCGCCAAGTAATTGGCTGCACACGTTAAGTTTTAAGAGGATATTGATATGGCCCGTGTAAAACGTGGTGTAGTGGCGCGTCGCAGTCACAAAAAAATTCTGAAGCAGGCTAAAGGTTACTACGGTGCGCGTTCTCGCGTATTCCGCGTAGCCAAGCAGGCAGTCATCAAAGCTGGTCAGTACGCTTACCGCGACCGTCGCGTTAAGAAGCGTAACTTCCGCGCTCTGTGGATCACGCGTATCAACGCCCAGTCCCGCGCTGAAGGCCTGAGCTACAGCCGACTGATTGCTGGCCTGAAGAAGGCGGATATCGCACTGGATCGCCGTGTTCTGGCTGATCTGGCGGTATACGACAAAGCCGCTTTTGCTGCCGTAGTTGAAAAAGCCAAGGCAGCCCTGGCAGCTTAATTAGCGCCTGCAGAATAAATCGGCCCGCAAGGGCGGATTTGTGCTTTAAAAATAGGGAAGGGCTGTTTGGCTCTTCCCTATTTTTTTATCAGCAGCACACGAATTTCTGACGCAGAGGCTTGCTATTATCCGCTGCGTCTCAAAATAACAATTGTCACTCATCGATCAGAACGAGTCAGAACGAGAAAGTTTCAATGCAAGAATTGCAATCCCTCACCGAGCAGGCGCTGGCGCTGGTAGAAAAGGCCGGCGACCTCGCGGCACTGGATCAGGTGCGGGTGGATTACCTGGGTAAAAAAGGCCAG